>NZ_JBWBUM010000002.1:0-11791 GCF_056173325.1 Nocardiopsis sp. iso_238 | reverse complement strand
CGACTTCTCGTTGCTGATCTTCCAGAGAAGGCGACGGTTCGCGAATCGATCCGAGCGCCGCTCCTCAGCCCGGTCTTCACGCTTCTGACGTGCGAGATCCTTCGCACCAGACCCCTTCTCGCCTGTGGCTGATGAAGGGGGGGGGGAAACTCTGTTGCCCTGTGGTTCGGACGCGCTCGTCCGTGGGGGCTGAGACTGCTGTGCACGCGCGGGTGAGTGGGTGGTGGACGACTTCCCACGGGAAGTCTTCGCCCGGTCGGGCGAAACGGGTACGCTAGGCATCACAACTCGATCTAGACCGGCGGCGCCGGTCGGGTCAGGCCAGATGCATATGGGGCGGCAACCCCGCATCCGGCGGCAACGAACACATTTGAATCACTCTGATGACTACGGGCCGGGGCTCCACTCCCGGCCCTTCGTCATGTCTGGCCATCCTGCCGCACCCCAGACGACTGGGAGCGCACATCCACACCCCAGACGCTCCAGTCACACCGGAGACCGCGAAAAACGCCCAGGTCATCAGACCTGGGCGTCGCGACGAAAAGAGTGCCTCCGGCGGGGAAGCCCCGGAACGCCAAAGTGGGGGAGAGGGAGGGTCCGCCGTCTGCGGGTGCGCTGTGGCTGAGGTCCGGGGTGCCCCCACTCCCCCACCCGTCATCCAGTCAAGACCTAGCCCACGAGCCGGTGGAGCGCCCCCCTCCCGGGCACCGGGCGGCTGCGACTTCCGCTCCTTCGTCGCTCCACTCGGTCCACCCAGCACCCTCCCGGGGTTCACCCCACCGCCCCGCAGGCTCGCGCTACGCGTGGATGACGGGCGACGGAGTGGGGGCACCAGCCCCCGGTGCGCGGTGAGGACCGCGTCCAGGGCGACGCGAACCGTCCAGCGACCCCACCTTGACGCTGTCAAGGTGGCCGCTCCTGTTTCCCGTTGTCCGGGGTCGAGGAAACGGGCACCCCCGTCCGCAGAACCGGGCGCGGCCGCCCGCCCCGGGGACGTCCAGCGACTCCGTCGCGGACCCCCGAGACGCCCGCCCCGCTCGCCGCCAGCACCCCCCGCCCGGTCTCCCGACCGAGGGTCGCAGGGGACGCGTGGGTCTGTGGGGGTACCCAGGTATGCTCGCTCCGCTCCCATACCGGCAGGCCCCACGAAGCGGAGGTGATCACGTGGCCCGAGCCACGCCGATCCACACCGCAGGGCAGACGGAGTACCGCGCCCGCGAGGACTGCGCCACCGACCGCGCGACGGTCGCGGACGCCCCCGTCGAGTACCGCGTCCAGGGCCGCCGGATCGAGAGGATCGGGAACGGGTGGTCGGTGTTCGGCCGGACCCCGGGGGCGCCGTTCGGCCCGGACGAGCTTGACGAGCTCCGGGCCGTGATGGTCGGCGCGGACCCGCGCACCGGGCAGAAGCTCGCCACCCGGAAGACGAAGGTGTCGGACGCGGCGAAGCTCCCGGCCGCGCCGATGCTGTCCGCCATCGAGCGCCAGGGCGCGAACCTCCCCGCGGCTTCGTGGTCGGCCCGCCGACTCGCCCGGATGCAGCGCGCCGTCGCGAAGGACCCCGAGCACGGGGTGCCCGTCCGCGACCTGGAGAAGATCTCCCGGGCGACGGGGGTCGAGGTCGAGGCCGTGTACCCGGCCCGGTCGCTGGCCTACGCCCGCGAGCACGCCGAGGACCGCGAGCAGCACGGCGCGCGCGGGTGGGACGTCACGTTCGACTGCCCCAAGAGCGTGAGCACCTTGTACGCCCTGGCCGACCCGGAGACCGCCCGCCGGATTGAGGAGGTCTACGTGGCGTCCGTGCGGGACGCCATGGCAGCCGTGGAGGAGTGGACCGCCTACGGCCAGCGCGGCCAGCACGGCCAGGGCCACGTCGCCCGGAGGATCGGCACCCACGGCCTGACCGGGTCCCTCACGCTGCACACCACCGCCCGCCCCGTGGGGGGAGCTGCGGATCCCCATCTCCACGCGCACGTGATGATCAGCGCGCTGGTGAAGGGCGAGGACGGCCAGTGGGGGGTTCTCGGCGCCGGGGGGAGGGAGCTCTACCGGCACGTGCCCGCAGCCGGTCAGCTCCTGCGCGCCCGTCTGCGGGACCGACTCACCGCAGAGCTGGGGGTGGAGTGGGAGCAGGACCCGAAGACGGGCGCGTGGGAGGTGGCAGGCGTCCCCCGCCAGGTGCGCGACCTCTACTCGCGCAGGCGGGACCAGGCCGTCACCAAGGCCGGGAGCGGAGCGACGCCAGCGGCCCGCAGGCTCGCGGCCCGCAGGTCCGCAGCGGCCAAGCTCCACGGCGGCAGCGAACAACGCGCCGAGTGGGTCGAGCGCGCCGTCGCGGCCGACGTCGACCCGGGCGCCGTGGTCGCGGCCGCAGTCGGCAGGCACTCCGCCGACGAGGTCCAGGAGGAGGCCCCCGAGGAACTGGTCACCCGCGTGGCCGCCGGGGTGTGGGGGCGCCGACCAGTCGCCGCGACGTCGCACGCCGACCTGATCGGGGAGACCGCACACCAGATGCCCCGGGGTGCCAGCGCCCGCGTCATCGAGGAGACCGCCCGTGGCGTGGCCGCGCGGTCCGTGCGCGCGGGGGGTTCGGCGGGAGCCTCGTCTCACATGCGCCACGCCGCCCGCTGGACAGCACCGCCGCTGACTCCGCAGGAGGCCCGGCGTGGCCAGGGTCCGGCATCCGCAGCGTCCAAGGTCGCCGTGGCCCGACTCCGGGCGCGGCACCAGCTGGCGGAGGTCCGCGCGGACGCGGCCGGCCGCGAGGCCCAGCGCCTCGCCGCCCTCGCGGACGCCGGCCGCGTCGCCATGTGGCGAGCCGGGACAACGGCACGGCGGGTGCGAGCCGACCTCGAAGTCGCCCAGGAGCAGGCGAGCGCCGCGCGAGCAGCGGCCCGGCGTCTCCAGGACGCCATCCCCGCAGCGATCACGTCCGCCGTCGCGGCCGACGTGGCCATGGCGACCGCGCAGGAGCAGGCCAGGCAGGCGCTCCGGAGGGTCCAGCAGGAGGCAGCGACCCGGGCAGCGATCCGAGCCGCAGCGCTCCCGCCCCAGCCGAAGCGACAGAGGCCCCGCGGCTTCCCGCCCCCGAGCCGACAGCCACGGCCGCCGACCCGGGGACCCCGACGCGGACCCGAGGGACCGTCGCTGTAGCCGATTCCGGCTGATCCCGGACCCGCACGGGAGACTGACCCCATGGACGACAACGAGCACCAGGACCAGGACCAGCCCCCCGCCCGGGGCGGTTCCCTGTCCGGCATCACCGCCGCCCTCACACGACCGGCCGGGGACGGACTCACCCACTGGGGCGGCCCCCTCCCCCGACGCCGAGACCCAGAACCGACCCTCGACACCACGGCGCCGACCACCTGAGTTCGGACGGGTCTGGACTCGGGATGGACCGCCCCGGCGTGGGGTTACAGGTCAGAGGGTGTCCAGACCGGTTTGGAACGGGGTTTGGACACCGGCTTGGACGGGGTTTGGACACCGGCTTGGACAGGGTCTGGAACGCAGGAAGGCCCGCCCCCAGTGGGGGCGGGCCTTCGTGTTCTCGTCAGTCCACGATCCGTCGAGGCGCCGCAGGAGAGCGAGTCGCGAGCACGTGCTTACCGGACTGCGTCGCGGTGATGACCGCGTCCACCACAGCAGCGGAGTTGCTCGGGTCCAGACCGACGAGGGCGTCCCGCAGGTTCACCGGGTGCCCGGCTCCCAGGGACGCCGCCAGCCGCAGGATGCCGACCGCCGACCCCGATGCCGGGAGGTCGTAGGAGTCCAGCGCGGCGACGGTCGCGTCCCAGGAGATCAGCGACACCGGCCGGTTCACGTCGAGGAGCTCTTCGGCCGGGATGGTGTAGACGCACAGGTTGAGGAAGTCTCCCCGGCGCAGCCAGGAGTCGTGCTGGATCAGCAGCTCCACGGCCGCGCGGTCTGCGGCCATGCCCTCAGCCCAGTTCCGCAGTCCGTCCACGAGGGTGAGGTAGTCGCCAGTCTCGGGGTTCATCGTGTGTAGTCCTTCCGTGTGGGTGTCCAGGATGGAGCCCCGGGGCGGCCCCGGGGCGGAGTTCAGCGAGACGCGTGCTCAGCGGGAGGGGTCGCCGCCAGCTCCTCAACCGCGTTGAGGTCACCGGCCAGCAGGTGGACGTACCCGAGCTCGGAGAGCCAGTGGACCCAGACCGGCTCCAGCCCCGGCCACCGAGCGAACTGCGCGGCCGACACCCTCCCCGACGCGTGGTCGACGGTGCGGTCCGCGAGCTCCTGGAGGTCCGCCAGTCGCCACCAGGCCGCCTGGAGAACTTCCCGCTCCGAGGGGTCGAGGTCCCCGGTCACGGTCGCCTCGTAGAGCTCCCAGGTGTGGCCGTCCGACCCAGCACGGCGGCAGCGTCCCGGGTGGTAGCCCCCGGCCGGGAGACGGGTGAGGGTGGTCACGGTGAGGCCGATCTCCTCGGAGACCTCGGCGCGAGCGGCGGCCCGGTAGCTGAGGTGTTCGTCCCGGGCGTGACCAGCGACCGGGGCGATCCCGGCCGGGAGCGTTCCCCGTTCGATCATGAGCAGGGCGTCCCGGGCCTCGTTGAAGATCAGGACACCGACGCTGGTTCGGCAGCACGTCTTGGGCATGATGGGTGACTCCTTCGTTCGTGTTCTGCGGGTGAGGGATCAGGCCCCGCCGGAGTGGTACCTCCGGCGGGGCCGCTGTTGTCAGACGCCGACGAGCGCCCGCGTCTCCTGAACAACCCAGGTCCCCGAGTCGTCCAGGGCGATGATGCCCTCCTCGGACAGCCGTCGGGTGGTGTTGTAGAGCCAGCTCTTCTTGCGCTCGATCCCCATGTCTCGGAGCGCGACCTTGAAGTCGTAGTTGGTGAACTCCCGACCCGGCCCCCACTCCTCAATCAGGTCTCCGACAGCCGCGCGAGCCTGTTCGGCGGAGGCCGCAGTTCCCTTCCGAGCCTGGGAGGGCAGCGGGAAGTCTTCCCCGTCCACCTCGGTGAGTTCGGTGTCCAGGTCCCCGACCACCGTGGGGTTGTCGTCTGCGGTCTCCAGCACGATCGGGTCGACCTCGTCCCGGTCGTCGTCCTCCTGGACCTCGTCACGCACGGGCATGTCCTCCTGTTCCGGGGTGTCCGTCGCGGCGGAGGCAGCTCCACGGCGAGCGGCGAGGAAGTCCTCGTACGGCTTGCCGAACGCCGACCGAGTGACCGCGTCGAGCTTCTCGTTCTGATCGGGCAGGGCGAGCGCGGCCGGGGTGAGATCCCGGTTCTCGTCCTCCTTCTTCGTGGTCGGCGGACCGAACATCTTGACCGGCATGGCGTGCCGGTCAGCCGGGGCCTCCTTGACGGCCGCGTAGGCCGACCCCGGCTGGTAGTTCTGCCAGCGATGCGGTTCGGCGCCAGCGTCGAGCACGTGCTCAGGGAGGGCGAACGCGGCGTCAGCCTCAGTGCGCACGCCGAAGCAGATGGCGTCACCCAGGTTCGAGCGGGTGTCGGTGTCGAGGTTGCTCCATGAGGCTCGCTGGAGGCTGATCTCCAGGTGACCTCCAGCGGAGCGGATCATCCGGCCGAGCTTGACGATCTCGTCCAGGTCAACGAGGTCAGCCGCTTCCTCGATGATCACGTGGAGGTAGGCGAGCCCGCACCCCCGAGTCCAGCCCGGCAGGCCCAGTGACCCGAGGTGGTCCGCCCGTGCCGTGGCCGCGCGCTCCAACGCCTTGAGCATGGCCTTGGCGTCCTTCTGGGTGAACGCGGTCCACCCGAGTGCGCCGTCCACCGGCCCGAGGGTCTGACGGCCCTTCGAGGCGTCGATGGCGATGACGAACGTGTCGCGGCGAGCGGCGATGTTGAGGATCTTGACCTTGCCGTACACCGACTTGCCCGACCCGGACATGCCGACGGTGAGGGTGTGCCGGTCGTCCAGGCCGTCAACGAACTCGGTTCCGTCCTCGTAGAGGCCGAGCGGTCCGATCGGGCCGTCCGCCAGGGACGCGCCGACCATTTTCTCGTCCAGACCGGGCCAGGGGATGAGCTCCTTCATGACGTTGCGGGTGATGATGACCAGCTCGCCCTTGTCGGCCCGGTCAGGGTCTTCGGTGATCCGGACCGCCCCGGGGGCGACCTTGTACAGCGAGGCCAGCTCCTTGCGGCGCCGCTGGAGGTCTTCGACGGTGGCGCCGTTCTCGAACTCCAGCTCGCCCTTGACCAAGGCGTCGGTCTGCTTGGTGACGCGCATCGAGATGCCCTTGAGGCTGAGCACCTCCTTGACCTTCGCCCACGGGATGATCTGGCGTCCGGGGGTCTTTGTCTCCGACTCCCCCTTGTCTCCCGCCCACAGGTGAACGTTGGCGATGGCGGCGAGGGTGGCGCCCCCCAGGAGGAGGATGTCCATCACCGGGCGGCCCGGACCGGCAGCCGTGGCCAGGGTCAGCCACCCGGTCGCGGTGCTGGTCATTCCCACCGCGATGTGGTGCGCGTACCAGGTGCGCGCGGCCGTCAGGGAGTGGGTGGCGGCGGTGACGATCCCCCCGGCCGCGAGGATGCCCGCAGCCGCCAGACCGGTGCCCCACCCGAGGTCACCCCACATCCAGTGGGTGAGGTAGCCCGCCGGGATGAGAATCGGGATGGCGCTCCACGGCCGCAGGTAGTCGCGCAGACGCGGCCGGGTCACCGTCTGCTTCTTCTTGTCGTCGTCGTGTCCACGCATCGAGACCAGCTCGCGAGACATCGTGCTTCCCTTCGTGCTGCGGAACCGGGGGCCGCCAGCGCGGCCCCCGGGGTTGCGAGTGCGAGTTGGTCAGTCTTCGAGGTTGATGGTCCGGCGCTTGCCCTTCTTGGGCTTGATGAGGTGCTCGAAGTGGGTGAGCATCGACCCCCAGGTGCGGACGGCCTCGATGCCGACGAGCCGCTGAGCCTCAGCGGAGCGGCGGAGGTGCTTCGCGATCGAGCGGGCCTTGCGGCGGACCGCCAGGCGAGACTCCCCTTCGGCCGGGGGCAGGTCCTTGAGCAGCGCTTCGAGTTCCTGCGCGGAGTACTCCATCTCCATGGCGATGGCTCGCGAGAGGCGGCGCACCTTCTCCGTGTAGAGGCGGACGTCCGAGCCGGTGTTGAACTCGATGTCCTCCAGCTCGCTGATGATCTGCTTGGCGTAGGAACCCTCAGCGCTCACGGGGCGCCTCCTTCTCGTTGGTGTTGCGGTTGATGACGACGGCGATGACCCCGCGACCGGGGCCGTAGCGGCGCACGTGCGCCGCGTGCAGGTGAGCCCGCCAGGTCTGGCCCAGCCACGCGGCGAAGTCCGCCAGCTGGAACCGGATCGGGCGGATGTCCAGGCGTGCGCTGATCAGCGAGTCCAGGTGACACAGGAGGTGGTCAGCGAACGTGGCGGCGGCCCTCAGTCGGTTCATGCGGCCCCCCCGAGGTCGAACAGCGGCAGCTGGTCGGCGCAGAGTGGGCACCGTTCGGTGTCCGGGGTGCGGTGGCGGCGCGGGTCACGGCAGCGGTCCGACTCCGTCACCGGGCGACGGTCCGTCATGAGGCGGCCCCCTCGTCCAGTTCGCGGCGGATGCGGCGGACCGTGGAGACCCCGAGGTCGGTCGCCTCAGCGATCTCGGCGTGGGTGGCGTCGGGGTGCTCGTACAGGTAGTTCGCGACCCGCTTCCGGTTCTCCAGCCCCTCCAACCGGCGGCGCTCCTGAGCGGTCAGCGGCCGGTCGTCACCGCCGTGTGAGCGGGGGTGCTCAGTCGGGGTGACCTGCGTTTCGGCAGTGGCGTCCCCCTTCTCGATCTCGCCGTGCGAGCGGTCCCGCTCAGACGGGCGCTCGGACGGTGAGCCGTGTGAGCGGAGGTAGTCAGCGACGTCGTCCGCGAGCGCTTCCCCGACGACCTCCAGGCCGTCACCGGGGGTGCGCCGGGGCAGGGTGCTCACACGGGGCGCGTCCGTGCGAGCAGCCACCGGGGCGGCCGTGCGAGCGGCTTCCGCGTCCATCCGGGTCACGGCCTGCGTGACCGCCTCAGCGCCGGTCACCGAGATGAGGTAGGCCATCCAGGCGAACGCGGCGGCGGCGATGCTGGCAGCGGCGCCGACCGGCCCCGAGCCTGCCGTCGAGGCGACGATGGAGGCGAGCAGCGGAACGGCGATCATCGCGTTCAGCACCGGCACCGGCAGGCCGTCGAGGTTGACCTTCGAGGAGGCCAGACCGCCCCGCCAGGCAATCGCCATCGTGGCCATGCCGGTCATGCCGACCTCAGCCAGGTAGCCGATGCCGTCCGGGGCAGTGGGGTAGCTGGACTGCACCCACGCCTCAACGCCCATGGCGGAGCCGACCGAGCAGACCAGCGAGGCCCCCAGGGCGCCGAGGGTGAACCACTTCCGGCGGGTGGTCATGTTGAGGGCGATGTCCTCGTTCGAGGTGGCGTCCCGGGCGTCGTCGATGACGGCGGCCCGACGAGCGGCGCGTTCCTCGCGGCGGTCCGCCTCCTTGGCGCGGCGCAGCTCACGGCGGTGCTCCAGCTCCAGTTCCGTACGGAGCCGGGCGGCGGTCAGCTGGTCGGACAGCCCCCGCGTGGTGGGGTTGAGCGTCGGGTCCGCCAGCAGCCCCTGTTCGGGCACGGCCGCCAGGGCCTGCGCCTGCCGAACCTGTTCCTGGAGGGTCGCCACCACGTCGGACGCGGGCTTCGTCTTCGTGTTCTTCGTGCTCACAGGTGGTCCTTCCGGGTGAGTTCGGTGAGGGTGTCGCGGTCGGCGACCCTGTCCACCAGGGGGTTGCCGACGATCAGGTAGGTGACGGCGCCGGTGAGCCCCAGGGCGCCGAACGGGATGAGGACCGAGACGACGAGGTCAGCCACGGCGAGCCCCCCGACGTCGAGCGTCCTGCGTGACGACCACGCGGGTGCGACCCCAGCGGCGCAGGGTCCGGCGGACGCGGCGGTGAGCAGCGGCGACCTTGAGGGCGCCCAGGACCAGGAGGAGCACGACGGTCGCGGTGACGACCACGGTGGGGAGCAGGTCAGCGGCGGTCACGCGGCAGCCCCCTCAACCGTGGTTCCCTGACGAGTGATGTTGACCAGGCCCTCAGCCCGCAGGGCGCGGACGGCCCGGTGTGCGGTGCCGGGGCTGACCGTCCAGGTCGAGGCCATCTCGGTGACGGTCGGCAGCCGGTCGCCCGGCTGGAGGTCGCCGGTCGTGATGAGGTCGCGGTAGTGGTCCGTGATCTGGGCGTAGAGGGCGGCGGGACGGAGTAGTGCGATGCTGGTGTTCATCCGGGTCGTCCTTTCGTGAGTAGTGGCCCGGGGTCGGCCTCAGCGGTGGCACCCGCTGAGGCCGTTTTTCGTGTTGGTGCAGGTCATCGGGGCGGGCCGCAGCGTGCTGCGGTGATCCATCGCGTTTGACCCCGTAATGAGGGGGCTGACCTGCGGTTCTGTATGGGTGCTGTCAAAACTCGTGTCCCCGGGCTTCCACTCACTCCAGGTCTCTGACCTGGGGCGGAGTCCACCTCCGGGCCGGTCCCTGCGGACCGTCTACGAGTACTGTAGCCCATATATATGAGGCTTGTATATAGGGATTGGCATACGAGCCTCGAATATTCTTGTAGTCGCAGGTCAGAAGCTGTTTGGACGTGACACGTAGACTGGAGACACGGTCATACTCACGCCTCATATACGAAGGAGCGGCCCTGATGCCCGAGATCCAGCAGCCGACCCGACCCCCGTACATCCAGATCGCTGACCACTACCGATCCCTCATCGCGACCGGCGGCATTGCCCACGGCGAGCGCCTGCCGACCGTCGCGGCCATCGCGACGGAGTGGGGAGTCAGCCCCGGCACCGCACACCGCGCCATCCGCCAGCTGAGGGGGGAACGCCTCGTTGACACCAGCCAGCAGGGGAGCACCGTCATCGGCACTCGGGCCGTCCCCGAGCCTGCTGAGCGCGTGCAGCGGCTGACCCTCCCCGAGGGGGACAACGTCGAGGTCACCGAGGTTGGCGTGGTCCCGATGCTCCCGTCCGTGGGGGCGGCCCTGCACATCGACGCGGACGCCATGAACCGGACCGTCGTCCGCCGCCAGGAGGTCGCTCGCCGTGGTGAGCAGCCGTACAGGCTCTCCGTCATGTGGGTGCCCGTCCCCTTCACCCAGGAGATCCCCGAGCTCCTGGAGGACACCCCGATCCCGAACATCGCGGCCCTGATCGAGAGCCGGACCGGGAGGCAGGCCACGGACGGGAGGGACTACGTCGAGGCCCGCACCGCCGACCAGCGCGAGGCCGACGCGCTCGGAGTGGAGGTCGGCAGCACCGTCCTGGCTGGAACCTCCGTGTGGCGCGACGAGGAGAGCCCCGTCGCGTACTACGAGTTCGTCCACCCCGCCGGGTACGTGCTGAGCACCCCGTACCAGCTCCTGCCGCAGGCGTAGGGCAGCACGAGAAGCCCCGCCCCCAGTAGGGGGCGGGGCTTTCGCGTTCCTACAGCCCGTAGACGGTCCCCACCTTGGGTTTCTCGCCCCGGTGCGGCAGGAGCGTCCGTTCCTGGTCAATCCAGTCCGCTGTGGAGTCCACCGTCAGGTCGATCTTCGCCAGCAGCACGACCAGCTCAGCGAGACCCCCGGTCTCCACGGCCCGGAGCACCTTGTAGTCCATCCCCAGACGGCAGACCCGAGCCCACGCGGACGCCGACAGGTGCGCGCGTTCCTCGCCGTGCTCCTCTTCCGCCACGATCTCTTCGTCCGTCGACTCTTCCTCGGAGAGGCCCACAGCGGGACGCAGGTAGCGGCTCCACTCCATGGCCCGGCAGCGCTTCGTGTCGCGCTCCCACTCAGCCCAGATCCCCCGGATCTTCCGCAGCTCCTTGCCGACGTCAACCCCGATCTTGGCGAGCCCTTCCATCTCGTCCGCCGTCATGTTCTGGAGCTTGCGGTACCTGGTCAGCAACTCGAAGGGCGTCTCGTTGGGGCGCCGACCGTCCCCGGCCCCAAGCTGGCGACCGGACTTGAGGTCACCACGGGCGATCTCCTGCCCGACGTGCCACCGCCGCCCGTCGTCGTGCTCCTTGCCGTCCTGCACCTTGGCGACGTACTCACCCAGGGCTTCGGCGTCCTGCACCGAGGCGATGCGGTCCCAGTGGATGGCGTGCTTGCCCCCGGCCCGGAAGCCGTGCTTCTCAGTCCAGCGCTCCCACGAGCGCGACCATCGCTCCTGCATCCGCTGGAAGTTCGCGGCTGTCACCGCGGCTTCCTCCGTCATCGCGGATCGGTCCCAGGACGGGTCCGGGACCGCGAAGTACTCCACGGGAGTGGGGTCCCACTCGGGCTTCACCCACCCTTCCGGCCGATCCTTCTTGCGCGGGGTGGACGGGCGCGGCGTCTGCCGAGCACCCAGGAACAGCACCACGTGGATGTGAGGGTGCCAGCCGTGGGTGTCCCCGAAAGTCCCCTCGAAGCTCCTCACGAAGCCCAGGACGCCCATACGGCTGCGTTCACCCTCACGGCCCCTCTGGGGGTCCCCGGCCCACTGAGAGCCGCTCAGGAGCGCCTTCCAGGCGTCCTTGAGCCCCTTGAGGAGGTCCGCGAGGTCGTGGCGCCGGTGGTGCTGGAGAGTGAGCGTGACCATGTACGCGGTCCCGCCAGCCTGAATGTGGCGGACCAGCGCGGCCGAGACTTCCTCAGCCCGGGACGCGCGGATCTTCGCGGAGCACACGGGGTCGAGCCAGATCTTCGAGCACCGGACGATCCCCGAGACGTAGGCCCGGTTCCCCTTGCTGCGGATAGTGACCCCGGCCCCGGAGTCCACGGCCCCGCGCCCGCAGCACTGCAC
>NZ_CM149668.1:4800000-6246188 GCF_056173325.1 Nocardiopsis sp. iso_238 | reverse complement strand
GGTGACCTGCCATGGTTGCTGTCCCTTCGGTGCGGATCTGTTCGGTGCGGTTGGAGGCGGTGAGGGGACGGGGGGCGTTCGGTCCGGCGTGTCTCTGGGGAGTGCGGACCCCGTGGGGCCCACAGGTCCCATTGTCCTCCCCTGAGGGAGGTGCCGGGCCGGGGTTCCGGTTCGAGGGCGGTCGTTCGGGTCGTGCGCAGCCTGTGGACAACGGACGCGGAGTCTGGAGTCCAAGGGTTTGACTACCTCTGGGTATCCACAGCTTCTGGAGGTTGTCCACACCTTGTCCACAGGTTTATCCACAGGATGACAGTCCCCTGTGTGTTTCGGGTGGTTATCCACAATCCCCAGTTCAGGGGATGTGTGCAGCGGTTGTCCACAGGTTGGGGGTGGCTGTGGACAGCGCCGGGGGCGAGTTATCCACAGGTTGAGGTTATCCACAGCCCCCACCCCTTGGGGAAGTCTCACACGCTGTGGACAACCAGTGGTCCACGCGGACGCGGGTAGACTGTGGGCGGTGGCGTCCGCCACCGGTCGAGCCGGGCCCCGGTCCTCCCCGCGCGGGACGGTCAGCGGGGCCGATTTGACCACGACCCGACCAGGTCGTATGTTCTTTATGCTTATGCCGACGATTCTGCCTGCGCTCGTGCCAGCCACGAAGTCGCGGCCTCGGCGCACGCACTGTAAGGCCCCGCATATCCTGGGGGTCTGTCGTAGTACTTTCCTGACACGCCCCTGGAGCCAGTAGTGAGCAAGCGTACGTTTCAGCCGAACAACCGGCGTCGCGCGAAGGTCCACGGTTTCCGGCTGCGCATGCGTACGCGCGCCGGTCGCGCCATCATCGCCTCGCGACGTCGTAAGGGACGCGCCGCGCTGACCGTGAGCCACTAGGCCACGTCAAGCCTCAAGTCTTCACTGGGACCGGTCCGGCCTTCTCGCCGGTCGGTCCCTTTGTCGTGGGGCACGGAACCGGTAGCCGGGGGCCGTGCCGCACCCCTCTCCCGGAGGAACCCCGATGTTGTCGCCGGAGAACCGGATGCGCCACAGCGCCGAGTTCGGGACGGTCATGCGTTCCGGACGGCGCTCCTCGCGTGACGCCCTGGGCGTCATCTACCTCGCTCCCCGGAAACCGTCCGGCGACAGTGACCGAACCGACGCACCGGCACCGCCGCGCGTCGGTTTCGTCGTGAGCAAGGCCGTCGGGGGAGCCGTCGTCCGCAAACGCGTACAGAGGCGCCTCCGCCACCTGATGCGCTCACGGTTGGCTGTTCTGCCAAACGGTAGCCTGCTGGTAGTGCGGGCCAAGCCCTCGGCCGCGACCCTGCGGCAGGAGGACCTGGCGGTACAACTCGACAGCGCGATCGCCGCGGCGCAGCGTCCCCGTGGGGCCGACAAGCGTCGGCGCGGCCGCGGGGGCCCACGCCCCGAACCGGTCGGGTCGGCGAAGAGTGAAGCAGACGGTGACCGTCGCCCCCAGGAGGGCGCAGAACGGTGGGCGCAGCAATGACCGAGCACAGACCGACGTCGTTCGCACGGTTGTTGATCCTGCCCATCCGGGGTTACCAGCGCTTCATCAGCCCGCTCTTCCCCCCGGTCTGTCGTTTCTACCCCTCGTGCAGCGCGTACGGCGTCGAGGCGCTGCGCGTCCACGGGGGACTTCGCGGGTTGTGGCTGACGGTCAGGCGTATCGCCCGCTGCCACCCCTTCAACCCGGGGGGTCTTGATCCGGTTCCGCCGCCCAAGGGGCGCCGGAACGAGGAGTCCGAGGAGTCTACGGGCGGAACCGGGCACACCGGCACCGCTTCCGGGGACCAGTAGCTGAACCGAATCACCGAGGAGTTGGCCGGTGCTGGACTGGCTTTACAACATCATCGGCCACGTGTTGGTCTGGATCCACTCGGGTCTGACCATCGTTGGCCTGAACCCCGACAGCGGGTGGGCGTGGGGCCTGTCCATCGTGCTGCTGACCTGCCTGATGCGTCTGCTGATGGTGCCGCTGTTCGTCAAGCAGATGAACACGCAGCGCAAGATGCAGGAAGTGCAGCCGAAGATCATGAAGCTTCGGGAGCGCTACAAGCACGACAAGGAGCGGCTCCAGCGGGAGTCGATGAAGCTCTACCAGGAGAGCGGCACCAACCCCATCATGGGCTGCCTCCCGCTGCTGCTCCAGATGCCGGTCTTCTTCGCCCTGTTCAGCGTGCTGCGCAGCGTGGCCGAGGGCAAGGTGCAGTTCGGCTTCACCCAGGAGCTCGCGGACAGCGCCCGTGAGGCGCTGATCTTCCACGCCCCGATCGCCGCCCAGTTCAACACCCCGCCGGACGAGCTGCGGGCCCTGGGCGCGACCGACCCCATCATGGCCAAGGTCGTCATCGCCATCGCGTGTGTGGTCATGGGCGTCACGACGTTCCTCACCATGCGTCAGAGCATCAAGCGCAGCATCGCGCAGCAGCCTGACAACCCGATGATGCAGACCCAGAAGATCATGATGTACATGGCGCCGGCCTTCGGCCTCTTCGGCCTCATGATGCCGATCGGTGTGCTGGTCTACTGGGTCACCTCCAACGTGTGGACGATGGTGCAGCAGCACTTCCTGTACCGGAACCAGCCCGCTCCCGGCGCGGACACCGAGTCCTCGAAGGACTCCTCCTCGAAGGGCTCGGCCAAGGGCATGCTCGGCCGCAAGAAGGCTCCGGAAACCGCTCCGGAGCCGAAGGAACAGCCTAAGATCGAACGCAAACAGCCGAAGAAGCAGACGCGTTCCAAGCGCGGCGGCGGCTCCAAGTAGGGCCTCCCTGTTTCGTGTCGGCGTTCACGACTTTCGAGTGCGCAGGCGAGAATGCCCCTGAGGCGTACGGCGGCCAGGGACTGACGGAGATAGAGGAGACGGGATCGCTGTGGGACGTAGCGAGGAAGAGAGCGGTGGCGTAGCGGTGGCTGACGCACCTGAGGCCGGAGTCGACGTCGAGGCCCTGGAGAACGAGGGCGACATCGCCGCGGACTACATCGAGGGTCTGCTCGACATCGCGGACTTCGACGGCGACATCGACATGGACGTCGAGGGCGACCGCGCGATGGTCTCCGTCGTCGGGGCGACCCTCGACGAGCTGATCGGTCAGGAGGGCGAGGTCCTGGAGGCGCTCCAGGAACTGACCCGTCTGGCCGTCCACCGGGCCACCGGTGAGCGCAGCCGCCTGATGCTGGACATCGGCGGCTACCGCGACGGTCGCCGGAAGGTGCTCTTCCAGATCGGCGCCGAGGCCGCCACGAAGGTCAAGGAGACCGGCGAGGTCCACCCGCTGGAGCCGATGACGCCGTTCGAGCGCAAGGTGGTGCACGACGCGGTCGCCGCGGCCGGGCTGCGCAGCGAGTCCGAGGGCGAGGAGCCCAACCGCTACGTGGTGGTCCACCCCGCCGACTAGTCGACGAACGGTCGGACAAGGGGCGGTGTTTCACGTGAAACACCGCCCCTTCGTCATGCCCGGGGGAGGGTGGCGGGACCGGTGCCGAGACGGCTCGGGCCGAAGGTCCCTGGACCGAGTCGGACGCAAGGGGTGTTTCACGTGAAACACCGGTGCGGCCCCCGCGTAGGATCATCTGCGGGGACCTTCCCACCACGAGTCGTCCCACCCTCGGTACCCCCGGGGTGGCTCCGCGAGTGGAGTCGCGAACCACACGATCCGTGTGGGGGAGGGGACGAACCCCCATGCGCGCGGTCGGCCGCGATCCGCCGCGCGCTTCCCGCGTCGTCCGGTCCCTGTCCCCTTGTGGACAGGTCGACATGACGACCCAACGGTTCATGGAAGTGACGATGGACGAGTTCCGACAGGTGGTGACCGATGACCTCGGGCACTGAGGAGCCCGGCGCTACGCTCCCCGCCCCGCCCCCGGAGGCGGTGGCGGTCTTTGGCGACACCCTGCCCGTGGCGACCCGCTACGCCGAACTCCTCGCTGACGACGGGGTGCGTCGCGGGCTGATCGGTCCGCGCGAGGTGCCCCGACTCTGGGAGCGGCACCTCATCAACTGCGCCGTCGTCGAGGAGTTGATCCCCGAGGGCGCCGAGGTGGTGGACATCGGTTCCGGTGCCGGGCTGCCCGGGCTGGTGCTCGGTCTGCTGCGCCCGGACATCAGGATGATCCTCCTGGAGCCCCTGCTGCGGAGGACGGTCTTCCTCGACGAGGCGGTCAAGACCCTGGGGCTGACCAACGTGGAGGTGCGCCGGGGGCGCGCGGAGGAGGCGCACGGCGAGCTGCGCACCGACTTCGTCACCGCCCGCGCGGTGGCTCCGCTGGCCCGGCTGGCCGGTTGGTCGCTACCCCTGCTGCGCAAGGACGGCAGCCTGTTGGCCCTCAAGGGGGAGCAGGCGGAGGCCGAACTCGCGGAGGCTCGGGAAGACGTTTCGAAACTGCGCCCTGGCGTGAGCGATGTGATCAGGGTGGGGCGGGGTAAAGTCGATCCCGCTACCACGGTCGTTCGCGTCACGGTGACATCCGACGGTGGCCCGCCCGCGTCGGGAGGCTCCCAGAAGAAGGCGCGGAACGGCAAGAAGAAGCGCGGACGGAAGAGGTGAACTCATTCGTGCCCCAGAACCCAGCCGACGACGCCGGTGTTTCACGTGAAACACCGGTGGGCGCCTATGGAGACCTGCTCGATGTTTCACGTGAAACACCGATGGACTCCACGGCGGGCCAGCCCCCTGTTTCACGTGAAACATGGAGTGGCGAGGCGGCCCCCGACAGCGTCCCCGACACTCCTCTCGCCCGAGCGGCCCGAGCCGCGATGACGGGCCGCGGGCACGAGGACCCCTGGCCTCGCCCCAAGGCCTGCCGGATCATCAGCGTCGCCAACCAGAAGGGCGGGGTGGGTAAGACCACCACGACGGTGAACATCGCCGCCGCCCTCGCCATGAACGGGCAGCGCGTCCTCGTGGTCGACCTCGACCCGCAGGGGAACGCCTCCACCGCCCTGGGCATGGAGCGCGACAACCAGACCCGGTCCATCTACCACTGCCTCGTCGAGGACGAGGAGATCCGCAAGCTGGCCCAGCCGGTTCCGGACATCCCCAACCTGTGGTGCGCTCCGGCCACCATCGACCTCGCGGGCGCGGAGATCGAACTGGTCTCCCTCGTGGCGCGCGAGGCCCGGCTCAAGCGGGCCTTCGCCGCCTACGACACCTCGGACCTCGACTACATCCTCATCGACTGCCCGCCCTCGCTCGGCCTCCTGACGGTCAACGCGATGGTGGCGTGCGACGAGGTCATGATCCCGATCCAGTGCGAGTACTACGCGCTGGAGGGTCTCGGCCAGCTGCTGCGCAACGTGGAACTGGTCAAGTCCCACCTGAACACGGGACTGTCCGTCAGCACGATCCTGCTGACGATGTACGACGGTCGGACCCGGCTCGCCCAGCAGGTGGCCGACGAGGTGCGCTCGCACTTCGGAGAGCTCGTCCTGAAGTCGCTGGTGCCGAGGAGCGTCCGTGTCTCCGAGGCGCCCAGCTACGGGCAGTCCGTCATGACCTACGACCCCGGTTCGACCGGGGCGGTGGCCTACCTGGAGGCGGCGCGAGAGATCGCCTTCCGGGCCGAGGGGCTCAACCCCGGCTGACGGCGGTTGTTTCACGTGAAACACTCCGCCCGGTCGGCGCGGCCGACCGGGCGGGCGGAAACTCACAAGGAGTGTGGAGGGAGTTGCCGGTGAGCCAGCAGCGGCGCGGACTGGGCAAGGGGCTGGGGGCGCTCATCCCGCAGGGGCCGGCGGCCCCCGCGCCGGTGGACGTCCGCGACACGGTGGTGTCCGTCCCCGAACCCCCTGCGGCCCAGGGGCCGACGGAGATGCCGGACGGGACCTACATGGAGGAGGTCGAGCTCACCTCGATCACCCCCAACCCCCGTCAGCCCAGGACGTACTTCGACGACGAGGCCTTGGACGAGCTGCGGGACTCGATCATCGAGGTCGGTCTCCTCCAGCCCGTCGTGGTCCGCAAGCTCGAAGGCGGGGACGAGCCCCGCTACGAGCTGATCATGGGCGAGCGGCGGTTCCGGGCGAGCAAGCTCGCGGAGCTGGACCGCATCCCCGCGATCGTCCGCCGGACGGACGACGACGAACTGCTCCGGGAGGCGCTCCTGGAGAACCTGCACCGGCAGCAGCTCAACCCGCTGGAGGAGGCGGCCGCGTACCAGCAGATGCTGGACGACTTCGGCACCACCCAGGGGGAGCTCGCCCAGCAGGTCGGCAAGTCGCGTTCGCACATCGCCAACACACTGCGTCTGCTCAACCTCCCCGGGAGGGTGCAGACGCGGGTGGCGGCCGGGGTGCTCAGCGCCGGCCACGCGCGTGCCCTGTTGTCGATCGACGACCCGGAGGCCCAGGAACGTCTGGCCAAGCGGGTCAACGACGAAGGGCTGTCGGTGCGGTCCCTGGAGGAGATCGTCGCGCTCCGGGAGATCCCGGAGGAGGACAAGCCCCGCAGGGCCTCCGCCGGACGGATCGACAATCCCCCGCAGATCGAGGAGTGGGCCACCCGTCTGGGGGACCGGCTGGACACCACGGTGAAGGTGGACATCGGTCGGAAGAAGGGCAAGATCGTCGTGGAGTTCGCGACGATGGAGGACCTGGAGCGGATCATCGGTCAGATGGACCGCGAGAACTGACCTCTCCACCTCGCGGGCGATGGCGGTGTTTCACGTGAAACACCGCCATCGCCGTGTCCGGCGTCGGCAGGGGTTGGTCGGCCTCCGGAGGCTGTTTCACGTGAAACAGCCGGTCAGGGACTCGCCACTGCCACCCCCAGGCCTCCAGGTGGCCGTGGGCGGCCGCGGGGGCGCGACCCCGGGGTGAGTTCGTCGGGACGCCGAGAGGCCCTCAGGATCCACCTGAGGGCCTCTCGTGCGTGTGTGTGGTGCTCCGGGTTACAGGAACTCCGCGAGCTCCTTCTCCAGCAGACGCGTCGGCTTCGCGCCGATGATCTGCTTGACGACCTCGCCGCCCTTGTAGACGTTCATGGTCGGCAGCGACATGACGTTGTACGCGCGCGGCGTCTCGGGGTTCTGGTCGGTGTTGATCTTCACGACGTCGATCTTGTCGCCATGGTTGGCGGCCAGCTTGTCCAGGACCGGGGCCATCTGCTTGCAGGGACCGCACCAGTCGGCCCAGAAGTCCACCAGGACGGGCTTGTCGTTCTTGAGGACGTCCTCCTCGAAGGAGGCGTCGGTGGTGTTCTTCACGGTGGACACTGCTTGGTTCTCCTTGGTTCGACGAAACCGGACGAGGGGGTCGGGGAAGCTAGTTGCCGATGGCGGCGAGGAAGCGCTCGGCGTCCAGGGCGGCGGAGCAGCCGGTGCCCGCGGCGGTGATCGCCTGGCGGTACTGGTGGTCGACCACGTCGCCCGCGGCGAAGACGCCCTCCAGGTTGGTCCGCGTGGACGGGGCGTCCACCTTCACGTAACCCTCCTCGTCGAGCTCGATCTGCTTCTGGAAGAGCTCCACGCGCGGGTCGTGGCCGATGGCGACGAACAGACCGGTGACGTCGAGCGTGCTGGTCTCGTTGGTCTTGTTGTTGACGAGCCTGAGGCCGCTCACGCGGTCCTCACCCACGACCTCGGTGACCTCGGTGTCCCAGAGGAAGCTGATCTTCTCGTTGGCGAGGGCGCGCTCGGCCATGATCCGGCTGGCGCGCAGCTCGTCGCGGCGGTGGATCACCGTCACGGACTTGGCGAAGCGCGTGAGGAAGAGGGCCTCCTCCATGGCGGTGTCGCCGCCGCCCGCCACGGCGATGTCCTGGTCGCGGAAGAAGAAGCCGTCGCAGGTGGCGCACCAGGAGGTGCCCCGGCCGGACAGTTCCTTCTCACCGGGGACGCCGAGCTCGCGGTAGCCGGAGCCGGTGGCCAGGATGACGGTGTGCGCGAGGTAGGTGTCCCCGCCGACGGTGACCTCCTTGACCGGCTTGGTCAGGTCCACGTCGGTGACGTCCTCGGGGACCAGCTCGGCGCCGAAGCGCTCGGCCTGCTTGCGCAGGTTGTCCATGAGGTCGGGGCCCATGATCCCGTCCGGGAACCCGGGGAAGTTCTCCACGTCGGTGGTGTTCATGAGCGCACCACCGGCCGTGATGGACCCCTCGAACACCAGCGGGCGCAGTTCCGCGCGCGCGGCGTACACGGCAGCGGTGTATCCCGCCGGTCCGGAACCGATGATGATGACATTGCGGACGTCACTCACGCTCTAGGCCCTTCACACAGTCGCTGCCCGGCCACGGTGGTGTGACAGGGAAAGATGGTTAGCACAACCGATGGTAGGCGCACGCCATTCCCGGTCCGACATCCGTGCAGCGTACGGGGGTGGGGTATGGGCCTCAGCCCTTCCGGGACCCCCGCCCCAGGGCCGCCCCGACGGCGAGGGCCAACCCCCCGGCGACCGCGCCCCACACCGCGTTCACGGCCAGCACCGAGACCACGGCGAGGGGATGGGTGAGCGGCCCCTGGAACCCCTCACCGAGGAGCGGCGACAGTACCGCGCCGAGCAGGATCGCGAGCACTCCGTAGGCGACGCCCGCGCAGACGAGGGTGACGAAGGGCCGGGGCACGTGCGCGACGACCACGGCCACCACCCACGCCGCCGTCACCAGCAGTGTGACGCCCAGCTGCGCCCAGGGCGCTCCGATCGCCTCTGTGACCCCGGTGACGCTCATCAGGGGGCGCACCAGGGCCAGCGCGCCCAGGCTCACGACCAGGGGCCAGGGTACGCCGGGCGGGGCTCCGGTGGCCGGGGACGGGTGGCGGTTCATGGGGTTCCCCTCGTGGACGCTGGGCGGCGGACGCCGCACCGACCCCTCGCACGCTACGGACGCGACCCCCTCCGGGGCGTCCGTCCGGGCTCCCCTCCCGGTACGTCGAAACGCGTAGCCGGACGCGCCCGTGAACAGGGGCGCCGAGGGGCCCGGCTCCGTAGAATCGCCGCATGCCCGACCGCCCCGGCCCGCAGGGCCAGCAGGACCAGTCCGGCCACACCTATCCCGCCGACCGTCAGGCCGTCGTCGTCGACGCCCTCCTGGGGTTCGCCGTCTTCGCGGTGGTGGCGATCGCGATCGGGGCCGGGATCGGAGGGGGAGACCTCCCCCCGGCCGTGGCCTACGGATTCGCGACCGCCCTCGGGCTGCTCATGCTGGTCCGGCGCCGATGGCCCCTGACGGTCCTCCTGCTCACCGCCGTACTGCTCATCGCCTACTACGTGGCGGACCTGCCGGTGATCGGGCTGGCGGTGCCCGCCGCCGCAGCGCTCTACTCCGCCGCCGTCTTCGACCGCACCCGTTGGGCGGTGGGGACCGCGGCGGCGCTCGTCGTCGTCTCCACGGCGGCGAGACTGGCGGAGGGGCAGGACCCGGCCTTCCTCCTCGGGTACGAACTGGTGTCGACCGCGGCCATCATGGGGGCGGCGATCGCCCTGGGTGACGGGGTCCGCCAGAGGGCCGAGGGCGCCCGCCAGCGCGAGCTGATCGCGGTGCTGGACGCCCAGGCGAGGGAGGCGGAGTCGGCCGAACTCCTGGCCCGTGAACGCGCCCGGATCGCGCGGGACCTGCACGACGCCGTCGGCCACCACCTGTCCGTGGTCTCCCTGCACACCTCGGTGGCGGCCGAGGCACTGGAGGAGGGCGAGGCGGACCCGACCGTGGCCCGTGCCGAGCTGGACCACGTCGCCCAGGCCGCGCGCGACGGACTGCGCGACCTGCGTTCCACGGTGCGGGCGCTGCACGGCCCCGGGGGCGGGCCCGGCGAGGTCGACCGGGTCGCCGGGCTCGCGCACCTGGACGAGCTGGTGGCCTCCGTGCGCGCGGCGGGGCTGGCCGTGGAGGTGACCGGCGCGGGCGGACCGGGGCTGCCCGGCCTGGTCGACGCGACCGCCTACCGAGTGGTCCAGGAGGCGCTGACCAACACACTCCGGCACGCGCGGGCCGAGACCGCCGAGGTGGGCCTCGAACGCGCGGACGGACTGCTCACGGTGACGGTCACGGACGACGGGACGGGGCCCCTGCCGGGCGGAGCGCGCCGGTCGCCCGACGGAGGGCGCGGCGGATCGGGACTGGCCGGGATGAGGGAGAGGGTCCGGATGGTGGACGGAACCCTGGAGGCGGGGCCGGTGCCCAGGAACGGGTTCCGGGTCCGCGCGCGGCTGCCGCTCGGGGGCGGGGAGTGAGCGCGCCGACGAGGGTCCTGCTCGTCGACGACCAGGAGCTCGTCCGCGCAGGGGTGCGTTCCCTGCTGGAGCGCGACGGCGACATCGAGGTGGTGGCGGAGGCCGCCGACGGGCGCGGGGCGCTGGCCGGGATCGACCGCCACCACCCGGAGGTGGTGCTGCTGGACCTCCAGATGCCCGTCATGGACGGCCTCGGCGTGCTGCGGGAGCTGGAACGTCGACGTGTCGACACGTCGGGGCGGCGACATGTCGACACGCGGGTGGTGGTCCTCACCACCTTCGGGGAGGACGCCAACGTGTTCTCGGCGCTGCGCCTGGGCGCCGCGGGGTTCCTGCTCAAGGACGCCGGTCCCCGTGAGCTGAGGGACGCGGTCCGCACGGCGGCGGCGGGGGAGGCGCTGCTGTCCCCCGGGGTCACCCGGCGCGTCATCGAACGCCTCGCCGGGAGCGAGCCGGCGCCCGAGGCCGTCGCCCGGCTGGACGGGATCACCGTCCGGGAGCGCGAGGTGCTGGCCCTGGTCGGGCGGGGGATGTCCAACCAGGAGATCGGCGCGGAACTGCACCTGAGCCCGGCCACCGCGCGCACCCACGTGGGGCGCCTCCTGGCCAAGCTCGGGGTGCGCGACCGCGTGGGACTGGTGGTGCTGGCCTACGAGAGCGGTCTGGTGCGTGCCGGGGACGGCCGCTGAGGACGGTGGTCGCGCCGCCGGTGGCGCGGTCGTCCACCGGGGCCTCGTCTACAGGGGGCCCTCGGAGAGCACACCGGTGCCGGGGTCCCCGTCCGAGCAGCTGCCCGGGTCGAGGACGACCACCCCGGTGCCGTCGTCGTCCCGGGTGAACAGGACCCACGCGGGCACGGGGCCGTCACCGGCGTCGAAGAGGGCGTCGTCGACCAGGGTGACCCGCGTTCCGGCGTCCTTCTCGAAACGGGTGACGCACTCCTGCGCGTCGGCGGTCAGCTGGGTGAGCTGCTGGGTGCCCGTCTCCTCCTGGGCGCCCTCCGTCTCACGCGAGGCGGACAGGACCTCGGCCGCCTGGGCGCCGAGCCGGTCCTCGGTGTAGACCGTGCCGCTCGCCACCGAGGTCGCGGAGTAGGACTGGGCGGTGTCGGGGGCCGACTCGGACTCGGAGTCCTCCAGCAGCGGCGACGCCGCGGTGGACTCCTGCCGGTCGTTCATCTGCCCGTTGAGGATGGCGGCGCCGCCACCGACCACGAACACGGTCACGGCCGCGACCGCCATCAGGTGGGGCAGGCCGAAGCCCCGCCGCCGGTTGAGGGGGACCACCGGTGCCAACGTGTCCGCCCCGGGCTCCTCGGACACCCCGGGGGACCGGGATTCGGAGGGAGGGGGTTCCCCGGCCGCGGTGTTCGCGGAGCGTTCGCGCACGGCCTCGGCCACGCGGTCGTCGAGGAGGTCGGCGACGTCCTGCGGCAGCGCCGACACGGGCTCGTCGGCGAGGACCCGGGTGACCCCCGAGAGCTCGTCGAGGGCCGTGGCACAGGACGCGCAGGTCTCTATGTGGGTGGCAACGAAGCGTTCCTCGTCGGGGTCCAGAAGGTCCTCCGCGAAGAAGGCGAGTGCCTCCACGTCAGGATGGGACGTCACGATGGGTTGGCACCTCCTCTCCCAGATGTGACGTCTCGCGGAGGCTGAGGGTTCCTTAGATGGGCCAGCGAGGGAAGAAGTTTGGCGCGACCTCGCGCACACCGGCTCTTGACCGTGCCCGACGCGACCTCGAGGATCTCCGCCGCCTCGTCCACCCGGTAGCCGAGCATGTCCACGAGGGTCAGCGCCATCCTCTGGTCCAGCGGGAGGAGTTCCAGCGCGGCGTGTACGTCCAGCCGGGCCTCGGTCTGCGCGGCGTGGTCGTGGCCGCCCCCGGAACGGCTCAGGCGGTCGTTGGAGATGACGTCGAGGGTCTCGTCCTCGGTCGGGGTCGCCGGACGCACCTTGCGGCGTCTGAGGCGGTCGTGGCAGGCGTTCACCACGATGCGGTGCATCCAGGTGCTGACCTGGGACTCGCCACGGAACCGGTCGGCGGCGCGGAACGCGGACATGAAGGCGTCCTGGAGGGCGTCCGAGGCCTCCTCGGGGTCGCCCGTCATCCGGACGGCGACAGCCCACAGGCGCTCACGGTGACGGCGAACCAGTACCGCGAACGCCTGTTCGTCACCCTGAGCGTGCCTCGACAACAGCTCCGTGTCAGGAAGCTCCTGGGCCGCGTCCATCAGCGCTGATCACATACCCCACAAAGTAGTACTAGGTCCCGCGAACCTCGACCTCGTAAATGGTCCCACGGTACTTCGAACCGTCGGCGGGCAGGTCGGTGAACCAGACGAGGACGTACCGGCCGGTGGCGGCCTCGTCCAGGGTGACGGTCTGCTCACCGCTGACCTGGCCCTCCCACGCTGCGGGGAGGCTGGAGTCCAGGCTGGCGTCGTCGGAGACGGAGTCGCTGTCACCGACCCTGATCTGCACCCCGTAGTCGCGCGAGGGGACCACCAGGTCGACCTCGTGGACCTCCTGGCTGGAGCCCAGGTCCAGGATCAGCCCGACACCGGACTTCTCGGTGCCCATCGGGTCGTTGTAGCCCTCGGTGTTCCAGGCGGTGCCGGGGTCGCCGTCATAGGCCAGCGGCGCGTTCTGCCCGTGCTCGGAGTTGTCACCGAGCGGGTCGAAGCCGTCGGAGTCCGCGATGTCCAGGACGTTCAGCTCGGCGGTGTCCGGGGTGTCCTCGGTCTCGCTGACGCTGGGGTCGGCCTCGCCGTCCGTGCCGGAGTTCATCATCGAGCCGAACGACCAGGCGCCGACGACGACCGCCACGAACAGCACCACCGCGACCGCGCCGACCAGGACGCGCTTGGCGGACGAGCCGCCCTCACGGGAGGCGCGCTGTTCCACGCGGGAGGGAGCCGGGCGGGAGGCGCCGCGGGCCGGGGCGGAGGCGGCGCGGCTGGTCCGGCGCTGGTTGTTGGTGGCGTCGAACTCGCCCGTGCGCCGGGAGGTCCCGGGCTCGGGCGGCGCGGCCTCGGCCGGGGAGACGGGCAGCGGGATGAGCCGGGGGACCTCCGCCATGGCGGCGCAGAACTCGGCCGGGCTGGAGATGGGCGGGCCGGGCACCATCTGGCCCACCAGCTGCGGCAGGGCCGCGCGGGTGGTGATGGAGGCCAGGGGTTCGCCCACGCCCTGTCTGAGCTGACCGGGCGGGTAGGGGCCCATGGGCCCCTGGGGTGCGCCGGGCAGGCCGCTCTGCGGACCGCCGGGCCAGTACCCGGTGAGGGCCGCGTAGAGCAGGTTGCCCAGCCCCTGGGCGTCGACGGCGGCGGGCTGGGGGACGTTGTTCCCCAGCAGGGCGGCGTCCACGCCGATACCGGTGACCTTGACCGCTCCGCCGCTGCTCCACATGAGCTTGCTCGGGGTCAGGCACAGGTGGTGCAGGCCGCCCGCGTGCGCGGCGGCGATGGCCTCGGCGGCCTCGGCCACCAGACCGGCGGCGCGCTCGGGCTCCATCGGGCCCTGGGCGAGGAGTTCGGCGAGGGAGGAGCCGATGACCCACTCCTCGACGACGTAGGGGACGGGGGTGGTGTCGTCGGCGTCGAAGACCTGGGTGACGCGGGCGTCGGGGATACGGCTCGTCGCGCGGGCGGCGCGCACCACTTCGGACGTGCGGGGGAAACCCTCCGCGAAGGTCCACACCGCGACGGGGCGCGCGAGCGTCTCGTCGGTGGCCTTCCAGCGGGTCGCGCCACCGGTCTCGCTCACCACGGTGTCGAGTCGGTAGCGGTTGGCCAGCTTCGCCCCGGGTTCGATCAGGAAGGTGCTCATGATGGGAGTGACGGGTGACAGTGCCGTGTTTCGCGTGGCGCCGTCGCGGGCGCACGCGCGGGGGTTCGGCGCTGTCTGCTGTCCCCAGCCTCCCTTCGGGCAGCTCGGATAAACGATGCTCTGGCGGTAAAGCGGTGTCTGTCCATGCTAGGACGCTTGAACAGCCTCTTTGGAGGACACCGGATGGTCACGCTTCTTCCGGGACGTACCCGGACGCGACCACCCAACGTCATCCATTACAGGTGATCAGCGGCGTCGTAGCCGTGTTCTGACCAAATCAAGGAATGCTGTGACTTCAGTCACATTGAGGAACTTGGCGGCAACCACGAACAGTACGGCACCGACCAGTCCTCCGGCCACCATCGACGCGAGGGCTGGCCACACGTCGCCCGGCAGACCGCTGAGGGCGAAGATCATCAGGACGCCGAACGCCGCCGCCGGAACCGTGGCCACGTGCAGCTTGAACAGCGTCAGCGCGGTCCTTCGGCCGTCGAGTCCGTTCAGCCTCCTGTTGAGGAGGTACCACATGATGGCCGAACCCACCACGTAGTAGAGACCGTAGGGCACGGGCAGCCACACGACGATGTCCTGCGGGTTGTCGGCCATGAAGTACAGCAGGCTGAGCGCCGTGACGGCGTGGGCGATCTCGGAGGGGATCGACACCAGCGCCGGGGTCCGCGTGTCGCCCAGCGCGTAGAACACGCGCATCTGGAGCTGGAACAGCGTGAACGGGATCAACATCACGCAGAAGACCATGAGGATGCGCCCGATCGCGGCCGCGTCCTCCGCGCTCGTGCTGCCCTGCGCGTAGATCATCACGCAGAAGGGGACGGCGAAGACGATCATCGCCACCGCGATGGGCACGATCAGGACCGACGAGAGCCGGAAGCCCCGGGAGAAGTCGCTGCGCACCTGGTCCTTGCGCCCGGCCGCGACGTGCTCGCTCATCCGGGGCAGCAGGGCCGTGATCACCGAGACCGCGATGATCGCGTACGGCAGCTGGAACAGCATCGACGCGAACTTGTACGCCGCGATGCCCGAACCGGTCTCGTAGCCGAGGTCGGCGGCCATCGAACCGGCGCGCGTGGCGACGTTGGTGGAGACGAGCGCGCCCACCTGGGCGACGACGATGTAGAGCATCATCCACGAGGCCGCGCTGGCGGCCTCGCCCAGCCCGGAGCCGCGCACGTCCAGGCGGGGGCGCCAGCGGAAGCCCGCGGCGGCGAGCGCCCAGACCAGCACGGCCGCCTGGACGACCTGGCCCACGGCGGTGCCCAGGCCCAGCAGGGCGAGCTCGCCGGAGGTGATGGTGTCCGGCGTCCGGCCCGGACCGGCCACGGACAGGAACCACAGGCAGACGCCGATGATGACGACGTTGTTGAGCACCGGCGCCCACATGGGGGCGCCGAACTTGTTCCGCGCGTTCAGCATCGCGCTGGCCAGACCGCTGGCGCCGATGAAGAAGATCTGGAGCACCAGGTAGCGGGCGAGGATCACGGAGACGTCGTACTGCGCCCCGCTGAACCCGCCCGCGTAGATCCGGATGAACCATTCGGCGATGAGCACCGACACCAGGGTCAGCACGAACAGCGCGAGCAGCATGAGGGTGACCAGGCGCTGCTCCGTCCGGTCACCGCCGTCCGCGTCCAGCTTGCGCCGCTTCACCAGGAACGGCACGAAGACGCTGGCCAGCAACCCGCCGATGAGCAGGTCGTAGATCATGTACGGCACCATGCCGGCGGTCTGGTAGGCGTCACCCAGCAGCTGGGTGCCGATCGCCGCCGCGAGCACGATGGTACGGACGAAGCCCGTCACACGGGAGGCGATGGTGCCGACGGCCATGATCGCCGTCGACTTGGCGATGTTGCCGGGACCGGTGTGCGTCGCACCGCCGATCTCGTCGCCGTCCTCCAGACCCGCGCGGTCCGCCGTGCCGACGTCACCGATCTCGCTCGGATCCCGGACCGTCCTCAGTCCGGTCTCCGGCTCGGTCCGGGGTTCGGCGCGCTCGTAGGCGTCGAGCACGTCCTCGGGCATCACCATGTGGTGCCGGGACGCGCCCTCGCGGGTCTCCTCGGGTCCGGGTTCCGGACCGTCGGCGTGCTGACGGGGATGATCGCTGGACACCGTGGGGTGGTCCTCTTCCTCTGACTCTTGCGGCTGGGGTGTCCGGCGGGGGCGGGGCCGGAAGGGCTCACGGCATCTAACGACGCAGGCGGCCGCGGATCAGTTCCATGGCGGCGCTCAGCTCGGGGACGCGCAGCAGCCGGGCGAAGACCAGGAACAGCAGGGCGCCGACGGCACAGCCCACGAGGGGGGCGCCGACGTAGGTGGCCAGACCGGGCCCGACCCGCGTCTCGAAGAACCAGAGCACACCGAAGCCCGCCGCGATGCTGGGAACGACGGCCAGGTGCAGCCGCAACAATGTGCCAATCACGTGCTTTCCGTCAAGCCCCCCGATACGGCGGCTGAGGATCTGACCGGCGATGGTCAGGCCCGACAGGAACGAGAGCATGAAGCCCGAGGCGACGCCGACGACGACCAGGTTCGGCGGCAGGAGCAGGTAGGCGACCAGGGCCAGACCGCTGTGGACGGCGAGGTTGGCCAGGCCGATCAGGGCCGGGGTACGGGTGTCGCCCATGGCGAAGAACACGCGCAGCATGAGCTGGAACACGGTGAACGGAAGCAGGCCGAGCGACATCACGGCGAGGATCTGGCCGATGGCGGCCGCGTCAGCGACCGACACCGAGCCCCGGGCGAACGCCAGGACCGACAGCGGCTCCGCGAACATCGCGACCGCGAAGGCGATCGGGACGAGCACGAACGCGGAGATCCGCAGGGTGCGGGAGAAGTCGGAGCGGACGGCGTCCCAGTCGTGGTCGTCGGCGTGCGCGCTCATGCGGGGGAGGAGGACGGTGATCAGCGAGACCGCGATGATCGCGTACGGGAGCTGGAAGAGCTGGTACGCCAGGTTGTAGGCGCTGATACCGGCACCGACGTCCAGACCCTGCTCGATGCTGGCCACGTTGGCGGCGTTGGCGATGTTGGTGGTGATCCACAGACCCGCCTGGGTCAGGAGGGTGTAGAGCATCATCCACCCGGCGGTGCGCAGCGCCTCACCGAGGCCGGAGCCGCGCAGGTCGAGGCGGGGACGCCAGCGGTAGCCGGTCCGTGTCAGGGCGACGAACAGCACCAGCGCCTGGAGCGCCATGCCGACTGCGGTGCCCGCGCCCAGCAGGGTGAGCTCGCCGGTCGTGACGGTCTCCGGGGTGCGGCCCGGACCGGCCACGACCAGGAACATCGCGGCGACGCCCATGATGACGACGTTGTTGAGCACCGGGGCCCAGACCGCCGCGCCGAACTTGCCGCGCGTGTTGAGCATGGCGCTCAGCAGGCCGCTCAGGCCCACGAAGAAGATCTGCGAGAGCAGGAAGCGGGCCAGGTAGACCGACGCCTCGAACTGCAACGGGGTGAACCGGGAGCCGTACAGCCAGATGAGGGCCTCGGCGGCCAGGATCGCGACCGCGGTCACCAGCAGCAGAGCCAGCACCATGGAGGTGAACAGGCGGTCCTCGGTGGCCTTGCCACCGTCGGCGTCGCGCTTGCGCCGCTTGACCAGGAACGGGATGACCACGGAGGCCATCAGGCCGCCGATGAGCAGGTCGTTCAGGATGAAGGGGATCGTGTGCGCCGTGTGGTAGGCGTCACCGAGCAGGTGGGTGCCGATGGCGGCGGCCAGCACGATGGTGCGGGCGAAACCGGTGATCCGGGAGGCCATGGTGCCGACGGCCATGATCATGCTGGACCGCATCATGCCGCCGGAGTCGGAGCCCTCCGCCGGGGCGGGTGCCTCGGGCTCGGGGAGCTCGCCCTCCTCATAGGAGGGGGTCGGCCCGCCGGAGGGGCGGACGGCGCTGTCACCGGGCATGGCGCCCTCGTGGGGGTGCCTGGTGTGTTTGGGCGTGTAACGGGGGGACTGTTCGTCGCCGTTCGGGGAGTCGGTGACCACCGTGGATCAGGGTTCCTTTCGTCTGCGGGGAGGGTTCGGGCCGCGACGCCCGTGGGGACGGCGCCGCGGATCAGGGTGTGGCGGTCACTTTCCGGAGCCGCTGCCGTCCGGGTCGTCCTTGGTCGTGGGGGAGTCGTCCGTGGTGTCGCCGTCCGCCGACCGGTCCCCGTCGCCGGGAACCCCGTCGGACGGCCGCCCGGAGGCGGGGGCGTCCGGGGCGGTGCCGCCCGGCTCCCCGTCACCCTCGGGCGCGTCACCCTCGGGTCCGGCGTCCGTCTCCGAACCGCCGTCGGATTCGGAACGGTCGTCGGACACCGGTACGCCGTCGGCCTCGGAGCCGTCGGCGGTCTGCTCGCCGCCCGTCGGCCCCTCGCCGGCCTCGGCCGCCTTCGCCCTGGCGGCCTGCTTGCGGGCCCACTTGCGCAGCGCGCGGGGGGCCAGCGCCGCGACCAGGATCAACAGGCCGATCCCGCTGATCAGCAGGGCCTGCGTGCCCAGACCCGTCGCGTTCACCTGGATCAGCGTGTCCTGCGAGCTGATCGGCTCACCGTCGGCGTTCTGGAGGCTGACGTGCACGTTCGTGCTGCCGTTGATCCGGGCCGACAGCGGGACGTAGACCGTGGTCTTGGCTCCGGGGGCGATCTCGAAGTGGTGCGTGTACTCACCGATGCTCAGCCGCTCGGAGTTCTCCGAATAGAGCGACAGGTACACGTAGACGGCCTCGTCCTCGAGGTCGTTGGCCACGAGCACACCGGTGGTCCCGGTGCGGCTGGCCAGGGTGACCGGCTCGCCGGGGATGACGCGCACGTCCTCCCGGCGGCTCTGCACCGACTTGACCACCAGGGTGCGGGTGGCTCCGGCGAGCGCCTCGCGGTCCCGCCAGTGCACCGACTCCAGGCGCACCAGCGCGGGTCGGAACGGGTCGCTGTCACCGACCAGGATGCTGTTGAACAGCCGCACGTCCCGGCTGACGTCCTCGATCTGGCCGAGGTAGGTGGAGCTGAGCCCGTCGCCGTAGGCCTGGTCCGGGTAGTCCAGCTCCTGACGGGTCTCCTCGCGGTCCTTGGAGTCGGGGAGCTCGACCCGGTCCAGGCGCTCCGGGGAGAGCCAGGGCAGGTCGTCCGTGGCCCGCAGCACCCCCGAGGCGAACTCGGGGCTGGGGTCCCAGCCGGGTTCGGGGGCGGCGACGACCACCCGGTCGTCCTCACCGCTCTCCCCGGCGATCATCGCGGTCTCCGCCGCGAAGCGCTGGAGGGCCAGGGCCGACTCGCCCGGCTCCCACGAGGGCATCGACAGCACGTCGGTCAGACCGGAGTCCGAGACCAGCGCGTAGGGCTCCTCGTCCGCCTCCTCGTCCCCGCTCGCGGGCAGGGGGGCCTGCGCACCGGGGGTCGTGGACATCCAGGAGGCGGGCGGAAGCGCCTCCTCGGACAGCAGGAAGCGGTGGGCGCCGTGCTCGGTGAACAGCTCCTGGACGCGCTCGTCCATCATCCCCTCGGCCGGGACCGCGAACCGGTCGTCGGCCTCCAGGGCGAGAGCGCGCGCCACGGCCTCCTGACCGAGCCGCAGCGAGGCCTCGGCGTCGCCGTTCATGTCGTTGAGGAGCAACGCGACCAGGTCGGCGTCGGCGTACGGGGAGGCCACGACGGTGTCGGCGGCCAGGACCCCGCGCGCCTCGCGCAGCCACACCTGGGCGGCCTCGTCCGCGGCGCGCCCCTCGCTCCCCGGTTCCTCGACCGGGTCGTCCAACGGGCCCTCCAGGACCTGGTGGTCGGCCGCGGCCATGCGGAGGATGTCGTCAAGCGTGCCGGGGTCGACGGACCAGGTCACCGGGATGCCTTCGGTCCGCGACGGCCGCTCCTCGCCACCGTCCTCCTCGCCGTCCTCCTCCGGGGCGGCGGAGGGGTCCGCCTCCTCGTCGGTGCCCTCTTCGGAGGCCTCGGGGGAGACCGAGTCGGCGCTCTCCTCGGAGGTGGCCTCCTCACCGGCGGTCGGTGAGCTCTCGTCCGTGGCCTCGGGGCTCTCCTCGCCCCCCTGGTCCTCCTCCAGCCCCAGTTCCTCGACGAGGTCCTCGTCCCCCGCCTCGAAGGACAGGGGCACCTGCGCACCGGCCTCCAGGAGCCGTCCGAGGCGTCCGTCGGCGCCGACCGACCCGTGCAGCTCGTCGCTGAGGAAGGTGTCGTCGTCGGCGCGCTGGGGGGAGTCCATCAGCGGCCAGACCCAGGCCAGGTCCAGGGTGGGGACGTCGTCGGCGGCGGTGTAGGGGAGGAAGGTGTACTGCGCCCCGAGGGAGGCGCCGTCAGCGTCGACAGCCTCGATGACCATGGGGTACACCCCGTAGGAGCCCAGGTCCAGGTCCTCGGCGGGGGTACTCAGCGAGTACTCCAGGGTGCCGTCGGGCTCCAGCTTCCCCTTGAACTCCTCGTCGGGCCCGGAGGCGCTGGGCTGCCAGTCCTCGCCGGAGGCGAAGTCGTCCAGTTCGTCGCGCGACGTGAAGGGGTGCCGGGAGTAGCGCATGCGGACGGTGACGTCCTCGACGGTCTCCCCGGTGGTGTTGGTCACCTCGCCCGCCACCCGCAGGGTGCTGTCCTCGTCCACGGCGTCCGGGGTGATCCGGTCCACGACGAGCGGGGAGGCCGCCCCCTCCTCGTCGGGCTCGGCCGACGCGGGTGTGAGGGTGGCCGGTATCGGAAGCAGAGCGGCGGTCATGGCCATGACCGCGGCCGCGGAAGCAGTTCGACGCAACGCTTGGTTTCCTGATTCGGGTCCAGGTGTCCGTCCCGCCAGGGATACGGAAGGTGGGGCGGGGTCGGTCGGGGTGCCCGCGCGGCGCGCTCGGCCCAAGCGGGGCTGGTGGCCTCGGACTGACCGTGACATGCCACCACTTCACCCGAAGATACCGCGTTCCCCGAACCCCGGCTCTTGCGCGGACCGTTGTTCGTGGTCGTGGTCGGCCCACCCTTTCATTGACCGGGGTCCGACACCAGGGCCGCCACAGGGCCTCGGCGGTGTCGAACTGATTCGCGGTCACCCCGTGTGGCCGCCTAACCTGCGTGGTGTGCCGAACACAGAGCCTTCGCGTGAGAACGACGCCGCCCAGAACCCGTCCACGGGGGTGAACCCGCCCGCGGGTGTGCTCAGTGGTGCGCAGCGAGCGGCAGTCGCCGCGTTGGTCGACGCGATCCAACCGGTGGCCGACGAGCTCGGCGACCGTTTCGACGCCCAGGGTCAGCAACTCGCGATCGTCGGCGGTCCGGTCCGCGACGCGCTCCTCGGCCGTGACTCCAACGACGTCGACCTCACCACCGACGCCGTGCCCCAGCGCGTCCTCGAACTCATCGACGGCTGGGCGGACTCCGTGTGGACCGTCGGCATCGAGTTCGGCACCGTCGGCCTGCGCAAGCGCGGACTCCAGCTGGAGATCACCACCTACCGCAGCGAGGCCTACTCGCCCAAGTCCCGCAAGCCCGAGGTGGCCTACGGCACGAACATCCACGACGACCTGCTGCGCCGTGACTTCACCGTCAACGCGATGGCGGTGCACCTGCCCAGCCGGGAGTTCGTGGACCCCTTCGGCGGGCTCGCGGACCTCAGGGCCAAGGTCCTGCGGACCCCGGGCCGCCCGGAGGACTCCTTCAGCGACGACCCGCTGCGCATCATGCGCGCGGTCCGCTTCGCCGCGCAGCTCGGCTTCTCCCTGGCGCCCGAGGTGGCCGAGGCGGCCCGGAACATGGCGGACCGGCTCTCCATCGTCTCGGCCGAGCGCGTCCGGGACGAGCTCACCAAGCTCATGCTGAGCCCGGACCCGCGCCGGGGGATCGAGCTCATGGTGGACCTCGGCATCGCCGAGCACGTCATGCCCGAGATCCCCAGGATGCGGCTGGAGATCGACGAGCACCACCGCCACAAGGACGTCTACGAGCACTCGCTCACCGTCCTGGACCAGGCCATGGACCTGGAGCGCGAGCGCGGCCACGAACCCGACCTCGTGCTGCGCCTGTCCGCCCTGATGCACGACGTCGGCAAGCCCCGGACCCGCGCCTTCGAGGGCGGCAACAGGGTGACCTTCCACCACCACGAGGTGGTGGGCGCCTCCATGAGCCGCAAGCGGCTGTCCGCCCTGCGCTTCCCCAAGGACGTCATCTCCCAGGTGGGCACGCTGGTCGCGCTGCACCTGCGGTTCCACGGCTACGGCCGCGGCGAGTGGACGGACTCGGCGGTGCGCCGGTACGCCCGGGACGCCGGTGACCAGCTGGAGCGCCTGCACATCCTGACCAGGGCCGACTGCACCACCCGCAACCGGCGCAAGGCCGCCGCGCTCGCCCGTTCCTACGACGACATCGAGCGCCGCATCTCCGAGCTGGCCGAGCAGGAGGAGCTGGACCGCATCCGGCCCGACCTGGACGGCAACGAGATCCAGGAGATCCTGGGCGTGAAGCCCGGTCCGCTGGTGGGCAAGGCCTACCGGTACCTCCTGGAGCTGCGCCTGGAGAACGGCCCCATGGAGAAGGAGAAGGTCGTCGCGGAGCTGCGCTCCTGGGCGGCGGACCACCTGGAGCAGGACGGCCGCCGGGACGGGTAGGCCGCACGGAGCGCGGGGAGGGACGGCCCGGCGCCCCTCAGAGTCCGGGCTTGACCGCCGTGACCGCCATACCCGCGCCGAACACCCGCAGCGGAGTGCCCTCCAGGGCGCCCGAGACGCTCGGCAGGGACGGCGGACGGCGGTCGAGGGACGGCATGAGGTAGTCGATCGCGCGCACGCGCAGCCCGTGGCCGCGCAGCAGGCGCCCCAACTCCTGGCTGCTGAAGGACCGCGCGTCCGACATCCGCGCGTGGAGGGGACGCACCCAGGGCAGGAACGGGGCGGTGGCGGCGGGGCGCCGCCGCACCCCCCAGAGGACCCCGTTCGTCTCGAAGGGGAACCAGCGGTTGGACGTGGTCAGGGACAGCGCGCCGCCGGGCCTGAGCACCCGGTGGATCTCGCACAGGGCGCCGTCCAGGTCGTCCAGGTGCTCGATCACGTCGAACGCGGTGACCCGGTCGAAGGTGTTGGTGTCGAAGGCCAGGGAGTCGGGGGTCATCTTGTGCACCCCCACGCGGTCCTCCAGCTCGGTACCGGCGATGCGCACGCCGAGTTCGTCGAGCAGCGCGGGGTCGGTGTCGATGGCGTCGACGCGCACGTAGCCCGGGGCGAGCGCCACGGTGTGGGAGCCGTCACCGCACCCGACGTCCAGGAGGCGGTCGCCGCGGACGGGCAGTTGGCGGGTGACGGCCCCGACGCGTTTGGCCACCCCTCTGTCTCCACCGGACCCGCTCCTGGACCCGCTCGAAGGACCGCCGGGTCCGAAACCGCCGCTCATGGCCACCATCCCCTGCTCGTGCGCGAATGCCTGCGGGGGACACTACATTAAGTGTTGCTTTGGCTACTCATAGAGAGGGCGACATGTCGACTCGTGGTCAGAGGGCCTGACGGCGCCCTCTCCCGGAAGGACCCGCGCCCCCGGAGCGGATCCGCCGGTGCGAGGATGGCGCGATGACGATCACCACCTGGTACCTGGAGACGACCGACCCCGCCGAGCTCAGGCCCGGCCGCGAGCCGGAGGGCACCGTGGGCTTCGTCCGCGCGGAGGTACCCAGCCCCGAGCTCTCCCGGTTCCTCTACACGACGGTCGGCGGCGACTACCAGTGGACCGACCGCGCCCCCTGGAGCACCGACCAGTGGCGTGAGCGGGTGGCGGACCCGAACGTGGAGACCTGGGTGCTGTACGACCGGGGCACGCCCGCGGGCTACGCCGAGCTGGAGTCCCAGCCCGAAGGGGCGGTCGAGGTGGTCTACTTCGGCCTGCTGCCCGGCTTCCTCGGTCGGGGCCTGGGCGGGCACATGCTCACCGAGGCGCTGCGCCGGGCGTGGGACCTGGGATCCCGCCGACCGGACCGCGGAGCCACGCGCCGGGTGTGGCTGCACACCTGTTCCCTGGACGGTGACCGCGCCCTCGACAACTACCGGGCCCGGGGGCTGCGCCTCTACCGGGAGACCACCGAGGAGCAGCCGGTGGCCGGGGGCGTCGGCGGATAACGCGACCAGTCGACTCGTCGACGAGTCGACACGTCCACCCCGCTACCCGCGCGGGGCGGGCTCCCGGCCGGTGTCCTCCGGACGGGAGGGGGCCGACGGCGCGGCGGACTCCGGACCGGACGCGGCTCCCACCACCGCACGCGGGCGGCGGGCGCGCACCGCCCAGGCCGCCGCCATGAGCAGGTAGGCCAGGACCATCCCGCCCACCACCGGGGGACTGACACCGGACGGCGGGACCAGACCCGCGACGAGCGCCGCACCCAGCACGAACGTGGCGTTGAACAGCACGTCGTAGACGGAGAAGACCCGGCCCCGGTAGGCGTCGTCGACATGTCGCTGAACCAACGTGTCGACAGTGACCTTCACCGCCTGCGACACGAAGCCCAGGACGAAGGCGGCCGCCGGGAACAGGGCGGCGGAGAACGGCAGGCCGAACAGCAGCAGCGCGACGGCGGCCGTGCCGAGCAGACCGGCGATCCACGCGTCCTCACCGCACCGGGCGGTCGCCCACGGGGTGGCCACCGCGCCCAGGAAGAACCCCAGGGCGAGCAGACCGGCGGCCACCGTGAAGCCCGCGATCCCGGCGACACCGCCGCCGGTGAACGTGTTGTCGTACAGCAGCAGGGTCAGGAGCGTCGAGACGCCGAAGAGCACGCGGTGCCCGCCGATGGTGAGCAGACCGTCGCGGGCGGGCACCCGCTCTCGGATGTGCCGGACCCCGCTGGCCATGCCCCGTACGACGTCGCGCAGGGCCGCGCGGACCTCCTCCGGCTCCTCCTCCAGGTGCGGGCCCAGCTCGTCGCGGCGCAGGGTGAGCGAGACCAGGGCGGCCCCGGCGAAGCCCAGGGCCGCGGCGAGGAGGACCAGCCCGGTCCCCAGGGCCTCCGCCCCGCCCGCCACACCGATCGCCAGGCCCGCGCCGGTCCCGAGCGAGCTCGCCACGGTCCCGCAGGTCGGGGTGACCGCGTTGGCCGTCATCAGCTGGTCCCGGGGCACCACGTAGGGCAGGCCCGCCGAGAGGCCGGAGAGGAAGAAGCGGTTGACGCTCAGGACCAGCAGGGCCGCGACGAAGAACGCCGGTCCCTCGCCGGTGACGACGAGCAGCGCCGTCACCGCGGCCAGGGCCGCCTTGACCAGCGACGACACCAGGAGGACCTGGCGGCGCGGCCAGCGGTCGATGAGCACGCCCGCGAACGGGGCGACCAGGGAGAAGGGGAGCAGCAGGACGGCGAAGGCGGCCGCGACCTCCCCGGCGCCCGTGTGCTGCTCGGGATTGAAGAAGACGAAACCGGCCAGCCCGGCCTGGTAGATCCCGTCGGAGAACTGGGAGACCAACCGGGTGCCGAACAGACGGCGGAAACGGGGTCCCCGCAGGACCACACGCAGGTCAACGAAGAAGGACACGACCTGAAGACTAGGTCGTGTCCGGGTGCGGAGAGCGTGCCCGGGGCCGATCGGCCCCGGGCAGAGGGGGTGCGGCTACTCGCCCGCGATGAAGCTCTCGACCTTGTCGTGCGCCTCGGCGTCGCTGTACTGCTCCGGCGGCGACTTCATGAAGTAGGAGGAGGGCTCCAGGATCGGGCCGCCGATCCCGCGGTCCTTGGCGATCTTCGCCGCGCGGACCGCGTCGATGATGATCCCGGCGGAGTTGGGGGAGTCCCACACCTCCAGCTTGTACTCCAGGTTCAGCGGGACGTCACCGAAGGCACGGCCCTCAAGACGGATGTAGGCCCACTTGCGGTCGTCCAGCCACGGCACGTGGTCCGAGGGACCGATGTGCACCGCACCGGCGTTGAGCTCGTGCGGGATCTGCGACGTGACCGACTGGGTCTTGGAGATCTTCTTCGACTCCAGGCGCTCGCGCTCCAACATGTTCTTGAAGTCCATGTTGCCGCCGAAGTTCAGCTGGTAGGTGCGGTCGACGATCACACCCCGGTCCTCGAACAGCTTGGACAGCACCCGGTGGGTGATGGTGGCGCCGATCTGCGACTTGATGTCGTCACCGATGATCGGCACCCCGGCCTTGGTGAACTTCTCGGCCCACTCGGGGTCGGAGGCGATGAACACCGGGAGCGCGTTGACGAAGGCCACGCCCGCGTCGATGGCGCACTGCGCGTAGAACTTGTCCGCCTCGTCGGAGCCCACCGGGAGGTAGGAGACGAGGACGTCGGCCTTGGCGGCCTTCAGGGCGGCGACCACGTCCACGGCGTCCTCGGGGGACTCCTGGATCATCTCGCGGTAGTACTTGCCCAGACCGTCGTAGGTCGGGCCGCGCATGACGGTCACGCCGGTCGGCGGGACGTCACAGATCTTGACGGTGTTGTTCTCGCTCGCGGTGATGGCGTCCGCCAGGTCGTGCCCGACCTTCTTCGCGTCCACGTCGAAGGCGGCGACGAACTCGATGTCGCTCACGTGGTACGGGCCGAACTGGACATGCATCAGGCCGGGGACCCGCGACTCCGGGTCGGCGTCCTTGTAGTAGTGCACACCCTGGACGAGCGACGCCGCACAGTTGCCGACACCCACGACGGCTACACGTACCGAACCCATTGGTCCTTGCTCCTTCTTCTCCGCGAACATGGATTCCACAGCGCACGGCGACGGGCCCGCTCCGACGGCGGTCCGGGGCTCGTCATCCTGCGTCGTATTCCGTATGTGGTCAGCAGCGCGCACGGCGGTTCTGTTCCCCCTCACGGCCGTCGAAATCAGGGAGAACTGTCCATGTCTGGCTGGTTTGTTCTGATCTGACTCTATCCACGCCCGGTGGTGGGGACGCAGGCGGTCAACGGTGACGATGACACCAGGGTGGCCGCTGGTGACCACGGTGCGGGGCGGTCCCGCGCGATCCGGTGCGTGATCCCACACGAACACCTCCGAACAGGGACGACACCGAGCCGACCCGCCCGGGTGACCGCAGTCACACGCTGCGCCCCCTTCGGCCCCGAGCCGCTGAACTGCCAGGACCGGCGGTTCCAGGCAGAGGGTGACGAGGTCTTCCAAAGCGAGCGATACCCTCGCGCGTGGGTTGTGCTATATCGTTCGATCGCTCTAACGTGACCTTTGATTTGCGTGCGAAGCCGGTACAGACCCCCGAACGAAGCCATGCCGCGGCGACGTTGACGTCGGCCCAGAGCACCGACGCGACAGGGGAAGCGCTCCCGCAGGCCAACGATCAGGAGGAAGTAGCGGCCAACGTCTTCGCGACCTGTTGAAAACCTTCACCCCCGGGTGGGCGTCTCTTTATCAAGCCTTGACCACAGGCGAAAGCGGCGGAACCGGGCGAACCGCACCCGAGCCGCGCCGCTCCACGAGTACAGGTCGTGAATCACCGATCCCCCAGGGGGACCGACCCCCGTTTCCACCAAGGAATCGTCAGGCCGAGCGGCCGTGAGAGGCAATCGAGGACCACGTGAGTACCGAACGACGACGGAATGCCGACGGCGGCCGTCGCCGGGCCGACGGCCCGGACGACGGTCCGCGCGGCGACGGCGGAAGGCGCAGGGCCGGTGGCCCTCCCCGGGAAGAACGTGCGGGCGGACGGCGCCGACCTGACTCCGAGGACGCCCCGCGAGGAGACGACAGGCCCGCCCCGCGCTCCCGCAGAGCCCGCCCCCCCGGGGACGAGGCCCGCTCCGAGGGGCGCCCCCGCCCCGAGGGCGGACGCCGCCGCGCCGAGGGAGAGCGGCCCCGCCGCCCCGACGGTGAACGCCGACGCCGCCCCGAGGACGACGGTGAACGCCCCCGTCGCCGCCCCGACGGCCAGCGCCCCCGACGCCCCGAGGACGGCGACCGCCCCCGCCGCCGCCCCGACGACCCCCGCGCGGGCGGACGCCGCCGCTCCGAGGGCCCGCGTGACCCCCGCGACCGTGAACACGGCTCCCGCTCCGAGGGGCGCCGCTCCGGAGGACGGGGCTCCCGCGCCGCCGCCGCCTCGGGCGGACGCGGTGGACGAGGTGGTGGCGGAGGCCGCCGTCGCCCCCGCGAGGACGAACCGGACGACCGCCCCTGGTTCAAGCGCTTCCTGTCCAAGGCCTGGAAACCCGCGCTGGCCTTCTGCGGCCTGATGTTCATCGCCGGTGTGGCCGCCTTCGCGGTGCTCTACGCGATGGCCCCCGAACCGACGGAGCTCGCGAGGAACGCGGAGAAGGAGGCCTCGGCCACCCAGATCCTGTGGGCCGCCACGGGAGACGCGGACAAGGGTGAGGTCGCGCTCACCACCGGCGAGGTCCAGCGCGTCGCCGTCCAGCGCGACGACATCCCGGAGGAGGTCGTCGACGGCGTGCTCGCCGCCGAGCAGGCCACCTTCTACGAGGACCCGGGCATCAACATCAAGGGCATCGGCCGCGCCGTCCTCTCCGGCGGCGAGGCGGGCGGTGGCTCCACCATCACCCAGCAGATGGCCCGCAACTACTACAGCGAGCTCGACGGCGACCCGCCGCTGACCCGCAAGATCCGCGAGATCTTCATCTCGATCAAGCTGGGCCAGCGGCTCGAACCCGACGAGATCCTCACGACCTACCTCAACACGATCTACTTCGGCCGCGGTGCCTCCGGCATCGAGATGGCGGCCCAGAAGTACTTCGGCAAGAGCGTGAGCGAGCTGGACCGGGCCGAGGGCGCCTACCTGGGCATCATCATCCAGATGCCCAGCAACTTCGAGAACCCCGAGCCGGACTCCTGGACCGCCAACTACCTGGACAAGGAGCGCTGGCCCTACGTCCAGCGCCAGCTGGCCGCCATGTACGAGAACACCGGCGGCGAGCGCGGTCTGCCCGAGGCCGAGGCCCAGCAGCTCGAGGTCCCGGACTCGATCATCCCCTACGAGCCCGAGGCCGACCTGGACGACCCCAAGCAGGGGTACATCCGGCAGGCCGTGATCAACGAGGTCGAGCGGCGCTACTCGGAGCGGAACATCACCGGCGCGGACATCGCCACCAAGGGACTGGTCATCCAGACCTCCCTGGACCCGGATCTGATGAGCGCCGCGGAGGAGGCCTTCGCCGTCCTGCCGGACAGCGCGGCCGACGACACCATGCACGGGCTGACCGCCGTCGACCCGAGCACCGGTGAGATCGTCGCCTTCAACGGCGGGCCGGACGTGGCCACGGTGATCAACAACTCCCTGGTGCACCAGACCCAGGCGGGATCGGCCTACAAGCCCTACGTGCTGGCGCGCGCCCTGGCGGACGACATCGGTCTGCGCAGCCAGTTCAACGGCGACAGCGGGCTGGAGTTCCCCGGTCTGGCCAGCCCGGTGATCAACTCCAGCAACGTCGACTACGGCGAGGTGGACCTGATCCAGTCCACCGCCGACTCGGTGAACACCAGCTACGTGGACCTGGCGATCAAGGTCGACCCGGCACGCGTGGACGAACTCGCGGTCGAGATGGGCGTGCACCCGGACCGGCAGACCACCTCCACGGTCGGTCCGCTGGTCGCGCTCGGCACCCACCAGGTGAACGCGCTCGACATGGCCAGCGGCTACGCGACCTTCGCCGCCCAGGGCCGGCACTTCCCGGCGCACATGGTCACCCAGGTGACGACCGCGGACGGCGAGGTGATCGAACCGGACGACGAGGCGGAGCTGGAGAGCGGCACGGAGGTCCTCTCCGAGGGAGTCGCCGCGGACGCCACCTACGCCATGCAGCAGGCGGTCCTGGAGGGCGGCGCGAAGGAAGCGGCCCTCTCCGACGGGCGCCCGGTGGCAGGCAAGACCGGTACCTCCTCCGACGCGGTCTCGGCCTGGTTCGTGGGGTACACCCCGCAGCTGTCGGCCTCGGTGGGGCTGAGCCGCGCCCAGGGCGATCCGCTGGACTTCGGCCCGGAGGTCGGTGACGTCTACGGTGGCACCACCTCCGCGAAGGTCTGGAAGGCCTTCATGGAGATCGCCATGGAGGGCCAGGAGCACCAGCAGTTCCCGGCCCCGCAGTGGGTGGGCGAGGACCAGCGGTTCCTGCCGACCCCGAGTCCGACCCCGTCTCCGAGCGAGACCCCGGAGGAGACCGAGGAGCCGAGCGACGAGCCGAGCGAGCCCGAGTGCGAGCCCGGCGATCCCGGTTGCGAGGTGGAGGAGTCTCCCGAGGACTGCCACTGGACCGACCCGGACTGCAACGATCAGGAGAGCCCCGATCCGGAAGAGTGCGGTGGCGTCTTCCAGCCGGCGTGCGAGGACGACGAGGAGCCCAACCCCGGTGTCCCGCCGCCCGGTGGCGACCAGAACAACCAGGCCAACGGCAACAACAGCCTGATGAGGCCCAGGGACTGATCGGCTGACGGCACGGCTGAGGGCCGGTGCGCGGAGGGGAGACCCTTCGGCACCGGCCCTCCGTCGTGGAGGGCGTCGCCCGGGTCGGCCCCGCGATCCCCGGCCCAGCGCCGGTGGTACTCCGCTGCTGGTAGCCTTGGGTCCCGTATGGCTCAGAGCCTGAGCGATGCCCCCGGTGGGACCGGGCGGCGGACCGCCGGGCTCCTGCCCTCCTGCCATGGAGATTCCATGGCCGCAACAGTCCAGAGGAGGAACGTACGCTCATGCGTCGTTACGAAATCATGGTCATCCTCGACCCCAACCTCGACGAGCGCACCGTCGCCCCGTCGCTGGAGAACTTCCTGGGCGTCGTCCGCAACGACGGCGGCTCGGTCGAGAAGACGGAGATCTGGGGCAAGCGTCGCCTCGCCTACGACATCAACAAGAACTCCGAGGGCATCTACGCGGTCATCGACCTGACCGCCAAGCCCGCGACGGTCAAGGAGCTCGACCGTCAGCTCGGCATCGCCGAGGCCGTGCTCCGCACCAAGGTTCTGCGTCCCGAGGTTCACTAGGCACCCCGGTGCCCTGACCCCCTGACCCCGCTCGTTTTGTCCCCGGGACTGTTTTGTCTCTAGGGGCGCGGATGATGCGGGGAGCAGGCGAAACCGCCTGATCCCGAACTATCTCGAACCGGAGCCGATCCATGGCAGGCGAAACCCAGATCACGCTCGTCGGCAACCTCGTCGACGACCCTGAACTGCGCTTCACGCCCAGTGGAGCCGCGGTCGCCAACTTCCGTGTGGCCTCGACGCCCCGCACCTTCGACCGTCAGTCGGGGGAGTGGAAGGACGGAGAGTCCATGTTCCTCTCCTGCACCGTCTGGCGTCAGCACGCGGAGAACGTGGCCGAGAGCCTTCAGCGTGGCATGCGCGTCATCGTGCAGGGCCGCCTGAAGCAGCGGTCCTTCGAGACCCGCGAGGGTGAGAAGCGGACCGTCTTCGAGATCGACGTCGAAGAGGTCGGCCCGGCCCTGCGCAGCGCCACCGCCAAGGTGACGAAGACGCAGCGCCAGGGTGGCGGCGGCTTCGGCGGCAACCAGGGCGGCGGCGGTTTCGGCGGTGGCCAGCCCCAGGGCGGACAGTCCCAGGGCGGCTACGGCAACCAGGGCGGCGGCTTCGGTGGCCAGCAGGGTGGTCGGGGCGGCGCCCCGGCCGACGACCCGTGGGCCACCAACGGCGGCGGCGGTGGTTTCGGCGGCGGCAACAGCGGAGGATTCTCCGACGAGCCCCCGTTCTAACCAGCGGCTTCCCCACGTAACACCCGACCCGGCCCCTCCGGGGGCCGCGTCACCTTTCCATTGTCCCAGCCCATCCCCGGGAGGACCCCGGGGCTCTTGCGAAGGAGCACCACGATGGCTAAGCCGGCAGCGCGCAAGCCCAAGAAGAAGGTTTGCCTCTTCTGCCAGGAGAAGCAGTCCTACATCGACTACAAGGACACCACGCTTCTCCGTAAGTTCATCTCCGAGCGCGGCAAGATCCGTGCCCGTCGGGTGACCGGCAACTGCACGCAGCACCAGCGCGACGTCGCGACCGCGATCAAGAACGCGCGCGAGGTGGCCCTGCTGCCCTACACCAGCACCGCTCGCTAGCGGCGATATCCGAGGGAGGTCTTTGTCGTGAAGCTGATTTTGACCCACGAGGTCAACGGTCTCGGAGCCCCCGGCGACGTCGTCGAGGTGAAGAACGGTTACGGTCGCAACTACCTGCTGCCCCGAGGGTTCGCCATTCGGTGGACCCGCGGTGGTCAGAAGCAGATCGACCTCATCCAGCGTGCCCGCAAGGCGCGTGACATCCGCACCCTGGACGAGGCCCAGCAGGTCGCCGGCCAGGTCGGTGCGCTGAACGTGCGCCTCAAGCAGCGCGCCGGTCAGGGTGGTCGTCTGTTCGGTTCGGTCACGCCCGCGGACATCGTCGAGGCCGTCAAGGCCACCGGCGGTCCCGAGCTGGACAAGCGCCGGATCGAGATCAAGAACCCGATCAAGTCCGTCGGTGCCCACAAGGTCCAGGTCCGCCTGCACCCCGAGGTCGCCGCGACGATCAAGCTGGACATCGTCGGCGCCTAGTACGCGCTGACCGTTCCGGTCGGAACCCCGTCCCTCCTCGGAGGGGCGGGGTTCTTCTGTTCCCCGTGAACACGCCGAAGGGTCGAAAAGCCCCCTTTGATTACTCTTTGTAATCTAACGTGTTCTCTGTGTCGCGTTACTTTCAGTGACGCTCCGCACGGAGAGGACAGCATACCGATGGCCGTTGAAAGACTGCCCGAGACAGACCACCCTCTTGCGGTGGATCGTAGGACGATGCTGCGAGGGGCCGCCCTGACCGCCGGGGGAGTACTGCTCGGCGGGTCACTGGGTGTGTCGGTGACCGGCCAGGCCACCGCGTCCGCGACGCCCAAGGTGTACACCCGGTCCGACTGGGGCGCCCGCGCGCCCAAGGGAAGCATCGAGGTGCTCGCCAAGGGGCCGACCCACATCGTCGTGCACCACACCGCGACCTCGAACGTGTCCGACACCTCCACCAGCCATGCCGCCGCGCTCTCCCGCTCCATCCAGCGGTACCACATGGACAACAACGGCTGGAGCGACACCGGCCAGCAGCTGACCATCAGCCGCGGCGGCCACATCATGGAGGGCAGGGACAAGTCCCTCCAGGCCATCCGCGACGGGAAGCACGTGTTGGGCGCGCACACCGCCAACCACAACTCGCACACGATCGGCATCGAGAACGAGGGCACCTACACCTCGTCCACGCCGCCCGGCGCGCTCATGACCTCGCTGGTCGACACCTGCGCGTGGCTGTGCCTCGTCTACCGCCTGGACCCGCAGGAGGCGATCGTGGGACACCGCGACTACAACGCCACCAACTGCCCCGGCGACAAGCTCTACTCGATGCTGCCCAAGCTCCGTGACGACGTGGGGAGCAAGCTCCGGCAGCAGCTGAGCCACCTGAGTGGCCCCGCCGGACAGGAGCTCAGCCTGGAACAGCTGCCGAGCTACCCGTCCGTGCCGAGCTCGGAGCGGATCGCGACCTTCTACCACGGTCCCACGGTGGGAGACCTCGACACGGGTTTCTAGGGAAGAGCCCGTTCCTGACCAGCCGCCCCTGTTCCCCCGCAGGGGCGGCTGTACCCCTTTGCACCTCCGCTTCGCTTCGGTGCGTGTTCGGCGCCTTTGCAGAGGGATTCTTCATCCTCGTCCACGCCTGACGCTCGTTCCTCGCTAGCGGCTCGACTCGTCTTGCAGAACCCTCTCCGGCGCTCGAACGGGGCACCCCCTTGTGGTGGAGATGGACAGGCGGGACTCACGCCTGTGGCTGATGCGATCGAATGGCGCACCCCCTTGTGATGGAGGTGTGTTTGAGGCATTGGGTCACCCGTACGACGACGCCCTTGTTCTTCTGAGGTAGCTGAGGGGGGCGGTGAACCTCGTGCCCGTGGCCAGGGTCGACTTGGTGACTTGGTGACTTGGTGACTTGGTGACTTGGTGACTTGGTGACTTGGTGACTTGGGGTCAGGGGCGGTGGGCGCCGGTGACGAGCCAGGCCTCGCCTCGGGCACGCAGGCCCAGCGTGACGGCGCGGGCGAGGATCCATACCGCGAAGGCGACCCACAGACCCACCAGGCCGCCGGTCTCCGAGGTGGCGAGGCTGGGGATGACCAGGGCGAACGGCAGGAAGGCGAGCATCGTCCACAGGGAGGCCCAGGCCAGGTAGCGCTGGTCCCCGGCGCCCATGAGGACACCGTCGAGCACCATGGTGACGCCGCTCAGCGGCTGCATGAGTGCCACCACCACGAGGGACGCCGTGATGAGCGCGGCCACGCTCGGATCCGAGGTGAAGGGCACGTGGGCCCAGGGCAGCACGAGGAAGACCACGGCGGTGAACAGGAGCCCCGACATCACCCCCCACTCGACCATGCGCCGGGTGGCGTCCCTGGTGCCGCGGACGTCGCTGGCGCCGAGGTAGCGTCCCACGATGGACTGCCCGGCGATGGCGATCGCGTCCATCGCGAACACGAGCAGGGCCCAGATGTTGTAGCTGACCTGGTGCGCGGCGATGGACTCGTCACCGAGCCGCGCGGCCACGGCGGTGGTCACCAGCGCCACCACGCGCATGGACACGCTGCGCAGGAACAGGGCGAAACCGGCCGAGGCCGAGGAACGCAGGCCCGCCACCGACGGTGCGAGCGAGACGCCCTCGCGCCGGGCGGAGCGGGCGATGACGGCCACGTACCAGAACGCGCCGCCGCCCTGGGCGATCACCGTCGACCAGGCGGATCCGGCGATGCCCCAGTCGAACACGAGCACGAAGCTCGCGCACAGCACCGCGTTGCCCACGTAGGAGGCGACCGCGACCACCAGCGGGGTGCGGGCGTCCTGGAGTCCGCGCAGCACCCCGGTCCCGGCCATGACGATCAGCAGGAACGGCGTGCTCAGCAGGCTGATCCGCAGGTAGGTGAGGGCGTAGGGGGCGACCTCGGGCGAGGCGCCCAGGAGGTCGATCATCCATGGGCCCAGCGGCCAGCCGATCCCGATCGCGGCGATCCCCAGCAGGATCGCGAGCCAGAGCCCGTCCACCCCGTCCCGGACGCCGCCGGGGATGTCTCCGGCGCCGAACTTACGCGCCACCGCGGCGGTGGTCCCGTAGGCGAGGAAGACGCACACCGCGGCCAGGGTCAGCAGGACCTGTCCGGCGATGCCGAGCCCGCCAAGAGCCTGGGTGCCCAGGCTGCCGACGATGGCGGCGTCGGTGAGCAGGAAGAGGGGTTCGGCGATCAGCGCGAAGAACGTGGGGACGGCGAGGGCGAAGATCTCGCGGTCGTGGCGGTGCCGGAAGGGGGCCGCCGAGAGCAGTTTGGCCATGACGGAGCCACAGTACCGGACAGGCGTTCGACGGCCCGTGTGGCGTCGGGCACCAAGGCGGCGAAGCCTGTGGATAACCTGTGGAAAGCCGCCCTGTGAGACATCTTGCACCTCCCGGCGGTGAACCGTGTTTTCCCAGTTCAAACGGTCTATGGGCGACTCGCGACAAAGTTATCCACAGGTGATGTGCATAACCTCTGTGCGCAATGCCCCACGGGGCTTCGGTTGTGGTGGTAGGGGTTGTCCACAGGCGCGCCGAGCGGCGTCTTCGGCACCCCGGATGGGGCATCCTGGAAGAGTCGGTCCGATCCGGGCCGACGCACGCGGCCGGTGTGGGGAGAAGTACGTGAGTGTCGCTGAGCAACCACCTGAAGAGGGCGGATACGAGCGCACCCCACCCCACGACATCCAGGCCGAACAGAGCGTTCTGGGCGGCATGCTGTTGTCCAAGGACGCCATCACCCAGGTCGTCGAGATCATCCGCTCCGCGGACTTCTACCGCCCCGCGCACCAGATCATCTACGACAGCGTCGTGGACCTCTTCTCCCGGGGCGAGCCGGTCGACGCCATCTCGGTCAACGCCGAGCTGACCAAGCGCGGCGAGGCCACCCGGGTCGGCGGAGCCCCCTACCTGCACACGCTCACTGAGGCGATCCCCACGGCCGCCAACGCGGGCTACTACGCCAAGATCGTCTCGGACCGCGCGGTCCTGCGCCGCCTGGTCGAGGTCGGCACCCGCATCGCGCAGATCGGCTACGCGGGCGACGGCGAGGTGGACGACCTCGTCGACCACGCCCAGGCGGAGATCTACAAGGTCGCGGAGAAGCGCACCGGCGAGGACTACGTGGTCCTCGGTGACATCATGCCCGGCGCCCTCGACGAGATCGAGGCGATCGGCGCCAACGACGGCAGCATGACCGGCGTGCCCACGGGTTTCGCCGACTTCGACGCCCTCACCAACGGCCTCCACCCCGGCCAGATGGTGATCATCGCCGCCCGCCCAGCAGTGGGCAAATCGACCCTGGCCCTGGATTTTGCTCGCGCCGCGTCCATCAAGAACGAGATGGCGTCGGTCTTCTTCAGCCTGGAGATGGGGCGCAACGAGATCGTCATGCGTCTGCTCTCCGCCGAGGCGCGGGTACCGCTGCACACCATGCGGTCCGGTCTGATGACCGACGAGGACTGGGCCCGGCTGGCGAGACGGATGGGCGAGGTGGCCAGCGCGCCGCTCTTCATCGACGACTCCCCGAACATGTCGATGATGGAGATCCGGGCCAAGTGCCGTCGTCTCAAGCAGCAGCACGACCTCAAGTTGGTGATCGTCGACTACCTCCAGCTGATGAGCTCACCCGGCCGGGTGGAGAGCCGCCAGCAGGAGGTCTCCGAGATGTCGCGTTCGCTCAAGCTCCTGGCCAAGGAGCTGGAGGTGCCCGTGGTGGCGCTGTCCCAGCTGAACCGTGGTCCCGAGCAGCGCACCGACAAGCGCCCCCAGGTCTCCGACCTGCGCGAATCCGGGTGTCTGGTGGCGGAGACCCGGATTCTTCGAGCGGACACGGGAGCCGAGACGACACTGGGTGAGCTTCACTCGAGTGGGGAACGGGACGTACCCGTCTGGTCGCTCGACGAACGACTCCGCATGGTGCCCCGTACCATGTCACACGTCTTCTCCAGCGGGGTCAAGGAGGTCTTCCGGCTCAGACTGGCCTCCGGTCGTGAGGTGATCGCCTCCGGGAACCATCCCTTCCTGGCGTTCGACGGTTGGGAGGCCCTTGAGAAGCTGTCCGCCGGTGACCGTGTCGCCGTGCCGAGGAGCGTGCCGAGGCCGGAGACGCTGAGGAGGTGGCCCGAAGCCGAGGTCATCATGCTGGCTCACCTCATTGGTGACGGTTCCTTCGTGAGGCGTCAGCCGCTTCGTTACGCGAACACGGACGAGGACAACCTCGCAGTGGTGACCGAGGCGGCGCAGCACTTCGGTGTCACGGCGGTGCGGGACGAGTACGCTTCGGCCCGGACGATCACGCTCCGACTTCCCGCTCCGTTCCACCTCACCCACGGGAAACGCAATCCCATCGCGAAGTGGCTGGACGACCTGGGTCTCTTCGGTCTGCGCAGCCACGAGAAGTTCGTCCCCGAGGAGGTTTTCGCCCTCTCGAACGAGCAGGTCTCGCTCTTTCTCCGGCACCTCTGGGCGACCGACGGATCGGCCCACTGGAACGAGAACGGGGGCAAGGCGCGGATCTACTACGCATCCACCAGCCGCCGCCTCGTGGACGACGTGGCCCGTCTTCTGGCCCGGTTGGACATCATGAGCCGGATCAAGAAGGTCCGCAAGGGAGAGCACCGGGTCGGCTACACCCTGGACATCAATGGTGTTGACGAACAGAGGCGCTTCGCCGAAGTGGTCGGGTGCCACGGTGCTCGTGCGGAGCGGCTCGCGGCATGTGTCTCCGGTCTGGCCGCTCGATCGTCCAACACCAACGTGGACACGGTGCCGGTCGATGTCTGGGGACGAGTGCGTACGACGCTCACCGAACGGGGCATGAGTCATCGTCGGTTCGCCACGGAGATGGGCACGAAGTTCTCCGGGAACGCGGTGTGGAAGTCCGCGCCCAGCCGAACCCGCCTGTCCCGTGTGGCCTCGGTACTCGGTGACGCGGATCTGGAACTGTTGGCCACCAACGACGTCTTCTGGGACACCGTGGTCGAGGTGGAACCGTTGGGCGAACGCGAGGTCTTCGACGCGACCGTCGCTGGCACGCACAACTTCGTCGCGAACGGCATCAGTGTCCACAACTCGATCGAACAGGACGCGGACATGGTGATCCTGCTCTACCGCGAGGACGTGCACGACAAGGAGTCCCCGCGCGCGGGCGAGGCCGACATCATCGTGGCCAAGCACCGTAACGGCCCCACCGCCGACGTGACCGTGGCCTTCCAGGGCCACTACAGCCGGTTCGTCGACATGGCGCCGGGCTAGCCGGTGGGTGGGACGGCCTTCTGACGGTGTAGGTACGGGGCGTGACCACAGGCGGCTGAATGGGCCGCTTCGGTCACGCCCCGTTGTATCGGTCAATCCATTAGTCGACTTATGTGCTAGCCGTAATGTCGACAAAGAGACACGTCGACATTACTGTGCGGAGTCGCTGGTCACGGCCCCTTCGCGGAGTTCCAGACGCCGACCGGTGAACCTCTGACGCGCCCTGCGGTCGTGCGTCACCAGCACCAGGGCGCCCGTGTACCGGGACAGCGCCTCCTCCAGCTCCTCGACGAGGCCGGGGGAGAGGTGGTTGGTCGGCTCGTCCAACAGCAGCAGGTCGTGGGTGCCCGAGGTCAGCCGTGCTACCTCGATCCGGCGGCGCTGACCCACGGACAGCGAGGACACCGGCTGGTCGAGGTCACCCACCCGGAACAGCCCGAGCGAGGCGAGTTCGTCCCGGTACTCCTCCGGGTGGCCGGGGCGTCCGGAGGAGTAGGCCTGGAGCACGGACCGCCCCTCGGGCACCGGGGCGTCCTCCTGGCGCAGGAGACCCACGCGTCGGGGCGGAACCACCCGGCCGGAGTCGGGGGTCAGCTCCCCGGACAGCACCCTGAGCAGGGTGGTCTTCCCCGCACCGTTCGGACCCGTGACCAGGACCCGTTCGCCGGGGGCCAACGACAGCGCGCCGACCTCCAGCCGGTGGTCCACCCGGACCCGCTCCAGCTCCGCGACCGGGGCGTCCTCCGGTACCGGACCGGTGAACCCGGCGGCCATCCGGAGGGGGACCGGCGGGGGCGCCACAGGGTGCGCGGTCAGCCGGGCCATCCTCTCCTTGGCGTTGCGGATCCGGCCCATCGAACCGTGTGCCGCCCCGCGCATCCGGAACGCCCCGTGCCCGAAGCCGGCCTTGTCCATCATGCGCGGGATGGCCCGCAGGGCGGCGATGTTGTTGTCGGCCAGGCGCCGCTGCCGGGCCAGGTCCCACTTCCAGTCCTCGTACTCGCGGGACCAGCGCGCCCGTGCCGCGGCCCTGGCGGTGAGGAACCCGTCGTACCCGTCGCCGTACCTCCGGACCCCGTGCGTGTCCGCGTCCACCTCCAGCACCGTGTCGGTGACCCCGGCCAGGAAGGCCCGGTCGTGGGTGACCGCGACGACCGTGCCCCGGTGGTTCCGGAGCCGCGCCTCCAACCAGGCGACCGCCTGGTCGTCCAGGTCGTTGGTGGGCTCGTCCAGCAGAAGGAGTTCGGGCGAGGCGGCCAGGGTCGCCGCCAGCGCCAGCCGCGAACGCTCCCCGCCGGACAGCGTCCGCAGCGGTCGGTCGCGGTCCAGGGAGGGCAGGCCCAGGCCGTGCAGTCCGGCGTCGACACGGGCGTCGGCGTCGTAGCCGCCGCGCGCCTCGAACTCCGCCAGGAGGTCGCCGTAGGCGTCCAGCTCCTTGGGGGTGGCGCCGCCGAGGGAGGCCTCGACGGTGTGGACGCGCGCCTCCAGGTCCCTGAGGTCCCGGAGTGCGTCGTCCACCGCGTCGGCGACGTTGCCTTGCCGAACACCGCCGGACACCCGCTCCAGGGTCTGGGGCAGGTACCCCACGCCGCCGGGGGCGCGCACGGTGAGCTCCCCGTTGTCGGGGGCCTCCGCGCCGGCGAGGAGGCGGAGGAGGGTGCTCTTGCCGGAGCCGTTGTCACCGATCACGCCCACGCGTTCGCCGGGGCGGACGGTCAGGCTGACCCGGTCGAGGACGGTGTGGTCCCCGTAGCGTTTGGTGATCTCGCTCAGGGCGAGTTGGGATCGGTGTCGCATGCCTGTTCCGAGCATGTGGCCCTCCTGTTCTGCGTGGTTCCGGTGTGGGGTGCCACGGAGCGCGGGGGCGGGCCGGTGTTTCGGTCATGGGTGCACAGGGGTGCTGAAGGACCGGAACACGGAGAAAGAAAGGCTGCCCGTACGCGACCGCGGTGTGGGGACGCCGACGGAGCGGGCCCGACCGCGGTGCGGTGGGGCGTGTGCTCGGAACGTGGGCGTCCGGCGCGGATCACAGGTGGATGTGGAGCCTCATAGACAAGACGATACGTATCGTTGTGGGCACCGTCAAGGCTGCGGGGTGAGACGGGGATCACTAGAGAGGGTTGCTCTGGGGCCTAAATAGAGACATCCACATTTGGATTTATGGTCTTGCCGATTTATCGACATAGCGACGAAGGGGCTCCGAAGCGTAAGGGGGCCGCGCATGACGAAGGGCCGCCCGCGTGGTGCGGGCGGCCCTTCGTGATCTGTCGTCGGCGTCGCGGGCTAGAGCCAGCGCGCCTCGGGTCGAGTGCGGCCACTCTCGTCGGTGACCAGGACCCAGTGCATGATCGGGTGCTCCGAAGTGGTGTCGGTGTCCTCGTGGTCCGTGCGCGGACGCGGGACCAGCGCGGGCTCGGGGGCCAGGCCGGAGAGTCGGCGGCTCGCCGCGGTGGACCGGGTGCGCCGGGGGGCGGTCGTGGAGTGAGAGAGGTGCGGCCCGTTCTCGGTCCTGCGTGCCATGAAGCCCTCCTCGTTTCCTTATCAGATGACCCAAGTTAACCCTATGTTCACCTTCGAGTCAATTGGGTTCCTTCGTGGCGAGTCCGATGCGCAGGGCCTGCGCGCCGGGCCGGGCTCCAAAGTGAACGGAAGGTGAACGGATCGGTAACCGGGTTGTACCCGGGGCGCGCCCGGTTCACTCCGGTCCCCGGACACGAAGAAGCACCCGCCGCTGGGGCGGGTGCTCCGTGAACGTCCGTGGTCGGCGCGTCCGGCTACTCCTTGAAGATCAGTCCCACGACCTCCAGGTAGAGCTGCTCCGGGTAGGGAATGAAGGCGATCTTGCTGAGCGCCTGGTCCTGACCGGCGGACTCCATCACGAAGGTGCCGTATCCGAGGAAGCGGCCGATCAGCGTCCGCTCGAACCTCATGTCGGTGACCTTGCCCAGCGGCATCATGTTCACCTGCCGGGTGATCAGCCCCGTGGTCAGCAGCAACCGCGCCGACGTGATCACGAAGTAGTCCACGGACCACTCTGCGACCCGCCAGACGAACCACACCAGTACGAGCAGCCACAACCACCACACGAGGGCCAGGGTCGCGGCGCTGTTGGCGCCGATCGTCTGGCTCAGGATGGCCGCGAACACCAGGGCCGCCAGAACCGCACCCACGGGTCCGATGAGGACCGCGGGGTGCCGACGGATGGTCACGACGTCCTGCTCGTGCGGCAGGAGATAGCGGTTCACCGATGCCGGAGCCGCGTTACTTGAGGCTACGAGCTTCATGAAACCCGACCCGTCCCCGCCTACGACAGCAGCGTGTTGACGAACCGGGACATCGACTCAGCGCCGCCCACCAGGAGATCCAGTCCGCTCTGGATCACGCCGGCCGCGCTTTCAGGTTGCGTGAGCAGATAAAACGCCACGAAACCAATGAGCGCGTAACCGCCCCATTTCTTCAACTTCGCCACGACTGACTCCCCTTGGAATCCACCTGACCCACCAACCCAGCTGCGATTGTCGCACCGACCATCTTGCCCGTAAAGCCTGGACCACACTCTCGGCGTGGCGGTATGTCGGACGTTCACCCCTTGCGGGCTGTGTCCGGTTTCGGTGGCGTTGGTAACCGAGTGACTGAAGGTCCGGAAAGAGTTCCCGTTCTGGTGCAGGTCAGGGCGGTGGCGCCGGTCGCGGTGGCGCGCTCTCCCGTGTCTGGAACAGGGCGCGGGGCACGTCTCCAGGCTCCGGAGGAGGGGCCACCGACCCCGGGGGACGGGTGGCGGAGAGCCAGGATCTTCGCGAACCGAAGAGGCGAGTAGTGCGCGCCCGAAACCGTTACGGGGGTGCCGTGTGGGCTCTAGCGCTGTTCCGCGAAGGCCAGTGCGAGTACCTGGAGGTGCTGCCGGGCGATCCGCTCCACGAGGTCCGGGGTGGCCCGGCCGGTCACGTCCTGGGCGCCGTGTCTGGCCGCGTCCACGCACCGCGAGACCGTGGAGGAGTGGTGCACGTCGGAGAACTCCGACGACAGGCGGTTGACGACGGGGCTGAAGTGCGGGTCGCGGGCGGCCTGGGCGGTCGAGGGGGAGGTGTTCTCGGGCATCTCACTCCTTGGGGCTGCGGGGCTGCGGGGGCGGAACAGCACGGCGCGTGTACGGCTCGGGGCTTTGAGTAGCCACTGGAGGGTTGCCGGAGCGCCGCGCCGGAAAGGGGCGGCGACGTTCGGATATCAGTGGGCTGAGCCCCTTGTGGGGTGGTTTCGGTCTGGCAGGTGCACCCGGTTACGGGTAGTCAGGAACCATCATCACTCTAATCTGTTACGTTCCAATCTCGAAATGAATTCGGCTAATGCAACACCGTGTCGGTTGCCCTCCGACCAAGCCAGCTCCACCTGGGGAGACGCCTCGGGGTGTGGGCGCGTGATGGGACCAATGCCCGATTTTCGGGCGTTCATTCACCCCGGCACTAAAAGAGCCGAAAAAGCGCCCAACCGGTGATCCGGTTGGGCGCTCGTGCCTCGCGTCGCGGGGTTCTGGTTCAGGAGCAGCCGTACAGACGGTCGCCCGCGTCGCCCAGCCCCGGGAGGATGAAGCCGTTCTCGTCCAGACGCTCGTCCACCGCCGCCGTCACCACGCGCAGCGTGGCGCCGTGGTCGTCGGGCAGGGTTTCGGCCAGTTTCTGCTCAACGGCGACCAGGCCCTCGGGCGCCACCAGCAGACAGATCGCGGTGATGTGGTCGGCGCCCCGGTCCACCAGCAGCTTGAGCGCCGCGGCCAGGGTTCCGCCGGTGGCCAGCATCGGGTCCAGCACGTAGCACTGGCGGCCCGACAGGTCCTGCGGGAGGCGGTCGGCGTAGGTGGCGGGCTGGAGGGTCTCCTCGTCGCGCGCCATGCCGAGGAAGCCGACCTCGGCGGTCGGCAGCAGGCGGGTCATGCCGTCGAGCATGCCGAGGCCGGCGCGCAGGATCGGGACGACCAGCGGCGTGGGGCGCGTCAGCTGGGTGCCGGTGGCCTCCACGAGCGGGGTCCGGATGGTGACCTCTGTCACGCGGACGTCCCGTGTCGCTTCGTAGGCGAGCAGGGTGACCAGCTCGTCCGTCAGCCGCCGGAAGGTCGGTGAGTCGGTCCGCACGTCGCGCAGGGTGGTCAGCTTGTGCGCGACCAAGGGGTGGTCGACGACCAGGGTTTCCAAAGCGTTCTCCGGGTGAGCTGGGATAACGGGACGGTGGATGGGGAGAGGGGCCAGCCCGAGTCTAACCGCGCGTATCACCCGAACCAGGGCTCCCCACAGCCCCCGCCTCCCCTTCCGCCCGTTCTCGGCGGCGTCGGGTGGGAAACAGGTGCGCACGGGTTCGGTCACGGGGGCGCGGTGAACCCGTGTCTCGTGAGAGCGTTAGGGCGTTCCACGGCGGACGAGGGTCCACGACGCAGTGAGGGTGATCGTTACCATGGCACTCGCACGGGCGGGCCGGGCTCCACTCGTCCGCACCGAAACACCGTCCGGGTTGGGGTGACGATGACAGTGCTCGATCATGGTGACGACGACTCGGGTGACTTCGCGGCCGTCGCGTACAGGGAAGAGGAGTACTGGGACGTCGACCTCCTCCCGATCGCGCTGACACACGATCTCAAGGGGCTCATCCACGCCCTGCGCCAACAGCCGAGCATCAGCGGCTCCCTCGGGCTGGTGTCGGTCGGTGACGACTTCTTCATCATCGTCCGGGTGTACGGCGAGGAGGTGTCCCTCTTCCTGTCCGACGTGACCGCCTCGGTCGACTGGCAGGTGGCCCGGGACGCCCTCGACTACCTGGACATCGACCTCCCGGAGGACGACGACCTCGACCAGGTCCTGCCCGCGGGCGACCTGTCCGTGGTCGCGGACCTCGGCCTGGACGAGATGGAGCTGGGCGCCCTCGCGGGCGACCTGGACCTGTATCCGGACGAGGTGCTCGCGAGCGTGTCCGAGCGTCTGGGATTCGCCCAGGCCTTCCAGCGTGTCCTGGACGGTATGGGGTAGGGGCACGCCTGGAAGACCACCAGGGTAGAGATCAGGAGGGCACGCGGTGTCGACCTTCGCAGCCGTCTTCGCTCCGAACGGCAAGACGTGGCGGGGTACTGAGGTCGATCTCGGTGACGTGGACGCCATCGACGACGTCACCGACCTCATGCTGGACCTCGCCACGGACTGGGGCAGCGAACTGACCCTCCTGTTCGTGGACGCGGACGACGAGTGGTTCGCCGTCGTCCGGATGGACGAGTCGGATCCGGATCCGAGGGTGTACCTCTCGGACGGCCGGGTGGTGCACGACCACCCGCTGGCCGGAGTGCTCTCCGAGGCCGGGGGGCTCGGCTCCTCGCAGCCCGTCGAGAGCGCGGGATCCCGTCCCGACCCCCGCCCGGACGGTGACGGGCGGCTCCTCACTGACCTCGGGGTGACCGAGGACGAACTCGCGGACCTGTCCGTGGGTGGCGGGGTCCTGCCCGGTGACGTGATCGCGATCATCGCGGAGCGCTCGGGGTTCGCCGACATCTTCGACTCGATGAGGCTGTGACCGGGTGACCGGCCTGCCCGAACTCGACCGGGGCGCGGTCGACGAGGCGATGCTCGCCGCCCTGGCCGAGGCCGAGCGGGCCCTGGCCACCGACGACGTCCCGGTCGGCGCCGTGGTGCTCGGGCCCGACGGCGCCGTGCTCGGACGGGGACACAACAACCGTGAGGCCACCGGGGACCCGACCGGCCACGCCGAGGTGCTGGCGCTGCGCGCGGCCGCCGAGGGGCACGGTGAGTGGCGCCTGTCCGGGTGCACCCTCGTGGTCACCCTGGAGCCCTGCGTGATGTGCGCCGGGGCCACGGTGCTCTCCCGGGTGGACCGGTTGGTCTACGGCGCGCGCGACGCGAAGGCCGGTGCGGTGGGCTCGATGTGGGACCTGGTCCGGGACCCGCGCCAGAACCACCGTCCGGAAGTCGTTCCACCCGATCTGATCAGCGCCGACATCGCCGCTCGGTGCTCGGATCTGCTGACGGGGTTTTTCGCACGGCGCCGAGTCCGGTAGAGTACCTCTCGGTGGATTCGCCTAGTGGCCGATGGCGCCCGCCTCGAAAGCGGGTAAGGGGCAACCCTTCGAGGGTTCAAATCCCTCATCCACCGCCACCAGCCGCCCCCGGCACAGCCGGGGGCGGTTTTTTCGTGCCTGCGGCCCCCTCAGGCGGTGGAGCCGCCCGCCGGTTCGGGGCCGGACAGGTCAGCGATGGCCCCGTCCAGCCAGGTCACCCAGAAGAGCTCCAGGTCGATGCCGCCCTGGAGCACCAGCCCCTGGACCCGGTCCCTCTCCGTGCCGTGCCCGCGCGCGGTGTCGCGCCGCTGGAACTCCCGGTACTCCGCCAGGCGGGCGGCGTGCAGCTCGCGGTGGCGGCGCAGCTCCTCAAGCAGGTCGGCGCCGACCCCCACGACCCCCGCCGCGCGCAGGCGCAGCATCAGGGGGTCGCGGAGGGCGCGCGGCTCCTCCTGCTCACCGACCCAGCGCCCCAGCTCGTCCCGGCCCGGGCCCAGTACCTCGTACGCCTTGCGCTGGCCCCGGGTGGGCGAGTCCGTCGGCAGCGCCCGGATGAACCCCGCCTTCTCCAGCTTGCCCAGCTCCCGGTAGATCTGCTGGTGGGTGGCGGACCAGAAGTACCCGATGGAGCGGTCGAAGCGCCGGGTGAGTTCCAGTCCGGAGGAGGGCTTCTCCAGCAGGGCGGTCAGGATCGCGTGGGGCAGGGACATGAGCGCATTCTAGGCAGGGGCGGCTACAGGGCGGCGGCGAGCTCGGTGCCCTGCTTGATGGCGCGCTTGGCGTCCAGCTCGGCGGCCACGTCGGCGCCGCCGATCACGTGCACGGTGCGACCGGCGGCGGTGAGCGCGTCGGCCAGGTCGCGGCGCGGGTCCTGTCCGGCGCACAGCACCACGGTGTCGACGGCGAGCACGCGCTCCTCTCCGTCCACGGTGACGTGCAGGCCCTCGTCGTCGATCCGGCGGTAGTCGGCGCCCGCCACCATCTCCACGCCCCGGTGGCGCAGCTCCAGGCGGTGGATCCAGCCGGTGGTCTTGCCCAGGCCCTTGCCGACCTTGGAGGTCTTGCGCTGGAGCAGGTGGACGGTGCGGGGCGGGGCGGCCCGTCGGGCCGTGCCCAGTCCGCCGCGCTCCCGGTACCCGGTGTCCACGCCCCACTGGCGGAAGAACGTCTCGGGGTCCTGGCTGGCGTCCTCCCCGCCGTCGGTGAGGAACTCCGCCACGTCGAAGCCGATGCCGCCGGCGCCGATGATCGCGACCCGCTCTCCGACCTCGGCGCCGCCGCGCAGCACGTCCACGTAGCTCACCACGCTGGGGTGGTCCGCGCCCGGGATGGCGGGGGTGCGCGGGGTGACGCCGGTGGCGATCACGACCTCGTCGTACCCGTCGAGGTCGGCAGCGGTCACGGTGGTGTCCAGGCGCACGTCCACGCCGTGCCTGTCCAGCTGGACGCGGAAGTAGCGGAGGGTCTCGTCGAACTCCTCCTTACCGGGCACGCGGCGGGCCATGTTGAGCTGGCCGCCGATCTCCGGTGCGGAGTCGAAGAGGGTGACGGTGTGGCCGACCTCGGCGGCGGAGACGGAGAAGGCGAGCCCGGCCGGGCCGGCGCCGACCACGGCCACGTTTCTGCGGGTCCGCGTGGGGGACAGGACCAGCTCGGTCTCGTGGCAGGCGCGCGGGTTGACCAGGCACGAGGTGATCTTGAGCTGGAAGGTGTGGTCCAGGCAGGCCTGGTTGCAGCCAATGCAGGTGTTGATCTCCTCGGCCCTGCCCGCTTCGGCCTTGGCGACGAAGGCGGCGTCGGCGAGCATGGGGCGGGCCAGGGAGACCATGTCGGCCCGGCCCTCCGCGATGATCCGCTCCGCGACCTCGGGGGTGTTGATGCGGTTGACCGCCACCAGGGGGACGGTCAGCTCCTTCTTGAGGCGCTGCGTGATCCACGTGTAGGCGCCGCGCGGCACGGAGGTGGCGATGGTGGGGACCCGGGCCTCGTGCCAGCCGATGCCGGTGTTGATGATGTCGGCGCCCGCGGTCTCGATCCGCCTGCCGAGCTCGACCACCTCGTCGTAGGTGGAGCCGTCGGGGACGAGGTCGAGCATGGACAGGCGGTAGACGAGGATGAACTCCTCGCCGACGCGCTCGCGGACCCGGCGGACGATCTCCAGGGGGAGGCGGACGCGGTTGTCGAAGGAGCCGCCCCAGCGGTCCTCGCGCTTGTTGGTGGCGGGCGCGATGAACTGGTTGATGAGGTAGCCCTCGGAGCCCATGACCTCGACGCCGTCGTACCCGGCGCGCCGGGCGAGCTCGGCGCAGCGGGCGAAGTCCTCGATGGTGCGCTCGATCTCGTCCTCGGTGAGGGCGTGCGGCACGAAGGGGCTGATGGGGGCCTGGAGGGCGCTGGCGGAGACGGACTCCTCGCTGAAGGCGTAGCGGCCGGTGTGCAGGATCTGCATGGCGATCCGGCCGCCCTCGCGGTGCACGGCCTCGGTGATGAGGCGGTGCTGGGCGACCTCGTCGTCGTTGGTGAGCTTGGCGCTGCCGGTGAAGGTGGCGCCCTCGGGGTTGGGGGCGATGCCGCCGGTGACGATGAGGCCGACGCCGCCGCGCGCGCGTTCGGCGTAGAAGGCGGCCATCCTCTCGAAGCCGCGGGGGGCCTCCTCCAGGCCGACGTGCATGGAGCCCATGATCACGCGGTTCCTGAGGGTGGTGAAGCCCAGGTCCAGGGGTTCCAGAAGGTGGGGGTACTCGCTCATGACCTCTCCTCGCGGGGTGCCTCCGGCCGGTGTCCTGCCGGTCCGACTTCATTATGCAACAAGTTGCACAATAAGTCGTGAGGCGCCCCGGGCCCCCGGACGATCGGGGGCTCAGACCACCACGGGCAGGGGGACCGGGCGCTTGGCGGTGCGGCCGTCCCCGGAGGAGCGCCCCCGCAGGCGGCGCACGGCCCAGGGGCCGAGGAACGACCCCAGCCACCGCACCTCCGACGCGGCCGACCGGAACACCCCGGGAGCCGACCGCTCCGGCAACGGGTCGGCCCAGGTCTCGTCGCTCCCCGGGATGCCGAGCGCGTGCGCCACCGCCCCGGCGATCCTCCGGTGCCCCTCGGGGGAGCAGTGCAGCCGGTCCGCGCCCCACAGGCGGCGGTCCGCGGCCACCTCGTGGGCGGCGGTGTCGGCCACCGCGACCCCGTGCCGCCCGGCCGCCGCCCGGACCCGCTCGTTGAAGTCGAGCACGCGCGGCACCAGGGGCCGGGCCAGCGGGGCGATACGCGCGATGTCGGGGAAGGTCATCGTGGCCACCCGCGCGCCGACCCCGGTGAGCTCCGCGAACATCGTCTCCAGGTGGTCCACCACCGCGTCCGCGTCGTACCCCGGCCGGATGAGGTCGTTGACCCCGGCGAAGACCGTCGCCACGTCCGGGCGCAGCTCCAGGGCGTCCTTGAGCTGCTCCTCGTGCACCTGCCGGGCCAGACGGCCGCGCACCGCGAGGTTGGCGTAGTCCACCCGCGCGCCGGTCGCGGCCAGGTGCTCGGCGAAGCGGTCCGCCCACCCCCGGTACCCGGACTCCTCGTCGCCGTCCCCGATCCCCTCGGTCTGGCTGTCCCCGAGTGCGACGTACCGCAGATTCCCGTCCAACCTCATGTCCCACACCTTTCCTGGGTGTCAGCGAACAATACTCAAGAAAACGACTATTCATCTTGTTCACCACCCAGGTTCGGATCAACCCCTCGAACCGGTCCGGATTCGGCATGGCCGCGACCACGAGCGTGGCGGTCCGGCACTTCCGGCCGGGGCGCTCCTAGCGTGGGCCGGGGGCGACACGTCCGGCCCCCGGCCACGCCGTGTCCCGGGAGGGTCCCTTGAGCAGGAACACCGTCGCTGAGCAGCTGGTCCGCACCCTGGTCGCGGCGGGGGTGACCCGCATCTACGGTGTCGTGGGGGACAGCCTCAACCCGGTGGTGGACGCCGTCCACAGCACCGACGGCATCGAGTGGGTGCACGTCCGCAACGAGGAGACCGCGGCCTTCGCGGCGGCCGCCCAGGCCCAGATCGACGGGAAGCTGGCCGTCTGCGCGGGGTCCTGCGGCCCCGGCAACACCCACCTCGTGCAGGGCCTCTACGACGCCCAGCGCAGCGGAGTCCCCGTGCTCGCGCTGGCCTCGCACATCCCCTCGCGCCAGATCGGCACGGGCTTCTTCCAGGAGACCCACCCCGAGCGGCTCTTCGGCGACGTCACCGAGTTCCGCGAACTGGTCTCCCACCCCGACCAGATGCCCCGCCTGGCCCGGATCGCCGTCCAGCACGCCCTGGGCACCCCCGGCGTGGCCGTCCTCGTCCTGCCCGGCGACATCGCCGGACGCAGGGCGACGGGACCCGCCGACACCAGCCCCGTCACCGCCGGACGGGCCACCGCCTGGCCGAGCGAGGACGACGTCCGCGAGCTGGCCCGGCGGATCAACGAGGCGGACACGGTCGCCCTGTTCTGCGGCGCCGGGGTACGCGACGCCCACGAGGAGGTCATGGCCCTCGCCCAGCGGGTCAAGGCACCGGTCGGCCACACCCTGCGCGGCAAGGAGTGGATCCAGTACGACAACCCGTACGACGTCGGCATGATCGGCCTCCTCGGCTACGGGGCCTGCTACGACGCCCTCCAGGAAGCCGACCTCACGGTGCTGCTCGGCTGTGACTTCCCCTACGACGACTTCCTGCCCAAGGACAACGTGGTCCAGGTGGACCACGACCCGCGCAGGCTCGGCCGCCGCGTCCCGCTCCGGCTCGGCGTGCAGGGGGACGTCGCCGCGACCCTGCGCGCGTTGCGGCCCTCGGTCCGGCCGAAGGAGGACGACACCTTCCTCCGGGACGTCCTCCGCCGCCACGAGCGCGCCCTGACCAAGGTCGTGGACGCCTACACGAAGAACATCGAGCGCCACACCCCGATCCACCCCGAGTACGTGGCGAGCGTCCTCGACGCCCTGGCGCCGGACGACACGGTCTTCACCGTCGACACCGGTATGAACAACGTGTGGGCCGCCCGGTACCTCACCCCGAACGGCCGCCGCCGGGTGATCGGCTCCTTCACCCACGGCACCATGGCCAACGCCCTGCCGCACGCCGTCGGCGCCGCCTACGCCACCCCGGACCGCAAGGTGGTGTCGCTGTCCGGTGACGGAGGCCTGAGCATGCTCCTCGGCGAGCTCATCACCGTCCACCAGCACGACCTGCCGATCACGACGGTCGTGTTCAACAACTCCTCGCTCGGCATGGTGCGGCTGGAGATGATGGTGGACGGGATGCCCGCCTTCGAGACCGACCACGCGCCGGTCGACTACGCGAAGATCGCGGAGGCCATCGGCATGCGGTCGATCCGGGTCGAGGACCCCCGGGACGTGCACGACGCCCTGCGCGACGCCCTGGCCGCCCGTACCCCCGTGCTGGTGGACGTGGTCACCGACCCCAACGCGCTGTCGATGCCCTCCCGGATCACCGCCGACCAGGTCACCGGCTTCGCCCTCTCGGCGGGCCGTACGGTCCTGCGCGGCGGGGTGGGGTCGATGATCGACCTCGCCCGCTCCAACCTGCGCAACATCCCCCGGCCCTAGGACCCGTCGCCCCGTCGACGAATCGCCGTGTCGACATGTCGTCGAGTCAACGGTCCCGGCTCTGAAAGGCCCTCCGGTAGGCCTGCGGGCTCGTGCCCACCACCGCGCGGAACCGCTCACGGAACGCGGTGGGGGAGCCGAACCCCGCCTGGGCGGCGATCCGGTCCACCGGGTGACGGGTGGACTCCAGCAGGTACTGGGCCCGGCGCACCCGGGCCCGGTGCAGCCACCGCAGCGGCGTGGTCCCGGTCTGCTCACGGAACCTGCGGCTCAGGGTCCGGGTGCTCACCCCGGCGTGCGCGGCGACGTCCGCCAGGGTGAGGTCGCGCCCGGAGTTCTCCTCCAGCCACCGCAGCAGCGGCTCCCAGGCGGTGCCGTCCGGGACGGGCGGGGTCTCGTGGGCGACGAACTGCGCCTGGCCGCCCTCGCGCTCCAACGGCATCACCGAGAGCCGCGCCGTGTCCGCCGCCACCGCCGACCCGTGGTCGGAGCGGACCATGTGCAGACACAGGTCCAGCCCCGCCGCCGCCCCGGCCGAGGTGAGGAACTGGCCGTTGTCCACGTAGAGGACGCCGGGATCGACGGTCACCTCCGGATGGAGCTCGGCCAGGGCGTCCGCGCCGCGCCAGTGCGTGGTGGCGCGCAGCCCGTCCAGCAGCCCCGTGGCGGCCAGCACGAACGCTCCCGTGCAGATGGAGGCGATCCGGGTCCCGTTCGCGGCGGCGGCGCGCAGGGCGTCCAGCAGTGCGGGCTGCGGGGGCGCGAACGGGTCCTCCGCCCCGGGGACGATCACGGTGTCCGCCTCGGCCAGCGCCTCCAGCCCCCGGTCCGCGCGCAGGCGGAAGGGGCCCGCGCCGACCTCCGGCTCGGGCGCGCAGACCAGGACCCGGTAGGCGGCGTCGCCCCCGGGCAGACGGCTGCGTGAGAACACCTCGACGGGCGTGGTCAGGTCGAAGCCGATCACCCCGTCGAAGGCGGTGACCACCACTGTGTGCATGCCCCGGAGCCTACTGGCTGGAATCCGTTGGACCCTGTCCTTCCAGCCACTGTCACCGCTCCCGGGCCTTCCGTAGCTTCGTGCCGAGGCCTCCGGAAGGGGAGGCCCGACCACACGAGGGGGAGGACGATGCTGGCCCAGGTCGTGCTGTTCGACGGGTTCGACCCGATGGACGTGATCGCGCCGTTCGAGGTCCTGTACGCGGGTGGGACCGCTAGCGGCGGCGCGCTGACGGTGGAACTGGTCTCCGCCGAGGGGGCCCGGGAGGTGCCCAGCGGGAACGGGGTGCCACTCCGGGCCACCGCGCGCCTGGACCCCGGCCGCGCCGACGTGGTCGTGGTGCCGGGGGCGGTGGGGAGCGTCCCCGACCCGGACGCGGTGGACGAGGAACCCGATCCGGACTCGATCCCGGCGATCCTCGGACGCGCCCTCACCACGGAACTGCCGGGGCTGCTCGGCGCCGCCGTGGCCCGGGAGGACACGCTCGTGGCGGCCGTGTGCGGCGGTTCCCTGCTGCTGGCCATGGCCGGGCTGACCGAGGGGCGCGCGGCCACCACCCACCACCTGGGTCTGGACCTGCTGGACGCCACCGGCACCACGGCGGTGGACGCCAGGGTCGTGGACGACGGCGACCTGGTCACCGCCGCCGGGGGCACCTCGGGGCTGGACCTGGGCATCCACCTCCTCGAACGCGAGCTGGGGCCCCGGATCGCCCACGCGGTGGAGCGGCTCTTCGCCTACGAACGACGCGGCGTGGTCTGGCGGGCCGAGGGCCCCGTCCCCGTGGCCTGACCGGTCGCGGACCCATCACCGGAAGGAGGAACAGTGTCGGTTGCCGGAACCTGGGACCTGACCATCAGCACGCCGATCGGGCGGATCAGCCCGCGGATGCGCGTCACCGAGGAGGGCGGGGAGCTCAGCGGGGTCGTCTGGAGCGAGGGGGAGGAGCCGGACGAGCTGGTCGGCCTCACCCTCGAAGGTGATCTCCTCACCTGGCGGCAGGCGGTCACGAGGCCCCTGCGGTTGAACCTCGTCTTCGCCCTGACCGTCGACGGTGACCGGATGACGGGTACCTCGAAGGCGGGACGTCTGCCCGCGTCCAGGGTCGTGGCCCGGCGCGTGGGCTGAGCCGGGCACGCGGAAAGGACGAAGGCCCCGACCGGTCTCCCGGTCGGGGCCTTCGCTCCTGTGGCGGAGGATAGGGGATTCGAACCCCTGAGAGGTTGCCCTCAACACGCTTTCCAAGCGTGCGCCCTAGGCCACTAGGCGAATCCTCCGTGGACAACTCTACAGGCTTCGCGACAGTGCTTCGAACGGCTTCCGGGCCGCCCGGGGGAGGGGCCCGGCGCGGGTTGCGGGGGTCTCCGGTTCGGATACACTCGGGGCAGACCCCTCGTGCGGCGTCACCCTACGAACCTCCCCAGGGCCGGAAGGCAGCAAGGATAAGTGGGCTCTGGCGGGTGCGCGGGGGGTCCTTTCTTGTTTCCGGGGGTACCTCGCCCCAGCGCCGCCCCCTTCCCGGTTTCCCCGACCAGGTGCGAGTTGTCTCCGCCAGCGGGTTGAATGGGACCGAGGCAGGGACACAGGGGAGTGATCACACCGTGAGCATCGCGCTGTACCGCAAGTACCGTCCCGCGACGTTCGGTGAGGTGCGCGGTCAGGAACACGTGACCGACCCGCTGCGCCAGGCGTTGCGCAGCGGACGCATCAACCACGCCTATCTCTTCAGTGGTCCGCGCGGCTGCGGCAAGACCACCAGCGCGCGCATCCTGGCCCGCTCCCTCAACTGCGAGCAGGGCCCGACCCCCGACCCGTGCGGCACCTGCGACTCCTGCGTGGCGCTCGCCCCCGACGGCGGCGGCAGCATCGACGTGATCGAGATCGACGCCGCCTCCCACGGTGGTGTCGACGACGCCCGCGACCTGCGGGAGCGCGCGTTCTTCTCGCCGGTCAACTCGCGGTACAAGATCTACATCATCGACGAGGCGCACATGGTGACCCGCGAGGGTTTCAACGCGCTCCTCAAGCTGGTGGAGGAACCCCCGCCGCACCTGAAGTTCGTGTTCGCCACGACCGAACCCGAGAAGGTCATCGGCACGATCCGTTCGCGGACCCACCACTACCCCTTCCGGCTCATCCCGCCGAGCACCCTCCGGGAGCTCATGGAGGACCTCCTCAAGCAGGAGGAGGTCTCCTACGACCCGTCCGCGCTGCCGCTGGTCGTGCGCGCGGGCGCCGGTTCGGCCCGGGACACCCTCTCGGTCCTGGACCAGCTCATCGCCGGTTCGGACGAGGGCGGTATCACCCGTGAGGGCGCCGTCTCCCTGCTCGGCTACACCGACTCCAGCCTGCTCGGTGAGATGGTCGACGCCCTGGGCGCCCGCGACGGGGCCGCCGCGTTCGGCCTGGTGGACCGGGTCGTGGAGGGCGGGCACGACCCGCGCCGCTTCACCACGGACCTGCTGGAGCGCTTCCGCGACCTCGTGGTGCTGGCCGCCGTCCCGGACGCCCTGGACAAGGGACTGGTGAACGTCTCGCCGGAGTCCGTGGAGCAGATGAAGGACCAGGCCGCCAGGTTGGGTCCGGCCACGCTGTCCCGGGCCGCCGAGATCCTCAACCAGGGGCTTACCGAGATGCGCGGCGCGACCGCGCCCCGGCTGCTGCTGGAGCTCATGTGCTCGCGCATCCTGCTGCCCGCCACCGACGGCGACCAGGGCACGGCGCTGCTGGCCCGCGTGGAGCAGATGGAGCGGCGACTGGCCTCCGGTGCGGTGGCCCCGGCCCCGGCCACGGCCGCGCCGGTGACACCCGCACCCGCGCCGGTCGCCCCCGCTCCGGCCCCGCAGGCGGCTCCGGCCCCCGCGCCGCAGGCCGCGCCGGTACCCGCTCCCGAGGCTCCCGCGCGCCCCAGCTCTCCCGAACCCGCGCCGAGCCCGGCGCCGAAGGCCGCCCCGAAGCCTCCCCAGGCCGCGACCGGTGAGCCCGAGGGGTGGGACGCCCCGCCGCGCAGCGCCCCCGCACCGGCCCCGCAGCGTCAGGCCCCCGCCGGTGGCGGCGGACTCGACCTGGGCCGGGTCCAGGGCGCCTGGCCCCAGATCCTGGAGGCGGTCAAGGGCCGCCGCCGGTTCACCTGGATGGTGCTGACCGGCGGCGACGTCCAGCCGGTCGGGGTCGAGGGCAACAGCGTGCTGCTGCGCTTCAACAAGCCCAACGAGGCCAAGGGGTTCAGTAACAGCGGCAGTGACCAGGTGGTGGCCGGCGCCATCCAGCAGGTCCTCGGGATCGAGGTCCGGGTGGCCCCCGCCACCGGCGGGGCACAGGCCGCGCCCCAGCGCCGAGCCGAGCCCGCACCGGCACCGGCGCCCACGCCGCAGGCCGCCGGTGAGCCCGAGGGGTGGGACGCCCCGGCCTCCCGGCCCGAACCGGCACGGCCCGCCGAACCGGCCCCCGCACCGGAGGCCCCGCGCCCCGAGCGTTCGGCCGGACCACCGCCGGACCGGATCGTCACCGGCCTCCAGGAGCCGCCGCCCGACCCCTACGAGGACGGCGCCTCGGCTCCGCCGCCGGACGACGGCGGTTTCGGCCGCCCCGCCCAGCGTGCTCCGGAGCGGGCGCCCGAGCCGAGCCGTCCGGCCCCGGGCGGCCCCGCCCCGAAGCCCCAGGGGGGCACGGGCGGTACCGCGGCTTCGGCTTCCCCGGGCAGTGGTGCCGCGCTCATCGAGACGGAGCTCGGCGGCAAGCTGCTGGAGGAGATCGAGCACAACGGCGAGGGTTAGCTCGGGACGGTTCCGGGTCCGGTCAGGGGCGCAGTCCGCGCAGGACGGTGTCCACGAGCCGGTCCACGTACTCGTGGGTGATCGGCGCGGTGCGCAGCAGCCACCGGTGGTTGACCGGGCCGTTGAGCAACTCCACGACGAGGTCGAGGTCGACGTCCCGCGCGAGCTGACCGGCGGCCTGCCCGGAGCGCAGCCGGTCCTTGACCGCCTCGCTGTTGGGTCGGACGAGCTGTTCGGTGACGGCCCGGGCGAACTCCTCGTCGTGCTGGACCTCGGCGGTGAAGGCCCGGGTGGTCCGGTCCATCGCGGGGTCGTTGAACTCGTCGACGGTGGCGCGGAGTACCGTCCTGAGGTCGGCGGCGAGGTCGCCGGTGTCGGGCAGCGGTTGACCGGCCTCGGCTCCGGTCAGGCGGGTGAAGACCTCGAAGACGACGGCGGCCTTGGACGGCCACCAGCGGTAGATGGTCTGCTTGCCCACCCGGGCGCGGGCGGCGATGGCCTCCATGGTGAGTCTGGAGTAGCCGACCTCACCCAGCAGTTCCTCGGCGGCGTCGACGATGGCGTTCTGCGCGCGTTGGCTCCGACGGCGGGGGTCCGGGGCCCGTCGGCTCTGTTCATCGGTGTTGTCGGCCATGTCTCCACGGTAACCGCTCCAAAATGACGAGACGTATCGTCTCGGCAGGGGTAGCATCAGGTGTGACGGCTAAGACGGGACGATATGTCTCGCCTGCCTGATGACGAGAGGAGTCAACGGCATGGCCAAGAACAGTGACAACCTCCTCGGGATGGGTGGTCAGCGCACCACCGTCTCCCGTTCCACGCTCCGTGGCGGCCAGGGCGGAACCAAGGGCGGGCCCAGCGACTCCGCGCGTGAGCAGAAGCAGGAACTCCTGCGCAGGCTTCGTGAGAAGCACGCCACCCCGGAGCCCGGGGACACCGAAGGCCGGTCGTGACCCTCGGCGTCGGCCCCCGCCCGAGAACGGTGGGGGCCGACCCGGCTCAGGGTGAACCGGCCGCCCAGGACCGCCCGTCCGGTGTGTCCAGCCACACCCGCTGCCCCCCGTCGGCTCCCACCGCCAGGCCGAACCGGTCCGGGCCGGGTTCCCCCAGGTCGGACCAGGTGGTCAGGGCCTCCTCCACCTCGTCCCAGATGCTCCTGGGGCCGCCCTGCTCGATCATCCACGAGGTGCCGTAGGGGTAGACCCGCACCCACGAGTCCCCCCGCGCGTCGCACAGCCACATGCCCGACCCCGTACCGATCCACCGCCGCCGCATCCGCCAGTCGGGGACCATCACCGAGACCGCGAAGGCCGAGGCGAAGGCCAGCATCGGGGCGACGGGGTCGACCTGGGTGAGCCGGTACTCGTCCGGCTGCTGACCGGCGTCCCTGGCCGGGAGGGGCGTCGCGTCCGGGGTGCGCAGGGGTACGAACCCCACGCCTCCGTGGAACCGGCCCACCGCCCTGACCCCGGCCGTCCCCGCATCCGTCGCGGCCCGTTCGAGGCGCATGAGCACCCCGGCGCTCTCCAGCAGCCCCCAGGGGCACACGACCAGCCCGTCGTCGGTGAGCTGGTCCAGCCAGGCGCCGGGCACGCGGCGCACCCCGCACGCGCTGACGATCCGGTCGAAGGGCGCCCCCTCCGCGTACCCGCCGTACCCGTCGGCCAGGCGCGTGTCGGGGGCGAGGCCCGCGTCGCGGAGCGCGCCCCGGGCGGCGCCGAGCAGCCGTTCGTCGATCTCCACCGAGGTGACCGCGCCGTCCCCGAGCCGGTGGGCGAGCAGCGCCGTGTTCCACCCCGTCCCCGTGCCGACCTCCAGCACCCGCTGCCCGTTCGCGAGCCGGGACAGCTCCAGCATGCGCGCGAGCACCGTGGGCGCGGAGCTGCACGAGGTGGCCGGATCCCGGCCGCCTCCGCGCTGCGCCGGTACCTCCGGACCCTCGACCCGGGTGACGATGGCGTTGTCCGCGTAGACGGCGGCCAACCAGCGGTCCGGGTTGCCGGAGGCGTTGAGCGCGCTGCCGTTCGCGGCGAGCGCTCCGTGCTCCGGGATGAACAGGTGGCGGGGCACGGAGCGGAAGGCGTCGACGAGTGCGGCGTCGGTCAGCGTGCCGTCCGCGATTATCGCCTCGATCAGAGCCGAGTTGCGCTCTCTGGCGGTCAACACGTCCTCAGTCCCCTGGTGGTCCGGCTGTCCTCGGTCGGGGTACGGCCGCCGGAGCGGCCGACCAGCCCCGTCGAACATCCTTTCAACCCAGGGTCACACTTGCGCTACTCTTCGCTCTCTTGCCTGGTGAAATCAGGTCAACGGTGCGACCAAGCGCGCGTTGTCCCGACGGGCCCCCGCCTGTTCGTACGCGGGGTAGTCCACGTAGCCCCGGGCGCCGGACGTGTAGTGGAAGTCCTTCTCCCTGATCACCGACCACGGGACCCCGGCCGCGAGCCGCTCCACCACGTCGGGGTTGGAGATGTAGGGGCGGCCCACCGACACGAGGTCGGCGCGCCCTCCGGCCACGAGCGCGGCGGCGCTCTCCGGGGTGGTGGCCTCGTGCTCGCCGGTGTTGCCCACCAGCGTGCCGGGCCAGTCCCGCCGCGCCTCGGCCAGTGCGGGGTGCACGGGGTCGGCCGTGACGTGCAGGTAGGCGAGGTCGAGCGGGGCCACCTGGCGCAGCAGCTCCCGGTAGACCGGGGCGGGATCGCGCTCGACCATCTCGAACTGGCTGTTGCCGGGGGAGAGCCGCAGCCCCACCCGGTCTGCGCCGACGGCGTCCGCGACCGCCTCGGTGACCTCCACGGGGAACCGGATCCGCCCGGCGGTCCCGCCGCCGTACGCGTCCGTGCGCCGGTTGGTGTTGTCCGCGAGGAACTGGTGCGGCAGGTACCCGTTGGCCCCGTGGATCTCGACCCCGTCGAACCCGGCCCGCACCGCCGCGCGCGCGGCCTCCGCGTACGCGGCCACGGTCCCGGTGATCTCCCGGAGGGTCAGCGCGCGCGGGGCGACCGGGGCCACCTTCCCGTCCAGCGTGTGGACGGGGTCCGTTCGCGGGACGACCGAGGGGGCCCCGGGGGTCCCGCCGTCGGGGCGGTTGGCCGGGTGGCCGCCCCGTCCGGCGTGCATGATCTGGGCGAAGATCCGCCCGCCCGCGGCATGCACGGCGCCGGTGACCCGCCGCCAACCCTCGACCTGCGCCTCCGAGTACAGGCCCGGTTCGGTGAGGAACTGCTGCCCGTCGACGCTGGGCGAGATCCCCTCGGAGACGATCAGGCCAGCGCTGGCGCGCTGGGCGTAGTAGGTGGCCATGAGCTCGCCGGGCACGCCGTCCCGGTCGGCGCGCAGGCGGGTCATCGGGGCCATGACCACCCGGTTGGGCAGGTGCAGCGACCCGAGTTCGTAGGTGTCGAGGAGCGGGTTGCCGTGGGTCTTCGCGGTGTTCATGTGAGGAGCGTAGAATCTGACACCCGTGTGAGGTTCAAGCGTTCGTGGCCAGGGTCACAGGGGAAGACGGGAGGCGCCCGTGCGCATCGGAGAGCTGTCCGCGCGGAGCGGGGTGAGCCCCCGTTCGCTGCGCTACTACGAGGAGCGGGGTCTGCTCGCCTCCACACGCACCGTGGGCGGGCACCGCGAGTACGGCGAGGAGGCCGTGGAGCGGGTGGACCGCGTCCGGTGCCTGCTCGGGGCCGGACTCTCCACCGAGGTCATCCGTGATCTGCTGCCCTGCGTGTACGCGCGGGAACGCGGCGAACCCGCCCCGGACCTGCTCGACTGGCTCAGGCTCGAACGCGACCGGGTCACCGGGGCGATCCGGGGGCTGGAACGCACCCGCGAGGCCCTGGACCAGGTGATCGAGAACGCCCGCGTCTCCCCGCCCGACGTCCGGGCGAACGGCCCCCGGGCCGCCGCGCGTGACCGGGACGCCGGTGCGCGCGACCGGGGCGCCGGCGGACGTGGCCGGGACGCCCCGGTCGGACCGGTTACCCTCACAGGCAAGTGACACGAAGCTATGAACAGCACCACGTGTGTGGCGAGGAGACGGCCGTGAACCCTGGCGGAATGGACATGCAGGCCCTGCTCCAGCAGGCCCAGCAGATGCAGCAGCAGCTGGCACAGGCCCAGCAGGCCCTGGAGGAGGCCGAGGTCGTGGGCACCTCCGGCGGCGGCCTGGTCAAGGTCAAGCTGAGCGGGCGCGGTCAGGTCGAGGACATCACCGTCGACCCCAAGGCCGTGGACCCCACCGACGCGGAGGAGACCGCGCAGACCGTGGCGGACCTGGTCCTGGCGGCCATCCGTGACGCGGAGGCCCAGGTCGAGCGCCTCCAGCAGGAGAAGATGGGCCCGCTGGCCGAGGGCCTGGGCGGCGGCGGGATGCCCGGCGGCATGCCCGGCCTCCCCGGCTTCTAGCCGCCCGGGGCACCTTCCCGGTGCCCTCCGGGGATCCCGCGCGGGATCCCCGGAACCCCTCACGGTCGCCGCGTCGCCGCTCCGGTACCGCCAGTCGGCACGGGAGCGGCGACGGACCCCGGCGGCTTTTCCACGACGCGGTCGGGAGACGGGCGCGAGAGGTCACCGCCCCCCGATACGGTGGGGGGAGGGGCAGGAGTGGCCCCGCCGGGCCCCTGCCCGGTTCCGACCGAGTGGGTAGGCATGTACGAGGGCGCGGTTCAGAGTCTGATCGACGAGCTGGGGCGACTGCCCGGCGTCGGTCCGAAGAGCGCGCAACGCATCGCCTTCCACCTGCTGTCCGCGGAACACGCGGATGTCAAACGCCTGGTCAACGCACTCGTCGAGGTCAAGGAGCGGGTTCGCTTCTGCTCGATCTGCGGCAACGTCGCAGAGGAGACCGAGTGCCGTATCTGCCGTGACGCCCGCCGCGACGCCGCTGTCATCTGCGTCGTCGAGGAGTCCAAGGACGTCGTCGCCATCGAACGCACCCGCGAGTTCCGCGGGCGCTACCACGTGCTCGGGGGCGCCATCAGCCCCATCGAGGGCGTGGGCCCCGACGACCTCCGGGTCAAGGAGCTCATGACCCGCCTGGCCGACGGTCAGATCACCGAGCTGATCCTGGCGACCGACCCGAACCTGGAAGGGGAGGCCACCGCGACCTACCTGGCGCGGCTGGTCAAACCCATGGGCCTGAAAGTCACCCGGCTCGCCAGCGGGCTCCCCGTCGGCGGCGACCTCGAGTACGCCGACGAGGTCACTCTGGGGCGCGCCTTCGAGGGCCGCCGCAGCCTGGAGTTCTAGCTCACACTTCGCCGTAATCGGCCCGAAATATGAGTAACCTCCGCTCTGGCGGGTAGCCCGAACGCCGGTGTGTCAAGACGCCACGCCCTCCCCTCCGCAGGTCGGAAGGGGTGCCTTGGTCGTCGCTGGCTACACTTCATTGTTAATTGTCTTGATCCCAACTCCTCAGGAGCATCGATCGTGGCCCTAATCGTGCAGAAGTACGGTGGGTCTTCCGTGGCTGACGCGGAAGCCATCAAGCGAGTAGCCCAAAGGATCGTGGCTCAGAAAAAGGCGGGACATGACGTCGTGGTCGTGGTCTCGGCCATGGGCGACACGACCGACGAACTGCTGGACCTGGCCGAACAGGTCTCCCCGATGCCCCCCGCCCGCGAGCTCGACATGCTCGTCACCGCGGGTGAGCGCATGTCGATGGCCCTCGTGGCGATGGCCATCGAGAACCTGGGCTACGAGGCCCGATCCTTCACCGGCTCCCAGGCCGGGGTCATCACCACGTCGTTGCACGGCAACGCCAAGATCATCGACGTGACCCCGGGCCGTATCCAGGAGGCCATCGGTGAGGGTTCGATCTGCATCGTGGCCGGTTTCCAGGGCGTCTCCCAGGACACCAAGGACATCACCTCCCTGGGCCGTGGCGGTTCCGACACCACCGCCGTCGCTCTCGCCGGCGCGCTGAACGCCGACGCCTGCGAGATCTACAGCGACGTGGACGGCGTGTTCACCGCCGACCCGCGCGTCGTTCCCTCCGCGCAGCGCATCCCGCAGATCTCCTACGAGGAGATGCTGGAGATGGCCGCCAGCGGCACGAAGATCCTGCACCTGCGCTGCGTCGAGTACGCGCGCCAGTACAACATTCCCCTGCACGTCCGTTCGTCGTTCAGCCAGAAGCCCGGAACGTGGATCGTTTCGGAAGTCGAGGAAAGCGAAGGCATGGAACAGCCGATCATCTCCGGGGTCTCCCACGACCGGAGCGAAGCCAAGATCACCGTCGTCGGCGTCCCCGACAAGGTCGGTGAGGCCGCGACGATCTTCAAGTCGCTCGCGGACGCCGAGATCAACATCGACATGATCGTGCAGAACGTGTCGGCGGTCTCCACCTCCCGCACGGACATCTCGTTCACCGTCCCCAAGGACTTCGGCAAGGAGGCGGTCGGCGCCCTGAAGAAGGTCCAGGAGCAGGTCGGCTACGACTCCCTGCGCTACGACGACAAGATCGGCAAGGTCTCCCTGATCGGTGCGGGCATGCGCTCGTACCCGGGCGTCACCGCGCGGTTCTTCGACGCGATCGCCTCCTCCGGCACCAACGTCGAGATGATCTCCACCTCGGAGATCCGCATCTCGGTCATCGTCGAGGAGGACCAGGTCGACGCGGCGGTCCAGGCCGCGCACAGCGAGTTCCAGCTCGACGCCGACCAGGTCGAGGCTGTCGTCTACGGAGGTACCGGCCGATGAGCAACCGTCTTCCCACCCTGGCCATCGTCGGTGCCACCGGCGCCGTCGGCACCGTCATGCTCGACATCCTCACCCAGCGTGAGAACGTGTGGGGCGAGATCCGGCTGGTCGCCTCGGCGCGCAGCGCGGGCAAGGTCCTGAGCGTGCGCGGCGAGGACGTCGTCGTGCAGGCGCTGGCCCCCGAGGTCTTCGACGGCGTGGACGTCGCCATGTTCGACGTGCCGGACGAGGTGTCCAAGGAGTGGGCGCCGATCGCCGCGGCCCGCGGCGCGGTGGCCGTCGACAACTCCGGCGCCTTCCGCCTGGACTCCGACGTCCCGCTGGTGGTTCCCGAGGTCAACGCGGACCAGGTGCGCAACCGTCCGCGCGGCATCATCTCGAACCCGAACTGCACCACCCTCTCGATGATCGTGGCGATCGGTGCGCTGCACCGGACCTACGGCGTCAAGGAGCTCGTGGTCTCCTCCTACCAGGCCGCCTCCGGCGCCGGCCAGGAGGGCATCGACGTCCTGCGCGACCAGATGGCCAAGGCCGGCGGGGACCGCACCCTCGGTGACAGCTCGGGCGACATGCGCTCGGCCGTCGACGAGCTCGGCCCCTTCCCGGCGCCGCTGGCCTACAACGTCGTGCCGTGGGCGGGTTCGCTCAAGGACGACGGCTGGTCCTCCGAGGAGCTGAAGGTCCGCAACGAGTCCCGCAAGATCCTGGGGCTGCCGGACCTGAAGGTCTCCGCGACCTGCGTGCGCGTCCCGGTCATCACCACGCACTCGCTGGTGGTCCACGCGACCTTCGACAGTGAGGTCGCCGCCGACGACGCCCGCAAGCTGCTGGCCGGTGCCGAGGGCGTCAAGGTCGTGGACGACCCCGCCAAGGGCGAGTTCCCGACCCCGAACGACGTCGTGGGCACCGACCCGACCTGGGTCGGCCGCATCCGGCAGTCGATCGACGACCCGAAGTCGCTCGACCTCTTCCTGTGCGGGGACAACCTGCGCAAGGGCGCGGCGCTGAACACGGCGCAGATCGCCGAGGTCGTCGCCAAGGAGTTCACCCAGGCCTGAGCCGTCACCGAAGGGCGGTGGCCCGTTCCCTCGCGGAACGGGCCACCGCCCTTCGGCGTGCCTACCGGCGGCCCCGGGGCCGGGCCAGTGACAACTTGTAGAGGAGTCGACACTGCTCGACCGAGCCGATGAGGTCGGAGGTCTCGACCGGGCGGTCGCCGCAGTAGTGGGTGCGTTCGACGACCAGGACCGGCACCCCGGGGGCGGAGTCCAGGAGGGCGGCCTCGGAGTCGCGCAGCGCGCGGACCCCCACCTCCTCCACGACCCGGTCCACGGGGAACCCGGCGGCGCCCAACCGTTCCAGGGTGCCGGTCTCGGTGGCGTCGAAGGGTGTGCGCAGGGTCCCGGCGGTGAGGATCGCCGGTTCCCAGGACCGGTGCAGGGTGACCGGACGGTCGGAGGAGAGCCCCCGCGAGGTGGTGCGGTACACCGGGTCGCCGTCGCGCAGGCGGAGCCGGGTGCTCAGCGGGGCGGTGCACCGCTCCTGCTCGGTGCTGACCCGTTCACGGCTGAGTTGTCCCAGGCCGGAGCCGGAGGTGGCGTCGGTCCGGGAGAGCCGGAAGGTCTCCGGGACGGTCCGCACGAAGTACCCGGAGCCGGGCCTGGCCTCGACCAGCCCCTCGGTGACCAGGAGGCGCAGAGCGGTGCGGGAGATCTGTTCGCTGACCCGGTAGGACCGGGCCAGGCGCGTGCGTGACGGGAGACGGGTGCCCGGGGTGATCTCGCCGTTGAGGATCGGTTCGCGGAGCTGTTCGGCCAGCCACAGATACCGGGGTTGCCTGGACACCGCTCACCCGTCCTCTGCCGCGCCCCTGCTCGGAGGGGTGGCTCTGGCCGGACGCGCGGATCGGTGGTCACGGGTGGCCGTGCGGTCACCGTCGCCGGTGCCGACCGCGGGCCGGAGGGAGGGAGTGGACCTGCCAGTTCGCCGAAGCTCGCCCATGGTTCCAGTAAAGCAGTGGGAAAGCCCGGCGGGGGGCGCTACCGGAAAGTAGTCGTCCGGAAGCCCTGCGGAACCACGGATTCGGAGGTGCGTTGGCAGATGCGAGGAAACGCCCGAAAGCGTCGGAATGCGCGTGACTGATCGCCACCAAATACTACGCTATGTGACCAGGGAGTCACTTCTTGCTTGGGGGAGTCATGATCACGAACCTGTCGGAGCTCGCTGATCGAGTGAGCCTGTCGCAGATGGACAGCGGCGAACGCACCTTCGCCTGGATGAGCGGCATCACCGGTGTCCTCTTCCTCCTCGTGTTCCTCGCCGTCGCCGTGCTGGTGATCACCGCCGTCATCTCGACCCTGGCCAACGGCGACACCACCGGCGGGGGCAAGCTCCTGTGGATCCTCTTCATCCTGTGGATCCCGCTGTTCGGCGCGGTCGCCTGGTTCGTGGTCGGCAAGAAGGGGCACCTCAACCGCTTCCTGGGCATCGACAAGGGCAAGGCCCGGCACACCGTCCCGGGCAGCATCGGGCAGCACAGCAACATCCCACCCGACCAGACCGGCCTCGGCCACGCCTGACCGCACGCGAAGGGGCCCCGGGTGATCCCGGGGCCCCTTCGCGTCGTCCACAGCCTGTGGACAAGTTTCCCTGTCGACTTGTCGACGGGATCAGCCCTGGAAGCAGGGGCCGGGCTCCATCACCGTCTCCAGGGCCGCGTACCGCCCCTCCGGGCTCCGGACCAGGCGGCGCAGCCCGGTCACCGCCGAGCGGGGGATCGGCCCGTACACATGGGGGAAGAGCACGTCCGCGCCGACACCGGGCGGCGGGACGGGCGCGGCCGCCTCCCACCGCACCTCGGCGCCCACCTTCTCCGTGTCCACCACCAGCACGACCAGCGCCTCCTCCGGGGCGGAGTAGAAGGCGTCGGCCACCGCCAGCATGGTGGCCTCGTCGGGCGACGCGTGCAGGAACCCCTCGGCGCCCAGGGAGTCGGCCTCGACGTCACCGTCGGCGCGCCAGCGTGAGAGTTCGGTCAGGTGCAGTACATGAGCCATGCAGCGGACGCTACCGCGTCATCCCCGGACGCGCGTGGACCAGGGGTTCCCGGACACGTCGCGGGAACGACGGACGCCCCGGCCGGGGACTCGGGCCGGGGCGTCGCGTACGGGGGTGCTACAGGATGATCCGCATGGGCTCTTCCAGGATCTCCGCGAGCTCCTTGAGGAAGGCGGCGCCCACGGCCCCGTCGACCGCGCGGTGGTCCACGGACAGCTCCAGGGCGATGCGGTTGCGCACCGCCACCTCACCGTCCACGACCACGGCCTCCGGGCGCATGGCGCCGACCGCGAGGATGGCGGCCTCCGGCGGGTTGATCACGGCGGAGAAGCTGTCGATACCGAACATGCCCAGGTTGGACACGCTGAAGGTACCGCCGCTCATCTCCTGCGGCTTCAGCTTGTTGTCCCGGGCCTTGCCCGCGAGCTCACGCGTGCGCGTGGAGATCTCGGACAGGGTCGCCTTGTCGGTGTCGTGCAGCACCGGCACGACCAGCCCGGCGTCCACGGCGACGGCCACGCCGACGTTGGTCCGGTGGTGCTGGACCAGGGTGTCGTTGACCCAGGAGGTGTTGACCTCCGGGTGCAGCTTGAGCGCGGTGGCGCAGGCCTTCACGATCAGGTCGTTGAAGCTGACCTTCACGCCCGTGCTGGACAGCTGCTCGTTGATCTGTCCCCGGAAGGCCTTGAGGGCCTCGGCGTCGATCGAGCGGCGCAGGTAGAAGTGCGGGACCGTCTGCTTGCTCTCGGTCAGACGGCGCGCGATCACCTTGCGCACGTTGCTCGTCCTGACCTCCTCGGAGCCCCGGACGTCGTCCTGGGTCGGGGCGGCCTGGGCGGCGGGCGCGGGGGCGCTCGGCGCGGGGGCGCTCGGCGCGGGGGCGGCCGGGGCCTCCTGGGCGGCGGCACCGTCCTTGGCGGCCTCGATGTCGGCGCGCACGATCCGGCCCTTGGGACCGGAACCCTGGATCTTCGTGATGTCCAGGCCGTACTCCTTGGCCAGCCTGCGGGCCAGGGGGGAGGTCCGGGGACGCTCACCGGCGGGCTCGTCGGCGGCGGGGGCGGGCGCGGCGGCGGCCTGCTCCTCCTCCTTCGGCTCCTCCTTGGGGGCCTCGGTGGCCGGGGCGGCGGGCGCGGCCGCCTCCTCGGGCACCGCGTCCGGGGAGTCCGCGATGAAACCGATGACCTCACCGATGGGCACGGTGTCGCCCTCGGAGAAGTTCTGCTTGACGAGGAAACCGTCCTCGTAGGCCTCGAACTCCATGACGGCCTTGTCGGTCTCGATCTCGACCAGCACGTCACCGGAGGCGACCTTGTCCCCCACCTTCTTGACCCAGGTGGAGATGACGCCCTCCTCCATGGTGTCGGAGAGGCGGGGCATGTGGATCTCGCTCATTGACTACTCCCTCTACCCGACCCGTTTGCCGACGGCGCTCAGGGTTTCCTTGATCGCGGTGCTGATCGACTCGACCGACGGCAGGGCGGCGGTCTCCAGCGGCTTGGCGTACGGCATGGGAACCTCGGCCATGGCCACCCGGCGCACCGGGGCGTCCAGGTAGTCGAAGGCCCCCTCCTGGATCGACGCGGCGATCTCCGCGCCGATGCCGTAGGTGAGCCAGTCGTCCTCGCAGATCACCGCGGCACCGGTCTTCTTGACCGAGTCCACGAAGGTCTGCCGGTCGAGGGGACGCAGGCTGCGCAGGTTCACGACCTCGACGCTGATGTCCTCCTCGGCCAGCTTCTCGGCCACCTGGGTGGCGACCATGGCCATCCGGGAGTAGCCGATCAGCGTGATGTCGCTGCCCTCGCGGGTCACGGCGGCACGGCCGATGGTGGCGACGTTGTCGTTCTCCGGCTCCGCGTAGTCCTCGGGCACCTCACCCTTGGAGTTGTACAGGCCCAGGTTCTCCAGGAACAGCACCGGGTCGTCGTCGCGGATCGCGGCGCGCAGCATCGAGGAGGCCTCGGCCGGGGTGCTGGGAGCCATCACCTTGAGGCCGGGGATGAAGGAGTAGAACAGCTCGATGTTCTGCGAGTGCGTGGCGCCGAGCTGCTGACCGCCGCCACCGGGGGTGCGGATGACCAGGGGGACGCTGGTCTGGCCGCCGAACATCCCGTAGATCTTGGCGGCGTGGTTGATGATCTGGTCGATGGCGATCAGCGAGAAGTTGATCGTCATGAGCTCCACGACCGGGCGCAGGCCCAGCATGGCGGCGCCGACGGCGGCGCCGACGAAGCCCTCCTCCGCGATGGGGGTGTCCTTGACCCGGCGGGGGCCGAACTCCTTGAGGAGCCCCTCGGTGATCTTGTAGGAGCCCTCGAAGACGCCGATCTCCTCGCCGATCACGAGGACGTTCTCGTCACGCACCATCTCGGCGCGCAGGGTGTCGCGCAGGGCCTGGCGATAGGTGATCACGGACATGTGAGTGGTTCCTTCCTATTCCGCGAACACCGGGTCGGCGGGCATACGCCGCGACTCGTTCGGCACCGGGGTGGCGTAGGTGTAGTCGAAGAGCGTGGACACGTCCGGCTTCGGGCTGTTCTCCGCGAAGTCGGCGGCCTCCGTGACCTCGGCCTTGACCGAGGCGGCGATCTCGTCGCGCAGGTCGTCGGTGAGGATCCCGGCCTTGGCCAGCTGGGCGTCGAAGATCACGATCGGGTCGTTCTCCTCGGCGCGGGCCGACTCGCGCTGCTCGTCGGTGCGGTACTTGGCCGGGTCCACGACGGAGTGGCCCTTCTGCCGGTAGCTCCAGGCCTCCAGCAGGAACGGGGTCTGCTCCTCGCGGGCGCGCTCGACCAGTCGGGTGGCGGTGTCGCGGACGGCCAGGACGTCACGGCCGTCGACGCGCTCACCCTCGATGCGGAAGGCGGCGCCGCGCTTGTACAGCTCGGGCTCGGCGGAGGACATCTCCACGGTGGTGCCCATGCCGGTGAAGTTGTTGATCACCACGAAGACGACCGGCAGGTTCCACAGCTTGGCGATGTTGAGGGACTCGTGCCAGGCGCCGATGTTGGTGGTGCCGTCGCCCATCTGGCACATGACGACCTCGTCGCCGCCGCGGTAGGTGACGGCGAGCGCCGCACCGGTGGCCAGGGGGAGCTGACCGCCGACGATGCCGTAGCCGCCGAGCATGCGGGTCTCGGTGTCGTACATGTGCATGGAGCCGCCCCAGCCCTTGGACACGCCGTCGACGCGTCCGTAGAGCTCGGCCATGACCCGCTTGGGGTCCATGCCCTTGCCGATCGCGTACCCGTGGTCACGGTAGTTCGTGAACAGGTAGTCGCGCTCCTGGAGGGCGGTCATCAGACCGACGACGGTGGCTTCCTCGCCGAGGTTGAGGTGGCAGTAACCGCCGACGCGGGCCTGGGTGTAGGCCTGTCCGGTGCGCTCCTCGAAGCGTCGGATGAAGAGCATCTGGCGGTAGTAGTCGAGGAGGGTCTCCGGCTTCTCGTTGCCGATGCCGGAGTCCTTCCGGGTCCGGCGTCGGGACGCGGAGGCCCGGGCGGTGCCGCCCTTCGGCTTGGCCGTGTCAGCCATGGTGTGCCTTTCTACGTGCGCGGAGGCCGCGCGACTCCGTCCTGTGGGTCGGAGACGCGGCCCGCCCGGACCCCGCTGTCAGGCGTGGTCCCGGCGCGTGCCGCCGCCGGGCTCATCGGCGGCGACACTGTGGCTGTTGCGGGGCGCGTCCGGTCGGGCCTGGCGGGGCCCGGGTGCGGACGCGAAGCGAATCGGGTCGCGTGTGCAGTTGTCGCGCCGCGACCCTTGACGGCATTGCTTCCCGGTCTGGGGTGCGGTAAGCATCCGCCGGGAGGTCGGCCGAGTTCGTTCACCGGCCGGATGAACAACCCCGTGCCACCAGGGGGCACGCGCGTGTGTGATGTGACGTGCGTCGCGCACACTCTACGGTCTGATCGATGATCGATCAATACAACTTTAAGCCAGAAACCCGAAGTTTGGTGCAAACCACCAGGTGGTCGCAGGAGCCGCCCAGGTGGGAAGGAAGGGGGCGGGGCGGGGAAACCCCGCACCCGGTGGCGGAACGCGGCTAGCGACTGCCCTCGTGGGTCCGCAGCGCCGCCTCGACGTAGTTCATGACGTGGTCGCTGAGCATCTGTCCGACGGCGGGGTCGCCCTCGCGGAAGGCCCGCGTGATCTGCGCGTGGTCGGCGGCCTTGGCGTGCAGCTCCATGTTGAGCCAGCGCACCGACAGCGCCGTCCACACCTCGACGCCCAGGGACTCCCAGGTGTGCAGCAGCACGCTGTTGTCCGCCGCCCGCACGACCTCGCGGTGGAACTCCACGCTGTGCCGGATCTGCTCCGTGACGTTCCCCTCGGCGGTGGCGCGCTGGAGCGCCTCCACCTCGCGTTCCAGGACGGAGGGGTCCTCCGCGAGGCGCGGCGCGGCCAACTGTGCGGCGACCAGCTCTAGACCGGCGCGGACGGGGTAGATCTCCGCCATGTCCTGGACTCCGAAGGCCCTGACCCGGGCCCCCTTGTTCGGCACGGTCTCGATGAGCCGCAGCGTCTCCAGCTCGCGGAGCGCCTCACGGACCGGTGCCTGGCTGACCTTCAGCTCCGTGGCGATCCGGCGTTCCACGATGCGCTCTCCGGGCTGCCAGCGTCCGGACAGCAGACCCTCGACCAGTACCTGCCGGATCTGTTCCCTCAGCGGCTCACGGGCCAGCTTCGAGGGGTCCTCCGGCAACTGTGGGAGGTCGACCATCCAGGGCCCTTCCGTCTTCCGACCCGTGCGCGACCAGCACACGTGCCGACACACTCCAGCGTCTGACAAGCTCCTTGAAGGGTGCCACACGCGCACGTGTCCGCCGGACGGTCGGCCTCGAAGCGCTAACGGAACCCTCACGAACCGGTCGCGTGCGGGTGAAGCGCGCCGGTCGTCGACGTGGGCTTCCGGCAAAGTCCGAGGTGGAAGGGTCACACTTGACCCGGGAACCCACCAATGAGGGCGACTGTCCGGGTAGGCTCGCGTGTTGGCAATATCCACCCAAAGCCGTACGGAGAGTTACCCACGTCACGGTGATGGCCCGACGAGAGCGCCCTGACCTGCGCTGACCGAAGCAATCGCGGTAACGAGCGCCCACACAGACGCCACTGTCGACCAGTTCCGTTCCCTGGACGTCGAGCCTGCCGGCGGCCGGTCACGACCACCGTGAACCAGTCCGAAGGTTCGACCGTCGAACGGGGTGTAAGGGGTATGCCCCCGGTACGTCACCACACTCCGTGTCGGCCCCCGGGCACGTCAGGATCAGTCCCAACAACCGCGGCTAGCCCGTCCCCCACGCCTCAAGCAGTGCCACAGGCAAGCCCACGACGTGTGAGACAGCACTGAGCACATGACGCAATCTTCGCGGACCCGGCACGCGTGGTCCAGACAGTTGACAACGCCACACGAACCGGAGCGGCGCAAGCCGGAACCCGGACCCTACAGCGGCCCGATCCCCGTGGTGCCGAGCAAGGAGCTCGCGCCGGGGCCGCCCGTCGTGCGCGCGGTCAGGTGGCCGAGTGTGAGCGAGATCGCGTGGGGGCTGGCCTCCGACCGCATCGCGATCATGCTCTTCGTGGCCCTCATCGTCATGACGATGCTGGCCGCGGGACCGCTGCATCCGGTCGACAACCTCCTCAACGAACTCCCCCGGCCCTACTGGGACACGCTGCGCGAGCCGATGATCTTCTGGCCGGACAACGTGGCCTCCCGTTACGTGGCGCTGCCGGTCCTGGGCGTCACCACGCTCCAGCTGGCCTACTGGCACCGCAGCTGGCGGCCGATCATCCTGGGGGCGGGCGGCGTCTTCGGGATGATGTCCCTGGTCTCCGTGATGAAGCTGCTGTTCAACCGGGGCCACGCCAAGTACTACGACCCGGACTTCTTCGCGGGGGCGGGCAACGTCGCCTTCCCCTCCGGGCACGGGGCCAACGCGATCCTCATCTACGGTCTGGTGCTGTTCCTCATCATCCGGTTCGGCGCCGCGCGGCCCCACATCATCCGGCGGTTGGCCTACTGCATCGTGGGCATCGCGCTCCTCCAGTCGACCGTCTCGATCTACCTGCACTTCCACTGGTTCACGGACCTGCTGGCCGGGATGATCGCGGGCGGGTTCGCGCTCAGGCTCACGATCCGCCTGGACCGGATGATCCCGCACGGCCACACCGTGCAGTGGTGGCCCTGGTACGGCAGGGAGACCGAGACCGCCTCCTAGGGCGAGACCAGACCGCCTCCTGGACCGAGACCGCCTCCTGGGACCAGCCCCCGGAAGAACACCCGTCGAGACGCTCGGCGGGTGTTCTTCGCGTTCGGACCCGGTTCGGAATACCCCGTAGGGGTATATGTGTCATGGGAGACGCGCGAACAACGCGGACGTCCGTGGTCGGGAGGCCCCGGGCGTGCAGGGTCGGAGCAGAGAGGGGTCGACATGACGACGCATCAACACGGTGACGACGACGGCCGCGCGCACGAGGGGAACGCCGACCACGGGGACCAGGGCGGCCACAACGGTCACGGAGGCCATGGCGGTCACGGCGGTCACGGGGACCACGCGGCGATGTTCCGCACCCGGTTCTGGTGGAGCCTGCTCCTGAGCGTGCCCGTGGTGTTCACCAGCCACATGATCTCCGGGTGGCTCGGCTACGACGTCCCCCAGGCCCTCACCTGGGTGCCCCCGCTCCTGGGCACCGTGGTCTTCCTCTACGGCGGCTGGCCGTTCCTCGCCGGCGTCCCCGGTGAGCTGCGCGAACGCAGGCCCGGGATGATGACCCTGGTCGCGATGGCGATCTCCGTCGCCTTCGTCGCGAGCCTGCTCTCCACCTTCGGGGTGGTCGGCATGGAGCTCGACTTCTGGTGGGAGCTGGTCCTGCTGGTCGTGGTGATGCTCCTCGGCCACTGGCTGGAGATGCGCGCCCTGGGGCAGGCCTCCGGGGCGTTGGAGGCCCTGGCCGCCCTGCTGCCGGACCGCGCCGAACGGGTCGGTCCCGACGGCGGGATCGAGGAGGTCCCCGCCGCCGAACTGCGCACGGGCGACACCGTCCTGGTCCGCTCCGGCGGCCGGGTCCCCGCCGACGGCACCGTCGTCCAGGGGTCCGCCGCCGTCGACGAGTCCATGATCACCGGGGAGTCCCGCACCGTCACCCGTGCCGAGGACGACCGGGTGGTCGCCGGGACGGTCGCCACCGACTCCGCCCTGCGGGTCCGCGTGGACGCGGTCGGGGACGACACCACCCTCGCGGGCATCCAACGCCTGGTCAGCGAGGCCCAAGAGTCGAAGTCGCGCTCACAGGCACTGGCCGACCGCGCGGCCGCGCTGCTGTTCTGGTTCGCCCTCGCCGCGGCCGTGGTCACCGCGGCCGTGTGGGGTCTGGTCCTCGGAGAGGGCAGCCAGGCCGTCGAACGGACCGTCACGGTGCTGGTCATCGCCTGCCCCCACGCGCTGGGGCTGGCCATCCCGCTGGTCATCGCGATCTCCACGACCCTGTCGGCGCGCAACGGCATCCTGGTCAAGGATCGGCTGTCGCTGGAGCGGACCCGGCTCGTGGACACGGTGCTCTTCGACAAGACCGGAACCCTGACCAGGGGAGCCCCGGCGGTCGGTGACTCCGCGGCCGTCGACGGGTGGACCGACGAACGGGTCCTGGCCCTGGCCGGGGCGGTCGAGGCCGACTCCGAGCACCCGCTGGCCAGGGCGATCGTCCGGGCCGCCCGGGAGCGGGGGCCGGTGCCCGAGGCCACGGACTTCCGCTCGCTGACCGGACACGGCGTCCGGGCGGTCGTGGACGGTGCCGAGGCCCATGTGGGCGGGCCCGCGCTCCTGGACTCCCTGGGCGTCACGGAACCCACTGAACTGGTCGAACGCACCGGGTTCTGGCGCGACCGGGGCGCCACCGTCCTGCACCTCGTGGTGGACGGGTCCGTGGTCGGGGCGATCTCCCTGGCCGACGAGGTCCGCCCCGAGTCCGCGTCGGCCGTCCGCCAGCTCCAGGAGCAGGGGGTGCGCGTGGCGATGGTGACCGGTGACGCCCGCAACGTCGCCGACGCCGTCGCCACCGAACTCGGCCTGGACGAGGTGTTCGCGCAGGTGCTGCCGGACCAGAAGGACGCGGTGGTCCGCGACCTCCAGGAACGGGGCCACCGGGTCGCCATGGTCGGTGACGGGGTGAACGACGCTCCCGCCCTGGCCCGGGCGGACGTGGGTGTCGCGATCGGCGCCGGGACCGACGTGGCCATCGAGTCCGCCGGGGTGGTGCTGGCCTCCGACGACCCGCGCGGTGTGGTGTCGGTCCGGAGGCTGTCCCGGGCGGGCTACCGGAAGATGGTCCAGAACCTGGTCTGGGCCGCCGGGTACAACGTCGCGGCGGTTCCGCTGGCCGCCGGGGTGCTGGCCCCGGTCGGCATCGTGCTCGCCCCGGCGGTGGGCGCCGTGCTGATGAGCCTGTCCACGATCATCGTGGCGCTCAACGCCCAACTGCTCCGGCGTCTGGACCTGCGTCCCGCCGACTGACCGGGCGCGGTCCGGAACCGCCCCTCCGGAAAGAGTGGAACCCCTGCCGGTCTGGACCTGCGGGGGACCGGGTGTCACCATTGTGGTGCCGCGGACTCCCTCTTGTAGCGGGAGAGGGCCCGCGGGAACAAGGCCGCCGCCCCGACCGGTTACGGGGCGGCGGCCGCTCCGCGCGACCGGTCGGGGCGGTCACGAAGCGGGTGCCGGATGTTTCACGTGAAACACCCGGCACCGGTCGGTCAGTCGCCCGCCAACGCCCTCTCCGGGCGCCGCACGGGGGCGGGGTGGTCCATGCAGTGGCCCATCGCCCGGTGCCAGCGGTTCCCGCGCAGGTCAGGTTCGAGGGCGGCCAGCGCGGCGGCGTACTTGCTGAACCGGGCCTCCCGCACCCCGAGCGCGTGCAGTCGCCGCTCCGTCGCGGTCAGCCCGCCCCGGGTCTTGACCTCCAGCAGCACCACGTTCGGGCGCATCCGCACCTCCCAGTCGCCCCGGTAGCCCACCAGGTCGTGGTCGATCGTCACCCGCTCCTCGCCGGACAGGGCCACGACGGTGGTCCGCCGGTAGTCGGTCACCGCCGAGGGCAGCAGGACGTCCGGCGGAGAGAGGCGACAACGGGTCAGCGACCGGTCGAGGAAGTCGCGGGTCCGCCAGGTCAGGCGGTCCACGGGGGAGCCCGGGGGCAGTTCGACGCGCACCTTGTCGGTGATCCCGCGCGCCCCCTTCAGCTTCACCTCGAACATCGTCGTTCCGGTGTCCACGTAGGAGCGGGTGCGCACCTTGTAGCGCAGCCGCCGCCCCTGCCGGTGGTCGTGGAAGGTCCGCAGCTCCGGGGTGTCCAGGTAGGTGGACGAGTACAGGAACGACGTCCGGCCGTCGATCTCCAGCACCCCGAAGGCGCTCTCGGCGCCGTCGAACAGGGCGGGCACCAGGTCGGCGGGGAGCAGGTACTTGCGGCAGGTGCGGGTGACGAGGGCGGCGCGCTCGTTGATCTCGGCCAGGGAGACCGGGTGCAGCCGGTCCAGCCCGGGCGGCGCCGCGGCGGGGGAGAGGGTGGGGGTGGGGGAGGGGAGTCTCAACGTCCACCCCGCATGGAGGCCAGCGGCTGGCGGCGTCCGGCGGGACGCCCCGGGACCTCGGTCGGCTTCGGTTCCTGGAAACGCACGTCCACCACCATGAGGTCGCGTACGTAGTCCACCTCGGTGACGTCCACGTGCCGCACCCGGCCGCGCAGCCGCCGCTCCAGGTCCTGCCGGAGCGCCAACGGGTCCTCGTGCACCACGTCCAGGGTCATGACCCGGCGCTGGGTGCGGGCCAGCAGCTTCGGGTGCCCGGCCACGTACAGGGAGGACAGCAGGAGCGCGTTCAGGCCGAGCAGCAGCCACGGCGCCGGAGCGGCCACCGCGTTCACCAGGCCGAGGGCGATCGCGATGAAGTAGTAGCCGATCTCCCCCTGGCTGATGAGGTCGGAGCGCAGCCGCAGGATCGACAGCACGCCGAACAGTCCGAAGCCGACCGCCAGGCCGACCTCCTGCTGGGCCAGCATCGACACGACCGCGAAGATACCGACGTTGAGCGCCACGTAGGCGAGCACCAGGTCCCGCCGGCCGTGCCTGCGGAAGTAGAGGACGTAGGACAACAACGTGATCGCGGTCAGGTCGACCGCAAGTGCGAACCAGAACATGTCGACCATAGTGGGCAGCCCCGGTGAGGCGATCATGAGCGCCGCATGAGGGAACCCTCATGTTCGGCCGAGGCTCCCGCACAGGCGTCCCGACCCCGGACGCACGAGGGCCGACCGGCCGAGGAGCTCGGCAGGTCGGCCCACGGGGCGGTCACCTCAGCCGGTCAGCCGGTACCCCATGCCCCGCACCGTGAGGATGCGCTCCGGGCCCACCTTGCGGCGCAGCGCCCGCACGAACACGTCCACCACGTTGGACCCGGGGTCGTAGTCGTAGCCCCACACGTGCGACAGCATCTGCTGACGGGTCATCACCTGCCCCTGGTGCCGCATGAGCAGTTCCAACAGTGCGAACTCCCGGGCGGTGAGGTCCACCGAGTCCTCGCCCACCGCCACCCGGCGGGTCCGCAGGTCCAGGCGGAGCCCGCCCGCGTGCAGCACCGTCAGGTCCGGGGCGCGCTCCGTGCGCATCCGCAGCCGGACCCTGGCCAGCAGCTCCTCGAACCGGAACGGCTTGGTGACGTAGTCGTCCGCGCCGATCTCCAGGCCCGTCACGGTGTCCCGCACCCCGTCCCGGGCGGTCAGGATCACCACGGGGACGTCCACCCCCAGGGCGCGCACCCTGCGGAGCACGTCGAACCCGTCGGTGTCCGGGAGTCCGAGGTCCAGCAGCATGAGGTCGAAGCCGCCGGTGACGGCGTAGTCGACCGCCTCCGCCCCGGTGCCCACCACCGTGGTGGTGAACCCACTGGCGGTCAGTCCCTTCTGGACGAAGGAGGCGATCCGCTCCTCGTCCTCGACGATGAGTACACGGCTCACAGGTGTTCCCTTCCGACGCGGCCGTCAACGGGGGTCAGGGGGATGACGAGGGTGAAGGTGGAGCCCGCGCCGGGCGCCGAGACCAGGTCCACCCGGCCGTGGTGCGCCTCCGCGATGGCGCGGACGATGGCCAGGCCCAGCCCGGCGCCCCGGTCGCCGCGCTCGGTGCGGCCGCCCCGGGAGAAGCGCTCGAAGATGCGGCCGTGCTCCACGGCGGGGATGCCGGGGCCGTGGTCGGCCACCCACAGGCGCACCTCGGAGCCGCTGACGCGCGAACCGGTGCGCAGGGTGGACCCGGGGGCGGTGTGCCGTACGGCGTTGGCGGCCAGCTGCACCATCGCCTGGGTGACGCGCTGGGGGTCCAGGCGCACGGTCTCCTCCGCCAGCGACTCCAGCCGCCAGTCGCGGTCCCCAAGCTGGCGCACCTTGGCGTCGATGTCGCTGCTGAGCTCGGCCAGGGAGACGGGTTCGGCGCGGACGAAGTCGGGCTGCTGAGCCTTGGCGAGCAGCAGCAGGTCCTCCACGATCCGGCCCATCCGGTCCAGCTCGTCGGTGACCAGCCGGACCACCTCGCGGCGCTCCTCGGGGTCGTCGCCCATGAGCTCCAGGTGGCCGCGCACGATCGTGATGGGGGTGCGCAGCTCGTGCCCGGCGTCGTCGACGAACCTGCGCTGCTCGGTGAAGGCGCCCTCCAACCGGTCCAGCATGCTGTTGAACTGCTCGGCCAGCGCCGCGATGTCGTCCCGTCCGGACACCTCGATCCGCTGGGTGAGGTCCTCCTCGGAGATCTGGGCGGCGGTCTGCCGGACCAGCCGGACGGGGGCGAGGATACGGCCCGCCACCCACCAGGCGGCGGTGGCGGCGGCGAGCAGTCCGACCACGCTGACCAGGGCGAGGGTGCCCATGGTCCCGGCGGAGGTGTCGTCGTCGTGGGCGGTGAAGTAGCCGATCACGAACCAGCCCGCCGGGCCGCCGTCGCCCTCCGGGGGCAGCGCGCGGATCTTCTCCCACTCGACCGGACCGGCGGGGGTCTCCAGGACGCCCCGGGCGTCGGGGGTGTCCAGGACCGCCTCGACCATCTCGGGGTCGGCGGACAGGTCGTACGGGGGCTCCTGCCCCTGCCGGATGCGGCCGGTGACGGTCTCGGCCGATCCCCGGTTTCCACGGGAGGCCGACCCCTCGGCGCCCGTCGCGTCCGACTCCGGCTCGTCGACCCAGCCGAAGAGGATCTCGGAGTCCTCGGGGAACTGGCGCTCCAGGTGGACCCGGATGAGGGAGGAGACGTCGGTGAAGGCGGTTCCGGTGCCGGGGTCGACCCCCACCGCCGCGAACTCCTGGAACTCCGCGATCTCCTGGTCCAGGGCGCGGTCCACCCGCTCGTCGGTCCGTGCGGTCAGCGCGCTCCACGTGACCACGTTGACCAGCACGAGGACGCCGGCCATGAGCAGGACCACCCACGCCATGATGAGCAGACGGGCGGGCACCCGGCGGCGCTGGGGGAGTTCGGGCTGGGGGCCGCGCAGCACGAGGGTCGGGAACACGGAGGTGCCGCCCGAGGAGGGGGACCCTCCCGGGGGCGGTGCGTCGTACGCGGGGTCCACGGGTCTGGACCGGCCCGGCGGGACGTTGACGGTGGTGGCGTCGGGATCGGCCGGTCCGTCCGAGCCGTCCGCCCCCCGCTGACGGTCAGTCGTCATCGTCGTCGTCCCCGTTCTCGTACCGCCCGCTCATGCAGGACTCCCACCAGAGCTCCCACTGCTCCTCGCCCCAGGTCTCGTGCCCGGAGCCCCCGTCGAGGCAGTCGAAGGGGAAGCCGGTCGGCGGCTCGGGCGAGGGGCTGGGTGAGGGCTCGGGCTCGGGCGAGGGATCCTCGGAGCCCTCTCCGTCCCGGTCGGTGACCGGGGGAGGAGGGCTGACCACACCGTCGTCGGGGTCGGCGGAGGCGGCGGCCTCGGGGGATTCGCCGAGCACCACCTCGGAGGCGACCCCGGGGTCGGGGTCGCGCAGGAACAGCGCCCACAGCAGGGCGGCGACCGAGACGGCGACGAATGTCAGCGCCCCGACCGCCAGCGGCACCAGAGGTGATCTCATGAGGTCGAGCTTCCCCGAGAGAGACGGCGTCCTGATGAAGCGGACATGAGGAAGTCTTCATTCTCGCAGGTGCGTGGGGACTCGACCGCTCGCACCCAGACCGGCGCCGCGGGTGCCGACGGGACTCCCCGCACACGGAGGCGGAGGGCCCTCGTTCGAGGACCCTCCGCCGTTGACACGTCCTGTCGGGAGACCCGTTCCTAGTCCGCGTCGCCCTCAGGGGTGTGGTCGCTGCCTTCCTTCCCGGCGCCGGAGGCCTCGGCCCTGACGGATCGACGTTCCTCCCGCCGCCGGGTCCTGGCGGCACGTCGTTCCTGCCGACGCTCCGCCTTCGCCTGCCGCCGCTGCGGCTTCGTCGCCCGTCGCTCCGCCCGCCGAAGCTTGCGGTTCTCGACGATGGTGTAGAGGACGGGGACGAAGACCAGGGTCAGGACCGTCGAGGAGACCAGCCCGCCGATGGTGACCACGGCCAGGGGCTGGGTCATGAACGCACCGGCGCTGTCGGTCATCTCCAGGGCCAACGGGAGCAGAGCCGCGATGGTGGACACCGCGGTCATCACGATCGGCCTGAGCCGGTGGATCGAGCCCTCGATGACTGCCTCGCGGAGCTCCATGCCGCCCGCACGATACTGGTTGACCAGGTCCATCAGCACGATGGCGTTGGTGATGACGATGCCGATGAGCATCAGCAGACCGATGAGCGCGGGAACGCCCAGGGGGATGCCGGTGATCAGCAGCAGGCCGATGGACCCGGTCGCCGCGAAGGGCACCGACACCATCAGGACCAGCGGTTGGGCCATGCTGCGGAAGGTCACCACGAGGACCATGTAGGCGATGGCCAGCGCCGCGATCATGGCGTAGAACATCTGCTCGAACGCCTCGTCCTGTTCGGCGCTGACGCCGCCCATCTCGGTCGTGACCCCGTGCGGCAGGTCGAGCGCGTCAAGCTCGTCGGAGATCCGGGCGGTCAGTTGGCCCAGGTCGTCGCCGGTCGGGGAACTCGTGACGGTGACGGTCGCGACGTTGTCGACCCGGAGGCGCTCGGACGGAGTGGTGGTCTCCTCAACGGACGCGACGGTGGAGAGGCGTACCGTCCCGCCTGCGGGTGTGGCGATCCGGATGTCCTCGACGTCGGCCAGGGTGCTCGGTTCGTCGTCCAGGTACAGGAAGATGTCGCGGGTGACGTGGTCGATCGTGGCGCTGCCGACCTCGATCCCCTGGAACGCCTGGTAGACCTCCTGGCCGACGGCTCCCTCCGTCAGACCCCGTTCGGCCGCTTCCTCGCCGTCGACCACGACTTCGTAGGACCTGACGGTCTCGCTCGTGTTGCTGCGCGTGTTCGTCAGGCCGTCGATCCCTTCGAGGGCCTCGACGACCTGTTTCGACGCCTCCTCGGCGATTTCGGGGTCGAGTGCGCTGACGTTGACGGACACCCCGGTGGTGCCGTCCCCGCTGCCGTCGTCCAGGACGACGGGGTACTCGGTGTCCACCGCCGTGAACAGGTCCTCCAGCTGGTCCCAGTACGCTTCCTGGTCTCCGTCGGGGTTCGTGGTGATGTTGTAGGTGGTGTCTCCGGCACCGGCCCCGCCCAGCGAGGCGATCACGGTGTTCCCTCCTACCGTGACCTGGTACGACTCGATCCATGCGGCCCTGGCGAGTTGCTCCTCAACCTTGGCCGCCTCCTCGTCGGCCTCTTCCAGAGTGGCCTCCGCGGGCATTTCCTGGACGGCCTGGTAGGTGTTCGAGGTCTCCTGTCCGATGAAGTCGGTCTTCAGCCAGGGGGACACGGAGATACCGATGGTCAGGGCGACCAGCAGCACCCCGGCCGCCACGGTGAGCGCCCGGTGCGACACGGACCAGACGATGATCGCCCGGTAGGCGCGCTGGAACGGCGTCAGGCGTACGGCGAAGGGCTCCGGTTCGGCGCCCTCGGCTCCGGGTTCCCCCGAGGACCGCGGGACCCGCTTGAGGAAGAAGAGAGCCAGCACGGGGATGACGGTGAGGGCCACCAGGAGGGAGGCGATCAGGGCGAGGATCACGACCGCCGCGAAGGGCCTGAAGACCTCACCGGTGATCCCGGTGACGAACAGCAGTGGGAGGAAGACCAGGAGGGTGACCACGGTGGAGGAGGCCACGGCCGTCGTGATCTCCAGCGTTCCGTCGCGCACCGCGCGGAGTCTGTCCTGCCCTGAGGCCAGATGGCGCTTGATGTTCTCCAGGACGACGATCGAGTCGTCCACCAACCGTCCGACCGTGACCGCGATGGCGCCCAGGGTGACGAGATTCAGGGAGTACCCGATCAGGTGCGTCCCGCCGACGGCCAGCAGCAGGGCCAGGGGGATGGAGACCGCCACGACCACGGTCGAGCGGACGGACAGCAGGAAGAGCAGGATGACGACGAGCGCGAAGGCGATGCCCAGCGCTCCCTCCTCGATCACCGAGGAGACGGAGTCGAGGATCTGGGGCGCCTGGTCGAAGACCACCGTGATCTGCGCGCCTTCGCCCAGGAACGACTCCAACTCGTCGATCTGGTCCCGCACGGCGTCGGAGATCTCGATGGTGTTGCCCTCGGGCGTCTTGGTGATGATCACGCCGAGGCTGGGGGCGCCGTTGGTCCGCGTCAGCGTGGTCTCCGCGTCCGTGACCATATCGACCTCGGCCACGTCACTGAGCCGGACCGGGTCCGGGACGTCGTTCTCCCCGGAGAAGGCGGAGGACGAGATCGCGCTCTGCGGAGTGATCCAGACGTCCTCCACCTCTTCGACCGCGTTCAGGGAGGAGTTCGCGGTGAGGTTGAACGTGCCTCCGTCCTCCTGGATCGGCCCGCCCGGGGTGCTGAGGCCGTTGTCCACAAGCGAGGAGAGCACGTCCGAGGGGTCGAGGTCCGCGTCGTCGAGCGCGTCGGGGTCCACCGTCACCGCGAGGCTCTGGTCCCTGATCCCGTTGACGGTCACCGAACGCACGCCGGGAATGGCTTCCAGCTCGGGGACGACCTGGTGCTCCAGCGGCTGGGCGAGTTCCTGCCCGTCCTCATCGCCGCTGACAGCGAGCATGACGATGGGGATGTCCACGGCGCTGAAGGACTGTGAGAAGGCCTCGACGTCGTCCGGCAGGGTGGACGCGGCCTGGTCGGTCGCCCTCTGGATGCTCTGGAGCACTTCCGCGCTGGACTCGCCGAACTCGAACTCCGCGGTGATCCGCGAGTGTCCCTCGGAGGAGCTGGAGCTGATGGAGCTGACGGTCGGCACCTCGCGGATCGCCTGCTCCAGCGGGATGGTGACCTCCTTCTCCACCGCCTGGGGAGAAGCCCCCGGGTAATGAGCGTCCACCATGACCATGGGCATTTCCATGGACGGCATCAGCTCGCGCTTGGCGGTGTTCACGGAAACGAGTCCGAAAATGACCGCGGTAATCGCCAGCATGATGATGGCGGACTTGTGGCGGATTGAGAAATGGACGAGGCTTTTCACGAGGGGCGCACCTCGCCCGGGATTCTTGGTCCGCAGGTTGTGGCGACCGCTGTCGCTCCTGTCCTCTTTGTCCTTTGTGTCATGGGGTTTCGCTGAGTCCTCTTCGGGGCGGGGGGCTTCTTGCGCGTCCCTGGCTATTCCGGCACGTCAAGCGGATAGGAGATTTTACTCGCACATCGCGGGTGAAACTGTAATAAGGAGAATCCCTGGCGGGCGGCGCGGTACCCGGAAGCCCGTGGGCGGCTTCACCAGGCCCAGGCCTCGGGGCCGGGTCCCCCGTTGCCGACCGGCGGGAACAGCTGCTCCAACTCGTGCGTCAACGCGGGGTCCTGTTCCGCCTGCAGGGTGCGCAGGGCGCTCCTCAGGTGCTTGGAGGTCCGGGGGCCGATGACCGTCGACGTCACGCCCGGACGGGAGAGCACCCACCCCATGGCGACGTCCGCTGGCTCCTGGCCGTGCGCGTCGCAGAGCCTCTCGTACTCCGCGATGGTCGGTCGCAGGGTGGGCAGCGCGTCCATGGCCCGCCCCCGCGCCGTCTTCACCGCGGTCCCCTCCGCCAGTTTGCGCAGGGCACCCCCGAGGAGCCCTCCGTGCAACGGCGACCACGTGACGACGCCGATGCCGTAGGCCTGGGCGGCCGGGATCAGCTCCAGCTCCACGTGGCGGCGTACGAGGTTGTAGCAGGACTGTTCGGAGACGATCCCCAGGAAGTGGCGACGGTTCGCCGCCTCCTGCGCCGCGACAAGGTGCCAACCGGCGAAGTTGGAGGAGCCGACGTAGCGGATCTTGCCCTGTTGGACGAGGGTCTCCATCGCCTGCCACACCTCCTCCCAGGGGGCGTTCCTGTCCACGTGGTGCATCTGGTAGAGGTCGATCCAGTCCGTCCCCAGGCGCCGGAGAGAGGCCTCGCAGGCCGTGATGATGTGCCGGGCCGAGAGGCCGCCGTCGTTCGGCCAGTCGCTCATGGGGGTGAATACCTTGGTGCCCAGCACCACCTTCTCCCGTCGACCGCCCCCCAGGGCGAACCACTCCCCGAGCAGCTCCTCGGTCCAGCCGCGGTGGACCTGCCATCCGTACTGGTCAGCGGTGTCGACGAAGTTGATTCCCTCGTCCAGTGCTTCGTCCAGGAGCGCGAAACTGTCGGGCTTGGGCAGGTTGACACCGAGGTTCAACGTGCCGAAGCACAGTCGGCTCACCTGGAGTGCTGTCCGTCCGAGGCGTGTGTACTGCATGGTCATCCCTGTGGGTTGTCCTGTGCGGGCGATGGGGTCGGAAGCGGGGTGGGTGTGCGGGAACGCGGGGCGGGTCCGGGCACGGGGAGCCCGGGGCCTCAGACCCAGGCGGACTCCAACCTGACGCACTCCGAGTAGAGGGGGAGGACACCCTGGTCCCTCGCCTGCGCCATTGTGGGGGCCTCCAGGTCCCGCCTCGACAGGAGGGGTCTGACATCGCGCGGTATCGGCAGGTCCAGACCGGGGTCGAGCGGCGACAGCGCCATCTCCTGGTCGGGGGCGTAGGTCGTCGACAACAGGTAGGTCATGACCGTGTCCTCTTCGAGGGAGACGAAGGCGTGGCCCACCCCGACCGGAAGGTACAGCGCGCGAAAGGACTCCTGGTCGAGTTCGACCGCGTCCCAGACTCCATAGGAGGGGGACCCGACACGGATGTCCACCACGATGTCGAGCGAGCGCCCGTGTGAGGCGTAGACGTACTTCGCCGCTCCCGGTGGTGCCGACGTGTAATGGATGCCGCGTATCACGTTCGCGCGGGAACGGCTGTGGAGCGTCTGGGCGACCGGGAACAGCCCGCGTCCCACGGCGCCGGTGAAGGGGTCCTTGTGGAAATGCGAGGCGACGACACCGCGGTCGTCGGGAAACACGGTCGTGGTGAATTCGATCGCGCCCACGACGGCTAGTCTTCGTGCCTGCATTCTGGGTACTGCCTCCTGGCCTCTGCGGTCGAACGGGAGTCCTCGACAACCGGGCGACACCTGTGCGGACATGCTCGGAGCGAACAATGCGCAGGGTATTGGCCCGGCGCGCGGCTCACCAGGACGGAACCGGCCAAGAGCGGGCGACCAGGGGAGGAACACGGAATGAGCTGGATGGTCACCGGAGCGGGCGGCAGTCTGGGCAACGACCTGGTGGAAGAGCTGGAACGGGCGGGCGAGGAGGTGTTCGCCCTCCGGCGGGTGGACCTGGACATCACCGACGGCGAGGCCGTGCGCGCCGCGTGCGCGCGGTTCGCCCCTGAGACCGTGGTCAACTGCGCCGCCTACACTGACGTCGACGCCGCTGAGTCCGACTCCGATCAGGCACGCCGGCTCAACGCGCGGGGCCCGGCCCACCTCGCGTCGGCCTGCGCCGGGAACGGTGCGAGGTTGGTGCAGGTGTCGACCGACTACGTCTTCTCCGGATCGGACCGGTCCACTCCCTATCCGGAGGGGCATGCGGCTTCCCCGGGGTCCGTCTACGGGGAGAGCAAGCTGGAGGGCGAGCACGCGGTGCTGCGGACGCTGCCGGACCGCGGGCTCATCCTGCGCACGGCGTGGCTCTACGGGGCGCACGGGCGCAGCTTCGTCGCGACGATGCGGCGGTTGGCGGCGGGTGACGAGCCGGTGGACGTGGTGGACGGCCAGGTCGGCCAGCCCACGTGGACCCGGGACCTCGCTCGCCGGATCGTCCTCCTCGGAGGGCTCCCGCAAGCCAGCGGCGTGTTTCACGGCACCAACGGCGGAGAGGCGACGTGGTTCGCCCTCGCGAGGGAGGTCTTCCGGCTCTCGGGAGCCGATCCGGAGCGGGTGCGGCCCTGCGGTGACGAGAGGTTCCCCCGCGCGGCCGCCCGGCCCGCCTACAGCGTGCTGGGGCAGGACAGGTGGGCGGAACTCGGCCTCAGCCCTCTCCGCCCCTGGGAGGAGGCCCTGGCAGAGGCGATCGGGGAGATGGCCCCGCAGAGGGGGTGAGCCCCTTCCCGGGTGCCCGGGGGGCCGGAAGGAGCTCAAAGGTCGGTGCTGCCGACATAGGCCGTGTACACCTGGCCGGGCGGCAGGAGAGGCGTGTCCGGAGTGGTCACCGCCACGATGCTCTCGGCGAAGTCGGCGGTGTCGGGAAGTTTCCCCACCCGGTCGACCCTCGCCTGGATCCAGCCTGGGTTGAGCCTGTCAAGCATGACGGCGATGGTGCTGTCGGAGATGATGTCACCGCTCACGACGGCCAGGGCGACTCCGCGCACGGCGAGCTCCCGGGCGTACCGTCGCAGGGCCAGTTCTCCCGCGCGCTTGCTGCGGGCCACGTTCGAGTACACGTTCGACTCGTAACGTTCGAGGTGTGCCCAGTGCGAGGTGACGAAAGTGATCCGCGCGCCCACGGGCATCAGGGGCAGGACCAGGTCCACGAGGTCGATCTGGGCGCGGAGGTTGATCCGCATGGCGTAGTCCGGGTCCACCCAGGGTTCGAGCCCCCCGCTCGCGTTGAGTACCAGCCAGTCGACTCTGCCCAACTCATCCCGCAGGGCCTCGACCATCGCCCTGGTCTCGTCCTGGTCGGTCAGGTCGGCCCGGAGGACTCTGGCCTGGCAGTCGGCGGCTTCGACGGAGGCGGCCACCGCGTGCGCCATCCACGACTTGTGCCGGTCACGGTGGTTGATGACGACGGTGCCAACCTCCCCGTGCTTGGCCAGTCGTTGCGCCACCGCGGCACCCACTCCTCGGGAAGCACCGGTAATGAGAGCCACGCCTTGCGCCATCGAACCTCCTAGATTACGCCGGTCGCGCCTGGATCCCGGCAGCTTAAGCGGCTGGTCCTGCACCTTTTCGTCGGACAGGAGGGATCATTATTGCCCCAGGGAGAGGTGCGCTCTCATGTGTCTCGCTGGCGGGACAGTGAATGCGTGTGGGTGACGGCCCTGCGGAATTCGTGGTTTCTTTTGTGTTCTCGCTGCCGGTAGCGTCCCTCTGAAGCTTCCCGCGGAGCGGTGGCGCCATTGTGCTTCCTGCAATGCGGGAATTGAGACCAAGGTTGGTGACCCATGCTCAACGCGCACATCCAGACCAGGCGAGCGAGACTGCACCCGGTGCCCCCGGTCGCAGGGCAGCCCCTGCGGGACCTTCTTACCGAGTACGGCCTTGAGACGCACCCGGACATGGAGACCTTCGTCGCGGCGCATGGTGGGTCACCCGCCGGCACCGAGGCGCAGTTCCTGGTCGAACAGACGGTGGACGGACGCCATCTCGGTCTGGCATCCCTGCGCCATGTCGACGCGCAGACCCGTGAGGGCGAGATCGAAATGCTCGTTCGCGAGGACGATCTCGTCAACGGGCTCGGCATCGAGGCCAACATCCTCCTCATCAACTACCTGTTCGCGGAATGGGACCTGTCCCTCATCCGCTTCTGGCCCGCGGCGGAGTACAGCTCGGACATCGCGTCCTACCCGTCCATGCTCACCGAGGCCTCCGACCTCACCCCCGAACAACAGGAGAGGGCAGCCGGCCGCCGGACCTTCGTGATCCGCCGCGAGGACTGGGAGAGGATCGGCGTGGTCTTCCTCCGGGTTCTCGTGCGAGCCTGACTCCCCTCGGAAGAGGGGAACACCGCGTGTCCGGCGACGAGGGTCGGACTCTTCCCCCAGGAACAATCCAACTCCCTTCGGAAAGGTCTCCAGCAGATGTCCTCCATTGACCGCGAGAAGCTTGTGTCGCAGATCAAGATCCAGGCCATGACCGTGCTGATGTTCACGCACAGCGAGCCGCAGTACGACCTGCCGCAGCCCGAGGCGATGATCGACCTCGGCTCCTTCGCCGTCGTCCAGCTGACCCTCATGATCGAGGACCTCTACGACGTGGAGCTACTTGAGGACATGGTCAATTTCAAGGGCGAGACTTTTGAGGAGTTCGCCGACTTCATCATCCAGCGGATCGAGGATTCCGAGGGCCGGGAGGCCGCGGTCCAGAGCTGAGTGAGGACGCACCCCCGTCACCCCCGCCACTCTTCTGCTGCTTGTTGGAGTTGGGTGGTGGTGTGGTGGGGGGTGGGCATGGTGTGGGCCTGGTCGCGTAGGCGTTGGGCGGCGTTCTTGTGGGTGGGGTCCGTCAGGAGGCGGTGGAGGTGGTCGTGGATGGTGTCGGGGTTCAGGGTGGGTTGGTCGATGGTGAGTGCGGCGCCTTGGAGTGCGGTGTTGTGGGCCAGTAGGGGCTCGTCGTAGACGTAGAGGGGGAGGATGAGCTGGGGGAGGATGAGTTGGGGGACCGCGTGGACCATGGCGGTGCACAGGGTTCCGACTCCTCCGTGGTGGACGACGGCGTCGCAGGTGGGCAGGAGTGTGTGCAGGGGGGTGGGTCCTGCGGGGATGACGTTGGGGGGTACGTCGGTCAGGGTGGCTTGTTGGTCCGGGGCCAGGGCGGTGACGATTTCGGCGCCGGTGCGGGCCAGGGCGTGGACGAGTTGGTTGAGGGTGAGGCCGGTGGTGGGGTGGAGCCGGTCGAGTGCTGTGGCGCCCAGGGTCAGGCAGACGCGGGGGCGTGTGGGGGGTTGGCGGAGCCATGCGGGGAGGGTGGCTGTGCCGTTGTAGGGGATGTAGCGGGTGGGTTGGTGGTTGATGCCGGGGATGGGGTCCAGGCGTAGGGGTTGGGGGAAGGGGTCCAGGGTGAGGTGGCCTTGGGTGAGGCGTTCGGTGTAGGGGACGTCGTGGCGGTGGGCGGTGGCGGTGAGCCAGCTGGTGAGGGGGTCCTGGCGTTGGTGTGGGGGTTGTTGTTGGAGGGTGTTGAGGTAGTGGTGGCGGGTGCGGCCGAGTAGGTCCAGGCCCCAGAGGTGGCGTACGTGGAGGGCTCCCACGGCTTCGGCGGCGATGGGTGCGGCGTAGGTGATGGGTTCCCAGATGACCAGGTCGGGTTTGAAGGAGCGGCAGAACTCCGTCAAACCCGCGACCATCGGCATGTTCACCATGCGCAGCCAGCCCAGGACGAGGTCGCTGTAGGAGTTCCTCATCTCGGGCCACGCCATCTCCCACGGAGCGTGTTTCAGCCTCATCGAGGGGGAGGCCGAGAAGCCCGAGCTGTCCACCGACCTCGCCAGGAGCGACATCACGTGGTCGTTTCCGACGGCGACGGCGGGCAGGCCGGTGGCGGCCACCGTGGGCATCAGCGCGGGCTGGCTGGCCACCACCACCTCGTGCCCCGCCGACCGCAGCGCCCACGCCAACGGCACCATCCCCAGGAAATGCGTCTTCTCCGCATGGGAAGCGATCACTACCCGCATACTCGTCCGTTCCGTGCTCATACCGTCTCCGCCCGGCCCCTGTGGTGTTCGACCAGGTCCTCGACCTGTGCCGCGAACCGTCCCGGAGAGGGCATCGCCGCCATCTCCCCACGCAACCGCCGCGCCGACCGCGCGAACGAACCCTCAGCCAGCACCCGCTCCACCCCCGCACGCACCACCGCACCCGAAACCCGGTCGGCGGGTGTGGTGACGGCGGTACCGAGGTCGGCGAACCTCGTGGCCATGAGCGGTTCGTCCAGGTGGTGTCCGGGCAGGAGGACTTGGGGGACGCCGTGGGACAACCCGGTCAGCAACGTCCCCGGACCACCGTGGTTGACCAACACCGCGCACCCGGGCACCAACGCGTGCAAGGGCACGAAGGGCACCACCCGCACATTGCTCGGCACCCGACCCGAGTACCCCGGCAGAGCCGCCACCACCTCGGCGTCCACACCCGCAACACCCTCCAACACCTCCTCCACCCCCACCGCGTACCCACCCAGACGCTCCACCGCCGAGGTCCCCAACGTCACACACACGCGTGGGCGATCACCCCTGCCCCCACGCAACCACTCCGGCACCACCGCACGCCCGTTGTAGGGCACATACCGCACCGGAACCCGCTCCACCCCCTCCACCGCACCCAGACCCACCCCTTGCGGCAGAGGATCCAGAGTGAAGAAACCCCGGGTCATCCGCTCGGAGAACCCCACCCCCACCCGCTGGGCGCGATCACCCAACCACCGGGCCAGAGGATCCCCCTCCAGACCCCGCCCACCCAGCACCTCCAGAAAACGCCCCCGCATCCGCCCCAGCAGATCCATCCCCCACAACACCCGACCGTGCACCGCCCCCACCGCCTCAGCGGCCACCGCCCCCGCGAAGGACACCGGCTCCCACAACACCAGGTCCGGACGCCACTGACGACAGAACACCGTCAGCTCATCCACCATCGGATCATTGACCACCTTCCACCACAGGGAGACGGCCGAGCCGTAGCCGTCCAGCAGTTCCGCCGCCCCGGTCTCCTCCGGCCACCGTTGCCCGACATCGAACAGCCCGGGTCCGCTGTTCCCGCCCAGACGTTCGGTCCACCGGTTCAGTTCGTAGAGGACGTGGTCGTTTCCGACGGCGACGGCGGGCAGGCCGGTGGCGGCCACCGTGGGCATCAGCTCGGGCTGGCTGGCCACCACCACCTCGTGCCCCGCCGACCGCAGCGCCCACGCCAACGGCACCATCCCCAGGAAATGCGTCTTCTCCGCATACGAAACAAACAACACGCGCATAGTTACGTCTCCTTACTCATTGTTGTCGAGGGCTCGGTTTCTTTTTGTGAACTCGGTCCCGAATTTCGGTTCAGCGTGTCCTGAGCAGCACGGAAGCGGTCGTTCAGTCTCCGTACAGACCTCCTTAAGTGGGCTCTGGTCTACTTTTGTTCGCAATGCTTGACAGTCCTTGAAGCTGACTGGTCTTCTCTGCTCGAAAACACTTCTCCGTTTCATTCGGACAGCTGCGCGTCAAGTGCTTGACAAGCATGGCGTCCTCCTTGGATCGGTTGAAGCTGAAAGTTCATGTGAGGACAAACTATTCCAGTGAGTCGACTTTCCCGATCTACTGTCAACGGCGGCCCCCCCGCTGATTTCGACAGAATAGCTCTGGACCGCTCTGCCGCCACGAGGCGAATTTCCCTTGCCCTGCCCCTCGGGATGCCGCTTCACTCCTGGCAGCGGATCGGAGACCAGATTTTCGTGATCTCCGATGCTTCCGCATGGTGGCTCGGCGACTGGCTCATCTACGGCCAAGAGCACTACCCGGACCGTTACAAGACGGCGATCTCCAAGACTTCCCTGGACTACCAGACCTTGCGCAACTACGCCTGGGTGGCACGGAAGTTCTCCATGCTCCGACGCAGGGAGAAGCTGAGCTTCCAGCACCATGCCGAGGTGGCCAGGCTCCCCGAGTCGGAGCAGGAACTCTGGCTGACGAGAGCGGAACAGTGGAAGTGGTCCCGCAACGAGCTGCGCAGGCAGATTCGGGCGGATATCTCAGGGAGAGAAGAAGTAGACTCCCCGAAAATCCGGCTGACGCTGATCGCAGAACAGCACGATCGCTGGCAGAAGGCTGCTGAGCAAGAGAGTAAGGACCTTCTCGAATGGATCCTCAACACCCTTAACGAGGCAGCCAAGACCGCCCCGCCACTGGAGAGCTGAACGGATGTGGCCGGATCCCTCGGGCCACATCCGGTCCGTGGTACTGCCAGACGGCAGTGCTACGGTGCTTCGCCTGCCCCGTTCTTCTCAGTACAGAACTCGGAAGTGATATCACGATGACCACGTATGTCTGGGGTTACCTCAATGAGTACAACCAGGAACGTGACGATATCCTCGACGCCGTCGACTCGGTCTTCAGTTCGGGGAACCTTGTCTGGGGACCGAGAGTCGGGCAGTTCGAGGAGGATTTCGCCGCCTATCACGGGGTGAGCCACTGCGCGGGCGTCGACAACGGGACGAACGCGATTCTGCTCGCCCTGCTCGCCATGGGGATCGAACCCGGTGACGAGGTGATCACCGTGTCCAACACGGCCGCTCCCACCGTCCTGGCGATCGACCGCGTCGGCGCGATCCCTGTCTTCGTGGACATCGACCCGCGCACCTACCTCATGGACGTCGACCAGGTGGCGGCCGCCATCACCGACCGCACGCGGTGCATCCTCCCCGTCCACCTCTACGGGCAGTGTGTCGACATGGCGCCCCTGGAGAAGCTCGCCCGCCGCCACGACCTCCAGATCCTGGAGGACTGCGCCCAGTCGCACGGGGCCCGCCACCACGGTCGCATCGCCGGTTCGATGGGCCGCGCCGGAGCCTTCTCCTTCTACCCGACCAAGGTCCTGGGCGCCTACGGTCACGGCGGAGCCACGATCACGTCCGACCCCGAGGTGGACGCGGGGCTCCGGCGCCTGCGCTACTACGGGATGGAGGAGGTCGCCTACTACGTGGTGGCTCGAAACGGGCTCAACGCGCGCCTGGACGAGGTGCACGCCGAGATCCTCCGCCGCAAGCTCACCCGCCTGGACGGCTACATCGAGGGGCGCAGGGCCGTGGCCGCCCGGTACGCCGAGGCGCTGGCCGACACCGACCTCGTCCTGCCGGTCACCGCGGAGGGCAACGACCACGTGTACTACGTGTACGTGGTGCAGCACCCCGAGCGCGACCGAATCATCGAGGGGATGAAGGCGTACGACATCTCCCTCAACATCAGCTACCCGTGGCCCGTGCACACCCAGACGGGCTTCTCGCACTTCGGCTACAAGGAAGGCGCGCTGCCCGTCACGGAGGACGCCGCCGGGAGGATCTTCTCCCTGCCGATGTACCCCTCCCTGACCGAGTCCGACCAGGAGCGGATCATCGACTGCCTGCACAAGACCCTGGCCTCCCTGTGACCTTCGAGGATCCGGGGAGCCTCCTCAGCGACGAGGAGTTCCACGCCTGGCTCGCTGACCGGACGGCGTCACGTGTCGCCTCGGTGGAGGAAGTGCCCTTCTCTGAGGCGACGGGCTGGTCCTTCGAGCACGGCACCGGGAACCTGGGCCATCAGAGCGGCAGGTTCTTCACGGTGGAGGGGATCGAGGTCCGCGACGGCTCCTCGACCTGGACACAACCGATCATCGACCAACCCGAGATCGGCATCCTGGGCATTCTCACCGCCGACTTCGACGGGGTACCCCACCTGCTCATGCAGGCGAAGTTCGAGCCGGGCAACGTCAACCTCCTCCAGATGTCGCCCACCGTCCAGGCGACCCGTAGCAACTTCACCGGGGTGCACGGCGGGCGCAGCACTCCGTACGTCGAGTACTTCAACGGGTCGCTTCCACGGAACATCGTGGCCGACGTGCTCCAGTCGGAGCAGGGGCAGTGGTTCTGGCGCAAGCGCAACCGCAACATGGCCGTGCGTGTGGAGCCGGACGTGCCGGTCCTCGACGACTACTGCTGGCTCTCCGTGTACCAGGTGATGCGGTTCCTGCGGACGGACAACCTCATCAACATGGACGCCCGGACCGTGCTGGCGTGCATGGGGTTCGGGCCGCCTCCCGGAGTCGGCGACGGGACCCCGGCAAGGGAGCTCGCGGCGTCCCACGCGGCGACGGAGCCGGACTCCCCGGAGCCCGCACTCCACAGCATGAAGGAGGTGACCACCCACCTCATCGAGGCCAAGACCCGGTGTGGTTGGGGGCCGAGGCTGACACCGCTGAACCGCGTCACCGGATGGACCGCGGGATCCAGCGAGATCGGGGACGACGCGGGCAAGGAGTTCCGTGTCATCGCCGCCAGGGTGAGGGCTGAGACCCGTGAGGTCAGCCAGTGGTCCCAGCCGCTCCTCGAACCGCGCGGACTGGGACTCGCGGTCTTCCTGGTGCGATCGATTTCGGGCGTCCTCCACGTCCTCGCGCACGCCCTGCCCCAGCCGGGCCTCGCCGACGTCGTCGAGTACGCCCCCACGGTCCAGCTCTCCCCGAGTGGTCGCTCGTGGGAGGAGTCGTCGGACACCCCCTTCCTGAAGGAGGCCCTCTCCGACGACGGGGACAGGGTGCTGTACGACACCGTGCTCTCGGAAGAGGGCGGACGCTTCCACCACGCGCAGACCCGCTACAGGATCGTGCGCGTGGATGAGGGGACGCCCGTCCGGGAACCGGAGGGCTACCTCTGGGTGACCCTGGGGCAGTTCACGGAACTGCTCGGACACGCGCACTACCTCAACATCGAGGCCAGGACCCTGGTCGCCTGCGCACACTCCCTTTGGAGTACCTGACCGCGCGCGATCCGGGCACCTCAGGGGGCGCGGGCAGCCGTTCCCCGACGGCCCCGCCCCCGCTTCAGCGTTTCTCAGGTTTTTGACCGTAGAACAGGACGAGTATGCGGGTAGTGATCGCTTCCCATGCGGAGAAGACGCATTTCCTGGGGATGGTGCCGTTGGCGTGGGCGCTGCGGTCGGCGGGGCACGAGGTGGTGGTGGCCAGCCAGCCCGCGCTGATGCCCACGGTGGCCGCCACCGGCCTGCCCGCCGTCGCCGTCGGAAACGACCACATCCTGCACAGCCTTTTCGACCTCCCCGTCCAACCGGGGATGGGGGACAGGGCCGCCGAGCTCCGGAGCGGTGTGCTCGTGCCGGGTGACTCGCCGCCCCACAGGCTCTCCTGGGAGGAACTGGTCGAGGAGGCCAAGTCCTCCGTCCTCCTCTGGTGGAAGCTCATCAACGACCCCATGGTCGCGGGTTTGACGGAGTTCTGCCGCTCCTTCAAACCCGACCTGGTCATCTGGGAACCCATCACCTACGCCGCACCCATCGCCGCCGAAGCCGTGGGAGCCCTCCACGTACGCCACCTCTGGGGCCTGGACCTACTCGGCCGCACCCGCCACCACTACCTCAACACCCTCCAACAACAACCCCCACACCAACGCCAGGACCCCCTCACCAGCTGGCTCACCGCCACCGCCCACCGCCACGACGTCCCCTACACCGAACGCCTCACCCAAGGCCACCTCACCCTGGACCCCTTCCCCCAACCCCTACGCCTGGACCCCATCCCCGGCATCAACCACCAACCCACCCGCTACATCCCCTACAACGGCACAGCCACCCTCCCCGCATGGCTCCGCCAACCCCCCACACGCCCCCGCGTCTGCCTGACCCTGGGCGCCACAGCACTCGACCGGCTCCACCCCACCACCGGCCTCACCCTCAACCAACTCGTCCACGCCCTGGCCCGCACCGGCGCCGAAATCGTCACCGCCCTGGCCCCGGACCAACAAGCCACCCTGACCGACGTACCCCCCAACGTCATCCCCGCAGGACCCACCCCCCTGCACACACTCCTGCCCACCTGCGACGCCGTCGTCCACCACGGAGGAGTCGGAACCCTGTGCACCGCCATGGTCCACGCGGTCCCCCAACTCATCCTCCCCCAGCTCATCCTCCCCCTCTACGTCTACGACGAGCCCCTACTGGCCCACAACACCGCACTCCAAGGCGCCGCACTCACCATCGACCAACCCACCCTGAACCCCGACACCATCCACGACCACCTCCACCGCCTCCTGACGGACCCCACCCACAAGAACGCCGCCCAACGCCTACGCGACCAGGCCCACACCATGCCCACCCCCCACCACACCACCACCCAACTCCAACAAGCAGCAGAAGAACACCAGTCGGAACGCGTCTGAGCGTCCGACCGGTGTCGTGGTCGAGGCAGCCGGCCGTCAGCTCACGCCGACCTCGGGCACGTAGGTGATCCAGCGGCCGCCGGCCTCGCGGAACGCCTGTTCGTTGGCCATGATCTCGTCCGCGTGGTTCCAGGCGAAGAGGAGGGCGTAGTCCGGGTAGTTCCCAGAGAACTCCTCCGGGCCGCGCACCGGGATGTGCCCGCCGGGGGTGAGGCGCCCCTGCTTGGCCGGCGTCGTGTCCGTGACGAACTCGACGAGGCTGTCGTCGATGCCGCAGAAGTTGACGACCGTGGCGCTCTTGGCGGTGGCCCCGTACGCGACGACTCGCTTGCCCTTCGCGCGCAGGTCGCGGAGCAGTTCGACGAGCTGCTCCCTGGAGCGCTCCACGTTCCTGCCGAACTCCCGAAGTGTCGACTCCGAGGCCAGTTCGGTTTCCCGCTCCTCCTCCAGCAGGTCGGCGACCGACGCCGAAGGCTCCCGTGCCCCCGCCTTCGCCAGCGTGTACCGCAGCTCCCCGCCGTGCACGGGGATGCGCTCGACATCCACGAGCTCCAGCCCGAAACGCCCGGCCATCGCCTGAACGGAGCGCACGGTGAAGAGGAAGAAGTGCTCGTCGTAGACCTGGTCGTAGGACGTCTTGCGCACGATGTCCCCGAAGTAGGGGTCCTCGAACACGAACACGCCGCGCGGTGCGAGCAGGGCCTCCACACCGCGCAGGATCGAGCCGATGTAGGGGATGTGGCAGAAGGTGTTCGCGGAGAAGATCACGTCGGCGTGTCCGTGCTGTTCACGAATCTGCTCGGCCACCTCCTCCTCGAAGAAGTCCTTGCGGACCTCGATTCCCAGTGAGGCCGCGATGTCGGCGACACCGCCGGAGGGCTCGACCCCGAGGTGGCGCTGCCCCGCATCGGCGATGGTCCTGAGCATCACGCCGTCGTTGCAGCCGATCTCGACGGTGAACGGGTCGTCGCCGACGAGCTCCGTGCTCAGGAAGCGCTTGGCCACCGACTCGAAGTGGTTCCGCATCCCCGCGGAGCCTGAGGAGAGGTAGGGGTAGTCCTCGTGGAACATGCGCTCCCGGGGCACCTCCTCCATCAACTGCACCATCGTGCACGCCTCGCAGGCGCCCACGGCGAGTCGGAAGAAGAACTCGGGTTCGGTGGCGTCGGGCAGGCGGAAGGCGTCCGACAGGGGCTGACGTCCGAAGTCGAAGAACTCTCGGACCGTGCTGCCGCAGACGCGGCACTCCGACGTGGTGGGCATGGCAGTCATTCCTCGGGAGGTGAGAAGGGGGCCGCTTGGCCGGGACGGGGGATTCGATGGGTTCAGAAAGGTGAGTCGTCCTTCAGTTCCAACCACCACGGGTGCTCGTTCGCCCACTCCACCAAGTGGGCCACACCCTCGCGCAGCCCGGTGTCGCACCGGGCTCCGATGAGCGTCCGGAGTTTGGTGGTGTCCGGAACGCGGCGCCCCAGGTCCTGATAGGTGTCGCCGAAGTCCTTGCCGGTGTCCACCGACGTGATCCCCACCCCGGTGCCGGACAGCTCCACGACGAGCTCCACGGCCTCCTGGACCGTCAGCTCCGTGGAGTTGCCCACGTTGAAGCACTCGCCGGAGGCGGCTTCGCTCGCGCCGATGCGGACGGTGGCCTCGACCGCGTCCCGCACGGACGTGAACGTGCGCGTCTGCTTGCCCTCGTCGTACACGACCGGCGGGAGGTTGTTGAGACAGCGGTGGACGGTCCGGCTGATGAGGAAGGCGGGGCGCTGACGGGGTCCGTACAGGTTGAAGTAGCGGACGATGGACGCGTCCAGCCCGTGCTGGCGGACGAACGCGAAGGTGAGGTGCTCGGCGAGGGCCTTGCTGGAGGAGTAGCTCCACCGGTTGACGGACGTGCTGCCCAGGACGCGTGCGGCGTCCTCGGTCCAGGGGACCGAGGGATTCATGCCCGACACCTCGCTGGTGCTGGCCAGGACGAGCCTGGCGTCCATCTTCGACGCCCGCTCCAGGACGTTCCTGGTACCGGTGAAGTTCGTGTCGATGACGTCGAGGGGTTCGGCGAGGTAGCGGTCGACGCCGACGACGGCGGCCAGGTGGTAGACGACGTCGACGTCCTTGGTGATCACCGGTTCCAGTTCCGCGGGATTGCGTATGTCACCGGTCACGAACCGGGCGGGCACCCGGCGCCTGGCCGCTTGGGCCGCCCGCCCTCCGGTGTCGAAAACGGTCACGTCGTCGCCCTGGGCGATCAACTGGTCGACCAGGTGGCTTCCGACGAACCCTCGCCCTCCGGTCACGACTACACGTGCCATCGCGTCTACCGTCCGATCCCGAGATAGGTGTATCCGAGAGACCACAGGTGGTCGATGGTCTCCCGGGTGAAATAGGCGCGCCCGTCCAGCACGACGCAGTGTGGGGCCGTGTGGTCGCGCAACGAAGCGAAGTCGATCGAGGCGAACTCGCTGTGCCAGGCCGTGACGGCGACGCAGTCAGCGTCGCGCACGGCCTCTTCCGGGGTGCGGCAGAGCGGGAGGCCGAACACCCGCTCGGCGTCCCCGTCGCTCACGAGGGGGTCGTGGAGAGCCACGTCGACTCCGCGGTCCCGCAGTTCCCGGACCAGTGGGGCCACGGGAGTGGACCGTAGGTCCCCCGTGTCGTTCTTGAAGGCCAGGCCGAGGACCGCGACCCGCGAATCCGAGGGCTTCCGGCCCGCCGCCTCCAACGCGGAGACGATGACCTCCGCCGTGTGCCGGGGCATGCCGTCGTTCACGGCGCGCGCGGTGGCGACGGTGGTGAGATCGACGCCGTGGTCCTTGGCGGTGCTCCACACCATCCACGGGTCCTTGGTGAGACAGGAGCCGCCGACGCCGACGCTGGGCAACAGCACGTTCACGTTGCCGCCCCCCTTGGGCAGCCTGTTGGCGGCCTCAGCCACTTCCAGCGTGTCCACGCCGAAGCGGGAGCAGACGAGCGCGAGCTCGTTGGCGAACGCGAGGTTGTGGTCGATCCACCAGTTGCTGGCGATCTTGATCATCTCGGCGGTCTCCAAGGAGGAACACGAGGTGGTCTCGACCCCCAGCACCGTGCGCCAGAAGACCTCCGCGGCCTCCGTGCTGTGGTTGTCGGATCCACCCACCACGACCGGGAGCGTGTTGAGCTCCCGAAGCGCGGCCCCCTGGGACAGGCGCTCGGGTGAGAAGACGACGCCGAAGTCCTCGCCGCAGGTGAGGCCACTGCTCTCCAGGATCGGGATGACCAGGTTCCGGGTCGTCCCCGGCGGAACGGTGCTCTTGAAGATCAGAAGCTGCCCTTTGCGCAGGTGCTGCCCCAGCTCCTTGCAGGCGCTCCTGAGCTGCGTGTCGATGAACGTGCCGGACCCGTCCACCGGCGTTCCCACGACCACGATCACCACGTCCGTCGACGAGACCGCGGCATGGTCGGTGGTGAACCTCAGGGTGGGTAGGTCCCGACAGCTCTCCAGGAGTTCGGCGATCCCGGGCTCCTGGAAGCGGCAGACGCCCTGGCTCAGCTCGCTCACCAGCTCCGCGTTGATGTCCACACCGACGACGTCGACGCCCCTGTGCGCGAGGGCCAGCGAGACGCAGGAGCCCACGTGCCCGAGACCAATGACTGAAACCCGGGATTTTTCCCTCTCACGCAGGAAACGCATATTCGCTCCATTCGAGATTTCTGGTTGGGCGCACTGGTTCCTCGTCCTCGCCATCAAAGCTGTGGTTTTCTTGTCAAGTGCGGCGGCGCATGGAATGAATATTCACGCTGGCGCTGCCAGTGAAAGTTTGACGGGTCCTGCCGAGCGAATCCAAGCATAGGAGTACGCGCTCCGAGCGGCCAGGGCAATAGGCATTGCTGCTCTGTGAGGTGGGCCTTGACGGAAGCGGGCACTTGTCGTGCCCATAAAGCATGCAGGTCCCCTGGAACCCTCGCACCTCTGAGGAACTCCACAACCGTCGGATGCTCGCCGCCACCCTGTTCGAGACCGGAAAGCACCTACGCCGTCCCGCGCCTGGCGGATGCCGGACCCCCTGGCAGGTTCCCGCCGTGCGGGCCGAGGAGCGGGCCGAAGAGGTCGTCGCCCCCTGGCGTCCCCGGTGCGGTCGCGGTCGGAGGAGGAAACACCGCGGTTCGGGGCGGCCGTTCCCTGGGCGCGGTGCGGGCGCGTGAGCTGGTCGATCGGGCGTGGTCCACTCGCGCCCAGATACGCGCCCGAGCCGGATCCGGTCGGGACGCCGTGGTCACACCTGGGAGCTGTTCCGCCGAACCGGGCGTTCAGAAGCCCGGGCGGCTTTGAGGAGGTGATGCGATCCTGACTGCGCTCGGTCGTGCCGCAGTCGGGTTGCTGCGCGGATTCATCCGATCAGTCAGATCGGGCGCCGCCCCCCATTCCGGCAAACTCCTATTCGGAACCCAGTAGCAGGGTGTTCGCATTCGCGGGACACCATACGAGGGAGGTTTTCCGGGCGTTGCGCATCGGTTGGGGGCCGCGGTGTCGGTCCGGGGCGGTCTTCGGCCCCCTTCCGGGGCGGATTTCAGGGTGCCCCCATTTCGGTGCCGACCGGCGTGACCCGGGGATTCGTGGCCGCCAGCGTGCGAGGTGTCTCGCCAGCGAGACACCTCGCACGCTGGCGGCCGCATGCCGACTCCAGACGTGTTCAGCCGGCCCTGGCATCGTGCATGGCGGTCCAGAGCGTCGCTCTCGTGTCCCGCAGCCAGGCGCAGGCGTGTTCGCGCGTCTCGAACCGGGGGAGAGCGCGGTCGTCGGCGACCGGTGTGTCGTCGGATTCGGTGTCGGACGCACCGACCAGGACGCGGGAGGCGCGGGACGCGGCCGAGCGGTAGTGCTCGGCCAGCTGCTTCAGCCAGCGAGTCCGGTTCTCCTCGGGATCACTGGCCAAAGAGGCTTCCCGGGCGTACAACTTCAGGTAGCGCCGCATACTCACCCGGCCGGGACCGCTCTCGTACAGGAGATTGTGATCGGCGAGCCTGACCAGGTGATGGTCGGCGTCGGCCACGTCGGCCCGCAGAACCGCCGAGACCGCCTGGGTGTCGAGAACCTCCGCGTTGGAGAGTCCCACGGCTCGGAACACGAGCGCGGTGTCCGCTGGCAGGAGCCTGTAGGACCAGGAGATCTGATCGGACGCGAACGACTGGTCGTGCCCTTCGGAGAGTAGACGGTCGAGCATGGCCGTGTCCTTCTGTTGGGAAGAGGACACGGCGCGGGCAAGGCGCTCCGCGAGGGCGTGGAGGGGGAGGGGAATCCTGCTGTGGGAGCGACACAGCTCCATGATTTCCGACGAGTCGGGCATGCGCGGAGGTCGGAGGGGATTCTGTTCGGAGAGCGCCCTGGACACCGACTGGAGAACCATGAGCGCGGCGTCCTCGTTGGCGAGGGGGCCGAGCGTTATTCGCTGGGCGCCGTCCCGTATAGCCAGATTGGTCATTCTGGTGCGACTGGTTACGATGACCCCGCATTGGGGGGATCCGGGGAGCAGGGTGCGGACCTGCTCCTCCGACGCGGCGTTGTCCAACATGATCAGGATCCGCTTGGACGAGGTCAGGCTCCGGAACAGTCCGGAGAGGCGCTCGGGCGGCAGGGACCCCGGGGCGCGCTCGCCGAGCCCGAAGAGCAGATCGCCCAGGGCCTGGTCGGAGGTGAGCGGCGGACCCGAGGCAGAGGCGCCTCGGAGGTCGACGTAGAGCTGCCCGTCCGGGAAGGAGGAGGAGATCTCGTGTGCGAAGCGCACCGCCAAGGCGGACTTTCCCGTGCCTGGTGGGCCGTCGATGTGCAGGAACATCGACTTGCGCCGACAGACGGGGTTCTCCGCGAGGGAGTGGAGCGCCTTCAGCTCGGCTTCCCGGCCGACGAGCACGGGGGTGACGCGGGGGAGCTGGAAGGGTGTGGTGGGAGAAGGGCGTGCGGGGGGCTGGTGCGTGCTTTCGGGGAGAGCGACGCATTCCCCGCGGAGTATCTTCAGGTACTTTTTCTGGAGGTCCGGATTGGGTTCGATACCGAGGTGACGGACCAGGTCCTCGCGAAGGGACTGGAACTCCATGAGCGCCTCCGACCTGCGACCCGCCAGGTAGTAGGCCGTGATGAGGAGTCCGCGCAGCTGCTCCCGCAGGGGGTGCTGTCTGGCGAACCTCGACAGGCCGTGCACGGCTTCCTGGTACCGGGAGGTAGCGATGAGCAGGGTGTACCGCTCCTCCAGGGCGGATCGGTGGAGTTCCTCCAGGCGGTGGCGCTCCATCTCCGGGAAGGGACCGGGCACACCGACCAGCGGGCTGTCGACCCACCGCTGGAGGGCGCGGTCGTAGGCGCTGAGGAGATGGTCGGCTGATGCGGTGGTGCGCAGCTTGGCCTGTTCGAGGCAGGACTCGAACAGGTGTGTGTCGATGTTGTCGGTGTCGAGGTTCATCCGGTAGCCCAGCCCGTCGAACTCCAGTGCTTCGCTCGGGCTCCGGGGTTCCCGTTCGGGCTCCAGGGCCCGCCTGATCCTGGCCACGTAGGTGTGTATACTGCTGGTCACGGAGTGTGGCGGGCTGTCCCCCCAGACAGCATCGATGATCTCCTCGCGGCTCACTGTTTTGTTGGCCTGTGAAGCCAGGAAGCTCAGGAAGGCTCGCTGTCGAGCGCCACCAACGTCGGGGTTCTTCCCGTTCACGGACAGGGCCACCCGACCGAAGAGGTGGACGCGTACATCTCTACCCATTTTTACCCCGGTGCTCTCTTCTGGGTGTGGACGCTCGGTCAGTCAAACGTTGCGCAAAGCAATCAGACCAACTCCTGCCAAAGCCCGTCTGATTTTGCGTTATGGCAAGATATCCCAGTTCTAGCCAAAATAAAGGTGGATTGTCCTAGTATGATCCGTTTTGTCACCTCGGCTTAAGTGACGGTTTGGAAACACGGGGCGCATCGGACTAATTCAGTTGCGGTGCGCGGTATCGGCGTGGCGTTGGGTGATGGCCTCGATGTCGGTGGCGATCCGGTTGGGCGTGGGCGCGGACTCCATTTGTGCGCGCAGACGGTAGGCGGCCGAGGTGTAGGCGGGGTCCCTGAGGATGGCCCGCACGGCGCGGGGCACGGTCTCACCGTCGGCCCGCTCCGGAGGCACGTGCACACCCCCTCCTTCGGCTTCCAGTGCCCGGGCCGGGAGGACGTTGTCGAACCAGGTCGGTACGACGACCTGCGGAACGCCCAGCGACGTGGTGCAGAGGAAGGTCCCCCACCCGCCGTGGTTGATGACGGCGGAGCAGGTTTCCGCGAGGGCGTGCAGGGGTGCGAATTCCACGGGGCGGACGTTGGGGGGTAGGGGGCCCAGGCGTTCGCGTTCGGTGCGGGGCAGGGTCGCGATGATCTCGGCGTCCAGATCGGCCAGGCCGTCCAGGATGTCGGCCACGGGCAGGGAGTAGCCGCCCTGGCGTTCTGTGGCGGAGGTGCCCAGGGTGAGGCAGACGCGGGTGCGTTCGGGTGGGGTGCGCAGCCATGCGGGCAGGGTGGAGCGGCCGTTGTAGGGGATGTAGCGCATGGGTTCGTAGCGCACCTGGGCCGGTTCGGGCAGGCGCAGGGCGCTGGGTAGGTAGTCGATCGTGAAGTACCCGCTCGTCATCCGCTCGGTGAACCGCGTTCCGGCGGCACGCGCTCGCTGCTCCAGCCAGTCGCGCAACAGATCCTCCTGCTCTGCGGGGGGCTGTTCCCCGATGAGGCGGCGCAGGTGGCCGCGCATGAGCGCGAAGATGTCGGCGCCCCACAGCAGGCGCGCGTGCACGGCGCCGACGGCCTCGGCCGCGATCGGCGCCGCGAAGCTCAGCGGCTCCCAGATGACCAGGTCCGGCCTCCATTGCCGACACAGGTCCACCAGGTCGTCCGCCATCGGGTCGTTGATGATCTTCCACCACCAGAGAAACGCCTGGCGGTGGCCGTTCCTGACGTAGTCCCACGTGATCTCCCCCGGTGGGAGGGCGGCGCCGCGGACGAAGGGAACCTTGTCCTCTCCTTGACCGGACACCGAATAGGCCCGCATGATGCGCCAGAAGTTGTGGTCGCGTCCGACCGGGACCGAGGGCAGACCGGTGTCGGATGCCGTGGGCATCAGATCGGGTTGGCTGGCTACCCTCACCTCATGGCCCGCCGCACGCAGCGCCCAACCGAGCGGAACCATGCCGAGGAAATGCGGTTTCTCCGCGACTGTGGCCAGGAGTATGCGCATGCTGTTGCCCTTCGAAGGGAGGCGGCGTTGATTTCCCGTGAAGGTACACGCGGAGAATAGGCCACGATGACGGAAACCCCGCGGAGTGTTCCGCGCAGGGGCCCGTGCGGGGCGCCGGTACGGATCCGCCGGTACGGATTCGGCGGTACACGGTCGCGGAGTAGACCACCGACTCGAATATCCGCGGTCGCGGCGGTCGACTCGCCCTGGAAAGGGTGCGACACAAGAATTAGGGAGCCCTGGTGAGAGTCCTCATAGTCTCCGTGGCGGAGAAAACGAACTTCCTGAACATGGTTCCGCTCGGTTGGGCACTCCGTGCGGCGGGCCATGAGGTGAGGGTAGCCAGCCAACCCGATCTGATGCCCACGGCATCCGACACCGGTCTGCCCTCGGTCCCGGTCGGACGCGACCACAACTTCTGGCGCATCATGCGCATGTTCCGGGCCCCGGGGGCGACCGACAGCGAAGTACCCCTCTTCCGCCAGACGGTGGGTCCCCTGAAGGAAATCGGCTGGGAACGCCTCAGAAACGGCTACCGGGAGGTTGTGCCCTGGTGGTGGCGCACCGTCAACGACCCGATGGTGAACGACCTGGTGGACCTGTGTCGGCAATGGAGGCCGGACCTGGTGATCTGGGAGCCCATCGCCCTGGCGGCGCCGATCGCGGCCGAGGCGGTCGGCGTCGTGCACGCGCGTTTCCTGTGGGGTGTGGACCTGTTGGGGGCCATGCGCTCCCGCTACCTCCAGGTCATGGAGCAACAGCCCCCGGGCGAGCGCGAGGACCCGCTCGCCGACTGGTTGGGCTCACACGCGCGCAGGCTCGGCGGAGACTTCACCGAGCGGATGACGAGCGGGTACTTCACGATCGACTACCTACCCAGCGCCCTGCGCCTGCCCGAACCGGCCCAGGTGCGCTACGAACCCATGCGCTACATCCCCTACAACGGCCGCTCCACCCTGCCCGCATGGCTGCGCACCCCACCCGAACGCACCCGCGTCTGCCTCACCCTGGGCACCTCCGCCACAGAACGCCAGGGCGGCTACTCCCTGCCCGTGGCCGACATCCTGGACGGCCTGGCCGATCTCGACGCCGAGATCATCGCGACCCTGCCCCGCACCGAACGCGAACGCCTGGGCCCCCTACCCCCCAACGTCCGCCCCGTGGAATTCGCACCCCTGCACGCCCTCGCGGAAACCTGCTCCGCCGTCATCAACCACGGCGGCGCGGGCACAGTCCTTTCCATGCTCGACCATGGTGTCCCCCAGGTGATCGTGCCCCGGATGCAGTTCGACGAGAAGCTCCTGGCGGCCGGGGTCGGCCGGGCGGGCGCGGCCCGGGTCCTGACCGGTACCGAGGTGGGCGCCGCCGAGGTCCGTACCGCTCTCGACGAGGTCCTCACCGAGCCCGGCCACGCACTCGGCGCGGCCGAGGCCCAACGCGCCATGCGCGCACTCCCCTCGCCCAACGAGATGGTCGAGACACTCGCGGGGATCGTCGCGTGCGGCGGTGGCGCACCGGTCCCGTCGACGCACGCCTCGCACACCGTGGTTTGAACCATTCGCCGGAAACCCCTTTTGTGGAGGCGCCGAAATCGGATAGGAATGGTTCGCCCTGGTCAATGGCGGTGGGCTAAATATTCGGTGTCCGAGCTCTGCTAGGCTGCGCGGATGAAAATGTGGTGCTCGGTTTTCGGGGAGAGGTCATAGTGGAGAAAGTCGTGGAAGTCCTGGGTCTCACTAAGGCCTATCGTGATAAAAAAGTAGTCGACGGCGTGAGTTTCTTCATTTCCCAGGGCGAGGTCTATGGCCTCCTGGGGCCCAACGGTGCAGGTAAGACCACGACGATCTCCATGGTCATGGGCATTCTCGACCGCGATGCAGGGTCAGTGACGATCGGTGGCGCACCCCACGGCCCCACGGAATTGTCGACCAAGGCGCTCATCGGTTTCGTTCCGCAGCAGAACGCCCTGTACGAGGACCTGTCCGTGACCGAGAACCTCCGGTTCTTCGCCGCCCTCTACGGCATCCCCCGTGCGGAGACCGGGCCGCGGGTCGACGAGGTGCTCGCCGCAGTCGGCCTGACCGACCACGCGGACCAGCTCGTGTCGGAGTACTCGGGCGGTATGGCCCGCCGAGCCAACATCGCGGTCGGGCTGCTGAACCGGCCCAAGCTGCTCATCCTCGACGAGCCGACCGCGGGAGTCGACCCCCAGAGCCGCAGCGCCATCCTCGAACGCGTGCGCAAGCTGGCCGACGAGGGAGTCGCGGTCCTCTACACCACGCACTACATGGAGGAGGCCGAGCGGATCTGCGACCGCATCGGCGTGATCGACGGCGGTCTGATGGTCGCGGAGGGCACCCGCCGTGAGCTCGTCGAATCGTTGGGCGAGTTGGACCGGATCGTGCTGGGCCTGGACGGCTCGTCGGCCGATGCCGTTCGCTTCCTCACCCCGCTGCCAGGAGTCCACTCCGCCGCCGCCAACGAGCACGGTGTGGAACTGACGGTGCGCAACGCCTCCGAGCTGTCCCCGCGCATCGTGCGGGAGCTGGCCGAACGCGGACTCGAACTCCGTTCCCTCACCGTGCACGAGCCCGACCTGGAAGCGGTCTTCCTGAGCCTGACCGGCAAGGCACTGAGGGACTGAGGGGCAGATGCGTGTCATAACGATAATCACGGCCAAGGACCTCAGACAACGGCTGAAGGACGGCTCGCTGCTGCTCTTCGGTCTCCTGCTGCCCCTCGGCATGGCGTTCTTCTTCGCCCAGCTCCTGGGCGACACCTCCGACCGGCTCGACATCAGCTACACCGTCGTGGACACGGACCGCGGGGATCTGGGATCCGTCTTCACCGAGGACGTTCTCGGTGCCCTCCAGGACGAGGGCCTCATCTCCTGGGAGACGGCGGCCGACGCCGACGAGGCCGAACGGCTGGTCGATGACGGTGACGTCGACGCCGCCTTCCTCATCCCCGAGGACTTCACCGAGCGGGTCGAGAACGGGGAGAGCGCGTCGATCGAGGTCGTCGGGTCCGCCGACGCCGCCGTCCAGGTCCAGGTCGCCAGGGAGATCGCGGAGTCGTTCGTGGTCGAGACCGGAGTCGCGGGCGCCGCGGTGGGAACCGTCGTGGAGTCCGGTTCGCAGGTCCCCCCGCAGGAACTCGTGGAACGGCTCCAGGCGCAGGACGCCCCCCTGGCCCTGGTCGAGGAGTCGACCTCCGAGTGGCGGGAGCTGGACACCGCCACCTACTACGCGGCCGGCCTGGCCTACTTCTTCCTCTTCTTCGTGGTGATGTCGAGCGTCACCGGCATCCTGGACGAGCGCCGTGACGGTACTCTCGCCCGCCTCCTCGCCGCTCCCATCCAGCGTTCGGCCATCCTCTTCGGCAAGTCCCTGAGCGCCCTCATCGTCGGCATGACGGGACTGCTCGTGCTGGCCTTGGGGTCCGTCCTGCTCCTGGGCGCCTCGTGGGGCCCGCTTCCCGGGGTCATCGCCCTGGTGCTCGCGGGAACGCTGGCCGCAGTGGGGGTCACCGCGCTCGTCACGACCTTCTGCACTTCGTCCGAACAGGCGACGAACCGGATCTCCGTGCTGGCGCTGGGTCTGGGTCTCCTCGGCGGAGGGCTCTTCCCCGTCTCCCATCTCGGCTGGCTTTCGGTACTCAGTTTCGCCACACCCCACCGTTGGTTCCTCCACGGTCTGGCGGAGCTCGCGAGCGGATCCCTCTCAGCGGTTCTCGTCCCGGTCCTGGTCCTGACGGCCATGGCGGCGGTGACGGGAGCACTGTCGCTGCTCAGACTCGGAAGGATGCTGAACGGATGAAGCTCGCCGCGATCGGACTCGTCAACCTGAAACGGGTCTTCAGGACCCGATCCAACATCATCTACATCCTGCTGATCCCCTTCATCATGGTCCTGATGCTCGGCCTGATGTTCGGCGGAGGGGAGGACGGCCAGCGCCTGGGCGTGGTCGAGGAGGGCACCGGAGAGCTCTCCGAACGCCTGGTCGACCGGCTCTCCTCGGGCGATCAACTGAACGCGGTCCCCTACACCGACGAGGACGCCATGCGCCTCGCCGTCGAGCGGGGCGACCTCCAGGCCGGGGTCGTGATCCCCGGCGACTACGACGAGGCGGTGCTGACCGAGGGGGGCGCCGAGGTCGCCTTCGTCGCCAGGGAAGCGGACACGGGAGCGCTCGACCTCGGTACCTGGGCGCGTTCGGTGGTCCGGGACGAGGCCGCCTCGCTCAGGTCCGCGAGCTTCGTCGCCGCCGAGACCGACATCCCCTTCGAGCAGGCGTTGGTCGGGATCGAAGAGGAGGCCGGCTCAGACGAGGCGGTGCGGGTTCGCACCACGGGGGAGGCGGTCTTCCCGCCGGGGATGAACTCCTTCGCGCTGTCCGCTCCGCCGCTCCTGCTGCTGTACACGTTCCTGACCGCCCTCACCACGGCGAGCGCCCTGGTGGGAACCCGGGAGCGGGGCATCGCCCAGCGCATGTACGCGACCCCGACGTCGGCGCGGACGATCCTGCTCGGCGAGATGGCCGGGCGTCTGTTGATCGCCCTGACCCAGGCGCTGGTCATCATGTTCGGCACGTCCCTGGTCTTCGGCGTCAGCTGGGGCGACCCCCTCGGCGCCGCGGCCGTCATGCTCCTGTTCAGCCTCGTCGGCGGAGGCGCGGCACTGCTGCTGGGAGGGATCTGCAGGACGGAGAACGGGGCGGGGTCCCTGGCGCTGTTCTTCGGGCTCGGACTGGGCGTCCTGGGGGGTACCGCCATCCCCCTCGACACCTTCGAGGGGACGATGCGCCAGGTCGCACACCTCACCCCGCACGCGTGGGGCTACGAAGCCTTCTCCGAACTGGTCCGGCACGACGCGGGGATCGGCGACATCCTCCCCCAGCTCGGGGTCCTGGCCGCTTTCGCCGCGGTCCTGCTCACCACAGGCGTCCTGGCCATGCGCCGGGCCATGCTCCGCTGACATGCGAACGCGACTCGGGTGGGGCCGCGCACGGCCCCACCCGAGAGGCCCGGCACGAGCGGACCGGTCTCAGGTGAGCCTGCGGAAGCGGCGCACCGAGAGCCAGAGGAAGAAGGCCGTGGCCGAGGTGACGAGCAGGACCTCCGCGACGACGCCCAGTTTGTGGCCGAACAGGTACATGCCCGGGTTGAACAGCTCGTGGACCGCCGGAGCGGCCGAGACGTGGTCGAAGATCGACTGCCGCATGGGGTCGACCGTGTAGCTGATCGGGTTGAACAGTGTGAGCCGCGCCAGCCAGTCCGGGAGCACCCCCACGGGGAAGAGGGCGCCCGAGAGCATGACCGCCGGCATCACCAGGAGCTGCGAGACGCCGAAGTACGACTGGGTGTTCTGGACCAGCGTGGCCACCCACACCGCGAAGGCGGAGATCGCCAGGGAGCAGAGGAAGGTGAGCAGGACCAACTGCGGGGTCAGGACCGGGTGCAGGGGGACCCCGACGAACCCGCCCAGGCAGATGACCACGGTGCCCTGGGCGGTGGCGAGGATCGCGGTGGACAGGATCTTTCCGAGCGCCAGGGACGCCCGGCTCACCGGGGCCACCAGCATCTCCCTGAGGAAGCCGGAGTCCCGGTCCGCGATCACCGAGGACGCGGAGTACATGGCCGCGATCACGACGGTCATGGTGATGACACCGGGGAACATGGCGGTCGCGAGCCTGACGTCGTCGGGCAGGTTCGGCAGCAGCGCGCCGAAGCCCGCGCTGACCACGAACAGCCAGAGCAGCGACTGGAGGAAGAGGGAGAAGGGCCGCCCCCACTCGTGCAGGGTCCGGATCATCTCGCGCTTGATCATGACGTTGATCGCGCGCAGCCCGTGGGCGTAGCCGTGCGGCGGGAGGAGCCATGCCTCCTCCCGCTCCGTCTGCGCCTTCAGCGCGCTCACGTCGTCTCCCGCTCGTCCATGAGCCCGTCCAGGAAGCCGGCCGCGGCCTGCCAGTCCTCGCGGTCGATCGTGAAGACGGTGAGGTCGCGGTGCCCCGCGCCGTCGGCCACGTATTCGATCAGGGACCCCTCTCTGTGCGCCTTCACCGGCAGGTCCCGGTAGACCCGGGCCTCCTCGTCGACCGTCCACAGGTAGACCTTGCGCACGGGGAACATCGAGAAGGCGTAGTTGACGGTCAGCGCGGCCGTCGCCGCGACGGTCGAGGCATCCGCGGTCGGGGCCAGGTGGATCTCCGCCCGGACGTGACCGCTGGTCAGGTCCAACGTGTGCAGGCCCACGACGCCGACGGTCGTTCCGGTGTCCGGAAGCTCCACCGTGAACTGGGCCGCGTGCGCCTCGGTCCTCTCGGGCAGCAGCTGGGACAGGACGTCGACACTGGGCAGGCCCTCGGGCCCGCCGAGTACCCGGTGCAGCTCTTCGGGGCCCAGGACACGGGACACACGCAGTTCGACACCCGGCACACTGGTGTGGGGTAAAAGCAAGGGGACTCCTCTCGTACGGCCGCTGTCGGGCGGCCTCCGGGTGTACACCGGATCCACATCAACGGGACTCGCACAGCATCGCGCTGATGCTGCGCACATCCTTGAAGCTGGCAGCGCTGATGCGTTCAAGGTTCACCTCGCCGGTGAACTCCCGGTGGATGAAGTTCATGAGGATCGCCGAGTTGAGGGAGTTCAGGACGCCCCACTCGATCAGCGGAGAGTGCTCCCGCAACTCCCCGGCGGGGTCGCCGTCAAGGAACTTCTCCTTGATGAACTCCATGAGCCTGGCGGACACCTCGTCGCGGTTCGGGCCTTCGTTCACGGTGGTCCTCCGTTCGTCGTGACCGCGGCGTCCGTGGACAGCGCGGCGCGGTCGATCTTTCCGTTGCGGTTCAGCGGGAGTCCCCCCACCAGGCGCACCAGATCGGGGACCAGGTGGGGGGCCAGGCGTTCGGCGACGTGGCGCCTGACCGACAGCACGCCGAGGCCGGGCCGGCGCGGGACGACGAAGGCCACCAAGCGCGCGTCGAGGCCGGAACCCGTCCCGACCACCGCCGCCTCCGACACCTGCGGATGCGTGCTGAGCACAGCCTCCACCTCGCCGGGCTCCACACGGTTCCCCCGGATCTTCAGCATGGAGTCGGCCCGGCCGACGAACTCCAGTACCCCGCCGGGCAGGACGCGCACGACGTCTCCCGTCGGGTAGGGGCCGCGGAGCGGCGCGCCCCCCCAGTAGCCGCTCATGAGGGTGGGGCCCTCCACGAACAGTTCACCCTCCTCGCCCGGGGCCGCGAGTCGGCCGTCCGGGAGGCGCACCCACAGGGTGTTCCCACAGCTCGCACGACCGATGGGGACCGCGCGGTCGTGTTCCAGGTCCGCGGGCTCGACCTCGTGGAAGGCGCAGACGTTCGTCTCGGTCGGTCCGTAGAGGTTGAGAAGGCGCGCTCCGGACCACCGGGCCAGCGCCCTGACGCGATCGACGGGGAAGGGCTCTCCGGCGAAGAGGACCGAGCGCAGCGACGGGGGAGGCGGACGGTCCAGCAGGCCCCCGTCGCGCATCATCAGGACCAGCGCCGAGGGAACCGAGTACCAGACGCTGATCTTCTCTCGGTGGAGGAAGTCCACCAGGGCCGCCGGTGTGTGCGCGGACAGTTGCGGAACCATGCTCACGGAGGCCCCGGCCCGGAACGCGGCGTACAGGTCGAGTACCGACAGGTCGAAGCCCAGGGAGGCGTGGTTGGCGAAGACATCGTCCTCCCGGGCGGCCAGCTCGTCGCCTGCCCACGTGACGAAGGCCAGCGCCGCCGAGTGGCTGACCGCCACACCCTTGGGCGCGCCCGTCGAACCCGAGGTGTAGAGCACGTAGGCCAGATCGCCGGGGTCGGGGCTGTGCGCGGTCCGACGCCCGCTCGGCTTCTCGCCCTCGGCGGCGTCGAGGCGGACGAGCCGCGTACCGGGGAGGTCATCCGGGTCGATCGTCCCGTGCAGTTCGGCGGCGGCGATCACGGCGCGTGCCCCGCAGTCACGCGCGATCATGGTGATCCGGCGCCGGGGTGTTCCGGCCGGAGCGGGGACGTAGGCGGCTCCGAGGCGAAGGGCGGCCTGTGTGGCCGCCACCAGGTCCGTGGACTTCTCCGACCACAGGACCACGCGGTCGCCCGGTCGGACCCCCTCCTCAGCGAGGACCTCAGCGAGGACCTCCGCCCGGAGGTCCAGCTCCTCGTAGGTCATCCGACCGTCCGGTGCGGAGACGGCGGTGGCCCCGGGACTGCGCTCGGCGCTTCGCACCACGAGTCCGTCCAGGCTCACAGCCCCAGTCCCTTCGCGATGATCTCCCGCTGGATCTCCGAGGTCCCCGAGAACAACGTGCCGGGCACGGAGTCCCGCAACTGCTGTTCCACGGCGCTTCCGGACAGGTACCCCTCGGCGCCGCGGATCTGCATGGCTGCCACCGAGTTGGCCACCGCCGCCTCGGTGACCGCGAGCTTGGCCGCGGAAGCGGCCGTGTCGGCGGTGTGGTGCTCTCGGTCGAGCAGCCAGCAGGCCCGGTGGAGGAGCAGACGGGCGGACTCGGCCCGCTGATGCATGTCGACGATCCGGTGCGACACGGCCTGGAAGTCGGCCAGCCGGTGGCCGAACTGGCGGCGCTGCCGCGCGTGGGCCACGGCCTCGCGGGTCTGCCGGTTCATCTGACCCAGGTAGACGGCGGGCAGACACGCCCGCTCCCACGTCATCGCTCGCTGGAAGATCGAGGCGCCCTGGCCCTCCGCCCCCATCCGGTGGGAGGCGGGCACACGGCAGTCACGGAACTCCACGGGAGCGGCGGGACACGTACGCAGGCCCACCTTCGAGTGGTCACCTCCGACCTCCACTCCGGTGGTGTGCCTCGGGACCAGGAACGCGGTGGTCCCGAAGGGGCCGCCGTCCTGGTTGGTGCGGGCGTAGACCACGAGGGCGTCGGCGATCGGGGCGTTGCTGACGAACGACTTCGCGCCGTCGATGACGTAGGAGTCCCCGTCCCGTCGGGCCTGGGTGGCCAGATACCCGATGTCGGACCCGGATTCGGCTTCGGTGATGGCGTTGGCCAGCACGATCGAACCGGAGGCGACACCGGGGAGCAGGGACTCCGCGAGGGAGCCCTGGCCGAAGTCCCGGACGACCACCGCCCCGGCCAGGAGGTGGGCGGCGACGGCGAAGGCGAGACCGGTGTCGCCGGACCCCTCGCTGAGTGCCTCCAGGCAGAGCGCGGTGTCCAGGGCGCCCAATCCGGATCCGCCCGCCCCCTCGGGGACACACAGCCCGGCCGCGCCCAGCGCCGCGATCCGGTCCCAGTCCTCTCGGTCGAGAGGAGCGTCCGGAGCCGTCCTCGGCGGACACAGGAGCGCCGCCCCGGCTCGGAGCCCGTCCGTGCGCTCGACCTGTTCCGGAGTGAGATCGAAGTCCACGGCCCTCAGCCCCCGCTCGGCGGTTCGAGGATCTCCACGATCGCGCAGGAGACCGTGACACCCGATCCGATGCCCCCGAGGATCACGTGGTCGCCCGGGTTGACCTCGCCGGTCGTGATGAGGTGGTGGAGGCCGATGAAGGGGTCACTGGCACCGATGTGGCCGATGTTGCGGGCGAAGTCCCATGTGGACTTGGACATCGGCATCGACAGGACCTCCATCCAGCGGTGCTCCAGGTCCTCGGGGCCCAGGCTCGTGAACGCGGCACGGTCCAGGTCCCCGTAGCCGGTCCCCGCCTCGACCATGGTCCGGTTCACGGTCCGGAGCATCTTCTCGTGCAGCTTGAGCCACAGTTCGCTCTCCGTGCCCTGCTCGGCCAGGTACTCGCCGAACCTGTTCTCCCTGGTGGCGAAGTCCACGTGCCCTCCGGCGGTCGGGCCCGGAGGAAAGAGCGGTTCGCCGAAGCGGTGCACCTCCTCCAGATCGGCGAGGACCATCGAGTTCACGGAGAGCACCCGGGCGTACCCGGAGGTGCGGGAGAGCAGCAGGGCGCTGGCGCCGTCGCCGAAGATGGAGGGCGCCGACGTCCAGCGGTCCACCCGTGGCGTCCCGTAGTTGTCCGAGGCCACGATGAGGGCCGAGGGCGCCTCGCCGGGGTCCGCCGCCAGTAGGGGAGCGGCCAGTTCGAGCCCGGCGAAGACGGCGTTGCAGCCCTGGCGGATCTCCAGTGCCAGGGCGTCACGCGTGCCCAGGTGGCGCTGTAGGTAGGACTGCGGGAACCAGCCGTCCGGGCCCTGGTGCCAGGTGTCCGCGTACAGCAGGAGCCTCAGGGCTTCCGGATCGGCGTCTCCGGCGTGGGCCAGTGCCGCCCGGGCCGCTCGCAGCGCCATCTCCGGGGCAGGAAGGTCTCCTGCCACCGCGGCACCGGTCATGTCGCCCTCGTTCTTGCCGACCTCGGGAGGGCACAGGCCGGCGCTGATCGCCGAGTCGACGGTGACGACGTCTGGTACGAACACGCCCAGACCGCTGAGGAAGAGGTCCTTCGTTCGCAAGAGGTGGGTTCGCCTTTCCGGAGGAGTGGGGGTGGTGGGGCAGGCGGGACCTCAGGTGCCCGTGGGGGAGCTGTTGGCGGAGGTTGACCACAGCTTGTGGGCCCGCTCCGTGGCGGCCATGAGAGGGAGCCACTGCCGTGGCACCGGGCGCAGGACGAAGGTCGCGTAGCCCAACGTGTTCCGGTACGAGTCCAACCAGGCTCGCCGGTAGCTGTTGGTCGCCAACAGGATCGAGGGGGTGCTCACCATGGGGGACTGATCCTGGGAGGGCTCGTTCGCCTCGTCCAGGGCCCACCTGGTCAGGCCGTCCACGCAGGCCCAGATGAAGTCGTCCCACTCCTGCTCGGTGCTCTTGTGTCCGTAGATCGGCGCCCAGCCGGAGCCGACGATCGTCTCGACGGTCCCCTCGAAGGTCGTGTGTTCGTCCCGTTCGACATCCAGGACGCGCAGGCACTCCTCGCTCGGCTCCTTCTCCCAGAGGCCCTGACCGATGATCATCGTGCCCGTGGGGTGCAGGTACGGGCGCAGGAACTCCAGCATCTCGGCCAACCCGCCGAAGGCCTCGGAGAGCCCGGTGCAGAGGATGACGTCGAACTTCTCGTCCGGCACGTCCCTGGTGGCGTCACCCACCCGGAAGTCCGTCCGCTCGTCGAGCCCTCTCTGCTTGGCCTCGATCCGGGCCCTCTCGATGAACGACGCCTCCATGTCCACGCCGACGCACGTCGCGTCCGGGCAGAAGTCCAGGAGCGTGAAGATCCAGCTCCCGAGGCCGCAGCCGACGTCGAGCACACGCGGTGCGGTACCGAGGCGCGCGCGGCCCAGAATCCGCCGCACCGACTCGTCGAAGAGGGGGTTCAGGGTCGGGTGGATGTCATGGGTCCGCTTCCACACGGACTCGTTGTCCACGATCTCCGACTGCCAGTCGGACGGTCCTTGCGACATGAGGGTCTCCAAAACTCTGGGTTTTCACGGGGTGTGGTCCGGAACCGTCGTGTCCGAAAGGAGGCGCGTCTCCTCGGCGATCACGGCGAGGGCGGACCTGACCTCGGTCGCCAACGGGCGGTCCTGGGCCAGAGGCGGGCACGCCTCCGACAGGCGCCGCCAGACGCCCTCTGAGGGAACGGGCCGTCCGAGGAGAGCAGCGTATTGAGCGGTGCCCACAGCGAGGGAGCCGATCGCCAACCAGCCCAGCTCAACCGCGTCGGCGACGGCGTTGGCACCGTTGAGCGCCATGGGGACGTGGTCCTGGTTGCCGTTGTTCGTGGGCAGTGCTGTGAGCGACGCGGGGTAGACGAGCTGGCGGATGCGTGAGACGAACGACGTCGCGCTGATCTGCACGCCGGCCAGGCCGCTGTTGTTGCCCGGGGTCGGGGTGAGCATGGGGTTGGCCCGCCCGTTTGTGGTCGGCGCGCACAGGAGCGCCAACTGGCGGTCCGCCAGGTAGGCGATCTGCTGTAGGCACAGTCCGATCTGGTCGGAGGCCAGGGCGACGGGCATGGCGTGGAAGTTGCCGCCGTGCAGGACCTCACCGTCCACGCACACGGGGTTGTCCGTGCAGCCCTGTGCCTCGCGGGCGAGAAACTCGCCCGACGCACCGAGTTGGTCGATGACCGCTCCGACGATCTGGGGCACGCAGCGGATGCTGTAGGGCTCCTGGAGCGGTCGGGAGGTGTCGCGCTCGAACCCCTGCGGGATCTCCTCGCGGACCCAGCGCGCCGCCGTCCGCTGGCCCGCCTGCCCCCGGACGAGGCTGACACCCTCGTGGAAGGCTTCGGGACTGGCCCCCAGGAGGAAGGCGTTACGGCCGGTGAGCATCGCGGTGGCACGTGCCATCCGCATGACTTCCGTCTGGTTGTGGATGCTCTGGGCCAGGCCGACGCTGGTGCCGTTGACGAAGGCGAGCGCCTCGCGCGCCGACCAGGTGACGGGGGCGGCTCCGAGGTCGGCCAGGACCTTCTCCGCCGGACGCGTCCGCCACTCACCGTCCTCGCGTACCCAGGCCTCGCCGCGTCCGGCCAGGGCCAGGGCCGCGTGTGCCAGGGGCTGGAGGTCGCCGCTCGCGCTGACCGAACCGTCACGGGGGATGACGGGGGTGAAACCGCGGTTCCACAGGTCGGCGAGCACCTGCCAGAAGTCGGGGGAGACGGCCGAGTGCCCGCGGCGCATGCTGGACAGGCGCAGCCACACGACGAGTCTGGAGACCTCGGGCGGGACGGGGCGGCCCTGCCCCGAGCCCAGGTGCGCGATCAGACCCGCTCCCTGTTCGACGGACGAGCCGGAGGCGCCGTAGTCCACCAGGGGGCCGAACCCCCGGGTGACGCCGTACACCTCCTCGTCCCGGGCCAGCTTCGCGGCGAGCGTCTCGGCCCCCGCGTTCATCCTCTCCTTGTCCTGGGGGCCGATCTCCAGGCGCGCGTCCCACCCCGCCGAGCGCAGGACCCCGGCGGGGTCGGAGAAGGGCGGAAGATCGGCTTCGCGGCCGTGGGATGTCGGTTGGGGTGTCACGTGTCTTCTCCCAGGATCGTCCTGACAGGGTTCATGTCAGCTTCCGGAGCTTGCCGGTCTCGGATCGGTCAATGCGTTCGACCACGCGAATCCCGCGCGGCCGGACGGGCAGTAGGGAGAGTGCCGCGTCCAGCACGGAAGCGGGAGGCGCACTTCCGGGACCAGCCGCGATGAGCAGCTCGAAGTGCTCTCCCGCCAGTTCGTCGCGCACGGGGACGCATGCCAGGTCCGGGCAGGGCAGTGCCCCGCGCAGCGGTTCCTCCAGGGCGTCGAGGTCCAGCCGGACCCCGTTCACGTTCACCAGTCGCTCGCGCCGCCCGGCGAAGTGGAAGCTCCTGGGGCCGGTGATCCGGACGTGGTCGTCGAGGCGGCACTCACCGGGAGGGCCAGCGCCCTCGGGGAAGGCCAGACGGGGGCTGCGCACGTGCAGGCGGCGGTCCTCGCCCGCGGTGCCGGAGACGAACTCCACGTCTTCGAGAAGGGTCCAGTCCTGGCTCTGCGCGAAGGGGTTCCGCGTGGCCACGCCCCCCGACTCCGTCGAACCGAAGATCTCGGTCAGCACCGCCCGGTCGTGCCCCGCCTGCTCCACCAGCTCCCGGCCGGCGGCCGGGAGGGAGGCGGTGCTGTGGAGGATCGCCAGCCTCTCGGCGGAGCGGATCCAGGCGGGCCGTCGGCGCAGGAGCTGGAACGCCCAGGGGATGGCCATGACGGCCCACCGGCGGTGCGGCCGCTCGGGCGGCATGGAGGCGAACTCGGGGCGGTACCAGACGGGCAGACCCAGCCGGGCGGGGACGAGGACGCTGACCAGGGTCCCGTAGAGGTGGCGCGGGGGGGCGAAGCTGAGGATCGCCTCCGGGGCCTCCCCCCGCACCAGGTCGGCCAGCAGCCCCGCCTCGGCCCACACCTGGGCCCAGGTGCGCTGCCAGGAGTTCCCACCGGGGGACGCGGTCCCGGAGGTACGGAACTCCAGAAGGGGTCCGAGGCCGTCCGCGAGCACCTCCTCGGCGTTCTCTTCCCGGCTCCAGTCCACCGTCCACGCGTCCTTCGTCAGGGCGTCGGAACGCAGTCCCGTTCGGATGAGCTCGCGGGGTTCGAGCTCCTGGTAGGGCATGGGTGTTCCTCCGCCTGTTTCGGACTCGTCGGGGTGGTTGAGGTGGTGCGCGGACAGCCCCTGCGGCCCTGTCTCGCTGGCGGGACACACGGACGCGGCGCGTCCGTTCGGTTCACTCCTGTGTCGGTTCGCCCAGCAGGTCGACGTCCACGCGTTTGCGGAGCGGTTCCCACCAGGCCCTGTTGTCGGCGTACCAGCGGATCGTTTCGCCGAGCCCTTCCTCGAAGGACAGGAGCGGTTCGTAGCCCAGCTCACGGGTGATCTTGGACGAGTCGAGCGAGTACCGCCGGTCGTGCCCCTTGCGGTCCTCCACGTACTCCACTGAGGACCAGCCGGCCCCGAGCGCGTCCAGGAGCGTCTCGGTCATCCGGAGGTTGCTCAGCTCCGTCCTGCCGCCGATGTTGTAGATCTCCCCGGGCACTCCCTGCTCGGCGACGAGCGCGATCCCGCGGCAGTGGTCGTCCACGTGGACCCACTCCCGCACGTACCGCCCGTCCCCGTAGACCGGGACGGTGAGGCCGTCCATCAGGCGGGTGATGAACAGCGGGATCAGCTTCTCGGGGAACTGGTAGGGGCCGTAGTTGTTGGAGCACCGGGTCACGCAGACCGGCAGACCGTAGGTCTGGTGGTAGGCGCGGGCGAAGTGGTCCGAGGCGGCCTTGGAAGCCGCGTACGGGGAGTTCGGAGCGAGCCTCTCGCCCTCGGAGGACGAGCCGTCGGTGACCGAGCCGTACACCTCGTCGGTCGAGACCAGGACCACTTTCTCGACCCCCGCGGCCAGCGCGGCGTCGAGCACGGTGTAGGTCCCGACGACGTTGCTCCTCACGAAATCGTCGCCGTCGGCGATCGAGCGGTCCACGTGGGTCTCGGCCGCGCAGTGCACGACGAGCTGGATTCCCTGGGAGAGCCGTTCCACGAGCGCGCGGTCGCAGACGTCCCCGCGGACGAACTCCAGTCGGGGATCGTCCATGACGGGCGCGAGGCTTGAGAGGTTCCCCGCGTACGTCAGCTTGTCGAGAACGACGATGCTGACCTCGCCCAGGAACGGGTAGGCCTCCGAAAGTGCTTGGCGGACGAAGTGAGAGCCAATGAAACCAGCCCCTCCGGTAACCAGCATTCGCATGAGTATTTACCTTCGCTAAGAGTCGTCCCAGAGTTTGGCAATATTCATTACATACTGACCGTAGGCCGACTGCCGCATCTCCGTGCCCAAGTTGTAGCACGCTTCGGAATCGATAAATCCCATGCGCAGGGCGATCTCCTCGACGCACGCTACTCGGTTTCGCTCCTGCTGCTCCACTGAATGCACGTACTGTGAGGCGGCCAGTAGGGATTCGGGGGTTCCCGTGTCAGCCCATGAGATTCCGGGGGGGAGGACCATAATCGTGGACCTCTTCTCCTCCATATAAGCGATGTTGACGTCGGTGATCTCCACTTCACCGCGTGGGGAGGGCTCCAGGCTCCGGGCGATCTCCGGCGCGTCCTCGTCGTACAGGTAGAGGCCCGTCACGGCGAGATCCGACTTCGGGACCAGGGGTTTCTCCTCCAAGGAGGTGAGGTTTCCCGTGGCGTCGACCTCGGCGATCCCGTACCGGTGGGGGGACGACACGGGGCAGCCGAACAGGACGTTCCCGTCGAGTTTGGCGCGGCCCTCGCTCATGAGGTCCCGCATGTTGGTCCCGTGGAAGAGGTTGTCCCCCAGGATGAGCGCGGAGGGTCGGCCGCCGATGTGCCCCTCACCGAGAACCAGGGCGTCCGCGATGCCGCGGGGTTCGGTCTGCGGCAGGTAGGACAGGTGTATGCCGAAGCGTTCACCGTCTCCGAGGAGTTCGGTGAAGAGCGGGAGGGATTGCGGGGTCGAGATGATCAGGATCTCCCTGATCCCGGCCCACATGAGTGTGGCCAGGGGGTAGTAGATCATCGGCTTGTCGTAGACCGGCAGGAGCTGCTTGGAAATTGATCTGGTGGACGGTAGGAGGCGACTCCCCAAACCGCCTGCCAGGATGATTCCCTTCATTTGGCCTTCCTGGGATGCCTGAGCGGTCGCCAGCCCGGAACGGGATCGGCGAACGGATCGGATTCGACTTTCCCTTGCCCCCGGTATTCGACATGGAGGATTGGGTTCAGGGAGGTATCGGTTCCCCGAGCGAGAGCTTTACATAAATTCCTGCGGGAGTCGCTGTCCATCACGGGGCGACTGAGGTCACCACTCTGATTAACTGGCCGCATTGGGTGCAAGGGGTTTCATCTGCAAGCACTTTTTGGTACCCAGGACCTTCCCCTAGCTGACGAGGAAGCCATCACACCATGCGTGTTCTGATTGCAACGTACGCGGATTCGCCCAGCTTTTCGAGCATGGTGCCCCTGGCTTGGGCACTACGCAACGCCGGCCACGAGGTGCGTGTGGCGAGCCAACCCGCCTTGGTGGAGGACATCGTCACTTCCGGTCTCACCGCCGTTTCCGTGGGTGAGGACCACGAGTTCGGGGCCATGGAGTCCTGGGCGTATGAGGGTGGTGAGTACGCCGAGGAGTACGACGAGGACGAGTTCGACCTTGCGGAGGACCGGTCCGAGGTTCTGACCTGGGACTACCTCAGCAACGGCTTCTCTGAGTCCGTCAACTGGTGGTGGAAGGTGGTCAATGATCCGATGGTCGATGACCTGACGCTGTTCTGCCGTCAGTGGCGTCCGGACCTGGTGCTGTGGGAGCCGGTCTCCTTCGCCGGGGCGGTCGCCGCCGAGGCCGTGGGCGCCGTGCACGGCCGGGTGCTGTGGGGGATGGATCTGCTGGGGCGCATGCGGGGGCGCTTCCTGGACGTGCTGGATGAGCGCGGCCGGGGCGGGGACCCCCTGGCCGAATGGTTGGGTGATCGCGCCCAGCGGGCGGGGGTGGAGTTCTCCGAGCGGATGACGCGCGGGTTCTTCACGGTCGACCCCCTGCCGGAGAGTGTGGGCCTGGGTGCGGTGCCGGGGGTCGATCGTGTCCCGATGCGGTACGTGCCCTACAACGGGTGTGCCGTGGTCCCCGAGTGGCTGCGGGGTGACGGGGACCGCCCGCGGGTGTGCGTGAGCCCCGGATCGGAGCCCGAGCGCATGGGCGGCTACACCATTCCCGTCCCGGAGCTCGTCAGCTGGCTGGGCGAGATCGACGCCGAGGTCCTGGTCGTGATTCCCGAGCGCGTGATCACCCACGTCACCGAGCTCACCGAGGTCCCGGAGAACGTCCGCCTCGTGGACGCGGACACGGTGCCGCTGCACGTCATCCTGCCGCGCTGTTCCGCCCTGGTCAGCCACGGGGCGCCCGACGCGGTCATGGGCGCGCTGGCCAACGGGATCCCCCAGGGGATGTTGCCCCAGCGGTACATCTTCGACTCCCCGCTCCTGGCCAGGACGCTCACGTCCCTGCGAGCCGGGCTGTCGATCGCCTACGAGGACCTGGATGTGGAGCCCGTGCTCGACATGATCCGCAGGCTGCTCACCGATCGCACCCTGGCAGAGGGAGCCCGGCAGGCGCGCGCCCTCATCGAGAAGGAGCCGACCCCGGTCGACGTGGTCGCCGACATCGAGCGCCTGGTGGAGCAGCACGCGGGAAACAGCGCCTGAGCTTGGAAAGTCCGATCGCACCAGCACCCCCATGGCCGTGGAGACCACATGCGCGTGTTGTTTGTTTCGTATGCGGAGAAGACGCATTTCCTGGGGATGGTGCCGTTGGCGTGGGCGCTGCGGTCGGCGGGGCACGAGGTGGTGGTGGCCAGCCAGCCCGAGCTGATGCCCACGGTGGCCGCCACCGGCCTGCCCGCCGTCGCCGTCGGAAACGACCACGTGATGCACGCGGTCAACCAGGCCGTGCGGTCCATGGGAGCCGCATCCGTCCACGGGTTCGACCTCATGGACTCGCGCGAGGAGAGCCTGACCTGGGAACGGCTCCGGGACGGCTACGCGCGGGAGCTTCTGCCCCTGTGGTGGAAGGTGGTCAATGATCCGATGGTGGATGAGCTGACGGTGTTCTGTCGTCAGTGGCGTCCGGACCTGGTGTTGTGGGAGCCGGTGTCCTTCGCGGGGGCGGTGGCCGCTGAGGCGGTGGGGGCGGTGCACGGTCGGGTGTTGTGGGGGATGGATCTGCTGGGGCGGATGCGGGGGCGTTTTCTGGAGGTTTTGGGTGGGCGGGGTCTGGAGGGGGATCCTCTGGCCCGGTGGTTGGGTGATCGTGCTCGGCGGGTGGGGGTGGGGTTCTCCGAGCGGATGACCCGGGGTTTCTTCACTCTGGATCCTCTGCCGGAGGGTGTGGGTCTGGGTGCGGTGGAGGGGGTGGAGCGGGTTCCGGTGCGGTATGTGCCCTACAACGGGCGTGCGGTGGTGCCGGAGTGGTTGCGTGGGGGCAGGGGTGATCGCCCACGCGTGTGTGTGACGTTGGGGACCTCGGCGGTGGAGCGTCTGGGTGGGTACGCGGTGGGGGTGGAGGAGGTGTTGGAGGGTGTTGCGGGTGTGGACGCCGAGGTGGTGGCGGCTCTGCCGGGGTACTCGGGTCGGGTGCCGAGCAATGTGCGGGTGGTGCCCTTCGTGCCCTTGCACGCGTTGGTGCCCGGGTGCGCGGTGTTGGTCAACCACGGTGGTCCGGGGACGTTGCTGACGGGGTTGTCCCACGGCGTCCCCCAAGTCCTCCTGCCGCACGAGCACATGTTCGATGCTCCACTTCTCGCGGACCGCTTCGCGTCGCTGGGCGCGGGTGTGGCGGTCACCGCCGACCGGGTTTCGGGTGCGGTGGTGCGTGCGGGGGTGGAGCGGGTGCTGGCTGAGGGTTCGTTCGCGCGGTCGGCGCGGCGGTTGCGTGGGGAGATGGCGGCGATGCCCTCTCCGGGACGGTTCGCGGCACAGGTCGAGGACCTGGTCGAACACCACGCTGTGTAGGACCGGGCGCGGCGTCAGCCGTGGTGTGCGGCGTCGGCGTGGCGTTGGGTGATGGCCTCGATGTCGGTGGCGATCCGGTTGGGCGTGGGCGCGGACTCCATCTCCCCACGCAGGCGGCGGGTGGCCGCTGTGTGGGCGGGGTCCTTGAGGACCCCGCGCAGGGCACGGGGCACGGTTTCGCCGTCGGCCCGTTCAGGGGGCACGTGCAGTCCCGCGCCCAACTCCTGGAACCGGTCCGCCAGCGGGCGGGTGTCGAACATGCGGGCGTGCGGAACCACGACCTGCGGGACCCCTGACGCCACCGCTGTGAGGAACGTGCCGGACCCTCCCTGGTCGATCACGGCGTCGCAGGTGGGGAGCAGTGCGTGCAGGGGTGCGAATTCCACGGGGCGGACGTTGGGGGGTAGGGGGCCCAGGCGTTCGCGTTCGGTGCGGGGCAGGGTCGCGATGATCTCGGCGTCCAGATCGGCCAGGCCGTCCAGGACCTCCCGCAGCGGAAACGTGAATCCGCCGTACCGTTCGGTGGCGGAGGTGCCCAGGGTGAGGCAGACGCGGGTGCGTTCGGGTGGGGTGCGCAGCCATGCGGGCAGGGTGGAGCGGCCGTTGTAGGGGATGTAGCGCATGGGTTCGTAGCGCACCTGGGCCGGTTCGGGCAGGCGCAGGGCGCTGGGTAGGTAGTCGATGGTGAAGTACCCGCTCGTCATCCGCTCGGTGAAGTCCCCGCCGAGCCTGCGCGCGTGTGAGCCCAACCAGTCGGCGAGCGGGTCCTCGCGCTCGCCCGGGGGCTGTTGCTCCATGACCTGGAGGTACCGGGAGCGCATGGTCCCCAACAGGTCCAGGCTCCAGAGCAGGCGCGCGTGCACGGCGCCGACGGCCTCGGCCGCGATCGGCGCCGCCAGAGCGGTGGGCTCCCAGATCACCAGGTCGGGCCGCCACTCGCGACACAGTCGCACCAGGTCGCCGATCATGGGCTCGTTGATGACCCGAAGCCACCAGGTCACCAGGTTGCGGTGCCCTTGGAGGAGGTGCTCCCATTTCAGAGCGTCGGGTCCGGTGTCGGAGAGATCCAGTTCGGGACCGTTGGAGCCCCGCCGTTCCATCAGCTTCCGCATCCGGTAGTCGCTGCCCGCGGCCACTCCGGTGAGTCCCGCCGAAATGACGGTGTCCATCAACCCGGGCTGGCCAGCCACCATCACGTCGTGTCCGGCGATGCGAAGGGCCCACGTCAGCGGGACCATGCCCAGAAAATGGGTCTTCTCGGTCTGGGCCGCGATCAGGATGCGCACGTGGCCTCCTCTTGTCTCGTCCGGCTCGGGGAACGGTGCTGGGTGCCGCTCCCCGAGCGTTCTTGCCGTGCGGCGGGAGCAGGGTTCTCGGGTGGATCGGGCTCTCACTGGAACGGACGTCCGTCGTGCCCGCACGGAGCCCCTCAGCGGACGAAGACCGCCGGACGATCGCCCTGGGCCGACTCCGCGTCGCGCAGGGAGGATCCCGTGTGGTGAATGAACACGTCGTCCAGGCTGGGCCGGGTCACTCTCAGGGACGTGATCGGTATCCCGGGCTCCGCGAAGAGGCGTGGGATGAACGCCTCGCCCTCGGACACGGTGAAGGTCACCTCGCCGTTCGCGGAGACCGCCTCGATCCCGAACCGTTCCAGCAGGAGCCTGGCCGTGAGCACGGTGTCGGAGGTGCCCAGGAGCACGCGGTCCTTACCCACAGCCGCCTTGAGCTCGGAGGGCGGGGCGAGCGTGACGATCGACCCGGCGTCCATGATGGCGATCCGATCGCAGTTCTCCGCCTCGTCCAGGTAGTGCGTCGTCATGAAGACGGTCACGCCCTCACTCTCGTGCAGCTCGCGCACGTGGTTCCAGATCGCGTTCCGGGTCTGCGGGTCCAGGCCGACCGTCGGCTCGTCCAGGAAGAGCACACGCGGAGAGTGCATCAGGCCCCGGGCGATCTCCAGGCGTCGCCGCATCCCGCCGGAATAGGTGAAGGCCCGGTCGCCCCTGCGGTCCCACAGGCTCACGACATCGAGCACCCGGCGGATCCGCTCCTCCACACGGGAGCGCGGAATCCCGTACAGGTCCGCGTGAAACCTCAGGTTCTGCTCGGCGGTGAGGTACAGGTCCAGGGTCGATGCCTGGAACACCAGACCGATGTTCCTCCGTACCTCGTGGGCGGCGCGCAGGACGTCGTGCCCGGCGATGGCCGCCGTGCCGCCGGTGGGCGGCAGCATCGAGCACAGCATGTTGATCATGGTGGACTTGCCCGCCCCGTTGGGCCCGAGAAGACCGAAGATCTCACCGGACTCCACATCGAGGTCGGTCGCCTTCACGGCTTCGAAGTCGCCGTAGCTCTTGTGCAGACCCCTCACGCTGATGACCGCGCTCATCGGGCCTCCCGCACGGCCGACGGGACCCTCGTGCCCCGGGCCTCCTTGCGCCAGCAGGCTCCGGACCGATCGATCATGCTGATCGGTTCGGTGACCTCGTTGCGCTTGCGGAAGTGGTTGACAGCCAGGCGGCACGACGCCAGGGCGCCGTAGTCGTCGATGATGACGTACCCGCCGGGAGAGAGCCTGGGGTAGAGGTGCGTCAGCGCGTCCATGGTCGACTCGTAGAGGTCGCCGTCCACCCGGAGTACGGCCAGGGAGCGGATCGGTGCCTCCGGGAGGGTGTCGCGGAACCACCCCTCAAGAAACCTGACCTGGTCGTCCAGCAGGTCGTAGCGCCTGAAGTTCTCCTCGACCTCGGACCTGGGCGCGGCGAGGAAGTCGTTCCACAGGTGGAGAGGGGCCCCTCGGTCGGCGGGGTACTTCTCGGTGTCGGGTTCGGGGATGCCCGCGAAGGAGTCCGCGGCCCACACGGTCCGGTCCGTGACACCGTGCGCGCGCAGGACGGCACGCATGAGAATGCTCGCCCCGCCCCGCCACACCCCCGCTTCCAGCAGGTCACCGGGGACTCCGTCGGCGATCACCCGTTCGACACACTGCTGGATGTTGTCCAGCCGCTTACGCCCGATCATGGTGTGCGCGACACTGGGGACATCCATCCCCCACTCACGTTGGACTCCGTCGAACTCGCGGCTCTCCCGCTGTTCGGTCTCGATGGTGCCGGACCAGTCCCCGAACCAGATGCGCGAGTCCTGGTAGATGGTGTTGGAGAGGGTCTTCTTCATGAGGTCCAGGTACAACTGTGACGGTTCCGCGGCAGCGGTCATCTCCTGACTCCCCGTGACGTCGGTCGCGTACCCACCACCAGCCGGTTGACGAACGGTGCTACTTTCTCTTCCCATGTTTTCCTCTGGATCGAGTAGTAGTAGTAATCCCAGTAGCGACCGCGAAAGAAACCATGCTCCTTCAGGGTCATCTCGCGGGGCATGAAAACAAGTTCGGAGTCGAACCGGTCAATGCTTGCGTCGGTCGTGACGCAGTAGACCTTTCGGGTGTTCTCCCACTTGGCAAAGGCGTAGTTGATCTGCAGGATCATCGCATCCGCGCCGACGCCGAGAGCGAGATCGCTCTGGTCGGTGAAAATTGCCGCGTTCACGCATCCGGCCTTGGTCGGACCGCTGAGCGAGCAGCACCCGACAGTCCTGCCGTCCACCTTCTGCTGGATCATGAATGCTGTCACATTCTTCTCCTGCAGCGATGCCATCGACTTCTCGTGGGCCTCCAGGGTCAATGTGCTCTCCAGACCCGAACGGAGAAGGAAGCCATGGAGGTTCCTGTGATCAGAATCTGTGATGGGTAGGAGTCGAATTTTTCGACTCTCCAAGTGCGGAATGAGCACGCCTTCACCTCCGATGAGATTTCACTCTGAACCGCGACGCCCCACTCACACGAGGTGGTCATCCGCCGCCTCAGCCGGCAACCCCCGATCTTCGGGCGGGGAGACTGTTCTAGCATTTGATGCGGCGTGTCGCCCGTGCCGTGTCTCGCTGGCGGGACAGAGTGGAGTTCACGCCGCTTGCGTTTCCCCGTGCCGACGGCAATTCCATTGACGTCCGATCTGCTCTCACCTATGGTCAGGGCGTCGGCGGTCGTGGCAGTGGAACTTATTGGGGTTCTCCCGTTGAATCAGCACTGGTTCTGCCCGGTTCGTAGCCAGAGCACCCTCACTTGTTGGAGGAATCCTTGTCCGCGAACGTTCAGAAGGAAAATTTCAAGCCGTCCAGGTTCAACGTGCTCACGCCGTCCGGCGAAGGCGGCCTCGTGATCTACAACGCGATGCGCGGCAGTGTCTACCAGATCAAACCACCTGCGGACGAGGCTGTACACGCGCTGCTGGGGAACAGGCGCGCGGTGCTGGAGAGGCCTGGGCCGGGTGAAGACACCGGGGACGTCTTCGCTGCCCTGTGCTCCAAGGGGTTTCTGGTTCCCGAGGACGCCGACGAGGACGAACAGGCCGCAGCGGTGAGCGCCCGGCGAAAGCACCGCACGGACGCGCTCGAACTGATCATCATGCCGACCGAGGCATGCAATTTCCGCTGCAACTACTGTTACGAGGACTTCGCCCTCGGCCGGATGCTCACGAGCGTTCGCGAGGGGATCCGTGAGCTGGTGCGAGCACGCCATGCCGAGAACCCCCTCAAGCATTTGTCCGTCTCCTGGTTCGGCGGTGAACCGCTGGTGGCCTTCGAGGTCATCGAGGAACTCAGTGACTTCTTCCTGTCCTTCTGCGCCGAGAACGACGTCAACTACACCGCCGGCATCGTCACCAACGGCTACCTGCTCACCGAGGAGGTCGCGCGGAGCTGCCTCGACATGGGAATCAGCCGTTTCCAGATCACTATTGACGGCCCCCAGGACACGCACGACGCGAGCCGCTATCTCATCGGCGGCGGTGAGACCTACAGCGACATCGTCCGGAACCTGGACGCCATGGCGCTCATGGAGGACGAATTCACGGTCACCCTGCGCACGAACTTCACCGAGGAGAACGGCCGACGCGTCCCCGAACTCATCGACGATCTGGGCAAGCACTTCTCGGGCGACCGGAGGTTCTGCGCGATCTACCGGCCCGTCGGCAGCTGGGGTGGGCCCCAGGACCAGGACACGGGATCGCATTCGGGGAAGGACGCCGAGATCCAGAAGCTCGGTCTGTGCGCCCAGGCGGCTGAGGAGGGCCTGGCCAACGGGGACGCGCGCATGCTCCGTCCCAGCGGCTCGGTCTGCTACGCGGCCTCGCCCTGGTCCTTCGTCATCCGGCCCAACGGCCTGGTCAACAAGTGCACCGTGGCGCTCCGGGACCAGCGCAACGCCGTGGGGAACCTCGACCAGTCGGGTGAGCTCAACCTCGACCAGGAGCGGATGAGTATCTGGGTCGACACCGACGACACCTCTGACACGGGCTGTCAGAGCTGCTTCTTCCAACCCTCGTGCCAGGGTGCCTCCTGCCCGCTGGTTCGGCTGGAGGAAGGGCGTCGTCCCTGCCCGCCGACCAAGGTGTGGATCGGTCCGACCATCGACACCTACGCGCGCATGGCCAAGCGAAGGAAACGGAAGGAGAACGCGTGAGGAGGGCCCCCGGAACGACCCCCTTGGCAGTCGACGTCGATGCCCTGTGGTTCGTATGGACCGCGGCGGACGGGCTCCTGCGCAAGGCCAGGTTCGACACAGAGGAGACCGACATCGAGCGGGAACCGGGGGTGTGGGCCGACGGCGTGCTGCCGACCCTCAGTCCCGCGTGCTTCCTGCTGTTCGAAGGGCGGATCGCGCGATGGTGGTCAGCGGCCGACGGTCTGCTCGGACCCGAACTCACCTTCCCCGAGGGGTTCTCGGGGGCGCTGGACCTGGGATCGCGGGACGTCCGGCGGAGCGGCCCGCACGTCCTGGCCGCGAACGACCGCCGCCTCCTCGTCCACCGAGACGGAAGGTGGGATGACGTCGCCGAGCTCGACTCGGAGCCCTTGACACTGGCCTGGCAGGCCCGGCGCCGTCGCGCCCTCGTCATCACGGCCAGTGGCGCGGTCCACCAGTACGACCCCGGGAGCGGGGACGTTCAGGTCGCACCGGCCCCGGTACCGGGCACCTACTCCGACGCCGTGTACGACGAGGTGCTTGGCGGCGTCTGGCTGCTCTCGGCGGAATCCCCGGACACCGCCCGCTTCACCAGGGTGGAGCCCTGGCCGCCTCGCCCCGTCTACGAGGTCAGGCTGCCGGCCGAAGCGGTCGGACTGGACGTCTCGTGCAGCGGTGAGTGGCTGGTGGTCCGGACTCAGGGCAAGCCCGCCAACTGGCTTTACAACATCAACGGGGCGAGGGCCTTCGTCGCCCCCCGTCGTATGGCTGAGGACGCCTGGCCGGGGGCCTTCACGTTCGCCAACCACCTCGTCGCGGTGAACGGCGACGAGGTCGAGATCGTGGAGATCCCGGCGAGGGCCGACGTCCGGGCTCCGGGAGGGGGCGCTCTGGACATCGACGTCTACTGGGAGGCCAAACCCCTGATGCACAAAGCGAGGAAGGCGAGCGAGTCGTGAACCGGGTCGGCGTCTGCTTCCCGGGCCGGCCTCCGAAGTTCCCTCGCCATGTTTATTCCGTTCATGGTTGAGAAGTCGGAGTATTCGCTTATAGAATTAATTGCCCGGGTTTCTGGGTGAATTCCAAGTAGTGAAGGGAAGTGTTGTGGACGCTTTTGAGGATGTTCTCGAAGAGGCTGACGTCGCTGCCGAGGCCATGGACGTCAACTTCAATTGCTAGAGTCCGCTCTTCGGGGCTAGGCCGCGGTCCGCTTCTTGTGAGCGGGCTGCGGCTGTTTCCTTTTCTGGTGCCGGGTTGGTCGGTGTGAGCGGGTGCGGGTGGTCGGGTGGGGTGGGTGTCGTGGTTTTCGTGTCAGGTTTGTTTGGTGCATGGTTGAGAGTTCGGGATGCTCTATTGTACGATTAATTGCCCGGGTTTCTGGGTGAATTCCATATATCGAAGGGAAGTGTTATGGACGCTTTCGAGGATGTTCTCGAAGAGGCTGACGCCACTGTTGAGTCCATGGACGTCGACTTCGGTTGCTGATGTCCGCTCTTCGGGGCTAGGCCGCGGTCCGCTTCTTGTGAGCGGGCTGCGGCTGTTTCCTTTTCTGGTGCCGGGTTGGTCGGTGTGAGCGGGTGCGGGTGGTCGGGTGGGGTGGGTGTCGTGGTTTTCGTGTCAGGTTTGTTTGGTGCATGGTTGAGAGTTCGGGATGCTCTATTGTACGATTAATTGCCCGGGTTTCTGGGTGAATTCCATATATCGAAGGGAAGTGTTATGGACGCTTTCGAGGATGTTCTCGAAGAGATCGACACCGCTGACTCCATGGACGCCAACTTCGGTTGCTGATGTCCGCTCTTCGGAGCTAGGCCGCAGCCCGCTTCTCGTGAGCGGGCTGCGGCCGCTTCCTTTGCCGAGACGGTTCCGGAGCGCTGATCGCCGAGTGGTCGCCTCACGAGGAAAAGGGCGATGCCGGACGGGTTCCGCACCAGTTCCCGGACGCGCTCCAAGAAGTGCTGCTGTGCTGGACCGGTGTGTTCCACCTGCCAACGGCCGCTCGCACAGCAGCACCGCCCGACACGGGTCAACGACGTACCACTAGAACTGTGGTGCCATCATCGGGGCGCGCAGCGTTCCCAGGAACGGGTGCCAGGGATGCCCGGGGTCTTCCTCCACGGAGGCCAGCACCTCGCGCATCGTCTGGAGGGTCCTGGGCTCCTCCCCGTCGTAGACGTCCCCCTGGAGCATCTTGAGGACGTCGATCCGGTGGCGCGGGTCCTGGACGAACACCGTGAACAGGATGTTCAAACGGTAGTAGATGCTGATGAACTCGTACCAGTAGGACACGGCGCGCCGCAGAGTGCGCTCGTAGTCGGCGAAGGCGGTCTTGGGGTATCCCCCTCCCGCCCTGTGGGCCGCCACAATGTCCCGGCAGGCGATGCGCGCGCTGTTGAGCGCGACGCTGACGCCGCTGGAGAAGATCGGGTCCACGAAGCGGGCGGCGTCGCCGATCAGAACGTACTTGTCCCCGCAGATCTGCCGCATCGCATAGCTGTAGTCGCCCTCAGCCTTGAAGGACCTGATCCGTTTGGCCTTCTTCAGGGCCTCGCTCAGGGCGGGGTGGCTGTCCACGAACTTCCAGAAGAAGCTCTCCCGGTCGGTACCGGCCTCCTTGAACCGCTTCTTCTGCGTGACCACGCCGATGCTGGTGACGGTGTCGGTGATCGGGATCTGCCAGACCCATGTGTCCTTGACCGGTAGGAAGTGGACGAAGATGTTGTCGACCTCGGCGGGGTTCGCGGTGAGCGCCCCCCGGTCCAGCCCTTCGACCCACGTGTGTACCGCGTACTGGTCGAACACCGGGTCGGGCACCTTCATCTTGAGCTGCCTGCCGAGGAGGGTCTGGCGGCCCGACGCGTCCACAACCATCCTGGCGGTCAGACCGACCTCCGCCCGGCCGAGCCTGGCGGTCACGACGGCGTGGTCAGCGGGTTCGAGGTCCACGCCCAGCACCCGCACCCCCGAGAACACCTTGGCGCCCTTGGCCTCGGCGTTCTTCATGAGGAGCAGGTCGAACTCGCCCCGGTCCACGTGGTAGGTGTAATCGCGGTCGACACCCACCTGCTCCCTCTCGACGAACTGCACCTTCGCCGACCAGTCGTGGCTGAGCCCGGAGAAGCCGTTGTGCGGGATGTCCCGCATCTCCGCGGTGGTCCAGGAGGCACCGTACTTGCGGGGGAACCCCGCGGCGTCGATCGCCTCCAGCGCGCCGATCTCCAGCAGGACCGGTGTCGTCGCGGGCACGAGCGATTCCCCGACGTGTGGTCGGGGGAAGACCTCGCTCTCGATGAGTGCGACGGACATCCCCTCCAACGCCAGGTAGGCGGCGGCCGAGGAACCGGCCGGTCCGCCCCCGATGACGATCACGTCATAGTCAGTTTCCATCTGCCGAGACTTCCCTTAGTCCGTATCCGTCGAACGGTGTCGCTCTCCGGATGTCCAATGATGAGTCGTACTGGTTCCCACGGTTCGGAGCGCTCTGCTGCGGCGACCGTGGAAGCATGCGCCCGACCTCGGCACGGCAACCGGGTTTCAGCGCGCGGGCTCCGGGCTGGGCCGCTGTTCCTCCGGTTCCTCGCGCGTGGCCGCGAACCAGTCGAGTGAGGAGAGGAGGGGCCCGGTGACAGCGGTGGTCAGGAGGGCCATGACGACCAGGGCGAGGAAGAGCTGCGGCGTCACCACTCCCGCGTTGTAGCCGATCTGGAGCACGACCAACTCGGTCAGTCCACGGGTGTTCAGCAGAACGCCGACCCGTATGGACACGGGATGCGACCGTCCGCCCAACCTGGCGCCGACGTAACCGCCGAGGACCTTGCCCACGATGGCAAGCCCCGTGGCGACGGCGATGAGCGTCCACGGAGTCGAACCCAGGGGCGAGACGAAGACCGTGATGCCCGTGACGACGAAGAAGACCGGTACGACGGCGCGTCCCACCGAGTTCAGCCACGCGACCACAGGGATCCACGGGCTCTCCGGTGCCGCGGGAATCGCCAGGGCGACCAGAGCGGCCCCGACCGGCAGGGTCAGGCCCGCGTGCTCGGAACCCAGACCGACCGCCACCGCGACGACGCCCAGGAGCGCCGCGACGCTACGGGGGGACCGTGGGCAGAACGGGCTCAGGGCGCGGGAAGAGAGCAGGCGGCGGATGAACAGAGCCAGAGCCAGGCCGACGAGGAACAGGACGAGCATGGTGACGAACGCGCCCGAACCCCCGGTCCGAAGGCCCAGGACCACAGCCAGGAGCAGCCATCCGATGCCGTCGACCACGATCGCGGCGGTGAGCGCCAACCGGCCCGACGACGTGTTCTCCATCCCCCGGTCGGTGAGGATTCTGGCTAGGACCGGTACCGCCGTGATCGTCAGCGCGACGGCCACGAACAGCCCGAGTGCGGGCAGTGGGGCCGTCCCACGCACGTCCGAGCCCTCGAAGTGCAGGATCCACAGGAAGAGCATCAGACCCGTGAACATCGGTGGCACCAACGCCCCGGTGATGACCCAGCCGAGGGTGCCGACGCGGTGTGCCACGCGGCCGACACACCTCAGTTCGTAGACGATGCCGACCAGGAACAGCGCGAGTCCCGCCTGCGCGACAGTGCCCAGGTGGTCCAGTACCGGCCCCGGCAGCACGAGGTCGAAGACACGCGGACCGACCGCCCACATGAGCACAGGGCCCAGGACCAGTCCGGTGGTGACCTCCCCGATCACTCGGGGCTGCCGTAGCGACTGAGCCAGGATTCCGCCGATCCGGCCGAGCACGAGCACGACGATCAGGCACACGGCCACGTGCACGACGAGTTGCGGAACCGAACCCGGATCCATGAATGTCCTTCCTTGCCCGTTCGCGGTCGAACACCCGGATGTGTCGGGTACACGGTCAGGATCGCCGGAGGTGGCGTCGCCTCCGGCGAAGGAGCCCGGCCCCGGGGGCCGGGGCTACCGGAGCGGGGGGTCGACCCTCGGTAGGCGGCCGAAGGCCTCTCCGAGGAGCGCCTCAGCGGGTGTCCCCCCGTGACCAAGGGGGAGCATCTCCCTGAGCGGGTCGTGCTCGACAGAGGTTTCCAGGTGCCGTACGAGGAGGTCTTTCCAGGTGAAGGGAATGATCGCGAAGGAGAGGTGGAGCGAGGGCTCTTCGGTGGCCGCGCCCGAATGGGGGTGGCCACGGGGGATGTAGAGGGTCTGACCGGGTTGCAGGACAGTCCGCAGGGTGGGCGTGAACTCGGGCCGGGACGCACCGCACGGGACGGTGGGCCAACGCTGCTCGGGTTCTCCGACGTGCCAGGACTTCGAACCGTGGACCTGGCACAGCAATCCGCTGGCCAGGTCGTAGTGCGGCCAGATCCCGGCGGTGTCCGCCGGAGTGAGGAAGGCGGCGCAGTAGATCCTGAACCCGAGCTCCTCGGCGAGGTCCGCGGCGAGGGAATCCACCGCAGGGACGAGAGTCCTGACCTCCTCGAAGATGACGGTCGCGCCGGCATCGTGCGCGCGGCGGAGCGCGTCGACGTCCACGGTCGCCTCACGACCCGGACCGGGGCGCCCGCGTCGTACCTCGAACTCCTCCTGCGGTACCGGGGCGCCGTCCCTGAAGAGGCGGAAGCAGGAGGCGGGCAGCCCCGGACGGCTCATCAGGTCGAGGGCGGTGTCCAACGAGAACACCTTGGCCAGGTCGTCCCCGGCGGCAGCGGCGAAGGCTTCGCGTTCCCAGTTGGCCGCCAGGGTTTCGGTGTCGCGAACCAGTCGTCCCAGCGCGCCGTGCTTCTCGGGGGCCGCCGCTTGAGGTGGCGTCGTCATGTCATCTCCAGGAGTGAGGGGGATACTCGGGACACGGCCTCCCGCTCCGCGTCCAGCAGGGCGACCAACCGCGGTTCACCCACCGCTGCGGGGGGTGAAGGAAGGCCCGCGCCGCGCCGGATCAGGGCGTGACCGGTCCGGTCAGCGATGGCGCGCGCCTCCTCGGAGCATTCCGCGCCGGCGGACAACGGTGCCAGCGCGGTGAGCACCCAGTAGAGGTCGACCTCGTCGTCGATCTCCCGGCACGCGCGCTCCGCCGCGCGGAGTACGCGCGTGGCGTCGTCCGTGCGGCCCTTGGACAGCAGGGTGTCGGCGCCAGCACGCAGTACCGCCACGAGGTCCGCCGACGCGGGAACCGTCTCGAGCGGTTCCAACTCAGAGACCAGGGCGTCGACGTGGTCCTCACGGGCCGCCGCAGCGTGAACCCTGATCGCCGCGTCGGCCAGCGGGGTCGCGGCGCCCCTGGGAGAGCCAAGTTCGACGGGGTCCCCCTTACGCAGGGCGAGGACGGTCGCGGCCTCCCTGAGGTGGGGGACGCGCTTCTCCCGACCGCGCGAGCGCTCCACGTGCTCCTCCAGCAGGTCCATGCGCCCTCCCCGCGCGAACGCCTTGGCCGTCTCCACGATGTGGGAGTCGCGGATGAAGTCGGCAGCAGCCTGGAACGAGAGCACGGCCCGGATCTCCTCCGAGGTCAGAACGCTGCCGCCCAAGGGGAGCCCCCGCTCCGGGTGCTCCAGGTCGTCCGGGTCGGTGAAGTGGCCGAGCGCTTCCTCCCAGCGCCCCTGGATCACGCGCAGGCGTCCGATGTTGACCCACGGTTGGAACACCCTAGAGAGCTCCCGAACGGGAACCTCGCCGCTGCGGACCAAGGCGAACACGACCCGGATCTGTCGGAGGCACGAGCGCTCGCTCTCGGCGGCGTCCCCGGCGAAAGCCAGGGTCAGCGCGCTCCGGTTGGCCGAACGGCAGTACGTTTCGACGTCGAAGGGCCGGGCCAGCGCCGCAGCTCTCAAGTCGGCCGCGCACTGCTCCGCGCGTGTCCACACCGGGATCTTGGGCAGCCGGTTCTCCGGGGAGAGGAAGCGCAGCGGCGGCCCTCCGGCGGAGGGTGTCCGCGCGGCCGCCGCCGACGTGCCTGTCCGGGTTCTCACAAGTGCTCCTCTGTGCTGGTCGGTCAGCGCGCGGCCAAGGTCGGGGAAATCATGTGGAAAGGGAACGGTGGCAGGGAGAAAGAATCCCGGTATTCGTGAATTGAATCCCGGGACCTTTGTCTTTCCTGTTTGCGGAGCGATGCGCCGGTCCGAGCATTGTGGCACCGTGCCGGTGAATGGCGTCGCCGTGTTCGGTTCCATGCTGCAAGCGTTGAGGGGCAGGGCCAGCGTGACTGGTGTTTGTGTCCGTCGCCCCGTCTGGTGAAGTATCTAAGCAAGGACGCCGGAAATTCGCAAGGCTCCATCGGATCAGGCCGGTTGAGTACTTTCCGTTGCCGCTTCGAAACAGGGTCGGCGGACACCCGACGTTGTTCCCTCGTCGCACATTTCTGCCCCAACTTGCCGCGAACACTTCCGGGCGACCGCTGTTCCCGCCAGGGCTGTCTCGACGTCGGGTGAGGGGTCCGTGGCCAGCAGGTGCACGGCCTGGGGCCGGCGGGGGTGTGTGTGTCCTCCAGGGCAGAGCGCGCCGGAAAATCAGGATGATGCGGCCCAGACAGTGGCGAACAGGGCGTGGGGCTCCGTTGTTGTGTCTGTGGTCTTGTACTGGAGCGCAGGCCTGCGATCAGCGCTGACGCTACTCACCGCCGACTCTGAAAGAGCCCTGCTGTTCCCGCGGCTCCGGGCGGTACGGGAGGAGGACTTCATGATCCCTGGTCGGGCAGGCGACGGGGGCGGGCCCCCTCCGCACCGGAGGGGGCCCGCCCCGGGGTCAGTCCCCCTTCGGGCGCCCACGTAGCCAGTTGTTCCTCATCCTCGTCCACGCCTGGCTCGTTCCTCGCTGGCGGCCTGACGCGTCTTGCGGAACCCTGGCGGTCCCCCTTCCGGCGGGGGTCAGGAACGACCCTCCAGGTAGTGCACGGCGAGGCGGGCGAAGTTGTCGTCGCCGTGCCCCGCGTCCACGACGGCCTGGGCGAAGGGGAGGACGGCCCCGAGCGGGCCCGGGTCCATCGCCCGGTCCCGGGCGGCGTGGATGACGTGGCTCATCGTGGTCGCGTTCGAGAGGACGCTGGAGCCGTCGGCGGAGAACTCGCCCTGGTCGAGCTTGCCCGCCATGTGGGTCACGGACTCGGGCAGGAGCCCGATGATGCCCTGGGCGAAGGGGGCGAAGTCCGCCGCCTCGACCCCTTCCGCCCTGGCCAGGGCGAACGCGTGCGCGAGCCCGGATATCGAGGTCCAGAAGATGTTGAGCAGCGCCAGGTCGTAGCCGGCGGCGCGGCCGTGGTCCGGGCCCAGGTGGGTGTGCGAGCCGTTGAGCGCGGCCAGCGTGTCCTCGTGGGCACGGTAGACCTCCTCGGAGCCGCTGTAGAGCACGACGGCGGAGGGCGTGCCGATGGTGAAGGTGGGCGACATCACCGCGCCGTCGACGTAGTCGATGCCGTGCTCGGCCGCCCAGGCGGAGGCGGCGCGGGACCGGTCCGGGGTGTCGGCGGTGAGGTTGATGAGCGTGCGGCCCCTCAACGTGTCCGCGATCGGCAGGAGGATCGCGTCGGAGGCGTCGTAGTCGAGGACGCAGACGATCACCAGCGGGCTGGCGGCGGCGGCCTCGGCGGGGGACGCGGCGAGGACGGCGCCCTTCCCGACGACCGCGTCGGCCTTTGAGGCGGTGCGGTTCCAGACGGTCGTGGGGTGTCCGGCCTCCACGAAGGCGGTGGCCAGTGCCTCGCCCATCGGGCCGAGGCCGATCACGGTGACGGGGGCCTTGGTGGCGGTGCTCATGGTGTTCCTCTCGTCGTTCGGTGGTTCCCACGGTGCCCGGGGGCGCTGTCGGACGGCCGTCGGTCCGCTGCCGCCCGGACGGGGCCCGGTCGCCACCGGCGCCGGTCCGACGTCGGCCGGTTAGTCTGCGTGAATGCGTTTCGGGGTGCTCGGTCCGCTCACGGTGTGGACCCACGACCAGCGGCCCGTCCGGGTGGCCGAGGCGAAGGTCCGCGCCCTCCTGGCGGACCTGCTGGTCCATCGCGGTCGACCGGTCCCGGCCGACCGGCTCGTCGACGACCTCTGGGGGGAGCGCCTTCCGGCCGATCCCGCCGGGGCGTTGCAGGGGAAGGTCTCGCGGCTGCGGCGCGCCCTGGGGGACGCGGGCGCGGTCGGGTTCGGACCGTCCGGATACCGGCTGAGGGTCGGTGCCGACGACGTGGACGCGGACCGGTTCGAGGCGGGGGTGGCGCGCGCCCGGACGCTGGCGGACCGGGAGCGCGCGGAGGGGCTGGCCGACGCCCTGGCGCTCTGGCGGGGGGAGGCGTTCTCCGGCTTCGAGGACGAGGGGTTCGCCCTCGCGGAAACCCGCAGGCTGGCGGAGCTGCGGCTGGCCGCCGTGGAGGAGCTGGCCCGGACGCGCCTCGAACTCGGAGAACACGGTCTGGTGGCGGGTGAGCTGGCCGACCTGGTCGCGGCGCACCCGCTCCGGGAACGGCTCCGCGCCGTCCACATCCGCGCGCTGTACGGCTCCGGCAGGCAGAGCGAGGCCCTGGAGAGCTACGGCGACGTCCGCGCGCGGCTGCGCGACGAACTCGGCGTCGACCCCGGCCCGGAACTCACCGCCGTGCACGCGGCCGTCCTCCGGCAGGACCCCGGTCTGCGTACGGAGCCGAGCCGCCCGCTGGCGCGCGGCAACCTCCCGGCCCGACTCACGGAGCTGGTCGGCCGGGAGGGGGCGGTGACACAGATCGGCGCGCTGCTGGGGACCGGGCGGATGGTGACGCTCACCGGTCCGGGCGGGGTGGGCAAGACCCGCCTGGCCGTGGAGGTGGCCCGCACCCTGGTCGGGCGGTTCCCGGACGGGGTGTGGCTGGTCGAACTGGCCGGGCTGCCGTCCGGGAGCGGGGCCGGGGAGGTGGCCGACGCGGTGGCGGCGACCCTGGGGGTGCGACAGGACGGGCCCCGGCCGGGGGAGGCCGCCCCGGAGTCCGGGACCGCCCGGCTGGCGGCCGCGCTGCGCGGCAGGCGGACGCTGGTCGTGCTGGACAACTGCGAACACGTGGTGGGGGCCGCCGCCGAGGTGGCCGCCGGTCTGCTCGGCGGCGTGCCCGGCCTGCACGTCCTGGCGACGAGCCAGGAACGCCTCGCCACCGCCGGGGAGCTGCTGTGGACCGTCCCGCCGCTGGACGCCGACGGGGCGGCGCGGATGTTCGTCGAGCGCGCGGCGGCGGCCGAACCCGGGTTCGCCGTCACACAGGAGAACCGGGCCCACGTGGAGGCGATCTGTCGACGCCTGGACGGCGTCCCGCTGGCCCTGGAACTGGCCGCCACCCGGGTACGGTCCGTGGACGTGGCCGAACTCGCCGCACGCCTGGACGACCGGTTCCGCCTCCTGACCTCGGGCCGTCGGGACGCCCCCGCCCGGCAGCGGACCCTGCGCGCGATGATCGAGTGGAGCTGGGAGCCCCTGACCGACCCCGAACGGGCGGTGCTGCGGCGCCTGGCGGTCCACGCCGACGGCTGCACGCTCGGCGCCGCCGAGGAGCTGTGCTCCGGGGAGGGTGTGGACCCGGCCGACGTCCTGGACCTGCTGGGCCGCCTGGTGGACCGTTCGCTGGTCGTGCACCGCGACGGCCGCTACCGGCTGCTGGAGTCGGTGGCGGCCTACTGCGCCGAACGCATGGCGGCCGCCGGTGAACTGGAGCGCGTGCGCGACCGGCACCTCGCCCACTACCTCGGCCTCGCGGAACGCGCCGACCTGCGGGGGTGCGAGCAGCGCGGCTGGCTGGAGAGACTGGACGCGGAGACGGGCAACCTCCGCGCCGCCCTCCAGCACGCGGGCGGCTCGCGCGACGGCCTGCGGCTGGCCAACGCCCTGGTCTGGTACTGGTTCCTCCGGGGACGTCTCGGTGAGGCGCGGCGGTCGCTGACCCTCGTGCTCTCCCACGGACCCGACGGCCCGGGGGTGCCCGACGGCGACCCGCTCAGGGTCGAGACGACGGCCTGGCGGACCGGCATCGGGATGCTGCTCGGTGACGACGTCGACCCCGTCGGCCGCTCCCGCGAGGTGTTGGAGCGGTTCGACGCCCACGGGGTGCGGGCCGCGCGGGCGAAGTGGTTCATGGCCTACGCCCAGTACGGCTACGGGGGCCAGCGCATCCGCGAGGACCGGGTGCTGGCGGCACTGGCGGAGTCCCGCGCCGAGGACGACCGCTGGGGTGTGGCGGCGGCGCTGGTCACACTGGCATCGCCCGCGCTCCTGCGCGGCGACATCGAGGCCGCGCGGCGGGCCGGTACGCGGAGTCTGGCGCTGTTCGAGGAGATCGGTGACGGCTGGGGGCGGCTGCGGAGCACCGCCGTCCTGGCCGACCTGGCCGAGATCGCCGGAGACTACACGGAGGCCGCGCGGCTGCGGCGGGACGGGCTCAGCGACGCCGAGGAACTCGGGCTCTGGCCCGAGGTCTCCTACCGGCTGGCCGCCCTGGGGCGGCTGGCGCTGCTCGCCGGGGACCTCGACGAGGCCGACGACCTGCACGAACGGGCACGGAGGATCGCGGCCGAGCGGTCCAGCAGGCAGGAGGAGCAGTTCGCGGAGATGGGCCTGGCCTTCGCGGCGCGGCGGCGGGGACGGCTCGACGACGCCGAACGGCACCTCGGCCACTGGCTGGAGTGGAACCGCAGCAGGGAGGGGGAGCCGGGGGTGGCGCTGATCCTCGCGGAGCTCGGCTTCGTGGCGGAGCTGCGCGGCGACGCCGGGGCCGCCCTCGCCCTGCACCGGCAGGGGGAGGCCAGCGCGCGGACCATGGGCGACCCGAGGTCGGTGGCGCTCGCCCTGGAGGGGCTGGCCGGCGCCCACGCCCTGGCCGGGGAGCACGAACGGGCCGCCGCCCTGCTGGGGGAGGCGGCCGCGCTCCGTGAGTCCGTGGGTTCCCCGCTGCCCCCGGGCGAGCGGGGCGACGTCGACCGCGCCACCGCCCGGGCGCGCGCGGCGCTGGGGGAGCGGGGGTTCGCGGCGGCCTTCGCCGCCGGACGGGACGGCTGAGTCAGTAGCGGCGGCCGCGCAGCTCCGCGACGAGCACCGCCGCCTGGGTCCGGCGCTTGAGGTCCAGCTTCGCCAGCAGCGCCGAGACGTAGTTCTTGACGGTCTTCTCCGCCAGGTACAGCCGCTCACCGATCTGCCGGTTGGTCATGCCCTCACCGATGAGGTCGAGGATCTGGCGCTCCTGCGGGGTCAGCTCCGCCAGCGGGTCCGGCTCGGCCTGGGCGCCGCGCAGCCGCTCCAGCATCGCGCCGGTGCTGCCCGAGTCCAGCAGGGAGCCGCCCGCGGCGACCGTGCGCACCGCGCCGACCAGGTCGGCGCCGTGGATCTGCTTGAGCACGTACCCGGCGGCCCCGGCCATGACGGCGTCGTACAGGGCGTCCTCGTCCGCGAAGGACGTGAGCATCAGGCAGGCGATCTCGGGGTGGTCGGACCGGATCTCCCGGCACACCTGCACCCCGGAGCCGCCCGGCAGGCGCACGTCGAGCACCGCGACGTCGGGCAGGACCACGGGGATGCGCGACAGCGCCTGTTCGGCGGTCCCGGCCTCACCCACGACGGTCATGTCGTCCTCGGTCTCCAGCAGCGAGGCCACCCCGCGCCGGACCACCTCGTGGTCGTCGACGAGGAAGACCCTGATCGGCTTCCGGGCACCCTCGGCTCCACCGTCGATCATCGCGGACCTCCCTCGTCTCGTGTCCGTACGCACATGACACCACTCCGAGGAAGACGTTAACGCCTGCGGGGGGTGCGGCGGGGGTCTTAAGGCACCGAACTCTCCGGGCGAAGGTCCCGGAAACGGACAAAGGGCGGACCCGGGGAGCAAAGAGCCTGATCACGGCCGGTGCCGGTGTGAACACCGTCGCCGCATCGTCACCATCTCGTCACCCGGGTCCGGGCACCGGGCCCCCGTGCCCGGGGCCCGGTGCCCGCGCGTCACGGCCGCCGACCCGCCCAGGGGCGGGCGAGCTCGAAGGCGCGGCAGGCCCGGAGCACGCGCTCGTCGGAGTGCCGGGGACCCACGACCTGGAGGCCGATCGGCAGACCCGACTCGCTGAACCCGCACGGAACGCTCGCGGCGGGCTGCTGGGTCATGTTGAACGGGTAGCTGAACCCGGCCCAGGAGGTCCACCGCTTCCCGGACAGCTCCGGCGGCGACTCCAGCCCGGCCTCGAAGGCCACGATCGGCATGGTGGGCGTCAGGAGGAGGTCGTAGGTCTCGTGGAACCGCCCCATGCGGGCGCCCATCGCCATCCGCAGCGCCATCGCCGTCAGGTAGTCCTGCGCCGAGTAGGTGCCGCCCTCCTCGATGATCTCCCGCAGGCCCGGGTCCTGGAGGTCCCGGTCCCGGTCGCTGAGCCGGTCGGTGGCCTTCGCGGCGCCCGAGTACCAGAGCACGTGGAACTCCTCCATGGAGTCCGGCAGACCGGGGTCGGCCTCCTCCACCTCGGCGCCCAGCGACGCGAACACGCGCACCGCGTCAGCGACCGCGCTGGCCACCTCCGGGTCCACGTCCTGCCCGCCCAGGGTGGGGCTGTAGGCGATCCGCAGCCCTCTGACCAGCTCCTCGGGGTCGGTGCCGCGCCCGGCCTCGGCCAGCCCGGGGCCCGGGGTCGGCATCGCCATCCAGTCCCGGGAGTCGAACCCGGAGACGACGTCCAGCATGAGCGCCATGTCGCCCACGGTCCGGGTCATCGGACCGGTGTGCGCCAGCGACCCGAACGGGCTCGCCGGGAAGTGCGGCACCAGGCCCCAGGTGGGCTTGATCCCGCAGATGCCGGTGAAACTGGCCGGGATGCGGATGGATCCGCCCCCGTCCGTCCCGGTGGACAGCGGGCCCATCCCGGCCGCCACCGCCGCCGCCGAGCCCCCGCTGGAGCCTCCGGGCGTGGTGGACAGGTCCCACGGGTTGCGCGTGATCCCGGTGAGCGGGTTGTCCGTGACGCCCTTCCAGGCCAGCTCAGGGGTGGTGGTCTTGCCGACGAACACCGCCCCCTGCTCGCGCATCCGGGCCACCACCGGGGAGTCCTCGTCCCACGGACCCTCCTGCGAGGAGGTCACCGACCCCTTGAGGGTGGGCCACCCCTTCGTCAGGTGGATGTCCTTGACCGAGGCGGGCACCCCGTCCAACCGCCCCTCGGGTTCGCCGCGCCGCCACCGCTCGGCGGAGGCGCGGGCCGCCTCGCGCGCCTCCTCCGGGCGGACCAGGCAGAACGCGTTCAGAGCGGGGTTGTCCTGCTCGATGCGTTCGAGCACCGAGTCCACCGCCTCCACCGGGGAGAGCTCCCCCGTGGAGTAGGCGCGGAGCAGTTGTTCGGCGGACAGGTCGGCCGGTGTCACGGGTTGGCCCGCGCGCGCCGACGGGACGCCGCGCGCGGCGTCCGGGTCGGCACCGGCGGAGCCCTCGGCCGCACCGACGGCCGCACCAGCGTCATCGGTCCCGGCCCGGTCGGAACGGATCGTCACTTCAGCCTCCCAAGTCACGCGAGGGGTCAGCCGGGTACGTAGCCCCGGCTCTTGTCCACGGCGTTGCGCGGTCCCCGCCCGTCCAGGTAACGGGCGAGGTTGTCCAGGAACAGCTCCACCAGGTCCTCCCGCCAGCCGACGACGTCACCGGACATGTGCGGCGACACGACGGATCCGGGCAGCCCCCAGAGCGGGTTGATGGCCTTGAGCGGTTCCCGTTCGAAGACATCCAGTGCCGCACCGGCGATCACGCCCCGGTCCAGGGCGACGACCAGGTCGGACTGGACGACGATGGGGCCGCGCGCGATGTTGACCAGCCGCGCGGTGGGTTTCATCAGGTCGAGGAAGGTCCGGTCGACCAGGCCCCGGGTGGCCTCGGTGAGCGGCGCGGCGACGATCACGTAGTCGGCCTCGGGGAGCTCGTCGAGCAGGGTGCGTCCGCCGCCGGTGCCGCGTTCGGCCAGGCTGGACTCCGCGACGGAGCCGAAGTCGGGGTCGCCGTCGCGGGCGTGGCTGCCCGAGCCGCGGACCTCCATGCCCATCGCCGTGAGCTTGCGGGCGATGGCGCGTCCGATGGGTCCGGTGCCGACGACGAGGGCGCGGCGACCGGCCACCCGCTCGGTCTCGCGGTGCCGCCACCGGCGTTCCCGCTGGAGGCCCCAGGTGCCGTGGAAGTCCTTGGCGAAGGAGATGACCAGGCCCAGCACGTACTCCGCGATGTGCTCGTCGAACACGCCGCGCGAGTTGGTGACGAGGACGTCGCTCTCCACCAGCCCGGGGAACATCAGGTTGTCCACACCGGTCGTGGCCGCGTGCACCCACTTCAACGAGTCGGCCTTGGACCAGGAGTCGGACAGCGCCTCGGTGAACAGGTCCCACACGAGCAGGACGTCCGCGCCGGGAAGGGCGGCGGGGAGTTCGTCGGCGGTGGCGTAGACGACCCCGCCGAGTCCCGGGTGGTCGTCGATGCGCTCGTGCCCGGGTGGAAGGTCCTCACCTCGGAGCACGACGAGTCGGGGACGTTCGGACACGGACGGGTTGGTGGTGGAACTGTTCACGGGCGCGCTTTCCGGTTGCGACGGTGTTCTGACTTGCCGATCCTGTCGTCGGAGGGGTGGTTCCGCCCTGCACGGGAAACGCTAGGGAGCCGACATAGGATTGTCAACAATCCACAAAACGGCTGTTTCGGGCCTATGGGGCGTGTCTCGCGGAGGCGTCCAGCGCCCGCCCGGAGTGTCGTCCACCCGCACCGACGCTCCCGACATACCCGCACGTCCCGGTGTCTATTGCCGATCTCGGTAGGTAGATCGTAAGATTGTCGACAATCAACAGTTCACAAGGGGCCGAAGGGACAGAGGGAAACAGAGGGAAACCGAAGAGGAACCCGAAGGGACACCACTTGCCCAGACACATGACCGTCACCCTCGCCAGCCGCGGGGTCTCCTGCGTGGCGGAACTCCTCGACAAGGACGCGCCCCGCACCTGCGAGGCGGTGTGGAACGCCCTCCCGCAGGGGGACGCCGTCCAGCACGCCAAGTACGCGCGCAACGAGGTCTACACGATGGTGCCGAGGTTCGCCGACCCCGAACCGGGCCAGGAGAACCCCACCGTCACACCGATCCCCGGCGACATCGTCTACTTCTCCTTCGACGAGGGCATGCTCGACCGCACCTTCAAGGAGGACAAGGGCATCGACCACCTGCCCGGCGTCATCGACCTCGCCCTCTTCTACGGGCGCAACAACCTGCTGCTCAACGGAGACGTGGGCTGGGTCCCCGGGAACGTGTTCGCCAGCGTCGTGGAGAACCTGCCCGCCATGGCCGAGGCCTGCAACGACGTCTGGCGTTCCGGCAGCGTCGGTGAGCGCCTCCTGTTCGAACGGCTCGAACGCTGACGGGCCCGAACGGAGGACCCCGCCCCGAGGGGACGGGACCGGGGCGGCACCGGCCGCGCCCGGCGGAACCTGGACCAGCACTGGGAGGTGAGTGACCGATGCGGACCGAGGGAAACCGACCGGACCACGAGGACGGCCCCGAACCCGAGACCCCCGCCACGGGCGGCCTGTTCACGGGACATCCGGCCCTGCCCGCGCAACCCACGGCGCACGACGTCGTCGAACTGTCGGCGGCGGCACTGACCCCCTGGCAGGCCGGGGTCGGCGTGGTGGCGCCCTACGACTTCGCGCTCGACCGCGAACTGTGGCGCTGGACGCCGGACGACGTTTCGCTGCTCATCACCCGCCTGCCGTTCGTGCGCATCCCGGTGACGGTCGACCAGGCCGCCGCCCTCAGCAAGAGGAAGGGCGTGACCAAGGCGGTCCGCGCCCTCATGGCCCCCGAACCCCTCGCGGTCGGCTACGCCTGCGCCTCGGGCAGCTTCGTCCACGGCGCGGAGGGGGAGCGCGAGCTCCGAAGAACCATGATGGCCGCGGGGGCACCCACCGCCGTCACCACCTCGGGCGCGCTGATCCGCGCGCTGCGGGCCCTGGACGCGGACCGGATCGCGGTCGTCACCCCGTACGTGGACAGCGTCACCGACCGGCTCCTCGACTACCTGGACGAACACGGAGTGGGCGTCACCTCCAGCGTGGGCCTCGGCCTGCTCAGCCACATCTGGAGGGTCACCTACGCCGAGGTCGCCCGCGCGGTGCACGAGGTGGACCGCCCCGACGCGCAGGCCGTGTTCATCAGCTGCACCAACGTCCTCACCTACGACATCATCGCGCCCCTCGAACGTGAGCTGGGCAAACCGGTGATCGCGGCCAACCAGGTCACCATGTGGGACCTGCTCCGCGCCGCCGACCACCAGGCCGTGGCGCACGGGCAGCGGCTGATCGACGCGACGGCCCCCAGCTCCGTGTGACCACGGCCCCGGAAGGAGAACCATGACCCGAGTAGGAATCCTCTATCCCGGTCACAGCGCCGAGGACGACTACAGGACCTTCGCCGACATGCTCGGCGGGGAGATCGAGCTCCCCGTGGTGCACACGCTCATGCGCGAGGACGCCCACCGGGTGGACGCCCTGCTGGACGTGGGCAGCGAGGGCGTCCTCGCCAAGGGCGCGCAGGAGCTCAACACGATGGGGGTCGACTCCGCCGTCTGGGCCTGCACGAGCGGCAGCTTCGTGTTCGGCTGGGAGGGCGCACGCCGCCAGGTCGAGGGCGTCCGGGAGGTGACGGGGGTCCCGACCTCCAGCACGTCCTTCGCCTTCGTGCACGCCCTGAGCCAGCTGCGCGCGTCCCGGGTCGCCATCGCCGCCACCTACCCCGACGACGTCGCCCTGCGCTTCGTGGAGTTCCTCACCGACGCGGGGGTGACCGTGATGTCCATGGCCAGCCACGGCATCGCCACGGCCGCGGAGGTCGGCTACCTCGACCCCGACGACGCGCTCGACTTCGTCATCTCCAACGACCACCCCAGGGCCGAGGCGGTCCTGGTCCCGGACACCGCCCTGCACAGCGCCGACCTCATCGAACCGATGGAGGCCCTGCTGGGCAAGACGGTGCTCACCGCCAACCAGGTCAGTATCTGGGAGGGCCTCCGGCTCGCCGGCCGGTGCGAGGCGCGGTCCGGCCCGGGGACGCTCTTCCGGTCCGGGGCCTCGGTGGTCAGGAGCGCCTTCGAGGCCGAATAGCCTCGGGGCCAACCCACGCCCGATTCGTCACCTTTCGGAAGGAATGCCATGCCAGCCCCCGGCCAGCTCAGACCCGTACCCAGGCGGTCCACCGCCGAGCTGATCGCCGACCAGCTGAGATCGGCGATCATGTACGGCTCCCTCGCGCCCGGGGACCAGCTCGGTGAGGCCGAGCTGGCGGGGCGGCTGGGCGTGAGCCGGGGGCCCCTCCGCGAGGCCATGCAGCGCCTCGTCCAGGAGGGCCTGCTCCGCAGTGAACGGCACAGGGGCCTGTTCGTGCGCGAGCTGACCCCGGACGACGTCCGGGACGTCTACGTGGCCCGGCTCGCGGTGGAGCGGACCGCCTGCGAGCTGATCATGCGGGGCAACCGGGGGGAGGCCCTGGCCCGCCTCACCCCGGCCGTGGACCGGCTGGCCGAGGCAGCCGCCAGCGGCGACCGGACCGCCATGAGCGACGCCGACCAGGAGTTCCACCGGACCCTGGTCAGCTGCTCGGGCAACTCGCGCCTGGAGCGCATGGCCCAGACCCTCCTGGTGGAGACCCGCATGTGCCTGACCGTGATGCAGGCCGTCTACCCCGAACCCCAGGAACTCCTGGACGAGCACCGCCGCATCCTGGACGCGATCGTGGACGGCGAGGAGGACCGGCTGCTCACGCTGATCGAGTCGCACATGATCGACACCGTCGACCGGATCAACGCGGAGACCGGCGCCTGAACGGAGCCCGCCCCGGGCGGCGTTCCCGCCACCCGAGGCGCCTCCGGTCGGATCAGTCGAGCCCGCCGATCCCCACGTACTTGGTGTCCAGGAACTCGTCGATGCCCACACGGCCGCCCTCGCGGCCCAGACCCGAGTGCTTGACCCCGCCGAACGGCGCCGCCGGGTTGGACACCACGCCCTGGTTGAGGCCGACCATGCCGGTCTCCAGGGCCTCACTGACCCGCATGGCCCGGTTCAGGTCCCGGGTGTACAGGTAGCTGACCAGGCCGAACTCGGTGTCGTTGGCGGCGCGGACCGCCTCCTCCTCCGTCTCGAAGGTCAGCACCGGAGCCACCGGGCCGAAGATCTCCGTGTTGGACAGCTCCGCCGCGAACGGGACGTCGGCCAGCACGGTCGGCTGGTAGAAGTGCCCCGGGCCCTCGCCCGCGCCGCCGCCGACGAGCACGCGCGCGCCCCGCCGCACGGCGTCGTCCACGAGCCCCTGGACCTTGTCCCGCGCCTTGTCGTCGATCAGCGGGCCCACGTCCGCGTCGTCGTCCAGGCCCCGGCCCAGCCGGAGCGCGCCCATGCGCTCGCTCAGGCGGCGGGAGAACTCCTCCGCGATCCCCGACTGCGCGTAGATCCGGTTGGCCGCCGTGCAGGCCTCACCGATGTTGCGCATCTTGGCGAGCATCGCCCCGTCCACGGCCGCGTCCAGGTCGGCGTCGTCGAACACCAGGAACGGCGCGTTCCCGCCCAGCTCCATGGAGGTGCGCAGGACCTGCGGCGCGCTCTGCTCCAGGAGTTTGCGGCCCACGGCGGTGGACCCGGTGAAGGACAGCTTGCGGATACGGCCGTCCGCCAACAGGGGCTCGGTGATCGCCCCGGGGTCGCTGGTGGGCAGGACGCTGAGGACGCCCTCCGGCAGCCCCGCCTCGGTGAGGATCCCGGCCAGCGCCAGCGCCGAGAGCGGCGTCTGGTGGGCGGGCTTGAGGATCATGGTGCACCCGGAGGCGATGGCCGGCCCGATCTTGCGGGTGCCCATCGCCATGGGGAAGTTCCAGGGGGTGATGAGCATGCAGGGGCCCACCGGTTGGCGCATGATGAGGAAGCGGGACTTGCCGTCCGGCGAGGTGGCGAACCCGCCCTCGATCCGTACGGCCTCCTCGGAGAACCAGCGGAAGAACTCGGCGGCGTAGGCGATCTCCCCGCGCGCCTCCGCCAGCGGCTTGCCCATCTCCAGGGTCATGAGGACGGCGAGCTCCTCCTGCCGCTCCATGAGCAGCTCGAAGCTCCTGTGCAGGATCTCGCTGCGCTTCCGGGGCGCGACCCTGGCCCACTCCGGCTGCGCCCGCGCCGCGGCGTCCAGGGCCTCCATGGCGTCCTCCCGGCCCGCGTCGGCGACGTCGCACAGCACCTTGCGGGTGGAGGGGTCCTCGACCTCGAAGGTCGCGCCGGAGGAGGCGTCCCGCCACTTCCCGCCGAGGAACAGTTTCTTGTCCACCTGTGCGACGACCCGTGCTTCGCGATCCGACATGTTCTCTCCTCCGTCGACGGGCCGACCCGGCTTGGGGCGGCCTGTGGTCAGAACTGCCCGACGTGCGTCCGCTGGACACCGCCGCGCCCCGGATGTTTCCATAGCAGCGTCGATTGTCAACAATCCTACGGAACTCGACACAAGGAATTGAGGCCACCGCATGGCGGAGCTCTCCCCGGTTCTCAAGCAGGCGACCCCGGTCGTCGCGGCGCGAGGCGAGGGTGTCTACATCTACGACGAGGACGACCGTCGTTTCCTCGACTTCACCGCCGGGATCGGCGTGACCAGCACCGGGCACTGCCACCCCAAGGTGGTCGCCGCCGCCCAGGAGCAGGTCGCGACGCTGATCCACGGCCAGTACACCACCGTGATGCACCGTCCCCTGCTGCGACTCACCGAACGCCTCGGTGAGGTCCTGCCCGAGGGGATCGACCGCCTGTTCTACGTGAACTCCGGGAGCGAGGCCGTGGAGGCGGCGCTGCGCCTGGCCCGCCAGGCCACGGGCCGCCAGAACGCGGTGGTCTTCCAGGGTTCCTTCCACGGGCGCACGATGGGAGCCGCCTCCCTGACCACGTCCGGGGTGAAGATCCGCGCCGGGATCGGCCCGCTCGCCCCCGGCGTGGTGGTCTCGCCCTTCCCGTACGCGTACCGCCTCGGGCTGTCCGAGGAGGAGGCGGTGGCCTACGCCCTCCGGGAGCTCGACTACCAGTTCGCGACGGTGACCTCCCCCCAGGACACCGCCGCCGTGTTCATCGAGCCCGTCCTCGGTGAGGGCGGCTACGTGCCCGTCCCGGACGCGTTCCTCCAGGGGCTGCGGGAGCGCGCCGACAAGCACGGGTTCCTCCTCGTCATGGACGAGGTCCAGACCGGTTTCGGCCGCACGGGCACGTTCTGGGGCCACGAGCCCTCGGGGGTGCGCCCGGACATCGTCATCACCGCCAAGGGCCTGGCCAGCGGCTTCCCGCTGTCCGCGATCGCCGCCCCGGCCGCGATCATGCAGAGGGCCTGGCCGGGCTCCCAGGGCGGCACCTACGGCGGCAACGCGGTCTCCTGCGCGGCGGCCCTGGCCACCCTGGACGTCATCCAGGAGGAGAACCTGGTGGAGAACGCCGCCCGCCAGGGCGAACGGCTCCAGCAGGGCCTGGCCAAGATCGCGGAGGCCCACCCGGCCATCGGTGACGTCCGCGGCCGCGGCCTGATGCGGGCCAACGAGTTCGTCAAGGAGGACGGCACCCCGGACGGCGCCGCGGCGCAGCGCGCCCAGCAGGCCGCCGCCCAGAACGGCCTGCTGCTGCTCACCTGCGGCCCGGCGGGCAACGTGGTCCGGTTCATCCCGGCCCTGGTCGTCAACGGCGAGCAGATCGACACGGCCCTCGAACTGTGGGCCGCCTCCGTCGAGGAGAGCGCCTAGGTCCTGTGGGGCGCCGACCGCCGCGTCGGCGCCCCATGGCCCGGGTCACACCGGAAAACGGCGCGAACGCACTCCAACACCGTGATAGAGTCGGAGACGTCGCAAGGGAGAGCCCAGCTCACCCGGGCGACACACAACTGAAGACCTGCACTCGTAGCTCAATGGATAGAGCATCTGACTACGGATCAGAAGGTTGGGGGTTCGAGTCCTCCCGAGTGCACCACCTTGAGACAGTGGAGAAGCCGCCCGAACTGCGTAAGCAGCTCGGGCGGCTTCTTTTGTGGCATGGGTCGGAGAGCCCACGTGCGGGCCGCGTTGCACATTCAGTGCAGATGCCCGGGATCGGTCCCGGTTCAGTCTCAGGCGGCGAGCGCCCGGGACCGTGCGGCGTCCATCGCTTCGGCGACCTCAACCAGCCGGTCCGGGAACAGGTGCCCGTAACGGTCGAGGGTCATCGTGTGGCGGTCGCATGCCCGAGCATGGCTTGCACGACCTTCACGTCCGCACCGGCGGCGATGGCCAGTGACGCGGCGGTGTGCCGGAGCTTGTGCGGAGTGAGCCCCATGCTCGCCAGACCAGCCGCCTTCACCGCCTTGCCAGCAGGGGCACCGTCGTCCTCAACGAATACCGTCGCTTCCGGATTCGATATTCGGACAGGACCTCCAGCCCTTGTAGGAGGATGGGCTCGTGCCAACGGGTCTGTATAGGACGGAATCATGATCCGGCGGTGTTCGCGGGGGTGGTGACAACCCGATAATCACGTTAGCAGGGCGGTAGCTTGCTCAGGATTTCGAAAATTCTTAGTACTCACCAGAGACGCACGCGTTGATGAACGTCTCCCTTACAAGTTCCTCCCACTCCGGAGTCGGGTCGTAGCCCCAGGAGCGGTTGGATGGGATATCGTCGTTCAGGGCTGAGTTTGCCGACAGACAGAGTTCCTGGTTGATCTCTTGGCCTTGCCCTCGGAAGAGTTTGTTGACTTCGACGCCCCTCTGTGCCATGTGTAGTAGGTAGTCGCTTCTTTCTTGGTAGTTGGCTGCGCAGCCAACAGAAAAAATCGAAATCAACAAAACGAGACTTATGAGTCTGACATCAGCGTTTGTCAACCTTGGCCCCCTAGTATCTTCCGGAAGTGCATGCACTTACGAATACTCCTTCCACGAGTTCATGCCATGATTCCCTTTCCTTCTTTTCAATACGGGGATAGTCCTTATTTAGAACTCGACTTGCGTCTCGGCACTGTTCTTCGCCTGCTTCCGTGCCTTCGAGGTCCTCGATGATTTTGTGCACCTCCACTCCTCTTTGCGCGACTTCCTCTAAGTGTCGGACCTTTTCGTCGTAAGTAGCAGAACAGCCGCTCAGGATCAAAGTGGTCACGAGGACTATTGGTAGACGTGTTGTCGACTGCACTACTTCTTCGCCTCTTCTCCGCTGGAGGAGGGTTGGTCAAGATTCTGCTCGCGCATTTTTTGATCCTGCCGTAGACGCAGGATCTCTCTTGCAAAAGACAGATTAATATCCTCGTCGGTTCCGGTCTCGTACCGCCCGATCCGCAAATCATAAGACTCGATCTCGTGCTCGATTAGATCGGCAGTCTGCTGAGAATAGAAGCTTCGCTCCTTGTATTTCCAGTACCCTGCAAATCCAGAAGCGATGCCAATGGCGAGGCTGTTTACGGCCACGAACCAAGAATATTCCCGGATGAAGAAGGAGCTGGCCGCCATGAAGGACCCAAGGAGCGATCCGACGATAACAATTCCTTGCACCACGTTGCTGACGTTTCGATAGTACTGACTCTCCCTTCTTAGCTCCTCGATGTAGAAAGTCGCCTCTTCCTTGTAGGACCTCCTGCGCTCGTCGGCATTTTCGTTCGAGTCCGCAGTGTCCTCTTTTCTTTTGTCTCGGATTCGGCGCAGTTCGATTTCGAGTTGGCTGGCGGTTCGGTACCCATTGCGGGCTGTAGTGATCAGTTCACTTTCAAGTTCCTGCTCATGGACCCTCGCCCCAGGGGTTGCTCGCAGGATGACGCCCCAAAGCAGCAAGCTGATGAACGCGGCCATTATGAGTAGCTTCGCGTACGGGGCTATTCCCTGCCAGTCGAGCGTAAAATGATCGATAAGGTAGGCGACTGTGCCCACAATGCCAATTGCGATAAGAAGAATTCCGTACGCGGATTTCTTTCGGGCTGATTCTATGTAGCTTTTGAGAAGGACGATCTTGTTGTTCAGGCTGGCGAGCCCATTCTCGGAGGTCGGCAAATTTTTCCTTTCCATGGAGTGGTTGTCAACTATTCCAGGTTCCTGTGGCTTGGGTGTGCAATGGCCAGATGTGGCCAAGTTGGCATGGGGGATCTTGGTTCTAAAGTTCTCTCGTGGGGTGCAAGGTGTAAATAAAATAGATTAGTACAAATTGGATCAAAGCGATGGCATGCGGTGGGGTTGGTCCTGTGCTCGCCGTTTTGCGTAACGACATTGGTGTTCAGTGAATTATTACTATCTGGATTACTTGTCTGATTTCGTGTGAGGGCTCCGAGGTGCCTGATGCCGGGCAGGACTCCTGCGGGGCGCTCGAGGTCTCGATAGGTGCGGTCACCCGCACTTGGCGGATTCCAGGAGCAGAAGACGCGAAGCAGATTCAGTGCAGATGACTCCGGGGAGCCGCCGGAAGCAGTGGGAAGCCGCCGGGGCTCACGCCCAGGTCACAAGCGGATCTGTCGGCTTGTCGACAGGTCGACGCTCGCCCCCGGGAGAGTCAGAAGGTTGGGGGTTCGAGTCCTCCCGAGTGCACCACCTTGAGACAGTGGAGAAGCCGCCCGAACTGCGTAAGCAGCTCGGGCGGCTTCTTTTGTGGCGAGGGGGCTCAGGCCGGGGTGCGGTCACCGGTGGTCGGCAGCCGGACCCCGGCCAGGGCCTCCAGCTGGTGCCACACCGACTCCATCGCGTTCTGAGGGGGCGACTGGGTCAGCGGGTTCGGGGTCAGTCGGACCGGCTGGCCCTTGACTCCGCCGCTCGGGGAGTAGAGGTCGCCGCCCTGGGCGCGGGGGTCGGTGAGGGCGCGCAGGGCGGACCAGGCCGCGGCGTCCTTGCCCTGGGCCCACAACGTATAGGGGTTGCGCTGTACGGGGACCGTCTCGTCCCGGATGCCCGGTCGGCGCGGTGTCCGGGCGTCCACGCCGACCCCCGGACGCGAGACCAGGGAGGCCACCGGCACACCCGCGGCCCTCAACCGTCGGTCGAGTTCGTAGGCGAACATCTCCGTGACCGCCTTGCCGCGGGTGTAGGCGAGGACGCCGACGCGGGAACCGGCACGCACGTCCCGGACCTCCTTGCGCAGCAGGTCCACGAACGACGTCGAGGTGTGCACGATCCTGGCGGTTCCGCCGTGCCTCCGCGCCGTTCGTTCCATGAGCGGGAGCGCCCCCGCCACCAACGCCACGTTCGCTCGTACGTGGGTCGCCAGGAGAGTCGGCAGGCCGTCGGCGGTCCGGTCGGCGGCGCGCAGCGCCATGGACCCCCCGTTCAGCAGCAGCCCGTCCAGGCGTTCGTACTCCGCGAGCCCGGAGACGGCTTCGGCCGTCGACTCCGGTGACGCCAGGTCGAGGAGCAACGAGCCCAGACTCGCGGTCGGTACCTGCGCGCGGATCGCGGCCCCGGCGGTGTCCAGGCGTTCGGACGAACGTCCCGCGAGCACGACGTGCGCCCCGGCGGCGGCGAGCCGTTCCGCCGCGAAGTACCCGATGCCCGCGGTCGCCCCGGTCACCACCAGAGTGCGTCCGTGCTGTTGGGGCAGCACTTCGGGGTTCCAGTCCATGGCGTCTCTCCCGTCAATCGGATGACTTATCCGGCTACTGTAACAGTAACCGGATTTCTTATCCGCTTCGGGTAGGATGCCTCCATGAACGCACTGCGCGCCGACGCCGTCCGCAGCAGGGAGCGAATCCTTGAGGTCGCGCGGCGGAGCGACCCCAAGGACCTCCGTCTCAACGAGATCGCCCGTGAGGCGGGGGTCGGGGTCGGGACCGTCTACCGCCACTTCCCCACGTCCCACGCCCTCGTCGAGGAACTCACCGTGGAGACCCTGGGCCGACTGCGCGTGCTCACGGCACGGGCCTGCGCCGACCCGGATCCGGGGCGCGGGTTCGAGGTGGCACTGCGCGCCGTGGTCGACCTGCACCTGGAGGCGGGTGGGCTCCAGGCGGTCCTCCTCGCCAACGACGACGTGAGCGAGGAGGTGGCGGCGCTCAAGGCCTCCATCTTCGGCGAGCTCCACGATCTGCTCGGGAGAGCCCAGGAGGGGGGCGCGGTGCGCGGGGACCTGACCACGGCCCAGATCGAGCGTCTGGTCTGCGGGATCGAACACGCCATCCGCCTGGGGGTGCCGGAGGACCGCGACGTCTTCGTGGACACCCTCGTCGCGGGTCTGCGGCGACCGGTCGCCGTTCCGGTGGAATCGGCTGACGTGGGGGAGTTCCGAGGCCCCCGATAGCGGACGGACGGTCACGTTCGCGGCCCCTGCGGCCATCGGGGCCTCGCTGGCGCTCTGCGGCTGATGGAGCCTGACCGGGAGGCGTCCGGCCCGGCGCCGCGAGGAACCAGGGGCGCGAAGAAGGAGACCTGTCGGTTTGTCGACAGGTCGATGGTCTGCGGACCCGCACCGGACAGCGGAAGCCGCCCGGACCGTGCAGGCGGTTCGGGCGGCTTCCCTCACGGTCCGAGCTCAGTCGGTGACCCGGCTCCCGGACTGGTAGAGCAGGTCCTGGTACTCCGGGTGGCGGGCGATCCAGCCCGCGAAGAAGGGGCAGGTCGCCAGCACCCGCAGGCGTGCGGAGCGCGCCTCGTCGAGGGCCGCGCGGACCAGCGCGGACCCCACTCCCCGTCCCTCGTACTCCGGGGCGACCTCGGTGTGCACGAACGCGACGAGTTCCGTCGTGCGGATGTACTGCGCGATGCCCGCGACCTTCGATTCCCCGTCGACGCGGGCCTCGTAACGCTTGGACTCGGGTACGTCGCCCACTTCGACCGCCATGGGTCCTCCTCGTGTCAGGCTCGGCTGCCCAGCAGCTGCATTTCCCAGGCGAAGGCGACGCCGGTGGCGCCGCCGTGCTGCGCCTGGACCCCCGCGAGGGCCTCCACGGTCTCCTCGCGGGCCCAGTCGCGCTGCCACTCGCCGGCCACGGCGAGCCAGGTGATCGGCACCACTCCGGCCTGGACCATGCGCCGCACGGCCATGTCGTGGGCCTCCACGGAGACACCGCCCGACGCGTCGGTGACGGCGAAGACCTCGTAGCCCTCGCCCGCCGCCTGGATGGCCGGCATCGCCACACAGATCTCGGTCCAGAGGCCGGCGATGATCAGCTTCTTCCTGCCGGTCGCCCGGACGGCGTCGACGACGCGCTCGTCCTGCCAGGTGTTGATGAACGTGCGGTCGATCGGCTTCTGCTCCGGGAACACGTCGCGCAGTCCCTGGATGAGGTAGCCGCCACGCTCCTCCAGGACGGTGGTGAGGATGGTCGGAACGTCGAACGCCTTCGCGGCCTTGGCCAGGGCGACGGCGTTGTTGACGACCATCGACGGCTCGTGGCTGTTCAGGTTGGCGAACTGGAACGGCTGGTGGTCGATCAGGACGAGAACGCTCTCCTCCGGCGTCAGCAGTGCCTGAAGTCCGTTCTTGGGCTCGGTGCTCACAGGGGGTCCCTCTCAAGGTGGGGGCGAGACAGATGATGCATCACCTAAATTAGCAGTATTGGATGATGCGTCAACCATCTCGAAATAAGTTGATGCATCATCTACTGTGGAGGTGATGCGTCAACCACTGAGAAGCGAGAGACGATGACCCTCCCATCACAGAAGAACTGGCCTGGCCTGCGGGTTTCGGATTGGACCCCCACCCGGGACACCCTGCACATGTGGACCCAGATCGTGGGAAAGATCCGCATGGCCCACGCTCCGCTGATCAACCACTGGTGGCAGGTGACCCTCTACGTCAGCGCGCGCGGACTGACGACCTCGGCCATCCCGTACAGCGGCGGGGCCTTCGAGATCGAGTTCGACTTCGTCGGCCACCAGCTGGAGGTGCGCGGCAGCGACGGCGGCGTGCGGAGCTTCCCGCTGCGGCCGATGCCGGTCGCGGAGTTCTACGCCCGGATCCTGGACGCGCTCGGGCGGCTCGGGATCGAGGCGCCGATCCGGCCGAGTCCCAACGAGGTCGACCCGGCGATCCCCTTCGCGGAGGACCACGAGCACGCCTCCTACGACGCCGAGGCCGCCACTCTCTTCTGGCGTCAGCTGTTGCAGGCGAACCGGGTGATCGGTGAGTTCCGGTCGCACTTCGTCGGGAAGGTCAGCCCGGTGCACTTCTTCTGGGGCGCGATGGACCTCGCCTGTACCCGCTTCTCCGGGCGGTCGGCTCCCCCGCATCCGGGCGGGGCGCCCAACTGCGGGGACTGGGTCATGGTCGAGGGCTACTCCCGGGAGCTGTCCAGCTGCGGCTTCTGGCCCGGCGGTGGCGAGGAGGGCGCCTTCTACTCCTACGCCTACCCCGCTCCCGACGGGTTCGCCGATCAGCCGGTCGGCCCCGAGGGCGCGTACTTCAGCACCGAGTTCCAGCAGTTCCTGCTGCCCTACGAGGTGGCTCGCGCCGCCCCCGACCCCGACCGCGCGGTCTCCGAGTTCCTCCGCACCACCTACGAGGCCGCCGCGGGCCTCGGGAACTGGGACCGCGCCGCGCTGGAGGACGACCCCCTCAGGTGGGGCGGGGCCTGAACCCACGGACGGCGGAGGGCCGCGCCTCCGCCGTCCCGAAGTGGATGAGGTGTCAACTTCTTCGTTACACTGCGCCCATGAACGAGACACCACGCTGGCTGGATGCGGACGAGAAGGCCGCGTGGGACAGCTTCATCCGCATGCAGGAGACGCTCATCGGGCGGCTCTCCCGTCTCGTCCAGGCCGACTCCGGGATGTCCGCCTCCGACTACATGATCCTCGTCAACCTCACGGGGACCGACGACGGGAAGATGCGCTTCCTGGAACTGGCCAAGCTCCTGAACTGGGAGAAGAGCCGTATCTCCCACCAGGTCAGGCGGATGACGAAGCGCGGTCTCGTGGCCCGGGAGGAGTGCCCCGACGACGCTCGCGGAGCCTTCATCGTCGTCACCCCGGCCGGTTACGCGGCGATCGAGGAGGCCGCGCCCCTCCACGTCGAGCACGTGCGCCGCCTGTTCGTCGACGCCCTCACGCCGCACCAGCTCAGCACGTTCGCCCGGCTGACCCAGCGCGTCTCGGACCACATGGAGAAGCAGCCCGACTGAGTCGGCGCCGCCCCCACACGCGTCCGCCTCCGCATGCCACCCCCCCACGCGTCCGCCTCCCGGACGTGTGCCCGTCCCGCGTGCCCTCCGCGCGTGCCATCGACCGAACCCGACCCCCCGACGGTCCGGGTGCGCGGGTGCGCATACCCGGGCAGGGTTCGCACGAAGGTGACAACCACCTCACCCCGGACAGGGTTTCGGCTCTGTTCGGGGTGGGTGGCCCCGGGGTTTCCCGCGCCGGTGGTAACGCCGGTTCTGGCGGTTTGACCTGCGCAAACACCGTCGCTCTGCGTGCTGTGGGGCTGGCTCCGGGTGAGGTGGGGTCTCGCTTGCCACTGATCTCGTGTGATCCAGGTCTCCCTGGGGCTCTGGTTGACATCCCGCCGTGGCTCGCCGGAGACTTGCCCCGAACTTCTTAGGTAAGGATTGCCTAATTAAGGCAAGGGTTACCTAATTCCTTGCAGGTCAGTGAGGCTGGGGGCGACAGATGGACGGGATCGACGGTGCCGTCGTCGTGGTCACCGGAGCCGCGAGTGGTGTGGGGCGGGCGGTCGCCGTCGACCTCGCGGAGCACGGGGCCCGGGTCGCGGCGGCCGATGTGGACTCCGCGGGGCTCACCGAAACCGTGCGCCTCCTGGACGGGGCCCGCGCCTTCACGGCCGACGTCACCGACACCGCCGCGGTCGAGGCGCTCTTCGACCGCGTCGAGACGGAAGTCGGACCGGTGACCATCACCGTCAACGCCGCCGGAACCCTCAGCACCGGCCCCCTCACCGACTGCACCGACCACGACTGGCACCGCATGATCGCCGTCAACACCACCGGGGTCTTCGCCGTCGCACGCGCCGCCGCCCGACGCATGGGCCCCCGGGGCCGGGGATCCCTGGTCACCATCGCCTCCAACGCCGCTGGCGTCCCCCGCGCCAACATGGCCGCCTACGCCGCCTCCAAGGCAGCCGCCGTCGCGCTCACCAAATCCCTGGGACTCGAACTCGCCCCCCGGGGCGTGCGCTGCAACGTCGTCTCACCCGGCTCCACCGACACCCCCATGCTGCGCGCGATGACCGACGACACCCAGGCCCTCATCACCGGCGACCCCGCCAACTTCAAGGTCGGCATCCCCCTCGGCAGGCTCGGACGCCCCGAGGACGTCGCCGCCGCCGTGCGCTTCCTGGTCTCCGACGCCGCCCGCCACATCACCATGCACGAGCTCCACGTCGACGGCGGCGCCGCGCTGCGCTGACCGGACCGGTCACCCCCCTGCCCCGCGGCCCCGGCCGCCCTCCCACGTGCCTGACACAGAAAGGCCACACCCATGCCTGAACAGCGCACCGCCGCCCCCGCGGCCACGGCGGGTGAACTCCTCGCGGCGTACCGGCCAGGGGACTCGTTCTTCTCCACCGCCTCGCGCGCCCTCCACGGGACCGGGGCCCTGACCACCCTGGACCGGCTCGACGCCATCCCCGGCGCCCTGGCCGACGCGGGCGACGGCGCGGTCGCCGTCGGCGCGATCCCCTTCGACACGACGCACCCCGCCCATCTGGTCGTTCCCGAGACGGTGCGCTGGTCCCCCTCCCCGACCAGGGCCGCGAAGAGCGAACACCGGTGGAGCCCGCTCGGCGGACCGTGGACGGTCACCCCCGTGCCCTCTCCCGACGAGCACGTCGCCGCCGTCGAACGCGCCGTCAAGCTCATGGCCGAGGACGACGAACTGCGCAAGGTCGTCCTCGCCCGCTGCCTCAGGGTGGAGAGCGGCGAGGACGTGGACGTGGCCACCGTTCTGGCCAACCTGGTCTGGCGCGACCCCACGGCCTTCGTCTTCGCCACGGACCTGCCCGAGCGGGGCTCCGGCACCCGGTCCCTCATCGGCGCCAGCCCCGAACTCCTCGTCGCCAAGCGCGGCCGCCACGTGCTCTCCAACCCCCTGGCCGGGTCCGCGCCGCGCAGTGCCGACCCCACCAAGGACCAGCGGCGCGCCGTCGCCCTGCTCACCTCCGCCAAGGACCGCCACGAACACGCCGTGGTGGTGGAGGCGGTCGCGGACGCCCTGCGCCCCCACTGCCGGGGCCTCTCGGTCCCCACCGAGCCGGAGCTGGTAAGGACCGCCACCATGTGGCACCTGTCCACCCGGGTGACGGGCGAGCTCGTCGACCCCGACGTGCCCGCCCACCGGATCGCGGCGGACCTGCACCCCACCCCCGCCGTGTGCGGCACGCCCACCGGCCGTGCCTTCGACACCATCGGCGGCCTCGAACCCTTCGACCGGGGCTTCTACACCGGGGCGGTCGGCCACACCGACGCGGCCGGAGACGGCGAGTGGGTCGTCACCATCCGCTGCGCCGACGTGGCCGGACGCACCCTGGAGCTCTACGCGGGCGGCGGGATCATGCCCGAGTCCGACCCCGACGCCGAGCTGGCCGAGACCTCCGCCAAGCTGCGCACCCTCCTGCTCGCCCTCGGTGTGGACGGAGCCGCCTGATGACCGCCGACCGAACCGTGTCCGACCACGACTGGACGCCCTGGCCCAAGGACCTCGCGGACACCTACCGCGAGGCCGGGTACTGGACGGGCGAGACCTTCCCCGCCTTCCTGCGTGAGCGCGCCGCGCGCTTCGCGGACCACACCGCCGTCGTGGACGGCGGCGTCCGCTGGACCTACGCCGAACTGGACCGGCGCGCCGACTCCGTGGCGACCGGCCTGTCCCGCCTGGGCGTGGCCGAGGGCGACCGGGTCGTGGTGCACCTGCCCAACACCGCGCCGCTGTTCGAGGTGGTCTTCGCCCTGTTCCGGCTGGGCGCGCTGCCGGTCTACTCGCTGCCCGCCCACCGACGCAGCGAACTCCTGCACCTGGCCGCCACCTCCGGGGCCGTCGCCCTGGTCACCTCCGACGTCCACGCCGGGTTCGACTGCCGCCCCATGGCCGCCGAGGTGCGCGCCCAGGTGCCCGGTCTGGAGCACGTGGTCGTGGCCGGGGAGCCGTCGGACGGTATGACCGCCCTGGCCGGGCTGCGTGTCGAGCCGGACCCGGCCGTGCTGGCCGCCCCCGACCCCGGTGCCGTGGCCTTCTTCCAGCTGTCCGGCGGCACCACCGGCCTGCCCAAGCTCATCCCCCGCACCCACGACGACTACCTGTACTCGGTGCGGGCCAGCGCGGACATCTGCGGTCTGGACGCCGACACCGTCTACCTGGGCGTCCTGCCGGTCACCCACAACTTCCCGATGAGCTCGCCCGGGTTCCTCGGCGTGCTGCACGCGGGCGGGTCCGTCGTCCTGGCGCCCGACCCGAGTCCGGCCACGGCGCTGGCGTTGGTCGAGAGCGAACGCGTCACCCTCACCTCGGTGGTCCCTCCGGTGGCCATGCTCTGGCTGGACGCCGTCGAGCACGGTTCCCAGTCCGACCGCGACCTGTCGTCCCTGCGCGTGCTCCAGGTCGGCGGCGCCACCTTCCCCGAGCAGGCGGCCCGCCGCGTCGCCCCGGTCCTGGGCTGCGCCCTCCAGCAGGTCTTCGGCATGGCCGAGGGACTGGTCAACTACACCCGGGACGGCGACCCCGACGACGTGGTCACCGCCACCCAGGGCCGCCCGATCAGTGCCCACGACGAGGTCCTCATCGTCGACGACCACGACCGCCCGGTCCCCGAGGGCGAGCCCGGCCACCTGCTGACCCGGGGCCCCTACACGATCCGCGGCTACTACAGGGCGCCCGAGCACAACGCCACCGCCTTCACCCCGGACGGCTTCTACCGGACCGGCGACATCGTCCGCCGCCACCCCTCCGGCAACCTCGTGGTCTCGGGCCGGGCCAAGGACCAGATCAACCGGGGCGGGGAGAAGATCGGCGCCGAGGAGGTGGAGAACCACATCCTCGCCCACCCGGCCGTGCACGACGCCTCCGTCGTCGCCGTCCCCGACCCCTACCTGGGCGAACGCACCTGCGCCTACGTCATCACCCGAGGCCAGGCGCCCACGCGCGGCGAACTCCTCGCCTTCCTCCGTGAGCGAGGGCTCGCCGCCTACAAGATCCCCGACCGTGTCAGCTTCGTGGACTCCTTCCCGGCCACCGCCGTCGGCAAGACCTCCAAGCGCGACCTGCGCGGCGCCACCGAACCGTCCGGAGACCAGTGATGGCACTGCCGACCATCGACCCGTACCCGCTGCCCACCGCCGAGGACCTGCCCGAGAACCGGGCGGCCTGGACCGTGGACGCCAGCCGGGCCGTGCTGCTCGTCCACGACATGCAGCGCTACTTCCTGCGCCCCTACACCGAGGGGACCCAGCCGGTGGCGGGGGCGACGACCAACATCGCCGCCCTGCGCGCCGCCTGCCACGCGGCCGGGGTCCCGGTCGTGTACACCGCCAAGCCCGGCGACATGACGCCGGAGCAGCGCGGTCTGGAACGCGACTTCTGGGGCGGCGGCATGAAGTCGGTCGCGGAGCACACCGACATCACCGCCGAGCTCGCCCCCGAGGGCGAGGACGTGCTGCTCACCAAGTGGCGCTACAGCGCCTTCGCCCAGACCGACCTGGCCGAGCGCATGGCCGTCCAGGGCCGCGACCAGATCATCGTCACCGGCGTGTACGCGCACATCGGCTGCCAGCTCACCGCGGCCGACGCCTTCATGCGCGACATCCAGCCGTTCCTGGTGGCCGACGCCGTGGCCGACTTCAGCGCCGAGCACCACCGCTCCGCCCTGGTCTACGCGGCGGGGCGCTGCGCCGCCGTCGTCACGGCCGACCAGGCGCTGACCGCCCTGCGCGAGGTCCCGGCCCGCACCGGGGCCTGACATGACCGACCACGACCGAGAAGGAAACACCGTGGCCTCCAACGACCACCCGCCCGCCGTCCACGACCTGGTCGGGGTGGGTTTCGGACCCTCAAACCTCGGCCTGGCCATCGCCCTGGCCGAGCGCCGCGACCAGGGCCAGGAACCGCCGCTGTCCGCCGTCTTCCTGGAGCGCCAGGAGGGTTTCGGCTGGCACCGGGGGATGCTCATCGACGACGCCACCATGCAGGTGTCCTTCCTCAAGGACCTGGTCACGACGCGCAACCCCGCCAGTGACTTCAGCTTCCTGTCGTTCCTGCACCACGTGGGGCGGCTGCACGACTTCATCAACCACAAGACGCTGTTCCCGCTGCGCCAGGAGTTCCACGACTACCTGTCCTGGTGCGCCGACCGGGTTGCCGACCAGGTCCGCTACGGGCGCGAGGTCGTGGAGGTGCTCCCCGTGTACTCGGGGGAGCGCGTCACCCACCTCGACGTGGTCTCCGAGGACGCCGCCGGAGAGCGGCTCGTGCTGCGCGCCCGCAACGTCGTCTTCGGCCCCGGCCTGCGCCCCCGCATGCCCGAGGGCGTGGAGCAGTCCTCCCGCGTGTGGCACAACGAGTACCTGCTCACCCGCCTGGCCGAACTCCCGCCCAAGGCCGACCCGCGCTCCTTCGTGGTGGTCGGTGCCGGGCAGAGCGCCGCAGAGGTCGCCGACCACCTGCACCAGCGGTTCCCGCGCGCGCAGGTCCACGCGGTCCTGTCCCGGTACGGCTACAGCCCCTCCGACGACAGCCCCTTCGCCAACCGCATCTTCGACCCCGAGGCCGTGGACGCCTTCCACGCCGCCCCGCAGGAGGTCAAGGAACAGCTCACCGGCTACCACCGCAACACGAACTACTCGGTGGTCGACCCGGACCTGATCGGTGAGCTGTACCGCCGCCACTACGCGGAGAAGGTCCACGGAAACCAGCGCCTGCACCTGCACAACACCTCACGGGTCGCGGGGCTCAGCGAGAGCGCCGAAGGGGTCGCGGTGGTCGTCGAGGACCTGGTCACCGGGAAGCAGACCCCGATCCCGGCCCACCACGTGGTGTTCGCGACCGGCTACCACCCGGCCGACGCCCGGCCCCTGCTGGGCGACCTGGCCGACCAGGTCGTCACCACCCCCGAGGGCCGCCCGGCCGTGGAACGCGACTACCGGGTCGTCACCCACGACACCCTCACGTGCGGCCTGTACCTCCAGGGCGGCACCGAGCACACCCACGGGGTGTCGGCCTCCCTGCTGTCCAACATCGCGACCCGTGTCGCGGAGATCATCGACTCCGTCGCCGCCCGCGCCGGAGCCCCCGCCGAAGAGAGGGTCTGACCCGTGTCCCAGGAGACCGACAGCAACACGGACACCGCGTTCACGGTGGAGCGCGTGCGAGCCGACGCCGCGCACATCCTCGCGGAACCGGCCGAGGACATCGACCCCGCCGAGAGCCTCTTCGACCGGGGCATGGACTCGGTCCGCATGATGAGCCTCATGGAGCAGTGGCGGGCGGCCGGAGTGGAGGTCGACTTCGCCGACCTCGCCGAGCAGCCCACCGTCGACGCCTGGGTCGCCCTCCTCAACCGCTGACCCGCGGCCCCCGACCTTTCACCCTGCCCTGCCCCTGCCCCCGATCCGACCGCGCACCCTCCCGAGGAGCCCGATCCCCATGGCTGACACCCACGACACCCGTTTGGGCCTCACCGGCGCCCAGGCAGGTGTCTGGTACGCGCAACAGACGGCGCCGGACAGCCCGGTGTTCAACGTCGGCCAGTACACCGACATCCCCTCCGACCTCGACACGGACCGCTTCGCCCAGGCGGTGCGCACGGTGGTCTCCGAGAGCGACGCCCTGCGTGCCCGCGTCGTGGTGGACGGGGACCGGATCGGGCAGGTCGTCGGTCGCGGGGTCCCCAGGGAGCTGGAGGTCGTCGACCTCACCCTCGGCGGCCCGGGGGACGGGGGCGACGAGGAGGCCGCCGTCGGCCGGGCCCTCGACTGGATGCGCACCGACCGCGAACGCCCGGTCGACCCGACCGGCGAGCCCCTGTACCGGTTCGCGCTGCTGCGGGTGGGCCCCCGCCGGTGGTTCTGGTTCCAGCGCTTCCACCACATCGCGGTGGACGCCTACGCCATCACGATGATGGCGCGCCGGGTCGCGGACGTGTACACGTGCCTGGGCCGGGGCGAGGAGCCCCCGGCCACCAGGTTCGGCTCCCTGGCCGACCTCGTCGCGGACCAGGAGGAGTACGCGGCCTCACCCCGGTACGCGGAGGACCGCGACCACTGGACCGCTCTGCTCACCGACCGCCCCGAACCCGCCCTGCTCTCCGCCGCGCCGCCCGCCCCGCACGCCTCGTTCCTGCGCTCGCGCACGACCGTCGGACCCGAGGTGGCCGAGGGCCTCGACACCCTGGCCAAGGCCTCCGGCGCGACCTGGGCCGACGCCCTGGTGGGCGCCTTCGCCGCCTACACCCACCGCCTCACCGGCGCGGACGACGTCCTCCTGGGCTCGCCGTCCATGGGCCGGGTCGGCTCCGTCGGCCTGCGCACCCCCGCCATGGTCGTCAACGTGCTGCCGTTGCGCCTGCGCACCGCCTCCTCCCACACGGTGGCCGAGGTGACCGCCCGCACCGCCGCCGCCCAGCGCGACCTGCGCGCCCACCAGCGCTACCGCTCCGAGCAGCTGCGCCGTGACCTCTCCGCGGTCGGGGACCGGTTCGGTCTGTACGGGCCCGAGATCAACGTCAAGCTGTTCGACTACACGTTCACCTTCGACGGCGTCCCCTCCACCACCACCAACCTGTCCGAGGGACCGGTCGACGACATCGCCGTGTCCGTCTACCGCCCGGCCGACGGCGGCCTGGTCCTGGAGGCCAACGCCAACGACGCCCGCTACGACCGCCAGGGGGCCCGCGCCCGACTCGACGGGTTCGCGCGCTTCCTCGGCGCGTTCGCCCGCGCCACCGGAGCCACCCCGGTGGCGGCGCTGGACACCACCGACCCCGCCGACGCGCCGCTGGTCACCCCCGCCGTGGCCCAGGACCCGCCCACGGTCACCGAACTCCTCGGCCGGGCGGCGGACGCCGACCCCGACGCCACCGCCCTCGTGCACGGCGACACCCGCCTGACCAGGGCGGAGCTCACCGACCGGATCGACCGCCTCGCCCTCCTGCTCCGCGACGCCACCGTGGGCCCGGGCGACGTGGTCGCCCTCGCCCTACCCCGCTCCGTGGACCTGGTCGTCGCCCTCTTCGCGGTCCTGCGCGCGGGCGCCGCCTACGTTCCCCTGGACCCCGAACACCCCGCCGACCGGATCGCGCACGTCCTCGACGACGCGCGCCCCACCCTGGTCCTGGCCGACTCCACCACCTCGCACCGCCTCCCCGAGGAGGCCGAGGCGCGCCTGCTGGAGCTCGACGCCGACGAGGTCCGCTCCGCCCTCGACGAACAGAGCGGCGGCACGCTCCCCGCCCCCGACCCCCGGTCGGCCGCCTACCTCATCTACACGTCCGGCTCCACCGGCAGGCCCAAGGGCGTGGTGGTCGAACACCGCGCCCTGGCCGCCCTGGCCGCCACCCAGCGCGCCCACCTGGGCCGGTACCTGCCCGAGCGCGCGAGGATCGGCCACGCCGGGTCCTTCACCTTCGACGCCTCCTGGGACACCCTGCTGGGCCTGGTCCACGGCCACGAGCTCCACCTGATCGACTCCGACCTGCTCTTCGACCACGCCCGCCTGGCCGCGCACGTCGCCGGGCAACGCCTCGACCACCTGGACTTCACGCCCACCTACCTCCAGGGCCTGCTCGACTCCGGCGAACTCGGCCAGCCGCCCGCGCTGATCACCTTCGGCGGCGAGGCCTGCCCGCAACCCCTGTGGGACCGGCTGCGCGCCCTGCCCGGCACCCGGGCCCTCAACTTCTACGGGCCCACCGAGAACACCGTGGACGCCCTGGTCTGCGACGTCCGCGACAGCGCCGCCGCCTCGATCGGCCGCCCCGTCGCGGGTGTGCGCGCCCACGTCCTGGACGCCGCCCTGCGTCCCGTCCCACGCGGTGTCCCCGGTGACCTGTACCTGGCCGGGGACCAGCTCGCTCGCGGTTACGCGGGCCGCCCCGACCTGACCGCGGAGCGCTTCGTGGCCGACCCCCACGGTCCGTCCGGCGCCCGCATGTACCGCACCGGCGACAGCGCCCTGGTCCGCGAGGACGGGAACGTGGCCTACCTGGGCCGCGCCGACGGCCAAGTGCAGGTGCGCGGCTACCGGGTGGAACCCGGCGAGGTCGACGCCGTCGCCCGCACCCACCCGCGGGTCGCCCAGTGCGCCACCGTGGTGCGCCGGACCCCCGCGGGCGCCGTCCAGCTCGTCTCCTACGTGGTCGCCGCCGCTGACCAGGGGACGGCCCCGGAGCCGGTCGCGCCCACCGAGGACGAGGTCCGCGACCACCTCGCCGCGCGCCTGCCCGACTACATGGTCCCCGCCCGCGTCGTGGCCCTGGAGCGGCTGCCGCTCAACACGAGCGGCAAGGTCGACACCGCCGCCCTGCCCGAACCCGCCGCCCCCACCACGGGCACCGGCTCCGGCACGGGCGAGCCCGAAAGCCCCGCCGCACACGCCCTCCTCGACATCCTGCGGGAGGTCCTCGGCACGGAAATCGGCCTCCACGACGACTTCTTCCGGCTGGGCGGGGACAGCATCCTCGCCATCCAGGCGGTCAACCGCGCCCGGTCCGCAGGGCTGGCCCTGGCCGTGCGCGACGTGTTCGAGGCGCCCACCGTCGCCGGACTGGCGCCCCGCGCGGGTGCCGCGTCCGACGCCCCCCGCGTGCCCGACAACCCCGTCGGGCCGGTCGAACCGACCGCCGTCACCGCCGAACTCCTCGCCGGGGGCGAGCCGCGTCCCCGCTTCACCCAGTCGCAGGTGCTGTGGACCCCCGCCGGGATCACCGAGGAGACCCTCTCCGCCGCCCTGCGCGCCGTCGTCGCCCACCACGGCGCCCTGCGCCTGCGCGTCCGCGAGGGCCGGATCGACGTGCCGCCCGCCAGGGACCTCCGGGGGCCCTCCCCCCTGACCAGGGTCGACGCCACGGGACTGGCCGAGGGCGCTCTCACGGAGCGGGTCCGGTGGGAGGCGGACCACGCGTACACCCGGATCGACCTCACCGAGGGCCGCCCGCTCGCCGCCGTGTGGTTCGACGCCGGACCCGACCGCATGGGGCAGCTCCTGGTCCGGGTCCACCACCTGGCCGTGGACGGCGTGTCCTGGCGGGTCATCGGCCCCGACCTCGCGGACGCCGTCGCCGCCCTCAGCTCGGGCCGCGCGGTCGAGCTCCCGGGCGCGGGCACCTCCCTGCGCCGCTGGACCCGCCTGCTCCAGGAGGAGGCCCGCCACCCCGGCCGCCTCGCGGAACTCGACCACTGGATCGAGCAGACCGATCCCGCCCTCCACCGCCGTCTGGGCGCCCGCGACCTCGACCCCGAATCCGACGTGGTCGCCACGCGCCACAGCCTCGAACTCGAACTGGACACCGAGCTCACCCACCAGGTCCTGACCGGGATCGGCGCCACCTACCGGGTGGGCGCCGAGGAGGTCCTGCTCACCGCCCTCACCCTCGCCGCCGACCAGCGCCTCCTCGTGGAGCTGGAGGGCCACGGCCGCCGCGACCTGCTCACCGCCCCCGTGGACCTCGCCCGCACCGTCGGGTGGCTCACCACCTCGCACCCGGTCGCCCTGTCCCCCGGCGCCGACCCCGCCCACACGCTGAAGCGGGTCAAGGAGACCCTGCGGGCCACCCCCGGCCACGGCCTCGGCTACGGACTCCTGCGCCACCTCAACCCCGAGACGGCGCCCCGCCTCACCGGCCGCGCCCGCCCCGACGTGCTCTTCAACTACCTCGGCCGCTTCGGCGCCCCGGCCGCCCAGCCCTGGGAGTCGGCGCCCGCCTCCACCCGGGTCATGCTCGGGGAGGACCCCGGGCAGCCGCTCACCCACGGCCTGGAGATCGGCGCCATCGCCCACGAGGGCCCCGACGGTCCCCGCCTGCACCTGACCCTGCGCTGGGCACCCGGTGTCCACGACCACCACGGCGTCCGTGCCCTGGCCGACGACCTCACCGCCGCCCTGCGCGCCCTGGCCGCGTCCGCCGCCGACCCCGGCCCGCACACCCTCACCCCCTCCGACCTGCCCCTCCTCGCACTCGAACCGTCCAGGATCGAGCAGGTGGAGCGGGCCTGGGCGGAGACCTCGGGCGACCCCCGGGCCCGCCTGGCCGAGCTCTGGCCGGCCACCCCGCTCCAGGCGGGGCTGGTCTTCCACAGCCTCTACGGCTCCGGCCATGACGCCTACACGGCCCAGTCGGCCACGCGGATCGACGGTGACCTCGACCCGGACCGCCTTCACCGCGCCGCGTCCCTGCTCCTGGACCACCACCCCGGCCTCCGGGCGGGCTTCCACGCCGAGGGCGAGGACCTCGTCCAGTTCGTCCCCGCCGACCTCCGGCCCCGCTGGCGGAGCGTCGACCTGTCCGACCACCCGGACCCCGAGGCCACCCTCGAACAGCTGCGCGCCGAGGAGCTGGCCACCCCCTTCGACCTCGCCCACCCGCCGCTGCTGCGCTTCACCCTGGTCCGTCTGGACCCGGCCCGGCACGTGCTGGTCACCACCGACCACCACACCCTCCTGGACGGCTGGTCCACGCCCCTCTTCCTGCGCGCCCTGTTCACCCGCTACGCGGAACCGGGCACCCCCGCTCCCGGCACCCACTTCCGCGACCACCTCGCCTGGCTGGCCGACCGCGACGGCGACGCCGCCGACCAGGCGTGGTCCACCGAACTGGCCGGCCTCGGCGGCCCCACACTGCTCGCCCCCGAGGCACCCACCCACGGCGGACGGGAACAGCGGGTCCTGCACTCCGCCCTCACCCCGGAGGAGACCGAGCGGGCCGCCGCCACCGCCCGCGACCTCGGCGTCACCACCAACACCCTGGTCCAGGCGGCCTGGGCGCTGGTCCTGGGCGCCGTCACCGGACGCACCGACGTCGTCTTCGGCGCCACCGTCTCCGGGCGACCCGCCGACCTGCCCGGTGTGGAGTCCACCCTCGGACTGTTCATCAACACCGTCCCCGTCCGCGTGCGCACGGCCCCCGACACCCCGCTGACGGACCTGCTCACCGACCTCCAGCGCCGCCAGGCCGCGCTCTCCGAACACCACCACACCGGGCTGACCCGCACCCAGGAACTGTCCGGGTACGCGCCGCTCTTCGACACCCTCCTGGTGTTCGAGAACTTCCCGGCGCGTGACGCCCTGGCCGACCAGGACCACGACGGGGTCCGCCTGACCGACGTCCGGATCGAGGACGCCACCCACTACCCCGTCTCCCTCAACGTCTTCCCGGGGCGGGCCCTGAGCCTGCGCCTGTGCCACCGCCCCGACGCCGTCGGCGCCGACCGGGCCGCAGCGCTCCTGGACCGCCTGCGCGCCGTCATCAACCAGATCGCGGCCAGCCCCGAACGGCCGGTCGCCGGGATCGCCACCACCGCCCCGGCCGAGCGCGACCGGCTGCTGGAGGGGTTCAACCGCACCGGGACCGCCGTCACCGCTCCGCGCCCCTGCGACGCCCTGGCCGACTGGGCCGCGTGGGCGCCCGACACCACGGCCGTGGTCGACGCCGAGGGCGAGCACACCTACGCCGAACTCGACGCCTGGGTGGAGGAGATCGCCGCCCTGCTGCGCTCGAACGGCGTGCGCTCCGGCGGCGTCGTGGGCGTGGCCGTGCCCCGTTCGGTGGACATGTTGGCGTCGCTGCTGGCCGTGCAGCGGGTGGGCGGCGCGTACCTGCCGCTGGACCCGGAGTTCCCGGCCGACCGGCTCGCGTACATGCTCTCCGACTCCGGCGCGGTCCTCGTTCTCACCGGTGGGGGAGTGGAGGCCCCCGCCGGTGCCACCACCCCGGTGCTCGACCTCTCCGCCACGGGGCATCCGCCCGTCGGAGGCGTCGCGCCCGTCGGCCCGGCCGCCCCGGACACCGACGCGGTGGCGTACGTGCTGTACACGTCGGGTTCGACCGGTCGCCCCAAGGGGGTGGTGGTCAGCCACCGCAACCTGGCCAACTTCCTCACCGACATGGGGCAGCGCTTCCCGCTCAGCCGGGGGGAGCGGTGGCTGGCGGTGACCACGGTCAGCTTCGACATCTCCGCGCTGGAGCTGTACCTGCCGCTGCTTCACGGTGCCACGGTCGTCCTCGCTGACAGGGACACGGTCCGTGACCCCCGTCTGCTCGCCGAACTGGCCGCCTCCTCCGGGGCCACCGTCATGCAGGCCACCCCGTCGCTGTGGCGCTCGCTCACCGAGCACGACCCGGCGGTGCTCGCCCCGCTCCGCGTCCTGGTGGGCGGTGAGGCCGTGCAACCGCCCCTGGCCGCCCTGCTCGCCGGGCACTCCCAGGGCGCGCACAACGTGTACGGGCCCACCGAGACCACCATCTGGTCCACCACCACACCCCTGGACACCACCGGACCCGTCACCATCGGCCGTCCCATGGCCAACACCCGGGTGTACGTCCTGGACACGGCCCTGCGCCCGGTGCCCGTGGGCGTGACCGGGGACCTGTACATCGCGGGCGCCGGGGTCGGGCTCGGCTACCACGGGCGTTTCGGCCTCACCGCCGAGCGCTTCGTGGCCGACCCCCACGCCGCCTCGGACCAGCCCGGTTCCCGCATGTACCGGACCGGCGACCTCGCCCGCTGGCGGGACGACGGCACCCTGGACTTCCTGGGACGCGCCGACTTCCAGGTGAAGGTGCGCGGCTTCCGGATCGAACTCGGGGAGATCGAGACCGCCCTGCTGTCCGCCCCCGGCGTCGCCCAGGCCGTGGTCACCGCGCACGAGGACGGGACCGGCGGTGCCTGGCTCGCCGCCCACGTCGTCCCCGCCAGTGCGGTTGTCCACAGCTCCGGCACCGCCGCCTTGTCCGAGCCCGCCCGGCCGGGAGATCCTCGAATCGGGGGAGCCTCCGGTTCCGCCGACTTCGCCGTGCCTTCAAGCGCACCAGGTGTCGCGTCCGCCCCAGGATCTGCCCTGGACGGAGCCCCCGCCCTGGATGGAGACCTCACACCGGGCATCCCCTCCGCACCAGGTGTCACGTCTGCCCTGGACGGAACATCCGCACCAGGTGTCGCGTCTGCCCCGGACGGAGCCCCCGCCCTGGATGGAGACCTCACACCGGGCATCCCCTCCGCACCGGACGGAACTCCCGCCCCGGATGCCCCTTCCGTACCAGGCGTCCCCTCTGCCTCGGGTGTCACCTCTGCCTCGGATGGAACCCCTGCCCCGGACGAAACTCCCGCCCCGGCCGCCGCCGTCGCGGCGAACCTCACCGTGACCGGGCTGCGTGAGCACGTCGCGGCGCGGCTGCCCGACTACATGGTGCCGAGCGCCTTCGTGCTCATGGACGCCCTGCCACTCACGGCCAACGGCAAGGTGGACCGCAGGGCCCTGCCCGACCCGGGCGCCCCGGAAGGGCACGGCCGCGCACCCGCGACGGCCCGCGAGGAGATCCTGTGCGGGATCCTCGCCGACGTGCTCGGCCGGGACGCGGTCGGACCCGACGAGGACTTCTTCACCCTCGGCGGGCACTCGCTGCTGGCCACCCGCGCGGTCTCCCGGGTCCGGTCCCTGCTCGGCGCCGACATCGGCGTGCGCGACCTGTTCGAGGCGCCCACCGCGGCCGCCCTGGCGCGTCGCACCGAACACGCCACCCACACCAGGCCCGGCGTCACCCCGCGTCCCACGGACCGGCCGCGCCGACTCTCCCACGCCCAACACCGGCTCTGGCTCGTCGACCGCCTCCACGAGTCCGGCGGTGCCTACAACGTGCCGCTCGCGGTACGCGTCGCGGACCCCCTGGACACCGGCACCCTGCGCGCCGCCGTCACCGACCTGGTCGGGCGGCACGAGGTCCTGCGCACCGTCATCCGGACCGACCCGGAGCAGCCGGGCACCCCGGTCCCGCACCTCCTCGCCGCCGACACCCCGGACCTGGTCGACGTGACGACCGAGCACCTCAGCGAGCCCCTGGACACCGCGCTCGCCCGGGTCACCGCCCAGCCCTTCGACCTCGCGGAACGCCCGCCCCTGCGGGTCCGCCTGTTCACCGGTGCGGACACGGGCTGCGTCCTCCTGGTGGTCCTGCACCACATCGTCGCCGACGAGTGGTCGTTCGGGCCGCTCCTGCGCGACCTGGACACCGCCTACCGCGCCCGCGCCGAGGGCCGTACCCCCGACTGGACGCCCCCGCCGCTCCAGTACGCGGACTACGCCGCCTCCCGAGCCGACTGGCTCGGCGCCGCCGACGACCCCGAGAGCCCGCTCGGCCAGCGGCTCGACCACTGGCGCCGCAGCCTGGAGGGGATCCCCGACGAACTCGCCCTGCCCGCCGACCGGCCCCGACCGGCCACCCCCTCGCACGCCGGGGGCCTCGCCCAGACCCCCGTCGACCCCGAACTCCACGCCGCCCTGCGCGACCTCGCCGCCGCCCACGGCGTCACCGTGTTCATGGTGGTCCAGGCGGCGGTCGCCACCCTCCTGCACCGCCTCGGCGCAGGAGAGGACATCCCCCTCGGCAGCCCGGTCGCGGACCGCGCGGACGAGGGGCTCCAGGACGCGGTCGGCTTCTTCCTCAACACCCTGGTCCTGCGCCTGGACCTGTCCGGACGGCCGACCTTCGCGGAACTCCTCGCCAGGGTGCGCGAGGTCGACCTCGCGGGCTTCGCCAACGCCGACGCCCCCTTCGACACCGTGGTCGAGGCCCTGCGCCCGGAGCGCTCGGCCAGCCGTCACCCGCTGTTCCAGACGATGGTGTCCTACCAGCGCAGGCCCGAGGACGCCGACCGGCTCTTCGGTTCGGTCACCCGGCTGGTCGAGACCCCGCTGGACACCGCCAAGTTCGACCTGGAGTTCGCCTACGTCGAGGACCCGCTCCAGGGGACCCGGCTGGCGCTCAACCACTCGGCCGACCTGTTCGACGCCCCGACCGCGCAGCGGATCGCGGACCGCCTCGTCCACCTGTTGGGCCAGGTCGCGGCCGCGCCGGAGCGCACCCTCGGCGCCTTCGACGTGCTCGGAGCCGCCGAACGCGAGCGGTTGCTGGAGGGGTTCAACCACACCGTCACGGCCGTCACCGCCGCCCGCCCCTGCGACGCCCTCGCGGACTGGGCCGCACGCACCCCGGACGCGGTCGCCGTCGAGGACGGGGCGGGCACCCACACCTACGCCTCGGTGCACGAACGCGCGGAGGGGATCGCCGCCCTGCTCCGCGCCCGGGGGGTCGGTGCCGGACGGACGGTCGCGGTGGCGATGCCGCGTTCGGTGGACATGCTCGCGTCGCTGCTGGCCGTGCAGCGGGCGGGCGGTGTCTACCTGCCGTTGGACCCGGAGTTCCCGGCCGACCGGCTCGCGTACATGGTGGAGGACTCCGGGGCGGTCCTCGTGCTCACCGGCGGGGGAGTGGAGGCCCCCGCCGGTGTCACCGCGCCCGTCCTGGACCTGGAGGAGGTGTCCGACCCGCCCGTCCCCGCGCACGCGCAAGGTCCGGTGGACGCGGACCCGGTCAACGCGGACCCGGTGGCGTACGTGCTGTACACGTCGGGTTCGACCGGTCGCCCCAAGGGGGTGGTGGTCAGCCACCGCAACCTGGCCAACTTCCTCACCGACATGGGCCAGCGCTTCCCGCTGGGTCCGGGTGAGCGCTGGCTGGCCGTGACCACCGTGAGCTTCGACATCTCCGCCCTGGAGCTCTACCTGCCGCTTCTCCACGGGGCCACGGTCGTCCTCGCCGACAAGGACACCGTCCGCGACGGCGTGGCCCTGGCCGACCTGCTGGACCGGGGCGGGATCGGGATCATGCAGGCCACCCCCACCCTGTGGCGGATGCTCCTGGAGGCCAAGCCGGACGTCCTGCGCGACCTGCGCGTGCTGGTCGGCGGCGAGGCCCTGCCCCAGGCGCTGGCCGACGGGCTCACCGCCCACGCCCCGAGCGTCACCAACGTGTACGGGCCCACCGAGACCACCGTCTGGTCCACCACGTCGCCCGTACGGACCGGCGCACCCGTCTCCATCGGCCGTCCCATGGCCAACACCCGGGTGTACGTCCTGGACGCCGACCTCCAGCCGGTCCCGGTCGGGGTCGCCGGGGACCTGTACATCGCGGGCGCGGGGGTCGGGCTCGGCTACCACGGGCGTTTCGGCCTCACCGCCGAGCGGTTCGTGGCCGACCCCCACGCCGCCTCGGACCAGCCCGGTTCCCGCATGTACCGGACCGGTGACCTCGCCCGCTGGAAGGAGGACGGCACCCTGGACTTCCTGGGACGCGCCGACTTCCAGGTGAAGGTGCGCGGCTTCCGGATCGAACTCGGGGAGATCGAGACCGCGATCGCCCGCGTCGACGGCGTCGCCCAGGCCGTGGTCACCGCCCAGGAGGGACCGGACGGCCATCACCGCCTGGTCGCCTACCTCACGAGCTCCGGTACCGCTCCGACCCCGGACGCCCTCCGATCGGCGCTCTCCGCGCGGCTGCCCGCCTACATGGTGCCCTCCGCGTTCGTCCCGCTGGACTCCTGGCCGCTCACCGCCAACGGCAAGGTCGACCGCGGGGCCCTGCCCGACCCGGCGTCCACCGCCAGCGACCGCCCCGCCGGACGCGCCCCCGCCACCGACGCCGAGCGCGCCCTCTGCGCGGTCTACGCGGACGTCCTCGGCCTGCCCGGGGTCGGCGCGGACGAGGACTTCTTCGCCCTGGGCGGCGACAGCGTCCTCACCCTGCGCCTGGTCGGCGGCGCCCGCCGTGCCGGGTGGACCGTCACCGGCCGCCAGGTCTTCCGCCACCCGGTGGTGGCCGATCTCGCCGCGGTCGCGGAACCCGCCTCCCCACCGGACCCCGAACCCGCCCCCGCCGCCCCGGAGGAACCCCTGATCTCCCTGGCCCCCGGACAGCTCGACCAGCTCGAATCGATGTGGAGGAAGCGGCGATGACCCAGCCCACCAGCCCCGCCCCCGGAACGCCCGCCGCCCCCGGAACGCCCGCCGCCCCCGGGGCGATCGCTGACGTCCTGCCGCTCAGCCCTCTCCAGGAGGGGCTGCTGTTCCACCACGCCCTCGACGGGGGCGAGGCCGACGTGTACGGCATCCAGCTGCGCGTGGAACTCCTCGGCCGTGTCGACGCGGAACGCCTGCGCCGTGCCGCGTCCGCGCTGCTCGACCGCCACCCGAACCTGCGCGCGGGCTTCCTCCACGAGGAACTCGACCAGCCGGTCCAGTTCGTGCCCGCCGCCACCGAACTGGACTGGACACGCACCGACCTCACGCGGCCCGGGGCGGGCACCGGGAGCGGTGCCCCGAACGAGGAGCCCGCGCGGAACGCGGCGCCCGGTTCCCCGAACGTGGTGCCCGGTTCCCCGGGGGCGGTGCCCGCGCGGAACGCGGTGCCTGGTTCCCCGGGGGCGATGCCCGGATTCCCGGGGGCGGTGCCCGCGCGGAACGCGGTGCCTGGTTCCCCGGGGGCGATGCCCGGATTCCCGGGGGCGGTGCCCGCGCGGAACGCGGTGCCTGGTTCCCCGGGGGCGGAGCCCGGTTCCCCGAACGCGGAGCCCGGATCCCCGGGGGCGGTGCCCGCGCGGAACGCGGAGCCTGGTTCCCCGAACCCGGTGCCCGGTTCCCCGGGGGCGGACCCCGTGTACCCGGACGCCGAGGACCGGGTGGCCGAGCGTGAGTTCGCCCGTGGGTTCGACCTCTCGGCGCCGCCGCTCATCCGCTTCCACGCCCTCACCACCGGCCCCACCCGCACCGTCCTCGTGGTCACCGCCCACCACGTGCTGCTCGACGGCTGGTCACTGCCGATCCTCGCCCGCGACCTCCTGCGCCTGTACGAGGCGGACGGCGGCGCGCTGCCCGCCGCCCCCCGCTACCGGAACCACCTGGCCTGGCTCAACGGCCGTGACCGCGAGTCCGCCCGCAAGGCGTGGGCCGCCGCCCTGGACACCCTCGCCGAACCCACCCTGCTCGCGCCCGGCCGGGTGGTCGGAGCAGAGGAGGCCGTGTCCGGGGGGCGTCCCTCCCCACGCACCGGCACGCCCGCACCCGCCCCGGCCAGCGTCGGGGCACGGCTCGGGGCCACCGCCAGCCAGCGGCTCCGCGCCCTCGCCGCCGACACCGGGGTCACCGTCAACACCGTCCTCCAGGTCACGTGGGCGCTCACCCTCGCCGCGCACACCGGGCGCGGGGACGTCGTCTTCGGCCAGCCCGTCTCCGGGCGCCCGGCCGAACTCCCCGGCGCCCGGGACACCGTCGGCCTGTTCACCAACACCCTCCCGGTCCGGGTCCGCCTCGACCCCGCCGAACCCCTCGCGGACCTGCTCACCCGGGTCCGGGTGGACCAGGCCGACCTGTTCGACCACCAGTGGACCGGCCTGGCCGAGGTCCAGCGCGCCGCCGGACACGGCACCCTCTTCGACACCCTCCTGGTGGTGGAGAACTACCCCCTCGACGAGGCCGCCGCCCGCGCCGACCACGCCGGTGTCCGGGCAGGGGACATCCGGGTCCGGGACGCCACCCACTACCCGGCCACGCTCACGGTCCTGCCGGACGACGGCCCCGACCTCGGCACCCCGCTGCGCCTCGACCACCTGCCGGGCGCGGTCCACGGGGACACCGCCCGCCAGCTGCTGGACCTGTTCACCCACCTGCTGGACCAGGTGTGCGCCGACCCCCGGCGCACACCGCGCGAACTCGACCTGCTCACTCCGGCCCAGCACACGGAACTGGCCGACCAGAACGGCACCGCGCACCCCACCAGCCACGACACGGTCAACGCGCTGCTCGCGGCGGCCGAACGGGCCCACCCGGACCGGACCGCCGTCGTCACCGAGGACCGCGAGCTCACCTACCGCCGGTTGCACGGTGACGCCGCGCGGCTGGCCGGGCTGCTCCACGAACACGGCGTCGGCCCCGACACGGTGGTCGCCGTCGCCCTGCCGCGCGGCGCCGACCTGGTCACCGCGTTCGTCGCGGTCGTGCGCGCCGGGGGCGTGCTGCTTCCACTGGACCCGGACCACCCGCCCGCGCGCCTGGCCGACATGGCCGAACGCGCCGGGGCGGTCGCCGTGGTCACGACCTCGGGGCAGCGGGCGGACCTCGCGGACCTGCCCGCCGAGGTCGCACGGATCGAACTCGACGCCCCGCACACCCGGGACCGGATCGCCGCGCTCCCGCCCCTGCCGTGGGCCCGGCCGCACCCCGACCAGCTCGCCTACACCCTGTTCACCTCCGGCTCCACCGGGCGCCCCAAGGGGGTCGGGGTCTCCCACCGGGCCATCGCCAACCGCGTCGAGTGGACCCAGGCCGCCTACGGGCTGACCCCCGAGGACCGGGTCGCGCAGAAGACCCCGGTCGGCTTCGACGTCTCCGTGTGGGAGTTCCTCTGGCCGCTGGCCGTGGGCGCGGCCGTCGTCCCGGCCCGCCCGGACGGCCACCGCGACCCCGCGTACCTGGTCGGGTTCCTCGCCGGTCGGCGCGTGACCGTCTGCCACTTCGTCCCGGCCGTGCTCCGCCTGTTCCTCGACGAACTCTCCGCTGGCGCCGGACCCGACCCCGCGTCGAGCCCCGGGTCGACCCCCGGGTCGGCCACGAGGCCGGTCTCCGCCTCGGCGACCACGTCGTCCTCCGCGTCGGTCCCCGCTCTCCGCCTGGTCATCGCCAGCGGTGAGGCCCTGGGCGGCGACCTCGCGCGGGCCTTCGCCGCGGCCCTGCCCGGCACCCGCCTGGAGAACCTCTACGGCCCCACCGAGGCGGCCATCGACGTCACCTCCCACCCCGCCGTGGTTCCGGGGGACCCCGCACCCGACCCGTTCCACGGCGGTTCGGTCCCCATCGGGCGCCCGGTCTGGAACACCACCCTGCACGTGCTCGACCACGCCCTGCGCCCCGTCCCGCCCGAAGCGGTCGGGGAGCTCTACCTGGGCGGCGTCCAGCTCGCGCGCGGCTACACGGGCCGCCCCGACCTCACCGCCTCCCGCTTCGTCGCGGACCCGTCCGGTCCGGCCGGGGCACGCCTCTACCGCACCGGCGACCTCGTCCGCCGCCGGGCGGACGGGGCCCTCGTCTACCTCGGACGCTCCGACGACCAGGTCAAGATCAACGGCGTCCGCGTCGAACCGGGCGAGGCCGAGGCGGTCCTGCGCGCCCTGGGCGGGGTCGCCGACGCCGCCGTCACCGTCCGCACCACGGGCGACACCGGTACCACCGCCCTCGCCGGGTACGTCGTGCCCGCGCCCGGCCGCACCCCCGACCCGGACGACCTGCGCGCCCAGCTGACCACCGCGCTGCCCCCGGCCCTGGTCCCCGCCACCGTCACCGTCCTGGACCGGCTGCCGCTGAGCGTCAACGGCAAGCTCGACCGGGGCGCCCTGCCCGACCCCGCTCCCGCCACCGCCTCGGGGCGGCCCCCGGCCACCGAGGCCGAACGGGTCCTGGGCTCCGCCGTCGCGGACCTCCTGGGCGTGGCCGGTGATCAGGTCCCCGCCGACGCCGACTTCTTCGCCCTGGGCGGCGACAGCGTCACGTCCATCCGCCTCGTCGGCCGCGCCCGCGCCGCCGGGCTGGAGCTCACCGTCCGGGACGTGTTCACGTACCGCACGCCCGAACGCCTCGCCGCGCACGCCGAGCGGAGCGCGGACCGGGAGCGGTCCGGGTCCGGCTCGCCGTCCGAGGAGGAGACCGGGCCCACCCCGGCACCGGGGGAGGAGTTCACGGACCTCCTCGACGCGGGCGACATGGACCAGCTCCAGCAGCTCTGGAACACGCGGGACTGAACCGCGCTCGGGGCCGCCCGCCGCGAGCCCCATCACCCCCCGAGCCCCATCACCCCCCCCGCACCTCCACACCGGCACCGACCAGAAGAGGACACCCATGAACGCCAGCGCCACGGGCCCGGGCGACATCCAGGACGTGCTCCCCCTCGCGACCCTCCAGGAGGGTCTGCTGTTCCACTCCGTCAAGGACGAGCAGCACCTGGACGTCTACACCGTCCAGAACGTCTTCGAGTTCACCCGCCGGGTCGACGCCGCCGCCCTGCGCGAGGCGGCGCGGACCCTCCTGCGGCGCCACCCCGCCCTGCGCGCCGGGTTCATGCACGAGGGCGTCGAACGCCCCGTCCAGTTCATCCCGCGCGAGGTCCCGGTCGCCTGGCACGAGACCGACCTGTCCGACCTGCCGGTGGTCGAGGCCCGGCGCCGCTTCGAGCACATCCGGGTCGGCCAGCGCGAACGCCGCTTCGACCTCTCCCGGCCGCCGCTCATCCGGCACGTCCTCGTGCACCTGCCCGACGACCGCGACGTCCTCGTCCTCACCTTCCACCACATCGTCATGGACGGCTGGTCCGGCGAGCTCCACAACGCCGAGCTCATGGACCTGTACCTGCGCGGCGGGGACGACACCGGACTGCCCGCGCCCCGGCCCTACCGCGACTACCTGGTGTGGCTGGCACGCCAGGACCGTCAGCGCTCCGTGGACGCCTGGCGCTCCGCCCTGGAGGGCGTCGAGGAGGGGACCCTCGTCTCGGCCGCCGACGCCGGGGACACCACGATCATGCCCCGCACCGTCGACGGGGTCGTCGCCCCCGACCTGGTCGGCCGCCTCACGGCCCTGGCACGCGACACCGGGATCACCCCCAACACGCTCTTCCTCGCCGCCTGGGGGCTGGTCCTGCGCTCCCACACCGGAGGCGACGACATCGTCTTCGGCAGCACCGTCGCCGGGCGCCCGCCCGAGATCGAGGGAGTGGACTCGATCGTCGGCGTCTTCTTCAACACCGTGCCGGTCCGTGTGCGGGTCCGCCCCGCCGAGACCGTCCGCGACCTCCTCGTCCGCCTCCAGGGAGAGCAGGCCGACCTGCTCCCGCACCACCACGTCAGCCTCGCGGACATCCAGGGCGCGGTCGGCGGGCAGCGGCTCTTCGACTCCCTCTACGTGCAGCGCAACATCCCGCGCGACGACGAGCGCTACCGGGAGGTGCGCGAGCGGACCGGCCTGGAGTCGGTCACCGGCAACGACGCCACCCACTACCCGCTGACCTTCGTCGCCCAGCCCGGCGACGAACTCCGGCTCAGCCTCGCCTACCGGACCGACGTCGTCACGGCCGAGACCGCGCGGGACCTGTACGACCGGGTCGTGCGGCTGCTCGAACAGATCGCCGCCCAACCCGACGCCCCGGTCTCCGACCTCAACGCGCTCCCCGCGCACACCGCGGGCGCCGCCCTCAGGCTGGGGGAGGGGGTGCGGCGCGCACTCCCCGACACCACCCTCGCCGGGATCTTCGAGGAGTCCGCGCGCCGTGCCCCCGAGCGCACGGCCCTGGTCACCCGTGACGAGAGCCTCACCTTCGCCGTGCTCGACGAACGCGCGGAGCGTCTGGCCCGCCTGCTCGCGGGCCTCGGCGTGGGCCCGGAGGCCAGGGTGGCCATCGCGCTGCACCGCTCCGCCGACTGGGTGGTGACCCTGTTCGCCGTGCTCAAGCTGGGTGCCGCGTACGTGCCGTTGGACCTGGAGCACCCGGCGGCCCGGCTCGGCCACATGCTCGTCGACTCCGACCCCCTGGTCACCGTCACCACCGCCGACGCCGCGAAGAACCTGCCCGCGGAGCGGGACCCCGAGGCGGGCGCCGGTGGCCGCCGTGTCCGCCTGGACGACCCGCGCGTCGTCGCGGACCTCGCCCGGGTCGACCTCTCCCGGCCCCGGACCCCCGCCGCCCACCGGCCCGACCACCTCGCCTACGTCATCTTCACCTCGGGTTCCACCGGGCGCCCGAAGGGCGTGGAGATCCCGTACCACGGCCTGGTGAACATGCTGGTCAACCACCGCACGGAGATCTTCGACCCGGTGGTCGAGGCCCAGGGCGGACGGGTCATGAGGGTCGCCCACACCGTGTCGTTCTCCTTCGACATGTCCTGGGAGGAGCTCCTGTGGCTGATCGACGGCCACGAGGTGCACCTCATGGACGAGGAGCTGCGCCGGGACTCCGCCGCCCTGGTGGCCTACTGCTCCGACCAGGACATCGACGTCGTCAACGTCACCCCGTCCTACTGCGGACAGCTGATCGAGGACGGCCTCCTCGGCGGCGCCGCGGACGCGGACGCGGAGGCCCGCGGCGGCGCCCACCGCCCGCCGCTGGTCCTGCTCGGCGGTGAGGCGGTCAGCGCCACCGTCTGGGACACCCTCCGCGAGGCCGACGGCGTGCTCGGCTACAACCTGTACGGGCCCACCGAGTACACGATCAACACGCTCGGCGGCGGCACCGACGACAGCCGCACCCCCACGGTGGGGCGCCCCATCGCCAACACCGACGTCCACGTCCTCGACTCCGCCCTGCGCCCGGTCGCCCCGGGGGTCCCCGGCGAGCTGTACGTGACCGGGGTCGGCCTGGCCCGGGGCTACGCCAACCGACCCGACCTCTCGGCGGAGCGGTTCGTCGCGGACCCGTACGGCCCGCCAGGTTCGCGCATGTACCGGACCGGTGACCTGGTCCGCTGGGACGCCGAAGGGCTCATCGACTACCTCGGCCGGGCCGACGACCAGGTCAAGATCCGCGGTGTGCGCATCGAACCCGGCGAGGTGGTGTCCGCCCTGGAGGAGCACCCGGCCGTCGCGCAGGCTGCCGTGGTCGTCCGCGAGGACACCCCCGGCCTCAGGCGCCTGGTCGCCTACCTCGTCCCCGCCTCGGGTGCCGACGTCGACACCGACGCCCTGCGCCGGGACCTCCAGGGGACTTTGCCCGACGCCATGGTGCCCTCGGCCCTGGTCACCCTGGACCGGCTGCCGCTCACCATCAACGGCAAGCTCGACCCGGCCGCGCTGCCCGCGCCCGCCCACACGGGCAGCGAGGGCCGCCCGCCGCGTGACGACGTCGACCGCGCCCTGTGCGACGACTTCGCCGCCGTCCTCGGCCTGGGCGGGGAGGCCGACGCGCCCGGCGCCGCACTCGGCATCGACGACGACTTCTTCGACCTGGGCGGGCACTCGCTCCTGGCCATGCGCCTGGTCGGCCGCGTCCGCAAGCGCACCGGGCAACGGCTGCGCGCGGGCGACCTCATCGCCGCGCCCACCGTCGCCCGCCTGCGCGCGTACCTGGAGTCCCCGCGCCGCGAGGACCTCCTCGCCCCGGTGCTGCGCCTGCGGGAGGGCGGACGCAGGAGTCCGCTGTTCTGCTTCCACCCGGCGAGCGGGTTCAGCTGGTCCTACGCGGGGCTCGCCCCCCACCTGGACAAGGAGCGGCCCATCGTCGGCATCCAGTTCCCGGGCCTGCGCGAGGACGACCTGCCGCCCACCATGGACGGACTCGTGGAGCGCTACGCCCGCCTCGTCCGCACCGTCCAGCCCAACGGCCCCTACCACCTGGTCGGCTGGTCCTTCGGAGGGCAGATCGCGCACGGCCTCGCCACCCTCCTCCAGGCCGAGGGGGAGGAGGTCGCCTTCCTCGGGATGCTGGACACCTACCCCACCGACTCCGCGCCCGTCCTGCGGGCGGGCGGCGCCATGTCCGACGCCGAGGCCGAACAGGAGGCGCTGGAGTTCCTGCTCTCCAGCTCACAGCGCGACCTGCCCTCCTGGCTGACCGCGCCGTACCGGCGGGAGGAGGTCGTGGAGTTCATGCGCGACAGCGACGGCGTCTGGGCCGACTTCGACACCGACACGATCGAGCGCGTGGTCCGGGCCCGCATGTACACCAACGAGGTCATGTACCGCACGGGATACCGGGTCTTCGACGGCGACCTGCACTTCTTCTCCGCCACCGCCCAGCGCGAACCCGACTCCGGCATCACCGCCGAGCTGTGGAAGGAACACGTGCGGGGGCAGGTGCACGACACCCCCGTCGACCACCACCACGACGACCTCACCGGCCCGGCCGCGCTCTCCGTCATCGGCCCGGTCCTCGACCGCGCCCTGAGGGCCGCGCGCGGGAACCCGACCCCGGGTTTCCAGTCGAAATAAGGCAAGGCTAGCCTAACTAGTGACTCGGGCTCCCCGCCGTATCCCCGTGCCCCACCCCACTCCCACGAAAGCGAAGACCGTGAAACAGCTGACGACCCCTCTCAGGGGAGGTGCCCTCACCTCCGGCGGCCTCGCCCTGGCTCTGGCCCTCACCGCCTGCGGTACCACCTCGGACGCGGCCGACGGGACCGACGCCGGTGCCACCGTCGAGGTCGAGACCGACTACGGGACCGTCGAGGTTCCCGAGGACCCCCGGCGGATCGTGGCCCTGGAGTTCGGCAACGAGATCCTCGTCGAGGCCGGGATCGACCCCGTCGGCGTGATCGAGCCCAACCCCGGCCTCTACACCGAGGACGAGCTCGCCGTCCTCGAGGAGGCCACGGTCGTCCAGGCCTCCAGCCTCGAACTCAACCTGGAGGCCATCGCCTCCGCCGAACCCGACCTCATCATCGGCGGCGTCCGCGAACAGAGCCACGAGGACTACGAGGAGCACTTCGCGACGCTCTCCGAGATCGCGCCCACCGTCCTGTTCGACTTCGAGGGCGCCGGACACGAACTCCGCGACATGAGCCTCGGACTCGCCGAGGTCGTCGGTGACGGCGAGCGCGCCCAGGCCGAGCGCGACCGCTACGAGGAGCGCGTCTCCGAGATCAGCGAGACCTACGCCGACCAGCTCAGCGACCACACCTTCGCGGTGGTCTTCGGGGTCGACAACGAGTTCGCCGTCATCAACACCAACGCCTGGGGCGCCCACATCCTCGACGAACTCGGCGCGGAGGCGACCGCCGTCACCGAGGAGGCCGGGACCGACTTCGCCGCCTGGCAGTCCTACGAGAACATCGACAAGCTCCAGGACACCGACGTCGTCTTCTACGAGACCGACGTCGCCCACGAGCCCGACCCCTTCACCGCTGACCTCCTCGGACAGGACCTCTGGCAGCCCCTCCCCGCCGTCGAGGACGGGCAGGTCCACCCGCTGCGCTACGGCGCCGCGCGCACCTGGGCCCAGGGCAACGACGTCCTCGACCAGATCGAACAGGTCCTGGAGACCCTCTAGGCCCCGTGTCACGCGACCCCAACGAAGGAGCGACCATGACCAACCCCTTCGACGACACCGAAGGCACCTTCCTCGTCCTCGTCAACGACGAGGACCAGCACTCGCTGTGGCCCGGGTTCGCCCGGGTCCCCGAGGGATGGACCCCCGTCCACGGACCGGTCTCCCGGGACGAGGCGCTCGCCTACGTCAACGCGCACTGGACCGACCTGCGCCCCCGCAGCCTGCGCGAGGCGCTCGCCTGACGGCGCGGTGGGCCCCTCTCCCGGACGAGGGGCCCACCGCCTCCGGACGGCGGCACACCGAGGGCGGACCACCGCCCGCCCCACCCGTGAAGGACCCCGTGAAGCTCTCCCAGCTGATGGTCGACACCAGCCCCCTGCGCCTGAGCCGCGAGTTCAGGATCGTCTTCGTCGCCCGACTCGTCTCCGTCTTCGGGCTGGGGTTCGCCGCGGTGGCCCTGCCCATGCAGGTCTACGAGCTCACCGGGTCCTCGCTGCTCGTGGCCACCGTCCACACCACGTCGGCGGTGAGCGTCCTCGCGGGCACCCTGGTCGGCGGCATGCTCGCGGACCGGGGCGACCGGCGGCGCCTCATCGTCATCGGCCGGGCCTCCGCCGTCGTCGGCTTCGGGGCCCTGGCCGTCAACACGCTCGTGCCCGCCGAACCCTGGCTCTGGGTGATCTACGCGGTCGCCGCCTTCAACGGCTTCCTCGGCTCCTTCAGCGCCGTCGCCCTCCAGGCCGCCGCCCCCGGGTTCGTCCCGCGGGACAGGCTTCCGGCCGCCGGTGCCCTGCTCGCCCTCAACGGTGAACTCGGCTCCGTCCTGGCGCCCGCGCTCGGCGGGGTGATCATCGCGGCTCTGGGGATGGGCGGGAACTTCGTCATCACGGCGCTGCTCTCGCTCTTCACCACCGTCCTGGTGTGGCGCCTGCCCCGGCTGGAGGCCCCGGAGGAGAGCCGCGCCCAGCCGGTCCTGGACGCCCTGCGCGAAGGAGGCGGCTTCGCGCTCCGGCACCGCGTCGTCGGCCCACTGCTGCTCCTGGGCCTGGCCCAGATGCTGTTCGCCGCACCCCAGGTGCTCATCAACGAGTTCACCGACAAGGTCCTCGGCGGCGGACCCACGCTGGTCGGCCTCCTGTACACCGCGCCCGCGATCGGCGCCCTCATCGGGTCGCTGACCAGCGGCTGGGCCGGACGGGCCCGGCGCACGGGCGCGCTCCTGCTCGTCGCCGTGGCCCTCTGCGGCCTGGCCGTGCTGGGGCTCGGCGCGAGCACCTGGGCCCCGGTCGCCTTCGCGTTCCTGGTCTTCCTCGGCTTCGGGCAGGTCGTGGAGGAGATCCTGCGGTACGCGCTGCTCCAGTCCCACACCCCGGACCGCCTGCGCGGACGCGTCAACTCGGTGTGGACCGCGCAGTCCACCGTCGGCAGTTCGGCGGGGGCGCTCACCCTCGGAGGCCTGGCCCCCGTCATCGGCGCCGCGGGCGCGATGATGGCCGGGGGAGCGCTCACCGTCGTCAGCGTCGGGGCGCTCGCGGTGGCCTTCGCCGGGCTCCGTACCGCCCGGGTCCTCGCGGAACCCGAAGCCGTCTCCCGGGTCCAGCCCGAGCAGTAGCCCGGCCGCTTTCGGTTCCGGGAGACGCGGGAGGATGGGACCCTCATCCCCCTCCGAACGATGCGGGAACCCTGCCCATGTTCGAAATGTTCACCGACACCGCGAAGCGTGTGGTCGTCCACGCCCAGACCGAGACCGTGCGTTTCCACCACAGACGGTTGGGCCCCGAGCACCTGCTGCTCGGCCTCGTGTACGAGGAGGAGGGGATGGCCGCGCGGGCCCTGCGGGGGCTCGGGGCCAGCTACGAGGCGACCGAGGCGGAGGTCCTCAGGGTCACCAGGCCGAGGAAGCGGCCGCCGTACGACGACCCGGGTTTCTCCCGGGAGACGCGCACGGCCCTGAAGTACGCCTTCCACGCGAACGCGCGGTTCGACCACGGCCACTTCGGAACGGAGCACCTGCTGCTCGGCGTCCTGTACCGGGACCGGGCGACGGCCCCGGCCGTCCTCCGGGGGCTCGGAATCGAGCCCGAGCTGGTGCGCGGAAGGGTCGAGGAACTGATCGCCGAGATGAGCGCGAGGTAGCCCCCGGGCCCCAGGGAGATGATCACGCGGTCGGTTCCCCCGGCCATTGTCGGGTGAATTCCGCCGGTGTCCGGACGGGGGCGTCACCGCCCCTCGCCTGGGCGGCCCACTCCTGCTCCGGTCCTGGTCAGGGGGCTCACGGCGACACAGGAGGTCGGAATGCGACCCTCCCCGGCGCGGATTCCACCGAATCCGCGCCGGGGTTTCTTCATGCGCGGGAAACGGCGTCTTGATCCGCGTGAAATAGGGGTCCTGTCGTGTGTTCTCCCGAAAGGGTTCCGCGCGGCACGAGCGGACGCCCGGTGGCTCCGACGCGGTCGGTCCGGCCACGGGGTCGACGCGGTGGCACGTGGCGGCGCCATGGCACGCGGGTCCCCGCCGTCGACGACGGAGTCGGCCGAGGGGACGCCGAACGACCCCGTCGGGCGCGTCCGAGAAAACACGCGGGCGTGTTCCCTCGGAGGCGGCGCGAGCACTCCGTGAGAGCGGGGCGGAGGGGGTCGTCTCACAAAAAATGTACCAGTGTTTGTCGCACATGGTGTGGGGGTGTTTCCCCTTGTCCGACAGTGCTTCCGGGGCCGGAGCGATGGCCCGCGAAAGCCTCCCCGACGCTCGTGGGGGCTTGCCACACGCCTCTCACGTGCTAAAACCTAGATGGGTTGGTGTTGCTACCAAACCCATAACGAATCGTTGAGAGGTGGTTCATGCATCTACTTCCCTCCGATACCGAGAAGCTTCTCCTGGCCGTCGCGGGCATGATCGCCCGGGACCGGCGGGCCAGGGGCGTCAAGCTCAACCAACCGGAATCGGTAGCGCTGCTGTCCTGCTGGGTGATCGAGCGGGCTCGTGAAGGTGCCAGAGTGGCCGAGCTGATGCAGGAGGGGCGCACCGTGCTCTCCCGCGAGGAGGTCATGGACGGGGTCTCCGAGATGATCCCGAACGTCCAGGTCGAGGCCACGTTCCCCGACGGGCGCAAGCTCGTCACCATCACGGAGCCGATCCAGGCGCGGACCCGTCCCCTCCCCGGAGGCGACCCGTCCCCTGAGCTGACCCGTCCCGTCCAGGGAGCGACCCCGTGATCCCCGGTGAGATCCGTACCCGCGCCGTGCCCCTGGACCTGAACGCCGACCGTGAACGGTTGACCCTCGTCGTCGTCAACGCCGGTGACCGAGCCATCCAGATCGGCTCCCACCTGCACTTCCCGGACGCCAACCCCGCGCTGCGCTTCGACCGCGAAGCGTGCCAGGGCTTCCGGCTGGACGCCCCCGCGGGCACCTCGGTCCGTCTGGAACCCGGCGTGAGCCGCACCGTCGAACTGGTCGCCCTCGGCGGCCGACGGTACGTTCCCGGCCTCCAGATCCAGGACCTGAGCAAGGAACCCAAGACCGGCGAACGCGTGCCGCGGCCGGTCATCCCGTTCGGCACCCCCGGCGTCGAGGTCCCCGAACCGGAGCGCGCCTCCGGTACGACGATGCGCGTCGGTGAGCTCGACGCGCACGACGGCGACCCGGCCGAGGTGGTGCCCACCGAGGTCCTGCCGGGCGACCAGGAAGACGCGACCGAGGACACTGAGGAGCAGCAGCCGTGAGCCGCATCGACCACCGTGAGTACGCGCAGCTGTACGGACCCACGGTCGGGGACCAGATCCGCCTGGGCGACACCGACCTGTGGATCGAGGTCGAGGAGGACCGCACCGTCGGCGGTGACGAGGTCGTCTTCGGCGGCGGCAAGAGCATCCGCGAGTCGATGGGCCAGGGCATGACCCTGCGCTCCGAGGGCGCCCTCGACCTGGTGATCACCAACGTGGTCGTCATGGACCACTGGGGGATCGTCCGGGGCGACGTCGGCATCCGCGACGGCGACATCGTCGCGATCGGCAAGGCCGGCAACCCGGACGTCATGGACGGCGTGCACCCGGACCTGCTGATCGGCCCCGGCACCGACGTCATCGCCGGTGAGGGCAAGATCCTCACCGCCGGGGCGATCGACACCCACGTGCACTTCCTCAGCGAGATCGAGATGCACGAGGCCCTGACCACCGGTACGACCACGGTGATCGGCGGCGGCACCGGCCCCACCGAGGGCTCCAAGGCCACCACGGTCACCCCGGGCGCGCACGCGCTGCGGACGATGCACCGCGCCCTGGACAAGTTCCCGCTCAACGTCCTGTTGTTCAGCAAGGGCAGCACGGTCTCCATCGACGCGCTCCGGGAGGACGCCCTGGCCGGGGCGGGCGGCTACAAGGTCCACGAGGACTGGGGCGCCACCCCGGCGGCGATCGACGCGGCCCTGCGCGGCGCCGACGAGTTCGGCCTCCAGGTGGCGCTGCACGCCGACTCCCTCAACGAGACCGGTTACGTCCAGCACACGCTGGAGGCGATCGGCGGTCGCGGCATCCACGTGTTCCACTCCGAGGGCGCGGGCGGCGGCCACGCGCCCGACATCATCATCACCGCCGGTGAGTCGAACGTCCTGCCCGCCTCCACCAACCCGACCCTGCCGTTCACGGTGAACACCGTGGCCGAGCACATGGACATGCTCATGGTGGTGCACCACCTGAACCCGCGTGTCCAGGAGGACCTGGCCTTCGCCGACTCGCGCATCCGCGCCTCCACGATGGCGGCCGAGGACGTCCTGCTCGACATGGGCGCGATCGCGATCACCTCCACGGACGCCCAGGCGATGGGCCGGATCGGTGAGCTGATCTGCCGCACGTGGCAGGTGGCGCACGTGATGAAGAACAGGTACGGCCGACTCGCCTCGGACCTGCCCGCCGACAACGCCCGTGCCCGCCGGTACGTCGCGAAGTACACCATCTGCCCCGCGGTGGCCCACGGCGTCGACCACGTGATCGGTTCCGTCGAGCCCGGGAAGATGGCCGACCTGGTGCTGTGGGACCCCGCGTTCTTCGGCATCCGGCCGTCCGCGGTGATCAAGGCCGGCGCGATCGTCGCCGCTCCGCTGGGCGACCCCAACGGCGCGGTCCCCCTCCCGCAGCCGGTGCTGCTGCGTCCGACCCTGGCCGCGCAGCCCACGTCCGCCGCCGACCTGGCGGTGAGCTTCGTGTCCCCGATGGCGATCGAGGACGGTCTGGCCGAGCGCCTGGGGCTCCAGCGCAGGCTGGTGGGCGTGCGTCCCACGCGGGACGTCACCAAGGCGGACATGCCGAACAACAACGCGCTGCCGAAGATCGACGTGGACCCGGAGACGTTCGCGATCAGCATCAACGGTGAGTTCGTGAAGCCGCAGCCCGTGGACGTGGTACCGCTCGCGCAGCGGTACTCGATGTTCTAGGCCGCCGTGTGAGCACTGGACTGGGCACACTGCTGCTGGCCGACGCCCGGCTGCCGGTGGGCGGCCACACCTACTCGGCCGGGCTCGAACCCGCCCTGCTCGACGGCCTTCCGCCGCACCGCGTCCCCGAGTACATCGCGGCCCGCACGCGCACGGTGGGCCTGGTGGAGGCGGCCGCCGCCGTCCTCGCCCACCGGGCGGTCGGGGGCGTCACCGCCGCGACCGCCGACGGACCCGAGGGGGTCGGCGTGGACCCCGGGGCCCTGGCCGACGTGCACGCGGCGCTGCTGGCCCGCTCACCGAGCGCGCCGCTCCGGGACATCTCGGGGCTGCTCGGCCGGGGGCTGGTCCGTCTCGCGGACCGCCTGTGGCCGGAGCACCCGGCGGTGAAGGCGCTGCGCACGCTGGGGCGCGCCCCGCAACGGCCGGTCGCCCTCGGAGCGGTGGCCGCCGTCATGGGGGCCGACGAGGCCGAGGTCGCCCGGGTGAGTCTGTACGACGACGCCCAGACGGTGGCCTCCGCCGCGCTCAAACTCGCACCCGTCGACCCGGTGGACGCGGCCGGGTGGGTGCTCGGAGCCGAAGGGGTGATCTCCGCGACCGTCGCGGAGGCGCTCGCGGTCCGGGGGCCCGACGACCTTCCCGCACGTACCGCACCCCAGATCGAGGGGTGGTCCCTCGAACACCAACTCAAGACCAGGAGGATCTTCGTTGCCTGAGCAGACCGAAGCGAACACGGGTTCCACCACCGGCACCCGGCGCGCGATGCGCCTGGGCGTGGCCGGTCCGGTCGGAACCGGCAAGAGCACGCTGATCGCGACCCTGTGCCGCGAGCTCGCCGACGAGCTGAGCATGGCCGTCGTCACGAACGACATCTACACCGACGAGGACGCCCGCCTGCTGCGCGCGGCCGGGGTCCTGCCGATCGAGCGCATCCACGCGGTGGAGACCGGTGCCTGCCCGCACACGGCCATCCGTGACGACGTCACCCCCAACCTGCTCGCCGTGGAGGACCTGGAGGCGGAGTTCGCCCCGCTGGACCTGGTCGTGGTGGAGAGCGGCGGCGACAACCTCACCGCCACGTTCAGCCCCGCCCTGGCCGACGCGCAGATCTTCTGCCTGGACGTGGCCGGCGGCGGCGACGTGGCCCGCAAGGGCGGGCCCGGCATCGAGCGCGCCGACCTGCTCGTGGTGAACAAGACCGACCTCGCCCCGCACGTGGGCGTGGACGCGGAGCAGATGGTGGCCGACGCCTCCAGCTCCCGCGGCGGTCTTCCGGTGCTGGCGCTGAGCCAGCACGACGACGTCTCCATCAAGGCCCTCGCCGGGTGGGTGCACCAGGTGCTGGCCGACTACCGCGCCGGGAACCACGTGCCGCGCGACCCGGGCCCGATGGCCCCGCACACCCACGCCGACGGCACCACGCACACCCACGAGGGTGACGGGAACCACGAGCACGGATGAGTGAGACCGTCGCGGCCCGCGTGACCGTCGAACGGGTCGGCGGGCGGGTACGCCTGACCGACCTGGCGGGGGGAACCTACCTGCGGGCCCAACCCCTGGGCGTCCGCGGCGACACCGCGCGGGTGGCCCTGCTGGGCACCTACGCGCTGCTGCTCGCCGGGGACGACCTGCGGATGGAGATCACCGTGGGGCCCGGCGTGTGGCTGGAGCTGGTGGAGCCGTCCGGGATGGTCGCCTACGACGCCCGGGGAGGCGCCGCGAGCTGGCGGGCCGACCTCAACGTGGCGGACGGCGCGTGCCTGGTGTGGCGCGGCGCGCCGTTCGTGGTGACCCAGGGCGCGGACATCACCCGGCACACGCGGGTGCGCCTGTCCGGCTCCGGTCGGGCGCTGGTGCACGAGACCCTGGTGCTGGGGCGCAGCTACGAGTCGTCCGGGGGGCCGCTGCGTTCGGTCACCCGGGCCGAGATCGACGGTCGTGCCCTCCTGGTGGAGGACCTCGACCTGCGGGATCCGCTGCTGTCCACGGCCCCCGGGGTCATGGGCGGCAACCGGGTGCAGAGCTCGACCTTCCTGCTCGGCGCCCGCCCGGAGCGGTCGGTGGGCGTGCGGGAGACCCTGCTGCACGGGCCCGGCGCCCTGGCGCGGGCGGTGGCGGAGCACGCCCACGAGGCGGACGCGCAGGTCGCTGACTCCTGGGAGCGGTGGCGGGCGGAGTTCGCCGATCGGGTCGGGTACGAGGGCGCGACGGAGGACGTGTTCGCCTGAGGGCCGCACGGCCCACGAAGTGCACGGACCACGCGGGGCCGGGGAGTGTCCCCCGGCCCTTCGCCGTGTCCGGTCGGGGGCGTGGCCTGACGGGAGCGTCAGCTGGTCGCTCGGTCGCCCACTTAACCGGTCACCCCTGGTCAGGGCCCGGTCGGCCGGTGAGGCGACAGGTCGGGGTGGAACCCCGGGCCGGTGGCGGGCGGGCAACCGCATCCGCGGCCGTCCACCGGTCCAGCCCCTCGGTCACCTGGTCGGTCGGTGGGCCGTTCGGCGGACGGGCCCGCCCCTCCGCTCAGTTGGCCAGGTCCCCGATGTCCACGACCTCGTCGGCCCAGGCCCTCAACAGCGCGTGGTCGTGGCTGATCGCGAGGACGCCGACCCCTTCGGCGGCGAGTCCGGACAGCAGGTGCGCGACGGTCGCCGTGGAGGCGGCGTCGAGCATGGCGGTCGGCTCGTCGCAGACCAGGTACGCGGGGGCGGCGGCCAGCGCCCGGGCCACGCAGGCCCGTTGCAGCTGACCGGCGGAGACCTGGTCGGGGTACCGGTCGAGCAGGTCCGGGGTCAGCCCCACCCGGCGCGCCAGCTCGGCGGTCCGGTCGGCCGTCTCCGCCGCCCGCGAGCGGCCCCGGGCGGAGAACGGTTCCGCGATGATCCGCCGCAGCGGCATCCTCGGGTCCGTGGCGGACCCGGGGGACTGGTGCAGCAGCCCCAGACGACCGTCCATCCGACCCCGCCGGGTGGAGGGCGGCAGGCCGTCGGCCACCACGGTGCCCGCGTCGGGTGGGCGCAGGCCGGTGAGGATCCGGGCCAGGGACGACTTGCCGCTGCCGGACGGGCCGGTCAGCCCCAGGACGCGCCCGGGTGGCACGGTCAGGCTCACCCCCCGCAGGACCACCCGGTCCCCGTAGCGGCAGGTCACACTGTCAGCTACCAACGACATCGGTCTCTCCCGTCCGGTCGGTGAGGGAAGGGTCGGCGGGCGGGTCCGTGAGTTCCGGAGGCAGCCCCGGCAGCGGGTGCAGCCCGTGCGCGGGCAGCGCCGCCATCAGCGCCCTGCTGTAGGGGTGCCCGGGTTCGGACAGCACCCGTCGGGCGGGTCCGCGTTCCACGATCCGTCCCGCGTACATCACCGCCACGTGGTCGGCCACCTGCGTCGTCTCCAGGATCTGGAGGTCGTGGGTGATGACCAGGACCGCCGTGCCGGAGTCGGCCACGCGTCGCAGCAGGTGCAGGACCTGCGCGGCCAGCTCCGGGTCCAGCCCGGCGGTGGGCTCGTCGGCCAGCAGCACCCGGGGCCGACCCGCGAGCGCGGCGGCCGTCACCGCCCGGACGGCCATGCCGCCGGACAGCTCGTGGGGGAACAGCTCCGCCGCGTCGGCCTCCAGACCGACCCGTTCCAGGAGGTCGGGGACCGACTCCTCGGTGCCCAGGGCGGAGACCACCTCCGCGATCTGCGGCCCCACCCGGCGCACCGGCGTGAAGGTCCCGGCCCCGGACTGCGCGGCCAGCCCGATCGTGCGCCCCCGGAGCGCGCGCCAGACGCGTTCCTCGGCGCCGAGCACCTCCCGGCCGTCCACCAGCACGCTCCCGGAGGAGCGGGTCCCGGCGGGCGACAGCCCGCACAGGGCCGAGGCCAGCGTGGACTTCCCGGACCCGGACTCCCCGACCAGCGCGGTCAGTTCACCCGCCCGCAGGTCGAGGTCGAGCTCCGTGGCGGCGTGCACCCAGCGGCCGTCGCCGGTGGGCAGCCGCAGGGTCAGGGACCGCACCCGGACCAGGGCCGGGACGGTGTCGGCCGGTTCGTCCGGTGGCACGGTGACCGGCAGCGGGTCCGGGCCACGGCCGCGCCGCCGACCGGACCGGCCGCCGTCCAGCGCGCGGGTCAGCCCGGCCACCGAGAGCGTGGTGGCCACGAGCACCCCGGCGGGGGCCGCCAGTGTCCACCACGCCCCGGTGAACACGTCGCCGCGCGCGACCTCCAGCAGGGTGCCCAGGCTGGCCTCGTCGGGGGAGAGGCCCAGGCCCAGGAAGCTGAGCGTGGACTCGTGCCAGACGGCGTGCGGGACCAGCATCACCAGGCCGACCGCCGCCTGCGGGAGCGCGGCGGGCAGCAGGTGCCGGTACAGCACCTGACCCCGGGAGGCCCCCCACAGGTAGGCGGCCTCGACGTACTCCGAGGAGCGCACCGAGAGCATCTCGGCGCGCACCACACGGGCGATCTGCGGCCAGTGGGTGAGCGCGATCGACGCGATGATCGCGGGCAGCGACCCGGGGTAGAGGGCGACGATGACGACGCCGATCAGCAGGTGGGGCAGGGCGTTCACCCCGTCGGTGGTGCGCATGAGCAGCCGGTCGACCCGGCCGCCCGCGGTGGCGGCGACCGCGCCGACGGCCACCCCCAGCACCGTGGCGACCACGGCGCAGACCAGCGCCACCAGCAGGGACACCCGCAGCCCCTCGGCGGAGCGCACGAACAGGTCGTAGCCCGAGTGGTCGGTACCGAACGACTGCCCGGGGCCGGGGGGCAGCAGCGCCCGGGCGAAGTCGGCCGTCTGCGCCCCGGCCCACCAGGGGACCAGGACGGCGTAGGCGACGAGGACGGCCAGGGTCGCGACGGGAAGGAACCGGACGGTGCGGCGTCGGCGGGGCCGCGCGGTCGGCGCGGTGGTCGCGGACTTCGGCTCAGACATCGGCGCTCACCCTCGGGTCCAGGAACAGGTAGGCGGCGTCGGCCAGCAGCGAGCCGAGCAGCACCACGGCGGTGGTGGCCAGCGTGAGGGCGGCCAGCAGCGGGAAGTCGAGCGACTGCGCCGAGGCGACCAGCGCGGCGGCGATCCCCGGCCACGCGAAGATCTCCTCCACCAGCACCGCTCCCACGACGAGTTCGGGCAGCCGCGCCCCCACGATCGTCACGAGAGGGGCGAGCGAGACCGGCAGCACGTGCCCGGTCACCACCTTGGCGGGGGAGAGCCCGCGCGCCCGTGCGGCGCGGACCGGTTCCGACCCGCGGGCGCTGGCCACGGCGGTGCGCACCGCCAGCAGCAGCCACGGGAGCTGGGTCAGGGCGAGAGTGCAGGCGGGCAGCACGAGGTGGGTCACCACGCCGCCGAACGTGGGGGCCTCACCGGGGGCGGCGGCCCCCGCCACCGGGGCCCAGCGCAGGATCACCGCGAACACGGTGACCGAGCCCAGGGCGAGGACGAACGGGGGCACCGCCTGCACCAGCACGCCGACACGGGTGACGACCCGGTCCGACCACGAGCCGGGCCGGAGCCCGGCGACCGTGCCCCACACCAGGGCCGACAGCACGGCCACGGCCAGGGCGGTGCCGGAGAGCAGCAGGGTCCACGGAAGGCGTTCGGCGAACACCTCGGAGACCGGCATCGTGTACCCCCGGGACCAGCCGAGGTCCCCTTGGAGCAGGTCGGAGGCCCAGGACCACCAGGCCCGCCACCAGGGGACGTCGAACCCCAGCGCGGCGCCGAGGGACTCCCGCTGCTCGGCGGTGGTCCGCTGGTAGCCCGCCCCCAGGTAGGCGGCGAGCGGGTTGAAGGGGGAGCGCGCGGCCAGCAGGAACACCAGCGCGCTCAGTCCCACGAGCATCGGGAGCCCGACGGCGACGCGGCGCGCCACCAGTCCCGCCAGCTCGCGGCGGCGGTCCCGCCACCGGGTCCGGTGCGACCGGGCCCGGCGGACGGGGGAGGAACTCATCGACGCCACTCGGAGAGGTTCCACCACGGACCCCAGGAGACCCCGTGGGCGTGGGGTTCGAGTACGAGCGGGCCGCGGTCCCAGTCGTCCTCGGCGGCGATGTAGGTGTGGTCGACGAACGCCATGAACACGTACGTGGGGTTCTCGACGTAGGCCCGCTGGATCCGCTGGTAGGCCTCGACGCGCTCGTCGGGGTCGAGGGTCCGGCGGGCCTCCTCCAGGTCCTCGTCGACGCCCGGGATGGCGAAGTCGCCCGGGTTCTCGTAGGTGGGGGTGTCGGCCTCGCGGGTGTGCAGGGTGGCGTACACCTGGGTGTCCAGGTCGTAGGGCTTGTCGCCGCCGCCGAGCAGGATGCCCGCCTCGGTGGAGTTCTCACCCATCTCGTCCCAGGAGGCGCCCTGGATGTCCACCTCGATCCCCAGCGGCAGCATCTCGGCGGCGAAGGCCGTGGCCAGGTCACGGCGCAGGTTGTCCGAGGCGAGGTAGTACAGGGTGAACTCGGCGCGGTCGCCGTCGCGGACGCGGACGCCGTCCGGGCCCTCCTCCCACCCGGCCCCGTCCAGGAGGTCGGCGGCGGCGTCGGGGTCGTACTCGAAGACGGCCTCCGGGTCGTGCGCCGCGCCGTAGACGTCGGGGACCGGGGTGTGGGCGGGGCGGCCGTGGCCGGCGAGCACGTTCTCCACGACCCCGTCGCGGTCCACACCGAGGTTCATCGCGAGCCGGGCGTCGGGGTCGGCGGTGAAGGGGTTGTCCGAGGGGAGGGAGAGGCCGCGCCACTCGGCGGTGCGCACGGGCAGGACCTCGGAGCCGTCGACGTCCGCGAAGGTCTCGGCGGTGACCGGGGGGAGCACCGTTCCGTCGATGTTGCCCGCCCGCATGCGCTGGGCGCGGGTGTTGTCGTCGGGCACCGAGAGGATGACCAGTTCGGTGACCTCGGGCGCGGTGCCGTGGTACTCGGGGTTGACCTCGAACACGGCCTGGTCGGCGCTGAGGTCGGACAGCACGTAGGGGCCGGTGCCGACCGGTGCGCGGTTGCGCTCGGAGTCCGCGGCGGGGCCCGGGGTGATCTCCTCGGACGGGGTGATGCCGAGGGTGAGCCGCGCGGGCATGGCGTAGTAGGGGTAGTTCAGGGTGAAGCGCACGTTGTGGTCGTCGACGGCGGTGACCGACTCGATCATCGAGTAGGAACCGGCGACCTCCGACGCGGTGTCGGGGTCGATCACGGCCGAGTAGGTGGCCACCACGTCCTCGGCGTCGAGGGCGGAGCCGTCGGAGAAGGTGACGTCCGTGCGCAGCTCCACGTCCCAGACGGTGTTGTCGTCGTTGGGTTCGGGAGCGGAGGCGGCGAGGGCGGGGACGAGTTCGGGGAGTGTGTCGTCACCGGAGGACTCGGGGCGCAGGAGGCCCTCGAAGATCGGGGAGACGCCGAGTTCGCCGTAGCCGTTCACGGGGTCGAACTCACCGACGGGCTGGGCGTCGGCCAGGACGATGCGGTTCGGTGTGCCCGTGGCGTCGGCCTCGGTGGAGCCGGTGCAGGCGGTCAGGAGGAGGGTCGGGGCGAGAGCGGTCGCGAGGAGGGCGCGTGTCGGGACGGTTCCGTTCATTCAGTTCTTCCTTGTGGGAGTCGTGGTCTTTCGATGGCGAAAGGTTGACCATCTGATCAGATGATAAGGTATTGGTCGTTCCCGTCGGCCACCGGTTCGACCCGGGCCCCCGAACCGGAGACGACGGTCACCCCTCGGGCCCGCGATCGGGGATAATGGACCCGATGACCTCCCACAGCGACCGGTTCCCCTCGGAGCCCAAGATCGACATCGGAGCCTGGGCGGATCGCTTTCGCCTGCTCGGAGACCCGACACGCCTGCGTCTGCTGGCCGCCATGCACCACGCGGGCCCGGCGAAGGCCTCGGTCGGGGAGCTCGCCGCGATGGCCGGGATCACCGACGTCGCCGCCTCCCAGGCGCTGAGAACCCTGCGCCTCCAGGGCTGGGTCCAGGACGAACGCGACGGGCGCACGGTGCGCTACACGCTCGTCGACACCACGGTGCACTCCCTGCTGCACCTGATGGGCGCCGAACACTGAGAACGCCGTCGGGGCGGGTGCCTCACGCACCCGCCCCGACGGCGTCCCCCCACGCTGTCTCCTAGTCGATCCGGAACAGCGTGGTGGTGCCGGACACCTCGTTGGCCACGACCAGCACCGGGACGCCCGGAATCGGGGAGTCACCGGCGCTGATGAAGGTCAGCCCCTCCGCGCCCAGGTCACCGGCCTCACGGCTGGCCGGGTCGGCGCCGAGGTCGCGGTTGTTGAGGTACTGGGTGAAGGTCACGTCGCGCGGGTCCGTGACGTCGTAGACCATCACCCCGCCCACGCGCTCCAGGCCCACGAACGCGTAGGTGCGGCCCTGCACCTGGCCCAGCACGACCCCCTCGGGCTCGGGGCCCTTGTCGTCGCTGCGGCCGTCGAAGTTGTTCTCGCGGTGGTTGGAGTTGAAGAACTCCGGCGCGACCTCGGCGGTGATCCGCTCGAAGTCGGAACCGGAGTCGAACAGCTGCTCGCCGTCCGCGCCGAAGATCGAGAAGGACCGGCCGCCGAACGAGTGGATCTCCTCGTGGCAGGAGCCGTCCTCGCGCAGACCCTCGGCGGTGCTGACCGAGAGCCGCCCCAGGTGGTGGTCGGCGGTCAGCTCCTCGACGGTCTCGATCCCCCGGTCGTTGTCCTCCAGGAACTCCCGGACGCGCGGGGCGTCCTCGCACAGGTCCAGGTTCTTCACCCGGGTCTCCTCCGAGTAGCCGTCCCAGTCGCGGGCGTCGCCCTCGTTGGCGGTGACCAGCAGGGTCTGTCCGCGCCACCGGTAGCTGTCGAAGCCGTCGGGCTGGTACACGCCCTGGACCGGCCAGTTGGCGATGGTGATCGCTCCGTCGCGGTCGGACGCGTCCAGCTCGTTCCCGGGCTCCATGTGGTCCTTGGTGCCGAAGGGGACGATGTCGGTGATCTCCGCCCGGCGCAGGTCCAGGACGGCGAAGGCGTTAGCCTCCTGGAGCACCACGTGGGCACTGTGGTTGGTGTCGGCCACGATGTACTCGGGTTCCAGGTTGCGCGCCACCCGCCCGGGGGTCCCGGCCTCGCCGGTGGACAGGTCCGGGCCGTACACGCGCACGTCCGGGTGGAGCTCGCGGCCCTCGTCCCAGGCGCGGAAGTCGGCGGTGCGCACGTCGTCCTGGGTGAGCGCGGCCGGCCTGCGGTTCACGGGGACGACGCTCACGGAGCCCTCGGGGTCGACCGTGACGTCGTCGTTCGGCTCCCCCTCGTTGGCCACCAGCAGGGTGCGGCCCTCGGGGGTGAAGGTCAGCATGTCCGGCAGCGCGCCGACCCGCAGGGCGTTCACGGACCTGCCCTCGGTGTCGAAGAGGACCACCCATCCGTAGTCGGTGCGGTCGGCGGCCTCCACGGCCACGGCCACCACGTTCCCGTGCACCGCCACGGAGTTCGCCGCCCCGCCCCGCTCCACCACGGACCCGTCGGCCGCCCGGACACCGGCGGTCTCCAGGTCGAAGAGCTTCTCGGGCCGCTCGGGGTCGGACACGTCCAGGACCTCCACCACGGCGGCGGCCGCGTTGACCACGAACAGGCGCTGGGTGCGCGGGTCGTGGGCGACGATCTCCGCGCCCGAGGCGTCGAAGACGTCGGCGTGATAGGTGCCCGACGCGGAGAGCCGGATGTCCCCGGTCGCCTCGGGAGCCCCGTACGAGGGCGCCTCGTCGGCATGGACGGGGGCGGCCAGGGTGAGGCCGAAGGCCAGGACGGCCGAGGCGGTGAGGGATCTGCGCATGCTGTTTTCTGGAGGTTCGGGGGAGGCGGACGCCGGTCGCGTCCGTGCCGAGCCAACCAGGGGAGGGCGATCCCGCGCCGAACGGCCGGTGTCCTGGGGATGAAACCCGTGGTTCGGGGGTTCGACCGGCCTCCTGACCCGCCCCGACCAGCTCCCCGACCAGCTCCCCGACCCGCTCCCGGACCCGCTCCCGGAACCGCCGGTCTCACTCCCAGGTGAGGCGGCGGGCCGTGGTCACCTCCAGGGGGGAGGCGCCGAAGTGGGCGGCGAGCAGGACCCGCCCCTCCTCGGAGCGGGTGTGCACCACCGAGCCCTGGGAGACCCACCGACGCCACGCCCGCTCGAACGCGAGCGCGCCCTTCCGGTTGCGGGCCAGGGCGGAGGGCACCGCGTGGAACACCGGCACGGTCGTGTCCGTCGGCGTCACCCCGGAACCGTCTCCGGTCCCGGCCCCCTCCTGGTCGACGAGGACGTGCCGGGGGACCAGGTAGCGCAGGTCGCCCACCAACGGCCCCAGGGTCTCGTCCAGTGACTCGGTGAACAGCTCCGCCGAACCCGGGTCGGTGAGCGTGAACCGGTACACGCCGTCGGTGTCCACGTGGACGCGGACCCCCTCGGCGCCGGTGGCCGAGCGGCCCGCCCAGCGCAGCGCGTCGGCCACCGCGCACGCGTACCGCGAGGTCCCCACCGGTTCGCGGGCCAACGCGCGGACGCGAGCGGCCTCCCGCTGCCTGCGCAGGGTCTCCCGGCGGATCCGGCGGGTGTCGCGCCACCAGTGGACCAGGGCCGCCAGGCCGAACCCGGCGGCCACGGCGAGCGGCCCGATTCCGAGCGACCCGAGTCCGAGGGACGCGAACACCAGGCAGAGCGCGGCGGCGGCCCCCAGGACGAGGGTGGGCACCAGGTGCCGGGCGGGCGGTGTGTCGACCGGCTCCGGATGGATCACCTGATCCCCCACCAGCACCTCGGGTGGTCCGGGAAGTGCCAGGTCCAGGCCCGCCTCCGCAGTCTCCGCCGGTACCGCCCGCCCCGTGTGCACCCGGAGCGTGGGCAGCACCAGGTCCGCGTAGCCCGCGCCCAGACGCCACCGTGCCCGGGTGCCCTCGCGGTCGGCCGCGCGCCCGGCCATCCGGCGGTTGACGCGCGCCGGGTCCTCGGGCGGGTCGTACGGGGACAGCTCCGGGTCCACGTGCGCGACCCCGCTCATCACCTCGCCGTCGGCGCCCACCCCCAGATAGCCCTCGTGCTTGCGCACGAACCTGCTCCAGTCGGCCGCGCCGCGCGGGTGCCCCCGGCTCACGCACACCACCGACCAGGTGTGCGCCACCTTCTCCGGCCACTCCGGGTCGAGGCGCAGCGCCCGCCCCCGGCTCTGCACCACCGCCGTGGGAGTGGTGGCGGTGGTCAGGTCCACCACGGTGTTCACGCCGCGCGCGTCCCACCCCTCACCGAGCAGTGCCCGTGTCCCCACCAGGACCTGGCAGCCGCCGGACTCCAGGAACCGCGTCACGACGCCCACCCACGTGCGTGAGGTCCAGGAGCCCTCCACCGAGTGCAGGCCGCCGGTCTCGCGGAGGGCCAGCTCCACCCCGGGCAGCTCGGCCCGGGCGAACTCCAGGAGCGCCGCGCCGGTGCCGGGTCCGGTCGCCACGGTGCGGCCGGTGACCAGGACCGGATCCAGCGCGGAGGTGCGCGGGTCGGCGGCGAGCTGGCTCACCTGGAGCCAGGCCGAACCGGCGTCGTCGGGGAGTACACCCCGGAGCGCGGCGGGGGCGCGGGCGGAGGCGCGTTCGTGGTCGCACAGGACCAGCGCCCGCAGCCGGGGACCGAGGGCGTCCCTCTCCGCGGCGAGGATCTCCACCGTGGCCAGGGACTTCGCGGCGCTGCGGGCCAGGACCCGGTCCACGGGGGAGGTGCCGCGGCGAACGCCGTTGCGGGTGAGGTGGTGGCCCACGGACGGCAGGGCGGCGCGGATCCGCTCGCGGGCCTCCCTGTCCCGCGCGGAGTCGTCCAGGCAGTTCCTGGCGTAGTCACCGATCAGCGCCGTCCAGTCCTCGGCCCGCGGAGGGTGCCGGTGCCGTTCGTGGACCCTCGCCCCCTCGGGCAGGGCCACCAGCCCCCGGTGGTGCAGGCGCAGCACGGCGTCGGTGAGCTCCGGTTCCCGGACGGCCAGATCGCCCCACCCCACCCGGCCGCCCTCCCGGGTGTCCCGGGTGACGAAGCGCGCGTCCAGCCAGGGCAGGAAGTCGGTGGTCGCGAACCCGGGGGCGAGCAGGTCCGTGCACATCTCCTCGAACCTCGCCGCCTGTCCGGCCAGGTACTCGTCTTCGGTCAGGGTGGGCTCGGTGACGTGCACGAGTTCGGCGAAGGGGGCCAGGTACCCGTCCCGCACCAGCGCGGGGATGGACGCGCCGGTCACGGGCGGGCCGAAGAGACGGTCGACCAGGTCCCGTTCCGTCGCGGTGAGGCTCGCGGCGGGGGTCCCGGTCAGCCCGACCACCCGGGTGTCGGGGAGTTCGTCGAGGATCTCGGAGAGCAGCCGTCCCCACACCTGGAGGAGGTGGTGGCACTCGTCCAGCAGGAGCGTGAGCGGACCGGCGCCGTGCAGGGCGTCCACCAGGGCCCGCCCGTTCGCGTGCAGCCGGTCGCGGACGGGCGTGGCCGAACGCCCCTCCTCGTCGGTCTCGGCGTCGGGGTCGAAGACGGCCAGCGACTGGTAGGTGAGCACGTTGACGGCGTGCCCGAGGTCCCGGCCGCTCCCGGCGGAGCACCCCTCGGGGCGGGCGAACCCCTCCCAGTGCCGGATCCACTGCCCCTGGATGGCGGTGTTGGGGACCAGGACCACGGTCCGGCGGCCCAGACGTCGGGCGGCCTCCAACCCGACGAGGGTCTTGCCGGACCCGGGCGGGAGCACGACCCAGGTCCGCCGGGCGCCGTCCGTCCAGCGCCGGTCCACCTCCGCGAGCGCCTCGCGCTGGTAGGGGCGCAGCTCACCGGGCCAGGCGGCGCCGCTCAGCGGTGCCGCGTCCCGTGGCGGTCCCCCGGTCTCCGACATCCCGCCAGCCTAGCCAGGGCGGTCCGGTGCGTCCGTGGCGGGCCTGGGTCGGGTGGTGGGCCCGCCGTCTCGGGCGGACCCACCGCGCCCCTCACTCCGAACGCAGCCCCTCCGGGCGCATGGTGCGCAGCAGCGCGGGGATCGCCAGCAGGGTGGTCAGGAACGCCACCCCCATGCCCGCTCCGACGATGACCAGGGTGTCCGTCGGGATGAAGGCCGGGGGGATGCCCGCCAGCCGTTGCACCAGGAGGCCGAGTGCGGTCCCGACCGTCGCGGCCAGCGTGACGCCCAGGAGCACGGGCAGCGTGGTCTGCCACAGCACGGACGCCACCAGTGTGCTCCGCCGTGTGCCGAAGGCGGTGAGGACCGCGTGCACCCGCCTGCGTTCGCGGACCTGCTCGACCGTGCCCACCACCAGCCCGGCGGCGATGACCGCCAGACTCGCCAGGGCACCGGCGATGAGCGCGTCACGGATGTTGACCATGCCCGAGTAGGTGGCGCTGAGCATGGGAAAGCCCACGTGTGACGTCGGGTCCAGAGCCACGGCCGCGAACCTGAGCTCCTCCTCCATCTCGGGGACGGACGGGTCGACGCGGATCCAGACCGTACTCCGGGTGGCGATCTCCTCGGGCACCGCGGCGGCCTCCGGGGTGGCCAGGACGACGTCGGCCGCCGTCAGCCCCATCCCGCTCCACGGGTGTTCGACCAGCGGCCCCTCGAACCCGGTGAGCCGGGGCACCGTCCACGCGCTCTCGGCCCTCTCGTCCCTGGGCCGGACCATGACCGTGTCACCGGCCGCCAACCCCGGCACTCCGCTGAAGGCGTCCCCGGGGGAGCACTCCGGCAGGTCGGCCATCTGCCGGAGGGCGGCGCAGCCGGCGACGTACACCACGACGTCGGAGCCGCTGTCGTCGACGCCCCACACCCTGCTGAAGGTCACGGCCTCCTCCACTCCGGGGACCCCCGACACGGCGTCGGCGGGGTCGTCGTCGGTCGGCGGCATCATCAGCTCCGCCTGGACCTGGAACCCGGCCGCCCCGAACGCGTCCTCCGTGTACGCCTGCGCGCGGGTCTCCGCCCGTTCCACCGTCGACTCGGCCCAGGCGTTGGCGAACAGGCTCTGCAACGCGATGGCACCGGCGACGGTCACCACGATCCCGCTGACGGCGCGTGTGGGACCACCGCCCGCCGCGCCCAGACGGCGCAGGGCCAGCTGGAGCGAGAGGGGTCCGCCCGAGGCACGGCCGAAGAGGCGGTTCACCACCCAGGGCAGCACGGCGGTCGTACCGAACAGGGCGGCCAGGAGCCCGATCGACACCAGGGGGAACCACGTGCCCCCGGTCAGGCCGAGACGCCCGGTCAGTTCGGGGTTCGCGCTCAGGACGATGAGTACGAAGCCGAGGACGAGCAGCAGCAGACGCCACCACAGCCTGGGCCGCTGCCGTTCGGCTCGCCGGACGGTGCCGAGCGGTTCGACCACCACGCCCTTCAGGGAAGCGAGCACCACCCACAGGGACAGCAGCGGAACCCCGACCAGGACCAGGAACCCGAGCAGGGGCTGCGGTGTCACGTCGGACGTGAAGAGCCCGGAGGACACCGGCACCGACTCCACGACCGGGCGTCCCAGAAGGAAGAACCCCACCCCGAGAGCCAGACCGAGCGCGACCCCCGGAAGGGTCTCACCGGCCGCGACACACCGGGTGGCCCTGCGGTCGGCACCCATGAGTCGCAGTGCGGCCAGGCGGCGGTCGCGCTGTTCGCCGCCGAAGCGCACGGCCGCGCTCAGGAACACCACGACCGGGGTGAGCATGACGACCACGCCCACCACGCCGAGCAGCAGGACGATCGGTCCCGCCAGGACGGGACTGGGCTCGCCGCCGAACTCGGTGATGCGGACCCCGGCGTTCTCCAGGGACAGGTCGTCGCTGCCGAGGTAGAAGGCGAGCTCGCCAGGGCCCATGAGGCCCTCGGGCCCGATCTCCCCGACGACGGTGTGGTGGTCGAACCCCTGTCGGAGGGCCTTCGCCCCGGGGCCGTCAAGGACCTCGGCCAGGGCGGGGGAGAGCACGATCTCGCCGTGGCCGGGGATCTCGGCCACCCCCGGTGGGAGCGGGGGGTCGGAACCCTCGGCCCGCAGCACCCGCCCGTGGATCTCCCGCCCGTCGTACTCGGTGCCAGCGAGACCGACCAGCAGCGTGTCGTCACCGGCGGGGGGCTCCGGATGGGGTGCCGCCTGGTAGTCCACGCGATCCGCGGCCCGCTCGGCCAGGTTGTCCAGGATGGTCGGCAGGGAGGCGGCCAGGAGCAGGGCGGCGGTGGCCACGCCCACCCCGATCGCCGTCAGCACGGATCGGAGGACCACCTCCCGCCCGCCGCGCAGGGAGAGCTGCGCGCCCAACCAGAGGTCCTTGGGCAGGGACGAGCGGACCCGGTCCGCGCCGGTCCCGTCCTCGGAGCCCCCACGCGGGCTCATTCCGGTCCTCCCACGTTACGGGTGCGGCCGTCCCGGCACACGACCTCGCGGTCCGCGTAGGCGGCCACCCGGGGTTCGTGCGTCACCACGACGACGGCGGCCCCGCTCTCCCGGGCGGCGTCCGTGAGCATCCGGATCACCCGTTCCCCGTTCAGGGAGTCGAGGGCGCCGGTGGGCTCGTCGGCGAACACGACGCGGGGGCCGGTGATGAGGGCCCGGGCCACCGCGACCCGTTGTCCCTCCCCGCCCGAGCACTCGCCCGGGGTCTTGCGCGCGAGTTCACCGACGTCCAGCCGGTCCAGCCACTCCGCCGCCGTGCGTTCGGCCCGGCGGCGGGAGTGCCCGCCCAGGCGGAGGGGGAGGGCGACGTTCTCCAGACAGGAGAGTTCGGGGACGAGCTGCCCGAACTGGAAGAGGAAGCCGAACTCGGAGCGTCGCAGGGCACTGAGCCGGGTGTCCGAGGTGTCGACCAGGTCCTGCCCGTCGTACTCGATCCTGCCTTCGTCGGGTCGCACCACACCGGCCAGGCAGTGCAGGAGGGTGGACTTCCCGGAACCGGAGGGGCCCATGATCGCGACGATCTCGCCGGGGTACAGGCTCAGGGAGGCGTCCTCTAGGGCCTGGGTGAGGCCGAAGGACTTGCGCAGTCCCGAGGCCGCGAGCAGGGGCTTCCCGGGCTCCTCGGGGAGCTGGTCGGGCAGGGTTCGGGGGGTGGGTCGGGTCATCGTCCGCGGACCTCCCCGGCGAGGTCGTTCAGTCGGGCCGCGGTCAGTTCCAGCCAGCGCAGGTCGGCTTCGAGGTGGAACAGGGCGTGGTCGCAGATGAGCTGGTCGGAGAGGTCGCCGTTCGCCTTCCGGCGGGTGAGCTCGCGCATCTGGCGCAGGTGCTCGGCGCGTTGGACGTCGAGTACCCCGTCGGCCGGTCGGCCCGTGAGGAGGGCCAGCACGACCTTGGTGTACAGGGTGCTCTGGAGGTAGGGCTCGGGGGTCTCCGGGTGGGAGAGCCACTGCTCCACGTCGGTGACCCCGGCCTCGGTCACGGTGTACCGCTTGCGTTCGGGGCCGGCGCCGGGCTCGACGGTGTCCACCTCCACGAGCCCGTTCTTGAGAAGCCGGGAGAGGGTCGCGTAGACCTGCCCGTAGGCCAGGGGTCGTTTGGTGGCGAAGCGCTCGTCGTAGGCGCGCTTCAGGTCGTATCCGTGCTGGGGGCGGGTTTCCAGCAGTCCCAGGAGGGTCTGGCCGAGTGACATGCGTCGACTATACACACGATGTATACGCGATGTGTATAGAGCCCGGAGCGCCCGCACACTCGGGGGTGCCCCGGGGGCGGGGGACCTCGGGCGTCAGGGCCGTCGGCGGTGGGGCGCCGACTCGGGTCGGCGTCGGCTGGCCCGGCTCGGATCGTCCGGAGGCGGTCGGGAGGCAGGGGTGCGGGTTCCGGTCGGCGGAACGGAACCCGGCCTGGCCGGGTGGATCACCCGTGGCGGCGGTACCGCCCAGGCGGCGGCCCGGGACGGGGCGCGCGGTGACGCCGGGATTCCGTGGATCGGAGGCGTTCCGGGTGCGGGCGGCGCGGTCGGGCGTCACCGGTTCGGGCACGCGGACAGGAGCTCCCGGCCCGGCTCACGACGCGGGTCGCTGCCAGGGGAGCCGTCCGTCCGGTCAGTGCTGGTGCTGCTCGTCCGGTCTCGCGACGCGCTTGGCGTCCTCCTCCGCACGGGCGGCACGGCGCAGGCGGTGCCAGGAGGTGGCCCAGCGGAGGCGTTCGCCCTCGTCGGTGCCCACGCAGGCGGTGACGAAGGCCATCAGGAACACGTACCCGGGCAGGTCCGTGCCCTCCAGCGCGCGCTGGAACTTGGCGGCGCTGACCACGCCCCCGCACTTGTACTCCAGTTCCAGGTACGACCAGCCGCCCGCCCAGGCGAGGTAGCGGCGCATGGTGAGGAGGAACTCGGCGGGGGTCCGCGCGTCCATGGGGTTGGGGCGCCGCTCGGCTTCGGGGCGCACGCTCTCGACGGGATCGACGGGGAGGCTCATGGGTTCGGAGGGCACGTGGTCCAGCCAACCGTCCCGGTGTGGTGTGCGGTTGGGTCCGGTCGGTTCGAGGAGGCCCGGGACACTCACACGGTCTCCTTTTCGGCGGTCGGGGTGACGGCCTGTGTCATGGGAGGACTCTCCAGTACCCGTGGGTCACGGGTACGGACAAGGGGGGATCTGAGAGAGCCGACCGTCTGAGAGGGAGCGTTGTGGCGGGAACGCTGACCGGCCGGTTGCAGGGAATCTACCTGAAGAAGGCGAAACGCGAAAGCGCCTGGTGTCCGCGTCCGCGGGAGGCGTACGTCTCTTTTTCGAGGTGACGGCCTCGCGGCACCGTGTTCTGTTGGGAAGTTCTCTCAGAAAACGGATTCCCGGTGATCGTTGGTCCCAATGTAAACGTCAGCAATGCCGGGAACATTCTTCTCCCAGTTCACTTGGGTTCCACTGGGAAATGATCTTTCTTTTTCGTCAGATTCGGCGCCCGAAACCTCTGATTTTCGGGTGTCCATAACCCGGCGAGGGTCAGGGGGTCCACCAGAGTGCGGTGGCGTCGTCCCGTACCTTGCCCCGTGGGAACCGCTGACGGGTGGGATCAGCCTCCTCCAGCTCCCGGACCCGGCGCACCAGGGACCCGGGGCCGCGGTGCCGGACCAGATCGAACGCGCCCTCCCAGGACAGGTCCCCGAACACCTCCACGGCCCGGCTCGCACCGTCGGTCATCGCGAGGAAGGGGCCCAGGGGAGCCGTGCCGACCACGGCCTCCTCGGCGGCGCGGGGGTCGGCGCCCGCCGTCCAGAAGCCGCCGGGGACGTTGCGCCAGGCGCGGACGTCCCCCACCCGGGGCCGCAGGTCGTCCAGCCGGGTGTCCGCGATCAACCGGACCCCGCCGTCCCCCTCGGTGAGCAGCACGGAGTCCGACAGCACCAGGTACTCCAGTCGGTCCGCCCCGACGCGGACCGCCACCACCGTGGCCGAGGGCGTCTCCCGGACGCCGAGGTCGCAGGTCCCCTCGTGCAGGGACGACACGGCGGTGACCGCCTCCGCCAGCGCGTCGCGCGGGGCGGCGCCCGCGTCCAGCCCCGCGAGCAGCAGCGAACCCAGGCGCCGGGTGTGCCAGGCGACCCCGTGCGAGCAGCCGTCGTCCAGGTCGGTGGGGGCGCTCACCCCGTCGAGCAGCACCGCGACCGTGGCGGTCGCGGCGGCGAAGTCCTCGTTCGGACGGTCGGGGCGTCCCGGGGCGGTGGCGATGAGGAAGGGCACGAGCCCCCTCCTACCCGCGACGGGCGCACCGACACGGGAGGAGGGGGAGGGGGTTCGGTCAGCGCACGACCACGGTGGTGTAGACGTCCAGGTGCCCCTGCTCCCACAGCCAGTCCATGGCGGCCAGGCTCACGCGGGCGCAACCCTTGGAGGCGGGCTGGGCCGGGACGCTGGGGTACCCGTGTACGGCGATGCCGCCGTTGAAGTACTTGGGACGGTAGAGCGCCCCGTAGGGGCCCGGGTCCCAGGCGTCGACGTCACGGAAGACCGAGTACTCGCCCGTGGGCGTGGTGGCGATCCGCTCGGAGCCGTCCGAACCCTCGTAGGGCTGGCCGGAGCCGGTGGACGTGTGGATCACCTTCTCGACCGCGCCGTCGACGACCACCAGCAGCAGCTGGCGTTCGAGGTCGATCTCCACCGCCGTGCCCGCGCTCGTGGCGGAGGGCACCGTGCCCTCTTCGAGCGCGGTGCGGGTGGCGGGGCCGACGATCCCGTCGCGGTCGATCCCGGCGGCCTTCTGGAGCGCGATCACGGCCTGCTCGGTGTGCGGGCCGAACTCGCCGTCCACACCGTCGATCCAGTAGCCGAGCGCGGACAGTCTCTCCTGGAGGGCGTTCACCTGGGCGCCGGAGTCACCCGTGCGCAGGTCCGAGGTCACTCCCACGGGGGAGGACGCCGAGGCGGGGGTCGTCGGGACGGCGTGCGCCGGTGCGGCCAACAGCGCCGAGCCCACCGCCAGGGCGCAGGCCGCCCCGAGGGTGAGGGTCGTAGTGCGGAGGGTGTTCCTTGCGAGGTGTGATCGGGGGGAAACCATAGGTTCCATTTACCCACAAGTCCGCCGCCGTCCCGGATTCGGGGCGGCCGAGATCCGCACGGCGGGCTACTCGAAGCGGGAGCTGCGCACCGGGCCGGAGGTGGACACGGGCAGACGCGGACCCCGGGCCCAGCGGTCCGCGACGGCCTCGGCGAAGGTCGGCAGCGCCGGGTCCGGGTCCTCGGTGTCGGCCGCGACGATCCGTTCGGCCAGCTCCTCCTCGGGCGACTCGTCGGCGGGGACGCGCTCCACCTCGTCGTCCACCACCCGGAGGTGCTCGCCCCACGGCGACGCGACGTTCTGGTGCAGCACGGAGACGACGTCGGCGGTGACCCCGGGCGGGGAGGTCCAGCAGGAGGCGTGCTCGAACAGGACCTGTCCGGGAGCCCGGGGCACCAGATCACGCACCAGGTCCGGCTCCGAGTCGGTCAGGTCGTAGGCGACCACCAGGGCGTCCGAGCGCTCCGGGTCCACCGGGACCACGGGCAGGTCCAGTACGCGGGCGGCGGCCAGCCCGAGGACGCGGCTGGAGCGGTCCGGGAGCGGCATCACGGCGTCCGGTCGGCTCCCCGCGGCCTCCAGCACCGAGGCGAGGTCGCGGAGCCCGATCCGGCACGCCTCGTAGGAGTCGCCCAGGTGGGCGTAGCGGCCGTTCATACCCTCGTCGAACCCGAACGGGGAGATCTGCCCGAGCAGCGCCCCGGTCAGGGCGAACTGCCATCCGCGCAGGTCCCGGCTGTCCAGAGGGCCCGCGGCCCCGGCCGCTCCGGCGCGCTCCACCATGCGGGTGATCCGGTCGTGGGCCAGGTCCCAGCCGTCGTCCTCGGGGGTGGACAGGCGGGCGAGGACCTCCCGTGCGGTGTCCACGTCCCCGGAGCACAGGGAGTTGTACGCGAGCAGGTAGCCGCCCGGCCAGTCCGGCAGGACGTCATCCCAGGCGCGCAGCTCGCGGACCGCGTCGGAGTGCCGCTCCTGGTCCTCCAGGGCCGAGACCAGCTCCCACAGGGCGGGGGCGGCCGCCGGGGCGAGCCGACGCGCCGCGCGCAGGGCCGGGACCGCCAGGTGCGGGGCGCCGGCCTCCAGGCACTCGAACCCGAAGTCGTAGCAGGCCTGGGCGCTGTCGGGATCGGCCCGCAGGGCCCGGGAGGCGGTCGAGAGGTCGTCGAGGCCCACGGCGCCGGCGACCGCCGAGGCGAACGCGGCCAGGTCCCCGAGCGGCAGGTCGTCCGCGACGTTCCTCAGGGAGTTCACGGCGGCCGGGACGTCCCCCGCCTCCAGCAGCTTCCAGGCGCCGGGGAGTGCCGATGTCATGGTGGTGCCCTTCGCTCCGGGTACGGGCCCCGTTCAGGACCCGCGGTGGTCCGGCACCCGGCCCCGTCGTCCACGTCGGCGGTGCGGTCTGCGACCAGGGGTTCCCGCCCGGTCGGCGCGTGCCCCCGCCCTGTCGGCGGGGGCGCGGTCACCGACCCAGCGGTACCTCAGCCAGGGAACGGGCCACCTGGGCCAGGGCTCGGCAGCGGGCGAACTCTACCGGAGTGAAGGGCAGCCCCGCACGGTGGACGGTCAGGGCGCCCCGCCGGGCGCGGGCAGGGTCATGACGGTGCCGGACAGCTCCTCCCGTGGCCCGGACGATCGCGGCCACGCCCCCTCCGCTCCCTCCTCGCCCCCGTGGACGTGTCGTGGCCCCGCATGGCGGACCTCGTGGGCGGCGGCGAGGGCGATCAGGCAGCGTTCGAGTGTGGTCGCACCGGTGACCAGCGCGTCCACCATGGTGAGTGTTCGGCTCGTGGTGTCGCTGAGCTCGTGGACGTCGGCGGTGCGCACCACGGCGCGACGGGCCCCGGCGTCCCGCACGGCGCGGCGCAGGTCGGCCTCGTCCACGTTCGGGGGCACGGTCACGAAGAACTCGTCGACGGCGTCGGTGCCGTCGGGGTGGACCTGCATGAGACGGATATCGACCCCGAGTGCCGCGAATCGGCCGGTGAGGGCGGCGAGTCCGCCCGGCACGTCGGCGACGGTGACCCGCACACTCCAGAGCCGGTCCTCGACGGGGGAGGTGGAGCGGGTGCGGTCAGGGGGGAGCGTCGTGGCCGGGTTCGCGGGTGTACGGCGGCGGTGTCTGCGCCAGCGGTGCAGGGCGGAGAAGGCGAGGAGCAGGACCCCCAGCGCGATCAGGGCCCGGATGCCGCTGTCGCTGTGTCCCAGGGAGACCACCAGCAGGTGCGCCGCTCCGGCGGCGAACAGCAGGGTCCCCGTCTCCAGCACCTCACGGCCGAGGAAACCGTGACGGTCGTCGTGTGCATGGCTGCCACTGAAAGCGTCCATACCCCCGAAGATCCCAGGCCCAGGTTGCGTCCGTCCTTCGTCCCGTGTCGCCCCGGTAACGACGGAGAGTGATGTCGCTCACTGTCCCGGTCTCGTGGCTCGGGGTACACGGCGGTGGTCGTTCCTCGCGGACACGCCGTGCGGATCGTTCGACCGACCTCGGTCGACGGGGGTCCCGGCGCGGGCGCCGGGGAGTCGGTTCAGGGAAGGTCGATGACGTCGGTGACGTCGATGTCGATCCGCGCCACCCGCAGTCCGAGCCGGTCCTCGACGAAGGCGCCCATGTCCCGGCGCGCCGTCGCGGTGGCCTCGGGGATGACGGTGCCGGTCAGGACCCGGGCGGTGGCGGCGATGACCAGGCCCTCCGGGGTGTCCTCGATCCGGCAGCGGCCCAGGACCAGGCCCCCGGCCGGGTCCACGCGGGCCCGCAGCATCGCGGAGACCGCCGAGTGGCGGATCCGCGTGTCGCCGGGGGCCCCGCCCGAGCCGGTGTCGGGCAGCCGGAGCGTCCTCCGGGAGCGCCCCTCGGCGCGCACCACGCTCATGACGTCGTCGAGCAGGCCGGGCGGGGCGGTGACCTGGCGGTCGTCCTCCAGCGCCGCGCCGAGCGCCGACAGCAGGGGTCGGAACTCCTCGGTGGTGGCCCGGCAGTGCGGGCAGGTCCGTTCGTGTTCGGTGACGGTGCCCGCCCGGAGGTGGTCCAGGAGCGCGTCGGCGGAGGTGCCGCAGGGCAGTCGTTCGTGGTCGTCGGACGGTTCTACCGCCATGGTTCGAGCGCCTCCACGAGATGGGTACGCGCGCGGTGGATGCGCCCGCGTACGGCGGTCGGGGTCGTGTCGACGATCTCCGCTATCTCCTCATAACCCAATCCTTCCATTTCCCGGAGGACCCAGCAGATCCGCTGCGGGGGCGGCAGGCCGGACAGCGCCGCGCGCAGGGCCTCGTTCAGGTCGGTGGCCAGGGCGCTGTCGGCGGGGCCCGCGCCGCGTTCCCTGAGCGCGGAGTGGTCGTCCTCCTCGGCGGGGTCCTCGGGGCGGCGGGCGCGCAGGGCGTTCAGCGCGAGACGGCCGACCATCCGGTGCAGCCAGGCGGGGAACGCCTGCGGGTCCCTGAGGTCCGGCAGCCTGCGCCAGGCCGTGATCAGGGCCTCCTGGGCGGTGTCCCTGGCCTCGGCGGCGTCGCCGAGGGTGCGCAGGGCGATGCGGTAGACGGTGTCCTGGTGGCGGCGCACCAGGGTCTCGAAGGCGTGGTCGTCACCGTCCTGTGCCCGTTCCACGAGCACGCTCTCCGGTAGTGCGGTGTCCGTGTGCATCTGCGGGGTCCAGCTCCCGAGGCCGGGTCAACTACCTGTGGTCAGAAGGTGACCACCTTACGCAAGGTCGCCCCGATGTCTAGTGTGGTGCAGGTCACATCAATATGAGCGTGAGCCGGAGCCCTCCGGTCGTGTCCTCCACGTGACGGCCCGAACAGAACGAAGGGCCGCGACGAACCGTCCGCACCGATCCGCAGGAGCACCCCATGGCAGCCAAGGACCCCGCGACCGCCCGCACCGACATCCACGAGGCCCCCGCCCCGACCGCCCTGGACACCACCTCGTCCGGGCGCACCGACCGCGCCTCAGCCCGCTCCGCCGAGCAGGGGCGCACCGACATCGCCGACCACGTCGTCGCCAAGATCGCGGGGATGGCCGCCCGCGAAGTACGCGGCGTCCACCAGATGGGCGGGGGAGCGGCCCGGGCCTTCGACGCCGTCCGCGAGCGCATCCCCGGCTCCACCTCCACCAACGCCGCCGCCCGGGGCGTCTCCGTCGAGGTCGGCCAGACCCAGGCCGCCGTCGACATCAACCTGGTGGTCGAGTACGGGATCTCCATCCCGGACCTCGCCGGAGTGGTCCGCCGTAACGTCATCGCCGGGGTGGAGCGCATGACCGGCCTGGAGGTCACCGAGGTCAACGTGACCGTCGACGACATCCACCTGCCCGACGACGAGGCCCCGGAGGCCCCGTCCGAGCCGCGCGTCCGCTGACACGCGCCCCCTCTCACAGCAGCTAAGGAGCACGAACGATGTGGTCGATCGTCGGACTGGCCTACGGGTCGTTCCTCGGCCTGGTGGCCTACTTCGGCGGGTTCGGGGCCTTCCTCCTGGTCCTGCTCCTCGGGGCGGTCGGGTTCCTGGCCGGGCGCGCCTACGCGGGGGAGACGGACCTGTCGCCGCTCTTCTCCCGCGAGCGCTCGGGCAAGGACGCGCGATGGTGAGCGCCACGGTGGTCGACCCGGTCCGTCCGGCCGCCACCGGGGTCGAGGCACGCGCCGCCCGCCGCGTCGCGGTGCGCACCTTCCGACCCCGGCGGTCCACCGCCGCCGTCCTGGTCAGTGCCGTCACGGCGCTGGTCGCGGGGGTGGCCGCCGCCGAGCTGATCGCCACCCTGGTCGGCAGCCCGCTGCGGATCATCCCGCTGGAACGGGTCACCGAGCCGACCGTCGGAGTCCACTGGGACGGCCCTGAGATGCTCGTGGCCTCCGCGGTCACCGCCGTCGTCGGTCTCTTCCTGCTGCTCACCGCGCTCGTGCCGGGACAGGGCAGCCACATGGTGCTGCGCACCGACGACCAGGACCTGGTCGTCGGGCTGTCCCGGCGGGGCCTGTGCCAGCTGGCAGAGACCTCCGCCCGTGAGGTCGCCGGGGTCACCGGTGCCCGCGCCCGGGTCCGGCGCCGCACCGTCCGGATCACCGTCCGTGCTCCCGCGCCGGTCGACACCGGACTCCGGGGGCGGGTGGAGGGCCTGGTCCGGGACCGCCTGCACGATCTCGACACCGTCCGTCCGGTGCGCGTGCGCGCTAGGATCCGCCGGGTGGAAGGGGGGCTCCGGTGAGGCGCCACCCGCACCGTTCGGCACGTCGGACCACTCGGGGGAACCGGCAGGGGCTGGCCCTGGTCGGCGCGGTGCTGACGGCCGCGGGCACGGCCGTCCCCCTGCTCGTCCACGGGCCCGTCGACCTCCTTCCTCCGGGAGCCTCGGGGGAGACACTCGGATCGGTGGGTGAACTCCTCGCCCCGCACCTGTCCGCGCCGTGGGTTCCGTACGCGGCGGCCGGGCTGGCCGTGGTGGTGGCGGTGCTGGCCCTCCGCTGGCTGGTCGTCCAGGGGCGCACCGCGCGGGTGCCCTCGCTCCGCCTCGACGAGGGGGAGCGAGGCCGCACCGACGTCGCGGCCCGCGCCGCCTGTTCCGCCCTGGCCAGGGAGGTCAGCGGCTACCCGGGTGTGCGCAGGGGTCGGGCCCAGCTGACCGAGTCGTCGCGCGAGCCCTGCCTGCGTCTGGACCTCGTCCTGGCCGAGGACACCGACCCCACCGCCGTGTGGCGGCGGTGCCGCGACGGTGCGCTCACCAGACTGCGGGTGTCCCTGGGACTGGACCGGCTGCCCACGGTGCTCCGCATCTCGGTCTCCGGGCAGCCGTCCGGACGCGAACTCGCCTGAACCCGCCGCGCACACGCGCGGGTTCCGGTTGAGCGACGGGGGTGGCGCGGGCCCCGGGCCACTGGGGAGGACCCGGCACGGCCCCCACCCCCGTCCGACCTCGGTTTTCTCCTCTGGAGGGCTCCTTCGACGAGACTTCCGAACGTTGAGTGCCCTGCCCTGCACCCGTCACCTCCCGGACCGGAGCACGCCCGTGTGGTGCTCCGGTTCTCACGTGCGGACGCCCGAGGGCGATCGACCGAGGTAGGCACCGAACAGGCCTCGCGGGCCTCGCGTGCGCACGCCCGAGAGGCGATCGCTGAACGCCCTGCCACCTGGTACCTCCTCGTGTGGAGACTCCGCCCGTACGGTGCTCCGGTTCTCGCGTGCGCACTCAGAGAGACGCCCTCCGGTGAGGAAGGCCCCGGCCCACTGACCTCCACTCCGCATGAGGACCCTGTCCCCGCGACCTCAGCCGTCGCCTCTGGCGGTCTCCTTCGAGACGGCGGTTCTGCGGGCCTTCCGCCCGCCGTGGACGCAGCGGCGCATCAGCTGGTCGAGCGGGCCCGGCCGGTTCCGGACCTCCAGCCAGGCCGCCAGCACGAGGCTGACCGACCAGGCCAGCGCAGCCACCAGCAGCGCGCCGAAGGGACCCGCCTGGGTGCCCAGACCGACCAGGTCCGGGTGGAGCATCACCGCGACCAGCACCGAGTTCAGGAGGTAGAAGGTCAGCGAGCGCTGGCCCATCGCGGCGACCGCCCCGGCCAGCGGGCCCTTCCGGCGTTCCAGCCGGATGCCCCACAGGGCGAAGAGCGCCGCGTACCCGGCGCCGCCGAGCACCCCGCTGAGCACCTGGAGGGCCATGTACAGCCCCTCGGTGAGTGCCCCCGGGGAGAGCACGCCCTGTACGGTCAGCGCGGTCGGCAGTGCGCCCAGCACCGAGACCGAGGTGCACACGACCGCCACCCGGGTGAGGAAGCCCCGGTGCGCCTCGGGGTCGTCCAGCAGACCGGCCCGACCCGCCCGGTAGCCCAGGACCACCAGGATCAGCAGGGGGAAGGCGAAGGCGATGAACACCGGGCCGAACGGCAGGAAGACCAGCCGCTCGATCCAGTCCCCGGCGGTGAGGTAGCCGGGGACGGGCGCGTACTCCCCGGCGGCGTCCGAACCGTCCGCCGCGGCCATGCCGACCATGGCGAGCGGAACCGTGATCACGTAGAACACGGCGAAGACCACGGCGGCGCGCACGATGGCCCGGTTGGAGCGGAACAGCAGCCAGCCGGTGACCAGCGCCGCCAGGCCGTACGAGGTGAGGATCTCGCCGGGGAAGACGAGGAACGCGTGGACGAAGCCGAACAGCAGCAGGAAGCCGCCACGCCGCCGCAGCAGACGCCGGACCTCCCGCTCCGACGTGCCCCTGTCCAACTGCCGGGAGACCATCCAGGCCATCCCGTAGCCGAAGAGGATCGCGAACATCGGGAAGGCCCGGTTGTCCAGGAACAGGGTGGTCAGCAGCGAGGCCGCCCGGTCCTGGAGCGGGTAGCCCACGACGTCCGTGCCGAACCCGGCCCCGACGTACACCCCCGCGTAGGCCATCGCGATGAGCAGGAGCATGGCGCCGCGCGCGAGGTCGGGTGCCAGCCTGCGTGGGGCTCTGGTGGGTGGCCCGACCCCTGTTGTCGCCGACATGTCGATGGTCCCCTCTGTTCGTGGCACGCCTGGGAGTCTGGTGGCAGTCTTCGCCAACCGGTTGGTGCGGCGCATCGGTCAACCGGCCAGCCGATCGGCCAGAAATGGGTAGGCAGGTGGTGGGACGCGGTGCCCCGCGCGGCGCGGTCCCCGGCCGAGGGATCCCTGAACCAGGAGGCGGCATGAGCCGGTTCTTCATGAACGAACGCGAGACCCTGGTCGAACAGGCGTTGGAGGGGCTGGTCGAGGCCCACGGCGGACTGGTCGACGTCCATACCGACCCCCTCTTCGTCACCCGGCGCACGCCCGCCAGGGACAAGGTCGCGCTGCTGTCCGGAGGGGGCTCGGGCCACGAACCGCTGCACACCGGATTCGTGGGTACCGGGATGCTCGACGCCGCGGTGCCCGGCGACGTGTTCGCCAGCCCCACCGCGCTCCAGGTGCGCGCCGCCATCCGCGCCGTGGACGCCGGGGAGGGCACGGTGATGGTCGTCAAGAACTACACCGGCGACGTCCTCAACTTCTCGATCGCCGCCGAGCTCCTGGCCGAGACCCACCGGGTCGAGCAGGTGCTGGTCGACGACGACCTCGCCACCCAGAAGGAGGACGACGGCGGTCCCGGGCGCCGGGGCACCGCGGCGGTGGTGGCGGTGGAGAAGGTCTGCGGGGCCGCGGCCGAGGCCGGTGCGCCCATCGCCCAGGTACGGGCGCTCGGCCAGGAGGTGGTGGCGCGTTCCGCGACGCTGAGCGTGGCCTTCGAGGCCTGCACCAACCCGATGACCGGGAAGCGCTCCTTCGAGCTGGAACCGGGCCGGATGGAGTTCGGCGTGGGCATCCACGGCGAACGCGGGATCGAGACCCGCACCGTCACCGAGGCCGCCGCCCTGGTGGAGAGCCTGGTCGACCCGCTCGTCGAGTCCGTGGGGATCAGGCGGGGGGACTCGGTCCTGGCGATCGTCAACGGGCTCGGCGCCACCCACGGTCTGGAGCTCGGGGTGGCGGCCCGCGAGACCCGCAGGGTCCTCGACGGTAAGGGCGTCACCCTCGCGCGGTCGCTGGTGGGGCCGTACGTCACTTCGCTGGACATGAAGGGGCTGTCGATCACGCTCACGGCGTTGACCGACGACCTCGTGGAGTTCTGGGACGCGCCGGTGCGGACCCCCGCGCTGGCCTGGTGAGAGGAGCGACCATGTCCGACAACGAACTCACCGGTGCGGACGCCAGGGCCTGGCTGCTGGCCTTCGCGGACCGGGTGGTGGCCGACGCCGACGAGCTCACCGAGCTCGACCGACAGGCGGGTGACGGCGACTTCGGCTGGAACATCGGTTCCGCGCTGAAACGGGCCCGCGCCAACCTGGACGGCGACGACCCGGCCGGGGTCTTCCAGTCCGTCTCGGACACCTTCCTGGCCTCCGGCGGCACCAGCGGGCCGCTCTTCGGGCTCTGGTTCGGCCGCCTCGGCGCCGGACCTCCGGCTCCCTGGTCCGTTCCGGACCTGGCCCGGGCCTTCGAGACCGCCACCGGTGCCGTCCGGCGCCTGGGCGGGGCGGAGGTCGGTCACAAGACCATGGTCGACGCGATGGTCCCCGCGACGCGGGCCCTCGCGGAGACACGGGCCACCGCCTGGCGGGAGGCCCTGGGTGAGGCCGCTGAGGCGGCCCGGGCCGGGGCCGAGTCCACCAGCGGGATGATCGCCCACCGGGGACGGGCCAGTTACCTGGGGGAACGGGCCCAGGAGGTCCTCGACCCCGGGGCCGTCTCGATCGCCTGGTTCTTCGAGGCGGCCGACGGGATCTGATCCGGCCCCCTTCCGCCCCGGGTGCCCGGAACGGGTTTCGCGCGCGTGCGGGAGTCCGTGTACGGCGGGCCAGGAATCCGGGGGATGGCAGGGGTTCCGTGCGCGTGTTGGAGTCCGGTACCGGGAGCCCGTCACTGGGAGCCTTGTACCGGGTGTCCCGCCTCGGGAGCCTTGCCCGGGAGTCCCGTACCGGGTGTTTCATACCGGGGAGTCCCGTACCGGGTGTTTCGTACCGGGACTCTCGTACCGGGAGTTTCGTGTCGAGAGCCCAGGACCGGAAGCCTGGCACCAGGATTTCCGTGACGGGAGTCCCGGCACCGCAGCCGGGCCGGGAACCGGCGGGCGTGGGGCGTGGCCGACCCCATGGTGGAACCGGGGCGCCGACGCTCGGGGTTGCGTGCCGTTCGGTTGTCCACAGCCTGTGGACAACCGAACGGACCCGTGTCGGTAGTCTCCAGCTGGCGGCCCCGGCGCGGGCCCGCCGAACCGAACGAGGGAGCCGACCGTGGGTGCTGCAGTCAACGACCACAAGGTCATCGTGATCACTGGCGCGGGCGGGGGGATCGGCCGGGAGACGGCGCGGCGGCTGCTGGGCGACGGCCACTCCGTGGTGCTGGCCGGGCGGCGCCGCAAGACCCTGGAGGAGACGGCGGGAGAGCGTCCCGGAGCGGTGGTGGCCGAGGCGGACGTGACCTCCTCGGAGTCGGTCCGAGCGCTCTTCGGGACGGTCCGCGAGCGCTTCGGCCGCGTCGACGTGCTCTTCAACAACGCCGGGGTGTTCGGCCCCGCCGCGTCGGTGGACGAGATCGGGGACGAGGCCTGGCGCGAGGTCCTGGACACCAACGTCACCGGCTCGCTGAACTGCGCCCGCGAGGCCGCGCGGATGATGAAGGACCAGACCCCCGGCGGCGGGCGGATCATCAACAACGGCTCGATCTCCGCGCACGTCCCCCGGCCGTCGAGCGTGGCCTACACCGTCAGCAAGCACGCGATCAGCGGTCTCACCGCCTCGCTCAACCTCGACCTGCGGGGCCACGGGATCTCCTGCACACAGATCGACGTCGGCAACGCCGCCACCGCGATGACCGCTGGTTTCGGCGCCAGCGCACGACAGGCCGACGGCTCGGTCCGCCCGGAACCCACCATCGACGTCACGCACGTGGCCGACACCATCGCGCACATCGTCTCCCTGCCCCTGGACGTGAACGTGCCGACGGTCACCGTGATGGCCCGGGAGATGCCCTTCGCCGGGCGCGGCTGAGTTCCGCGAAGGCGTGGCGGCCCGGCGGGGGCCGTGCTAACGTCACTCCTTCGCGGCGACCCGGACCTGGCCTCCCGGCCCAGGGACGTGCCGAACCCGTGTCTCCCCGCCCTGTCGAGGGCCGGTGGAGAGCGGACGTTTCTGCACGTTCTCCGACTGCCAGGGAGCCACGCCCGTGCGTGTCCACTGCGCGGTGTACGCCCTGGGGCTGCGCCGCTACTCCACCTACCGCGCGGCCGCCGCCGCCGGGGTGTTCACCAACTCGGTCTTCGGCGCGATCAACGCCATGGTGCTGCTCGCGCTGTTCGCCGCCCGCCCCGAGATCAACGGTTACGACGCCACCGACGCCGTCACCCAGGTGTTCGTCGCCCAGGCGCTGCTGGCCCCGCTCGCCATCATGGGGCCCGCACTCGACCTCAGCGAGCGCATCCGCACCGGCGCGGTCGGCGTGGACCTCCTCCGACCGGTCCCCCTGCTCGGCTGGACCCTGGCCCAGGACATGGGCCGGGCCACCTTCGACTTCGCCTTCCGCAGCGCACCCACCTTCGCGGTCGGCGCGCTCCTGTTCACCCTGGCCCTGCCCGGGGACCCCGCGCGCTGGCTCCTCACCCTGGTCTCGTTCGTGCTGGCCGTCGTGGTGGGCTTCGCGCTGCGCTACCTGTACTCGGTGGTGGGGTTCTGGCTCATGGACACCCGGGGCGTGTGGGCCGTGATGGGCCCGGCCGGGCCGGTCCTCGCCGGAATGCTGCTCCCGCTCACGCTCTTCCCCACCGGCGTCGCGGACGTGCTGAGGTATCTGCCGTGGGCGTCGATGGTGCAGATCCCCGCCGAGGTCTTCCTCGGCAAGGACTCGCTGCCGGGCGGGGGCGTGCTCGGCGGGTTGGCGTTGCAGGCGGCGTGGGCGGTGGCGCTGCTCTCCCTGGCCGCCTGGCTGACCGGCCGGGCCACGCGCAGGGTGGTGGTCCAGGGTGGCTGACACGCTCTCAGCGAGGAGGCGGGGCGCCCCCTCCCCGCTCCGGAACCTGGGCCCGGAGCTGCGCACGTACGTCCGCCTGGCCTGGACCTGGACCCGCGCGGTCGCCCAGTACCCGATGGCGCTGTCCCTGTTCACTCTCGGGATCACACTCGCCTCGCTGGCGGAGATGGGCGCCGTCGTCGTGGTGTTCGCGCACGCCGGGACCCTGGCCGGGTTCACCGTGTACGAGGGACTGCTGGTGTACGCACTGGCCGCGTTCTCCTTCGGCGCCGCCCAGCTGCTCACCGGATCGGTGGACCGCCTCGGGGAGCACATCCGCACGGGCAGCTTCGACACCATGCTGGTCCGGCCGGTGTCCCCGCTGATCCAACTGGCCGCCGACCAGTTCTCGCCGCGCCGCTTCGGCCGGATCGTCCCGGCCCTGGTCGTGCTGGTGTTCGCCCTGGTCATGTGCGACATCGACTGGACCGTCGGGCGGATCCTCATGCTCCCGGTGCTGCTGGCCTCGGGTGTGGCCGTGTGTACCTCGGTGTGGCTGATCGCGGGCTGTCTCCAGTTCTTCGCCACCGACGCCCGGGAGGCGGCCAACTCGGTCACCTACGGCGGGCAGGCGCTCACCGAGTACCCGATCGCGATCTACGGGCGCGACCTGGTGCGGTCGGTGACGTACGTGGTTCCGCTGGCCTTCGTGAGCTGGCAGCCCGCGCTCCACCTCCTGGACCGGCCCGACCCGACGGGGCTGCCCGGGTTCCTGCGCTTCCTCGGCCCCGTCGTGGCCGTCGCCCTCGCGCTGGTGGCCGCCCAGGTGTGGCGGTTCGGCCTGCGCCGGTACCGCTCCACCGGAAGCTGACCCGGACCCGGAACCCGACGCGGGTGCCCCGACGGGGCAGGGAAACCCGGACGCTCGAAGACCCCCGACCCCCGACCCCCGACCCCGACCCCCGACCCCGAACGACAGGAAGGAGTGTGCCCCCTTGCGGGTCCACGCAGCGGTGTACGCCCGAGGGCTGCGCCGCCACTCGACCTATCGCGCCGCGCTCGTCGCCGGCGCCCTCACCAACTCGGTCTTCGGCGCGATCAACGCGATGGTGCTCCTGGCCGTGTTCGCCGCGCGCCCCGAGATCAACGGTTACGACGCCAGTGACGCCGTCACCCAGGTGTTCGTCGGCCAGGCGCTGATCGCCGTCACGATGATCGTCAACACCGCGCCCTCCCTCGACCTCGCGGAACGCGTGCGCGGCGGCGACGTGGCCACGGACCTGCTCCGCCCGGTCTCCCTCCTGGGCTGGTGGATGGCGGAGGACCTCGGCCGGGCCACGTTCACCTTCCTCTTCCGCGGCGTGCCCACCTTCTGCGTCGGCCTCCTCCTGTTCGACGTGGTCCTGCCGGGCGGCCCGGTCCGGGCCGCGGCGGTCCTTCTCTCGGCGGTCCTGGCCGCCGTGATCGGGTTCGCGCTGCGCTACCTGTGCTCGCTGAGCGGTTTCTGGCTGATGGACACCCGGGGGCTGTGGACGGTGAGCGGCCTCGTCGCCCCGGTGGCGGCCGGGATGCTGCTGCCGCTGGCCCTGTTCCCGCCCGCGCTCGCGGACGTGCTGCGGTATCTGCCGTGGGCGTCGATGGTGCAGATCCCGGCGGAGATCCTGCTCGGCAAGGACTCGCTGCCGGGCGGGGGCGTGCTCGGCGGGTTGGCCTTGCAGGCGGGGTGGGCGGTGGCGCTGCTCCTGTTCGCCGCCTGGCTGACCGGCCGGGCGACGCGCAGGGTGGTGATCCAGGGTGGCTGAGACGACGACACGGGACCGCGAGCCCGGGACCCCGCTGGCCCGCGCCGCCGGGGCCGTCCTCCGGCCGGTCCAGGACTACCGTCGGCTGGCCTGGATCTGGGTGCGCGCCTTCGCCCAGTACCCGGCCTCCCTCCTCCTGATGTCCCTGGCCGTCGCGGTGAGCGTGCTCGCCCAGATCGGCGCGGTGGTGATCGTGTTCGGCCACGCCGGAACGCTGTCCGGGTTCACGGTGTACGAGGGACTGATGGTGTTCGGGCTGGCGGCGAGCGCCTTCGGGATCGCTGACATGTTCATGGGTGCCGTGGAACGGCTCGGCCTGCACATCCGCGCCGGTTCCTTCGACGCCATGCTGGTCCGGCCGGTGTCCCCGCTGGTTCAGTTGGCGGCGGACGAGTTCTCCCCGCGCCGCCTCGGCAAGGTCGTCCCCGCCCTCGTGGTGCTGGGGATCGCGCTGGCCAACGTCGACGTGGAGTGGACGCCCGGCAGGGTGCTCCTGCTCCCGGTGATGATGCTGTCCGGGGTGCTGATCTGCGGCGCGATCTGGGTGGCCACCGCCTGCCTCCAGTTCTTCGTCGCGAACGCCCGCGAGGCGGCCAACTCGGTCACCTACGGCGGGCAGGCGCTCACCGAGTACCCGCTGGCGATCTACGGCCGCGAGATCGTCCGCTCGGTGACGTACGTGGTGCCGCTGGCCTTCGTCAGCTGGCAGCCCGCCCTTCTCGTGCTCGACCGACCCGACCCCCTCGGCATGCCGGAGGCCCTGCGCTACGCGGGCCCGGTCGTCGCCGTACTCGCCTGCACCGGAGCCGCGCTGCTGTGGCGGTTCGGGCTCCGCCACTACCGATCCACCGGGAGTTGACCGATGACCGCAGAAGGAACAGAGGAACCCACCAACGTGGCCACCGAGACGGGAGAGGCCGCCGAGGCACCCGAGGTCTCCGAGGCCGAACCGATCATCGAGGCGGCCGGGCTCGGCCGCGACTTCGTCGTCTCCGAGGGCCCCTTCCTGCGCCGTACCCGACGCACCGTGAGCGCCGTCCGCGACGTGACCTTCACCGTGCGGCGTGGGGAGATCGTCGGCTACCTGGGGCCCAACGGCGCCGGGAAGTCCAGCACCATGAAGATGCTCACCGGCATCCTCACCCCCACCTCGGGCAGCGTCCGGGTGGTCGGGAGGGATCCGTCCCGCGAGCGCACCCGCCTGGCGAGGGACATCGGCGTGGTGTTCGGCCAGCGCACCACGCTCTGGTGGGACCTGCCGCTGCGCGACAGCCTCAGCCTTACCCGGCACCTGTACCGGGTGCCCGCCGACGTCCACGCGGAGCGGCTGGCCGAACTCACCGAGCTCCTGGAGCTGGAGCCCTTCCTGGACACCCCGGTCCGCCAGCTCAGCCTGGGCCAGCGGATGCGCGGCGACCTCACGGCGGCCCTGCTGCACGCCCCGCCGCTGCTGGTGCTGGACGAGCCGACCATCGGCCTGGACGTGGTCAGCAAGTCGACCATCCGGGAGTTCCTGCTGCGGATCAACCGGGAGCGGGGCACCACCATCCTCATCACCACGCACGACCTCGGGGACGTGGAGCGGCTGTGCGACCGGGTGATCGTGATCGACAAGGGGCGGCTGGCCTTCGACGGGGACCTCCCCGAGCTGCGCGCCACCGTGCCCACCCCGCGCGTGCTGGTGGTCGATCTGGTGGCACCGGCGCCCGCGATCGAGGTGGAGGGAGCCGTCACGGTCCGGGTGGACGGGCCGCGCCAGTGGCTGGAGCTGGCCGACAACCCGGCGCGGGTGATCTCCCGGGTCACGGCGGAGCACGAGGTGGCCGACCTGACGCTTCGGGAGCCCGACATCGAGGGCGTGGTCTCGGCTCTCTACCGGGGGGCGCTGCCCACCGAAACCCGGGCCTGATGCCCCTGTACCAAGGGGACGCGTTCGGGGACCATGGGATGTATGTCCCCTTTGTCATACGGTCTGTGGCTCGGGGTCGCCTTCAGTGTCCTGTCCTGTTGCGCGTACACGGCGGCCGCCGTCGCGCAGCGCAGACTCGCCGTCCGCGTTCCTGAGCCACTGACCGGCGGACACCAGATCGGAGCGCTGCTCCGGCACCCCCTCTGGTGGATCTCCCTCGTGTTCAACGGCGGCCGCGCCGGTTTCCAGGTGGCGGCGGTGAGCTTCGCGCCGCTGACCGTCGTGCAGCCCCTCGGCGTGCTGGTGCTGGTCCTCGGTATCCCCTGGTCGGCGCGGCTCTCCCACCGGAGGGTGAGCAGCGCGGAGTGGCGGGGAGCGGCGTACACGATGGTGGCGCTGGGGGTGCTGCTGGCGGTCACCGTCACCGGTGATCATGGCGGGGTCCTGTCCTACGAAGGGGCGGCGCTGGTGGGCGTCGGGACCGTGGTCCTGCTCGGCGCGGTCGCGTGGGTCGCGGGTCGGGTGCCGTCGCGGGCCTGGCGGAGTTACCTGCTCGCGGGTGCGGCCGGGGTGGCCTTCGGTGTCTCGGCGGCGACGGTGAAGACCGCCGTGTGGGCCTTCGACGAGGGTGTGCTGGCCGGGCTCACGCACCCGTCGAGCCCGGCGACAGCGGTGATCGCGGTCTTCGGGCTCCTCCTTGCGCAGGCCGCCTATCAGGGGATGGACCTGGGGGCGCCGCTGGGCATCACGACGCTGGCCAACCCGGTCGCGGCCGCCGTGGTGGGGGTGGCCCTCATGGGGGAGACCTACGCGGGCGGTTGGCTCGGAGCAGTGGTCGCCGTGGGGTGCGCGCTGGTCGCGGCGCACGGGATCCGTCTGTTGACCGTGCCCTCCACCGACGAGGGGGCGAAGGCGCCGGAGGGGACACGGGGGACGTAGGGGCGGGAGTCTGGCTGTGTGGCCTTAGCTCGTACGCAGGAGTGCGACCCATTCGGGGTCGGGGAGAGGTGACGCCCGTGGCAGGGGAACTCGGAGTCCCGGACCGTGCTGCACAGCTCCTCCACGAGTTGAACCTTCCGGTTGAGGCCGTCGCCACGTCCGGACAGTGGGGCGTGGCCAAACCCGACCGCGACTTCTTCGCTCACGTCATCGCCATGGCCCCCGGGGAACCCGAGGAGATCGTGTATGTCGGTGACCACCGTGACAACGATGTACGTCCCGCCCGCGAAGCCGGGCTGCGGCCAGCGCTGATCCGTCGCGGCCGCTGGGGATACCTGTGGGCGGATCAGCCGGAGGTGCGCGCTGACGCGGACTGGGTCATCGACTCGATCAGAGAGCTGTCAGGCCTGCTCACCGCAACGGACTGACCCCGTCCGCAGTTTCCACAACGCATCGAGGGGTCCTCCGTCACCTGCGGGTGCAACGAGATGACTCCACAGTAACCACGGTTCCCTCTCCACATTCAGGTTCTCGTCATCGCCTGTAAGCCGATGAGGAGTGGTCGGACCTGTTTTTGTCCCCAGCCTGTGGACAACCCGGTCGAGAAACGTTACGGCGACCGCCGCCGGGAGCGCCCCAGCAGCAGGGGTCGGCTTTCGTTGCGTATTTTCGTCACGGTGAGTTGCGTCCCCGCGACCGTTCCGCCGCAGGTCACCGCGTCATCCTCGCACCTCGGAACCGGGGAAGTCGGCGTTGCGGAACCCTTGGGACGCACGCTCCGCTCTCGACTCAGAGCTCCGGGAAGCCCACCGTGACCACCAGACCCCCCTCCGGACGTGCCCTCGCGGTGGCCTTGGCACCGTGCGCCGTGGAGATCGAACGGACGATGGACAGCCCGAGCCCGGTCCCGGGGCGGTCCCGGTGCAGACGGGCCGCGTCTCCCCGGTGGAAGGGCTCGAACAGCTCCTCCGCGTCACTCACTTCCGCTCCAGTGTTGGTCACCCTGAGCACCGTGCGGCCCGCCGCCGTGCGCACCCGCACTTCCACCCACCCGTCGGCGGTGTTGTACCGAACGGCGTTCTCCACCAGGTTGCGCACCAGGTGCTCCAACAGGACCGGGTCGCCGTCCACGAGGGCGGGCCGCACGTCCACCCGCAGATCCACCCCCTCCGCCTCGGCCGCCCCCGCGTGCTGGGCCACCACACCGTGAACCACCTCGGCCAGGTCCACCTCCTCGGTCCGCGCCAGTCCGCGATCCGAGCGGGCCAGCAACAGCAGTCCGCTGATCAGCGCCTCACTGCGCGCCACCGAGTCCAGCGCCCGACGGAAGGTCGGCCGCAGATCGTCCGGGACCCGGTCCTGGGCCAACGGCACCTCCAGCGCGGCACGCTGCACCGACAACGGTGTGCGCAGCTCGTGCGAGGCGTTGGAGACGAAACGGCGCTGGGAGTCGAAGGCCCGCTCCAACCGGGACAGCATCCCGTCGAACGTGTCACCCAGCTCCCGGAACTCGTCGTCGGGCCCCCTCAGGTCCAACCTGCTGTGCAGGTCGTGCTCGGACAGGGTGCGCGCCGCGTCGGTCACGCGGTGCAACCGCCGGAGCGGCCCGCCCGCGATCACCCACCCGGCCAGCGCCGCCAACAGGGTCACACCCAGGAGGATCAGCACCGAGTTCAGGAGAAGGTCCGACAACACCCCCACCTGGTAGTCGTCCACGAGAAGGGCCAGGGGCTCGGCCTCGGTCTCCGCCCAGTCGGTGGTCGGAGCCGCCTCCCCGGACTCCTCGGCCTCCCCGGTCTCCCCGGTCTCCCCGGTCGGCGCGGGAACGGTCGGGGCCGGGACGACAAGGGTCTCGGACGGATCGCCGGTGGGCAGCGCCGCCGTCGTGGACAGCTCGACCCCCCGCATCTCCAGACTCGCGGAGACCATCGCGTAGTTGGCGGAGAGCAGCAGCGCCCCGCCGAGGGCGAAGACCCCCGTGTAGACGAGGGCCAGCTTCGTGCGCAGGGTCAGGCTGGTGAACCGGCTCAGCCAGCGTCGTGGCACGGCCATGGATGCGGCGGCCACGTCAGATCCGGTAGCCGTGGCCGGGGACGGTCTCGATCACCGCGGGAGCGCCCAGCTTGCGGCGCAGCCCGTGCACCACCACCTTCAGCACCCCGCTGAACGGGTCCAGGTGGGCGTCCCACACCTTCTCGATCAGGTGGGTCGCGGTCACCGGCGCACCGTCCGCGCGCAGCAGCTCCTCCAGCACCCCCAGTTCCTTGGGGGAGAGGGAGAGCACCCGCCCGTCACGGGACGCGGTCCGCCGGGTGGTGTCCAGCACCAGACCCGCCCGGCTCAGTGTCGGAGGCGCCGCCGGACGCGCCCGGCGGCCCAGTGCCCGGACCCGCGCCACCAGCTCCAGGTACGCGAAGGGCTTGGCCAGGTAGTCGTCGGCGCCCAGGTCGAGCCCGTCCACCCGGTCCTCCAGCCCGCCCGCGGCGGTGAGCATCAGCACGCGGGCCTGCACCCCGGGGTCCTCCGCGATCCGCAGGCACACCTGGTCCCCGTGCAGCACCGGCAGGTCGCGGTCCAGGACGACGACGTCGTAGTCGTGCACGGTGGCCATCTCCAGGCCGGTGTCGCCGTCGTGGCACACGTCCACCGCCATGCCCTCACCGCGCAGCCCCTCGGCCACCGTCTCCGCCAGGTCCGGCTCGTCCTCCACCACCAGAATGCGCATGCGTTCCCCTCGCCCCTGAACTCCGGCCGTCGGCGTTCCCGACCGACAAGCACTATCCACCGCCCGGTTAGGCCGAGGTTAACCCCGCGAAACCCCCCAACGAGCGGGGAACCGGGGGCCTCAGAACCCGGAGGACCCTAACCACCGGCTAACCGCGGTCCCGCTGACATGTGCTGTGCACCCACCAGCGGCGTCGGCCCATCCGGCGCCCGACCAAGGAGGACCTCATGCGTTCACTCACCCTCGCCGCCGTGGCCACGGCGGCGGCCGGGCTCCTGCTCACCGGCTGCGGGGCCTCCGGCGGGGACGAGGCGGCGGACTCGGAGGCCGCCCCCGAGAAGTCCATGGACGAGGCGATGCTGGACTACGCCGCCTGCATGCGCGAGGCCGGTTTCGACATGCCCGACCCCGACCCGGACAGCGGCGTGATCGCCCTCCCCGGCCTGGAGGAGCCCGACGACGAGATGTTGGCGGCCATGCAGGAGTGCGAGGAGCTCCTCCCCGTGGACGAGAACGCGCCCACCGAGGAGGAGCAGTTCGAGGCCGACCTGGAGATGGCCGAGTGCCTGCGGGAGCACGGCATCGACGTCGAGGACCCCGAGCGCGGCATGGGGCTGTCGCTCCCGGTCATGCCCGAAGACGACGAGCACATGGCGGCCATCAGCACCTGTAGCGGCTCCGAAGGGGGCAGCACCGAAGAAGGCGGCGCCGAAGAGGGCGGCGTCGACTTCCAGCCCGGGACCGAGGGCGACTCGTGAGCGCGGACACCGACCTCCTTCCGGAGGAGGAGACCGACGACGCCGAGCGGCCACGGCCCCGCAGGGGGAGGGGGTTCGTCTGGCTGGCGGCGGCACTGCTGAGCCTCGTGGTCCTGTGCGCCGGGGCGGCGGTGACGGTCTGGGGCTGGCCCCAGGCCGCCAAGGAGGAGGAGACCACCGCGCCCGCCGCCACCGCCTCGGTCGAACGCACCACCCTCCTGCGTGAGGAGCGGCTGGACGGCGTCCTCGGGTACGCGGGCGGGGGCTCGTTCTTCGCGCGTTCCGACGGTGTGCTCACCTGGCTCCCCGAGGAGGGGGCCGAACGCTCCGCCGGGCAGCGGGTCTGGGAGATCGACGGCCGCCCGGTGATCCTACTGCGGGGCGACAAGCCCGCCTACCGGACCCTGGAGCCCGGCTCGAAGGGCCCGGACGTGCGCCAGTTCGAGCAGGCGCTCGCCGAACTCGGGTACGGCGGCTTCACCGTCGACGACGAGTTCACGTGGCTCACCGCCGAGGCGGTGAAGCGCTGGCAGAAGGACACCGACGGCATGGAGGTCACCGGCACGGTCGAGCCGGACCAGATCTGGTACACCTCCGGTCCGGTCCGGGTGACCGGGCACGAGGCGGCGGTGGGCGAGAGCGTGGGCCCCGCGACCCCGCTGGTCACCACCGCGTCCACCCACAAGGTCGTCCGGGTCGACCTGAAGGTGGGCGACCGCGACCTCGTCGACGAGGGCGACGAGGTCACCGTGGAGATGCCGGACGGCCAGACGGTCACCGGAGAGGTGGAGTCCGTGGGCGACGTGGCCCAGGTGGAGGAGGACGAGGAACCCGGCGGGGGCGGCGGGTCGCCCACCGTGGAGGTGCTGGTCGCCCTGGACGCGGACGCCGAGGGGGCCGAGGGCTTCCTGGACCAGGCACCGGTCAAGGTCCTCGCGAAGGGGGAGTCGCGCGAGGACGTGCTCGCCGCTCCCGTGGGGGCGCTGATCGCCCTCTCCGGCGGCGGCTACGGGCTGTCCGTGGTGGACGGCGACGGGTCGGTGCGGGACGTACCGGTGGAGACCGGCTGGTTCACCGACGGCCTGGTGGAGGTGACCGGTGACGGCGTCGACGCGGGCACCGAGGTGGTGGTCCCCGAATGACCGCCGTGGAGTTCACCGGGGTGAGCCGCCACTATCCGGGCGGCGTACGCGCGCTGGACGGGGTGGACCTGCGCGTCGAGCGCGGGGAGATGCTCGCGATCGTCGGCCCCTCGGGGTCGGGGAAGTCCACGCTGCTGAACCTGCTCGGCACCCTGGACGCCCCGACCTCCGGGAGCGTGCGCGTGTTCGGGTACGACGTCGGGGAACTCGGGGACGACCAGCTCGCCGCGCTCCGGGCGCGGACGATCGGGTTCGTCTTCCAGCAGTTCCACCTGGCGCCCAACGTGTACGCCGTGGACAATGTGGCCGACGGCCTGCTGTACGCCGGTGTGCCCGCCCGGACCCGGGTGCGGCGGGCCCGCAGGGCCCTGGAACGGGTGGGACTGGCGGACCGGGCCCGCCACCGGCCGCACGAGCTCTCCGGCGGGCAGAAGCAGAGGGTGGCGATCGCGCGGGCCGTGGTGGGTTCCCCGCCGCTGCTCCTGGCCGACGAACCCACCGGGGCGTTGGACACCGCCTCGGGCGAGGCCGTGATGCGGGTGCTGCGGGAGCTGAACGAGGACGGGGTGACCGTCGTGGTGATCACCCACGACCGCGAGCTGGCCGCCTCCCTGCCGCGCCGGGTGGAGGTGCGCGACGGTCGTGTGGTCGCGGACACGGGTGCCTCACGGGGAACGGGCGACTCCCGGACCTCGACTGACCCACAGACCTCGAAGGACTCTCCGACACCGGACACCGTCCCGGGCTCGGAAGACACCCGGAACCGGGCGGAGGCGGGCCGGTGAGGGGGCTCCTGCGGCGGTGGCGCGACCGCCGATCACCGCTCCGCCCCGCCCGGCTCTCCCTGGTCGACCGCCTGCGGACCGGGTCGAGCGGGCTGCGCGCCCGGCCCACCCGCGTGGTGCTGTCCGCCCTGGGTATCGCCATCGGAATCGCGGCGATGGTCGCGGTGGTCGGCGTCTCGTCCTCCGGCCAGGCCGAACTCGACCAGCGGATCGCCCGGCTGGGCACCAACCTGGTGTCCGTCGCGCCGGGCGACGACCTGTTCGGTGAGGCCGCCACGCTTCCCGAGGAGGCGCGCGGACGGATCGGCCGGATGCCGGAGGTGGAGCACACCTCGCAGGTGGAGCAGGTGAGCGGGACCAACGTCTACCGGAGCGACCTCGTTCCGAGCGCCGAGTCCGGCGGAATCTCCGCCTACGGGGCGGACCTCGACCTGTTGGAGGCCGTCCGCGCCGAGGTGGCCGTGGGCACGTGGCTGAACGGGGCCACCTCCGACCACCCGGCGGTCGTGCTCGGCGCCTCGGCGGCCGGGAGACTGGGGATCGACCGGATCACCCCGGACACGCTGGTGCTCATCGGTGACACCTACTTCTCCGTGGTCGGCGTGCTGGAGCGGGCGGAGCTGGCACCGGAGCTGGACAGCGCGGCGCTGGTCGGCCAGGAGGTCGCGGAGGAGGTACTGGGCGCCAAGGGCGAGGCCTCCACGGTGTACGTGCGGGTCGACCCCGAGCACGTGGAGCGGGTCCGGGACGAGGTGGGCCGCAACGCCAACCCGGAGAACCCGAACGAGGTCAAGGTGTCCCGCCCGTCGGACGCGCTGGAGGCCCAGCAGGCCGCCGACCAGACCTTCCAGGGGCTGCTGCTCGGTCTGGGCGGGGTGGCCCTGCTGGTGGGCGGGGTGGGGGTGGCCAACACGATGGTCATCTCCGTGCTGGAGCGCCGTGGCGAGATCGGTCTGCGGCGCGCCCTGGGCGCCACCCGCCGCGACATCAGGGGGCAGTTCCTGGTGGAGGCGATGGCCCTGTCCGCGCTGGGCGGGGTGTTCGGGGTGCTGCTGGGTTCCCTCGCCACGGCGGGGTACGCGCTGCTGCGCGGTTGGCCGGTCTCCCTGCCCTGGTGGGCGGGGGCGGGCGCGGTGGTCGCGACGGTGGCCATCGGGGCGGTCGCCGGGATCGTGCCGGCCCTGCGGGCCGCCGCCCAGCACCCCACCGAGGCGCTCGGTACCGCCTGAGCCCGTTCACGGGTTCCGGCCGACGCGGCGGCCCGGCCCGGTTCCCCGGGACCGGGCCGCCGCGTCATGTCCTGGCCTCCGGCCTCAGCCCTGTGAGTCGGCCCCCGCCACCGGAACCCGCCACACCAGCACGGTCCCGCCGTCCTCGCCCCGACCGGCGCTGAACTCTCCGCCCAGGGCACGGGCCCGCTGCTCCAGGTTGCGCAGGCCGCTGCGGCGGCCCTCCTCGGGAAGCCCCACCCCGTTGTCGGTGACGGTCAGGATCAGGGTGGTGGGGCGGCCGGTGGCCGACCGCTCCTCCACCGTCACCGAGACGTGCACCTCCGTGGCGCGGGCGTGCCGGGCGACGTTGGTCAGTCCCTCCCCCAGGACCGCCAGCAGCTGCTCGCCCACCTCGTCGGGGACGGACGCGTCGATCGGCCCGTCCAGGCTCACCCCCGGGTGGCAGCCCAGGCTGTGCGCGGTGTTCTCCGCCAACCGCAGGATCTGCTCACGCAGCGAGGTGTCCCTCCTGCTCGGCGGGTGCTGGAGGTCGAAGATGGTCGACCTGATCTCCCGGATCGTGCTGTCCAGCTCGTCGATGGTGCTCTGGACCCGTTCCCCCGCCTCCGTGGAGCTGATCAGCCGGACCGTGCTCATGAGGGTCATCGCGGACGCGAACAACCGCTGGATCACCACGTCGTGCAGGTCCTTGGCGATCCGGTCCCGCTCCTCCAGGACCACGATCCGCTCGCTGTCCCGCCGGGCCTCGGCCAGCTCCAGAGCCACCCCCGCCTGGACGGAGAAGGAGTTCAGCATGCGTCTGATGTTGGAGTCGAACGGTGCCCTGTCGGAGAGTTTGCCGAGCAGCAGGACCCCGCGCGTGTTGCCGGGGGTGCCCAGCGGCACCAGCAGCCCGGGGCCGTAGCCGCGGTGGGTGAGCATGGGGCAGTTGGCCTGGCGCAGGTCGGGGATGGTCTCGGCCTCGCCCGACTCGTACACCCAGCCGCAGGCGGAGTCCTGGATCTCCACCGGGGTCCCCAGGATCTCCTGGGCGATCGGCCCGTCCGCGAACTCCGCGAACAGGTGACCGCGCGCGTGCGGATCCGGCAGCATCACGACGGCGGTGTCCGCGCGGGCGATCTCCCTGGCCTGGGCGGCCATGTAGGCCAGCACCTCGTCGGTGTCGGCCCCCGACAGCAACCGGGTGGTGATCTCCGTCGAGGCGGCCAGCCACCGCTCGCGCAGCCGGGTCTCCTCGTACAGGCGGGCGTTCTCGATGGCCACACCGGCGGCGGTGGCCAGCGCGGTCACGATCGTCTCGTCCTCCTCGTCGAACTCCCCGCCGTTCTCCTTCTCGGTCAGGTAGAGGTTGCCGAACACCTCGCCGCGCACCTGGATCGGCACCCCGAGGAAGCTCGACATCCTCGGGTGGCCCTCCGGGAACCCGCCGAAGTCCGGGTGGTCGCGCAGGTCGGAGAGGCGGAGCGTGGCCTGCTCGAACGAGGGCGTGCCGAGCACGCCCTTGCCGTGCGGGAACCGCCCGATCCGTTCGGCCTGCGCCTGGGTGAACCCGACCGGGATGAACTCGGTGAAACCGCCGTCCTCACCGATCACGCCCAGCCCGGCGAACCTGGCCTCGGCCAGGTGGGCGGCGGCCTCGGTGAGCCGCCGCAGTACGGTCGCCAGGTCCAGATCGCCACCGATGTCCAGGACCGCCTGGAGCAGAGAGTGCATCCTCCCCTGAGCGGAGAGCCCCGGGTTCATCTGGGAGTGCACATCCGCGAGGAGCTCGTCCAGGGACTTCGGGGACCACCGGTGGCTCTGGGGGATCTTGGTCATGTGTGGTTCAACCTCCGCAGAGCCGTTGAGGGGTTGAGGGCTAATACTCGAATTGTCGTTGGTTTTTTCCCGGTTTGCCACATCTTGCTGTTAGGAAGCTTGTTCGAGCGGCCGGGAATTCCCCTGGAATCGAGGACAGCGGCCCGGCAATTCATGCTAACGTCACGTTCAGTTGGCGCAGGAAGGCACTCTGTGACCTCGCGCCGCTGCCTCCCCCGCACCCCCAGGTTCCGGGGTGCCTCCCACACGAACACCACGAGCCCCTCCTCCCCCGGTGACCCACCGGAGCGGACCGGCTCACACGGCGGAAGGAAGCCCCGGTGTCTGGATACCACGGTACGGTCGGCGCCATCGGCGTCCGCCTCGCCGTGTGCCCGGAACCGGTCCGACGGGCCCTCACGCTCGCCGGTCTGCTCACCGGCGTCCTGTTCACCGTGTGGCTCGTCTCCGCCGCCCCGGCGCACTCCTCGGAGCTGCCCGGTACCGAGAACCCCCTCACCGCCGGTGTGGTGGGTTCCGGACTGGTGACGGGCACCGAGACGCTCGGCGGTTCACTCGGCGGAGCGGTCACCACCGTGGGTGAGCGGGCCACCCAGCACGCCACCGAGGCGGTGGACGGCGCCTCGGAGGCCGCGCGTGCGGTCGAGACCGAGGCCTCCGCCCCCGTCCAGCAGGTCCGGGACGCGGTCCGGGAGACCTCCCTTCCGCACCCCGACCAGCTGTCCGAACTGGTCGCCCCGGCCCCCGCGCGGGTCACCGAACCCGCGCAGGCCCCCGAGGGCGACGACCCCGCCGCCGAAGACCGTCAGGACCGCGAGACCGGGGCCGAGGCCCCGGAGGAGCAGCGTGCGGTGGCCGAACGGCCCGCCGCCGACGCCCTGGTCGCGGCCCGGGAGCGCGGTTCCGTCGACCACCCGGCCGAGGACGCCACCGAGCGCGACCGGTCCGCCGACACCGCCCCCCGTTCCACCGAGGCGCTCACCACCATCGCGGGCGGCACCGCCCCCGCGTCCGGTGGTACCGCCTTCGCGCCCGCCGTCGCCGGGTTCCTGCCCGTCACCGGCGCCCCGGCGCCCGCCCCCGGCCTGTTCGAGGCCGCCCGGCACGTCCTGCGCTCGGTTCCCGCCGAGTCCGCCGACGAGCCGACCTTCTCCCCGGACTAGCGGACCACCGGACCGCGTCCCGCGCCCGTACGCCCTGAGCGTCCCGCGCCGCACGCGATCAGCCCGGCACGGCTTCTCCAGCCACACCCTTCCCAGCGGCACCAGCACTCGGTGACCTTCTGGGGGTTGACGTGAACCCCGCACCTCGAACGCGAGGTTCACGTCAGCCGGTGGTCCGCCAGACCGACCGACTGAATCCGGATCGAACCCGCTCGCCCGCACCAGGGACGCAGGGGTTCACCGACCGGAGAGCTCGCCCGTACCACCCTCAGGACCGACGCCCCTGGCCAGGGAGACGGTCCGACGCGACGGAGCACGACACCCGCTCCGTCGCGCCCCTCGAACAGAACACACGCTCACTCCGGAAGGACTCACATGTTCCACACCGCCCGTACCTCTGCTCGGACCCTGCTGGTGGCCGCCGGCACCGCCGGATTCGTCGCCCTCGGCGCCGGTGTCGCCGGAGCCGACACGCTCGGCGGTGCCACGGACGCCCTCCCCCTGGGTGAACTGGGCAACCAGGTCCCCAACGTCCTGACCGAGGGTGTCGCCACGCCCCTCGGTGACCTGGTCAAGGTCCAGCCCGGCGAGATCTCCGCCCAGCCCGACATCCAGCACCAGAACAACCCCGTCGGTACCGTCGTCGGTGACACCGTCAGCACCGACGCCCCGATCACGACCGGCCAGGACAACGCGGGCAACGTCGGTCCGCTGGACCTCGGAACGGCGACGGAGACCCTCCCGCTGAGCGAGGCCGGCGGCGCGGTCGACCCGATCTCCATGCTGCTCGGCGGGACCGGCCTGCTCGACGGCCTCGGGGGCGGCGGCCTCCCCGTGTCGATGAGCGCTCCCAGCGCCTCCGTCGTCGGGGACACCGTCACCGAGCTGGGCACCCGGGCGCAGGAGGGCCTGCACCAGCCCGGCCTCGACGTGGTCGGCCTGGACGACCTCGACGTGAAGCAGCAGCTGGGCGAGACCGTTCCGCTGAGCGAGCCGGTCGGCCTGGACGCGGGCGAGAACGCCGACCTCACCGGCGGTGTGACCACCCTGCTGCCGAAGGACGTCAGGGAGACCCTGCCGATGTCCGCCCCCTCGGAGCTCCAGGTGGTGGGCGCCACCGAGGAGGCCGTCACCAGCACCGTGGGCGACGTCCGTGGCGCGGTCGGCGGCCTGGGGATCGAGGAGACCCTGCCGATGTCCGGTGTCGACGGCCTGGAGCCGGCCCTCGACGGTGGCCTCCACGGTGTCGCCGGTCTGGGCGAGAAGGTCGGCAGCATGGAGGCCGGTGACGTCGTCGACCTGGCCGGTGGGGCCAGCGAGTCCACCGGCGGCCTGGTCGACGTCCAGGGCCTGCCCGAGCTGGGCCAGCCCGAGGTCGGCCCGCTGCCCCTCGCCTCCGAGCTGCCCACCGAGGAGCTGCCCACCGGTGACCTGCCCGTCCAGCTGCCGCTCGGACTGTAGGTCCACGAACGTGCGCCCGTCGGTCGTGGCGGGCGCACCACGCCTCGGGCGGTGAGCGGAACCACCTTCGTTGACCGTGGTGCCAGTGGGGACTGTGGGGGTTTCCCGGCACGTACCAACGGAAAGTCAGAGTTCCCGCCGCCCGAGGCACCTGCCCTGCCAGGGGCATGAAGGGGCCCCCGTCGCTGATCGCGACGGGGCCCCTTCTCCGTGTGGGGACGGGTCGGTCTACCAGTCGTCCTCGCCGGTGCCGAAGCCGAGGCCGTCCTGGCAGGGGTTGGACGTGGCGTCGCGGCCCTCGCCCGGGCGCGCGGACGGTTCGGTGGAGGCGCCGGCCTCGGTCTCCTCCGCGTTGCCCTCCGGGCTCGGATCGACCGGGGTGGGCTCGTCCATGGGCGACTCCTGCGGCACGGGCGCGTCGTCGGCCAGCAGCGCGGGCAGCGGGCGGTCCTCGCGTACGGCGGAGAACAGCTCGGCGGCCTCCTCCTCGTGCCACATGACCCGGTTGGGGTCGTAGGGCGCCTGGTACCAGGGAACGGTGTGGAACTCGATGTCGGACAGGTCCACGTCGGCCATGGTGACCGCGATGGAGAGCATCCGGTCCAGTGACAGCTCGCCGTCGGTGGCGCTGTGCTGGGCCACCGCCTGGAGGATGCCGTTGAGCTTGGACGGGCTGCTGAGCACGTCGCTGCTGGTCACCTGGTCCGCGAGTGCGGCCAGGAACATCTGTTGCCGGTCGATGCGCCCCATGTCGCCGCCGTCACCGATGTCGTAGCGGGCGCGGACGAAGGACAGCGCCTGGTCGCCGTCCAGGGTCTGGTCACCGGCGTCGAGGCTGAGCTTCGACCGGCGGTCCTCCATGGGTTCGGGGATGCACATGTCCACCCCGCCGATGGCGTTCACGACGTCGCGGAAGCTCGCGAAGCTCAGGTGGACGAAGTGGTCGACCCGGATGTCGGTGAGGGTCTCGATCGTCCTCACCACGCAGGGCGGTCCGCCGTGGTACATCGCGGCGTTGATCATGCCGAAGTAGCCGTAGGTGCCCTCGGTCTGGCCGTAGGCGTCGCACTCGGGCAGCTGCACCAGAGAGTCGCGCGGGAAGCTGACCACCGAGACGCGCTTGTCGGGCGAGATGTGCGCGAGCATCAGGGAGTCCGAGCGCTCGCCCTCGAACTCGGTCGAGTAGGCGGGGCTGTCCTCCTCGTAGCCGTCCGATCCGATGAAGAGGATGTTGACGGCGTCGCTGATCTTGTCCGGCCGCTCCTCGTCTCCGAGCAGGGCCTCGATGTCGTGCTGCACCATGTCGGAGCGCAGGGAGTGGTAGTAGGCGTAGGCGGTGCCCACCCCGACCACCAGGACCAGGGCCAGGGAGGCCGAGGTCCACATGACGGCCCTGCGCAGGCGGCTGCGCCTACGCTTGTTCCCCTTGACCGCCGCCACCGCGGCGACGCCGTTCTCGGAAGCGTCTTCCGGGCCGTCTCCGCCCTTGGCGCCCGGCTCCGGAGTGACCGGCGCCGCGGCGGTCGCGTCGACGGCGTCGTCCGCGCCTTCGGAAGCGTCCGGTTCCGGGGAGTCCCCGTCCCTGGTTCCGGCGGCCTCCCCGGCCTCCGGCTCCGAGGTGTCCGTGTCGTCCGCGTCCGGTACCGGCGCGGCCGCGTTGACGGCCTCGTCGTCCCCGGCCTTCTCCCCGTCCTCCGGCGCGTCCTCGTTCGGACGCTCCTCGGAGGGCTCGTCGGAGTCGGAGTCGGCCTCGGCGGTTTCCTCCCGGCCGGTCCCCCCGGTGGTGACCGGCGCGTCGACGTCGATGACGACGGTCTCCGGCCGGTCGTCCCCTTCGGTCGCGTCGTCCGCGTCGGCCGCGGGCTCGTGTTCGGCCGAAGCCTCCCCGGTGGGCGCTTCGGGCTTGGTGGGCTCGTCGGCGGCATCGGAGCCAGTGGGCTCGCCAGTCGCGTCGGATCCGGTCTCTTCCGGCTCGTTCCGCATCACGTCCCGTCCTTCCAAGTCCGACTCGGCGGAGTCCGCCGCAGTCCCCTCAGCACCCTCGACCTGGGAGGGCTCGGAGTTCTCGTGTGGTGTCTGGTCCGCGCCGGAATCGGCGGAGTTCTCGTCAGCGGGCATCGTGACAATCTCGGTGAGTTCGGACGGCTGGGCGTGCCAACGGCTGGACACCGACCCTGGTGGGTCACGCGTCCGAGTCCGGGGGAGGGCGGGGGTCGCGCGGGGGAAACACGCGGGCAGACCGGAATCCTGACCGAAAAGTCGCCGAGGGGGAGTCCCAAGGCCGGGGGGAAAGCCGGGACACCAGCGGACAGGGGTTGCCAAGTACACCGGAACCCGCGCGTGGCAGTGATCCTAGGTGAAGTTCTCGCTGAGTGCGTGCTCGGGTTGTCCATGCGCGCGGTTCCTGACCACAATTGCGCCGTACAATTCCTTGCCCGGGTGGCAGTAGTCTGCGGCTTTCCTGCCCGACTGTCTCATCTGTTCCCTTCGGAACCACGTCCGACGCGCCGGGGAAGAGTGGATTACTGCTGATGAGACACCATTCGGGCTGAATCTCCCACTCTGTCCGTGTTCGGGAGCGCCTGCGGCCCAGGGGAGAAGCGCTGTCCGAAACGGTGGGATCAGTCGTCCCAGAAACCGCTCTCCTTCTCGTTCTCCTTCTTCTCGGTCCCCTCGGCGGTGGCGGTCGCGGTACGGCCCTTACCGCTCGGCTTGGCGCCGGTCCTCGTGCTCTTGGTGGTCTTGCGGGCGGTGCCTCCGGAGCCACCGGCGGCCTTGGCCGTGCCGGTGTGGCGCGGACGCGGGGTGACCGGGCTCTTCTCGATGGGCGCGCTGGGTCTGGGGGCCTCGCCGGAGTGGATGCTCAGGGCCTCCTCCTCCACGCTGAGCATCTTGCGCATCAGGGCGGGCACCTCCGGCAGGCGGTCCGCGCGCAGGTGGGCGCCGAGCACCTCCAGCGCGTGGTCGCACAGGACCCGCTTGGCGGAGGCGGCGCCGACCCCGCTCAGCTGCTGGACCTCGGGCAGGTCGTGCTCGCGCAGCAGGCGGACGACCTCGCTGAGCCGCTCGCGGGCCTTGCGGTCGGTCATCGACATGACCGTGAGTTCGGCCTCGCGCAGGAAGTCGGTGCCGTCGCCGTCGCCGTCGCGCTCCGCGATGAAGGCGCTGGTGAGGTTGCGGGCCGAGGTGCGTGTGCCGGTGCGCAGTTCGGCGCGGCGGATCTGCCGGGAGTGCAGCGCGGTCACGACCACGCTGGTCACGAGGCTGATACCGGCGCCGATCACGACGAGCACGGCGGGGTTTTCGAGCAGCATGTGTACGGGAGACCTTTCCGGGCGGTGGTCCGCACGGGACATGGCCACGGTGTCGACGGGGGCGGCGGGTGCGGGGGTGACGGAGGGTGTTCGAGTGCCAGCCGGTACTCGGGTGCGTGACTATTCGGCAGATCGGTACTCGTTGTCAAGTGTCATGACGGAGGGGGCGCTCGCGGGCACGGCGCCTTCGCAGGTCAGGACAGATGGGGGCAGGATCGACGGTTCGTCCTCCCTACCGCTTGCCCGGCCCCGATCCGGGTAAACATCCGTTGTCCACAGCCTGTGGACAACGGCGCTAGGGAGTGTTTTTTGGATGCTTTCGCTGGTGGCGGCGGAGCCGCCATCGATGCGATCGGCCGTCGCCCCTACTGTGCACTGCTACGCAAGCTCCGCAGCCTCGCACAGCGGGGGCCCGGCAATCTCTCGCAAGACGATGAGTGAAGCTGCCCCTACTGTGCGCTGCTACGCAAGCTCCGCAGAGTCGCACAGCGGGGGCCCGCCCGGGTTTGGCTGTCCGAGCTTCATCGGCGCAGTGAGAGGCAGCCTGGTGGTCGTGAGCGCGGAATGATCCAAAAAACACGACCTAACCGGCCAGGAGTCCGTTCACGGCCTCCGGCGACAGGATCTCCTCGCTGACCATCGCCGCGCAGCCGCGCACGCCGGCGTCGTCCCACAGCGTGCTCGCCACGATCCTCAGCTGGCGGGTGGCCAGGGCGGTGCACTGCTGGAACACCACCTCGCGCACGCCCGCCACCAGGTGGTCGTAGGCCTCCGAGAGGTCTCCGCCGAGCACGATCAGCTCCGGGTTGAGCAGGTTGACCGCGCCCGCCAGGGTCTCGCCCAGCCGCCGACCGGCCTCGCGCACCAGCGTGACCGCCACCGGGTCGCCCTCCGTCGCCAGCGCCACCAGCTCCTGGAGCCCGGCCGCCTCGCGGCCCCGCTCGGCGGCCTGGACCAGCAGCCTGCGCCCGCCCGCCACCGCCTCCAGGCAGTCGGTGTTGCCGCAGCGGCACGGCAGGCCGCCCCCGTCGCGCACGGGGACGTGGCCGATCTCCCCGGCCGCGCCCAGGGCGCCGCGCAGCAGACGCCCGCCGGAGACCAGCCCGGCGCCGATCCCCGTGGAGACCTTCACGAACACCATGTCGTCGGTGTGGCCGTGCCCGCCCGCGATGTGCTCCCCGAGCGCCATCACGTTCACGTCGTTGTCGACCATCACCGGGACGGGGAAGCGCTCGGCGACCAGCGGCCCCAGGGCCACGCCCGCCCACTTGCCGAGAAACGGGCGGTCCTCGGCCCGCCCCGCGTGGAACTCCACGGTGCCGGGCAGCCCGATGCCCACCCCGCGCACCTCCTCGGGGGAGCGGCCCAGCCCGGCGATCTGCTCCGACCAGGTGTCCAGGAGCCAGGGCACGGTGGTGTCCGGCCCCTGTTCCATCCGGGGCGAGCCGGGGGCGCGCACGAGCACCCGGCCGTCGAGGTCGCACACCGCCGCCTGACTGCGGACCATGCCGAGGGCCGCGGTGAGGATCAGTCCGCTGGAGGCGTTGAACTCCAGGAGTGTGGGCGGGCGGCCCCCGCTGGAGGCCGCGCGGGTCCCCTCCGTCACCAGTCCGCCGTCCATCAGCTCGGTGACCCGCAGGGCCACGGAGGGCCGGGAGAGCCCCGTCGCCCGGGCGATCTCGGAGCGGCTGGTGGCGCTGCCGGTGCGGATCATCTCCAGGATGTGTCCGCTGGTGGCGGTGGAGGACAAGCGTCCGGGGGTTCTGGCCATGCCTCATTCAACCATTCACTCGACGGTGTGGCTTGAAGGTCGTGCACTTATGTAAATTAATGTTAGGAAGTGTGCTTGGATTTTTACCATAGTGGGATTAAGGTCGAAACCGGACCGCAAGCCTCTGGACAGCGCCCCCCGCCCCGTGCGGCGGTCTCCCCCCCCACACCCCCACCACCCCCGCCACCCCCGTTCCACCCCTCGCACGTCCCCCTCCCGCAGGAGCCCACCGAATGCCGCAGCAGCCCGCGCCCAGCCCCACCGACCTGGTGGTCTTCGGCGGAACCGGTGACCTGTCCATGCGTAAACTGCTCCCCTCCCTCTACCTCCTGGACCGCGACGGCCACCTGGGCGCGGACACCCGGGTCGTCGCGGTCTCCCGGGACGGCCTCACCGACGCCGACCTGCGCGACAAGGCCTCCTCCGCCGTCCGGGGCCACAGCGCCGTCCAGGTCGTCGAGCCCGACGTCCTGCGCCGCTTCCTCGGCCGCCTCTCCCACGTGACCCTCGACGTCGGCGGCGACCCCTCCGGCTGGGCCGACCTCGCCGCCGCCCTCACCCCCGGCCGCGACCGCGTCTTCTACCTCGCCGTGCCGCCGATGATCTCCGGGGCCATCTGCCGGGGACTCCGGGACGCGGGCCTGGTCACCCCCGAGTCCCGCGTCGTCATGGAGAAGCCGCTCGGCCGCGACCTCGCCTCGGCCCGGGCCGTCAACGACGAGGTGGGCGCGGTCTTCGACGAGTCCCGCACCTACCGGATCGACCACTACCTGGGGAAGGAGACCGTGCAGAACCTGCTCGTACTGCGGTTCGCCAACGTCTTCCTCGAACCCCTGTGGAACGCCCGGTGGATCGACCACGTGCAGATCACCGCCGCCGAGACCGTGGGCGTGGGCGGACGGCGCGGCTACTACGACTCCTCCGGCGCCATGCGCGACATGGTGCAGAACCACCTGCTCCAGCTGCTCTGTCTCACCGCCATGGAACCCCCGGCCAGCTACGACCGCGACGCCGTCCGCGACGAGAAGCTCAAGGTCCTCCAGTCCCTGAGACCGATCACCGGGGACCGGGTCTCCGAGCACACCGTGCGCGGCCAGTACACGCGGGGGACGGTCCAGGGCGAGGAGGTCCTCGGGTACCTGGACGAGGCGGGCGGCCCGGCGACCAGCGACACCGAGACCTTCGTGGCCCTGCGCGCCGAGGTCGCCAACTGGAGGTGGGCGGGCGTCCCCTTCTACCTGCGCACCGGCAAGCGCCTGGAGCGCGCCCGCTCCGAGATCGTGATCCGCTTCCGCGACGTCCCGCACACGATCTTCCCCGGGGCCACCGCCGCCGGAGCGGGCAGCCTCGTCATCCGCCTCCAGCCGGACGAGGGCATACACCTGACCATGCTGGCCAAGACGCCCGGCGCCGGGGCGCTGCGGCTGCGGCCGGTCCCGCTGGAGCTCAGCTTCGCCGACACCTTCTCCACCCGCTCTCCCGAGGCCTACGAGCGGTTGCTGACGGACGTGTTGGCCGGGGACTCCACCCTCTTCATGCGCCGCGACGAGGTCGAGGCCGCGTGGCGCTGGGTGGACCCCGTCATCGAGGCCTGGAACGGCCTCGGCACCGCACCCGAGACCTACCCCGCCGGAAGCTCCGGTCCCGCAGGAGCGCAGCGGCTCATCGGCCGCTCCGGCAGCACGTGGCACGAAGAGGAGCAGGCATGACCGCGCACACCCACGGCACCGCGACCCCCGCCGCCGTCCATCCGGTGATCGAGGAGGTCACCCGGCGTCTGACCGAACGCAGCGCCCCGACCCGCGCCGCCTACCTGGCACGTGTCCGCGAGGCGGTCGGCCAGGGCCCGGCCCGCACCTCCCTGGGCTGCGCCAACCTCGCGCACGGGTTCGCCGCCTGCGGGGTCGGTGACAAGCTCTCCCTGGCCGGGGACGTCACCCCCAACCTGGCGATCGTCTCCGCCTACAACGACATGCTCTCCGCCCACCAGCCGCTGGAGACCTACCCGGCCGTCATCAAGAAGGCGGTCGCGGAGGCGGGCGGCGTCGCCCAGTTCGCGGGCGGGGTACCCGCCATGTGCGACGGCATCACCCAGGGCCGCGCGGGCATGGAGCTGTCCCTGTTCAGCCGGGACGTCATCGCGATGTCCGCCGCCGTGGCGCTGTCCCACGACATGTTCGACGGCGCCCTCATGCTCGGCGTGTGCGACAAGATCGTGCCCGGCCTGCTCATCGGCGCCCTGTCCTTCGGGCACCTGCCGGTGGCGTTCGTCCCCGCCGGTCCGATGCACTCCGGCCTGCCCAACAAGGAGAAGGCGCGGGTCCGCCAGAAGTTCGCCGAGGGCAGGGTCGGCCGCACGGAGCTGCTCCAGGCCGAGTCCGCGGCGTACCACTCGCCGGGCACCTGCACCTTCTACGGCACCGCCAACTCCAACCAGATGCTCATGGAGGTCATGGGCCTGCACCTGCCCGGGGCCAGCTTCGAGCAGCCCGGAACCCCGCTGCGCGAGGCGCTGACCGCCGAGGCCGGTCGCCGCGTGCTCGGGCTGACCGCCCTGACCGGGCACCACACCCCGGTCGGAGAGCAGGTCGACGAGAAGGCCGTCGTCAACGCGGTGGTCGCGCTGCTGGCCACCGGTGGATCCAGCAACCACACGCTGCACCTGGTCGCCATCGCCCGCGCGGCCGGGATCCAGCTCACCTGGGACGACTTCGCCGCCCTGTCCGAGGCCGTGCCGCTGCTCACCCGCATGTACCCCAACGGCGCCGCCGACGTGAACCGCTTCCACGAGGTGGGCGGCATGGCCTTCCTCATCGGCACCCTGCTGGACGCCGGGCTCCTGCACGAGGACGTCCGCACCATCGCCGGACCGGGCCTGGACCGCTACCGCCGGGTGCCCGAGCTGACCGAGGGCGGTGAGCTGACCTGGGTGGACGGCCCCACCGAGAGCGCGGACACGACGGTGCTGCGCCCGGCCGACGACCCCTTCGCCCCCGACGGCGGGCTGCGCATGCTGGAGGGCAACCTCGGCCGCGCCGTGATCAAGGTGTCCGCCGTGGCGCCCGAGCGGCACGTCGTGGAGGCCCCCGCGCGGGTCTTCGCGGACCAGGCCGAACTCCAGACGGCCTTCGCCGCAGGTGAGCTGACCGGGGACTTCGTCGCGGTGGTGCGCTTCCAGGGGCCGCGCGCCAACGGCATGCCGGAGCTGCACAAGCTCACCCCGCCGCTGGCCGTCCTCCAGGACCGGGGACAGAAGGTCGCCCTGGTCACCGACGGGCGCATGTCCGGGGCCTCCGGCAAGGTGCCCGCCGCCATCCACGTCTCGCCCGAGGCGGAGGCGGGCGGCCCGCTGGCCAGGGTCCGGGACGGCGACACCGTTCGACTGGACGCGGTCCGGGGCACACTGGAGGTCCTGGCCGACCTCGACGGGCGCGAGGACGCCCGGCCCACGGTGGACTCCTCCGTGGGGACCGGACGCGAACTGTTCGCCGCCCTGCGCGGGGCGGTCGGCCCGGCCGAGACCGGGGCCGGGGTCTTCGGCCACTGAGCCCGGGCGGGTCCTCGGGCCCGCCACCCACTCCCGTCCTCCGTACCCACTGACCACTTGGAGACAGCCATGACGACGATCCCCCGCTCAGGTGCGGACGTGCTCGACCTCGCACCGGTGATGCCCGTGGTGGTGGTCGAGGACGCCGAACAGGCCGTGCCGCTGGCGCGCGCCCTGGTCGAGGGCGGACTGCCCGGCATCGAGATCACCCTGCGGACCCCGGCGGCCCTGGACGCCATCGAGCGCGTCGCCCAGGAGGTGCCGGAGGCCGTCGTGGGCGCCGGGACCGTCGTCAACGGCGAGCAGGCCCGCGCCGCCGCCCAGGCGGGGGCGCGCTTCCTCGTCAGCCCCGGGTGCACCCCGACCCTCGCCCGGGAGATGGCCGACACCGGGCTGCCCGCCCTGCCGGGGGTGGCCACGGTGTCGGAGGCGATGGCGCTGCTGGAGCTCGGGCTGACCGAGCTCAAGTTCTTCCCGGCCGAGGCCTCCGGCGGGGCGGCGTTCCTGAAGTCGCTCACCGGCCCGCTGCCGCAGGTCCGGTTCTGCCCCACCGGCGGGATCACCGCGCGGAGCGCCCAGAGCTACCTCGCGCTGGCCAACGTGGGCTGCGTGGGCGGCAGCTGGCTGACCCCCGCCGCGCTGGTCCGCGAGGGCCGCTGGGACGAGGTCACCCGGCTCGCGCGGGAGGCCGCGGCGCTGGAGCGCTGAGGCCGAAGCCCGGACGACCCCGGTCCGGCCCCCGCCGTGCCAGGCCGCGGAGCTCGCGTGGCAGCGCGCAGTGGGGGAGACGGCCGCCCGCACCGGTGGCGGCTTCGCGGCCACCGGTGCGGGCATCCGCGAAACACGCCCTAGCCGACACCGGAGGACCGGGCGTCGACCAGGACCTGCACGCCGTCCAGGACCCGCTCCAGGCCGAAGGCGAACTCGTGGTCCGCCTCGTAGAGCGCCTGGTGGGTGGTGCCGACCGACACACCCACCCGGGCGGCGGTCGGGTGCTTGGACTCGTCGGCCAGCGCGGCCAGCAGGGGGTCGGCGGTCCGCCACCACTGCTGGTCGTCCATGCCCGAGTCCCGCGCCAGCCACTCGGAGTTCACGGTCTGCCGCGCCGTGCTCTCCACGTAGCCGTTGACCAGGCTGACCGTGGAGTCCATCTCGACGTCGCTCAGACCCAGCCCGTCCACGGCGGAGAGCTCGTGGTCGTACTTGGCGATGAGGTTCGGGCCGAGCAGGCGCGTGGTGACGGTCTGGAGCATCCACGGATGGCGGATGTAGAGGTCGCGATTGGCGTGCGCGATCCGGTGCAGGCGCTCCCGCCAGGTACCGGACCGGTCGCCGGTGTCCAGGTCGGCGTAGGCGGCGTCCACCATCAGGTCGATGAGCTCGCCCTTGCCGGGCACGTAGGTGTACAGGGACATCGTGCCCACGTCCAGGGCCTCCGCGACCCGGCGCATGGACAGCGCGTCGAGCCCCTCGGCGTCGGCCAGCCCGGTGGCGGCGGCCACGATCCGGTCGACGCTCAGCCCCGGTTTCCCCCTGCGGCGGCTCGCGGGTTCCTGGGTGCGCCACAGCAGGGCCAGACTGCGCGCGGGGTCGCCACTCTTGCTGTTCTGCGGGGACATCGGTCCGTCCTGGTACTGGGTCCGTAGGGCGTACGGGTCAGTGTACGTCCGTGAAGCCCCGCCCCCGCGCGCGCCTGAGGGGCCGCGCGGGGGCCGGGGTCAGCCGCCCAGGGAGCGGTACCGGTGCACGGACAGCGGCGCGAACACCGCGACCAGCAGCAGCGGCCAGACCACCGCCATCAGCAGCGGGTTCTGCGCGATCCAGGAGTCACCGGCCACGGTCGGGTTGCCGAACAGCCCGCGCGCGGCGGCGACCGTGGACGACATCGGGTTCCAGTCCGCGACCAGACCCGCGTGCCGGGCTGTTCTGGCTCCGGGCGACGGTCATCCTGCGGGGTCGCCCAGCCGCACTGCTCCTAGCGTTCGATCTCGGGGCCCTTGGGTGGCGGTGACGGCGAACCCTTGCGTGCGGCTGCCCGCGCCCGCAGATCCATCGGCTTACCGGCCGAGGGACCACCCCTACTGGCACGCTGGACGGCTTCGGCCGCCTTGGCGGTGGCGATCTTCGGTTTGGCCCGTTCATCCAGGTCGGCCATCCTGGACTGCCAGTCCGGTCCGAGCTTGGCCTGCACCTCGGGGCGCTGCGGAGACTTCATGCGCTCCTGCGTCTGCTGGAAGCCGTTCACCGTCTCAGGTGTCCACGGGCGTACCTCTCGCTCGTGGCGCAGGGTCTGGGCCAGCGACTTCCCCTTCCACCTGCTGTCCGCGGTGTCGTAGCAGGGTGTGTTCTCCCCGCGTCGCCACATGCGCGCGCGCTCGACCAGGCCGGGTTTGTCTTCGATGATCTGCGCCAGTCCCTGGGTTCCCTGGTAGGAACGGTCAGCAGCGTCCTGAACGGTCAGACGGCCGGCCCCGCGGTCCAGGACCTGCTCGAAGTAGCGGGCGTTGATGCCCTGGTCGCTGAGGGTCTTGTCCACCGCCATGAGTTCGGCGGTGACGTTGTACCCCTTCTGCCGGTAGCTCTCCATCATCTGGGCGCTGTACTCGGGGTTCTGCGCGGTGTCCTGGACGATGACGTTGAGATTGCGCTCGCGAGCGTACTCGGCAGCCAGGCGCATCCACTCTCGTCCGTCGGCACGGGTGGCGGCCGTCATGAGCTTGTCGTCGCGCCGCATCAGCGCGTCGTAGTCGTCGTGGTACGGCTTGTACAGGTCGCTGTCGAGGTCGACGTAGCCGCCCTGCTCAAGCAGAGGCCGTTCGACCTCCTTCTGCAGGCGGCTCTTGCCCGAGCCGGGTTGGGAGATCAGGAAGAGCGCGGTGGGGCGTTCCTGGGGGGTCTTGCCTTCCAGGAGGTCGGGAACGATCCTCTGCCGGAAGATGTGCCTGTTGCGTTCCGCGGGGAGCCGGTAGTCCTCGGCGTTGAAGTCGTTCACTGCATCCTTTCCCGCACGGTTCGCGTCAGTTCGCTGTAGTACGCGCGGGTGCGGGCGACCTGATCGGCGTCTGCCGGGTCGAGGCTCTGACGGTGCGCGATGCAGGCGCGCCGGTCGGCGTTGGCTTGCTGGATGAGTTCGTGATCAGGGTTCGGCTTGCCCTCTTCACGGGCGATGAGGGCGTTGTAGGCCCCCATGGCGCCATGGATGGCTTCCAGGGCGGCCTCGTAGAACACGGCCTCCTGCGCACTCCAGGTGCGCATCGGGGGAGTGTGGTCACTGGTCATGTACTTCTCCTCTCCGTATTCGTTGGAAAGCCCGGTCCGATTATCTCCCGTATCCGCCCGTAGGCGTGGGGGTCGGTCCGGGTTCGCGCCGCGGGTCAGGTTCCGAGAGGGCCAGGGGAGGAGGCGTGCACGGTTTCGCGGTGCGGGGAAACGTCCGGGTCCAGGGGCGTGAACACATCGTGGCGCACCACGTCAGGGCCGGTGTTCGATTTCTCCCAAGACCCCGCACGACCCCCCGATCCCTCGCCGCGCCGCTTAGGGGGTGGAGGGTGATCAGGTCCAGGACTCTGGCCGCAATCGGCCACATGTCGGCCGCCCTTCTTCGGTGAACCCGACGATCACCGTCTGGCGAACGACCGCCCCCCACCTCGGAGCGGAACCCGTCTCTTGCCGGGGTGCCGCGACCAGCCTCCAGGCCAGGCGTGGGAGAACGGACGGGACCGACGGGCCGGGGAAGGAGGTGCCGGCGGGCACCAGGCCCGATCGGGGGCGCTACCCGGTGAACTGCTCCGCGTGCTCGGCGGCCCACTGGGCCAGGGAGCGGCCCGGGCGGCCGGTGACGCGCCGGACGGTGTCCTGGACCTGCCCGCCGACCTTCGGGGGGTTGGCCGCCAGATCCAGGGCGAAGGCCACGTACTCCTCGTCGTGCCCCTCGGCGCGCAGGCTCCGGGCGGTCTCCTCCGGGCTGAGCCGGACCACCGCGACCTCCCGGCCGATCGCGGTGGACAGCCGCTCGGCCTGCTCGGCGGGGGTCAGGGGCTCCGGGCCGCTGATCGGGTACGACCGCCCGCCGTGGCCGTCCTCGGTGAGGGCGCTGACCGCCACCGAGGCGATGTCGGCCTCGTGCACCATGGCGCTCGGCTGGTCGCGGGACACCCGCATCAGGCCCTCGGCGCGGATCTCCTCGGCGTACGCGAGGAGGTTGGACATGAACTCGACCGGGTTGAGGAAGGTCCAGGCGAGCGTGCTCCCGCGCAGGGCCTCCTGGACGCCGCCCTCGTGGAAGTCGGACAGCACCGTCACCCGGCGCACGCCCGCGGACGCGGCCAGTTCGACCAGGCGCGGCCCGGTCTCCAGCGCCGCGTAGTCGTCGCCGCCGAAGGTGATGAGGTGCAGGCCCTCGACGCCCCTGAGGTGGGGCACGAGCGAGTCGGGGTCGGTGAGGTCGCCCCGGACCGCCTCGGCTCCCTCGGGCAGTGCTCCCCGCGCGCGTTCGGGGTCACGGGTCAGGGCGCGCACGGGGTGTCCGGCGGCGACGAGCTGCCGGACGATCTCGCGGCCGACGGTGCCGGTGGCCCCGGCGATGAGAAAGGTCAAGACGCATCCTTCCGTAGTGCGTACAGTACATCGTACGGTAAGGATCAGGCGGGCTTGGCCGGGCAGTCCCGGAGGTGGTCGTCGACCACGCCGGTGGCCTGGAGATAGGAGTACACGATGGTGCTGCCCACGAAGTTGAAGCCGCGCTTCCTGAGGTCCCGGCTGATCCGGTCGGACAGGTCGGTGGTCACCGGTACCTCCTCCGGGACGGACCAGTGGTTGACCACCGGTTCGCCCTCGACCCAGCCCCAGAGGTAGGGGTCGAAGCCGCCGAACTCCTCCCGGACCCGCTGGAAGGCCTGGGCGTTGCGCACGGCGGAGGCGACCTTGAGGCGGTTGCGGACGATGCCGGGGTCGGAGAGGAGCCGGTCCGTCTCGGTCGGTCCGTAGGCCGCCACCCGCTCGAAGTCGAAGCCGTCCATGGCGTTCCGGTAGTTCTCCCGCTTGTTCAGCACCGTCGACCAGGACAGACCCGCCTGGGCGCCCTCCAGGACGAGCATCTCGAACAGGTAGCCGTCGTCGTGCGAGGGGCGCCCCCACTCGTGGTCGTGGTACTCGGTCATGAGCTCGGAGGCGTTCCGGGCCCAGGCGCAGCGGCGGGTGTCGGTCATGGGTGCTCCTCGAAGGGGTGGTGCGGACGGGCACCCATCGTCGCGGAGACCGGTGACGGTCGGCGGGAACCGGGTGCCCAGGGGCGTGGAAAAGGAGAAACACGTTGTGCGGACGGTGCGCCCGGGAAAGGATGGAACGGTGACAGACGCGCCGAGTACCCCACCGTCCCGCTCCACCGCCCCCAGGGTGCGGCTGGTGGAGATGACCGAGCCCGTGCTCGCCGCGCTGGCCGAGGGGGACACGGTGACGGCCAGCACCCACGTGGGCGTCGGACTCGGAGAGCACTTCGCCACCGAGGAGATGCGCTGGCTGAGCCGGTACCGCCTCGGGCAGCTCCAGGCGGTCCCCGACCGGGCGGGGTGGCTGACCAGCGTGGTCGTGGACGACGACCACGGTTGGGCGGTGGGCCACGCCGGGTTCCACGGTCCGCCGGACGAACGCCGGATGGTCGAGATCGGGTACTCCGTGGTGCCGGAACTGCGGCGCCGGGGCTACGCGCGGGCCATCCTGGTCGAACTGCTCCGCCGGGCCGACGCGGAGCCGGAGGTCGCCGTGGTGCGGGCCTCGATCCGGCCGGACAACGCGGCCTCGAACGCCACCATCGCCGGGTTCGGCTTCGAGCACGTGGGCGAGCAGTGGGACGACGTCGACGGCCTGGAGTACATCCACGAACGCCCCTCCCCGCGCCCGGATCCCGCTCCTTAGCGGACCCGACAGCGACATCCTGAGGACGGCTCGTTCCGAGTCCCGGCCGGACGCCGTGGAGGTGCCTTCGGGTACGTCCCCGCAGAGGCCCGGTCCCGGACACGGGAGACCCCACCGCGACGAGCTGAGGCCCCGCCCGCGAGCCCCGCCCGCGAGCCCCGCCCGCGAGCCCCGCCCGCGAGCCCCGCCCGCGAGCCCCGCCCGCGAGCCCCGGCCGGAGACCGGGGAGGCGCCCTTCGCTACCGTCTGAACCGTGCCCTTCCCCCACGGCACGCCCCTGCCCCCGGCTGCCCGCTCCGACCATGACACCCCCATCTCCTCGGAGGAGCCAGCAGCACGTGAGTGCTCTTGAGATCACCGGCCTCAGACGTGTCTACCAGCGCAAGGGGCGTGATCCCCTGGAGGCGCTGCGCGGGATCGAGCTGTCCGTTCCCGAAGGGGAGGTCCACGGGCTGCTCGGCCCCAACGGCGCGGGCAAGACCACCCTGTGCAAGATCATCTCCACCGTCCTGCTGCCCACCTCCGGCACCGTCCGGGTCCTCGGGCACGACGTGGTCACCGGCACCGCCGAGGTCAGGAGCTCCCTCGGGATCGTCTTCGGCGGGGACAAGGGTGCCTACGACCGGCTCACCGCACGGCAGAACCTCGCCTTCTGGGCCTCGATCTACGGCCTGAGCGGGGCCCGGCGCCGTCGCAGGGTCGAGGAACTCCTCGAACGCGTGGGCCTGGCCGACCGGGCCAAGGACCGGGTCGGCGGGTTCTCCCGGGGCATGAAGCAGCGTCTCCACCTGGCCCGGGGCCTGGTCTCCGACCCCGGCGTGCTCATCCTGGACGAGCCCACCGTGGGCATGGACCCGGTGGCCGCCCGCGACTTCCGCGCCCTGGTGGGTGAGCTGCGCAGCGGCGGCACCACCATCCTGCTGACCACGCACGACATGGCCGAGGCGGCGGCCCTCAGCGACCGGGTCTCCCTCATCGACCAGGGAGCGTTGGTGATGACCGAGACCCCGCGGACCGTCGGTGACCTGGTCTCCGCCTATGAACGCGTGGACGCGCGCGACGTGCCCGAGCCGCTCCGACGACGGCTGGCCGCGCTGCCGGGCGTGGTCTCGGTGACCGACACCGAGGAAGGACTGACCCGGGTGGAGACCGAGACCCCTCAGGCCACCCTGTCCGTGCAGCGCGCTCTGGTCGACGCGGAGATCCGCGACGTGTCCCTCAGCCGCCCCAGCCTGGAAGAGGTGTACCTGCACCTGGTGGGCGACCGTGGGATGGCGGTGGAGTCGTGAGGCGGCCGCTGACCTCCTTCACCCTGGGTTTCGGATTCCAGACCCGGGCCATGTCACGCAGCGCCGACACGTACTTCTCCCTGGTCGGGACCCCGTTCACCACGGCGGTCCTGATGTCCATGGTCCTGTACTCCGGCCGCTCGGACCTGGCCGCGTACGCGGTGGTCGCCCCCACCCTGATGTCCCTGTGGACCGCCGCCCTGATGTTCTCCGGCGAGATGATCAGCGAGGACCGCGAGAACGGTCGGCTGGAGCCGCTGGTGGCCTCCCCGGCCTCCCTGCCGTCGCTGGTCTTCGGTCGCCTGTGCGGGGCGATGCTCGTCTCCCTGCCCGCGTTCGCCCTGGCCATCGCCGTCGCCGGGCTGGGTTTCGGCCACTGGATCACCGTGCACCACCCGGTGGTGTTCGTCCTGGCCATCGTGGCCACCGCCCTGGGCACCGCCGCGACCGCCACCGCGCTGTCGGCGCTGTTCATCGCCGCACCCAACGCCAGGATCGTGCAGAACACCCTGTCCATGCCCGTGTTCCTGCTGGCCGGTGTGATGGTTCCGGTGGCGCTCTACCCCGGTTGGGTGGAGGGGATCAGCCGGGTGCTGTACCTGTCCTGGGCCGCGGACCTGTTCCGCGACTCCCTGCTGCCCGGGCCGGTCGAGGCGGTCGTCCCCCGGTTGGCCGCCGTGCTCGGCCTGGGCGGAGCCGCCCTGGCGGTGGGCTCGTTCACCCTGGTCCGCTTCCTGCGGCGCGCCCGCGCCGAGGGCACCCTGTCCCGCGTCTGAAGAGGGGAAGAACAGTGATCTCACCCGTCCAGGCCGTGCGCACGGTGCGCCACAGCGCGGTCATCGCCCGGGCCGACCTCCGGAACACCTACACCTGGAGGACCTGGCTGTTCGGCTGGCTGGTCCGGCTCCTGTGCCAGGTCGTCTTCTACACCGCGATCGGCCTGCTGGTCGGCGATCCGGAGTACACCCGGTACGTCGTGCTCGGCGCCGCGCTCCTGACCTGCGTGGCCGAGACGACCATGGCGGTGGCCTCCACCTGCTGGGACCGCCATGCGGGGACGATGGGTCTGCTGGCCGCGTCCCCGGTCGAACCCGGGCTGCACTTCTTCGGCCGCAGCCTCCAGATGCCGGGTTCCGCGGTGGCCACCACCTCGATCGCGGTCCTCGCCCTGCCGCCCCTGTTCGGGATCGTCTGGACGGGGTGGCAGGTACCCGTGCTGGTCGGAGTCGTGGCGCTCACGGTGCTGGGCACCTACTGCCTCACCCTGCTCCTCGGCGCGGCGGCCCTGCTGTTCACCGAGGCCCGCAACGTCATCAGCGCGATCACGGTGCTGTGCACGACCGCGATCTGCGGCGCGATGGTTCCGGTGGAGTTCTGGCCGGTCCCGCTCCAGTGGGTCGCCCAGACCCTCCCGGTCACCCACGGTCTGGCCGCCGTGCGGGCGGTCGAGTCGGGCGCTCCGGCCGTGACGGTGCTGGGCTCCGTGGGACTGGTGCTCCTGACCGCCGTCTGTTGGCTGGCCCTCGCCTTGGCGGCCTTCCGCCAGGTCTTCGCGCGGGCCCGTACCGGGAACGGCGTGCTGGACTGAACTGAACCGGCCCCCGCCCCGTCCCGCTCCTGGCACGGCACCGTCAGTCGGTGCCGTGCCAGGAGCTCCACAGGGCCGCGTAGGCGCCGCCCGCCGCGATGAGCTCCTCGTGCGAGCCCAGCTCCGTGACGCGCCCGTCCTCGACCACGGCCACCCGGTCGGCGTCGTGCGCCGTGTGCAGCCGGTGTGCGATCGCGATCACCGTCCGGCCCTCCAGCACCGCGGCCAGCGACCGCTCCGTGTGCCGCGCCGTCCTCGGGTCCAGCAGCGAGGTGGCCTCGTCCAGCACCACCGTGTGCGGGTCCAGCAGCACCACGCGGGCCAGCGCCACCTGCTGCGCCCGGGCCGGGGGCAGGGCCTCGCCGCCCGAACCCACCCGGGTGTCCAGGCCGTCCGCGAGCCCCCGCACCCAGTCGGCGTCCACCGCGTCCAGGGCGCTCAGCAGGGTGCCGTCGTCCACGTCGGCGCCCTCGGCGGCGGCGATGGCCAGGTTCTCCCGCAGGGTCCCGGCGAACACGTGGTGCTCCTGGTTGACCAGGACGATCCGCTCACGCAGCACCTCGGGGGCGAGCTCGGCCACGGGCACCCCGCCCAGCGACACGTGCCCGGAGCCCGGTACGTCCGCCCCGGACAGCAGACGGCCGAGCGTGGTCTTGCCCGCCCCTGACGGCCCCACCACGGCGAGCCGTTCCCCGGGGCGCACGCTGAGGTCGATCCCGCGCAGCACGTCGTGGCCGGGCACGTAGGCGTAGCGGACGCCGGACAGTTCGATCCGGTCGTCCGCCGGGACCAGGCCCGGGTCCGACGACTCCTCCGGCAGCCGCTGCACGCCCCGCAGACGCGCGAACGACGCCCCGGCCCGCTGGAGCTCCTCGATCCTCTGGGTGACGCCGATCGTCGGGTCCACCATCTGCTGCACGTACAGCAGGCAGGTCACCAGGGTGCCGAGGCCGATCCCGCCGTTCAGGTACAGCGCTCCGCCCACCAGCAGGGTGACGGAGACGGGCAGCACGAAGACGGACTCCGCGACGGGGAACAGCACCGACCGCAGCCGCAGACTGCCCCGGCGGGCCCGGTACAGGACGCCGACGTCCCGGTCGGTCACCGCCCGCCGGTCCTCCTCGATCCGCAGGGCCTCCACGGTGCGGCCGCCCTCGGCGGTGGCGGTGGTGCCCTCCAACGCGGTGGAGAGGGCCGTCCCCTCGGCCAGGTAGGTCTCGCGGGAACGCCTCAGGTACCAGCGCGCGGCGGGCCACACCAGGGGGAAGCCGAGGAGGGCGCACAGCCCCAGCAGCGGGTGCAGCCAGGTGATCGCCGCCACCAGCACCAGGATCTGGAGCAGGCCCATGCTGATCTCCGGCAGCGCGCCGCGCAGGCTGCCGCCCACGTTCCCCACGTCGGCGGAGACGCGTGTGGTGAGGTCGCCGGTGCCCGAGCGCTCCACCACACGGGTCGGCAGGGACAGCACACGGCCCACGAAGTCCTCGCGCAGGCGCCGCAGGACGTGCTCCCCGAACCGGTAGACGGCGCGGCGCGCGTACCGGGTGAGCAGGAGCTGCACGAACGCGGCGGCGAGCACACCGGCGGCCAGCCGGTCCACCGCGCCCAGGGTGGCGGTGCCCGCCTGCACCATGTCGACGATCCGGCCCAGGAGGTAGGGGCCGACCAGACCGGCGCCGGTGGCCAGGCAGGTCAGCAGGACCACCCGGGCCACCCGCCCGCGTTCGGAGCGCAGCAGCAGGAGGGTGTCCCGACGGACCTGGGCGCGGTCCGCGACGGGGAGTCGATGGCTCATTGAGGGGTCCCTTCGTCGGCGCCGACCCGGCCGTTCTCCTCGTCGGAGGCCCCACGGAAGACCAGCGTCCGGTAGTCCGGTCGGTCGAGCAGTTCACCGTGGGTGCCGACCGCCGCGGCCCGCCCGTCCACGAGCAGGACCACCCGGTCCGCCCGGTCCAACAGGAGCGGTGAGGTCCCCGCGACCACGGTGGTGCGTCCGGAGCGGGCCTCGTGCAGCCGCTCGGCCACGGTGGACTCGGTGTGCGCGTCCACGGCCGAGGTCGGTTCGACCAGCAGCAGCACCTCGGGGTCGCAGAGCAGCGCCCGGGCCAGCCGGACCCGCTGGCGCTGACCGCCGGAGAGGTTGCGGCCCTGCGGTTCGACGGCGGAGTCCAGTCCGTCCGGCATGGAGGTGACCACGTCGTCGGCGCCCGCCACGTGCAGGGCGGCCTCGATCGCCGTGTCCGCGTGGGTGCCGTGCGGGTCCAGGACCTCGCGCAGCGAACCGGCGAACAGGTGGGACTCGTTGTCGGACACCAGCAGGCGCCGACGCACCTCCCCGACCTCCACGTCGCGCAGCGGGATCCCGCCCCACAGGGTGTCGGAGGCCGTGTAGCGGCCGAGCCGGTCCACCACGGCGGCGGCTCCGGCGTCGGCCGACACGAGGGCGGTGGTCAGGCCCGGCGGGACGCGCACACCCGAGTCGGGTTCGACCAGCTCCGCGCCCTCCTCCGGGCCGGGCAGGTCCCGGCCGCTGCCGGTGGGCGGGGGGTCGAGGGTGAGCAGGTCGAGGGTCCGGCGCACGGACACCAGGCCCTCGATGATGGCGCCGGCCCCCTCGATGAGGAAGAACACCGGCAGGATGAGGATGGCGACGTAGGCGTAGACGGCGACGGTCTCACCCACGGTGATCTGCCCGTTCACCGCCAGGCGCGCGGCCACCCAGGTGACGGCCCCGAGGAAGACCACCGGCAGGCAGGCGCTCACCGCGTGGAACCAGCTGGTGGTCTCGCTGACCCGGTAGCCCTGGTGCAGCAGCTCCCGGGACCGGTCCTCGTAGCGGCGGGCGAAGTGCTCCCTGCCGCCGATCCCGCACAGGACCCGCAGGCCGGACACGATGTCGGCGGCCAGCGCGGTGGTGCGCCCCTGGTGTTCGCGGTAGACGGTCTGGTGTCCGTGCAGGCGTCCCATCAGCGGTCCGATGACGGCGGCCAGTACCGGCACGCCGAGTACGACGATGGCGGCGAGCAGCGGCGAGATGGTGAACAGCAGGACCGAGACGCCCGCGTAGGCGACGACCGCGCCCACTCCGGGGCCGGTCAGGGTGAGGATCTGGGCGATGTGCAGGACGTCCGAGGCCTGCACCGTGGAGAGCTCACCGGAGGAGACCCGGCGGGACAGGGACGCGCCCAGCACGGTGGAGTGGCGGGTGATCACGCGCATGGTCCGGTGCGCGGCGTCCGTCCTGACCAGGGACATCGTCCGGTGCCGCAGGATCGACACGGTCGCGGTGGCCACCGCCACCAGGGCGCCGGTCCCGGCCCACAGGACGAGGACGCGGGGATCCTCGGCGCGCAGCCCGTCGTCGATGGCGCGGGCGAGCAGGTACGGCGGGAACACCAGCCCCACCATCCACAGGGTGCCGTAGAAGGAGCCGCGCAGCACCCGCCACGGCTGGGAGGAGATCAGCCACCACACGTAGCGGAGGGGGCCGCGCAGGTCGGGATCACCGGTGGGGGGAAGGGCCGAGCGGGGGAGCGGGCGGCTGCCCCAGGGGCCGGGGACGCCCGTGGTCTCGGGCAACTGACACCTCCGTGTGCGCTGGATCACGCCCATCAAACCAGGGTGCGGGGCCGTGCCAGGGACGAACCCCGTAGGGACCCGCGCGGCCCTGGTCGGAACCGTCCCGAGGAGGGCCGGACCCGGCCTCGGTGACCGGACGTCACCCCTGGGTAAGGGGATGACAGGTGGTCGGCGGCACGGTAGAACGGCACGAGCGTCCCACCCTCAAAGAACCGAGGAGCACCACCCCTTGACCGCCAATCCGTTCCTGTCGCCCAGCGAACTGCCCTACCGTCTTCCCGACTTCGCGGCGGTCCGCGAGGAGCACTTCCTGCCCGCCTTCGAACAGGGCGTGGCCGAACACCTCGCGGAGGTCGACGCGATCGCCCGCGACCCGGAGCCCGCGACCTTCGACAACACCATCGCCGCGCTGGAGCGCTCCGGCGCGACCCTCATGCGGGTGGAGGTCGTGCTCAACACGCTGACCGGCTCCGACGCCACCGACGGCATCCGTGAGATCGAGAAGCAGGTCGCCCCCCGTGCCACCCGGCACCGGGACGCCATCTCCCTCAACCGCGACCTGTGGGCGCGCATCCAGCAGGTGAGCACGGACGACCCCCAGGAGGCCTGGCTGCTGGAGCGGTACCGCCTCGACTTCGTCAACGCCGGAGCCGACCTCGGTGAGGACGAGCAGGAGCGGCTGCGGGAGCTCAACGCGCGCCTGGCCGAGCTCGGCACCGAGTTCTCCCGCAACGTCGTCCGGGCCACCGGCGAGTCTGCCCTGGTCACCGCCGACGTCTCCGACCTCGACGGCCTGGACGAGGCGCGGATCAGCGCGATCCGGCAGGGCGACGAGTACGTCCTCCCGCTGCTGAACACCACCGTGCAGCCCGCGCTGGCCCAGCTCACCAACCGCGCCACCCGCGAGCGCCTGTACACGCTCAGCGCCGAGCGGGCCCCGGAGAACCTGGAGATCGGCGCCCGCATGGCCGAGCTGCGCGCCGAGCGCGCCCGGCTGCTGGGCTACCCCGACCACGCCGCCTACAAGGTCGCGGACCAGACGGCGAAGACCGTCGAGGCGGTCGAGGAGCGGCTCGGCCAGCTGGTCGGCCCGGCCCTGCGCAACGTCGAGAAGGAGGCCGAGGCGCTCGCCGAGCACGCCGGTCACGACATCGAGCCGTGGGACTGGCCGTACTACACGGAGCAGGTCCGCAAGGCCCGCTACGACTTCGACGAGAGCGTGCTGCGGCCCTACTTCGAGCTCGGCCGGGTGATCGAGGACGGCGTCCTGCACGCGGCGACCCTGCTCTACGGCGTCACGTTCACCGAGCGCCCGGACCTCGCGGGCTACCACCCCGACATGCGCACGTGGGAGGTGTTCGACGGCGACGGAACCGCGCTGGGCCTGTTCCTGCTGGACCCCTACGCGCGTCCGACCAAGCGCGGCGGCGCGTGGATGCACAACCTGGTCGACCAGTCGTACCTGCTGGACGAGCGGCCGGTGGTGGTGAACAACCTCAACATCGCCAAGCCCGTCTCCGGGCCCACCCTGCTCACGTTCGACGAGGTCGAGACGGCCTTCCACGAGTTCGGCCACGCCCTGCACGGCCTGCTGTCGGCGGTCCGGTTCCCCCGGGTCGAGGGCACCAGCGTGCCGCGCGACTTCGTGGAGTTCCCCTCCCAGGTCAACGAGATGTGGGCGCTGTGGCCGGAGGTCCTGTCCCACTACGCGCGCCACCACGAGACCGGTGAGCCCGTGCCCGCCGAACTCGTGGAGCGGCTGACCGCCGCCAGCCAGTTCAACCAGGGGTTCGGCACCTTCGAGTACCTGGGCGCGGCGCTGCTCGACTGGGCCTGGCACCGCCTGGCCCCCGGCGAGACCGTCGAGGACCCGGCGGCCTTCGAGGCGCGCGCCCTGGAGGCGGCTGGCGTCCTGCACCCGCTGGTGCGCCCCCGCTACCGGAGCGCGTACTTCCAGCACATCTTCTCCGACGACGGCTACAGCGCGGGCTACTACTCCTACGTGTGGAGCGAGGTGCTGGACGCCGAGAGCGTCGAGTGGTTCAAGGAGCACGGCGGACTCACCCGCGCGGGCGGCGACAGCTTCCGGGAGAAGGTGCTCTCCAAGGGCGGGAGCGTCGACCCGATGGCGGCGGTCACCGACTTCCTCGGCCGTGAGCCCGGTATGGGCCCCCTCCTCACCCGCAAGGGCCTGAACTAGGGAGCGTCCCCCCGCGGCCCGCCCACCACGGCGGGCCGCAGGGGGCGGGGGGCGTGATCAGCCCTTCGGCGCGCGGGGCTCACCCAGCCCGGCGCGCTTCCGCGCTCGACGGCCGACCCCCTCCACCGCGCGCAGCGCGTCCCGCACGTCCCGGTGGGACGGGGTGAACGGCAGGTTGTGGATGGTCTCCTCCGGGGCCGTCGCGGCCGCGACCACCCGGTCCAGCAGCGCGTCGTCGGCGTTGCCCAGCCCGGCCTCGGTGAGGGTGGTGGGCAGACCCGCCCTGGCGGTGAACTCCGCGAACTCCTCCACCTCGGAGGTGGGGGCGCCCTCCAGCAGCAGCTGGGTGAGGGAGCCGATGTTGACCTTCTCGCCGTGCGCGAGGTGGTGGGTCTCGTCGACCGCCGTGAGGCCGTCGTGCACCGCGTGTGCGGCGGCGAGGCCGCCCGACTCGAACCCGAGGCCGGAGAGCAGGGTGGTGGCCTCCACCACCGCCTCCACGTCCGGGGTGACGAGGTCGCGGTCCACGGCGTCCAGCGCGGGGAGCGCGGACTCCCACAGGATGTCCCAGGAGAGCCGGGCCAGGGCGGTGCCCGCGCGGGTGGGGCGTCCCCCCACCATGTTCGTGGCGTCGGAGCCCCGCAGGGCCCGGGCCTCGATCCAGGTCGCCAGGGCGTCGCCCACCCCGGCGGCCAGGAACCGCGTGGGCGCCTGGGCCACCAGCTGGGTGTCGACCACCACCAGAGCCGGGTTGCGGTCGTAGAAGCGGTAGGACTCGAAGGCGCCCTTCTCGGTGTAGACCACGGAGAGGGCGGAGGTCGGGGCGTCGGTGGAGGCCACCGTGGCGGCGCTCACCCAGGGGACCCCGGCGTTGGCGCCCGCGGCCTTGGCGGCGTCGATCGCCGCGCCGCCGCCCAGGCCGACGATCACGTCGTGGTCCTGTGACCCGATGACCTCACCGACCCGCTCGGACTCGGTTCTGGTGGGTATGCCGCCGAAGCGCTCGAAGGTGAGCGGGACCCCGGCCTCCGCGAAGGAGCGCTCCAGGGTCGCGCCGACCAGCCCCCGCACGACGTCGTCGGCGAGCACCAGCGGTCTGCTTCCCACGCCTCCGACCAGGGTGCCGAGCCGCTCCATCGCGCCCCGGCCCTGGACGTAGCGGCCGGGCGAGGCGAAGACGCGCAGGGACGGAGTGTTCTGGGCCATGGGAGTTCCCCCTGTGGTTGGTGGTTCTCCTCCCGGCCTGGCCGGTGGACGGGCCACCCAAACGTCATGCACCACAGGTTGCCCCGTTCTTTGCCCCACCCTCTCCGGCCGGGTTCGGGGACCCGGCCCGAGTGCCCCGCGCACGAGGCCCCCGGACGCTGAGCCCCCTTCCCCGCTGAAAGCGCGGGTCTGGGTCCCACGGGAGCGAGTGGGGCCACCCACGTCGACGTTCACACGTGCTGGACTCCCTCGCCTCGGGTTGCGAGCCGGGCGATCGCGTCGGCGCTCGGGCTGCCGGGGTCCGGAGTGTACATCACCAGTTGCAGTTCGGTGCCGGGTAGCAGCAGGATCTGGTGCTCCAGCTCCAGCTCACCCACCTGGGGGTGGCACAGGCGTTTGCGCAGCGTCGGCAACGGGCGCACGTCGTGGTCGCGCCAGCTGGCGGCGAAGTCCGCGCTGAGCGCGGCGAACTCGTTGACCCGCTCACTGAGGGCACTGTCGGCGGGGTGACGGGCGCTGGAGGCGCGCAGCTGGGCCGCGGACCGCCGGATGAACTCGCCTTCCGTGCTCGCTGGTGCCGAGCAGAGGGTGCCCCGAAGCCGAAGGGCCAGTTGCACGACGTTGCGTTCCTCGGTGGGCAGGAGCCCGAAGTCGGTGATCAACGCGGCTGCGGTGGCGTTCCAGGCCACTATGTCCTGACGCTGGTCGACCAGGTAGGCGGGTATCGGGCCGAGCCGCCCCAACAGCCGTCGGGCGTCGGCGGGCACCGGCTCCCGATCAGTGTTCGTGCCGACGGGGATCTGACCGGCCAGCCGCGCCAGGTGTTCACGCTCCGCGACGGTGAGCCGCAGTGCCGCGCTCAGCGCCGTCAACACCTCCGGGGAGGGACGCGAGGCGCGGGCCTGCTCCAGGCGTTCGTAGTAGTTGACCGAAACACCGGCCGCTTCGGCGACCTCCTCGCGGCGCAGCCCCGGAGCGCGCCGGGCGCGTCGTCCTGGCGGGTGGGCCGTCGACACCTGCTCCGGACGTAGCGAGTCCCGCCGACGGCGCAGGAAATCGCCCAGGTCATCTCTGCTCACCCGGTTCATGGTGGCACGGGGCGCCCGGTCCATCCACGGACTGCTGGTCCGGGGCTCAGCCGTCCGTTCCCCGACTGCGGGTTCGCGTCCAGTGTGGTCTTCACAGCCCGTTGAACACTGGGGGAGACCATGCCTCACACCTGCGAGGAAACGATGTACCGAGTGCCGGATCCGGTGCTGGCCATGGCTACGGACACCGCTGTCCCGTGGACGAAGGACGGCACCGCCGTGCCCCTGTCCGCCGCCGGGGCCTCGCTGCGCTCGGGAGCTGCCCGGTGACCGGCGTCCTGGTGACGGGCGGCACTGGGAAGACGGGTGGCGCGCTGGTGGGACTACTGCGCGGCGACGGCGTACCGGTGCGGGTGGCCAGCCGCCACCCGTCCGCCGACGACCCCGACGCGGTCCGGTTCGACTGGGCGGACCCGACCACCCACCCTGCCGCACTGCGCGGGATGGACCGGATCTTCCTTGTCCCTCCGGTGAACTCCGTGGACCCGATGCTGTCGGTCGGTCCGTTCCTGGCCGAGGCGCGACGCCTCGGCGTGCGCCGGGTGGTACTCCTCGGCTCCGCCATCGTGCTGCCGAACGCTCCCGGTGCTGTGGAGATGGCCGAGCGGGTGCGGGCCCAGCCAGGTGGGGTCGTGCTGCGCGCGTCCGGGTTCATGCAGAACTTCCTGAGCCCCCATCCGGTGGGCGAGCGGATCCTGCGCCACGGTGAGGTGCACACTGCCGCCGGTGAAGGCGCGGTGGGTTGGATCGACGCGAGGGACGTCGCGGCCGCCGCCTCCGCCCTGCTGGCCGATCCCGGCGTCGAGCCCGACAGCCAGCGTGACTACCTGCTCACCGGGCCGAAGGCCCTGAGTTACCGGGACGCGGCGGCGATCATCACCGCCCGCACCGGTCGGGCGGTCCGGGTGGTGACGGTCGGGACCGACGAGCAGGCCTCCGCCTACCGGGCCGCGGGAATGTCCGCCGAGTTCTCCGCCGCCATCGCCGCCGTGGAGGACGGCATCAGGAGCGGTCTGCACGACCAGGTCAGCACAGCGGTGTTGGACCTGACCGGCCGTCCGCCCCGCACCTTCGACGAATTCGTCCAGGAGCACGAGACCAGGTGGTGGGACAACGGGGGTCCGACCACTGATCGGCGGAGGGCAGAGGGAGGGCGGCCCCTGCCCGTCCCCGTAGCGCGCCCACCGCCCTCTCCGGCGGCCACAGCGGACGATCCCGCCCCCCGGAGAGGTACCCACGCGGCATGGCGACCAACGTGGGGGTCGGACTGGCGCGTCGGCCCCGTCACCGGACCATGGCGCAGGTCACGGCTCTACCGCCGAATCCCCTGGTAGTCCTCCTCGCCCCCTGTCCACCCCTGTTGGCGTCGAACCCGCGCCGACCGGTTCCGGCTCGGGGCCTCGCCCGGCCGGTCCGGTCGCGGCTCCGGAGGCCGCACGGCTCGTGCGTCCCTTGGCCTTCTGCCGCCTGGCCAGCGGTTTCAGAGTGCGCTGGACGATGAAGTACTCCGCCACGAGCACGTTCACCAAGAAGGAGGCCCAGGCACTCGCGTGGTAGATGTCGTCGAAGGTCAGGGACGGGAAGAACCTCTCCTGGAGCGCCAGGCCGGTCATCAGATAGATCCGCAGGCTCACCGCGGCGAAGGTGAGCGCGTAGTTGCGGATCATCCAGACACGGTGCAGTCGGACCTCACCGCGGCGGATGGTGGTGTAGGCCTGGTAGAGGGTGTAGAGCCAGGCCGCGGCGAGGATGTAGAAGGCCACCTGTACCGAGAACCCGCTGACCGAGTAGGTCGCGGCGAACAGGGCCGCGATCGAACCCAGGACGATGGAGACCATGTAGATCTGCCCGGCGGTCCGGTGCGCCTTCGGGTAACGGACGCGAACCCGGGTGAGGAACTGGAACGGGCCGATGAGCAGCGCCAGCGAGCTCGGGACCGCGTGCACCGCGATGGTCACGTAGTGCGAGGCGAACAGGTCGTTGAGCGGGATCTGGTTGCGTTCCACGCCACCGACCAGATAGGTCTGCGCCGAGTAGACGGCGATACCGACCGCGGACGTGGCCAGAAGACCCCACAGGGCCCACCACCATCGTCGGCGCGTCGACTTGGTCATGCTGGTCAAGGTCTCCCCCACGTAGGAGTAGCAGGCGGCTGTCACCGACATGCTGCTGCGTGGGCGGGTTCGTTCGCGTCGGTGATCGTCGCCTAATCGACCGATTCCAACGGTTGATCCAGTTCGGGCAGGTCCTTGAGCTGCCTGCGGGAGGTGATGTCGAGCTTGCGGAAGATCCTGCGCAGGTGGGCGTCGATGGTCCGCGGGCTCAGGAACAGCCGCGCGGCGACCTCTTTGGAGGTGGCGCCCGCCGCCACGTACCGAGCGACGTGGACCTCCTGCATGGTCAGGCGGTCCAGGGGCCGCTCGGAGCGCTGGCCCACTACCTCACCGGTCGCCCGGAGCTCGTTGGCCGCCCGGTGGGCGAAGGCCTCCATCCCCAGATCGGAGAGCATCCGGTGTGCGGTGCGCAGCTGCTCTCGTGCGTCGCGGCGGCGGTTGCGGCGGCGCAGCCATTCCCCGTAGCGCAGGTGTGACCTGGCCAGTCCGGGTATGGCGGGGCTGCGTTCCAGCTCTTCGATGCCCTTGCGGTGGTCGGCCTCCGCTTCGGTGACCAGAGCCCGGGTGCTTGCCAGAACGCCCTGGGCCCAGCTGGTCTCCACCGGCTCGGTCCGCTCGGCCAGGGACTCCAGTGCGTCGACGGCCAGGCTCTCGTGCCCGCATCGGGCTGCGGCCTCCACCAGTTCGGGAAGAATGATCCCGGGTAGGAACAGCCCCGCGCCCTGCGTCCCGCTCACGGCCGCGTCCAGCGCGCGCGAGTAGTCTCCGAGTCCGTTGTTGAGCACGGCCCTGGCCCAGTGCATGTTGGCCGGGAGCTGCCCCCGGCCTCGGCGCTGCGCCTCCTCCAGGAGTCGGAACGCCTCCTTGTCGCGGCCGCGTATCGCGGCCAGGTGGAGGCGCGGGTACATCTTCGGTGCGTCTTCGAGGGCGTCGGCGATCGCCTCCTCCTCGGCGATGGCGGCGTCGGCCCGCCGGAAGTCGCCGGTGAGCACCGCGGAGATGGCCGTCTGCGCGAGGGCGAGCCTGGTCAGGGTCAGCGATCCGCTCTGCCGTCCGGTGCGCGTCATCCACTCGGTGATGCTGGTGTGCACGCTGTGGTCCCACAGATCGGCGGAGAGCAGGCTGGCCAGCCCCGGGTGGTGGGCCCACGCGGCGGCCTCCCCGGTGAGCACACGGCGGACCGTCGGCACGCCTTCCCGGTAACGCCCGGAGGCGAGCAGGCTCAACGCGTCCAGGAGGTCGGGGGCCCGGTTGGTCGAGGGGGCGGTGTGCGCGGCTTCGAGGACCTGCTCCATCACCCCGGCGGGTCGGCCGGTCAGTAGTGCCGTTTCCAGGGCGCTCACCAGGGAGGAGCGAGTCAGCTCCGGGTCGGTGGCGGCCAGGCGGCGGGCCGCTCGCAGGAGGAGGCGCGGCCCGTCCTGGGCCTCCTGTCCGCCCCTGAGGAGGGCGAGCTTGCCGCGCAGCAGGTCGACCGAGGCTCGCAGGGGTGCGTCCAGGGTGTCGGTGTCGACGCTGTTGAGCAGGTTCGCCGCGGTGTCCGCCGTGCCCGCGTCGAGGGCTGCCCGGGCCGCCGCGAGTGTGCGTTGAACGCGTGGTCCGGGGGCCAGGGACAGGGCCGCCGCGCGTTCGAGGAAGGCGGACGCGGCCGCCACACCTCCGCGCGCCTGGGCGCGTGCGGCCGCCGATTCGAGCTCGGTGGCCACCTCCTCGTCCGGTGCGCTGCTCGCCTGGGCCCGGTGCCAGGCCCGTCGGTCCGGAGCGGTGACCGGGTCGGTGACCTCGGCCAGGGCTCGGTGTGCGGCCTGGCGGCGCTCCAACCCGACCCCCCAGTACACGGAGGAGCGAGCCAGGGGATGGCAGAAGCGGACGCGTGTGCCGAACTCGACCAGTTCGGAGGCCTCAGCGGCGGGTGCGGCCTCTGCCACGTCGATGCCCGACCGTCGGGCCGCGGCCCAGAGCAGGTGCGGGTCTCCAGTGGGTTCGGCTCCGGCCAGGGTCAGAAGTCGCCGCGCGGGTTCGGAGAGCCCCCCGAACCTGGTGTGGAAGCTCTGCTGTACGCGTTGCGCGACCGGGGAGGGGGTGGGCGGGACGAAACCGCCGGCCTTGGGCAGCTCGATCAGGGCGAGCGGGTTGCCCCGGGCTTCGCTGAGGAGGCGTTCGCGTACCTGTGTGTCGAGTGTGGTGGTCTTCTCCGCGCTCAGAAGAGAGCGGGCGTCGGTGTTGTCCAGACCGCCCAGGGTGAGACCTGGCAGCTCGTGCAGGCGGGGTTCGGCGGTCCGGGTCGCGAACACCATGGCGAGGGGTTCGGCGGTGATACGCCTGCCCAGGAACACCAGTGCCCGGGCCGATGCGTGGTCCAGCCAGTGTGCGTCGTCGATGACGCACAGCACTGGTTGTTCCCGGGCGGCGGTGGAGAGCAGGTCCAGAGCCGCGAGGCCGACGCGGTGCGGAGCGGGGTCACCACCGGTCAGGCCGAACGCCACCTGGAGGATGTCACGGTGGTCGGTGGGGAGCTGGTCCAGGTGGGTCAGGACCGGCGTGCACAGTTGGTGGAGCCCGGAGAAGGGCAGTTCCTTCTCGAACTCTGATCCGGTGCCGTGGAGGATCCGGAATCGCGGCGCGGCGATGTGCGCCGCGTGGTCCAGCAGCGCGCTCTTGCCGATACCCGGTTCGCCGCGCAGGACGAGAACGCCTCCCCGGCCCCGTTCGGTGGCGTCGAGCAGGGTTCTCAGGCGGCCGGTCTCGACGAGCCTGCCGACAAGAGGCCGGGGAGGGGCAGTAGGCATACGCAGAACGATAGTGACCTGGAACGTGGGGTCTGGTCCGTGCTCTGTCCCTGTGGGGGTGTGACGACGGAGTACCCGAACGTGCTGCTCGCCATCCAACGCGACCCCGGGTTTCCACTCACCCGGAGCGGACCTCAAACGGCCGCGGCGGCCTCGGCCTTGGCCTTGCGGCGGCGGACGGCGGCGGCTCCGACCGCACAGATCAACACCAGCAGGGCCGTCCCGCCGACCACGGCCATGACACGGCCACGCGTGGGCTCCATCGGCATGTCCAGGGCGAACTGCTCGGCCTCGGCCCCGCCCCCCGACCGCGGACCCATCTCCCTGGTCAGCGCTCCCACCGGGTCGAGGAACCCCGTCCCGAAGGCGGCACCGGCGTCCGGGTAGGCCGACATCACCAGGCGCTCCGCGGTCTGCGCCGCGCTCAGCCCGGGGTCGTGGGAGCGCAGCAGAGCGGCCACACCGGCCACGAACGCCGCCGCGACCGCGTCCCCCTCCGCGACGGCGTGCCCGTCCCCGCCCGGGGCCAGGCTCATCACGGACTGGCCGGGCGCGCTGAGGTCGGGCGCCGAGATCCGACCGTCCGCCGTGGCGGGCGGCGGCGTCAGCGGGGCGCCCTCCGTGCCGGTCGCCGTCACCCCCAGCACCTCGCCCCTGGTCGCCGGGACCGCCGCGTAGGCGTCCCGCTGGACCATGGCCGTGGACGGCGCCACCACCAGGACGTCCTCCTCGACGGCGGTGTCCACCGCCGCCTCGAGCCCGGAACTGCCCAGGGGGACGGCGACACCCACCAGCACGACGTCCGCTCCGCCGGAGACCGCGTCGTTGATGCCGTCCGCGACCGCGTCGGCGTCGGCGCCGCCCCAGTCGTCGGTGACGGGCACCGACAGCACACGGGCCTCCGGGGCCACCCCGACGAGACCGCTGTCCGGCTGGGGCCGCGCGGCGACGATCCCGGCCAGGAAGGTCCCGAACCCGGTGCAGTCCTCACCGGCCCCCTCCACCGCCCCCTTGAGCGCGGCGGAGGAGTCGTCCACGGGCGAACCCACGACGGCCACGGTCGTTCCGGCCCCGGAGGAGGTGGACCGCGCCCGGGGGAGCCCCAGGGCGTTCTCGGTCCACAGCTCCTGGTCCACCGTCTCCTCGGAGGACGGCACACACTCGTCCCCCGCCAGTTCGGGCGCCACCTGCGGCAGCGCGGGCGCGGCCTGGTCCGCCGCCGCTGGCGCGGTCGCCACCAGGAAGAGCGCGGCCGTCAGGCACACCCCGGCCCCGAACCGAAGCCGCTTCCGTTCCGCTCCGTTCGACACGGGGCCTCCCGTTCCTCTCCACCGACCGCGGGGCGGTCGCTACCTTGTCGGGCCACTCCTCGGACGCCCGTCAGTCGCGGGCGGCCGCCTCCTCCGTCTCGGGGTCGAGCGCCAGCTGCACCTTGACCGGGTCGCGCCGGTCGAAGCGCAGCGCACGGCCCGGAGGCATACGCTGCGGGCGCAGCGATCCGAACAGCACGCCCTCGGAGGGCGGGCAGGACAGCACCATGCTGGGGGTGTTCGCGTCGATGAGCATCCGCAGCGCGGGCTCGCCCATGGCACGGCTGAAGCCACCGGCACCGCGCGCCAGGATCAGGTGGAACCCGATGTCGGCGCCGTGGGGCAGCATCTCCATGAGCGGGGACAGCGGACCGCCACCGCCCGCCGAACTCAGCAGGTCGTAGTCGTCGATGACCACGAACAGCTCCGGGCCGGTCCACCACGAGCGCTCGCGCAACTGCTCCGGAGTGACCTCGGGGCCGGGCAGCCGGGGCTTGAGCGCCTGGGCCGCCGCCATCATCATCTCCCGGGCGCTCTCACCGGTCACCGCGTAGCCGAGGCGCTGTTCCTCGGGGATCGCGTTGAACAGGCCGCGCCGGGGGTCCACCACGACCACGCGGGCGTCGGTGGGGCTGTACCGCTCCCGGATGGTGCGGGTGATCAGACGCAGCAGGTTGGTCTTGCCGCTCTCGTTGTCCCCGACCACCAGCAGGTGCGGCAGCACGGAGAAGTCGTGCCACAGCGGCTCCAGGCGGCGTTCCTCCAGACCCAGCGCGATCTTCGGTCCGTCCTGGGGCGGAGGCAGGTCCGACGCGGGAAGCGACAGGGGAAGCAGACGCACCTGGGGAGCGGACGGACCGTCCCACCGCTGCTTGACCGCCTCCACGACACCGGCCACGGAGGCCTCCGGCCCCTCCTCCATCTGGGGGAGCGCGGACAGGAAGTGCTTGTACTCGGCGGTGAGGCCGCGACCGGGGATCCGGGGCACCTTCTCCGCCTGGCGCATGTTGATCGCGGAGTCCACCGCGTCGCCCAGACGGAGCTCGAACCGGGTGACCAGCAGGTCGCGCAGGCTGGACTGCACGTCGGCCCAGCGCGGGGAGGCCACGATCAGGTGGATGCCGTAGTTGAGGCCGCGCTGGGCGATCTGCGTGATCTCCGCGATGAGGTCGATCATGTCCGCACGCACCGTGGCCCAGCCGTCGATGACCAGGAAGACGTCACCGTAGGGCTGGTCGGAGAACTCCCCGGCCGCCCGGCGCCGACGGTAGGCGCCGATCGAGTCGACGCCGTGCTCCGCGAAGAACTGCTCGCGGCGCCCCAGCAGCGCCGTCATCTCCGCGACGGTACGGGTGACGCGTTCGAGGTCCATGCGCCCGCAGATACCGCCCACGTGCGGCAGGTCCGCCACACCGCGCAGCGTGCCGCCGCCGAAGTCCAGGATGTAGAACTGCACCTGCTCCGGGGTGTTGGTGAGCGCCAGCGCGGAGATCAGCGAGACCAGGAGGGTGCTCTTGCCGCTCTGCGGACCACCGATGACGGCGGTGTGCCCGCCCGCGCCGCGCAGGTCCGCGGTGAGCGGGGTGCGCAGCTGCTCGAAGGGGCGGTCCACCAGGCCCACCGGCACGGTCAGCACCGGGTCGGAGCCCCACGCGGGCAGCGAGGGCGCGCCCTCCGACCGCAGCATCTCCGCCACGGTGGGGGCCTGGTCCAGGGGAGGCAGCCACACCTGCCGTGCGGGCGGACCGACGTCGCGGACCGCGTCCAGCGCGGTCTCCAGCAGACTCGTGTCCGACTCCTCCACCGGTTCCGGCTCGGGCACCACGACCGAGGCGGGCGGCCCGGCCACGTACCCGGGCAGGAAGGGGGTGATCTCGCGGGCGGCGGTCGACGCCCGCGCCGCGCGGCGCTTGGCGCGGTAGGGGCCCGAGACGTACGCGGCCTTGAACCGCGTCAGCTCCTCGGTGTCGGACTTGAGGTAACCCGATCCCGGTGCCGGGGGGAGCTGGTGGGCGTCGGCCACACCGAGCACGCCCCGGCTCTCCATGGCGGAGAACGTGCGCAGCGCGATCCGGTAGGAGAGGTGGCTCTCCAGCTGGTGCATGCGGCCCTCGTCCAGCCGCTGGGAGGCCAGCAGCAGGTGCACGCCCAGGCTTCGGCCCAGGCGGCCGATCATGACGAACAGCTCCATGAAGTCCCGGTGGGCCGCGAGCAGCTCACTGAACTCGTCCACGATCACGAAGAGCGTGGGCATGGGCTCCATGGTCGGGTCGCTCCGGCGGCCCTTCTCGTACTCGTGGACCGAGCTGAAGTTGCCCGCCGAGCGCAGGAGTTCCTGGCGGCGGATCAGCTCGCCGTGCAGCGCGTCCTGCATGCGTTCCACGAGGGAGGTCTCGTCGGCCAGGTTGGTGATCAGCGCCGAGGTGTGGGTCAGCCCGTCCAGGCCGATGAACGTGGCACCGCCCTTGAAGTCCACCAGGACGAAGTTGAGCTTCTCGGAGGAGTGGGTGAGCGCCAGGGACAGCACGAGCGTGCGCAGCAGCTCGCTCTTGCCGGAACCGGTGGCGCCGATCAGCATCCCGTGCGGGCCCATCCCGCCCAGCGCCGACTCCTTGAGGTCGAGTTCCAGGGGGGCGCCCGAGGCCGCGATGCCGATGGGCACCCGCAGGCGGCTCTCCGGGCGCTCGCGCTCCCACTCGCGGGCGGCGTCCCAGGTGTGCAGATTCGGGATGCCCAGCAGGGTGGTGAGGTCGAAGTCGGTGGTCAGGGGTTCCACCACGTCGGCGGCGACGCTGACGCGGTAGGGGGCCATCATGCGGGCCAGGGAACGGGCCCGGGGGAGGTCCAGGGAGTCGGGCCGACCGAGGTGGGAGAAGGATTCCCGCCCGGAACGGTCCAGCTCACACATCTCCATGGAATCCTTTTCGACCCTCAGCGAGAGTGTGTGGGGTGCTCCGTCCCACATGCGCTCGGTGCCCACTTCGATCACGATCGCGTTGCGGAAGCCCCCGCTGAGCAATCTCGAACCTTGCGGCACGGATCCGCCGTCGACGATGATGACGGTGAACGGCTCGTCACGCCCGGGCACCGCCTGCGGGTCGAAGGGCGGCCGGTCCGCCAGCGCGGGACCGACGAGTCTTTCCAGCTCAATGGCGTCGGAGGCGATCAGACGGACGGGGCCCGCTCCGTCCCGCTCCGTCGGGTGCATGCAATGCGGAAGCCATTTCATCCATTCCCAGTCCGCCATTCGCTCATCGTTCACACAGGCGACCACACGCAATTCATCCGGCGCGTGAAAAACTGTGACCTGTCCCACGAGTGCGCGCACCATTGCACGGATGGATTCGGTTTCCCCGCGCAGTCCCAGATGTGCGAATCCCCGCAGATAAAGCGAGACCGGCAAGTCCGCGACGGTGCCGTAGGCGTTGATGAAACGGCGTAGCGCGTGCGCGCAGAGCGGTTCCAGGTCCTCCACCGGCTTGGTCGACAGCGGGGCGATGCGGGTCTGGAGGGGCTGCTCGCCCACGGCGATCCTGACCTCCGCGAAGTCGTCGTGCGCCCCGCGCCGCTCCCAGAGCCTGCTCGTGCGCACCAGCGACCACAGGGCGTCGGGGTCGGGTCCGTTCCACGCGCGGGCCTCACGCTGGGCCACCACGACCTCCCGCACCCGGCCGCGCATCTGACCGAGATAGCGCAGGTAGTCACGTCGGTCGCCGGAGAGGCGGCGGCTGCGTTCGATCCGTACGCGCAGGATCTGGCCGCCGACCATCGCCACCGCTCCGACGAGCATCATCCCGCCCGCGATGAAGGGCATCGCCGTGCCCAGGGCACCCGCCCCGCTGGGGCGGATGAACATCATCACCATCGCGAGCGAGCTCAGCGCCATCGGGAGGTACATGAAGACCCCCGAGATGCCGTTCTCCTCCTCGGGGAGGACAGGGGGCTCCTGGAGGGAGAGCTCGCCCTCGGGCGGCTCGGGGCCGGGTCGACGCGCCGGCCTGCGGACGAGGATGGTGCTGATCAGCGTATCCCTTCTCTTTCCCCTGGTCAGCTGGCATTCGCAGCAGGGGCGCCGGGCGTGTACCGGCCCGGGGTAATTCCGACGGGGCCGAATGGGGGAACCCCAGAACCGGATTCGGTGACCGGGGATGGGGGCGGGTGCTCAAATGAGCAACGGTATCCCCGGGCCAGAGTTTTCCGAAACGTCATGACCGGAATTCCGGAAGTGGTGCTAGTCTAGCCCAGCATTTCGAGAACGGGCGCGCCGTCCCCTGCCCCAGGCGTTCCGCAGAGGAATGGCGTACCCCGGCCTCGTCCCCCTCCCCGGGTGTCTTTATCCCCCACCCGTAAACCGACCCAGTCACTGTCGTCCAGCGAGGAGGACCGATGTCGGACGTCGTCTCCGCCGATCTCTGCCGCCTGGTCGTGCGCGCACCCAACGCCTCCTTCGAGATCGCCGTCCCGTGCGACCTGCCGCTCGCCGAGCTGCTGCCCACGTTCCTGCTCTACGCCGAGAACGAGAACGAGGACCTCGACGAGAGCGGACTCGAACACGGCGGATGGGTGCTCCAGCGCCTGGGCTCACCACCACTGGACGAGTCCGAGACCGCCGAGTCGCTCGGCCTCACCGACGGCGAGACGCTCTACCTGCGCGAGCGCGCCGACCAGATGCCGGAGATCCACTTCGACGACCTCGTCGACGGCGTGGCCGACACGCTGTCCGAGCGCTCCGACGGATGGGGCGCGCGCGTCGCCAGGCGCTCGCTGACCGGCACCGCCGCAGTGGGCTTCGCCGGCGCCCTCGCCCTGCTGACACTGCTCGGCCCCACCTGGATCGCGGGCGCCACCGCCGCCGCCACCGGGCTTCTCCTGCTGCTCGCCGCCGGTGCGGCAGCCCGTGCCTTCGACGCCCCCATCGCCGCCGCCGTAACGGGCGGCGCGGCCGTGCTGTTCATGGCCTTCGCCGGGGCCACGCTCCCGGGCGGCGACCCCAGCAACGCCCTCATCGGGGCGCGGATGCTCTCGGGCGCCTCCACGGCGACCGGCGCCGCGGTCCTGGCGATCGCCGCCGTCGCCGCCTGCCTGCCGTTCTTCACGGCCATCATCGGCACGGCCCTGTTCACCGCCGCGGCCGGTGCCCTGCTCATGTTCTGGGACAACGCCCCGCCGCAGGGGGTGGCCGTCTCGGCCGCCGCCCTGGTGCTGCTGCTCTGCTCGTTCGCTCCGGCCCTGGCCTTCCGCCTGGCGGGCATGCGCCTGCCCCCGCTGCCTGGCGGGGTCACCCAGCTCGGTGAGTACATCGACCCCCACCCGGCCCGCGACGTGCGCACACGCACCAAGCGCGCGGACCACTACCTCGGCGCCCTCCTGGCCATCGTGGCCGTGGTGTGCGCCGCCTCGATGACCGTGCTGGCCGCCCACCCGGGCGGACTGGCCTCCACCGCGGGCGTCTGCGTCGCGCTGATCCTGCTGCTCCAGTCACGCGGGCTCAGCGGCGTGTGGCACCGCGTGTGCCTGCTGGGTTCCGGCGTGTACGGGCTGGTGGCCATGGCCGTGGGCGGCGGCCTCGTGGGCGGCGACACCGCCCGCATGGTCCTGTTCGGGCTGCTGCTGGTCGCGGCGCTCGGCCTGCTCCTGGCCGCCTGGTCCGTGCCGGGCAACCGCCCCATCCCGCACTGGGGCCGGGCGGGGGAACTCATCCAGAGCCTCGCGGCGATAGTCCTGGTGTGCCTGATCCCGGGGAACCTCGGGTTGCTGGCGTTGATGAGGGGGATCGGCGGATGACGCGCACCGGAAAGCGGGTGGTCTGATGCAGACCCGTCGCGACCAGGTACAGGCGCACTCGTTCATGGTGCGCCGACTCTCCACGGCCATGGCCGCCGCCGACCCGGACGCCGCCGAGGCGCCCCTGCGCCGCACCCGTAACGGCGCGTTCATCGGGCTCGTCCTCGCGGTGCTGCTGTGCGTGGGGTTCCTCGTCTTCGGCCTGATCTTCCCGGGCGGCGCCACCTCCTGGCGCAACGAGGGGACCCTCGTCGCCGTCAAGGGCGGCGCCGGCCGGTACGTCTTCTCGGACGGTGTCCTCTGGCCGGTGTCCAACCAGACCTCCGCGCTGCTGCTGGCGTCCAACCCCAAACCGGTCCAGGTCGCCGCCGACTCCCTGGAGGGCACCCCCGTCGGGTCCCCGCTGGGCATCGCCGGAGCCCCCGACGGGCTCCCCGCCGCCGACGCGGAGGGCTCCATGGTCTGGCAGGTGTGCGCCACCACCGTCGACACCGGTGACGGCGTCGAGACCCTCACCTCGCTCACCCTGGGCCGGTCGCCCTTCGGCTCCCCGGTCGGGGAGGACGACGGTGTCCTGGTCCGGGACCCCGCGGGCGGGGTCCACCTGTTGTGGAAGGGCAACCGCCTGGCCATCGACGAGGAGAACGGCGCCCTGGAGTCCCTGGGGTACGGCACCGCGGTACCCCACCCCGTCGCGGCCGCCGTCCTGGACGGCGTGCCCGCCGGACCCGCGCTCTCCGCGCTCGACGTCGAGGGCCGGGGCGAGGACGGTCCGCGCGTCGGCGGCGCGGACACCCGCGTCGGACAGGTCTTCAGCGTCCCCGCCGCTGAGGGTGGCCCCGAGCAGTTCTACGTGCTCACCCGGGACGGTCTGACCCCCACCGACGCCACCCACGCCCGCCTGCTGCTGGGCCACCCGCTCACGGCCGAGGAGGCCTACGGGGGCGGCGAGGCGGCGCCGGTCGAGCTGAGCGTCAACGAACTGCGCGCGCACCTGTCGGGCGAGGAGACGGTGACCGGTGACGGCCTTCCCGCCACACCGCCGCCGCTGACCGATCCCCAGGGCGCGGCGCTGTGCGTCGTCGACCAGGGGGACGGCGCCCTCGCGCTCTCGCTCACCTCCCCGGCGGACATCGGCGGCCGGGCCGCGCGGCCCCCGGTGGGCAGCAGGGCGGCCTGCACGGCCCCCGACCTCATCGACATCCCGTCCGGCGAGGGCGGCCTGGTCAGGGCGGCCCCGGCCGGAGGCGCTGCGCTCCGCGGCTCCTACTTCCTCGTCACCGACGCCGGGGCCAAGTACCCGGTGCCCGACGCCAAGGCCGCCGAGACGCTGGGCTACACCCCCGGCGGGGCCTCCGCGGTCTCCACCGCCCTGTTGGACCTGCTGCCCACCGGGCCCGACCTGACCCCGCAGGCCGCCGCGGAACCCGTCGGCGCTCTCGCGGAACCGGGGGAACCCCGGTGCCTTTCCGACTGACGCCCAACAGAACCAGGAGACTCCCATGTCGATGATGCGCAGTACCGACCAGGCGATGCGGACCGGCCGCGACGCCATGGAGACCGCCCACACCACCTGCAACGGCGTCTACACCAGCGTGGACGGCGTGCGGGACCTGCTCGGCGGCAACTGGCAGGGCGGCGCGGCCACCCAGTACGACACCGCGCTGGTCAAGTGGCTCGAAGAGCTGCGTCTGATCACCAACGACATGAACGACATGATCGGCATCCTCGGCGGCACCGAGCGCAACTTCCACGCCATGGAGGACGAGAACATGCTGTCCGCCAACTGGATCACCCAGCTCAACCCGAACCAGGGCGACGTCGCTCGCTGACCCTGACCTGATCCGACCGACCCGATCCGCCTGCCTCCACGACCGGGGGCGCACCATCGAGAGAAACCGGAGCCATACCCATGGACGGATTCGAGATCAAGTACAGCGGTGCTGACGACGCGGGCATCGACCTGCGGAAGCAGACCGACATCATCGAGCAGGCCATCAACGAGCTCGACGCCAAGGTCCAGGCGGTCAAGTCCGACTGGGTCGGTGAGGCCGCCGAGCAGTACGACCAGCGACTCCTGTCCTGGCGGCGCAACGTCGCGGACATGCGCGCGCTGCTGGGCCACGCGCAGGTCTCCCTCGGCGACATCACCGAGCGCTACCGCCGCGGTGACCTCCAGGAAGCCGGGAACTGGAACGCCCGCCGCTGACCGCCACCCCTCGGCCGCTGCGGCGGCCCGAACGGACCGCCGCAGCGGCCGAGGGACACCGCACCCACCGTTGACGCCGCGCGGCGGCTTGATGAAGAGCTGGACAGGAGAGGACGGGGCAGGACGTGTCAGAGGAAAAGACCAAGGTCACGCTGGAATACCTCAAGACGTTGCGGACGGCGCACATCGATCCGCTTCGGGAGAAGGTCTCGAAGACGAAGACTGAGGCGTCCACGCACTACGCGGGCGGTGAGGACGCGTCCGCACCCAACGTGCCCTTCGGCAACCCCGCCCTCCTCCCCATCGCCGGTGAGCTCTCCAAGGAGGTCGGTGCCGTGCTGACGCAGTTCACCACCTCGATCACCGACCTGGAGACGCGCCTGGTCGCGATGTCCGCCGGCATCCGGGACAGTGCGATCACCTACGAGGAGCTGGAGTCCGACGCCGAGTTGGACGCCACCCAGATCGGCCAGATCATGTCCAACGGCGCGCCCACGGGCGGTGGCGGCGGCGGTGGTGGCGGCGGTGGCGGCAACGGACCCAACGACACACCCAACGAGACCCCTGAATCGTCCTGAGCCGACGCCTTTCGGCGCAGTGTCTTCGCCGCTCCGGCTCCCCCCAGTACCCCTTCGCCCCACGAATCGCCCCTGAGGAACTTCCATGGCTGACGAGGACCTTCCCGAGAAGGAGGGGACCGACCCCGCGGCACCCGAGTCCGGGGGCGCCGTCGAGAGCGAGGAGTTGGCCCACGCCATCAACGTCTTCGCCGACAAGGACGACAAGGGTTCGGCTCCCCCGATGGGTACGGCGCAGGCGGTGAAGGACACCAACTGGCTCAGTAACTACTTCTGGAACGTCAACAACCCCAAGGACGCGGACGAGTGGTTCGGTTTCGACAGCCGGGCCTCTGACGCCGAACAGCTCGGCGGATACGAGTGGGGGTTCGCGGTCTACTCCGGCATCCACGTCAACGACGCCATCAAGGACACCGAAGGCACGGTGTGGGGCAACTTCATTGACCGGATGCGCGACATTCTCAACGCCGCCTCCACCTCCAGCGTGGGCACCAGCTCCTTCAACAGCGGTGTCCTCAGCCGCATCGAGACCGATCTCGGTGACTTCCGCGACTTCGCGAACGCCCGCTACGACGAGATGTGGGCCCTGTCCGAGGAGATGAAGCCGGGAAACGAGAAGTTCGAGGGCGCGGGAGCCGAGGCCCTGCGCGGATACCTGAGGAAACTGGCCCTTGAGTTCCAGAACCTCGCCAACTACATCGACCCGGCCGTCGACGCCGTGAACACGGCGCGCGTCGCCGCCAACCCCACCTACCTCCAAGCGGTGATCAGTGCCTTCAACACGTGGCACAGCAGTGAGAACCGCAGTCCCCGCGCGACCATCCGCAACTGGTGGGAGGAGCAGCGGGACAAGGTCACCTGGGAGGACGGCATCATCAAGATCCGCGGCATGCGGACTGATGAGAAGGCCACCTGGGAGACGTTCGAGACGGAGATCAAGGACCGCTGGTGGGACAACCTGGCGAACCTGCGCACGGCAGCCACGGAGGGCATCTCCACGGTCTCCACGACCTACGGCACCTCCTCCGCGGAGATCCTGCCCTTCGTCCCCGTCGCGACCACCCCGCCCGGCGGTGGTGGAGGCGGCGGTGGCGGTGGGGGTGACGGTGAGGGCGGCGGCAACGGCCCCTCGCTTGAGGAGATCCTCAACGGGCTGTTCGGTGACGGTGAGGGCGACGGTGAGGGCGGCGGCGGTGGGGGTGACGGCGACGGTGACGGCGACAACCGCTCCATCCAGGACATCATCGACGAGTATCTCAACGGTGGCAGCGGCGAGGGCGGCGGCGGTGGCGGTGGTGGCGGCGACGGCACTGGTGGTGGCGGTGGTAACGGCCCCCTGGGCGACGGCCGCACCATCGACGAGATCGTCAACGACTACCTGAACGATCAGGGCCCCAACAGCGGAGGGTCGGACATCCCCGAGGGCGGCGGTCCCGTACCCGGTGGCTCGGGTGACCTGGGCGGTGGCCCGGAAGGTTCCGGTTCGGGGAACCCCGACGGTCCGCCGATCTCCTCCGGTGGTTCCGGTGGTCTCGATGGTCCGGGTGGCCAGGGCCTGGGCGGTCCCGGTTCAGGTGGCGAGGGGATCGGCGGCGACCCCAACTCCTCGGGCGGAGGCCCGGGCGGGTTCTTCCCGCCGCCGGTGGCCCCGGGCATGGGGGGTATGGGCGGCGGCGGTACCGGTGGCGGCCCGAACAACACGGGGCGTCGGGAGCAGGGGACCCCGCTTCCCGACGGGAGCAGCATGCTTCCGGACGGCAGTACGCGCCTCCCGGACGGCACGGTCCTGAACCCGGACGGCAGCACGCGCCCCCCGGACGGCAGCGGGCAGCTCCCGGAGGGGAGCACGCCGCTCCCGGAGGGGAGCGCCCGGCTCTCCGACGGCAGCATTCGGCTTCCCGACGGGAGCATCCTGAACCCCGACGGCTCGCGCACCGACGGTGGCAGCGGTGATCCGTCCTCCATCGGTGGCCCGCCACGCGGCGGCTTCGGGGACCTCGACCTCTCCTCCTCCACAGGTGGCGCGGGGGGCGGCAGCGTGCCGCCGCCCCCGGGTCGCGTTTCCACCGAGGGCGACCTGGACCTCTCCTCGGGTGGTTCGGGCGTGGACGGGAACGGCTCCCCGATCCCCGGCGGCTCCAACGGCATCGGCGGTCCGGGCGAGGTCAACCGCCCCGGTCTTCCGGACGCCCCGGAGCTCGGCGGCTCCGGTGGCAACGGCAACGGATCGGGTTCCCCCGTTCCGGGCGGTTCGGGTGATTTGGGTGGTCCGGGTGGTGCGGATCGGCCTGGGTTGCCGGATGCGCCGATCATGGGCGGGTCCGGTGGCAGCGGCAACGGGTCCGGCTCGCCGATACCTGGCGGATCGGGCGAGATCGGTGGCGGCTCGAACCGCCCCGAGATCCCGGATCCCCCCGTTCCCGGCGGATCCGGAGGCAGTGGCAGCGGGTACCCGACGCCTGGCGGCATCGGTGGGCCCGGTGACCTGAGTTCCTCCTCGGGTTCGGGTTCTGGTCCGGGCGGTATCGGCGGCGGAGGTTCCTCCTTCCCGGGGGGCTCCGGCGGCATCGGCGGTCCGGGTGACCCCAACTCCTCGTCCGGCCCCGGCTCGGGCGGCGGTGGCATGAGCCCCCGCTCGGACTCGGGCTCCGTGGGCGGCGGCTCCGACGGCAGGGGGAACGGGCCCGGCGGGACCAGTCCACAGGGCGGCTTCGGCGGCGGCCAGGGGACGGACGGCTCCTCCACCGGAGGAGGACCGGGCACCCCCGGGACACCCGGTACGCCGGGCACCCCCGGTATGCCCATGATGCCCCCGGGCGGAATGGGCGGTGCCGGTGGCGGCGGCGGTGGCGGCGGGCAGGAACGCAGCCGCACCACCTGGCTGGCCGAGGACGAGAAGGTGTGGGGCACCACCGCACGGGGCGGCCCCGCCTCGTTGGGACGGCCCGGAACACGAAAAGACAAGGGAGTGAGCGGCGTTGGACATGTCCCTGCAGGGACAGATGGAGAGGTCCCTCGAACAACTTCGACAGACCCAGGAGCGCCTGGCGGAGGCAAGCGCAAACCTGGAGTCGGTTACCGCCGAAGCGATGTCCAAGGACCGGATGGTCAGCGCGACGGTGAACGCCAGAGGCGAGATCGCTGAGCTGAGGTTCCACACCGACAAGTACCGGATGATGGCGCCCGCCGAACTCGCCTCGGCCGTCGTCGAGGTCGTCGAACGGGCTCGGCGCGACGTCGCCCAACAGGTCTCCACCGCCATGGGCGGCCTGGTGCCCGGCGACACCTCGGCACGGGAGCAGGCGGTGGCGGGCGACCCCACCGCACTGCTGGAGGAACTGGGCCTGGGCAACGTGCACCCGCCCCGCTGATGACGACCGGGATGTGGGGGAGGGGCTGCCCTCCCCCACAACCCGGCCAGGTGACGGAGAACGAGGCAGGACGAGCAAGGAGGGGCCATGTCGGAACGCATCTCGATCGACCCTGAGGCGGTGGCCAGGGACGGTGCCGAGATCCACCAACTCGCCGCCGAGGTGCGTGCGATCGACCAGTGGTACACCACCTCGGCCGACGCCTTGGGCGAGTGCTGGGGTGAGGGTGACGCCGTCGCGAAGTCGTTCGAGAAGAACTACGTTCCGGCTCGCGACGGGTTCGCTGTCTTCCTGAAGACACTCGGGACCGCGTTCGAGGACACCGCCGAAGCCACCATCGAAACCGCGAGGCAGTTCGGCCGCTCCGAGCAGTACGGCATCGACACCGCGACGCGACTGGGAGGTCTCCAGGGCGGTACCGGTGGCACCAGCGGGAGGCACTGACCTCCATGGGAATGGAACTGCCCGCCGAACTCCGCAACCTGTTCTCGGTTCTGACAGGTTCGGAGTGGCCCACCGCCGACGAGACGCGGCTGTGGGAGCTCGCCCAGGTCTACGGCACCACCGCTGACCGGTTGGAGATCGAGCTCCCGCAGCTCGTCATCCGGATCAAGAACAAGGTGCGGGAGAACTTCGACGCCACGGCGGCGGACTTCTTCGATCAGTCGGTGGACGAGTTCACGGCGGGGCAGAACAACTACCTCGGTGAGGGCACGGCGGTCGCCCGGGGTCTCCAGGAGTACGTCCACAACGCGGGCACGCAGGTGCAGTACGCGAAGTGGATGATCATCGGCCAGCTGGTGCAGCTGGCCCTGGAGATCGCTTGGGCGATCGCCATGGCGCCGTACACCTTCGGTGCCTCCCTGGCCAAGATTCCCATCTTCCAGGCGATCGCCCGCACCGTCATCGGACGGGTCATGTTCCGGCTGCTCTCCACGCTGCTCCAGCAGATGGCGATCAGCCAGTTCTTCGCGCTGACGTTGGACGCGCTGATCCAGCGCATCCAGATCGACCAGGGCAACCGCGACGGGTGGGACAAGAAGCTCACCGAGGACGCGGCCAAGGGCGCCTTGCTGGACGGCCTGTTCGGCACCGCCGCCGCCTTCGGTGGAAGCGCGCTGTCGAACCAGTTCAACAAGCTGCTCGGCAACACCGCCGGACCCACCATCTCCAAACGCCTCGACGACAACTTCCCCATTGACAGCCTGGGCAAGGGCGGCAAGGACCTCCCCAACGGCATCGGTGACGTGATGGGGCGCAACACCGACGAGCTGCTGCGCGCGTACGGCATGGACAACCGTCCCGGGTGGAGCCGCCCGGTCGACGGCGAGCGCTTCCGCAACGACATGGGGGACAGGTTCTCCGACTCGTTGGGCGACTCGATGGGCCGGAACCAGGCCCGCGACTTCGGCAACGAGTACGCCGACGCCTTCTCCCGCAACTGGGGGAAGGAAGGCCTCGGCGACGCCCTGAACGACGTGGTGAACAAGTACGGGCGCAACCTGGACCCGGACCTGAAGGACTTCCTGACCAAGGGTGTGCCCACCGGTGTGCGCGACGGGCTCTCCGACGTCGGTACGCACTGGAAGAACTTCCTGGCGCAGCTCGGCGGCCAGGGCATCGCCAACGCGGCGCAGGGGATGCTCAGCGAGGGCTTCTTCAACCTGCTGTTCAGCGACGAGAAGACCTTCTCCATCACATGGCTGTCCGGTGTCTCGGGTTTCGTCTCCGGAGCGGTCCAGCAGAGCCTCACCCAGGGCGGTCTGGCGCTCCTCAACCAGCTCAACAACGCGGGCCTGCCCGAGGGTGTCCCGCCGCCCACACCCAACCCGCCCCCGACGGACGGTGGAGGCGACGACACCGGCAACAACTCGAACCAGAACGGCGGCCCGCCGGAATCGGGGTCGAACAACTCCTCGAACAACTCCTCCTCGAACTCCTCCACCTCGAACAACTCCTCCTCGAACAACTCCTCCTCAGAGGGGGAGGGCGGCGGCTCACGTGACGGGCAGACGCAGAACTCGACCAACGACTCCACACAGGACTCGACCCCGCCTCCGCCTCCGCCGCCCCAGCAGGTGACCACGGAGTCGTCCGACCAGAACGACCAGTCGGACGGCGGAGACAACCAGCCCGCGCCGCCCCAGCAGGTCACGACCGAGTCGTCCGACCAGAACGACCAGAACGACACCGGTCCCTCCCGGCCGGAGACGCCGTCCAACGAGAACGACGGTGCCAACGAGTCCACGACGGAGGACACCCCCGGGCAGGGCTCCGAGGAGCCGGTCAACACCCCGAACGGGAACGAGGACGGTGGCGACACCGACCACCTGAACCGGGGCGACCCGGACGAGACCGCCTCGGAGAACGACGAGACCGGCGACGCTCCGGTCGTCGGTGGTCAGGATCAGTCCACCGAGGAGACCGGAGACCAGAACCAGCCTGTCCAGGAGCAGCCCGTTCAGGAGACTCCTGTCCAGGAGACTCCGGTCCAGGAGCAGCCGGTTCAGGAGTCCCCGAACGAGGACGACCGGCCGGTTCAGGAGTCTCCTGTTCAGGAGGAGTCGACCGGTGGTGGTGTGGTGCAGGAGCCTGGTGGTTCCGAGCACCGCAACGGGCCGGAGGAAACGTCCCAGAACGAGCAGGTCCAGGACCCGCCGGTTCAGGAGACGCCGGTTCAGGAGACGCCGGTGCAGGAGTCCCCGGTCCAGGATCAGCCTGTCCAGGAGACGCCGAACCAGGATGACCGGCCGGTTCAGGAGACGCCGATCCAGGACCAGCCGGTTCAGGAGTCTCCTGTTCAGGAGGAGTCGACTGGTGATGGTGTGATTCAGGAGCCCGGCGGTTCGGACCTCCGGGACGGGTCGGAGGAGACGTCCCAGAACGAGCAGGTCCAGGACCAGCCGGTTCAGGAGACGCCGGTCCAGGAGCAGCCGGTTCAGGAGTCCCCGAACGAGGACGACCGGCCGGTGCAGGAGTCTCCTGTTCAGGAGGAGTCGACCGGTGGTGGTGTGGTGCAGGAGCCCGGTGGTTCCGAGCACCGCAACGGGTCCGAGGACACGCCCGTCCGGGAGACACCCAACCAGGAGCAGCCCGTTCAGGAGACCCCGAACCCGGAGTCGCCGGTCCAGGAGGACTCTCCGGTTCAGGAACAGCCCGTTCAGGAGTCTCCGAACCAGGACGACCAGCCGGTGCAGGAGTCTCCGGTTCAGGAGTCCGGGGACGACACCGACGGCAACCCCCAGGGGCCGCCCGCCTCGACTCCGAACGCGAACCCGAACGCGGGCGGACAGGGTTCGAGCGACGGCAACACGAACACGCACCGCCCGAACGGCCCTGGGCGCGACGGCGATGCCGAGACGGTCGTGGAGAACGAGTCCGGGAACACCGACACCCAGCTCTTCCAGGACGACACCGGTCGCGACGACGCCCGCATCCAGGACGAGGCGACCGGCGGGCAGGACACCGGCGCGAACGTGCACCAGAACGGTGACCAGCAGGGTCCGCTGAACGAAAGCGACTCGCGGGAGTCCACACCTGACGAGGACGGATCGGGCACCCCCGTGCGCCAGGACGACGCCTCGAACGAGACGGCCGCGCACCCCGACGCCACACCCGTGCCCGTCGTGATGGCCCCGCTGCACAACCCCGCGCAGGGCGGTCAGGAGTCCACGGGCGACGGACGCCGCCAGACCCCGCCCGGCAACCAGACCAACACCCCACCGGTGTCTCGGCCGCGCCCCGACCCCGACGCTCCCGCCCCCGTATCGGACCGGCTGCGTCCGCCCACGGAGTGGCAGAACGCCCGGGACGACATCGAACCCAGGCGGGTGGGAGCCAACCGGGACCGTTCAGGTGTCGACACCGACGGCATCGAGATCCTGCACGGGTCCAGCAAGGACAACCCGATCAGCTCGATCGCGGAACGCGGCTTCGACGTGCGCCGTATCCCCCTGCCGAACCCCGAGCCGGACGGCCCGACGCACGTCACCGAGCTGACGTTCCGGGTCAACTTCGGTACCGGCCCCGGGGTCAGTCGCGGAGACGCCAACACGGCCCAGCAGATCTTCCAGGACCGGTTGAACGACGTCGTCAACGAGCGCTACCGGCTGCCCGACAGCGGGGACCAGTTCCACGTCCGGGTGGAGGAGGTCGGCCCGGACGGCCGTCCGCACGCCGACATCACCTGGGTGCGCGACAACCCCGACCTGCCGGGACGCAGCGACACCGCCAACTGGCGCCTGGACGACGGAGCCGACGTCTGGCTGCACGAGACCCTGCACCGGCTAGGCCTCAACGACGAGTCCCAGGACCGTTCCGAGGACGGCTCCGGTCGGCCGCGCGCCGTTCTCCGGGACTCTCCGGACTCCACCGCCGTCCACGAGGCCGGCGGCTACATGGACTCCCCGGGCGGGCGCGACAACCGCCCTCCGGAGATCCTCAACCACTACCTGGAGCAGATCGAGAACCAGGCGAACGGGGCGTCGCGCTACGACCCGCCGACCCGGGTGGGTGACCTCCCCGACTCCGTGCACCAGGACCTGACCCAGATCCTCGACCCGGAGGGGAGCAGGTCCCAGGACGACACCATCGCGCTGTTGGGCGCCGCCTACGACAGCCGTGAACGCGGTCGCGGCGACGACCAGGTCCTCGCTGACCTCCCGCCCCGGCTGAAGGACGACTTCGGCCGAACGCTCAGGGAGTGGATCTCGGACGGGCGCCTGGACGGCGCCCTCGATCGGGCGCGTGAGGCGGGTCTGGACTCGCCGCTGTCCCAGATGCCGAGCGGACCCACGCCGGTGACCACCGAGGGCGGCGGGAACCACCGCGCCGCCTCGCCCTGGACAAAGCTGTTCAGGCCCAGGGGCGGGGGTGACGACAGCAACGGTCACCAGATGCAGGATCTTTCTGGGAACAACCGGGACCGCGACACGAACGACGGGAACAGGCGCAACGACGACAACACTGGTGGGGAGTCCTCGCGTCCCCCGCGCAGGACACCGACCACGACGGAGGAGACACCGCCTCAGCAACCGGTCCGGGACGAGAGCGGGCAGCAGGACCTGACCCAGGATCAGACTCAGCAGGACCAGACCCAAACTCAGCAGGACCAGACCCAGACCCAGCAGGACCAGACTCAGGTCCAGACTCAGGACCAGACGCAGCAGGACCAGACCCAGACCCAGCAGAACCAGACTCAGGACCAGACCCAGCAGAACCAGACGCAGCAGAACCAGACTCAGGACGAGACCCAGGTCCAGACTCAGCAGGACCAGACCCAGCAGGTCCAGGACGAGACCACCCAGCAGGACCCGCCCAGGCCGGTCGACGCCGACACGAGGCAGATCCTCGACCTGCTCACCGACATCGGCCCCGCCAACAACGGGGACGGGTACTCGGGTGTGCACATCAACCCGGACGCCGACGTCCAGGGGCTGGGGCAGCGCCTGACCGACCAGCTCGCGCGGAACGGTATGGAGCCGGACGCCAAGGCGTTCAAGGACGCGCTCGACCGCATCGGTGACGGACGGGCCCGTGCGGGGGAGACGTTCGACATCCCCGTTCACGACGTCGGCGCCGACCGTCGCACCGGTGACGACGGCACCGACAACACCGGCCGTGAGAACACCCCTCCGCCCGTGCGGGGCAACGTGCAGTTGACCGTGGACCGCACCTGGCGCGACACGACCGCCTCGCCCGACCGGAAGGCTAACGCCGGGAACTCGACCGAGAACCGGGCCAAGCAGGTCAGCACCGGAGCCCAGCAGGGACGCAAGGGCTTCAGCCCCCTGCTCCCGGTCACCATCATCGGCAGTCTGGCCGCCAAGACCGCGTTGATCAGCACGCGCTTCAAGGGGTCCTTCTCGGTCCGCCAGCGCGGCACCGACTTCCAGGTCAGCTCGGAAAACCGCCACAAGCGCAAGGTGGACGTCGACGGGGACGATCCGTCCCGTTTCACCGGTGATCTCACCGTGTCGGCCGCCCTGGAGGTGGCGCCCGCCCCGTTGCCGCCAGCGACCACACCCGAGCAGCAGGGATCGGGCGACCAACGGCCACCGGCCGGGCCGCCCATGCGGATCGAGTTCTCCGACAGGTTGAACGACGCCGTCGACGTGGTCCTCGCGGGCCACGTACGTAACGACGGCAACGAAAACCAGACCTCGACCGAGGGCCAGACTTCCGCTGAGGGGCAGACCTCGACCGAGGGGCAGACTTCCACCGACGCGCAACCCACCCCCGAGCGCCAGGAGGCCCCGGAGAACTTCCGCACCGACCGCGACGGCACCCCGATCCGCGCCCCCCGATTCTCGCGCACACTGGGCGTCCTCGACGGGGGCCTGCCCAAGGACTTCCCGGTCGACATGGGGACGTTGCGCGACAACCTCGGTAAGGCGGACCAGGGGAAGGTCCTGCGTTTCCCTTACACGGACGACTCCGGAAACGCGCAGTACCTGGAGATCAGCGGAGGTCCGGTCTCCTACGAGCGGATCGGACCGGAGATGAAGGACTCGTCCTTCTCCGACACCGACAAGTTCTCCGACAACGCCCAGACCAGCGCGGGCCGTACCAACAAGCAGGAGGGCCGGGTGGGGGTCGGCTTCCTGGGCACGATCCCCGGGATGGATTCGACGCCGGTGGTCATTCGGATGGGGCCCGAGGCGAGCGGCGGCATCAAGGGCACCCAGAAGCACTCGCGCAGCACCGAACACGGCAGCGAGCGCACGTACGGGCCCGGTAGCAAGGGCGACTCCGCCTTCTACCGGGTGAACCGGACCTACACGGTCACGACCACCGAACAGCAACCCCCCGCCGCCTCGAACAACACCACCAACACCGGGAACACGGGGAACACCACCAACACCGGGAACACCACCAACTCGGGCAACACGGGGAACACCGATAACACGGGGAACACGGGGAACACCAACACCGGGAACACGGGCGACAACAACACCAACAGCAGCGGTGACTCGCCCAGGCACCAGCCCACCGTCCGCCCGGGCACGTTCGACCTGACCACCTTCGACCAGGTGTCGACCCGCGACGCCCTGGCCATGGCCTCAGACGGAACGAACCAGGACACCCCGGCCGCCCCCAACGTCCCAGGCCTCCACAACGACCGTGTGGACAACCTGGGTGAGGCCGTTCCGGTGCGATCGGAGTGGAACGACCGCAGTCTGCGCGACACCAACGGTGACTCGCCCATGACGGTCGCGGCCAGGAACATCCACACCAACGTCTTCCAGAGCCATCCCGAACTGGTGACCGACCCCTCCGGGCCCAGGGGCGACCGCCGAGGGTTCTGGAGAACCCTCTGGCAGGGGCAGGACCTGCGTGTCGAGAACACGTTGAAGATCTACGACATGGTCGGCGGGGCGATCGACGAGTCCGGCAACCTGACCGGGAAGGGCGTGGAGATCCCCCTGCGCACCGGCGGTCTGGGCAACGCCCTCACTCCCGCGCCCGGGCGGATCCGTTCGATCATCGGCTCGATTCCCGGGATGTCGTCCGTGCGCGACGACAACCGGGACGGCGCCGACTTCATCACGATCCTCCTGAACGGTTCGTTGAGCGACGGCCGGTTCGAGGGTTCCCGGAGCGATGGTTCCCTGAGCACCAGCCTCAACGCTTCGACATCGCAGGGTTCGGGCAAGCAGAACTCGACCGCCTACGGCGGGGACCTGGGCGCGTCGGTGCAGGTTCGCGTCGGCTCGACGAGCGCCGGTATGCCCAAGGGAATCGTCGACGTGGGCGGCACCTACGCCTACGAACGTGAGAACGCCAACCCCCTGTCCGGCAGCCGCAAGGCCGGTGTCGAGGCCGCCACCAGTGCCAAGGGGGACCTGGAGTCGTGGTCCTATGCGCTTCAGCTGGACATGAGGCTCGGCAGCGACGCGGTCATCGACGTGACCCCGCAGAGCGGCGACGGCGAGACCCCGCAGGGCCCCCGGGTCGTGGTGGAGGGCGCCAAGACGGTGCCCGTGCCCGGAGAGCTCGGCCCCGCCACCCCCGAGACCGACCGCGGCGCGGAGGCGACACGGGCCCAGAACGCCGCCCAACAGGCACTCGACGCGGTGCAACAGGCCCGCCAGGCGACGGACGAGGCTCGTGACGAACTGAACCGCCTGACCGCGCTCGCTGACCAGCTCGAAAACCGGGATATCCACCTCGCGAAGGCCGAGGCGACGGCGAATTCCAGGAACGAGGCAGCAGAGCGGGCGGACCAGCTCGCGCACAAGCAGGAGGACACGGCCACCAAGGCCGAGACCCAGGCCGACGACGCCCGGGCGCGGGCGGTTCAGGAGCGTGTGGACGCCGCCCGGGACCTGCGGGACGCGGCCGACCGGAGAAGGGAGGCGATCGAGCAGACATGGGCCTACGTCGACGCCCTCCAGACGGAGACGGACGCGCGGGGCCGCCCCGAGGGGGGAGAGGGCCAGCCGTCGGGGGACCGGCGCACCCCGTCCACCCCGCTGCCGGATCTCCTCGACACCGGGCTGGACAACCTCGGTGAATCGCCCGACCAGACCGCCGCCGACCAGGCCTGGAACACGGCACTCAACAACTGGAACGCGCTGGCCGACGCGGAGCGGGCGGCGGGCGACGCGAGGGCGGAGGCCGAGTCAGCCTTCAACGAGTCTGCCGGGCCGCCGTCCACGGAGGGTGACTCCTCCGGTGCCCAGCCGCGGCCGACCCCGTCGCCCGAGGTCCAGGACCTGGGCGCGGGCGCGCAGCGGGCGACGGATGACGCGGGGAACCTCAAGTCCCAGGCCGACACGCGGGACACGAAGGCCACCGAGGCGGAGGGCACGGCCAGCAAGAAGGAGTCGGACGCCGCCGACCTGCGTCAGCAGGCCGGAGAGTCGCGGAACCAGGCCAACGAGTCCGCAGAGAACGCGCGGCAGGCGGACCAGGACGCGGAGACGGCCCGCGGACTGCGGGAGGAGTCGGCGGGTGCGGCGCGCGACATCCCCGGAGCCGAGCAGGTTCTCAACCAGGCGCTGGACCTGGAACAGCGCAGGCACGAGGAGGCCGCCGGGGCGCGGGGACGCGGGGAGGACCACCGGTTCGCGCAGGAGCGGGACGCCCGGTTGCGCCCTCCGCCTGCACCGACTCCGCAGCAGGACCAGACCCAGCCGACGCAGGACAACCAGCAGACCCAGACGCAGACCCAGGACAACCAGAACCAGCAGAACCAGACCCAGGACAACCAGACTCAGCAGAACCAGCAGGACCAGCAGGACCAGACCCAGACCCAGGACCAGAACCAGAACCAGCAGACTCAGGACAACCAGAACCAGCAGGACCAGCAGGACCAGACCCAGACCCAGGACCAGAACCAGAACCAGCAGACTCAGGACAACCAGAACCAGCAGGACCAGACTCAGCAGACTCAGGACAACCAGAACCAGCAGGACCAGACCCAGGACAACCAGACCACCGAGAACCGGGGCGGGCACCGCGCTCGGCCCGACCTCGACCTCGACAGCATGCCGCACGCGCCCAAGCACTCCGAGTCGCCCGGGCTCTGGAACCGCGTCGAGAACTCCATCAAGTCCGCTCCCGGCTACTCCGAGGCCTCGCGCTCCGGAGAGGCCGTCATCGGCCAGATGCGCGTCCTCAGTTCGCCCAAGGCCCTCGCCGCCCACTCGATGGACGTCCACGACAGCGGGCTCGACATCCAGGGGCAGTTCGAGGACGGCGTGATCCACCGCTCCAACGTCGACATCAACATCAGCGCCGAGCGCACGTCGATGCAGACGTCCGGGGCCGTGCTCGACGGCGGCGTCGACCTCACCTACAAGTCCGAGTCGGACAGGGTCACCGGCACCAGCAAGAACACCTCGCACACCTGGACGATCGGTGTGAAGGGCGAGGGGGCGCCCAACCAGACCGACACCAGGAACAACCGCGTGCGCTTCACCGCGGGGGTCGTCCCCTACGCCTCCAAGCAGACGACGACGGAGGGCGACTCCACCTCGTTCGGGGAGGAGACCAAGGTCTCCTTCCCCGGAAGCACCGTCAAGGTGACGACCAACGACGAGTTCAGCGTGAACACCAAGACGAGCACGCAGTGGAACGCCTTCGTCTCGGTGCCGATCAAGACCAGGACCGTGGGGGACGGATCGGTCCCGCCGCCGACCTCCGACAACGGCAACGGCCGTAACGGTGAGAACACCGAGAACGCGCGGCACACCGAGAGCGGGACCACCGAGTCGCGCCACCGCGTTCTCGAACTCACCCAGAAGAACGCCCTGCCGGGGACCGCGGGGCTCGACGGCGCACTGACGAACGCCCGTGGCGTCCCGGACGGAATCGGGTTCGTCCCCGGCCGCGAGACCTCCGGGTACGCCCTCAACGGCGTCGACACCGACGCGGCCGTGGACAGCATCTCCCGGCAGGTGCGCGACTACGGGGTCGAGCTGAGCGACCAGAGCAAGCACGACATCCGGGTGGCCCTGTCGGCGACCAACAGCCGGGGTGACAACCTCAGGCTCCAGACGGGCGGGGTGGTCCTGCCGATCCGGGTGCGCGAGATCAACTTCGGTGACCAGCGCTTCAGCAGCGGCGGCTGGCTGCGCCTGGGACTGGGGCGCGACGGCACGCCCGTCTTCGGCCAGGTCGAGTCGGGGATGTCCACGGAGCACTCGGCCTCGGCGTCCTCCGAGCACAACGACTCCAAGGGAAAGCAGAAGAAGCAGGGCGTGACAGCGGGTCTGGACGGCGGCTTCAACCCCGTCCCGGCGACCGGAACCGACAGCAGCGGCGCCCCCACCTTCCCCAAGGACCGCTACCACACCAACACGGCGAGCGCGGGCACCGGTTGGGACAGCGCCACCACCACGACGAAGCTGTCCTCCGACACCGAGACGAACACGACCTCACGCGCGATCAAGGCTCCCGGGGTCAACGTCACCACGCAGATGAAAATCGACTTCACGCTGTCCCTGGACCGCTGGTACGGGAGCGGCTCGCGAGGCGAGGCCTTCTCGTCGTCCGTCGACGTGGGGCCCCGCACCGAGGTCTACCAGGCGGGGTCCTTCCAACCCGTGCCCCCGCAGACGACCCAGCAGGCGCCTCCGGCTCCGACGCCCGTGACCCCGCAGCCGTTCGTCCCCGACAGGACCGTCGTGAACGACATCGACGCCTTCGCCGGCGACTGGCGCGGCAGGATCGACGGCGACCAGACCTTCCTTCCTCCGGTGGACTCGGTGGGGCGGGACACCATCGCGGACGCCGCCCTGATCGCCCAGGCCCGGGCGAAGGGCTGGCAGCCCGACCCCGACAACCGGAACGTGACCGACGCCGTCGACCATCTTCGCCGGAACGGGGCCGGGTCCCGCGCGCCCGTGCTCGGGGCCGCCGTGGACCAGCAGGTACTGCGCGGGCTGTTCGGCGCCTCCTCCGGTGACGGTGCCACCCTCGTGGGCAAGGACCCGCAGGGGCCCTTCGCCGTTCCCGGTCTGGAGACGAAGCTGTTCACCCACGTCGACCGGGCGGGCGGTGAGATCATCGGCGCGACCAGCGAGATGACCACCGGAAAGGAGGGCTCGCAGACGCACCGCGACGAGCACTCCGTGTCCCACTCCGGATCGACCGCGCTCACCAACGCCCTCGACCTCGCGGGCATGAAGGGCGTGGACCAGCCGGCCTCCGACTTCCAGGAGTCCTCCGCCCTGGTCGGCGGTGGAACGAGCGGCGCGGGGGCGAGCAGCTCCGCCGCAGGCGGCAACAAGCAGTCGTCCTCCGCCGTCCACGTGGACGCCGACGCCTCCCAGAAGGGGCGCGGATACCTGGTGCGCTTCCCCGTCGACGCGCTGCTCGTCGCCCAGGACACCTCGACGGGTTCCCGACCGACCGCGGAGTCGACCCAGTCCACCGTCGACGTCTGGCTGACCCCGGAACAGGTCCGGGAGATCGCCACCGGGGTGAGCGAAGAATCCATCAACGCGTGGAACACGGTCGCCGATCGCCAGGACTCCGCGTCCGACTCCGAGAAGGCCCTCAACACGGCGCTCAACGACGCCCTGGGCCTGACCCTGTCGGACGACGCCCGAGCGCAGGCCCGCGCCGCCTCCGACATGCTGGCCCTGGGGCCGGAACTGGACCCGAGGTCCTGGTCAGCGGAGACCTCCGCCGGGGTCCAGGCCGTTCGCGAGTACCTTGGCTCCACGGCCCAGGACCGGGGGTGGGGCCGTTCGGAGGCCGACACCGCGACGGCGCACACCGAAGCGCTGAGGGGACTGAACGATCTCAGGGCGGGCGTGGGGACGCCTGGCGGGCTCACCCGGGAGAGGGTGGACGCCCTGGAGGGCCTGGTCCAGCGCCGCAACGATCTGAACACCAAGCTGCGCGAGCACCGCGATGCCCTGGACGCCTCCTTCACGGCCCTGGAGAATGCCTTCCCGACCCCTCCACCACCTTCCCCACCTCCCCCTCCGCCACCACCCGTTCCCGTCACCACGGGGGTCAACCCGGTGATGCAGGCGGACTTCATGACCGCCCTCAACCCGACCGGCTGACGGGCACACAGACCATCTCCACCCGTGCCGCTTTTCGCGGCCGCCCCCGATACGCCGGAGGAACCTCCGGTTTCCGAAAGGAAGAACGAAGAATGACGGACAACACCGAGGCACCGCGCGGTCCCCACCGCACGGGGCCCGTGCTGAGCTCGACGGGGGAGGTGCCCTCGGCCACGGCCAGGGACGCCATCGGGGCCCCGTCCGAGCGAGGCCCAGGCCAGACCGCCCCCAACCCAGCCCCCGTACCCGCCCCCGCTCCGGCCGCGGCCCCCTCCGCCGCGACCGAGGCGAAGGCCGACGGCAACGAACGCGGGCGCCACGCCCTGCTCGCGGCGCTGACGCTGCGAGGCGGCGCGGCCGCCCGGGCCGCAGAGGGCACCGACAAGGCCGAGGAGCGCTACCGGCCGGGCCGTCCGACCCTCGCGGTCGCGGCCATCGCCGGTCTGATGCTCGTGGCCGCACCCTTCGGCCTGTCCGCGGCCAAGGAACACCAGACCGGGACACCGCTCCAGACGGATCTCGCCTCCGGCAGCTTCGCGGACCCGTCCGGCGGCTCCGCGTCCGCCTCCGCCTCGGGGACGGGCGTCCAGGGGTTCGTCCCCGAGGTGCAGCCCAACGCCCCCGTCCTGCCCGGAGCGGACACCGGGGCCGAACCCGGATCCGTCCCGGACCCCGCGTCGGCGGGGACGGGCGGCGGCGGAGGCCCGGCTGGCGGAGGCCTGCCCGAACGCCCCGTGGACCCCTCGACCGGCGCCCCGCTCGCCGGAGGGACCGAGGATGACGACGAGGACGGCGACGACGGCGGCGACGGCACCGGAGGGGGCGGCGACGGTGTCGGCGAACCCCAGGGCGTGACCGTGGAGAAGGGCTCGCTGCTGGACACGCTCCTGAACGAGCGCAACGGCGACAAGAAGGAGGAGTCCGAGGAGTCCGAGAAGCCCGGTTCCGACAAGGGCAAGGGCTCGGAGGAGGACTCCGAGGGCGACACCGGCGAAGGCGACGCCACCGAGGGCTCCGCCGACGGCGGGACCCCCGATGGTGTCGTGGCCTCGCCGCTCACCGCCCGTGAGGGTCAGAAGTCCGAGCCGGGCGAGGAGGGTGTCGAGCCCGAGGAGCAGCAGTCCGAGCGGCAGTCCGAGCAGCAGCCCGAGCCGGAACCCAAGTCCGAGCCGGAGCCCGAGCCTGAGCCGGAGCCCCAGCCCGAGCCGGAACCCGAGCCGGAGTCCTTCTTCGCCGTCTCGGGCCCGGGTTGCAGCAACGAGGGCGCTCGTTACCGGGTGCACGGCGACGGTGTCTGGCGCTCGGGCCCCTCCGGCTACACCGAGAGGGGATGCGTCGACGGCTACGATGTCATGGCCGTGAGCGGCGACCCCGACGGCGGCGGAACCGCCGCGGAGTGGACGTTCTGGCCCAACCGGCCCGGTTCCACCTGCACGGTCAAGATCCTCGTGCAGAACGGCCCCGAGCCCCTGTGGGCCAACGGCGTCCCGATGCACTACGAGCTGTTCGACGGTGACAACGCCGGAGACGGCTTCCGTGGCGGTTTCGAGGTCACCAAGCCCGACGACGGCCGGTACTGGGCTCTGACCGAGTTCAAGCCCGAGGGGAACTCGTTCACGCTGCGCGCGCGCAACAGGGGCCCCATCCCCGAAGGCGGCGAGGCCCCGCAGCTCCCCATCTCGGTGGTCGAGACCGAGTGCCGCTGACGGGAGAGTAGTCGCCGGTAACCCCGTACCGGCGGAGTAGGACAAGCCCGCGGGCCTCACCGGCCCGCGGGCACAGAAAGGAAGACGACAGGCGATGAACCGTCACGTGCGCGCGGTCGACCCCACCGGCGGAGCCGAGTTCCGCACCATCGGCGAAGCCCTCGCCGGCGCCAGTGACGGCGCCGTACTGTCACTGGCCCCCGGCCGCTACGACGAACAACTCGTGCTCTCGCGCGTGGTCACCCTGATGGCGGCCGAGGGCCCCGGGACCGTCGAGATCCTGTGTTCCTCCGGCACCGCCGTCACCTCGGTCGCCGAGGCGGTCAAGCTCACCGGCCTCGTCCTGCGCGGCCGCGACTCCGAGGCGCCGGTGGTGGACGCCGCCGCCGGGCAGGTCGAACTGGCCGACTGCGAGGTTGAGGGGGCCGCCTGGGCGGCCGTCCTCGCCCGGGGCGAGGGCGCCCTGGCCCTCCGGGGCTGCACCGTGCGGTGCAGCGCGGGGGCGGGCATCGTCGTCACCTCTCCCCAGACCAGCGTCATCGAGGACTGCGTCATCGAGGACGTCGGCACCAGCGGTGTCGTCATCAACGACAAGGGTGCCCCCGAGGTACGCCGGTGCACCATCCGCGACGCGGGCGCCAACGGCGTCTACGCGGCGGGCAGCGGCGCCGGGCACATCAGCGACTGCACGGTCTCGGGCACCACCAAGGCCGCCGTGGTGATCGACGAGCACGCGGCCACGGGCCTGAGCGACCTGCGCGTGAGCGGGGTCGCCGACGACGGCGTCGTGATCTCGACCCGGTCCCCCGTGACGGTCAGCGACCTCGTCGTCGAGAAGGCGGCGGGCCGCGGCCTGGTCCTGCGCGCCGGGACCGACCCCCGCGTGGAGCGGGTCCGCGTCACCGGCAGCGGCGGCGTGGGCATCCTGGCCGAGGACAAGGCCAAGGGCCACCTCCGCGACTGCGAGGTCCGGGACGCGGGCGCGGAGGGTGTCAGCGTCACCGGCCGCTCCTCCACCACCTTCAGCGGTCTGACCGTGCACGGCACGGAGGCCGCCGGAATCCACGTCACCGAGGACTCCACCGCCGAGTTCGACCGCGTCAACGTGGGACGTACGGCGGGGCCCGGTGTCGAGATCCTCTCCGGGGCGGCGCCCTTCCTCCGCAACGGGACCGTCACCGGGGCCCGGAGCCACGGCGTGCGCTGGGAGGGCGGCGGCGGACGCGTGGAGGACTTCGAGGTCACCCGCGCCCGCCGGACGGGCGTGTACGCGGCGGCCGGAGCCCGGGCCTCCCTGAGCGGGGTGCGGGTCATCGGCGCCCGGGAGAACGGGCTCGCCGCCACCGGCGGCGCCGTGCTCGACCTGCGCGACAGCGAGGCCTCCGAGTGCGGCGGCGACGGCGTGGCCGTGCACTCCGAAGGCGAGATCATCGCGCTCCGCGTGCGCTCGCACGAGAACACCCGCAACGGTGTCCTGGTGGCGGCGGGCGCCCGCGCGGTCCTGCGCAGCTGCGAACTGGTCGGCAACGGCGGTGACGGCGTGCTCGTCGGCAGCGGGGAGGACGTCGTCCTCGAAGGCTGCACCGTGCGCGCCAACGGCCGGGCGGGGCTGCGTCAGACCGTCGCCGGAGACCGGGTCCAGGCCACCTCCCTGGTCAGTGAGGACAACAAGGCGGAGGACAGCTACGGTCCCGACGCCGTCCCCGTCGACACCAACCCGGGAACGTCCGCCGAGGACGAGGAGGACGACGACGAGGAGCGTGGCCCGCTGGCCGAACTCCAGGCCCTCATCGGCCTGGAGAGCGTCAAGGACGAGGTCACGACCCTCATCAACCGCAACAAGATGGCCCGGCACCGCGCCGAGATGGGCCTGCCCTCTCCGCCCGTCGCCCGGCACCTGGTCTTCGCCGGTCCTCCCGGAACCGGCAAGACGACCGTGGCCCGGCTCTACGGCCGGGTCCTGGCCGACCTCGACGTCCTGCGCTACGGACACGTCGTCGAGGCCGCCCGCGCGGACCTGGTCGGCCAGTACGTCGGCGCCACCGCCATCAAGACCACCGAGATCTTCGAGAGGGCCCGGGGCGGGGTGCTGTTCGTCGACGAGGCCTACACGCTCTCGTCCGAGGACAACGGCGGTTTCGGTCAGGAGGCCATCGACACCCTGGTCAAGCTGATGGAGGACCACCGCGACGAGGTGGTCGTGATCGTCGCCGGGTACGCGGCGGAGATGGAGGGCTTCCTGTCCTCCAACCCCGGTCTGGCCTCGCGCTTCGCTCGGACCGTCACCTTCCCCAACTACCAGGCCGAGGAGCTGGTGAGCATCGTCGAGCGCCTCGGCTCCGTCCACCAGTACACGCTCGCCCCGGACCTGCGCCCGCTGCTGCTCCAGCACTTCGAGGCGCTGCCCAAGGGCCCGGCGTTCGGCAACGGACGCGAGGCGCGCAAGGTCTTCGAGGAGATGGTGGACCGCCAGGCGCACAGACTCGGGGAGGACCCGCCCGCCGACCCCTCCGAGCTCACCGTGCTCACCGCCGACGACCTGGGCGTCGTCGCCGGACAGTCGACCGGGCCCGGCGGGGACGACGTCGCGGGCCTGCGCGCCCAGCTCGACGCCCTGACCGGCCTGTCCGAGGTCAAGTCCACCGTCAACGACCTGGTCAACGTGCTGGTCGCCGCCGAGCGGCGGCGTGCGATCGGGATGCCCGCGCCCACCCTCAGCCACCACCTGGTCTTCGCGGGACCGCCCGGTACCGGTAAGACCACCGTCGCCCGGCTCTACGGCCAGCTGCTGCGCGCCCTGGGCGTGCTCCCCACCGGCCACACCGTGGAGGCGGCCCGACAGGACCTGGTCGGACGCTACATCGGCCACACCGCGCAGCTCACCCTGGAGACCTTCGAGAAGGCGCGCGGCGGGGTGCTGTTCATCGACGAGGCGTACACCCTCACCCCCTCCGGGGCCGCCAACGGCGACTTCGGCCAGGAGGCCGTGGACACCCTGGTCAAGCTGATGGAGGACCACCGCGACGAGGTGGTCGTGATCGTCGCCGGGTACAACGCGGAGATGCAGCGCTTCCTCGACTCCAACCCGGGTCTGGCCTCGCGTTTCTCCCACAACGTGCAGTTCGCGGACTACTCCGACGACGAGCTGGTCGCCATCGTGGACCGGATGGCCTCCGACGGCGGGTTCACCGTGCCGGAGGAGACCGCCGCCGCGCTCGGGGCGCACTTCGCCGGGGTGCCGCGCACGGAGTCCTTCGGCAACGCCCGCTACGCGCGGCAGGTCCTGGAGCGGATGATCACCCGTCAGGCGGGGCGCACCATCGCCCTGCCCGACCCCACCCGCGAGGACCTGACCCTGCTGACCCCGGCCGACGTGCCCTGACGCGTCACTGCGCCCACCCGGCCGGTCGTGCACCGGCCGGGTGGGCACCACGTTCCTCTAGGTGCGCACCAGCTCCACGACGCTGACCCCGGGCCCCGGGACGACGCGGTTCAGCCGCAGACCGGCGCGCTCGGCCACCTCCGCGAACTCGGCCCGGGTCCGCTGCTTGCCGTCGCAGTGGACCAGCATGCTGAGGTCCATGAACTTGGCGGTCCGCGCGGGCTCGGGGCCGTCCGGTACCAGCACCTCCGCGAGCAGGACCCGCCCGCCCGGCGCCATGGCCTCGCGGCAGTGGGTGAGGACCCGGACGGTGTCGCCGTCGTTCCAGTTGTGGATCACGCTGGCGAGCAGGTAGGCGTCGCCCCCCTCGGGCACGGAGTCGAGGAAGCTCCCGGACTCGACACGGCAGCGCTCCGCGACGCCCTCCCGGGTGAGCGCGGGCTCGACCCGGGAGACCACCTCGGGCCGGTCGTAGAGCACGCCCCGCAGGTGCGGGTGGGCCTCAAGGATCAGGGACAGCAGCCGTCCCCGGCCGCCGCCGACGTCGACCAGGCACTCGGTACCGGCGAAGTCGTACCCGTCCACCAGTGAGCGGGTGAGCTGCGAGGAGATGTCGGTCATGCCCTGGTCGAACACCGAGGCGGTCTCCGGGTGGGCGCTCATGTAGTCCCAGACCGGGGTGCCGTGGACGGCCTCGAACACCGGGCCGCCCACGCGCACCGCGTCGGCCAGGTGGGCCATCGTGGAGCGCTCCGCCGGGCTGCCCAGCCAGCGGGCGAACCCCCGCATGGAGTCGGGGGCGTCCGAACGCAGGGCGCGGCCGAGCCCGGTGAGCGCGTAGTTCCGCCCCGGCAGCTCCTCGACGATCCCCAGGTCGGCGCAGGCGCGCAGCAGTCGGTGGAGGGCCTCGGCGTCGGCCCCGACCTGCTTCGCGATCTCGTCGACGGGTGTGGGGGTTTCGGACATCGCGTCGGCGACACCGAGTTCGGCGGCGGCGCTGACCGCGGCCGCCACCCAGCTGTTCGTGATCAGCTCGAAGAGGCGGACGGCGGAACCGCTCAGCGGCTTCGGATCGCCCTGCACCGGGGAGAGGGGAGGAGTGGACACAGGTGTCTGGGACCTTTCGACGACTGCCCTCGGCCGGCGGTCGGCCGGTGGACCCAACGGGCCTCCGAAAGGCCAGTCAACACGCTATATTACTCCCTGGATTTTAACCAATACAGAGAGTTGGTGTGGCTGTGGCGGTCGAAGCACCCGGGAACCCCGCCGAAGGCCGGGCCTCACAGACGCTCCACGACCTGACCACGCGGCGGGCCGTCCGGTCCTTCAGTGACAGACCCGTGGACGACGACCTCCTGGAACCCCTCCTGGAGGCCATGCTCGCGGCACCCTCCGCCTCCAACAAGCAGGCGTGGGCCTTCGTCACCGTCCGCCGTCCGCGCACCCTGAAACTGGTGCACGCCTTCTCGCCGGGCATCATCGAGCGCCCTCCCCTGGTCGTGGCCGCCTGTTTCGACCGCTCACGGTCGGTGGGCGGCGGCGCCTGGGACGAGGGCATGCTCTGTGTGTCGATGGCGGTGCAGAACCTGCTGGTCGCGGCGCACGCCCTCGGTCTGGGGGGCTGTCCCTCCGCCTCCTTCCGTAAGGGCCCCGTGAGCAGGTTCCTCGGGCTTCCCGAACATCTCCAACCACTGCTCCTGGTGTCGATCGGGCACCCGGACCGAACCCCCGAGACTGCGCCTAGGCGCGATCGGAACGAGGTGATCAGCCATGAGTGCTGGGGTGAATGACGACCGCGTCGGAGAGGAACTGGTGCTGTTCGCGGCGTACCTGCTGAGCAGCGGCCGAGGGCTGCTGGAGGAACCGGCGGCCTACGGACCGCTCCGCTGCCTGGACGCCGCCCGCCGCGTCCTCTCCCTGCGGTCCGGGTTCGGCTTCCCCGACAGCCCGGAGCTCACCGCCCTGCGCGCGCGCATGGACGACGTCATGTGCGGGGCGATGTCCGACCGGGAACTGGACGTGCTGCTGGACGAGATGTGTGACCGGCTCGCCGTCGCCCTGGAGGAGCCCGGTGCCGTATCCGCCTGAGACAAAGCCGCCGGAACCCGGTCCCGGTCGGGAGGTCCGTTCGTCGGAGGCGGCCGGGGACGAGTTCGACGCGAGCCCCTTCACCCCGACCTGTCAACTCCTCGTGGAGCGCGGCGACCACGCCCTCATCGGGATCAGCGCCGGGAACAGCTACTTCAGCCAGCAGCGGCTCACCCAGCTCCTGACCTGGACGGGGCGGCGGTTCGCCGCCGTGGACCTCCTCTACGCCGACCTGCACCTCGACACCATGTACCTGGCGTCGGGCGACGACGAGGCGCGGGCCGCGCGGAGGACCACCCGCGCGCTCCGCGACGTGCGGCGCCGCGTGCGGCGCGCGATGGAGGCGGCCCCCCGCGTAACCGCCAGGGTCCGGTCCCTGGCCCTGTCGGAGACGGTCGACCTGCCGGGGTACCGGTCGGCCCTGGAGCGGATCGACCGGGACCTCAGGGAGGACCCGAGGGTGCGGCGGGCGTGCGAGGAGCACGTCCGGCAGACCCTCGGCTGCGGGACAGGGGCACCGGACGCCCGCTTCGCGGCGGGGATGTCCTACCTGCGCGCCGAACTGCCCTTCCTGCTCAGCACCCCCGAGGTGCTGTCGGTGCCCTCGTCGGTGTGCTGCTACCACGAACTGCTGCCGCTCCTCGTCGAGCTGGAGGGGGACGCGTCCTGCCTCCAGCCGGGGCAGGGGCACCTCGTCCTCCGGCCGAGATAGCTGCGTGGGGCGGGGACGGCCCCCGCCCCACCGGTCACAGGGGGCGCACGTCCATCACCGACTCCCCGTCCGGTACCCGGTGGACCGAGTGCAGGGCCAGGCCCACCTCCGCGAAGAGCTCCTCGTACTCCTCCGCCGAGCGCAGCGCCGCCCCGTAGAGCACGAACATGCTCAGGCTGATGGCCTCGACGAACGCGCTCGGCCGGTCCCGTTCCGGGAGGTGGCCCACGATCAGCAGCCGCGAGCCCGCCGTCATCGCCGCCCGGACGTTGGCCAGGATGCGGACCGCGTCGCGGTCGGACCAGTTCTGCATCACCCGCGCCATCACGTAGACGTCCGCTCCCTCGGGGACCCCCTCGAAGAAGCTGCCGCCCACGACCGCACACCGGTCGTCGACCCCCGCCTCGCTCAGCAGCGCCGGGGCTCCCGCCACCACCTCCGGCAGGTCGAAGAGGGTCCCCGTCGCCCCGGGGCAGGCCCGCAGGACGGCGGCGAGCGTGGCGCCCTCCCCGCCGCCGAGGTCCACCACCGTCCCGGCGCCGTCCAGGTCGGCCGCGCCCAGCAGGGTCGCCGCGGGAGTGGAGGCGTTCATGGCCCGGTTGAACACCTCCGCCGCGTCCTGGTTCTGCCCCAGGTACTCGAAGAGCGCGCTGCCGGTGTGGATCTCGAACGCGGTGCGTCCCGTGCCCACCGACCGGCCCAGCCGGGTCCACGCCTGGAAGAGGTCCCCGTACGTGCACATGAGGAACAGGTCGCGCAGCCCCAGGGGGGCGTCGGTGCGCAGGTGGCTCCCGGCGGGGCTCAGCCCGAACACCCCGGGCGCGGTCTGCTCCACGAGCTCGGCCGCCGTCACCGCGCGCAGGACCACGAGCAGCCGCTCCTCGGGGACCCCGACCTCCCGTGCCAGGTCGGAGACGGGGCGCGGCCCGTCCGCCATCCGTTCCACGACGCCCAGTTCGATCATCGCGGAGACCGCGTGGAGCAGCATGGCCGAGGAGACGATCCTCGAAAGGGGCGCCTCCGTACGCTGTCCCGGGGTCGGAGACCCGTTCATCCGTCCCACACTGACCGCGACGCTGTCACCCTCACTCACCGCGACACCTCTCCCCTTGTCGATCGTCAGTCACCAGAAGTGACGATGCCAGGTGACAGGGGTGGCCGGTGGGGTTTTCGGGGAGCCGCGCGGGGCCGAGCCCCTCAGCGCCCGGCGGCGGGTTATCCGGTCGGCATCACGGTGATGAGCTTCTTGTTGACGAACTCCTGGATGCCCGCCGCGGAGAGCTCCTCCCCGTAGCCGGACCGCTTGGTGCCGCCGAACGGGAGCTCCGGGCGGGTCCAGACGGGGTGGTTCACGAAGACCATGCCGGTGTCGATGCGCCGGGCCACGTCCGCTCCGTGGGCGACGTCCTCGGTGAACACCGAGCCGCCCAGTCCGAAGGTGGAGTCGTTGGCGACCCGCACCGCGTCCTCCTCGTCCTCCGCCCGGAAGAAGAGGGCGACGGGTCCGAAGAACTCCTTGTCGTACACCGGATTGTCCCGGGTGAGGCCGGTGATGATCCTCGGCTGCGCGAACGCGCCCTGCTCGGGCACGGGGTCGCCCGGGGTGATCACCGTCGCGCCGTGCGCCTCGGCCTCGTCCACGAGTTCCTGGAGGTCGTCGGCGGCGCTCTGCGACGAGAGCGGCGGCAGGGTCGTCCCGGAGTCGAACGGGTCGCCCGCCCTCAGCCGGGCGAGCCCCTCACCGAACCGGCGCAGGAACTCGTCCGCCACCTCCTCGACGACGATGATCCTCTTCGCGGCGACGCAGCTCTGCCCGGCGTTGTTGAGCCTGCCCCAGAGCGCGCGCTCGACGCTGAGGCCGAGGTCGGCGTCGGCCAGCACGATGAGGGCGTCGCTACCCCCGAGTTCGAGGGTGCTCTTCTTCAGTTCCTCACCCGCGTGGGCCGCGACGCTGGCGCCAGCGCCCTCGCTCCCGGTGAGGGCGACGCCGCGCACGCGCGGGTCCCTGATGGCCCGGGTGACCTGGTCCTTGCTGGCGTAGACGTTGGTGTAGGCGCCCGCAGGAGCTCCGGCCTCCCTGAACAGCGACTCGAAGGCCGCCGCCGACTGCGGGACGATCGAGGCGTGCTTGACCATGACGACGTTCCCGGCCATGAGGTTGGGGCCCGCGAACCGCGCCAGTTGGTAGTAGGGGAAGTTCCACGGCTGGACGCCGAACAGCACCCCGATCGGGTCGCTGACGACCACCGCCTCGCCCGCCTCGGGGGCGTCGGTCGCCACCCTCTCGGGGGCGAGGAACTCCTCGGCGTTCTCCGCGTAGTAGTCCAGGATCGAGGCGGCCAGTTCCACCTCGCCCCGGCTCTCCTCGAACAGCTTGCCCATCTCCAGGGTGAGGAGTCGCGCGAAGTCGTCGGGGCGCTCGCGCAGGATCCGGGCCGCGCGTCCCACGACCTCCCCGCGCTCGTCGAAGGACCTGGTGCGCCACGACTCGAAGGTGTTCTGGGCGGTGCCGAGGGCACGTTCCAGCTCCTCGTCTCCGATCTCCGCGAACGTCGCCAGGGTCTCGTTCGTGTAGGGGTTCGTGGTCGCGTAGGCCATGGTGGTCCCTCCGTCCGTGGTCCCCGCCGGAGGCGGGGGCAGGGCCTTCGAGGAGCGCCCGCGCCGTCCGTGCGGGTTCGGTCTCGTAGAGGAACCTGCTCACTCGGAGGGGAGACCGAAACATGCCTTTTGTTGCTTTAAGACGGTTTTGCGAGCCTGTGCGTCGTCGTCGACGCGCGTCCAGGCCGCTTCGGGTCCGCCGAACGAACCGAAGGGGCGGTCCGCGTGCTCACCACCCGGTGAGGAGTAGGTGGTTGACCAGAAGGGCCGTGGCCGCCTGCACGGCGAGCCAGGCCCTCCGGTGGCCGGTCGGCAGGAGGGCGACGGCGGGCACGATCCACAGCACGAACGGCAGCCAGATGCGTTCGGTCTCGCCCTTGCTCATCCCGGAGAGGGTCGCGGCGGCGACCGCGCAGAGCGCGGCGGCCACCAGCAGAGCCACCGTCGTGTCCTCCCGGGAGGGAGCCCGGCGCAGGCCCCGCACGGCGCCCGGCACCCCCGCCAGGGCCCTGCGCGCACCCGCCACGGCCGCCAGCCCGGCCGTCACGCACACGGTCGCCAGGTTCGCCCAGACCCAGTAGCCGTAGGGGCGGACCGCCGCCACCCCCTGGTAGTAGCGCTCCACGAGCAGCTGATACCCCTCCCACCACCAGAAACCGGCGGCGGCGAAGGCGGCGGCTACCGCGAGGGCCCCCGCCAGCGCGTAGGGGAGGGGGCGCGCGTTCCGCGCGCACAGGAGCACGGCCACGGCCAGGAAGCCGATCAGCACCAGTCCGTACGACAGGTACACCGACCACCCCAGCAGAACCCCCGCCGCCAGCGCGGCCGAGCGCGGCGCACGCGCCCCGGGGGCCGCCGCCACGGCGAGCAGGGCCAGCCCCCACGCGGTGACCGCCGCGAAGTAGCCGTCCGCCGAGACCCCCACCCAGACGGCGGCGGGCACCAGCACCAGGAACGGGGCCGCCCGGCGGGCCGACCCCTCGGCGCCGAGCGCGCGCAGCGCCACCAGGACCGCCGCCGAGGCGGAGGCACCGACCACGACGCACCAGATCCCGGCCCACGCCCCACCGCCCATGCCGACCCGGTCCAGGGCGACGAACGTCAGGACCGCGCCCGGCGGGTGCCCGGCCACGTGCGTGGGCCAGTTGTCCGGCTGCCCCACCAGGATGTGCTGGGAGAACGTGCTCAGGGCGGCGCCCACGTCGTGGAAGCGGTCGACCGACGCCAGGTACTCGTGGGGGGAGAGGAGGCGGTCGGCGATCCCGCGCCGCCAGCCGTCCACGAGCGCGAGGGCGGTGGTCCACAGGACGGAGGCGCCCCAGACGGACCACACGAGGGGGCGCCAGGGCAACGCCCGAGCCACCGGGGCCCCGTACAGGACCACCGCCGCCGCCAGGACGAGGGCGGGGACCGTGCCGGGACCGGCGTGGGGGAGCCAGGACGCGTACAGAGGGGGCCAGGCCACGTACAGGACACCGTGGGCGTCCTGGATCCGGGTGCCGACCACGGCGGCGGTCGCGAAGAGGAGCACGGCCAGGGCGGCCACGAGCAGGTCGGCGCGGAACGGGGCGCGGTCCGTGTCGGCCGCGCCCCGGACCCTCCTGTGGAGTTCGGGCTGCGTCACGCCGTCACCGTAGGTCAGGTACGCCCTGGTGACCGGGGGGACACACCGTGGGGTCGGCGTTGCGCCCCCGCCGTGTGAGCGCGGCCTAGCATGACCGCGAGCCCGCCCGTCGGACCGAGAGGCGACCGATCGCGTGAACGAGGACGACCAGGGCGGGAAGACGCCTCCGATGACCCGGGGTGAGCGGCTGAGGGGACTGCTGAGGGACGGGCCTCCCTTCGGACCCACCCGGCCGGGCTTCTGGCGCAGCCCCTCACGCGGACCGTGGCTGACGTCGCTGCTGGGGTCGGTCCTGCTCGTCGGGATCCCGGTCCTGTTCGTCACCGGCCTGCTCTCCTACGCGGCCTACAACCCCGACCTGGCGTCCAACGACAAGACCCCCGACCGGGGCCTGCTCGGGTTCTACCTCTTCCCCTGGCCCACCGACCCCCCGTGGCTCTACCGGCTCACCCAGGGCGTGCACGTCACGCTCGGGATCGCGCTGGTCCCCGTGCTCCTGGCCAAACTGTGGTCGGTCGTGCCGCTCCTCTTCCGCTGGCCGCCGGTCGCCTCCGCCGCCCAGGCACTGGAGCGCCTGACCGTCCTGTTCCTGGTGGGCGGCGCGCTGTTCGTCTTCGCGACCGGAATCCTCAACGTCCAGCTGGAGTACGTCTTCCCCGGCTCCTTCTATCCCCTGCACCTCTACGGCGCCTGGGTGTTCGTCGCCGCCCTGTTCTCCCACGTCGTGCTGAAGCTGCCGACCGCGGTGCGGGAACTGCGCGCACGCGGGTTCCGCGAGGCCCTGGGCGACCGGGGCCGATACGGCGACCGGGGCCGACGCGGGGAGCGGGGCGATCTGGTCGCGCCGGACCCCGACCCGGCGGCGGCGTCGCGCCGCACACTGCTGGGCGCGGTGGGGCTGGGATCGCTGGCGCTCCTGCTGACGACCGTCGGGCAGAGCCTCGGGGGCGCGCTGAGGCCGACGGCGGTCCTGGCGCCGCACGGAAGGCTGCCCGGTGCGGGGGCCGACGGGTTCCCGGTGAACACGACCGCCGCCTACGCGGGCGTCACCGAGGCCGACACGGGCCCCGACTGGCGGCTGACCGTACGCGGAGGAGGGCGGGAGGTCGTCCTCACCCGTCAGGAACTGCTCGACCTGCCCCAGCACCGGTCCGCGCTGCCCATCGCCTGCGTGGAGGGGTGGTCCACCCGGAACCTCGACTGGGAGGGGGTGCGCCTGGCGGACCTCGCCGCACTGGTCGGAGCCGAGGGGCCGCCGGGGGTCTTCGTGGAGTCGGCGCAGACCTCCGGGTCGTTCGCCAGCGCCGCGCTCCGCGACAACCAGGTCGCGGACCCCCGCTCGCTGCTGGCCCTGCGCGTCAACGGGGCGGACCTGTCGGTCGACCACGGCTACCCGGCCCGGGTGATCGTGCCCGCCTGTCCGGGCGTGCACAACACCAAGTGGGTCACCCGGCTCAGCTTCGGTGCGGTGTGACGGCGCTCGCGCGCCGCGTGTACGGCGCCTCACCCTGGCACCTGCTCCTGATGGTCGGCGTGCTGGCCCTCATCGCCTACGCGGGCGCGCGCCTGCTCGGCGGGGGAGACCCGTGGCGGATCGTGGTCTGGTTCGTGGGCGCCGCCCTGCTGCACGACCTCGTCCTCGTCCCGGCCTACACGCTGGTGGGCCGCGCCCTCCGGCTCGTCGGACGGGCCAGGCACCTCGTGCTGGTCCCCGCGGTCGCCTCCGGACTCCTGCTCCTCGTCTACCTCCCGCTGATCCTCGGTCCCTCCCACGCCTACGTCACCAAGACCGGGCTGACCGGGGAACCGTTCGCCGCGCGGTGGCTCCTGGTCAGCGCCGCGCTCTTCGCGGTCTCGGCGGTGGTGGGAGCGGTCCGGTACCGGAGGGCCGCGCGCCGGGAGCGCGCGGCCTGACGGCGGCCCCGGACCGGTTCACCGGGGTGCGCGCAGCGCCGCGAACCAGCGCCCCCGCACCTGCCAGGAGTCCGACCACCGCCATCCCGCGCCCTCCGCGTAGGCGCGCAGGGCGGGGAGACCGAGCCGCGCCCACGTGAAGGGGGCGCCCGGCTTCCCCCAACCATCGGTGACCTGCACGGTCACGCACTCGTGGACGTCCCGCTCGGCGGTCTCGACGATGAGCAGCCCCCGGGGCGACACGAGTTCGCGCATCCGCGCGAGCAGCGCCGCCGGGGTCCCGCCGATCCCGATGTTGCCGTCGATCAACAGCGCGGTGTGCCAGCGACCCTCCGCCGGCAGGGGGTCGAACACCGAGGCGCGCACCGCCCACCCGCCGGCCTCGACCACGCGTGACACGGCCACCGGGTTCGTGTCCACGCCCAGCGCACGGTGGCCCCGAGCGGTGAGCGTGAGGACCATGCGGCCGGGCCCGCAGCCCGCGTCGAGGGTGTCGCCCACGGAACGCTCCAGCACGCTCTCGTCGGCGGTGTCGGTCGCCCCGCACCAGCGCTCGACCTCCAACGGGAGCATCCACCCGTCGGACCTGCGCAGGTACAGGGGGCCGTGTCCGTTGGCGAGCGCCCGGGAGTACGGGTCGCACAACCACGGGGCCGCCCTGGTGCCGACCCCCATCTCGGGCGCGCTCATGACCGGACCCCCGTTCCGACGGCACCGGCGAAGCGGCTCCCCGGCACCAGCCGCGCCACGGCGGCGGCGTCCCGCGGGGTGTCCACGTCGCTGAGCACGTCCAGGTCGCCCACGCGCAACCCCGCGTCGACCAGCCGAGCGCGCTGGAGGCGCCCGGTGTGCGGGGTGGACATCGGCACGCCGCGCACCAGGCCGGGGTCCGGGTCGGCCATCCCGAGCGCCCAGAACCCGCCGTCCTCGCTCGCGCCGAACCACGCGTCGGTGTCCTCCCAGGAGGTCAGGGCGGGCGCCAGGTGCCCGGCGGTGACCTGGGGGGTGTCCATGCCGATCAGCAGGGAGGGCCCCGAACACAGGGAGAACGCGTGCGCGATCCGTTCGTCCAGACCGCCGCCCGACTGCGGGACCACCTCGAACCCCGAGTCCGGCATCCAGGGGCCCGGCCGCCCCTCCAGCACCAGGAGGCGTCGACGCGCCGGAAGCGAGCGCACCGTGTCGAGCGTGTCCGCCAGCGCGGCCTCGGCGATCGCGGCGGCCTCCTCGGGCGAGTACTCCGGGGTCAGCCTCGTCTTGACCCGGCCGGGAACGGGTTCCTTGGCGATCACCAGCAGGGTCGTGGCCGCCCGGCTCATCGCTGCCCTTCCCCCGCGCGCGCCCCGGTCGGCGGTTCACGCAGCACCGAGGTCATGTCGCGTACGGCGGTCCAGGTCCCGCGCCACGTTCCGGTCACCTTGGACGCCCCGGACCTCGGCAGGTAGGGGACGTCCACCTCCGCGATGCGCCAGCCCGCGTCGGCGGCCCGCACGACCGTCTCCAGGGGATAGCCCGAGCGGCGGTCGGTCATCCCCAGTCCCACCAGCCCGGACCGGCGGGCGGCCCGCATCGGGCCGATGTCGCGGACGCGCACCCCCGTCCGGGAGCGCAGCATCCGGGCGACGGCCGCGTTGCCGACCCGTGCGTGCGGCGGCCAGACACCCCTCCGGGTGGGGCGGCGCCGCCCCAGGACGAGGTCCGCCTCGCCCCGTCGGACCCGGTCCACCAGTCCAGGGAGCAGGCCCGGGTCCAGGGAGGCGTCGCAGTCGCAGAAGCAGACGTACTCGGCGGTGGCGGCCGACAGTCCCGCGTGGCACGCCGCCCCGAATCCCCTGCGGGACTCGGGGACGACGACGGCCCCCAGCTTCTCCGCGACGGCCGCCGAACCGTCCGTCGAGCCGTTGTCCACGACGATCGCCCGCCAGCCCGGCGGGATACGTTCCATGACCCAGGGGAGCGCGGCGGCCTCGTCCAGACAGGGGAGCACCACGTCGACCGGGGCCGGTTCGTTACCGTGAGGTTCGTTGATCACCCTGGTTACGTTACGAAGCGATAAAGGCGCAGTCAGTGAAGGTGCTCACGACACGCGGGCGTATCGGTCATCACCCCGGGACACCCGTACCGACGGATCCCCGCAGCTCGGAACGGGCGAACTCCGCCATCCCCTCGGCGAATCCGACCCTCGGGCGCCAGGACAGCTCCTTGACCAGCCGGTCCGAGGACGCCGTGATGTGCCGGACGTCCCCGAGCCGGTACTCGCCGGTGACCACGGGGGCGGGGCCGCCGTGCGCGTCCGCCAGCGCCCGGGCCATCTCCCCGATGGTGTGCGGGGTCCCGCTTCCGGTGTTCAACGCGGACAGCACGCCCTCGGCCCGGTCCGGCAGCGCCTCCAGCGCCGCCACGTTGGCGCGGGCCACGTCCCGCACGTGCACGAAGTCGCGCCGCTGGCGGCCGTCCTCGAACACACGCGGCGCCTCGCCGCGGGCCAGCGCCGATCGGAAGAAGGAGGCCACCCCCGCGTAGGGGGTGTCGCGCGGCATGCCCGGCCCGTAGACGTTGTGGTAGCGCAGGGACAGCGCCCGCCCGCCCACCGCGCGGGCCCACGACGCGCACAGGTGCTCCTGCGCCAGCTTGGTCGTCGCGTACACGTTGCGGGGGTCGCTCGGCGCGTCCTCCCGCACCAGGCCGGGGACGAGCGCCGTCCCGCACCGGGGACACGGCGGGTCGAACACCCCGGCCGCGAGATCGGCCTCCGCCCTCGGTCCGGGGCGGACGTCGCCGTGCTCGGGGCAGGTGTACCGGCCCTCCCCGTAGACGACCATGGAACCGGCCATCACGATGCGGCGGACCCCCGCCCGTGCCATGGCGGCCAGCAGGATCGCCGTGCCCAGGTCGTTGCAGCCCACGTAGTCGGGCGCGTCCAGGAAGTCCGCCGACCCCAGGCCCACCATCGCCGCCTGGTGGCAGACCGCGTCCACACCCCGCAGCGCCCGCTCCACGGCCGCGCCGTCCCGGACGTCGGCCACGACGTCCACGGACTCCTCCCCGGGGGCGCGCCCCGCGTGCGCCAGCGGAAGGTAGGCGTCGAGGGTCACCGCCTCGTGCCCGGCCAGGCGGAGTTCCTCCGCCACCCGCGATCCGATGAACCCGGCCCCACCCGTGACAAGTACGCGCATGGAGTCAACCTACGCCGCGTGGCGGGTCCGTCACCTTCTGCGTTCCGGTGAGTCGCGGGGGTCCGTCACTGCGAGAGCACGCCGGAGACGAGCACGGCGTTGGTGACGACGGCCGCGTTCGCGCGGATCACCGCGGCCGCGGTCGCCCCCGCGCCCCAGTCGCCGTTCTCCAACTCCTTCGCCCGCCTGACCACGGCGGAGTTCCAGGGGATCCGCCTGTCGAGGTGGGGCAGTGTCCCACTGGCCGCCACCAGGGCGGTCACCGCCGCGATGTGCTCGGTGGGCTCGGCTCGGTCGACGAGCACGGAACGCATCCGCTCGAAGACCTCCTCGTGCCGACCGGAGGGGCCGACGCTGAGGACGGTCCGCGGGATGAACCCCAGCGCCCTCCGGTCGTCGCGTTCGATGTGCCCGCGCTCCACGAGCCGGTCCAGTAGGGAGGCCCGCAGCCTCGGGCCGATCGCCGCGAGGACGGCGTGCACGCCGTGCGGCTTCCGGTCGACGTGGTCCCACGCCGACCTCAGCACCTCGTCGGTCGGCGTCTCGGAACCCGCGTGCACCACGGACCCGCGCACCGTGACGTGGCCGCGGAGGGCCAGTTCGGTGAGGACCGCGCCGCCCAGCACGTGGTACAGGACGTTCTCACCCGCGATCGTCCCCGACGCGGGCTGGAAGAGCATGAGGAGGACGTCCTCCGCGATCAGTGTGTGTACCCCGGTCGTCTCCGACACGAGCTGTGCCCTCCCTGCCGCCGTCCGGTCCGGTGGCGAGCCGCGCGGGCCGTCGCCCGTCCCGCCCTTCGATCCAAGCAGCCGGAGCCCGCCCCGGGACAGTGGCACCGCGTCAACACCCCCGCATGACGTGGTGTCACCCCACCGGGTCCAGGAAACGACGAAGGGGCCCCTACCACGTGGGCAGGGACCCCTTCTGACCGGCGGAGGATATGGGATTTGAACCCATGAGGGGGTTGCCCCCCAACCGCATTAGCAGTGCGGCGCCCTAGGCCTCTAGGCGAATCCTCCTGGCTGCGACCAGCCTACAGAGCGGCGGGGTCCTGCGCAAAACGAATCCCCCGCGAGGAGGGGCCCGGGGCGGCGGGGCCCCTCCCGACTCAGGTCAGGCGGTGCGGGGTTTCGGCACGGAGGGGGTCCGGTAGGCGCTGGCCTGGAGCTCCCACAGCTCCCGGTACAGGCCGCCCTCGGCCATCAGCCGGGTGTGTGTGCCCTGGGCGACCACGCGGCCGCGTTCGAGCACCACGATGTGGTCCGCCATCCGCACCGAGGCCAGCCGGTGCGTGATGAGGACCACCGCCGCGCCGGTGCGGCGGGCGTGGGCGTGTACGGACTCGAAGAAGCCGTGCTCGGCGCGGGCGTCCATGGCGGCGGTGGGCTCGTCCGCGATGAGCAGGGGCACGGCGTTCCCGTCGTCACCCCGGTAGAACGAGCGGGCCGCGGCCAGGCGCTGCCACTGGCCGCCGGAGGGCTCCACACCGTGGGCGAAGCGCTTGTCCAGCAGGGTGTCCCAACCGTTCCGGAAGCCCGCGACCACGCTGTCGGCCTGGGACGCCGCCGCGGCCCGGGTGAAGCGGTCGGCGCACCGGGCGCTGCTCATCACGGTGTTGCCGCGCGCGGTCAGCGGCCAGTGGGTGTGGTCCTGGGCGATCACCGCGATCCGCTCGCGCAGGCTCACGCCGTCCACGCCGGAGAGGTCGGTGCCGTCCCAGCACACGCTGCCCTCCTGGGGCGTGTACAGCCCCGAGAGCAGCTTGGCCAGCGTGCTCTTGCCCGAACCGTTCTCCCCGACCAGCGCCACGGTCCGCCCCCGGTGGAGGGTGAGGTTCACGTCCTCCAGGGCCGGGCCCTCGCCGGAGGGGTAGCCGAAGGTGAGGTTCCGCAGTTCGACGCGCTCGAACCCCGAGGGGGCGGGCACCAGCCCGGGGCGCGGGAGCCGGGTGCGGGCCTCGTGCTGGAAGGCCGTGTAGTCGGAGAAGTACAGCCCCGACTCGTACACGCCGGTCACCGCGTACAGGGCGTTGCTCAGCGCGCCCTGGGCCACGCGGACCGCGACGACGGCCGCCCCGGCGACCGCGATCGGCACCACCCCCTGGACCAGCAGCACGGCCAGCACCGCGAACACCCCCGCCGTCACGAGTCCGCTGGCGGTGTCCCCGACGAGGCGGACCACTGACTGGCGGGTGGCCAGCTTCAGGTGGATGTCCAGCTCACGGCGGGCGATGCGGTCGAATCCGGCGAGGAGCCGCCGCTCCATGGTGAACGAACGCACCTCGGCGGCGCTCTCCCGCGCGGTCATGAGCTGTTCCAGCATGTGCTTGCGGCGTCGCCCCTCGGTGAAGGCGAGCACCATGCGGTAGCGCATGCGCGCTGACGCGGCCGCCCCCCACCACTGGGGGACCATCGCCAGCAGCAGGAGCGGGACCAAGGCCGGGTGCAGCGTGGTCAGCACCCCGGCCGCCGCGACGATCCCCACCAGGCCGGTGAGCAGGTCCGTGGTCTGGCGGACCAGTGCCCCCGCCTCGTCGCACCCCCGGGTGTGGGAGCGGAACAGGTGGTCGTGGAAGTCGCTGTCGTCGAAGGCCCGCAGCTCCACGGAGGTGGCGTCCAGCAGCAGGCTCCGTTCGGCGGCCAGCACCACCTTCGGGGTGAGGCGGGCCCGGGCCCGGCCGGCCAGGGCCCCGCAGCCGCCCCGGGCCACCAGGGCCAGGGCGAGCAGGACGAGGGAGGGGAGCGCGGCGGCCACCCGGGCCGGGGTGGGTACCTCCGCGAAGAGTTCGGCGAGCACGGAGGTGGTGGTGACCAGAGCCCAGGCGGTGGTCACCCCGCTGCCGAGGGTGAAGAGGACGGTCGCCAGGAGGTCGCGCGGGCCGCTCCGCCAGGCCAGCGCGGTGGCCTGGCCGACCAGCACGGGCATGCGGCGGGCGATCCGGAACCAGGAGGCCCCGGCCATCTCGCCGTGGTGCCTGATCCACCGGGGCGGGGCGAGTTCGGGCAGGTCGAGACCGTCCTCGGGGCCGGGGTCCTGAGGGGCGCGGGTGGTGTTCACGGCGGTTCCTCCTGGAGGTCGGGCGGGTTCGGCGGTGCCGATCATCGCCCGGGAACGCGACGCTCCGGGATGCGTCCGACGGTTGCGGACGGACCGGATCACGGTCCGGCGGGAGGCCTCGCGCGGTGGGGTGGGAGACGGGGGCGCGGGCGGCGGATCGGTAACCCCGGGAAAGTCGCGATCCGAATACCTGTACGAATCGGCCGCGCGCAAAGCCCCGGGAGGGGGCGCCGCTGGCCGGAGGGCCGGTGTCCGCAAAACGGGGCGCGTGACGAGGGCGGCACGGAACCTGGTGGCCGGGTCAGGAGGTGGTGCGCTCGATGACGAGGTCGGCGTCGCCGCGCAGCTTCTCCACGGCCCGCGACAGGGTGCTCTTGACGGTGCCGATGGTGACACCCATGCGCTCGGCTATCTGGGCCTCGGTGAGGTCCTCGTAGTAGCGCAGCACCACCGTGGCGCGCTGCCGGGCGGGCAGGCGCTCGATGGCGCGACCCACCACGTCGGCCAGGTCGCTGCGCCAGGTGGGGTCGTCCAGCCGCTGTTCGGGGATCTCGTCCGTCGGGTAGACGTCCAGGCGCCTGCGGCGCCACTCGGAGATCTGGGTGTTGACCATGGCCCGCCGCACGTAGCCGTCGCGGGCGCGGGGGTTGGCGATGCGCCCCCAGGAGAGGAAGGTCTTGACCAGCGCGGCCTGGAGGAGGTCCTCGGCGTCCGCGTGGCTGTTGGTGAGGGAGCGCGCCATGCGGAGCAGGGCCGGTCCGCGCTCGGCCACGTAGTCGCTGAACTCCTCGGACCTGGGAGTCCGTGTCGTTCCGTTCACGCCCGTCACCGTCCCGCGTGCCGTCGCCGTGTGCACCGCCCGTGCGGCCGCCCTTGACACTCACTTTCACACAGCGAACGCAAACCCCCAGGAACCTGGACACCACGCGCCGACAAATCGCACGAAGGGCGAACAAACCACCGTGCGGTTGCGTGGAAGTGGAGCCGAGGAACGGGGTCGGGCGTGTCGGGGCGGAGGAGTTCGCGGGGGGTGTTCGGAGCGCGCCGACTACCTGGTGGACACAAAGTGTGTACAAATGCTTGCGTGCGGTGACGGAGCATGGTGGGTGAGTCGAGGGGAGTTCTTCCTTGCCCGCAGGCGATGGAGCCGCTCCGCCCCGGTGTGGCGCCCCCGGGGCCGACGGTCGACACGAACCGACTCGTGTCGGCGTGTGAGCGGGCGTTTCGGGAGGCGCGGGAGACAATGGGCACAGACGGACGAGTCGGTCTACAAGGGGGCGCGAAGGACATGTCAGTGATCACGGACAGCGGTCGGGACCGTCGGCGGTTCACCGCCGCCGTGCTCGGTGCCAAGGCCGTACCCGAGCCCACGCCGGTCCACCACCGCGTCGCCCGCGGCGTGGTGGTCGACGCCACCTCGTACATGCTCTGCGTGGCCACACCCGAGGGGGAGGAGCGGTTCCTCTACGAACGCGTCACCTCCTTCTGGCGCGGCGACGAGGTCCCGCCCACCGAGCTGCGCCCCGGCGACGACGTCGTGGTGCAGTGCTCGCACGACGGCCGCCTGGTCGCCGAGCGCGTCTGGGCCCAGGCCGCCCGCGCCACCGGCCTCATCACCGACAAGGAGGGCGACACCCTCAGCATCGACCCCGGCCACGGGCGCCCCCGCCTGACCGTGGTCCTGCCCTACCGGTCCTCCGGACGCATCGGGGTGCGCCACCCCAGACTCGAAGCGGGCTACCTGTTCGACGCCGTCGGCGTCTGGCGCGGCGGCGAGATCGTGGCGACGCGGCCGGTCACCACCCAGCCGCCCTACCCCCTGAGCTCCACCCCGCGCCGCCCGCACGCCCGCGAGCACTCCACGACCGTCACCGGGACCGCCACCTGGTACGACCCCGCGTGGGGACGCGCCAGCCACCTGGACCCGAGGGCCGTGGTCGCGGGGGCCGCCTACCCGGCGCTCGACCGTGTGGGGCACGAGGGGGCCTGCGACCGCCGGACCTCCTGCGTCCCGTTGCCGCTGCTGTCCACCGGGGCGACACTCAGTCTCCGCAACGACTGCACCGGGGACACCGCCGTGGTGCCCGTCGTGGACTGCGCCGCCGCCGACAGCTGGCTGTGCGACCTGTGCCCGGCCTGCGGGAGCCAGAGCGCGGGTCGCCTCGCCTCCCTCACCATGACCTCCTTCGTCGCCCTGGGCGGGCGGCTGGAGGCGGGCTGCTTCAACGCGACCATGACCGTCGCCAACCAGGAGGGATGACCCATGTTCCCTGAGGTTCTCGAAGCGGTCCGCGAGGTCCAGCTACCGCTCCTCGCGGCCCTGCTCCTGCTCGGCGCGGCCGCCAAGGCCAGTCCGCGCGCGGCCGGGACGGGCGTGTCCGTCCTGCTGCCCGAGCGTCTGCGCCGCCCCGCCACGCTCGGCACCTGCCTGCTGGAGGCGGCTCTCGCGGTGGCGCTGCTGACCGCGACCGGCCTCCTCGGTGAGGTGGCCCGGGTGCTCACCGCGCTGGTGTTCGCGGTGTCCGTGGTCCTGCTGCTGGTGGCCCGCCGCCGCGACCCCGAGGCGGGGTGCGGCTGCTTCGGCGGTCTGAGCCAGACGCCGATCGGCTGGCGCACGCTCACCCGCGCGGGCCTGCTGGCGGCGGGCGCGGCCGCGACGGTCGGGCTGGTTCCCACCGGCTGGGAGGTGGCCTCGGCCCCCACCGCGACCCACGGCGTGGTCCTGGGCGCGCAGCTGCTCCTGCTGGCCCTGCTCAGCCCGGAACTCCGCGAGGCGGCGCACCGGTTCACCACCCGGGAGCCCTGCGCGCTGCGCGAGGTTCCGGAACGCCGGACCCGCCGCCGCCTGCGCGGCAGCGAGGTCTGGCGGACCAACGCCAGGGTGATGATCAAGAGCGATCCCGAGGAGACCTGGCGGCACGGCTGCTGGCGGTTCCTCCGCTACGACGGCCTCCGGCACGGCCGCCGCGTGGACGTCGTCTACGCGGTGCGGATCGACGGTCCGAGCCGGACGGGCGTGCGCGCGGTCCTGGTGGACCGGGAGAGCGGCGCGGTGGTCGCCTCCTTCGGCGCGGTGACCACGCTCGACCTCCAGGGGCCGCCCCGCAGGCTGCCCCGGCCGCGCGAGGCGGCCCGGCGGGACGAGGCCGCGGGCCGGGGCGGGGCCAGGCCCGGAACCCTGGCCAAGGAGTTCCCCGGCGAGTCTGGTCGCGGTCTCCCCGACGAGGTCAGAGCATCTGACCCTGCCGTTTGATGGCGGCCTCGGTGAAGTCCTGGAGCAGCTGCTCGTACTCCTCGGCCTCACCGGGGCCCATCACCGAGGTGGTGCCCAGCAGGCCGCCGTTGCGGTACATGACGGTGTACATGTTGTTCTCGCCCCCGGCGTCCCTGACCTGGATGGCGAAGGAGCGGGACTCGTCGCCCACCGGGGGGACCTCCAGGTCGGTCACGCCGTACTCGGAGCTGCTGCCGTCCTCGTAGGTGGCGGTGTACTCGGCGCAGGACTCCGGGGGCTTGACGGCCAGGGCCTCGGCGGCGGCGCCCTCGTCGAGCTGGACGAGGATGTGCGAGACGTTGCCCTTCTCCCACTCGTAGGCGGCCACCGAGGTGGGGGCCTCGCGCACGGCCTCCAGGTCCGCCCAGCGGTTGGCGGCGTCCATGCACTCGGGCTTGTCCAGCTCGGTGGAGGCCCGGACCTCCTCCGAGTACTGCACTGTGACAAGCTCGGAGTAGGTTCCGGCCTCGCTGCTCTCGGGGAGAAGGGTCACGTCCCCGACGTTGATCGGCTGGGCGTCGTGCAGCTTGGCGGCGGCATCGGCGTTGGGGTCGTCGCTCTGCCCCTCGTCCGTTCCACCGCACGCGCTCAGGACGATCGCGGAGGTCAGCGCGATCGCGGCGGGCAGGGATACGCCCGCTGCGGAACGGGCAGAACGATGACGCAAACGCATGGTGGTATCTCCTCGTTTGTGCGATATTTCCGCTTGGAGCGGTGACCGACCCGGGCCTCCCATCGCTGAGAGTGTCGCGGGGTTAGCACAAAGTATTGAGGAAGGACAATGGTGTCGGAGTCGAAATCGCCATATCTGCGGGCGGTACTGGAGTCCATCCCCGCGTACAAGCCCGGCCGCAAGGTCGTCGGGTCTGACGGGCGGTCCGTCAAGCTGTCCTCCAACGAGAGCCCGCTCGGGCCGCTCCCGTCCGTGCGCGAGGCCGTCGCCAGGGCCTCCGCCGAACTCAACCGCTACCCCGACCCGGGCGCCGCCGAGCTCGTCACCCGGCTCGCCGCGCACCTGGGCGTCCCCGAGGAGCACGTCGCGCTCGGCGCGGGCTCCGTCGGCCTGCTCCAGCAGCTCCTGGAGGCCGTCGGGGAACCGGGCGCCGAGGTCGTCTACGCCTGGCGCTCCTTCGAGGCCTACCCCCTGCTCGCGGAGCTGTCCGGGGTCACCTCGGTCCGGGTGCCCCTCAGGGACGAGACCCACGACCTCGAGGCGCTCCTCGCCGCGATCACCGACGACACCCGCATGGTGCTGGTGTGCAACCCCAACAACCCGACCGGTACCGCCGTCCGGGAGCGGGAGCTGGTCGACTTCCTCGACCGCGTCCCCGACCACGTGCTGGTCGTCCTCGACGAGGCCTACCGCGAGTACGTGCGCGACCCCGAGGTCCCCGACGGCGTGACCCTGTACCGGGACCGCCCCAACGTCGCGGTCCTGCGCACCTTCTCGAAGGCCTACGGGCTGGCCGCCGTGCGCCTCGGCTTCCTCGTCGGCCACCCCCCGGTGACCTCCGCCGTGCGCAAGACCCTCGTCCCCTTCGCGGTGAACCATCTCGCCCAGGCGGCCGGGATTGCCTCGCTGGACGCCGAGGACGAGCTCCTGGAGCGCGTGGAGACCACCGTGAAGGAGCGTGAGCGCGTCCGTGGCGCCCTCGTGGCCTCCGGGTGGACCGTGCCCCCCACCGAGGCCAACTTCGTGTGGCTGCGGCTGGATGAGGACACTCTGGACTTCGCGGCCGCCTGCGCCGAGGAGGGCGTCTCGGTGCGTCCGTTCGACGGCGAGGGCGCCCGCGTCAGCCTCGGCACCCCCGAGGAGAACGACGTGTTCCTCTCCGTCGCGACCGCCTACGCCCGCCGCCGCTGACACGGGCACCGGAGACGCCGACGGGGGCGGCACCCACACGTGGGAGCCGCCCCCGTCGGGTGCCTAGCTCTCGGGGCAGCCAGCAAGACGGTCCAGCCCTTCCTCGACTCCTTGCACGAATGCTCTCCAAGAGCGGAGTTGCGTGACGGGTCCCTTCGAGTCCAAGCGCTGGAGGAGCTGTCTCCGGTTCTCAGGGAACCTTCTGTTGAAGCGCTCCAGCTTTCGACCGGTGAGCTCGGACGCTCTTGACAGGACCTGTTTGAGTTCTGCCTTGGGGTCGGGGAGGCTCTCGATGCGGCTGATTTTCGGCAAACCCAGGGCGCAGCGCCCGTTCGGATTCCCCGCCACCCTACGTATCGCTGTGTCATCCACCAGAAGCCATGCCTCCGTCATGCGTACCGGGATGATGGGTACATGGATGACTTGGGGCATGTGCTCTCGCACAGCTTCCTCGATCTCGGTCAGTCGCGCGTTCCTGCCCATGGCGTCGGCGTCGCGATGGATGGCGACCAGCTCGTACTCGCCCCCCAGGTGCCGGATGGCGGAGAGCTTGTCCGGAAGCGCGTGGCCAACGTGATCAAGTCGCCCAAGCTCAGGGTTGGTGATGGTGACTTCCACACCTCGGTCAGCGGCGATGGCTCCAATGTGGTCCGCGATGCCGTCGTCGCTGGTGCCCTCTCCCAGGAAGAGAACGCGGATCGTCACATCCCCTCCAGGGTCAGCTGCGCTCCCGGCGGAGCCGTCAGGTAAGGGAGGATGTCCGGCCGGGTGACGGACACGGCACCCGGTGTGCTATCCCGCCAAGTTCCAGTGATGGGACGCAATCGGAGGGCGTGGGTGATCTGTCCGTCGGCACGCCTGTGTCGGATGCTGTCGGCGAATAGCAGGTCGCCGGGGTCAACGACCTGGACGACGCCGGGTGAGTGGGTATTCACGAGGACCTGTCTGAACGGGTTGTCCTCACCTGGTTGCTGAAACGGGTCCACGGCCAAGTCGCGGACGAGTTCCACCATGGCGGGCAGGTTGCCGGGGTGGATGCCGTTCTCGGGCTCCTCCATGCACAGCAGGCCCTGGACCGACGGGTCCTCCAGCAGCACGCACAATGCCAGGAACCTGAGGGTTCCTTCTGAGAGACTCCGAGCGGGGATACGCAACCCGTTTGCCTCTTGGAGTTCGACTGCAAGCAGCTGGCGTACGTCGTCTTCGACCACACGCAGTTCGTCAACAGAAACACCGGCGAGGTCAGCCAGCCGACCAGACACTCGTGCGAATACCCGGTCAGGGTCCGAGTGTGGCTCCCCTTGGGCGATTCGGAAGAGCGTGCCGGGAAGATGAAGCCCGTTGGCGTCCATCACCTGTGGATCTGTGTAGCGGTCCGCCGTCCGTAGCGCCGTGGGCTCTAGCGCCAGTCGTTGCCAGGACTGCATCTCTCTGCGAGCTGCGAGGATGGTGGGGTCGTCACTGCTCGTCACAGTGCTCACCACGGTGGCTGGAGCCCTCGAGGCGGCAGCGGGCTTTGGTTGCCCTCGGCTACCACCGTCCTGATGGATGCTGATGATGGTCTGGTCACCCTGGTAAGTGGTGGAGATGAAGGCGGCTCCGCTGCGGTTGTTCTGCAACACAGCATCCCTGAACGGCTTCTTGCGATGGGGAAAGCGGAGCCGGCGAGGGGCATCACCGAGGTTGATGTGGTTCAGGCGCTCCCCGAGAAGGATCAATCGTCCCACCTTGTCCGCGCCCGAGGGAGACAGGAACCCGAGCTCCAGTTCATAACGCAGGTAGGTGCTCGTGGCCTCGGCCTCGCGGCCGAAGTCGTCTTCGACCGACTTCGGAACAATCATCTCCGCCGCGAAGCGCATGCGCCGCTCGTGAGACCCGAATCCGTTCCAGAACAGCTCCCGGGGATCGCCTGAGCGCTCGCGATCAGTTCCCCTCACCTCGGACGCAGCCTCGATGAGTGAGCGGCTCGACAGCAGACTGAGGAACTGGATCGCGTCGAAGACGTTCGATTTGCCCGTACCGTTCTCTCCTGCGATGCAGGTGAAGGGGCCAAAGTCCACCTCTAGGCCGAGCAGGTTCTTGAACCCGTCGACCTCCAAACGTGTCAGCACTCCATCCCCCGTCTGTCCGAGACCCACGATCTATGGGGTCCGCGCTCCAGACTAGAGCTGGAGCGAGCCCTGCCGAAAGTCGACACCGTGCAGAGTGCGCTCGCCCCGCTGGTTTCGCAGAGACCGTGAGAAGCGCTCTCCCAGCCTACGGGAGGAGGCGACGACCCCAGGGGCTCGATCCCCCGCCGCCGCTGACACACGGGCACCGGAGACGCCGACGGGGGCGGCCCCCACGTGTGGGAGCCGCCCCCGTCGGGCGTACGAACGGGCCTACTTGCCCGCGGCGTCCTTGTCCAGCTTCTCCACGATCAGCCGGTAGAGCTGGCGCGGGCGGCCGGGCTGGAGGGTGCGGTTGGGCGGCAGGGGCCAGGCCAGGCCCTCCTCCACCAGGGTGCGCAGCAGCCGCCGCGCGGTCCGGGAGGTGACCCCGAGCATGCGCCCGGCGTTCTCCGCGTCGACCACCAGCGGACCGTCCTCCTCGGCGATCTTCTCCGAGAGGCGGACCAGGGTCTCGCGGCCCTTGGTGCGCAGCGGCTCCGACGACTGCCGGGCCGGGGCGCGCTGGGCCGGGACCAGCGAACGGCCCTCGCGGTCCACCGCGAAGCTCTGCCGGGAGGCCTGCGCCCGGTTGAGCGCCGCGCGGGCGTGCGACTCCGCGTCCTGGGTGGTCCGGCCCATGCCGATGCCCACCTCGATCGCGATGCCCAGCTCCGCCTTGATCCGCTCCACGAACGGGGGCTGCCGGAAGCCCTCGGTCGCGGTCACCAGCGAACCGCGCGTGGCGGTCACCATGAACGAGTGGTCGTCCAGCCGGTGCGCCGTCGCGTTGATCCGGTGGGCCTCCTGGAGCAGCAGCCGGTGCAGTGACAGCCGCAGCTCCTCACGCCAGTAGCGCGGGGTGGAGCGCCGGGAGGAGTCGCGCAGCGTGGGCACGTCCACGACGACCACGCCGAGCTGGGCCTCCTCCAGGCGGTGGTGCGCTCCCAGCAGACCGGCGGTCTGGAGGGCGCTGCGCACACCCGCGTTGGTGGGCCGCAGCCGGATCACCGGAACCCCGATGGCCTCCAGGCGCTCGGCGACGCCGCGCACGCAGGTGATCGCCATCTTGGTGGCCTTGCGCCGCCACAGCCCCTCGTGGAAGGACGTGAGCTGCGCGGTGTTGGTCAGCTCCTCGTGCACGTGGATGCCGTCCACGGGCAGGTCGACCTCGGAGTAGGCCTCCACCACGTCGGCGCGGCTGAGCACGTCCAGGCTGGCTCTGGTCGGGTCGTAACGATCGTCCAGCGTCGCTCGGAGCAGCGCCTCGTGCAGGCTCGCCCCGCCGAGCGGCACGAAGGTCGCGGGCATGGTCAACACGCCGGCCTTCCGTGCGAACTCGTAGGGCACAGGACTGGCGAACAGGTAGGCGTCGATGGCCGACCCCAGCCTGACGACCTTGTCCGTCGCCTCCTGCTCGTCTCGGTAGGCGGCGGCGATGAGTCTGGCGTTCAGGGGACCAGTGGACCCCGGACCCATGAGCATGACCCGTTCGACCACCTCATGAGGTCCTATGACGCCGATCGTCAAATCGCCAGTACGCTGCGCACTCACCTCGGGTTGCTCCCCGCTACCATTCCACGCTCTTCACTATGTGCGCCCACTGGTTTCCCGACCCGATCTCTGTCACGGCATGATTGCCGAGATCGTACCCATTGTGCGGGGCCAAAGAAGATCGTTTTCCATATCAACGCCGAAAGCCCGGGTGGGAGGAAGCCCCCCACCCCGGCTTGAACTGCGCCTACGGCTCCTACGAGACGGTGACGCGCTCCACGTCGCCGCCCAGCGCGGCGAGCCGCGACGCGAACTGAGCGTGACCGCGGTCAACCAGATAACCAGGCGCCACGATTGTCTCACCTTCGGCGACCAGTCCGGCGAGAACCAGGGCCGCGCCGGTGCGCAGGTCGTGGGCGATCACCTCGGCGCCGCGCAGGTTCGTGGAACCGTGCACGATGGCGCGGGTGCCCTCGACCTCGATCTTGGCGCCCATCTTGTTGAGCTCGTCGGCCAGCGCGAAGCGACCGTCGTAGATCGCCTCGTGGATGTAGCTCTCACCCTCGGCCAGGGTGGCCAGCGCCATCAGCGGGGACTGGAGGTCCGTCGCGAAGCCCGGGAACGGCGAGGTCACCGCGTTGATCGGGCGCAGCGGCACGGACGGGTCCCGCTGGACGTGCAGGACGGCGCCCTCCTGCGAGAAGCCCACGCCCATCTGCTCGAGTTTCCAACGGGCCACACCCAGGTGGTCCAGGTTGGCGCCCACCAGGCTGACCTCGCCACCGGTGGCGGCGACGGTCATCGCGAACACACCGGCGTCGATGCGGTCGGACATGATGGTGTGCTCGACGGCGGTGAGTTCCTTGACGCCCTCGACGGTGATCAGGCCGGTGCCGCCACCGCTGATCTTCGCGCCCATGGCGGAGAGGAAGTTGATGACGTCGATGACCTCGGGCTCAAGGGCCGCGTGCTCGATCACGGTGGTGCCGGGAGCCAGCACGGCCGCCATGAGGAGGTTCTCGGTACCCGTGTGGGACGGGGTGTCCAGGTACAGACGCCCGCCCCGGAGCTTGCTCGCCTCCACGTTGATGTGGTTGAGCTCCAGGTCCTCGGTGACCTCCGCGCCCAGACGGGCGAAGCCCCGGTAGTGGAAGTCGAGGTTGCGGCTGCCCAGGTTGCAACCGCCGACGCCCTCGATGCGGGCGCGGCCGGTGCGGTGCATCAGAGCCGGCACGAAGAGCACGGAGCCGCGGAAGCGGGCAGCGATGTCCGCGGGCAGGACGGCACGCTCGGGGTCGTTGAGGCCGCACGCGTCGATGACGACGGTGCGCTCGGACTCATGGAACTCGACCTTGGCACCCACGTGCTCGGCGAGTTCGATCGCACGGTAGACGTCCTCGATGACGGGGACGTTCCGCAGCACGGTACGTCCCTTGGACGCCAGCAGGGCGGCCCCGATCATCGGCAGGACGGCGTTCTTCGCGCCTTGGATGAACGCCGTTCCGCTGAGGGGGCGTCCGCCGCGGACGCGGTAACGAACCTCCTGGCCCATGCTCATGTGCTCCTTCGTGAGGCAGATGTGAAAAAAGGGTCACCCTCGCCGGGTATCGCCTGTATGCGTTGAGACGCGGGTTCGCCCTGAAACGTTGCGACCATCTTGTGTGTGACCTGCGCGGCCGGTGAGCCGGTCGGTTCGCGATGACTCTATAGCAAGCGGATCGCGTCAAACGGCCCAGAACGTGGTATACCCGCAGATCGCGGTTGAAGTCCCGCCAAACGGCCAAATAGGCATTACGCCGTGGGAGAGACCATGGGTCGTACGCATGGCTGGCCGTTACTTCGGTGTTGCATACGACTTCACCACCATACGCGCTCCCACAGCCGAAACGACGTCCCCGTGCGCGGAATCACGCGGTCCGCGTCGGTCAGAGAGTCGGCTTGGCGCCGGTCAGACGCTCATGGATCTCCGCGTAACGGGACAGAGTGCGCTCCACCACGTTCTCCGGAAGCTCCGGCGGAGGCGTGTCGGAGGCGCGGTCCCAGCCCGAGGCGGGCGAGGTCAGCCAGTCGCGCAGGATCTGCTTGTCGAACGACGGCTGGGGGCGTCCGGGGCTCCACTCGTCGGCGGGCCAGTACCGGGACGAGTCCGGGGTGAACACCTCGTCGGCGAGGACGAGCTCACCCGAGGCGGACCGGCCGAACTCGAACTTGGTGTCGGCGAGGATCACACCGCGCTCCCGGGCCACGTCTCGGCCGCGCCCGTACACGCGCAGGGTGAGGTCGCGCAGCTCCCCGGCGAGTCTCTCCCCGTGCCGCTCCGCCACGACCCCGAACGACACGTTCTCGTCGTGGTCGCCCACCTCCGCCTTGGTGGCCGGGGTGAACACCGGCTCGGGCAGCTCGGAGCCGTCCACGAGGCCCTCGGGGAGCGGGACGCCGCACACCGTGCGGTCCACCCGGTACTCGGCCAGCCCGGACCCGGCCAGGTAGCCGCGCGCCACGCACTCGACCGGCACCATGTCCAGCCGCTCACACACCAGCGTGCGCCCGGCCCAGTCGGCGGGTGCGCCCTCGGGCGGGGTGTCGGAGACGACGTGGTTGGCCACGAGGTCCCCGAGGCGCTCGAACCACCACAGGGACAGCTGGGTCAGCAGACGACCCTTGCCGGGGATCTCCGTGGGCAGCACCCAGTCGAAGGCCGACACCCGGTCGCTGGCCACCATCACCAGCGCGCCGGAGTCCGTCGAGTACAGGTCGCGCACCTTGCCGGTGTGCAGGTGGGTGAGCCCCGGAACCTCGACGGGCTCGGGGACGGTGACGAAGCCACTCATGACGCTTCTCTCTGGGTCGTGCCCGGGGGCGCCGGGACGCGCGGGGGCCTCCGGCGTGCGGCCGGAGGCCCCCACGGGAACTCTGTCGTGCGTCGCCCTGCTAGGCCTCGGCGGCGGCGCGTTCGGCGATGTCGGTGCGGTAGAACGAGCCGCGCAGCTCGATCCGGCCGGCCGCCTCGTAGGCGCGCTCACGGGCCTGGCGCAGGTTCGCGCCGGTGCCGACCACGTTCAGCACGCGGCCGCCGTTGGCCTTGACGTCGCGCACCCCGTCCCAGGCGGTGCCCGCGTGCAGCACGTAGGCCCCCTCCAGGGCGTTCGCGGCGTCGAGACCGCCGATCAGGTCGCCCTTGGCCGGGTCGCCCGGGTAGTTCTCCGCCGCGACCACCACGGTCACCGCGGCACCGGACTTCCACTGGAGCGAACCGATCGAACCGAGGCCGCCGGTGTCGGTGGCCTGGAGGACCGCCCCGATCGGGGTGGCCAGGCGGTCCAGCACGACCTGCGTCTCCGGGTCGCCGAAGCGCGCGTTGAACTCCACCACGCGCGGGCCCTTGGCGGTCAGCGCCAGACCCACGTAGAGCAGGCCCTGGTAGCGGTGGCCACGGCGGTTCATCTCGGACACGGTCGGCCGCACGACCGACTCCATGACCTCGTCCACCAGACCGGCGGGGGCCCACGGCACCGGGGCGTAGGCGCCCATGCCGCCCGTGTTCGGCCCCTGGTCGCCGTCGTAGGCACGCTTGAAGTCCTGGGCGGGCAGCAGCGGCAGCGCGTGGGCGCCGTCCGTGAGCACGAACAGGGAGACCTCGGGGCCGTCGAGGTACTCCTCGATGACCACGCGGCCGCACTCCCGGGCGTGCCGCTCCGCGAGGGCGCGGTCCTCGGTCACCACCACGCCCTTGCCCGCGGCCAGCCCGTCGTTCTTCACCACGTACGGCGCGCCGAACTCGTCGAGGGCCTCGGAGACCTGGCTGGCGCTCCGGCACACCCGCGCCTTGGCGGTGGGTACCCCGGCCGCCTCCATGACCTCCTTGGCGAAGGCCTTGGACCCCTCCAGCCGGGCGGCCTCCCTGTCGGGACCGAACACCGGGATGCCCCGGTCGCGCAGGGCGTCGGCCACCCCGGCCACCAGCGGCGCCTCGGGGCCGATCACGACCAGCTCGGCGCGGATGCGCGCGGCCAGCTCGGTCACGGCCAGCCCGTCCGTCACGTTGATGACGTGGTTCTCGGAGAGGTCGGAGATGCCCGGGTTCCCGGGGGCGCTGTGGATGCTGGTGACGCCCGGATCAAGGGACAGAGCTCGGACGAGTGCGTGCTCGCGGCCTCCGCCGCCGAGAACGAGGGCTTTCACTACAGGGGGCCTCTTCTTCTACTGGAGGAGTCGTGTGTCGCCGGGTCAGACCAGGGAACGCAGCTGGAGGGTCTCCTCGCGGCCCGGACCGACGCCGATGGCCGAGATCGGTGCACCGGCCATCTCCTCAAGGGTACGCACGTATGCCTGCGCGTTCTTGGGGAGTTCCTCGAACTTCCGGGCGCCCGTGATGTCCTCGGACCAGCCCTCGAAGTACTCGTAGATCGGCGTCGCGTGGTGGAAGTCGGTCTGCGTCATCGGGATCTCGTCGTGCCGCACGCCGTCGACGTCGTAGGCCACGCACACGGGGATGCGCTCCAGGCCGGTGAGGACGTCCAGCTTGGTGAGGAAGAAGTCGGTGATGCCGTTGATCCGGGTGGCGTAACGGGCGATCGGGGCGTCGAACCAGCCGCAGCGGCGGTCGCGGCCGGTGGTCACGCCGTACTCGCCGCCCTGGGTGCGCAGCCAGTCGCCCTGCTCGTCGACCAGTTCGGTTGGGAAGGGTCCGGAGCCCACGCGGGTCGTGTACGCCTTGAGGATGCCGACGACCTTGGTGATGCGGTTCGGGCCGATGCCCGCGCCCGCGGCGGCGCCGCCGGAGGTGGGCGAGGACGACGTCACGAACGGGTAGGTGCCGTGGTCGATGTCCAGGAGGGTGCCCTGCGAGCCCTCCAGGTAGACCGTCTTGCCCTCGTCCAGCGCCTTGTTGAGGATCAGGGAGGTGTCCGCCACGTGCGGACGCAGCTTCTCGGCGTAGCCCAGGTACTCCTCGATGATCGGCTCGGCCTCCAGGGCCCGCCGGTTGTACACCTTGGTGAGGAGCTGGTTCTTGTCGTGGAGGGCGAGCTCGATCTTCTTGCGCAGGATCTTGGGGTCGAACATGTCCTGCACGCGCACGCCCTGGCGGGTGACCTTGTCGGCGTAGGTCGGGCCGATGCCGCGACCGGTGGTGCCGATCTTGCCCTTGCCGAGGAAGCGCTCGCTGACCTTGTCGAGGGCCCGGTGGTAGGGCATGATCAGGTGCGCGTTGGCCGAGATGACCAGGCGGGAGGTGTCCACGCCCCGCTCCTGGAGGCCGCGCAGCTCCTCGAACAGCACACCCGGGTCGATGACGACGCCGTTGGCGATGACCGGGACGACGTTCGGGGAGAGGATGCCGGACGGCAGCAGGTGGAGGGCGTATTTCTGGTCACCGATGACCACCGTGTGCCCGGCGTTGTTGCCGCCCTGGTAACGGACCACGTAGTCCACGCGGTCACCGACCAGGTCGGTCGCCTTGCCCTTGCCCTCGTCGCCCCACTGGGCACCCACGAGCGTGATCGCCGGCATTGGTCTCTACCTCTTCGCTCGACACCTGACCGAGGCCTTTCCGACCCCGAACATGGATGAACCCCTGGCGCAAGGCAGCGACAGGGGCCGTTGCGTATTGAGCGTACACGACCTGCGCATCCGGGTTAAGTGGGGCTTTGTGCCCCCCGGCACACCGAGGCGCGGCGCCCTCCTCCAGAACCGTCAGCGGGGAGGTGGGGCCACGGCCACCGGATCGTTCCCGTCCGTCGCGTGCGAGTTCCCACATCGTGCCGGGCGGCGTCCGCGGCGGGCGCGCGTCCGCGGAGGGACGGGAACGGTGCCGCGCGTCGAACCCGGCGTGGCGGAGGCCCCTGAGGACGCCGACGGCCCGGCCGCCCCCTGGGGGTCCGACCGGGCCGCGTGGTGCGAGGGGCTCAGGCGTTCAGGGCCTGAGCGGCCTCCTCGCTCGACTCACGGAGGAACGTGGCGCAGCGCTCGGCCTCCTCGGTGTCACCGATCTGCTCCGAGGCCTGGCTCAGGGCGTGCAGGGCGCGCAGGAAGCCCTGGTTGGGCTCGTGCTCCCACGGGATCGGGCCGTGGCCCTTCCAGCCCGAGCGGCGCAGCTGGTCCAGCCCGCGGTGGTACCCGGTCCGGGCGTAGGCGTAGGCGGTCACCGGCTGGCCGTCGGCCAGGGCCAGCTCGGCCAGGCGGGCCCACGCGGCGGAGTAGCTCGGGAACCGACCGGCCACCGGGGTGGGGTCGTCGGAGAAGGCCAGCGCCTCGCGCGCCTCGGGGTCGTCGGCCAGGCGGGTCTCGGGCGGCTCGTTCAGCAGGTTCTGGTGCAGGTTCATGCCCCCATCCTGCCACCGGGCCGCCACGGCTCCGGGGGGACCGGGGGTGTCCGTCGCCACGGAGGGACGACCGTGCCCGGCGGCCGAGGCCGCCGGGCACCGTACGGGGGCGGGGGAGCCCTACTTCATCTTGTTCCCGGCGGACTTCAGGTGCTGGGCACCCTCGACCACGCGGGCGGCCATACCGGCCTCGGCGACCTTGCCGTAGGCGCGCGGGTCGTAGGCCTTCTTGTCGCCGATCTCGCCGTCGACCTTCAGCACGCCGTCGTAGTTCCTCATGATGTGGTCGACGACCGGACGCGTGTAGGCGTACTGGGTGTCGGTGTCGATGTTCATCTTCACGACGCCGTACTCGATCGCCTCGTGGATCTCCTCCATGGTGGAGCCGGAGCCGCCGTGGAACACGAAGTCGAAGGCCTTGGCCTTGCCGTACTTGGCGGCGACGGCCTCCTGGGCGGTCTTGAGGACCTCGGGGCGCAGCTTCACGAAGCCGGGCTTGTACGAGCCGTGCACGTTGCCGAAGGTCAGGGCGGTCATGTAGTAGCCCTTCTCGCCCAGGCCCAGCACCTCGGCGGTACGCAGGGCGTCCGCCGGGGTCGTGTACAGCTTCTCGTTGATCTCACCGACGATGCCGTCCTCCTCGCCGCCGACGACACCCACCTCGATCTCCAGGATGGTCCGGGCGGCCTTCGAGGAGGCGAGCAGCTCGTCCGCGATCTGGAGGTTCTCCTCCAGCTCGACCGCGGAGCCGTCCCACATGTGGGACTGGAACAGCGGCTCCTGGCCCTTGGCCACGCGCTCCTTGGAGATCTCCAGCAGCGGGCGGACGAAGCCGTCGAGCTTGTTCTTCGGGCAGTGGTCGGTGTGCAGGGCGATGTTCACCGGGTACTTGGCGGCGACCACGCGGGCGAACTCCGCGAAGGCGACCGAGCCGGTGACCATGTCCTTGACCGACGCACCGGAGAGGAACTCCGCGCCACCGGTGGAAATCTGGACGATGCCGTCGCTTTCGGCCTCTGCGAAACCGCGCAGGGCGGCGTGCAGCGTCTGGCTGGAGGTCACGTTGATCGCCGGGTAGGCGAAGCCCTCGGACTTCGCGCGGCTCAGCATCTCGGTGTAGACCTCGGGGCTGGCGATGGGCATGGCTTGACTCTCCCTGGTTCGGCCTGGAGCGAGCGGCCGCCGACGCGAGATCCCTCGCGTACCGACGGCACCCCACGTGCGTTTTCCCGGCGGAGGAATCCGGAGCGTCGGAGGACGGCCCGCGGGCCGTGTGTCCGGAAGCGTTCGCCGGGTGTCGTCCAAGTATCCCGAATAGCCGGAGCCGTTGGAAAGGTCTAGACCAAAATGCTCCGGATCGGCGACGTACCCGCAGCTTACGGGGGCGCGGAGGAAGGCCCGGTGAGGGGTCCCGGAAGCGGTCGTGGATTCCGCGCCGATTTGTCACGGACGCCGCCCGGGCCAGGCGTTCCCGGTGGCCGCTGTCGCTTTTTGTCGTGATACGCGCTACATTCGTCGCCGTGGGAAGGCATAGGAATGATCCGCGGGGCGTTGGCCAGGTGATGGCCATCGTCGGGGCCGTCGTGCTCTTGGTCGCCCTGGTGGCCCTCGGCGGGTACTTCCTGTACCAGTCCCTCCCGGACGGCGAGGGCGTCAGCGTCAACGCGTCCGAGGCGGCGGCCGAGAGCGTGGACCCCGCCGACATGGGCGTCCTGCACATCCGCGTGGTGGGCGAGTCCAGCGACGTGTTCGTCCGCGTCCCCGGCGGGGACGTGCTCCTGGACCAGGAACTCACCCAGGGCAGCTCCGTGACCTACCCGGACAACGACGAGGGCCTGGAGGTCACCATCGGTGACCCGACCGCCGTCGAGGTCCACGTGAACGGCGCCCCGCGCGACGTCTCCGACCGCTCGCCGGGGCACACCTTCACGCTCAAGCCCTAGACGTCCAGGTCGGAGACCTCGAAGACGGGCCGGTACTCCAGGCCCTCCTCCTCCAGCCTCCCGCGCGCGCCGCGGTCCACGATCAGCGCGACCGCCACGACCTCGGCACCCGCCTCACGCAGCGCCTCCACGGCGGTCATCACCGAACCGCCGGTGGTGGAGGTGTCCTCCAACGCCAGGACACGGCGCCCCTTCACGTCCGGGCCCTCGATCCGCCGCTGGAGACCGTGCGCCTTGCCCGCCTTGCGCACCACGAAGGCGTCCAACCTGCGGCCGCGCGCGTGCGCGGCGTGCAGCATGGCGGTGGCCACCGGGTCGGCGCCCAGGGTCAGACCGCCCACCGCGTCGAACTCCAGGTCCTCGACGGTGTCCAACAGGACCGAGCCGACCAGCGGCGCGGCCTCCCCGTCCAGGGTGATCCGGCGCAGGTCGACGTAGTAGTCGGCCTCCTTGCCGGAGGACAGGGTCACCTTCCCGCGCACGACCGCCTTATCGTTGATCTGACGCAGGAGTTCATCACGTTCGCTCATGACCAGTGAGCCTAGGACACCGGGTGGGGCCGCGCGGACCAGGGCCGCTCCGCCCTAGTTGGGACGACCATGCAGGAGCACACCGGAACCGTCCGGGTGGAGACCACCGTGGACAGCCGCGAGGGCGCCGAGGAGGTGGCCCGTTCCGTGGTCGCGCACCGGCTCGTGGCCTGCGCGCAGGTGAACGGGCCGATCTCCAGCTTCTACCGCTGGGAGGGGGAGGTCCGGGCCGACCAGGAGTGGATGGTCGTGATCAAGACCGCCGCGGACCGCCTCGACGACCTGGTCGCGCACCTGGTCGAGACGCACCCCTACGACGTCCCCGAGGTCATGGCGGCGCCCGTGACCGGCGGAAACCCGTCCTACCTGGCCTGGGTGCGGGACGAGACCCGCGCGTGATCACCGTCCTCCTTCCCCCCACCCTCGGCGCCCCCTCTTCGCTCCCGGGTGTCTCGGACGCCCTCCCCTCGCCGGTGTTCCCCGAGGTCGGGGATGACGACACCGCCCCCCACGCCGCCCGCTACGTGGCGCGGGCCAGCCTGGAGATCGGCCGACTGGTCGGTGACCGCACCCCGGTCGTGCTGGTCGCGGAGGGGGACAGCGGCCCCCTGCTCGGCGCGGTCGGCGCGGCCCAGCGCTCCGCGCACCGCCCGGTCCTCGGCTACGTGCTGGTGGACGCGCCCCTGCCCCAGCCGGGCAGTCCGACCCGGGCGGACCTGGCGCGGAACCAGCTGGTCGAGGTGCCCGCCCGAGCGAACGAACCCGCCGCCTACCGCACGGAACGCCTGCCCACCGTCCCGGACTGGCCGGACGCGCCGTGCGGCTACCTGCTCACCGACCCGGCCTACGCGCACCCGGCGCACCTGGCCGGGATGCGCGGCTGGACGGTTCGCGAGGCGGGGGAGGACCCCTCTCGGGAGCTGGCCGCGCTCGTCGCGGAGCTGGTCCGCTGAAACCGGGTGACAACCCCGGCGGGGGTCCGCAGAATCAGGGCATGATCGCGAACCACTTCCCCCCGGCGGGGCTCCGGCTGAACACGCCCCGGCTCCAACTGCGAATGCCCTCCGACGAGGACCTCTCCCAACTGGCCGACGCCGCCGTCGCGGGCGTCCACGACCCGGAGCGGATGCCCTTCTCGGTCCCGTGGACGGACCAGCCGCCGGACCGCCTGGCACGGACGGTCGTCCAGCACAACTGGGCCACCATGGCGGCGTGGACGCCGGAGAAGTGGACCTTCAACGCGGTCGTGGTGTACGAGGGCACCGTGATCGGGGTCCAGGACCTGGGGGCGAGCGACTTCGGCGTGGCCCGCCAGGTGAACACGGGTTCGTGGCTCACCCGGCGGTACCAGGGGAGGGGGATCGGCACGGAGATGCGGGCCGCCGTCCTGCACCTGGCCTTCGCGGAGCTGGGCGCGGAGGCCGCGGTCTCGGAGGTCCTGGCGGCCACGGCCGCCTCGCACGGGGTGGCCCGGAAACTCGGGTACCGCCCCGACGGGACCGACCTGGTCGCGATCCGGGGCGAGCGGGTCCGCGAGACCAGGTACCGGCTGACCCGGGAGGACTGGGAGCGGCACCGCACGGTCCCCGTCCGGGTCGAGGGCCTGGAACCGTGCCTGCCGTACTTCGGCCTCTAGGGGCGCTTCGCTAACGGGGGCTTCGCGCCACCAGGACCGCGCCGCCGAGGCTGCCGAGCAGCATGCCCACACCGGTGACGACGCCGCTGAGCAGCGGCACCCACTCGGGGTGGCCGGTCAGCGCCATGACCAGGCCGACCGCGCCCAGGGCCGAGGCGTAACCGGCCACGACGAGGAGTTCCCGCTGCTTCCAGTGCCAGGCCAGGGGGAAGAAGTGCAGGCCGACGACGAGGGCCACCCAGGCCACCCCGGCCTCGTCCGGGATCCCCTCGGTCCGGCCGATGGTCATCGTGCCGCCGATGATCAGTGCGACCTCGATCATCGTGACCACACCGAAGAACGCCCCGAAACGCGGCCGCGGCGCGTCATCGCCCTCGCTGGGGGAGTCTTTCCGCATGGCGAGCACGGCCATGACGACGATCGCGACAGCCACGGCGACAGCCAGCGAACGCACCGTGAAAGCGACCGCCGAAGAAAGTGGTGGACCGCTGTTGACCAGCACGAACACCAGACCGAAGAAAGCGCCGACAAAGAACCCGGAAAACCGTGAGAACATTCCTGGAAGTTACCAGGGGTTTATGATTTCTTTGGAATCCTTTCTCCTCGAATGACTGATGGTGACCGCCGCATCGCTTCGCGTCTGCGTGCCGCGACTTTCAGTGAGCGCACCGACCGCCGGAGTCATTTCCGAATTTCCTCGGGCAGGAACGACGCGGTGCCTTCCACCGGTCAGGGGTGACATGACGGGAGGCGCGCCCACCTCCCCTGTGTGAGCGCGCCCCCGGGCGCCGCGATGCGGCGCCGTCGTCCGTCCGAGGGCCTCGTGGGCCGCCCTCTCATGGGGGCCAGAGAGCCCGGGCCCGTCGGACGGGGCCGACCGCTCCGCGCACACCCCCTCAGACGTGCGCGGCGGTCGGCCTCACCGCTCCGGACCGGGCCCTCTCCCCTCTGGAAGGGCCGTCCGCAGCGGCGTCTGTGGTCATTCGTCGCGGGTCGGCCTCCCCAGCCCGTCGAGCAGGGCGGACGCCTCGCGATGGGTCGCGGGCAGCGGCACCGACCAGACGGCGGCGCCGTGCTCCCAGCCGACCCCCGAGCGCAGCTCGTCGATCTCGGTCCTGAGCGCGGGCACGTCCCGGGCCACGACCGCGATCCGCGCCCGGCTGGCCAGGCACACCGACTCCCCGCGGGTGAAGAAGCGGTTCAGCTCGTGTCCGAGCACGATCAGCCGCGCCGCGCGCCGCCACGGGTCGAGGGTGGGGTCCAGCGCGACCACCACCAGGCGGTGGTCGAACGCGGCCGGGACGGTCTCCTCCGAGCTCCGGTACAGCTCACGGACGCGGGTGCGCAGGTACGCCTCGTTGGCCAGACCGGTGAGCGGGTCCTGGCAGGTGTCCCGGCCCCGGCCCCCCTCGACCCAGCCCTCGGCCAGCGCGCGGACCAGGGTGAGCGGGAGGTGCTCCCAGCCCGCGACCTCCCCGAAGGCGTCGAGGTCGGCCAGCGCCCGGCCGATCTCCACCCCCGAACGGGCCCGGGCCTCCCCGAGCCGGGAGCAGGGTTCGGTCAGGTCCGTCCCCGTGGTGTACGCCTCGCAGACGGCGTCCACGGAGGGCGTCCACCAGTCCTCGGCCGGGGTCCACCCCCGCTCACAGCTCCGGCGCCCCCACGGCGCCCGCAGTTCCCGGGCACGGCGCGCCACACTGCCCCGTGCCCCGGCTCCCACTTCGGTCTCGCCCATAGTCGCTCCCGGTCGTTGTTCGGCCAGGTGAACGAAGGTGGACCCGCGCCCCCGCGGCGGGTCCCCTCCGTTCGCCCTCACCCCAATCACGGAGATCGGTAGCGGCTATGACGCGGATACGAGATATTTTTTCGAGCACGTGATCCTCCGACGCCGAACCCCTGCCTCCCGACACCCCGGTTCTGGCTCGCCGGCCGGGGGATACGGGACCACGAGGGAAAGGGCGCTGGGTGGCCGACGCCGACGGAGAGAACACAGAGACACTCATCGGTGACTCGGAGATCATCGAGCGGGTGAAGGCCGGTGACAACGCCGCCTACGGCACCCTCTACGAGCGCCATGCCGGGGCCGCCCGGGGTCTGGCCCGCCAGCTGTTGCGGGGCGAGGCCGAGGTCGAGGACGCGGTGGCCGAGGCGTTCACCAAGGTGCTCAGCGTCATCCAGCGCGGCGGCGGCCCCAGCGACGCCTTCCGCCCCTACCTGCTCACCGCGGTCCGCAACGCCGCCTACGACCGGGGACGGGGGGACAAGCGCCAGGTCGTCACGGACGACATGGAGAGCTACGACTCCGGCGAACCCTTCGTCGACCCGGCGCTGGAGGGGCTCGAACGCTCCCTGATCGCCCGCGCCTTCCTCTCCTTGCCCGAACGCTGGCAGTCCGTGCTGTGGCACACGGAGATCGAGGGGGTCAAGCCCGCCGAGGCGGCCACCATCCTCGGGATGAACGCCAACGGTGTGGCCGCACTGGCCTACCGCGCCCGTGAGGGCCTGCGCCAGGCCTACCTCCAGATGCACCTGGCGGGCGGGGGAGCGGCGGAGGCCTGCCGCCCCACGTTGGGGCTGCTCGGCGCCTACGTGCGCGGCGGGCTGTCCAAGCGCGACACCACCAAGGTCGACCGGCACATGGACGACTGCGGGGACTGCCGCGAGGTGTACGCGGAGCTCATGGACGTCAACGTCGGCCTGCGCGGGATCGTGCTACCGCTGGTCGTCGGCTTCGGCGCCACGGGCTACCTCACCGCGACCCCGGGCGGTGTCGCGACCGGAGCCTGGTGGAACCGGATGTCCCGGCGCCAGCAGCAGGTCTCCGCCGGGGCCACCGCTGCCGCCGGTGTGGCCGTCGCGGTCGCGTTCGCCCTGGTGGGAGGCGAGGCGCCCGCGCCCACCGATCCCCCTCCCGTGGCCGCGCCCCAGGAGGACCCCCCTGCGGCCGGTGCGCCCGCGCCCCCCGCCGATCCCCCCGCGAGTGACCCGGACCCGGCCGCGCCGGAGCCCGAACCCGCGCCGGAAGCCGAACCCGAACCGGTCCCCGTGCCGTCGGTGCCCGCCGACGTTCCGGCCGCCCCCGCGCCCGCGCCCCCGGCACCGCGGCCCCCGGACACCCCCGAGGCGCCCCCCGCTTCGGAGGAACCCGAGGAGCCGGAGGAGCCCGGGCCCGAGTTCGCGGCGGGCATCGACCCGGTCGGCGCCCTGGTGCCGGGCAGCGACGGGATCATGGTCCTGGACGTGCTCAACACGGGCGCGGCCACGGCCAGCGACGTGGTCGCCGCCATCACCCTGCCCCCCGGAGTGGAGATGGTCTCCTCCGGCGGCGCGGGGAACGCCGTCCCCATGGCGGTCGGCCACGGGGACTGGGGCTGTTCGGCGGGCAGCGGCGGCGGCGAGTGCGTGCGCACCGGCATGGCCGAGGGGGAGAGCGGCACCCAGTTCATCGACGTCCGCGTGGCCGCCGACGCCGACGTGGACGTGCCCGCGAGAGTGGTGATCTCCTCGGGTGAGGTCAGATTCGAGGCGGTCGGTGAGCGCGGGGTGACGCCGGACGGTATCGCCGCCCGCTACGCGACCGCCGGACAGGTACGTACGGAGACCGTCGGCAACGCCCTGCTGACCTGCACCGAGCCCGACCCGCCGAAGGGCGGATGGCCGTGGCCGTGGTGGGGCTGGCCGGGCGGCGGCGCGGTGGAGCTCCCGGACGAGGGCGCGGTTCCCCCGCCGGACGAGGGCGCGGTCCTCCCGCCGGACGCGCTCCCCGACGCCGACCTCCGCCGTGCGCCCTCCGACGCCACCCCCGATCTCGGTGGGGGCATCGGCGACCTCCTCGGTGAGGGCGGGGACGGTTCCTCGGAGGAGCCCGACGACGCGGCGGAGGAGGGGCGGGACGAGCCCGAGGACGAGCCGGAAGAGGACGGCGCGGAGGAGGTCCCCGAGTCCCCGGAGGCCGTCGAACCCCCTGACGGGGGGTACGTCGAGGAGGAGGAAGAGGAGACGGAAGAGGAGGAGGCCCCGGGCGTCTGCGCGGACGCCCGCCAGCGGACCGGCGACCGGCTCGACAACGACAACTGGGTGATGGCCCCGCTCGACCGCGACTGGGACCCCACGACCACCTCCTCCAGCTCCGCCACCTGGGAACTCCCCGAGGGCGGGTCGGTGCGCTGGGCCGGGCTGTACTTCTCGGCGGCGGGGGAGCCGAGCGCTCCCACCGCTCGGATCAAGGGCCCCGGCATGGTCTCCTACACCACCGTGACCGCCGCCGACACCCGTGTCGCGGACCTGCCGGGCTACCGCGCCTACCAGGCGTTCGCGGACGTCACCGACCTGGTCCGGTCGGGCGGGGGCGGCGAGTGGTGGGTCAGCGACGTCCCGGCCCGGGAGGGCAGGGGCGTCCACGCCGGGTGGAGCCTCGTGGTGGTCATGGAGGACCCGTCAGTGGAGGGCTACCACCAGGCGATGGTGCTGGACGAGACCACGGCGGTCTTCCAGGACCCGGAGGGGGCGCGCTTCCCGGTGTCCGGTCTGCTGCCGGAGTCGGTCCGGGCCCGGTTCGACGTGGTGGCCTGGGAGGGCGACGCCGACCTCGGCGGTGACCGCGTGACGGTGGGCGGGGTCCCGATCGCGCCGACCGGCGGACACGGAGGCGTCGACAACGCGTTCGTGGGCTCCGCGCGCGGGGCGGTGGGTGATCCGATGACGTTCGGGACCGATGTCGTTCGATTCGACGCGGCCCTGGGGCGCGAATCGGATATCCGAATCCCGTCCGGTCAGGACGCCGTGTTGGTGGGGGTCGTCGCCCTCACCGCGCCGATGCGCACCTGAGGTCCGTGGCCGGGATGCCCCTTCCGTGGCCGTTCCGGGCCTGGTGGGGCTTCCGGGAGGCCACGCGTAACCCCGAAGGGCCTCCACTGCGTAGCAAGTTAGTAACTGTCGGTATTCGTCGATGGCACGCAAAACGAGACAGACTTGGCTAGGCTGTGCCCCGGTCATGGATATGGCCCCAGAGATCGACAGGGAAGGGGGCGGTGTCACGTGGACCGCTGCGCGTTGTTCGTCGACGCGGGATACCTTCTCGCCGACGGTGCGATGGCCGTGCACGGAACCCGTAACCGGGACTCCGTCGCCTGGGACTACTCCGGTCTCGTCCAGTTCCTCAACGAGGTGGCGCGGGACCGGACGGGACTACCGCTCCTGCGCTGCTACTGGTACGAGGCGATCGCTGACGACCGGCGGGCCCAGGAACAGGACAGCATCGCGGACATCCCCGGCATCAAGTTCCGCGCCGCCCGGATACGGCCGGGACGCCGTGAAGGCGTGGAGAGCTACGTCCAACGCGACCTCACCACCCTGGCCCGCACCGGTGTCCTGTCCGACGCGGTCCTGGTCAGCGGTGACGAGGACATGGCCCCCGTGGTCGCCGACGTCCAGGACATGGGCGTGCGCGTCACCGTCGTGCACATCTCCGTGGAGGGCAACTGGACCATCTCCCGCGCCCTGCGCCGGGAGAGCGACGACCTCATCGAGATCGGCGCCGGGCACCTGCGCCCCCACGTGAACCTCCTCTCCGGTGGCGGCTCCACCCAGGAGACCGCCGCCAAGACGACCACCCCCTTCGCCAACGGGCGCGGCCGGTCGGCCCCCGAGGCCCCGCGCCAGCCCGAGACCCCGCAGCCGCGTCAGCCCGCGCCGGCCCCGAGCGGCTCCAGCCGGGTCGACCCGGTCAACACCTCCACCGGCGGCCTGGAGGCGATGTTCGCGGGCACCGGCGGACAGCCCGTGCCCCAGGGCAGCGCCATGGAGCAGCTGCGCGCGATGCGCCGTTCGATAGCGCAACAGCGCGGCGTCGACCACCTGGCCGGACCCGGTGCGGAGGGCGCCTCCTCCGGCGCCATCGACGCGAACGGCTTCCCCTCCGGCGGGCAGGCCCCGCCCGGAGTGAACGGCAACGGCTCCTACCCCGGTGCCACCGGGGCGCACCCCGGTCCCAGCGTCCACGCGGCGCAGAACGGACACGGACCCAACGGCCAGGGCGGATACCCGCCCTCCGGGACCGGCGGACACCAGTCCATGCGCGGGGCCGAACCGGGCGGGTACGGCCTCCAGGGCAGACCGGGTCAGGGACAGCCGCAGGGGCACGGGATGCCCGGCGCCCAGCCCGCCTTCACCAACGGGACCGGGCCCCAGCCGTCCTTCAACGGCACGGGACCGCAGCGGCCCTTCGACGCGGGAACCGGGCCCCAGGCCTCGTTCGCCGACCTCCAGCAGGGGCCGCCGCAGAGAAACTCACCCCCGCCCGGCCCCGACCTGAGGTTCGGACCCGGTGAGGATCCAGGCTTCGGAGGTGGGGCGGACACAAACCCTACCTATGGGACCAGTACGGCAACTGACACCGCACGCCGCGGTGGCGCCGCCCCCGGATTCGGGGAACGGCGACCTACTGGTCCCGAGTACGACAGCCGGTTCGGCACGGCCGGATACCAGGAATCCAACCCTAGTCCTGGATATACCCAACAGACGGGCTCCGGCGCGCATACCGTTGATGACGCGGTGCATGTCGCGCACAAGGAAGGGAACGACTTCGCGGAGTCGATCGCACGTGAGGCGCCCGCCCTGTGGGTGGAGGCCGTCCTGGCCCGTAGGCCGAGGATGCCCTCGGACCTGGAGGCGAGGCTGCTTCAGGGGTCCTCACTCCCGATCGACCACCTGTTGCGCGACGAGGTCCGTGACGGACTGCGCCAGGGGTTCTGGCAGGCACTGGAGCGTGCCAGGCCCTGACCGGCGCGCGCGAGGTGCGAGTAGGGGATGGGGGCGATGCGGTTGACCCAGGTGACGACGGCAGATCTCGACCGGTTGGAGTTCCACGCCGTCCGGTCGGGTGAGCACAGCCGGATCGCCGCCCAGCTGCTGGACCTGGCCAACCGGGTCGACGCCGGGAGCGAGGTGACCCGGGCGGAGCTGTTCGTGCGCGCCGGGGAGCAGTGGGAGATCGCCCAGGAGTTCGAGCGGGCCTGCGCCGCCTACCAGCGCGCCATGGACGACGGCGGCCCGACCGTGGTCGACGCGCACGCCCTGAGCGCCGGGGCGCTGCTCCAGCTGGACGAGCGCGGTCTCGCCTACGAACACCTGAAGCGGCTGGAGAGCGGGGGCCAGCCGGGGCTCCAGACCCATATCCACGTGGCCGAGGTCCTCTACGCCCACGACGACCTGGAGGGCGCGGAGCGCTGGGCCACCTCGGGCGCGCGCTGGTTCCGGAACCGGAACCTGTCCGCCTACGCCCGGGACCTGTTCGACGAGCTCCTGCGCATCCGGTTCCGGATCCGGACCGACCTCGGCCTGCCCGAGGACGACCTGGACCTGCTCCTGGACCTCTGACCCGGGCGGCGCGGGTCGGGCCCCGCTCGCCCCCGCCGGGGCGCACGGCGTGCCGTAGGCCGCCGACACCCCCGGGAAGTGAGCTTTCTGACGCGCCCCGATCCGGACCGGGCCGGGGGCGCGAACGGCCGCATCCGGACGCCCAGGGTCCGTTTCCCGCAGCCACGCCGACCAGGTACGCCAGGTTCGGTCGTCAACCCCGGGTCGCGCGACCCCTTTTCCGGGGTGCCCGCACGGCCCTGTGGCCGATCTCCGGGAGTCGGGCGGACACGTCCGCCCCGCCGACGTCCTAGGCTGGGTCCGACCCTCCACGAAGGCCCTCGAGCCCGGCCGGAGACGCCCTCTCACAGGGCGCCCGTGGGGCACTCATACCACGCTCCAGGCGTGTGTTCGACATTCGTCGAAGAATCCGAGAAATCCGCGACACGCCATCATCTTGGGGTGTTCCAAGGTGGCGCCCCCTAGATGTAGTATCGGGACCCGTTGGTGGTTCACCGGGGTTCCCGCCCTGGTGAAGCAGACGGGAACGACGACCGCCACGCGCGAAGAGGCCCGATCGGCTTCGGGCGCGGAGGGCGAGTAGGTCACCCGTGGGTCCCAGGGCCCGCCATCGACAACGCAGACGAGGGGGCTTCGAGGGGAGTCGCCGCGACCCGCCGGTCGCCGGTCCATCCGTATCCACTGCGGTGGGCCGCCGGTGCGAGCCGCGCGTCTGCTACTCGTGAACCCCGTTCCCCGCCGGGACTCTTCTTTACCGAGGTTGGAGCCGCTGTATGACCCTTGACGTCGAGGCCGTGCCCGCATCCGTTCGGCCCGCGCCGACCAACGGCGGTGGCGCCCCCGCCGCCATCGACCGGATCGAGCACGTCGTAACCGAGGCCTGTGCGCGGCTCACCGGTGTTTCGGCGGCCAAGGTCCTCACCGAGGCGCGTCGGGGCTTCTACCCCGGGATCGCGGACTCCGAGGTCGAGCTCGCCCTGGTCATGGCCGCCCGCAGCTACGTGGAGGTCGACCCGAACTACTCGTACGTGGCCGCCCGCCTGCTGCTCGACAAGCTCCGCACCGAGGCCCTCAGCTTCGTCAGCGGCGCCGCCGAGACCGCCACCCAGTCCGACATGGACGACCGCTACGCCACCTACCTGTCCGCCTACGTCGGTCGCGGCATCGACCTCGGACAGCTCGACCCGGCGCTGGCCCAGTTCGACCTGGAGCGCCTGGGCAAGGCCCTGCACGCCGACCGTGACGAGCAGTTCACCTTCCTCGGCCTCCAGACCCTGTACGACCGCTACTTCCTGCACAGCGACGACGTCCGCTACGAGCTCCCGCAGGCGTTCTTCATGCGCGTCGCGATGGGCCTGGCGCTCAACGAGGACGACCGCGAGGCCCGCGCCATCGAGTTCTACGAGCTGCTGAGCTCGTTCGACTTCATGGCCTCCACGCCCACCCTGTTCAACTCGGGCACGGTCCGCGCGCAGCTGTCGTCCTGCTTCCTCACCACGGTCGGCGACGACCTGCACGACATCTTCCACGGCATCAGCAACAACGCGATGCTGTCCAAGTACTCGGGCGGCCTGGGCAACGACTGGACCCCGGTCCGCGGCCTCGGCTCCCACATCAAGGGCACCAACGGCAAGAGCCAGGGCGTCGTCCCGTTCCTGAAGATCGCCAACGACACCGCGGTCGCGGTCAACCAGGGCGGCAAGCGCAAGGGCGCGGTCTGCGCCTACCTGGAGACCTGGCACATCGACATCGAGGAGTTCCTCGACCTCCGCAAGAACACCGGTGACGAGCGCCGCCGCACCCACGACATGAACACCGCGAACTGGGTTCCGGACCTGTTCATGAAGCGCGTGGAGGAGCAGGGCACCTGGACCCTGTTCTCCCCGGACGAGGTCCCCGACCTGCACGACAAGTACGGCAGGGACTTCGTCGAGGCCTACGAGAAGTACGAGGCCGACGCCGAGGCCGGCCGTATCAAGGTCTCCAAGAAGATGCCCGCCGTGGACCTGTGGCGCCGCATGCTCACCATGCTGTTCGAGACCGGCCACCCGTGGATCACCTTCAAGGACCCGTCGAACCTGCGGTCGCCGCAGCAGCACAACGGCGTGGTGCACTCCTCCAACCTGTGCACCGAGATCACGCTGAACACCAGCAAGGACGAGGTCGCGGTCTGCAACCTCGGCTCGGTGAACCTGCCGCAGCACGTCGGCCCGAACGGCATCGACGTCGAGCGCCTGCGCCGCACCGTCCGCACCGCCGTGCGCATGCTCGACAACGTCATCGACGTGAACTTCTACACGATCCCCGAGGCGCGCCGCGCGAACATGCGCCACCGCCCGGTCGGCCTGGGCCTCATGGGCTTCCAGGACGCCCTGTTCAAGATCCGCACGCCGTTCGCCTCCGAGGGCGCGGTCACCTTCGCGGACGAGAGCATGGAGCTGATCAGCTACTACGCCATCGAGGCGTCCATGGAGCTGGCCAGCGAGCGCGGTGCGTACGAGAGCTTCGACGGCTCGCTGTGGAGCCAGGGCGTCCTGCCCATCGACTCCCTGCGCCTGCTCGCGGACTCCCGTGGCGGCGACCTCGACATGGACCGCGGCGAGACCCTGGACTGGGACTCCCTGCGTGAGCGCGTGAAGTCCACCGGGATGCGCAACTCCAACGTCATGGCGATCGCGCCCACCGCGACCATCGCCAACATCACCGGCGTCAGCCAGTCGATCGAGCCGGTCTACCGGAACCTGTTCGTCAAGTCGAACATGTCCGGCGACTTCACCGTCGTCAACGACTACCTGGTCCGCGACCTCAAGGAGCGCGGTCTCTGGGACGAGGACATGGTGTCGGCGCTCAAGATGCACGACGGCAGCCTCGGCGCCATCGACCGCGTGCCGGACGACCTCAAGGCCCTGTACGCCACGGCGTTCGAGGTCGACCCCAACTGGCTGGTGGACGCCGGTTCGCGCCGTCAGAAGTGGATCGACCAGGCCCAGTCGCTCAACCTGTACATGGGCGCCCCCAGCGGCAAGAAGCTGGACGCCCTGTACCGCCGCGCCTGGCGCTCCGGTCTCAAGACCACCTACTACCTGCGTTCGCAGAGCGCCACCCACGTGGAGAAGAGCACGCTCAAGGGCACGGACGGCCGTCTCAACGCGGTCGCCTCCACCCCGGCCGCCCCCGCGGCGGCCCCTGCGGCGGCCCCGGCTCCCAGCCCCGCCGTGAGCCCGGCCCCGGTGGCCGAGCCGGTGGCGCCCGAGCCCGAGGACGAGTTCGAGATCGTCGACGGCCAGGCGTGCAGCATCGAGGACCCCGAGTGCGAGGCCTGCCAGTAACGAGGGACCCCGGGGCGCCCGCGACACCCGCGGGCGCCCCCGCACCCCTCCTGGCTCCCCTCCACTCCCCGAAGACGACCCCGGCCCGACCGGAGAACGGAAAAGTTCGAGCATGACCGCGGTTTCCGAGAACAGCGCAGCGGCCACCAGCGGCCTCGGCGAGATCGAGCGCGACGCCGAGCGCGTCAACGTCGACGACAAGTCGATGATCAACGCCCGCGCCGACGTGAACCAGCTGCTGCCCCTCAAGTACACGTGGGCGTGGGAGAAGTACCTCTCCGGGTGCAACAACCACTGGATGCCCACCGAGGTGGCGATGCAGGCCGACATCGCGCTGTGGAAGTCCAAGGACGGGCTCACCGAGGACGAGCGCCTGATGCTCAAGCGCAACCTCGGCTTCTTCGCCACGGCGGAGTCCCTGGTGGCCAACAACATCGTCCTGGCCGTGTACCGCCAGCTCACGAACCCGGAGTGCCGCCAGTACCTGCTGCGCCAGGCCTTCGAGGAGGCGGTGCACACGCACACCTTCCAGTACATCTGCGAGAGCCTCGGCCTGGACGAGGGCGAGCTCTTCAACATGTACCGCGAGGTCCCCTCGATCACCGCGAAGGACGCCTGGGCGCTCAAGTACACCCAGAACCTGGAGAACCCGGAGTTCCGCACCGGCACGCCCGAGGCGGACCAGGCCTTCCTGCGTGACCTGGTCGCGTTCTACGTGATCTTCGAGGGCATGTGGTTCTACACCGGTTTCGCGCAGATCCTCTCGCTGGGCCGCCGCAACAAGATGGTCGGCATCGCGGAGCAGTACCAGTACATCCTGCGCGACGAGTCGATCCACCTGAACTTCGGCATCGACGTGATCAACCAGATCAAGATCGAGAACCCGCACCTGTGGTCCGAGGAGTTCCAGGCCGAGGTCCGGCAGATGCTCACGGACGCCTGCGAGCTGGAGGTGGCCTACGGCCGCGAGACCATGCCGCGCGGCGTGCTGGGCCTCAACTCCGAGCTGTGCGAGAAGTACATGCACTTCATCACCGACCGCCGCGCTGAGCAGATCGGCCTCGCCCCCATCTTCGGTGAGACCGAGAACCCGTTCCCGTGGATGTCGGAGATGATGGACCTCCAGAAGGAGAAGAACTTCTTCGAGACCCGAGTGATCGAGTACCAGACGGGTGGCGGCCTGGACTGGGACTAGGTCCTTCCTGGGAGAACACGAGCGTCTCCCCTCCCAACGGCCCGGGGCGGGCGCGCGCCCCGGGCCGTTCTCGCGCCCGGGGGAACAGGGATAGCCATTCCTGGAATTCGAGCTCCCCATTTCTCCCGCGGACGCGCCGTGTTCTTATGATCCGTTCACCCCAGACGGATACGGGCGGGCCGATAAGGTGATGATCGGCCTTTTCCGGGTGAGGGTGCGGAACACGTCCTAAGCTGGCCGAGTGATCCCATCCTGCGATCCCGCGGCCGAAGCGGTCTTCCGTCGCGTCCGGGCCGACAACGCCCTGGAGGTCACCGTCGAGCGGCTGCTGTGCGCCATCAGACTCGGCGTCGTCCCGGAGGGCGGCCGCTTCCCGGCCGAGCGCGACCTCTCCGCCCGGCTGGGCGTCAGCCGTGTCACCCTGCGCGAGGCGATCCAGCACCTCCGCCGTCGGGGGCACGTCGAGTCCCGCCGCGGGCGCGGCGGCGGCACCTTCGTCGCGGTACCGCCCCCGAGACCCAGCCCGGACGAGGCGCGGCGCGGACTCGGCGCGGCCGACACCGCCCTCGACGACCTGCTCGCCTTCCGCCGCACCCTGGAGACGGGCGCCGTGGTCCGGCTGGCCGAGACCGGTCTCAGCGCGGACCAGCACGACCTCCTGGACCGCCGCGTGGGCGTGGCCGCCGACGCCGGACCCGCCGACTACCGGCGCTGCGACACCGTCTTCCACATCACCCTCGCCCAGCTGACCGGATCGGAGCGGACCGCCGCCGCGGTCACGGACACCCGGATGCGGATCAACCAGCTCATGGACGTGGCGCCGCTGACGGACGCGGCGCTGGCGGCCAGTGACGGAGAGCACCGCCGGATCGTCCGCGCGGTGCGGGCGCGCGACCCCGAGGCGGCGCGGCTGGCCCTGGGCGGGCACCTGGCCGGGGTGGAGCGCCGGTTGCGGGAGCTGCTCGGCTGAGCCCCGAGGGGCTCGGGGGAACCGTGCGATTCCGGCCGCGATCGGCGTCTCGCCATTCGGGACGGGAGCGCGGCCACGCGGCGTCACGTATGTCCGATCAGACAAACAGGACTTCCCGACAATGGCCAGCCGGACAATTCTGCCTGGTCAAGAACTCGACCAGGTCTCGACCGGGTGTTGTTTCGCACACAGGGCATTGTGGTCTGGGCTACCAACCGTGATGATCGGCCTGTTCTTCACAAACAGCGCGTCACGGTTCAGACCTCGCGCGTCAACGGAAAGGAGGGGACGGATGAGTGAAACCATGGCATGGTCGGTCGCGACGTTCGGCGTGTACCTGGCCGGCATGGTCGGCATCGGCCTGTGGGTGTACAAGCGCACCGTCTCGCAGTCCGACTTCGTGCTCGGCGGACGCCAGCTGAACCCCTGGGTGAGTGCGCTGAGCGCCAACGCCAGCGACTTCAGCGGTTGGCTGCTGCTGGGCCTGCCCGGCGCCATCTACGTCTCCGGTCTCGGTGAGGCCTGGATCGCGGTGGGTCTGGCCTCGGGCTTCGCCGGCAGCTGGATCCTCATCGCCCCGCGCCTGCGCGTGTACACCGAGCGCGTCACCGACTCCCGCTCCGGCGGCGAGTCCGACTCACTCACGCTGTCCTCCTTCCTGGAGAACCGCTTCAACGACCGCACGCGCTCCCTGCGCGCCGTGTCGGCCGTCCTCATCATCGTCTTCTACTTCTTCTACGTGGCCTCGGGCCTCGTGGCGATGGCCTCCCTCTTCGACCAGGTCTTCGGCCTCTCCCCGGCGCCGGCCATCGCGATCGGCGTCAGCATCGTCGTCCTGTACACGGTGCTCGGCGGCTTCCTCGCCGTGTCCTACACCGACGTGGTGCAGGCGATCATGATGTGGCTCGCCCTGCTGGTCGTCCCCGTCCTGGCCCTCACCATGCTCGGCGGCTTCGGCGGACTCGCGGACAGCGTGTCCGAGAAGAGCGACGGTCTGATGTCCGCCTTCGGCGGGGTGTCGCTCGACGGTGACACCGGCCTGTGGAGCTCCACCGAGACCATCGGCTGGGTCGTCATCCTCTCCGGTCTGGCCTGGGGCTTCGGCTACTTCGGCCAGCCGCACATCCTCGCCCGCTACATGGGCATCCGCTCGGTGAAGGACATCCCCAAGGCGGCCGTGGTCAGCGTCAGCTGGGCGGTCAGCGCGATGATCCTCGCGGTCCTGGTCGGCTTCATCGGCATCGCCTACTTCGAGACCCCGCTCGGTGACCCCGAGCAGGTCTTCCCCCGCCTGATCGAGGCCCTCTCGCACCCGCTGGTCGCCGGTCTGCTCCTCGCCGCCATCCTCGCGGCCGTCATGAGCACCGCCGACTCCCAGCTCCTGGTGGCCGCGTCGGCACTCACCGAGGACGGCTACAAGGCCTTCGTGGACAAGGACGCCTCCCCCAAGTCCCTGCTGTGGATCAGCCGCGGCACCGTGGTCGCGGTGGCCCTCGTCGCCGCCGGGGTGGCGCTCTGGGGCAACCAGTCCGTCATGGACCTCGTGGGCTACGCCTGGGCGGGCTTCGGCGCCGGGTTCGGCCCGGTCCTGCTGCTGGCCCTGTTCTGGAAGCGCATGACCTGGGCCGGTGCGCTCGCGGGCATGATCGTCGGCGGCACCACCGCCATCGTCTGGGACATCGTCGACAGCGGCTACCTCGGTACCGGCCTGTACGCCATGGTCCCCGCGGTCATCCTGAGCTTCGCCGCCATCTACCTGTGCAACGGCCTGGGCAAGGTCAGCACGCAGATGGAGGAGGACTTCGACAAGGTCGTCCGCGAGATCGGGGAGGGCGAGGCGCCGGAGACCGAGAAGGTCGCCTGACGTCTGTCCCCCCGGGGCCCGTGGTTCCTCCCGGAGTGAACCACGGGCCCCGTAACGAACGGCTTCCGTGCCCGTGTCACGTTCGGCACGGGCACGCTCGCGCTCTGGCGCCGCACCGTCCAGAACGGTAGAACGGTGACATGTCGTCACTGACGGAACACCCGGCCGCGTGGACCCGCACCGACGTCCCCCAGGGCCTGGGACTCGGCACGGTCCTGCCCGAGCCCGACGGCCACCGGCTGGAGGCCGGGGAGACCGTGGTGGAGGGGGCGGAGCGCTTCTTCACGCGCTTCACCGTCCGCACGGACCTGGCCTGGACGACCCGTGAGGTCCGCGCCGAGGTGCTCTCGGCCTCCGGGCCGAGGTCGGTCACGCTCCGGGCCCAGGACGGCCACTGGACCGACGCGGACGGCCGCCCCCTCCCGGAACTGGTGGGCTGCCTGGACGCCGACGTCGCCGCCACGCCCCTCACCAACACGCTCCCCATCCGCCGTCTCGGCCTGCGCCCGGGAGAGCACCGGGACATCGCGGTGGCGTGGATCGACATCCCCTGCCTACGGGTCCGCCGCGTCCGCCAGCGCTACACCCGGCACCCGGCCGAGGACGGTCTGGAGCGCTACACCTACCGCGACCCCCTGCACGGCGAGTACCGGCTGTCCGTGGACGGCGACGGCGTCGTGGTCGACTACGAGCGGTTCGCCCGCCGCCTGCGCGCGGACCCCTGACCGACGTGGTGAAGCGCTCCCCGCCAAGGGTGATAATCGGTGGACCACGCACCACACGCAGGGAGCGCACGTGACCGAGACAGAGCTGAGCGAGCAGCGCCGCGAGATCATCCGCGACCTCGAAGTCCCCGAGCACTTCGACGTCGGCGCCGAGATCGAGCGCAGAGTGGCCTTCCTCGCGGAGAGACTCACCACGAACGGCTCCCGCGCGCTGGTCCTGGGGATCAGCGGGGGTGTGGACTCGCTCACCGCCGGGCGCCTGTCCCGTCTGGCCGTCGACCGGGCCCGCGAGTCCGGGCACGAGGCCGAGTACGTGGCGGTGCGCCTGCCCTACGGGACCCAGGCGGACGAGGAGGACGCGGCCCGCGCCGTGGAGTTCGGCGCCCCCGACCGCTGCCTGACCGTGGACGTGCGCCCGGCCACGGACGCCATGGCCGCCTCCCTCACCGAGGCCGGTGTGACCCACGAGCACGCCTTCGCCGAGGACTTCGTGGTCGGCAACGTCAAGGCCCGCCAGCGGATGATCGCCCAGTACGCGATCGCGGGAGCCGCGCGCGGCCTGGTGGTCGGCACCGACCACGCGGCCGAGGCGGTCACCGGCTTCTTCACCAAGTACGGTGACGGCGGGGTCGACCTGGTTCCGCTGGCCGGACTGACCAAGCGCCGGGTACGCGCGGTCGCCGCCGAACTGGGCGCCCCCGAGGACCTGGTGAACAAGGTGCCCACGGCCGACCTGGAGACGCTCACCCCGCAGAAGCCCGACGAGGACGCGCTGGGGCTGACCTACGATCAGATCGACGACTTCCTCGAGGGTCTTCCGGTCTCCGACGAGGTGACCCGCACCCTCGTGGACCGCTACGGTGTGACCGCCCACAAGCGCGCCGTCCCCACCGCTCCCTGATCCCCTCGGGGCCCACCGGCACCACCTGCCCGGGCCCGTCGGCGCCTCCGGTCCGCGAACACCCCCGCGCCCCCGGCGCTCCAAGCGGGCGGGTAGTGCTGGCACCACCCCTCGTGGGAGGGCTGGCCGTCGGGGAGAGAGGGTACCCAGCGCCCTCGCGGTGCCCGGCGCCCCGAACCTAGGGTCGTTACCAGCGACGCGTCACCACTGCCGTCATCAGTGTCGGCGGGCGCCCGTGATCAGGGCCCCGCATCGGGACGTGTCGGACCCCCCACAGGTCAGCACAGCCCGGTCAGCACGACCAGGCACCTCCGCGTGCCCGGCCGCCCCCGGACTCCGGGAAAGACCAAGGAGCGACAACCCATGACCGTGATCGCCGAACCCGCGAACGCGGGCGGGGACCGGCCTCAGGCCTCCGCCTCAGCACCGGTGGTGGCCGTGCCCCGACCACGGGGACGTGATCGCTTCCTCGACGCCCTGCGCCTGTTCGTCATGGCCCTGGTGGTCCTCCAGCACTGGTGGCTGCCGGTGCTGACCGTGCAGTCCGAGGGCGATCTCGCGGCGACCAGCGTCCTGAGCACCCCGGGCGGGTTCGCGCTCACCTGGGTCTCCCAGGTCATGCCGCTGATCTTCTTCGTGGGCGGCGCGGCCAACATGATCAGCTGGCGCTCGGCCCAGGGCCGGGGCCAGGCCGCGTCGGTCTGGTGGGCCAAGCGGCTCAGACGGCTGGCCTGGCCCGTGGTGCCCCTCGCGGTGGTGTGGATCCTCGCCTCCCACCTGGCGGTCCTGGGCGGAGCCCAGCAGCAGCCGGTGCTGGTCGGCGCGGGCGCGGCGGGCATGGTGCTGTGGTTCCTGGCCGTGTACGTGCTGGTGGTGGTGGCGACGCCGATCCTGGTGGCCGCCCAGGACAGGTTCGGCTGGTGGGTCCCGGCGGGGCTGCTCGCCGGTGCCATGGTCGTGGACCTGAGCCGGTTCGGCTTCGGGGTGGAGGCCTTCGGCTTCCTGAACGTGGCCTTCGTCTGGCTGGCCGTCCACCAGCTGGGGTTCCGGTACGCGACCGGCGCGATCCGCCGCCCCCACGCGGCGTGGATGGCCGCGGTCGGCGCCGTCACCGCGGTCGTCCTGGTGAACGTGGGCCCGTACTCGTTCAACATGACCGGTGTGTTCGCCGCCGAGACCTCGAACGTCTCCCCGCCGACCCTGGTGCTGGCGGCGCTGGGCGCGGTACAGGTCGGCGTCGCGATGCTCCTGCGGGACCGGATCTCCGCGTGGACGGACCGGCCCGGTCCGGCGCGGATGCTGGACCGCGTCTCACCGCAGCTGATGACGGTGTACCTGTGGCACATGCTGCCGATCTCGGTGGTGGCCGGAGTCCTCGTGTACGGCCTGGGAATCAACACCCCCGACCCGATGACCGGGCTGTGGCTGCTGTGGGGCGTGCTCGGCGTGGCGGTCCTGGTGCCGATGATCCTGCCGCTCGCCCACTGGGCGGTGCGGTTCGAGGAACCGCCGAAGGTCCTGCGGGGCGACCCCGGGCTGGTCCGCGTGCTGGCCGCCGCCGCACTGATCGGCGGGGGGCTGCTGGCCCTGACCGTGGCCGGTCTGGGCTTCGGGCTGGCGCCGGTGCTGGGTCTGGTGGCCGTGGTCTCCGGCCTGCTGCTCACCGCCGCGCCGCGTGCGCGCACCGCCGGTGAGCCGACCCGGGCACAGCTTTTGCCCAGTTTCCTGGTTCGTCCCGGTGGTCGGGACGGGTACCTCGGGTAGACCGGTGGGATGAACCCCAGACGCATCGCCTTCGACCGGCACGGGAGCGGTCGCCCCGTGGTCCTGCTGCACGGACTCGGTGACCGACGGCAGAGCTGGGAGGCGGTGGCGCCCCGGTTGACCGCCGACTACGAGGTGGTCAGCGTGGACCTGCCGGGGTTCGGGGAGTCCCCTGCGCCGGAGCGGGACGAACCCTACGACGTGCACAGCATGGTGCGGGTGATCCGGGAGTTCTGCGAACTGCACGGGTTGGAACGCCCCCACCTGGCGGGCAACTCGCTGGGCGGTTCGATCGCCCTCGAACTGGGGGTCCAGGGGGTGGCCGGATCGGTGACGGTGTTCTCCCCGGCCGGGTTCTCCGACCGCCTCGCCCGCTGGGGCATGCGCACGGTCGGCGTGGTGGCCAACCTGGCCACGCACCTGCCCATGCCCCTCAAGGAACGGCTCGCGGACACCCCGCCCGCGCGGGCCGCCGCACGCATCGCGCTGCGCGGCGACCCCTCCTCCCCGGAGGCCAAGGCGACCCGGTTCGGTATCCAGGGGCTCACCCCGGGGGCGCCGTACGTGCGCATGGTGCCGAGGATCGCGGACTACGACTTCACCTCGCGCCCGATCCCCTGCCCGGTCACCATCGCCTGGGGCGACCGGGACCGGACCCTGCTGCCCTCCAGCGCCGAGCACGCCCACCAGCGCGTGCCCAACGCGCGCATGGTGTCGCTGCTCGGGGTCGGACACATCCCGATGGCGGACGACCCCCTCAGCGTCGCGGAGCACATCCGCTGGACGTGCAGCGCCGCCGACCGTGCCCGGGGGACGAGCGGAACCCTTCCCGGGAAGCACGGCCCGGGATAGCGTTACGCGCGGAACAACTCCCTGAGGAGGCACTGGTTTGACCACTTCGACACACCCTGCCCCGGGGTCCCCCCCGTGGTTGGCGGCGGAGGAACGGCGGCTGGTCGACTTCGCCGCCGGTGCGACCGTCCCCGACGGTTTCGGCTGGCTGGACGCCGAGGGCGGGGTGGAGCCCGACCGCCCCACCGAGACCTGGATCACCGCACGCATGACGCACGTGTTCTCCCTGGCGCACCTGCGCGGCGACGCGCGCGCGGCGGAGCTGGCCGACCACGGGCTGGCCGCGCTCTCCGGGCCGCTGCGCGACGCCGATCTGGGCGGATGGTTCGACGAAGTGCCGGAGGGCGGGGATCCCACCAGTATTCGGGAGCGCTCCCAAAAGCTCCCGGACAAGTCCGCCTACCCCCACTCCTTCGTCGTCCTGGCAGCATCCTCCGCGACCCTCGCCGCCCGCCCCGGCGCGCGTGACCTGCTGGACGAGGCCCTGCGGGTGTTCGACGCGCGTTTCTGGGAGGAGGACGCGGACTGCGTCCGGGAGAGCTGGGACGCCGACTGGACCGTCACCGAGCCCTACCGGGGGGCCAACAGCGCCATGCACTGGGTGGAGGCGCTGCTGGCCGCCGCCGACGCCACCGGCGACACCGACTGGACCCGCCGGGCCCTGGCCGTGGCCGAACGCCTGGTCCACGGGGTGGCCGCCGAGCACGACTGGCGCCTGCCCGAGCACTTCACACCGGACTGGCGGCCGCTCCCGGACTACAACCGCGACCACCCGGACCACCCCTTCCGCCCCTACGGCAGCACCACGGGCCACCTCCTGGAGTGGGCCCGCCTGCTCCTCCACCTCGAACTCGCCCTGGAACGCGCGGGCGAGACCGTCCCCGCGTGGCTGCGCGCCGACGCCGAACACCTCTTCACCCACGCCGTCCGGCGCGGCTGGGGCGTGGACGGCGCTGAGGGGTTCGCCTACACCCTGGACTGGGAGGACCGCCCGGTCGTGCGCCAGCGCATGCACTGGGTGGTGGCCGAGGCCACCATGGCCGCGTGGGCGCTGGCCCGGCGCACCGGCGACGCCGCCTACACCGAGCGGTACGAGCGCTGGTGGGAGTACGCGGACCGCTTCCACGTGGACCGCGAGCACGGCAGCTGGCGGCACGAGCTGGACCCCGAGAACCGCCCCGGGGGAGCGGTGTGGACGGGCAAGCCGGACGTCTACCACGCCTACCAGGCCACCCTGCTGCCACAGGTCGGGTTCTCGACCTCGATCGCGGCGGCCCTGCGCGGCACCGGAGGAAGCCAGTGACCGAGGAAGCGACGCGCCCCGCACCCGGCGCCGGGACGCCACGGCTCGTCGTGGTCGGGGAGAACGTCATGGACCTGCTGCCCACCCGGCACGGCCCGGACGTGCTGCGGGCCGCACCCGGCGGCGGACCGGCCAACACGGCGCTGGCCGCCGCCCGGCTGGGCACGCCCACCCGGCTGCTCGCCCGGATCGGGGCCGACGGATTCGGCGCGCTCATCCGGGAACGCCTCCTGGCCGGAGGGCTGGACCCCGCCGGTCTGGTCGCGGCGGAGGAGCCGTCCGCCCTGGCCCTGGCCACACTCGGTGCGGACGGGGCGGCCCGGTACGACTTCCGCATGGACGACGCCGCCGACTGGCGGTGGCGTCCCGGTGAGCTCCCCGGCACCCTGGAGCCCGGGGTGCGGGCCCTGCACGCCGCCTCGATCGCCCTGTTCAGGGAACCGGGGGCCTCACGGATCGAGGCGCTGCTGCGGCGCGAGCACGGCCGGGGGCAGGTGACGGTCTCCCTCGACCCCAACATCCGCGCGGACGTGGTGGGGGACCCGGCCGAGGCCCGCGCGCTGGCCCTGCGCCACGCCGCCCAGGCCCACGTGGTCAAGGCCAGCGACGAGGACCTGGCCTTCCTCCACCCCGGGCTCACCCCGGAGGAGGCCGCGCACGCCCTGGCCGCGCTCGGTCCGGCGTTGGTCGTGGTCACCCTGGGCGCGGACGGGGCGTTCGCCCTCTCCCACGGCGTGACGGCCGCGGTCCCCGCGTCGAGGGTGACGGTCGTGGACACGGTCGGCGCGGGCGACTCCTTCATGGGCGCCCTGCTCCACCGCCTCGACCTCGACGGGAGGCTGGGTGAGCGGCCGCGGAGCCGCCTGACCGGGCTGACCGAGGCGGACCTGACCGAGCTGCTGACCTACGCCGTCACCGCCGCCGCCCACACGGTCACCCGGGTGGGCGCCGATCCCCCCACCACCGACGAACTGCGGGAACGCCTGGACGCCTGAGCGGACCGGTGGGAGGGGCCGACCCCTCCCACCGGGCGGGCCCGCGCCGCTGGCGGTGTCCCTCCCGACGGGGCGTCAGACCCGGGGGATCCTGGGGCGGGGCACCGAGCCCAGGCCCTCGCGGGACTGCGCCACGACATGGTCCACCACGTCGGTCATCCGCTCGCGGCGCGCGTGGGCGACCCGCTGGCGGTGGGCGCCAGAACCCACCGTCAGGACCCGGTCGAGCAGGGACGACACGAGGTCCGTGTCCCCGGAGACGGCCAGGCCGGGCAGGGCGGCCCGGCGGACCCGCTCCATGGCGGCGCTCGCGGTCAGGGACTCGCCGGTCAGCGGGTCGGGGACCACCCCCTCCAGCCCCTCCCGGGCGGCCCGCCACACGGCGGCGCGCAGGGTGTGCGTGCTGACGTCGGGTGCGGGGACCCCGTGCCGCACGTCGGTGAGGGCCCGCGCGGCCAGGCCGCGCGTGAGGGTCGCGAAGAGCAGGGCCTCCTCGGCGGTGGCGGCCACGTCGCCCACCCGGATCTCCAGCGTGGGCAGGTGGTCGGAGAGGCGGATGTCCCAGTAGACCATGCGGCGGTCCAGGACCGCCCCGGTGGAGGTGAGCCCCCGGACGGCGCTCTCGTGCTCCTTGAGGGTGCGCATCAGCGGCGGCGGTCCGGCGGAGGGCAGCCGGTTCCAGGTGACCGTCCGCCAGCTGGCGTGGCCGGTGTCGCGCCCGGACTGGAAGGGTGAGTTCGCGGCCAGCGCGACCAGGAAGGGCAGCCACCGGCGCAGGTGGTCGCTGACGGCCACGGCGGTGGCGGGGTCGGGGACGCCGACGTGCACGTGACAGCCGCACACCACGTGGGAGGCGCGCAGGGCGCCGAAGTGGGACGCGATGGCGGAGTAGCGGCGGCCCTGGCTGACGGTGGCCGACGCCGGGTCACCCAGGACGGGCGTGCCGGTGGCGGCCACGGCCAGGCCCGCGCTGTCGGCGGCCCGGTGGAGTTCCGCCCGTGCGGTCTCCAGGAACGCGCGGGCCTCCTCCGAGGTGGTGCACACGGGGCTGTTGGCCTCCACCTGGGCGCGGGTGAACTCGCCGCACAGGTGGGGCCCGAAGGAACGGGCGTGGGCCAGGACGTCGGGTGCGCGGGAGAGGATGCGGCGCGTGCGCGGGTCGACGACGAAGAACTCCTCCTCCACACCGAACGTCAGGGGTCGGTTCGCGGCGCCGACGGGTATGCGTCGGTCGTCCGCTGTCAGGGAGCGGTTCTCCATGCGGGTCCTCCGGCTGTCCGATCCAGTGTGTCCCGCACTGGATATCCCGCACGGGGACGGCCGCGACAGTGTCCCGAAGTGGACAAAAAGCTATCCAAGAGTCGTTTGTGCTGTTTGTCTGGTTCGTTGACGGGGTGCCGTCGGCGCGTCGCGTCCTGACTACCTGGACGGACGCCCGCGGGGTTCCGGTAGGGCGGCACATGAGCGAACCGGAACATTTTTTCGGCATCGCGGACCCGGTCAGACCACCGTATTCGCGTGCGCAACACGCTCCCCGAGAAGCCACCCGAGGACCACCAGAACCCCCGTGCGCGGACGCCACTCGCGGCACCGGGCGGGTATCGGTGAAACGACCAGTGTGTTCGTGCACACCTGCCGGAGCGGGGCGGCGCTGTGCGAATGTGAACAACGTGACGGAACGGTACACGGAGCCCCCGAGCGTACGCCTCCGGGGCCGGGACGCTGAGCGGAGGACCCTCGCCGACACCCTGGGCGACGCGAGGTCCGGCCGAGGTGCGTCCGTGCTCCTCACCGGCGGTCCGGGCCAGGGCCGGAGCCTCCTGCTCGACCACACCCGCGACACCGCGGGTGACTTCACCGTCCTCCACGCGGGCGGGGTCCGCACCGAGACCGACCTCGCCTGCTCCGGCCTCCAACGCCTCCTGCGCCCCGTGGCACCGGTGCTCGACCGACTCCCGGCGCCCCGGCGCGACCTCCTGCGCGAGGCCCTCACCCGGGGCGGCGGCACCGGCACCGACCGCTACCCGCTCTACACCGCCGTCCTCGAACTCCTCTCCGAGGCGAGCACCGAACGGCCCCTCCTGCTGTGCGTGGACGACGCCGAACTCCTGGACGCCACCTCGCTCGACGCCCTGGCGTTCGCCGCGCGGCGTCTCACCGGGACCCGGATCGCCGCCGTGTTCGCGGCCCTGGGCGGGCACGCCGCCCCTTCCACCGCCCCCGGGCCGGTCCCGGGGGTGACCGAACTGGCCCTCGCCCCACTGGAGGACCGCGCGGTGCACGACCTGCTCGTCGACCGCGCCCCCGCCCACCTGTCGTCCCCGGTCCGTACCGGACTGGTACGCGCCGCCCACGGCAACCCCGCGGCGGCCCTCGGCTTCCTCTCGTCCCTGACCCCGGAGCAGGTCCGGGGCGAACACCCCCCGCCCGAGCCCCTCCCGCTCGCGGCGCGGTTGCGCTCCGCGCTGATCGCCCCCTACGAGGAGCTGCCGGACGACGCCAGGCGCCTCCTGCTACTCGGAGCGCTGGCCGCCGAACCCCGGGTCCACCTGATCCTGGACGCCGCGCGAGAGCCCGACCACCCCGAACCCGCGCCCTCGGTGTCCACCCTCGAACCGGCCGAGCAACGCGGCCTGGTGCGGGTGGACGGCGACACCCTGGTCTTCCCCGACCCGCTCCTGCGCGAGGCCGTCGTCCAGGCCACCCCCGCCGGTCGCCTGCGCGCGGCCCACCGGGCCCTGGCCGGGGTGACCGACCGCGAGCACGCCCCGGTCGAGTTCGCCCGGCACTCCGCCTGCGGTGCCGAGGCCCCCGACGCCGACCTCGCCGACCGGATCGCGGACGCCGCCCGGCGGGCCAAACGCCTGGCGGGCCCCCTCGCCGCCTCCCACACCAACGAGCGCGCCGCCGCCCTCACCCCCGACCCCGACGAACGCGCCTGCCGCCTGGCCACCGCCTCCCACGAGTCCCATCTCGCCGGAGAGCCCGAGCGCGCCGCACGGCTGCTCGGGCGGGCCCGGCCGCTCGCGGTGTCCGACCGCCGCCGGGCCGTGGTCGCCCTCATCGAGGCCGAGTTCGAGACGCTCGACTCCAACGCCGTCGACGCGGCGGAACGGTTGTACGCCGCCGGGCGCGCCCTCGTCCCGCACGACCGCGCCCTCGCCCTGCGCGCCCTGGTCCGCTCCGCCGACAGCGCCTCCTACGCGGGGGACCCGGTCCGCCACGCCAGGGCCGCCGAACTCGCCGTCCCCCTGGTCCGCGCGGACGATCCGCCCTCGATGCGGTTGACCGCCGCCTTCCTGGAGGGGTGCACGGTCTCGTTCCGCGGCGACTACGTGAACTCCACCCCGCTCCTGCGCGAGGCGATCCGGCTCTCGCACGGAATGAGCGCCCCCTCGGAGCTGGTGTGGGCCGGGATCTGCGGCCTCCGCCTGGGGGACGCCCCCTTCGTCCGCGCCGTCACCTCCCGCGCGGCCGAGTCGGCCCGGTCCCGGGGAGAACACGTGTTCGTGCCCCCGGCGCTGGCCTTCCTCGTCTTCTCCGAGTTCTGGAGCGGTCGCTTCCCGTCCGCCGCCGGGACCGCCCTGGCCGGGCTGCGCGCCTCCCGCGAGTCCGGCCAGTCCGTCTGGGTCGCCCAGAACCTCGCGTCGCTGGCGATGATCGCCGCCATCCAGGGCGACGTCGACACCTGCCACATCCGGGCGCGCGCGGTGACCGCCCAGGCCGGGGAGCGGAGCCTCGGCCTGCCCTCCGCACTGGCCTCCTGGGCGCTGGCCGTCCTCGAACTCTCACGGGGCAACGCCGCCGACGCCTTCTTCCGGCTGCGCTCCCTGGTGCACGCCGGACCCGGACACGGACACCCCACCATGCGCCTGCTCACCGCGCCGCACTTCGTGGAGGCCGCGGTCCGCACGGGCAAGATCGGCTGGGCGCGCGCCTCCCAGGCCGGGTACCGGGGCTGGGCGGAGGCCGTGGAGAGCCCGAGCGCCCTGGCCCTGGCCGCGCGCGGCGACGGCCTGCTCGCCACCGGCGAGGAGGCGGCCGACCACTTCGGGACCGCGCTCGACCTGCACCGGGCCTGCGGTGACGACGACGTCGAACACGCGCGCACCCAGCTGCTCTTCGGCGCCTCCCTCCGCCGGTCCCGCCTGCCCGGGCGCGCCCGGGAGCACCTGTACAACGCCCTGGAGACCTTCGAGCGCTTCGGCGCGCGGCTGTGGGTCCGGCAGACCCGGGCCGAGCTGCGCGCCATCGGTACCGCCGAACGCGGCCCGGAGACCCCGGCCACCGGCGAACTGACCGCGCAACAGCAGCAGATCGCGCAGCTGGTGGCGGAGGGCGCCACCAACCGCGAGGTGGCCGCGCACATGTTCATCAGCCCGCGCACCGTGGAGCACCACCTGCGCGGCATCTTCCGCAAGCTCAACATCAGGTCCCGGGTGGACCTGGCCCGTCTCCTGAACTGAACACGTCCCGGGGCCGGACGCCACGGGCGTGCGGGTGCCCCGTCGCGCCGACCGGTCGATACCAACTGGTCGGTATGAGATCCGGCGAGTCGCCGGAGAGAGGCAGCCATGACAACGACCGCACCGGAACACCTCCTGACAGCGGACGGGGTGACCGTGCGCTTCGGAGGGCTCACCGCGCTCGACGACGTCGGACTCCGGGTCGATCCGGGCTCCGTCGTCGGCCTCATCGGCCCCAACGGAGCGGGTAAGACCACCCTCTTCAACGTCCTGTCCGGGGTGCTGCGCCCCACCAGGGGAGCCGTCTCCTGGAAGGGGACACCCCGGACCGGCAGGCGCACGCACCACCTGGCCAGGGCCGGGATCGCCCGGACCTTCCAGGGCCTCAACCTGTTCCCGATGATGCCCGTCCTCGAGAACGTCATGGTGGGCGCCGACCGCCTCGCCCGGGGAGGGGCGCTCTCCCTCGTCAGCGGCCTCGGACGGCACCACCGCGACGAACACCGTCTCAGGGGGCGTGCCATGGCCGCCCTGGAACGCTTCGGTGTCGCCGAGCACGCCCACCGACTCCCCGGCACCCTGCCCTACGGCGTACAGAAGCAGGTCGCCCTCGCGCGGGCCTGCGTCGGAGAACCCGAACTCCTCCTCCTGGACGAACCCGCCAGCGGACTCTCCGGCCACCAGACCACCGAGCTGGGCGAGCGGATCCGCGGGTTCCGCCAGGACATGGCGGTCGTCCTCGTCGAGCACCACATGGACCTGGTCATGAACGTCTGCGACCGCGTCGTGGTCCTCGACTTTGGCAGGATCATCTCCTCCGGAACCCCCGAGGAGGTCCAGGCCGACCCCGCCGTCACCCGCGCCTACCTGGGCACCTCCGACACCCCGGCCACGGGGCCCGACGACGGGAACGGGGACCGCCGATGACCCGCGCGCCCCTGCTCACCGTGGAGGGCCTCAGCGCCTCCTACGGCGCCGTCCGGGCCCTCGACGACGTCAGCCTCACCGTTCCCGAACGCGGACTCTGCGCCGTCCTCGGGGCCAACGGCGCGGGCAAGACCACCCTCCTGCGCACCCTCACCGGCCTGCACCGCGCCGCTGCGGGCCGGGTCCTGCTCGCGGACGAGGACATCACCCGGCTCCCCACGGAACAGGTCGTTACCCGAGGCCTGGCCCACGTCCCCGAGGGCGGCGGGGTGGTCGTCGAACTCACCGTGGAGGAGAACCTGCGCCTGGGCGCCCTGTGGCGCGCGGACCGGCGCGACCGCACCACCCTCGACGAGGTCATGGACCTCTTCCCGCCCCTGGCGGAGCGCCGCACCAGGGCCGCGGCCACCCTCTCCGGCGGTGAGCGGCAGATGCTCGCCATCGGCCGCGCCCTCATGGCCCGGCCCCGCGTCCTGCTCCTCGACGAACCCTCGCTCGGCCTCGCGCCCCTGATCACCCGGCGCATCCTCGACCTGCTCCGCGACCTCCGCGACCGTACCGGCCTCACCGTCGTCCTCGTGGAACAGAACGCCGCCGGGGCCCTGTCCGTGACCGACCACGGATACGTCCTCAACCAGGGCCGTGTCGTGGCGGAGGGGACCTCCGCCGAACTCCTGGCGGACGACCGCACACGCCACGCCTACCTCGGCTTCTGAGGGAGACCCCCATGAACTACTTCGTCACCCTGACCCTCAACGGGCTGGCCTCCGGGGCGGCCTACGCGGCACTGGCGCTCTCCCTGGTCATCATCTACCAGGCCACCCGGCTCGTGAACTTCGCCCAGCCCGCCCTCGCGCTGCTGTCCGTCTACACCGCCTACACGGTCACCCAGCTCACCGGCTCCTACTGGCTCGGGTTCGCCGCCGCCCTGGCGGCGGGGCTGCTGGTCGGGGCCTTCGTGGAGCGCTTCGTCGTCCGACCCATCGCCAGGACCTCCCAGCTCAACGCCATCATCGTCACCCTCGGCCTCCTCCTGGTGGTCCAGGGCGGGGTCGGCATGGTCTGGGGCAACGAACAGCACGGCTTCCGGTACGCGTTCAGCTACGTGGGCCGCTTCGCCCCCTCGGACGTGTTCGCCCTGGTCTCCGTGGGGGCGGCCGCCCTCCTGCTGTTCGCCCTGTACCGGTTCACGCCCCTCGGCCTGCGAATGCGCGCCGCCGCCTTCCACCCGGAGGCGGCCCGGCTCAGCGGTGTGCGGGTCGGCCTCATGCTCACGGCGGGCTGGGGCATCGCCTCCCTCATCGGAGCGCTGGCGGGCATGCTCGCCGGGCCGCCGTTCATCTCACCGAACGTCTTCGACGTGGTGTTCGTCTTCGGGATCACGGCGGCGGTGGTGGGCGGACTCGACAACCCCTTCGGCGCCGTCGTCGGCGGACTGCTCATCGGGCTCGGCATGTCCTACGTGTCCGGGTTCCTCGGACCCGAACTGGCGACCCTCGCCGCCCTCGTCATCGTCGTGGCCGTCCTGAGCGTGCGCCCCGACGGCATCCTCTCCCGACCGACCGCCCGAAAGGTCTAGCCAGTCATGCCCCTGCCCGTCCGCCACCTGCTACTGGCCGCCCTCGGCCTGGCCGCCGTCGCCGGGCTGCTGTTCGTGACCGGCGACCTCACCGCCCTGCGCGTCGCCGCCGTCGGGTACACCATGCTCGCCGTCGCCGGGCTCCAACTCCTGGTCGGCGGCTCCGGACAGGTCTCCCTCGGCCACGGCGCGTTCATGATGATCGGCGCCTACACGATGGCGCTGCTGGTCCTGCACCAGCCGACCCTGCCGCTCGCCGCCAACCTCGGCGTCATCGTCGCGGTGTCCGTCGTGGCGGGCGTCGCGGTGGGCGCCGCCACCGCGCGCCTGCACGGGCCGTACCTGGCCGGTGCGACACTCATCCTCGCCGTGGGCCTGCCCGGGCTGGCCCACCGGTTCCACGGTCTCCTCGGCGGCAGCAACGGCCTCAACATCCGCACCGCGGGAGCCCCGCCGATCCTCGACGGACTCGTGACGACCAGCGAGTGGCGGGCCCTGGTCGTGTGGACCACGGTCGTGCTCGGCCTGGCCGCGCTCGCCACGATCTCCGCCGGGCGCCTCGGCCGCCGCATGCGCGCCATCCGGGACGACGAGACCGCCGCAGCCATGGCGGGGGTCCCCGTCGGCGCCACCAAGGTCGTCGCCTTCGTCATCGCCTCCGCGGCGGGCGGTCTGGCCGGCGGACTCCAGGCCTACGTCCTCGGCACCGTCACCCCCAGCAGTTTCACCCTCGTGCTCTCGCTGACCCTGCTCGCCGCGCTGGTGCTCGGCGGCATCGGCAGTCTGTGGGGCGCGCTGTGGGCCTCGATCGCCGTCGTCTACCTGGACGTGTGGGCCACCGACCTCGCACGGGCGGCGGACCTGGGACGCAACGCCGAGAACAACCTGCCGGTGGTGTTCTTCGGCGTGGTCCTCATCCTCGTCCTGCGGTTCTGGCCCCTCGGCGTCCACGGCGCCCTCCGAAGCCTCGGAGCCCGCCTCCGGGCGGTCCGCTCCGACACCTCCTCGTGAACCCCCAGTGAAGGAGACAACCATGCGCGAACACCGAACACGGGTCCTGTTGGCCCCGGCCCTGGCCCTGGTCATGCTGGCCGCGGCCTGCTCGGGCGCGGGCGAGGTCGGCCAGGGCGCCGACGCCGACCTGGACGTGGCCCCGGGCGTCACGGACGACGCCGTCGTCATCGGCACCCACCAACCGCTCACCGGCCCGGCCGCACCCGGCTACCTGGCGGTCTCCCAGGGAGCGGGAGCCGTGTTCGACCACGTCAACGACCAGGGCGGGGTCAACGGGAGGCGGATCGACTATCGGGTCGAGGACGACGGCTACGACCCCTCCCGGACCGTCGACGTCACCCGCCAACTGGTCATCGAGGACGAGATCTTCGCGATGGTGGGCGGCCTCGGCACACCCACCCACGGGGGTGTCATCGACTACCTCAACGACGAGGGGGTGCCCGACGTCTTCCCGGCCTCGGGCGCCCTCGCCTGGAACAACACGGAGGAGCACCCGCTCACCTACGGCTGGCAGACCGACTACACCAAGGAAGCCAAGATCCAGGGCGAGTACATCACCGAGAACTTCCCCGGGCGGGACGTCGGGTACCTGTTCCAGAACGACGACGTCGGTGAGGACTCCCAGGCCGGACTCGACCAGTACCTGTCCGACGAGGTCGTGGCCCGCGAGCACTACGAGTCGGACATCCCCGACCTCGGCTCGCAGATGGCCGAGTTGGAGAACGCCGGGGCGGAGGTGGTCGTCTGCTCCTGCATCCCGGCCTTCGTCGCGCTCGGCATGCTGGAGGCGGCCCGGATCGGCTACGAGCCCCAGTGGGTGATCTCCAGCATCGGCGGGGACACCGCCACGCTCCAGGCGCTGCTCACCGAGTTCACCGAGGACACCGACGCGGAGGGCGTCCCGGCCGACGCCTTCCTGGAGGGGGCGGTCGTGACGAGCTACATGCCGCGCGTGGAGGACGAGGACGACGAGTGGGGCCGGTTCTTCGTCGACGTGTACGAGGAGTACGGACACGGCGGACCTCCCACCAACACGCACATGTTCGGCATGACCCAGGCCGTCATGTTCGCCCAGGTCCTGAAGTCGGCGGGGGAGGACCTCACCCGCCAGTCCCTGGTCGACGCCCTGGAGACCCAGGAGTGGCAGGGCCCGGGCTTCACGCCCTTCTCCTCCAGCGAGGGTGACCACGGCGGCCACCAGGGCGTGTACGTCGTGCGGTTCGAGGCGGGCGGCGCCATCGAGATGGTGCAGGAGGCCCGGGTGACCGACCGCGGGGACGGCCCCGTCGAGGAGGTCGACTTCGAGCGGCTCTCCCCGCAGGACCTTCCCTTCCACGACTGACGTCGACCGTCGGAGCCGGAGTGCGCACGGACCGCGCGCTCCGGCTCCCTTCCGCGTCGGGGCCGGTCAGGCGGGGGCGCTGCCGCCGCGCTCCAGGGGCCCCGGGCGTGAGGGGCGGCGGACACGGGAAGGGGCCGGTGGGAGATCCCCACCGGCCCCGACCGGGTCTCACCGCGACGACCCGGCCGCCGGATCAGCCGCCGTGCGGGCAGGAGTCCCGGTAGTCGGAGAAGTCGGTGCCGATCCCCGTGCGGGGCGGCGGGCAGAGGAACTGCTCATAGCGCTCGTCGTCGTCCACGAACCGCTTGAGCCACGAGATGCCGTACTTCGCGATGGTGGTGTTGGAGACGTTCGGCGCGAAGTGGCTCGCGCCGCGCAGCTCCAGGTAGGCCCGGTCCAGGGAGCCGGGCAGGCTCTCGTACATCGGGATGGCGTGCGAGCGGACCGACGCGGTGACGTCGTTCTGGGCGCCGACGACCAGCGTGGGCGTCTGCACGCTCGACCAGTTCTTCTGCGTGTGCCAGGGGGTCAGCGGGATCGCCGCGCGCAGCTCCGGCCGCGAGTCGACGGCGGCCAGGGTGCCGCCACCGCCCATCGAGTGCCCCATGACGGCCATGCGGTCGGCGTCCACGCGGTCGCTCACCGCGCTGCTGTCGGCCAGGTAGTCCAGGGCGGCCTCCAACTGGCGGCCCCGGCTGTTCGGCTGGTCGTAGCGGGTGATGGTGTCGATGGTGAACACCACGAAGCCCTGCGAGGCGAAGCGGTGCCCGTACCAGGACATGGACGACTCGCTGGCGGTGTACCCGGGGGCGACCACCACACCGCCGAAGGTGCCCTGGGAGGTGTCGGTCGGATAGTAGATGGTTCCGCCACCGAAGCCGCTCACCAGCGAGGACACGGAGGTGGTGGCGGTGTCGAAGTGGCCGCGGGGCGCCGTGACGCTCTGCTCCGTCGGGTCCGGACCGCGTTCGTGCGGGTTGGCGGCCTGGGCCGGGGAGACGGCCGCACCCGCGCCGAACAGGGCCAGGCCCACCACCAGGGCGGACTTCGCGGCGACCGCCGCCGCCCAGGAGCGGGTGCGCGGCACCCGGGCGGTCGGGAGGGCGGGGGCGCTCCGGCGGGAGCGGGTGGTGCGGGGTACCGGCGAGGGGGACACGGGGGACAGGGGATGGTCGGTACTCACGTCGTCTTCCTTTTCTCACGCAGCGGGAATCCACGGGGCGCCGTGGACGCCACGGCTCCGTTTTCCCGTCGGTATACGCGGGAGGAACGGACGGGATTTACACCCGTTTCCGTGGGCGTGCGTTCACTATGAAGACGAAGGTGTGAACTCGCATCCGTTGAACCACCAGTGCTCGCGGCGCCCCAGTTCACGCGTTCGAAAAAGGATGGCTACCGTTTCACCGGCCCAGACCGCGCCACCAGCTGAACAGTTTCCCCAGCAGGTCCTCGGGCGGCTGCTCCTCCTCCGCCACCGCCGGGACCTGCTCCATCTCCTGGGTCAGGAGGGCGGGCGGCTCGCTCAGGCGTCCGGGCGTGAACGTGACCGGCAGCTTCCGCACCCCGTGCAGGAACGGGGAGCGCAGCAGGCGCAGCTCCTCCGGGGGCACCGAGAGCCGTAGCCCGCCCAGCCGTTCCTGGAGCACGGTCACCCCGGTCGAGGCCACCAGGCGGCCCAGAGCGCGGGCGGGGCAGCTGTGCGGACCGGCGCCGAAGGTCAGGTGGGCGCGGCTGCCGCTGGAGAGCCCGGTGTCCGGGTCCGACCTGCCGCGCCGCACGGCCGGGTCGCGGTGGGCCGCGTCGACCCCGAGGTACAGGGCGTCGCCCTTGCGGACCCGCGCGTTGCCGATCCGCACGTCCTGGAGCGCGACCCGCCCCGCCAGCAGCTGGAGGGGGCTGTCGTTCCACATGACGTGGTCCAGGAGGTCGTGCGTGGACAGGCGCGCGTCCGTGTTGGCGGAGCGGATGCGGTCGTCGGTGAGCAGGGTGCGCATCGTGTTGCCGATGAGGTGGACGGTCATCATGTGGCTGGCGCTGACCACCAGGGACGCCGCGTAGGCGACCTCCTCCTGGGTGAGGTCCGTGGAGCGTTCGAGGATCCAGCTGGTCAGGTCCTGCCCGGGCTTGCTCGCCTTGCGGGCGACCAGCCCGGCGAAGTACTGCTGGAGGCCGGTGATGGACCCCTCCGAGCGCTGGGAGTCCTCACTGAAGATGGCCGCGGTGAGGTCGTTGAGCATGTGGCCGTAGCTGTCGGGCAGGCCGAAGAGCCGGTTGGCGACCAGCGCGGGGAGCATCTGGGAGTACTCCCCGATGAGGTCGGCCTCGCCGTCCTCGACGAACCGGTCCACCAACCCGTCGGCGATCCGGTGCACGGTGCGGGCCATGGCGGTCATGTCGATCCTGGCCAGACCGTCCATGATCGGAGCGCGCAGCCGGACGTGCTCGGACCCGTCCGCGTAGAAGGCGTTGGGCAGCCAGGTCATCATCGCGACGGTGTTGTCGAGGTCGACGCGGCCCTCGGTCGCCTCGCGCCAGTTGCGGGTGTCCCGGGAGAACAGGTGCGGTTGCTGGAGGACGGCGAGGCTCTCCTGGTAGCCGAGCAGCAGCCAGGCGCGCACCCCGGGTTCCAGCTGGACCGGGACGATCGGACCCTGCCGCTCCCGCAGGTGCTGCCAGAGTTCGGCACGCCCCTCGGGCGGGGTGGGGTCGTAGAGCCGGACGTGGTCGACCGGGCACCCCTGGGTGGGGGGTCCGGAGTTCTGGGCGCCCTGGTCCGCCCCGGACCCCGTTTCCTGGGATTCACCGTGCTGAGTCGTGGTCATTTCGGGTGCGGACACCCGGAAAAAGGTTCGCGGGGCCGCTTCCCTCCCTTCGAGGAGACGTGGCACTGGCGTGGTGACGGGAAGGGGGAAGCGGGAGATCCCGAAATCGCTTCGGGGCGGCGGCCGGGGATCGAGCCAACCTGGTCGTGGCATTCTAGGATCGTCGACACCGGATTTTCAACAGGAACGGATTATCTGGGTCGCCCCCTTTGTTATCGACGATTGTTTTATCTTGTTTGTCCCGTCCTGGGTGACTGTCCAGAGGGTCCCGGATTGTCAGTGGTGCTCCCTAGAGTTACCTGTGTGAGCGATCGATGGAGTACCGACGAAGTCTGGGCTCTGGCTCCGGACCCCTCTTCACACAAGGCCGCTCTCAAGGTGGCCAAGGCGGGATCGTGGCCCCAGAGCGGAGTGGTCGCCGCCGACGGCGGCGGCACCTCGGCCGTCTGGGGTGAGTGCAAGGGGAGCGGGAGCAAGCCCTATCTGGCGGCAGCACACCTGGACGGGGACAAGGGCCCCGCCTACAAGTGCAGCTGCCCCAGCCGCAAGATCCCCTGCAAGCACGTCCTGGCCCTACTCTCCCTGTGGAGCCAGGGCACGGTGGCCGAGCGCGAGGACCGGCCCGAATGGGTCACCGCGTGGCTCTCCGGCCGGGTGGCCCGCCAGGAGCGCGCGAGCGCCGCCGCCTCGGCGCCGGTCGACCCGGAGAAGGCCGCCGCCACCCTGCGCGCCAGGGAGCGTTCGGTCACCGCCGGGCTGGAGGAGCTCCGCCTGTGGCTGCACGACCAGGTGGACGGCGGCCTCGCGGAGGTTTCCCAACTCGGCTACGGGCACTGGGACCGTATGGCCAAACGCCTGGTGGACGCCAAGGCGGGCGGTGCCGCCACCCTGGTCACCCAGCTGCCCCAGAACGTCGGGGCCGACGGCTGGACGAACCGCCTCCTGGAACGCCTGGGCATGCTGCACCTGCTGGTCGACGGCTACCTCGCCGGTGAGGGCGGTGACGACCCCCGGACCCGCGCGGTGCTCCGCTCCCGCGTGGGGATCGCCACCCGCGCCGAGGAGGTTCTGTCCAGCGGGGAGCGGGTCCGGGACACCTGGCGGGTGCTCGGCCACCGCGACGCCCTCACCCCGGACCGCATGCGCGGCCGCCGCCAGTGGCTGCACGGCGCGACGACCGGCCGCCACGCCCTCTCCCTCACCTTCGCCCGGCCCACCGAGACCCCCGACTCCGCCTTCCGCCCCGGTACCGAGTTCGAGGGCGAACTCGCCTTCCACCCGGACGGCCGCCGCGCGGTCCGGGTCGGCAAGGGAGACGAGGCCGCCCCGGCCACGCCCCCGCCCGGGGGCACCGTCGAGCAGGCCCTGGACTCCTTCGCCGCGGCCCTGGCCGGGGACCCGTGGCTGGAGGCCTGGCCGGTGGTGCTGGAGAACGCGGTCCCCGCCCGTGCCGAGGGCTGGCACCTGGCCGACCCCACCGGGGCCTCCCTCCCCCTGACCGGAGGCGAGCTGTGGCGGTTCCTCGCCGCCACCGGCGGACGCCCCGCCACCATCGCCGCCGAGTGGTCGCCGGACACCGGCCTGAGCCCCATGACCCTGTGGGACGCCGACGGAAAGGCAGTCGCCCTGTGAACCCGACCCCTCCCGACCCCGCCGGGTCGGCCTCCCCCGAGACCCCCTCCTGGGACCGGCTGGTCTCCACCGCGCTGGTCGGCACCGCCCGACGCGCCGTCCCGGACCTGCCCGACCTGCCCCGGGGCACCCGTGACGGCGCCGCCGGGCTGCTGGACCTGGTCGCCCTGGACGCCGTGCGCACCCGCGCCGGGTACACGGCACACACGGCGGAACCCGTCACCCCCGACGCCCCCGACACCCGTCCCGAGGTCGGACCGGCCGCCGACCACCGGCTGGCCGTCCTCCTCGCCAGCCGCTCCGAACTCCTCCCCGAGTGGCTGGAGCACGCCGCCCGGGGCGGGCGCCGGGTCAGCCACGTCCACATCCCCGAGCTGCTGGAACGCGCCTCCCGGGACAGCTCGCTGCGCCCCCTGGTCGCCTCCGTCGTCGGTGACCGGGGCACCTGGCTGGCCACCCACAACGGCGCGTGGTCGTTCATCGCCCGGGAACCCCTGCCCACCGACGTCCACACCGACGCCGCCTGGCACGAGGGCACCCCCGCCCAGCGCCGCCGGTCCCTGTTCGCCCTGCGCGCCACCGACCCGGCGGCCGCCCGCGACCTGCTCTCCGAGGCCCTGCCCAAGGAGAGCAGGGGAGAGGAGCGGCGCGGCCTCCTGGAGACCCTGGCCGTCAACCTCGGACCGGACGACGAGGCGGTGCTGGACCGGGCCCTGGACGACCGCGGCGCCAACGTGCGCGGCCTCGCCCTGGCCCTGCTCACCCGGCTGCCGGACAGCGCCCACGCGCACCGGCTCCGCGCGCACCTCCGCGCCCACCTGGGACGCGACCAGGGGCCGCCGCGCGCCGTGGACGTCGTCGACATGGCCGTCCCGACCGCCGAACGGCTCCGCGACCTCGCCCTGGTGGCGCCGAAGGAGCGGCCGGAGACCCGTCGCGCCCGCTGGGAACTCGGCCGCGTCCTGATCACCCACGCGCCGCTGGACACCTGGACCGCGTTCCTGGACACCGACCCGGCGGGGGTCCTCGACCTGGCCGAGGACGAGCAGGACCTGCGCGAGGCGCTGGCCGACGCGGTCTGCCTCCAGGCCGACCCCGTGTGGGCCCGCGCCCTCCTCGACCACCCCCGGAGCGGGCTGGCCCAGCTGCTCGGCGCCCAGGGCCGGAACCGGCACTGGCCGCGCACCCGGGAGCTGCTGGCCGCACTGCCGGTCGAGGAGCGGTGCGACCGGGTCGTGGCCGCACTCGGCTCCGACGGGAACGGCCCGGCCCTCGGCGGGAGCGACGTCCTCGGCCAGGTCCTGCACGCGGTCGACGCCCCGTGGACCCGCCCGCTCTCCGACGCGGTCGTGCGCCGCCTCACCGGCCCGATCACCACCCGTGACTCACGCGGCTACCGCTTCCTCTGCGAGGCCGCCGCCGAGCACATGCCGCCCGAACACCTCGACCTCCTGCCCAGGGAACCACCCCACGAGGAGGAGGGACCCTCCTACCTCCGCCTCCGCGACACCCTCCGATTCCGGCTCGACATGCACAGGGAGCTCTAAGTTGACCACCTCCGCCACCGGCTCTGGCCTCAGCACCGACACGGCCAGCGCACTGCGCCCGCACGCCGAGCAGACGTACGCCGCCGAGCTCGAGGCCCTGGCCCAGGCCGACGACCGCCAGCGTCCCCCCGGCTGGCGGCTCTCCCCGTGGGCGGTCACCCGGTACCTGCTGGGCACCACCCTCGACGACGGCACCGAGATCACGCCCAAGTACATCGGCTCGCGCCGCGTGGTCGAGGTGGCCGTGGCCACCCTGGCCACCGACCGCGCACTGCTGCTCATCGGGGTCCCCGGCACCGCCAAGACCTGGCTCTCCGAACACCTCGCGGCGGCGGTCTCCGGCGACTCCACCCTGCTGGTCCAGGGCACCGCCGGGACCTCCGAGGAGGCGGTCCGGTACGGCTGGAACTACGCGCGCCTGCTCGCCGAGGGTCCCTCGGAGGCCGCGCTCGTCCCCAGCCCGGTGATGACCGCCATGGCGCGCGGCACGATCGGCCGCATCGAGGAACTCACCCGCATGCCCTCGGACGTGCAGGACGGCCTCATCACCGTGCTGTCGGAGAAGGCCCTGCCCGTCGCGGAACTCGGCGTGGAGGTGCAGGCCCAGCGCGGGTTCAACATCATCGCCACCGCCAACGACCGCGACCGGGGAGTCAACGACCTCTCCAGCGCGCTGCGCCGCCGCTTCAACACCGTGGTGCTGCCCGTGCCGGACAGCGCCGAGGACGAGGTCCGCATCGTCACCCAGCGGGTGGAGCAGCTGGGCCGCTCCCTGGAGCTGCCCGAGGTGCCCACCAGCCTCACCGAGATCCAGCGCGTGGTCACCGTCTTCCGCGAGCTGCGCTCCGGGGTCACCGAGGACAACACCACGAAGGTCAAGTCGCCCAGCGGCACCCTGAGCACCGCCGAGGCGATCTCCGTGATCACCAACGGCATCGCGCTCGCCGCGCACTTCGGTGACGGTCAGCTGCGCCCCGCCGACGTCGCCGCGGGAATCCAGGGCGCCGTCGTCCAGGACCGCGTCTCCGACGGCGTGGTCTGGCGCGAGTACCTGGAGACCGTCGCCCGCGAACGCGACGGCTGGGGCGACTTCTACCGCGCCTGCCGCGAGGTGGGCGCCTGATGGGACGACCCCGACAGGGCACCGACAAGGTCAGTGTCCTCGGTGTCCGCCACCACGGTCCGGGTTCGGCCCGGGCCGTGGCGGCCGCCCTGGACGAGATCAAGCCCGACATCGTACTGATCGAGGGGCCGCCCGAGGCCGACGCGATCACCTCCCTGGTGGGCGGCCTGGAACCACCGGTGGCGCTGCTCGTCCACCTGGCCGACACCCCCAAGGCGGGGACGGCACGGTCCCGGGAGGGCTGGGGGTTCTGGCCGTTCGCGTCCTTCTCCCCGGAGTGGGCCGCCCTGGTCCACGCCCACGGACGCGGTGTTCCGGTGCGCTTCTGCGACCTGCCCGCCTCCCACACGCTCGCGGAGCGGATCGAACGGGCGGAGGCCGCCGAGCAGGAGAGCGGACCGAAGGAGCCCTCCCCGAGCGAACCCGCCAGGGTCCGGACCGACCCCCTCGGGGTGCTCGCGGAGGCCGCCGGGTATGACGACGCCGAACGCTGGTGGGACGACGTCGTGGAGCAGCGCGGCGACGGCGAGCCCTCGCCCTTCCCCGCGATCACCGACGCGATGGCGGCCGTCCGCGCCGAGGCCGGCCCCGAGACCGGCCGCGACGCGCGCCGCGAGGCGTACATGCGCCAGACCCTGCGCGCCGTGCTCAAGGAGGGGTACGAGCGGGTGGCCGTGGTGTGCGGAGCCTGGCACGCACCGGCCCTGCGCGACCTCTACGACCACCCCGTCAAGGACGACGCCGCCCTGCTCCGGGGGCTGCCCAAGGTGAAGACCACCGCCACCTGGGTGCCGTGGACGCACGGGCGGCTCGCCACCGCCAGCGGCTACGGCGCCGGGGTGACCTCACCCGGCTGGTACCACCACCTGTTCACCTCGCCCGACCTGCCGATCCACCGGTGGCTCACGGAGGCCGCCCGGCTCCTGCGCGACGAGGGCCAGCCGGTCTCCTCCTCGCACGTGATCGAGGGGGTCCGGCTCGCCGAGAGCCTCGCCGTGCTGCGGGGACGGCCGCTGGCCGGGATCGACGAGGTCTCCGAAGCGGTCACCGCCGTCCTCTGCGAGGGCGAACAGACCCGGGCCGCCCTGGTCCACGGGCGGATGGTGATCGGTGAACGCCTCGGCTCGGTGCCCGCCGACACCCCCATGGTGCCGTTGCAGCGCGACCTCATGGCCGCGCAGAAGCGGCTCCGCCTCAAGCCCGAGGCCTTCGACCGCGACCTCGACCTCGACCTGCGCAAGGAGAGCCAGCGCGAACGCAGCGTCCTGCTGCACCGGCTGCGCGTGCTCGGGATCGAATGGGGTGTGCCGCGCGCCTCCGAACACCACGCGAAGGGAACCTTCCGGGAGTCCTGGCGGCTGCGCTGGGACCCCGACATGGACGTGGCGCTGATCGAGGCCGCGCCCTGGGGGACCACCGTGGCCTCGGCGGCCACCGCCCGCGTGGTGGAGGTCGCCGCCGACGCGGAACTGCCCACCCTGACGGCGCTCACCGAACAGTGCCTGCTCGCGGAGCTCGGTGACGCGCTGCCGGACGTGCTCGCCCTGCTCACCGACCGCGCGGCCACCGACAGCGACATCACCCACCTGATGGCCGCGCTGCCGCCACTGGCTCGCGCGGCCCGGTACGGGGACGTGCGCGGGACCGACGGCGCGCACCTGCGCGCCGTCGCCCTGCAGATCCTGGCCCGGGTGTGCGTGGGCCTGGCCCCGGCCGTACGCGGGCTGGACGACGACGCGGCGGCCCGGTTCGTCACGTCGATCGACCAGACGCACGCCGCCGCCTCCCTCCTGGACGAGGAGGCACGGGGCTGGACCGAGGCGCTGGAGGCACTGGCCGGGCGCGACCAGGTCCCGGGGCGGATCGCCGGAAGGGTCAACCGCATCCTCGCGGACGCGGGCCGCATCCCCACCGAGGAGCTGCACCGCAGGCTCGGACTGACGATGTCACCCGGCACCGAACCCACCCGCGCCGCCGCCTGGCTGGAGGGCTTCCTCCAGGGAAGCGGGCTGATCCTGGTCCACGACGAGCGGTTGCTCGGCCTCATCGACACGTGGCTGCTCAGCCTGTCCGAGGAACGGTTCGTCGCGGTCCTGCCGCTGCTGCGCCGCACCTTCGGGGCCTTCGGCTCGGCCGAACGCCAGGAGATCGGCACCGCCGTCACCCGGGCGGACGGCGGCCGCACCACCACGGCGCGCGTACGCCGCCCCGTCGACACCCGCCGCGCCGCCCCGGCGGTGGCCGCCGTGGCGGCACTACTCGAAAGGAGCCGCGCGTGAGCACGGAGACCACCGAACGCGCCCGCCGCTGGCGCCTGGTCCTGGGCGCGCCGTCCCAGTGCGCGACCCTGGCCGGGGCCGACCAGACCATGGACGCCGCGCTGGCCGCCCTGTACAACAAGCGCGACCGCTCCACGACCTCGGGAGACGAGCGCGGCGCGGACCTGAGCGGTTCGGCGCCCCGCGTCGCCCGCTGGCTGGGCGACATCCGGGAGTACTTCCCGTCCACGGTGGTGCAGGTGATGCAGTCCGACGCCATGGACCGCCTGGGCCTGCACCAGCTCCTCCTGGAACCGGAGATGATGGAGGCCGTCGAGCCCGACGTGCACCTGGTCGGGACCCTGCTCTCCCTCAACCGGGTGATGCCCGCCGAGGCGAGGGAGAGCGCCCGGGCCATCGTGCGCCGGGTGGTCGACGACCTGGAGCGAAGGGTCGCGCAGAAGACCCGGTCGGTGATCCGGGGGGCGATCGACCGCTCCGCGCGCACGCACCGCCCCCGCCGCGTCGCGGACATCGACTGGAACGCCACCATCCGGCGCAACCTGGCGCACTACCTGCCCGAGCACAACACGGTCATCCCGCAGACCCTCGTGGGGTACGGCCGCCGCAGCCAGGGTGTGCAGAAGGACGTGGTCCTGGCCATCGACCAGAGCGGATCGATGGCCTCCTCGGTGGTCTACGCGAGCGTGTTCGGCGCCGTCCTGGCGTCCATGAGCACCCTCAGGACGTCCCTGGTCGTCTTCGACACCGCCGTCGTCGACCTCACCGACCAGCTCACCGACCCGGTGGAGGTCCTCTTCGGCACCCAGCTCGGCGGCGGTACCAACATCAACAAGGCCATCGCCTACAGCCAGACGCTCATCGACCGCCCGCAGGACTCGATCTTCGTCCTGATCAGCGACCTCTACGAGGGCGGCGTCCGCGCCGAGATGCTGCGACGGGTGGCCGCCATGAAGTCCGCGGGCGTGCAGGTGGTGGTCCTGCTGGCCCTCTCCGACGAGGGGGCGCCCTTCTACGACCGCCAGAACGCGTCGGCCCTCGCGGACCTCGGCGTCCCGGCGTTCGCCTGCACCCCCGACGCCTTCCCTGAGCTCATGGCCGCGGCCATCCAGGGCCAGCCCCTGGACGCCTGGGTCGACAGGCACCTCGACGAGTGATCCGACCCCGGGCGGGGCCGAACCCCCTGCGGACCCGCCCGGCACTCAGTCCAGGCAGAACTCGTTGCCCTCGATGTCCCGCATCACGATGCAGGACTCGTTGAACCCGTCGGCGCGCATGACGCGGACGCACTCGGCGCCGAGCGCCTCCAGCCGCTCGCGCTCGGCCTGGAGCGTGGAGAGGCGTTCGTCCCCGACGAGACCGGTACCGACACGCACGTCGAGGTGCACCCGGTTCTTGACGGTCTTGCCCTCGGGGACGCGCTGGAAGAACAGGCGGGGACCCTTGCCCGAGGGATCGACGCAGGCGAACGCGGAATCCTGCTGCTCGGGCGGGAGCGCGCGGTTGAACTCGTCCCAGTCGGCGAACCCCTCCGGGGGCGGTGGCACGACGTACCCCAGCACCTCGCACCAGAACCGTGCCACGCGCTCGGGATTCGCGCAGTCGAAGGTGACTTGGAACTCTCTGATGGTGGTCATCGACCCACCCTAGACCGCGGACCCCCGCACGCCCAGGGAATATCACTGGCCCCGGGGGAGCGGTTCGGGTTAGCCTGCGACCATGCCGCTCGCGAAAGAGCTGGCCGCCCTCTAGCGGCGGCCTGATCCCTCACAGTTCCGACCGCCGCATCAGCTTCCATGCCGGTGCGGTCCCTCGGGCTGCCCGGTGTCCATCTCTCCACACCGGACGTACCCGTGAACACTTCCCTGTCCACAGGCAGAGGCGGCGGCACCATCGTGCTCGTCACCGTCCTGCTCTCCACCCTCCTCCTCCCGCTGGCCCTGACCGGGGCCTCGGTCGCGCTGCCCGACATCCAAAGCGACCTGGGCGTGGGGCTCACCTCCGCGCAGTGGGTGGTCAACTCCTACAACGCCTGTTTCGCCGCCTTCCTCGTCAGCGCCGGGTCGATCGCGGACGCGGTCGGACGCCGCCGGGTCTACGCCTTCGGCGTGGTCCTGTTCTTCGCGAGCGGTCTGCTGAGCCTGCTCGTCCAGGACATCGGGGCGCTGGTGGCCCTGCGCGCCCTGGGCGGCGTGGGCGCGGCCGCCGCCGTGGCCGGAGGCGGCTCCATGCTCGCCCTGGCCTTCGAGGGACCGGCGCGTGCGAGGGCCTTCGGGCTGCTCGGGACCGTGCTGGGCGCCGGAACCGCCTTCGGCCCCGCCGTGGCCGGACTGCTGGTCGAGAACCTGGGCTGGCGGTTCGCCTTCGCCGGGCCCGCCCTGGTGGCCGGTGCGGTCCTGCTGCTGGTGACGCGGGTCCCCGCGATGCGCGGCGACGGGCGACCCGTGGACTGGCTCGGCGGAGCCCTGTTCACCGCCGCCCTGCTGACCCTGATCGGCGGCCTGGTCGAGGGCCCCGGCCGAGGTGTGCCGGTGCTGGCCGGGTTCCTCGCCGTCTCGGCGGCCCTGTTCGGCCTCTTCACCGTGGTGGAGCGCCGCCGGGAGGAACCCCTGGTCGACCTCGGCCTGCTCGCCAACCGCCGGTTCGTGGCCTACGCGCTGGCCGCCGCGACCTTCATGTCGGTGCTGGTGCCGTTGCTGGTGTACCTGCCGTCCTACCTGATCAACGTGGTCGGCCTCGGTGCGGGCACGGCGGGGTTGTGGCTGCTGCTCCTCACCGTCCCCACCCTGGTGCTGCCCACCGTGGGCGCCGAACTGGCCAACCGGTTCCCGCCCACGGCGGTGGTCGTCGGCGCTCTCCTCCTGCTGGGGGCGGGTGTCCTCGGCTTCACCACGCTGGGCCCCGACTCCACCCCGTGGACGGTTCTGCTGCCGTTCCTACTGGTCGGAACGGGTGTGGGCCTCACCGGAGGGATGATCGACGGTCTGGGGCTGGGCGCCGTCCCGCCGGAGCGGGTGGGCACCGCGGCCGGGGTGTTCAACGCGACCCGGCTCAGCCTGGAGACCGTCTCCATCGCGATCGTCGGCGCGGCCCTGGCGGTCCTCACCGGCGGTGAGCTGGTCGGTGCCGCCTTCACCGGGGCCCTGCACGGCGTCGCGCTGGCGCTGGGCGGGTTCGCGCTGCTGGTGGTGGTCGCGGTCCTCGCCCTGACCCGGGCACCGCGCCCACGGGTCACTGTCGGGTCCTAGGTGGTCCCGGGGCCCGGCGCCGTGGCGCGCCCGGGCCCCGGCCCGCGGCGGCCCGAACTCGGGCACGGCCGGAAAACAAGATCCTCCGATTTCGTGCTTCTCCGGCGGAACTGGGTACCACCTGGGCATCGTTGTGGGGATGATCGGAGGACGACGCATGACCGACTGGCCGCCGGGCAGCTTCATGTCCAGGCTCGGTCCCCGGGCCGTGGACCGTCTCCTGACGCTCGCGCCGCCACGGCACATCCCCGCCAACCGGGTCCTCATCGCCCAGGGCGACGCCGAGGAACAGGTCATGCTCCTGAGCCCGCCGGAGAACGGCACCCCGGCGGACCCCGCGTGCGTCAAGATCACGTCGGTGCTGCGCAACGGCACCGAGGCGATGTTCGGCATCCGCAGGTGGGGCGACCTCGTGGGCGAGCTGGGCATGTTCCGGGACGCACGGCCCAGCGCCACGGTCACCTCGTGCGCCCCGCACACGATCCGGATCTACCCGCACCAGGTCTTCGAGGTGTTCCTGGAGGAGCACCCCGACGCGTGGCGGGCGATGCTCGCCGTGATGGGGGAGCGTCAGGAGTGCGCGGACCGCCAGCGGGCCGAGTTCGCGGGCTACGAGGTGGAGGCCCGGGTGGCGCGCATCCTGGTCGACATGGCGCGGCGCCACGGTGTGCCCACGGACGAGGGCGTCCATCTGGGGGTGCGGCTCTCCCACACGGACCTGGGCAAACTCGTCGGAGCGCGCACGGACGCGGTGGGCAACGCGATCCGGCGCTTCCGCTCCGAGGGCATCCTGATCACCAGCTACCGGCGCGTGGTGATCGTGGACATGGAGCGCCTGAACGGTGTCTTCGAATCCGCTTTGTGACCCTTTTTGTCCTGAATTACCGATTGATCGGTGGTCCGACGGTCACCGTAGGCGACAGACTTCTCCTGGGCATCACGCCCAACCTCTCGCTCCGCACGTCAGCGCCCTCTCCTCCGGTGCCCTCCCCCTGTGCGGAGAGGAGTGGTCGGGCTGCCGGAGTGGTGAGGACGGCACCATTCCGGCAGCTACCCCCCGTCTCCACACCGCCCCGGTGGCCGTCCCCCTGCCACCGGGGATCTTCCTGTCCCCCGGGCGGACGATCCGCTCCTCCGACGCGAACCGATAACCGACGCTCCCAAGGGGAACGACGGTTACGGTATGTGCTCACAGGAGAACGGAGACGAGGATGTTCCAGGGGCTGCGCGACAGGGTCAGGCGTGCCCGACAACGGCGCGGGTTCGAGCGTGAGACCGCCGTCGTCATCCTCAAGTGCACCATCGCGGCCACCCTCGCCTGGGTCGTCGGCACCCAGCTCGGAGCCTCCAGCCAGGTCGGGTTCGCCCCCTTCACCGCCCTCCTCGTGGTCCGTCCGAGCGTGTACGGTTCCGTCCTCCAGTCGGGCCGCTACATGGCGGCGGTCTTCGCGGGGGCCCTGCTCGCCGGGCTGGCCGGACTGACGGTCGGCGCCCAGCTGTGGTCGTTCACCCTGCTGCTCCTGATCGCCCTGGTCGCGGGGCAGGCCGGGTTCTTCGGCAGTCAGGGCGTGCAGCTGCCGGTGGTCGCCGCCTTCGCGCTCGCGGGCGGCACCGCCGAGAGCGCCATGGACCTCGGGTACCTCCTGCTGATGGTCCTGGTCGGCGCCGCCTCGGCCCTGGTCACCAACACGCTCCTCGCCCCGGCCATCCGGTTCCGGGACGCGGAGAACGCGGTACGGGACCTCGCGGACGGCCTCCGCTCCCTGACCGGGGAGATGGCCGAGGGGCTGCGCGAGGGCTGCGCGGGCCTGGACCTGGACCACTGGGTGCGAGCCTCGGACGGGCTCGACGGGTCCGTCCGCAACGCCCAGGAGGCGGTCCGACGCCAGGAGGACCGGACCCGGCTCAACCCCCGGCGGCTGGTCTCCGGCACCCGCACCGACCCCCGCGACCTGGACACCTACGGGGAGTGGATCTCCGCGCTGAGCCGGGCCTCCCGGCACGTGCAGTCCCTCGTCCGCACCCTGCGCACCACCACGCGACGCGCCAGCCGCTTCCCGGAACCCGACGACGCCTTCCTGAGGGAGTTCGCGCCGCTGGTGTCCCGGGCCTCGGACGTCTTCCAGGCGGTGCACGACTCTGAGGAGACCGGGAACATGGCCGCCTCCGCCGGCCTCCGGGAGAGGGTCGAGGACGCGCTGCGCCTGGTGGACGAGGAACGCGACGCTCTGCGCGAGCGCTGGGACGACCGGAACTGGCCGGTCTACAGCGCCCTGATCACCGACGTCGAGCGGATCTTCGAGGAGATCCACCAGGGGCAGGAGAACTCCGAACGCCGCGACGGCCGCTGATCCCGGCCCGGAGGGCGTACGCGCGCGCCGAACGGGCAGGGTTCCGACATGGAACGGACACACACGGGGGCCCGTCGGCCCCTCCCGCTCACCCGAACCCTGTCCCTCCTGGGGGCCGTCCTCCTCGTGGGTTCCTGTTCCACGACCGAGGCCGGCGGGTCGGGGACGGACGGGCGGCCCGAGGGGTCGGCCGGCGGTGCCGACCTCGGTCAGCCCGAGGACCTGGCCACCGACCTCGACGTGCCGTGGGGGATCGACTTCCTGCCCGACGGCTCCGCCCTGGTGGCCCAGCGGGACTCCGCCGCCGTCGCGCACGTGACCCCGGACGGGCGCGTCACGGACGCGGGGACCGTCGAGGGCGTCCGCCACGGGGGCGAGGGCGGCCTGCTCGGCCTCGCCGTCGACCCCGACTTCCCCGAGCAGCCCCACGTGTACGTCCACCACACGACCGACACGGACAACAGGGTGGTCCGGCTGGAGTACGACGGCGGCTCCCTCGGGGACTCCGAGGTGATCCTGGACGGGATCCCCGCCGCGAACACCCACAACGGCGGCCGGATCGCCTTCGGGCCCGACGGCCACCTGTACGTGGCCACCGGTGACGCCCAGGAGGGGGACGCCTCGCAGGACACCGACTCCCTGGCCGGGAAGATCCTGCGGATCACCACCCTCGGTGAACCCGCCCCGGACAACCCCTTCGACAACCACGTGTACAGCTACGGCCACCGCAACGTACAGGGCCTGGCCTGGGACGACGAGGACAACCTGTACGCGACCGAGTTCGGCCAGGACACCCTGGACGAGGTCAACCTGATCGAACCCGGGAACAACTACGGCTGGCCCGAGGTGGAGGGGCCCGGCGGCGGTGACGGGTTCACGGACCCGCTGGTCACCTGGGAGCCCGCCGAGGCCTCACCGAGCGGCGCGGCGATCGTCGGGGACTCCCTGTACGTGGCGGCGCTGCGCGGAGCCCGGCTCTGGGAGATCCCCCTGAACGGCGACGGCACCGTGGGTGAGCCGGAACCGCACTTCGTCGACGAGTTCGGCCGCCTGCGCACGGTGGTCGCCGCCCCTGACGGGGACGCCCTGTGGCTGAGCACCAGCAACCTCGACACCTGGGGTTCCCCCGCCGATGACGACGACCGGATCATGACCGTCCCGCTGGAGTGACCGGGCGCTCCGGGCCTAGGCCGTGTTTTTTGGATCATTCCGCGCTCGCGACCACCAGGCTGCCTCTCGCCGCGCCGATGAAGCTCGGACAGCCAAACCCGGGCTGACCTTCACTCATCGTCTTGCGAGAGATTGCCTGGACGGCCGCTCGCATCGATGGCGGCTCCGCCGCCACCGGCGAAAGCATCCAAAAAAACACGGCCTAGCCGAGCAGGCCGCGCGTGATGACCTCCTCGGTCAGGACACGGCGGATCTCGTCGTCCTCACCGACATGGCCGGGGTGCTCGGCGCTCTCCCGCAACCGTTCGCGCACCGCCGCCACCACCTCGTCGGTGATCAGGGCACCGGACAGCGGTGCGGCCTCGGCCGTCTCACGCCAGCGGCGCATCGCCTCCAACCGGCCGTGTTCGACGGACTCACGGGTGAGGAGGAACAGACCGTCGACGTTGCGGTCGTGGGCGTCCTGGTCCAGCAGGTCCACGTCCACGACGGCCACCGGCTGCGGGGCGCCGCCCTCGGAGTCGGGGCGCAGGTGGTAGACCCGCCAGACCCGGCCGTTGGTGAGGAACACCCAGTCCACACCCCGCTCGACGGCCAGGCGCCGCGCCATCTGGATGTTGCGCAGGTCCAGGTCCTGGCCGATCCGGCGCACCTCGACCGGGGCGAAGAGCTCACCGTCGAGGACGATCGCGTAGTCGATCGAGTCCCCGCTGGTGCGGTACTCCGTGGTCAGGTCCTGGTACTTGCTGAAGTTCAGGCCGACGCTGAAGAAGTCGGCGACCAGCAGACGGGTGTCGCCGTCGTTGGCGTCGCGCTCCGCGAGGTCGGCCAGGGGACCGGCGAACCGGTCGACGGCGGCGGCCACCCGACCCCTGACGGCGGTCTCCCAGCTCACCGTGGTGGTGAACTGGCCCGTCCTGGTCATGACCTGGGTCTCTTCCGTGTCCATGCCGTCCGTTTCCGTGTCTGGGGCAGCCCCGCCACACGGCTTTCTCCGGGGGCCGGGGAACACGCGGACGAGGGGGAGAATCCGCCTCAGATGCTACATCTCCGGGATGTGACCGCCGTCCCTGAGGGGCGGCGGGAGCGGGGCGGGCAGGGCGCTTTCGGCGTCCCTGGCGGCGGCCAGGAGGAGCGCGTCCCCGTGGTGCCGCGCCACGAGGTGCAGACCCACGGGCAGACCGTCCCCGGTGAGCCCGGCGGGCAGGCTCAGGGCCGGGTGCCCGGTGAGGTTGAACAGCCAGGTGAACCCCACACTCATCACCTCGCCCGGCCCCGCGTGCGGATGGGCCCGGTTCGGGGTGGTGGGCGTGGCGATCAGGTCCGCGGAGGACAGGACCGCGTCCAGCGCGGACAGGTCCCTCCGCCGGAGGGAGGCGTCACCGGGGGGAGTACCCCGTTCCCGGCGGGCGAGCCAGGCCTCAGCGGGGTCGGTGAGCGCGAGCCGGGGCACCGACACCGTCACAGCGGGGGGCCGGGCCCAGCGCCGCAGCGCCCGTTCCGCGAGCTCCACCACCTCCGGATCCGGGTCGTTGAACCCCAGCGTCGGGGACCACGCGACGCGCAGGCGCCGGGGAGTGGCCACGGGAAGGCCACCGAGCACGGCGCTCCGGTACAACTCGACGTCCGCGACCGTGCGCGCGATCGGCCCGCCGACCGTCAGCCCGGCCCGGTCCCGGGCCGGAAGCAGCCCGGTGGTCGGTTTGTAGCCGACCACACCGCACCAGGCGGCGGGGATCCGCGTGGACCCGGCGCCGTCGCTCGCGGTCGCCAACGGGACCGCCCCGGTGGCCACCGCGACGGCGGACCCGGCGGAGGAGCCGCCCGGAACCCGGTCCGGTCGCCAGGGGTTGAGCGTGGGGCCCGCGGCCGTGTTCCCCCAGGTCTTCCACGGGGTTCCGGGGCCGGGTACGGAGGTGGACCCGACCGGGACCACACCAGCCGCGACCAACCGCCGGGCCTGGTGGGAGCCGGTTCCCTCCGAGGCCTTGACGGCCAGGGGCACCCCGGCCAGGGGCAGCCGGACACCGTCGGCCACGGCCGCGTCCACCCGGGCCGCGCACTCCAGCGCGGACTCCGGCCAGACCTCGACGAAGGCGCGCAGGTGTCTGATCCGGTCGACGCCCTCCAGCGCCTCCCGGACGGTCTCGACCGCGCTGGTCACACCCCGGGTCACCCGGTCCGCCGTCTCACCCGCCGTCCGCGGTGTCTCGTTCCTCACCGGACCGAGGTTAGTGCGGTCGCGTCGTGACACCGAGAGAGGCTCGGCCCCGGCCCTTCCGGTACTCCGGGGACCCTGACGGTCTCGGCGGCTCCAGCGCGTGGACGGTGTCGCAGGCGTCCCGGACGGCCTCGTCATGGGTGGCGATGACCACCGCGCAGCCCTCCCGGCTCATGCCACGCAGGACGTCCACCACCATCGCGCCGTTGTCACCGTCCAGGGCCCCGGTCGGTTCGTCCGCGAGCACCAGGGAGGGCCGTTTGACCAGGAGCCGGGCCAGGGCCACGCGCTGCTGTTCGCCGCCGGACAGGTGGTGCACGCGCTCTCCCTCCCGTCCGGCGAGGCCCACCCGGGCCAGCGCGGCCGCGGGGTCCGGCCGGGCTCCGCACGGGCGGGCGACGTCGAGGTTGGCCCGGACGGTCGCGTTCTCCATCAGGGCGTAGTTCTGGAAGAGGTATCCGAGGTGGTCGCGGCGGAAGCGGCGCCGCCCGCGCGCGCCCAGCCGGGTGAGGTCCGTCCCCCGGAACTCGATGCGTCCACGGCTGGGCCGGTCCAACAGTCCCATGCAGTTGAGCAGGGTGGTCTTGCCCGAGCCGCTGGCACCGACCAGCGCGAGGAGGCGGCCGGGTTCGACGGTCAGGTCGAGGTCCCGCCACAGGACGCGGCGGCCGAAGGTCCGGGTCAGACCGGTCAGGGTGATCATGCGTCTCCTCGTGGGCGGGGGATCAGGCCCGGGTGGCGCCCTCACGGACGATACGGCGGTGGAGCAGGGCGAGCACGCCCAGGGTGAGCGCGAGCGAGGTCAGGGCGATCCCCGCCGCGTGGAGCGGTTCGGCCCCGGTGACGGGCACACCTGGCCGGGCGGGGTCGTCCGGCGCGGACAGCCGGACGGCGGTGTTCCCCACGGCCCAGCCCACGAAGCCGACCGCGAGGACGGCCTCCGTGGCCAACAGGCGTCGGTGCGTGGCCAGGAAGCCCCACCCGCTGATGTGCCGGACGAAGATCTCCTGTGCCCGGGTGCGCACGTGGACCACGCAGGCGGCCATGGCGGTCAGCAGGAGCACGGCGCCCGCGCCGACCAGGTTGAACGCCTCGGTGTGCAGGGCGTGCACGGCGAGGGCGTGGGCTCTGCGCGCGCTGGTCCCCAGGGTCTCGACCATCGAGACGTAGCGGGAGGCCTCCGGGCTCCCCGCACGGAACGCCTCCACCACCCCGGGATCGGGGAAGACCGTCTGTCTCGCGGACATGTGGTTCACGTAGGCGTTGTCGGACAGGACTGCCTCGTTGGGCAGGACGACGACGAGGGGCTCGTACAGCAGGGGCAGGGCTCCGCCGAGGCGTTCCTGCGCACCGTAGGTGAACAGGGTCTGACCGTCGGCGGCGGGCAGGACCCGCACGTCGAACCGGCCGCCCGGGTCCCCGTTCACCGCCAGCCAACCCGTCACCCCTTCGACCAGCGGCCCGGTGTCTCGGGAGGCGGACTCGGGCAGGAGGACCCGCACGGTCCCGGCGGCCCCGTACCGCTTGCCGGTCGGGGCGAGGACCTCCTCCTCGGCCAGGTAGGTGTCGTTGACCAGGAGTACCGGGCGGTCCGGCGTGGTGCCTCCGTCCGGGACGATCTCGGAGAGGCGCATCTGGACCGCCAGGACCAGGTCGCCCGCCGCGTCGGCCCTCCGCAGCCACGGGCCGAGCGTGTCGTCCACCGCCCGTTCGTCCGCCCAGCCGTAGTTGGCGCTCAGCGCGGGCCGGGACGTCTGCCCGTACCGGTCGTGGACCTCCAGACCCAGCCGGTGGTCCCGGACCTCCCGTGCGGTGGCGACCAGCGAGCCGATCAGCACGAGGGTCAGCGCGAACGCCGGGACGCGCACCAGGTAGACGGCGGCCATGGTGCCGCGCACGGGCAGCCGTCCCCGGAGCGCGGGCAGGATACCCGTGGTGCCGACCAGGGCCAGCGCCGCCGCGTGGGTGACGAGGCAGGGGAGGGTGAGCGAGCCCAGGAGGGCCAGCGCCAGGACCGAGTAGAAGCCGATCTGGTTCCCGCCGTTGTAGAGGCCGAGGAGCCCCAGCACGGCCACGGCCGCCACGGGCAGGACGACCGCCCACAGCCGCAGGACCCGGCCCAGCTCCCCGGCGAGCAGCCGCCCGTAGGAGTGCCCCTGGAGCCGCCGGACGGCGTGGTCCCGGGAGGCGAGCAGGACCCCGGCCCCGGTGGCGGTGACCGTGGTGAGCACGGCGACCGCCACCAGGTGCCACAGATGACCGCCGGTGAGGAAGTGCCACAGCCGGGTCCTCTGCACACCGGGCGCCTCGGACAGGCCGTGCCCGGCCAGTGCCTCGCGCAGCGCGGGAGCGGCCTCCGGAGCGCCGAACACCAGGTAGTAGCCGTGCGGTCCCACCTCGCCGAACTCCTCGATGGGATGGGTTCTGACCGTGAAGGAGCGGCCGAAGGACGGATACCCCTCCTCCAGCCAGCGGCCGTACCGGGATCCGGTATCGGAGACCGCCAGATAGAGGTGGGCCAGCGAGGACGGCGTGCGGACGTCCAGGACGCTGTAGCCGATGGCGGCGTCATGGGCGTCCGCGACCTCCCGCACCGTTCGCGCCACCTCGTCGGTGTCGTGGGTGCCGTCGCTCTCGGTGATCCACACCAGGTCCGGGTCGTCGAGCACGTGCACGGTCCGCTCGGCGGTGGCGGCCAGGAGGAAGGCGAGCAGCGAGGCGAAGGCGACGCACGCGGTGTAGGCGAAGGAGAGGGTCCGGTTGGGCACCTGGCGGTCCTGTCGGGGAGGGGGAACCCGTGGCTCCCGGGGCGGTCAGCAGCCGTTGCGCCAGTACTGCTGGTTGTTGGCCATGGCCCGCGAGGCCTCGGCTCTGGCCCAGATACCGGCCGAGGCGTTGACCCGCTCGGTGTGGGTGCCCACGGCGGTGGCTCCGTGGCAGTTCTTCGGGTGGTGGTAGTGGGACCGGACGAACCCCTGCCCGGGAACCCCGGTGAGGCTGCGCTCCCACACCCCGCCACCGACGTGGGAGGTCTGGGCGAGGGCGGTTCCGGCGGCGATGACGACGACGGCGACCACGGTGACGGACAGTCGGAGGAGGAGGGCTTGCATCGAGGACTCCCTGCCGGGGTCTAGCAGTTGTTGCGCCAGTAGCTCTGGTTGTTTCCGTTGGCACGCGGTGCGTTGGCCCGGGCCCACTGCCCGGCGTTCCTGTTCACCCGGACGGTGCGCGTTCCGACCGCGGTGGCCCCGTGGCAGGCGGAGCCGTGGAGGTAATGCGAGTAGACCTCGCCCGAACCGGGAATTCCGGTGATTCCCCAGAGCCATTCACCGCCGCCCACGTAGGAATGCGCGGCCAGGGCGGCGGTGCCGCCGCCCAGGGCGATCACGGCGGCGGTGAGAGCGGTGGCGAGTGCACGAACAGCGGTGTTCACGGCGGCTCCCCTAACAGCCGCTGCGGTAGTACGACTGGTTGTTGGTCCAGGCCTTGGGGGCGCTGGCGTAGGAGGTGTGGCCGGGGGCGGCGTTCCTGGAACGGTCGGTGTAGGTGCCCACGGCGGTGGAGCCGTGGCAGTTGCTGGAGTGGTGGTAGTTCGAGTACACGGAGGAGGTCGTGACTCCGTGGTACCAGGTGCCCCCGCCGATCCGGGTTCCCGCCAGGGCCGCGCTCGCGGCCCCGGCGGTGACCCCCGCGACGACGAGCGCGGCGACGATTCCCTGGTTGACTGTTTTCCGCATTCGAGAACCCCGGTCCTGTCGTTCTCCGTCGCATCGAAACGGAGAATAGGAGAATTCACAGAAGAGGAGATGCATTGCCCCTCTGAAATCCATTACTACCGCGCCCTTCAGGGTGTTTCCCTTTTGTGGCCGGATGCGGACACGATCCAGACGCCTGCTCCGACCTGGGGTAACGGGGTTCGCGAATCGGGTTTCTGTGGACTTGTCCGGTGGTCTGCCCACAGGCTGTGGACAGACCACCGCCGTCAGGGCTGCTCCTCGACCTCCGCGACCCAGGCGGTCTCCGAGATCACCACGTACTGGTTCACCATGGGGAGCTCCACACCTTCGATCTCCTCCTCCGACTCCACCGTGACCACCTCGAAGTACAGGGGCGCCCCGGTCTCGGAGTCGAACAGGATCCGGTGCTCCAGCCGTCCGCCCTCCTGGGTCTCCGAGTCCTCGATCACGAACAGCTCGCCCTCGCGGCCCTGCCGGTCCCTGTGCTCGCCCGCGTAGAGGACCCCGTCGTGCTCGGCCAGGGCCCGCAGGGCCGCGGCCTGGACCTGCGGGCTCACGGGGGCCTCGGTGTACAGGCTCTGGAGCCCGAGGAACAGGGTCGTCACCCGCGCACCCGTCTCGTGGCTCGCCCCCTGGACCAGCTGTTCCTCCAGCTCCTCGGGATCGGTGGACAGCGCGTGCGGCTCCCACGTGAAGAACATGCCGTCGCCCCCCTCACCGTCGCCCCAGGTGAACCTCTCGGAGCCGCCGCCGGACAGGAAGTCCAGCGGCCCGCGGTCACCGCCCCGGTACTCGGCCTCCCCGGTCACGATGACCTCCACCCCCGACTCGTCGGGGGCCCGCCACACACGGCGCTCCTCCGGCAGGATGCCCCAGCCCGTCTGCCCGTTGTCGGCGTTCTGGGCGTAGGTGAAGATCCATTCCGAGGTGCGCACGTAGGCGACGTCGCCGTTCCGCTCGGGGGCCTCCGCGGCCTCGGCGGCATCGGCCAGGTCGCGCAGGTGCTCCTCGGCATCGGTCAGTTCGGTCATGGGCACGTTCAGGGGGGCTGGCGGCGGGGTGGCGTGGGCGGGAGCGGAGTCCCGGAGCACGAACGGGGCCAACAGGGCGGCGGCCGCGACAGCGGCGGCGGTTCCCATCACCGCGGGCCGGGTGAGGGTCCCCCATGACAACAGGGGCGGGGTCCGTCTCGGCTGGCTCGCGGAGGCGATGACCTCGATCCTCGCCCGCTCCATGGCCTCGTGGTCACCGGGGTGGTCTGCGGCGGGGTCGTGCGCGGACAGAAGGTTCCGGACGGCGCGCACGTCCTCGTGGGTGTTCCTCACGACTTCTCCTTCAGGACGGGACGGACGGCGTGGGGGGTCGGGGCGGGGCGCGGTGGCGGGTGTTCGAGGAGGCGCTCGATCCTCTTGCGTGCCCGGTACAGGCGGACCCGGGCCGTGGGTGTGCTGCACCCGAGGGCCCGAGCGGCCTCCTGGATCTCCAGGCCCTCCCAAGCCAGCAGCATGACGAGTTCGCGGTCGGTGTCGCTCAGCCGCCCGATCACCAGGAGCGCGCTCTCCCGGTCCACCACCGTGCCGGTCGGGTCCGGGGTCCCGGGATCCGTGTCCAGCGCGGTGAGTCGTCCTTCCCGTCGCATCTCCCGCATCCGTGCGCGGGTGATGTTGCGGGCCACCCCGTACAGCCAGGGGAGCAGTTCCTCCCGGGGCATGCGGTCGAACCGTCGCCAGGCCACGGAGAAGGTCTCCGCCGCGACGTCGTCAGCCGAGTCCGGACCGAGCCGGCGCAGCGCGTACCTCCTGACATCGTGGTAGTGCTCTCTGAAGAGGCGGGTGAACACACCCCCCTCGACGCCGTCGGTGTCATCGCCGCTCATCGCTCTCCTTCCGGTTGGCCGTCACCCTCCTTCTGTCTGTGGTGCGCCGTTTGTTACAGCCGAATCTTCTGTCCACAGGCTGTGGACGAACACCGCGAGGCCCCGACCCTCCTGGGGTCGGGGCCTCGCGGATCCGGGTGTCAGCCCCGAACGGAGCCGACGGTGGCGGTGATCCAGTCCGCGTGCGCCACGGGGTCGGTGAAGACCATCGGGCCCACACAGAGCGGGCTCTCGTCGAAGTCGCCGTCCCGGCTGACGACACCGACGAGTTCCCAGGCCCCCTCCTCCTCGCGGACCAGGGGGCCGCCGGAGTCGGAGATGCACATCTGCGCCTCGTCGGTCGGGTGCTCCGAACAGAGGTCGCCCTCCGGGTCCATCTCCGCGCAGCGGTCCGGTGCGACGACCTCGGTGTCCAGCTGCTGGAGGGTGTCCGGCTTCCCCTCCTCACCGAACTCGTCGAGCATCCCCCAACCCAGACCGCGCGCCTCGGAGCCCGGAGCGGCCGACTCCTCCCCGATGCCGACGGGGGTCTGCTCGACCGGAGCGTCCAGCCTGAGCAGCGCGAGGTCGTTGCGCAACAGGTACTGCGAGAGCGGATAGTCGGGATCGTCGCTGACGTCCTCCACCTCGTACTCGGGGTGGAAGACGACCTCGACGACGGTGCGCTCGCTGCCGCCCGCGTTCACGTCGGTGCTGCCCACCCGCGCGGTGAGCTCTTCCGGGCTGGTGCAGTGGCCCGCGGTGAGCACCCACTCCTCGTCGACCAGCGCGCCCCCGCACAGGTGCTGGCCGTTGTCGTCGTACAGGGCCGTCATGAACCCGTACTCCTCGGTGGCGTCGACACCACCGATGACCGCCACCGCCGGAGTGGCCAGAGCGGTCGCCCCCAGGAACGCCCCCACTCCCAGTGCTCCGGCGATCGTCGTGCTCCTGCGGCTGTCCGCCATGCCAGACCCTTCCCGCTCGTGTTCCGTCACATCCCAAGCTAGGAAGCGGAACCCTCCGGGACATCGGCCCCGAGGACCACCTGGGCCTCCGACGAAAGTACGCACACGGCAGCCGAAGGGGCTACGGAAGGTCAACCGGCCGGGAGGCGGGACCCGAGGGTCAGCCCGATCCCCTCGGTGTCAGGCTCGACGGCGCTGATCACCCACACACGTTCGTCGAGGCGGGTCCCCTTCTCCGTGGAGTAGCCCTCCACCACCAGGACCCCGGAGTCCCCGTCCCGCAGGACACGAGCGGTCGACCGGGAACCGTCGGAGAACCCCAGGGGAAACGACTCCGGCAGCTGGGCAAGGTCCTCGGCCGGGGTCTCGACGAACACCCGGGCCCCGGGGAACAGGTGGCTGTACCCGGCGTGGGCTGTCGTTGGGCTCATACGCTCTCCCCGAAGAAGGCCGAAGACCACACTCCCAGAACACCGCACCCCCGGCCGCGCCCCGAACCCCGCGTGTCCTCACACCGGGGGCGGTGTCTCCTGCTGATCGGATGTCGCTCTCGCCCCCCCTGAGGGACCCGTTTCCAGCCGGTCGTGCCCGTCCTGACATCCCTGTGTATCCGGTTGGACAAGGGAGTTCCCAGGTCCAGGCCGCGACGGGGGGCAAGAACCCCAACACGAACCCGAACCTGACCGAACGGCTGGTGCGACCGTCGAACGCGCGGTCGGATCAGGCTTCGCGGAGGAACTCCTCCGCCTGGCTGCGGAGTGGTTCGGGAGCGACGGCCCAGATCGGGAAGCTCATCAACTCGCGCAGCTTGACCTCCTTGACCTCCCGGGGGGCGTCCTTGCGCAGGCCGAGATGGGACCAGGCCTGGTCCAGCTCCTTGTAGGGAAGGTCCCAGGAGACACCGATACCCCCCTCCACATTGCCGGGCTGAGAGGAAACCACCGCGACCTCGTCGGCGGTCGCTGCCGGTTCGATCTGGAGGAGCGAGAGCCCGAGCTGTTCGATGAGGTCGCGGAACAGCACCCGGTGGCTTTCGACGGTCTCGGTCGAGGGCCGTCCTCCCTTCTGGAAGTACAAGGAGAGGAGCCACCCGTCCTCGCCGGTGCGACCGAGCTCCAGGAGGAGGTGTTCGGTGCCGTCGGTGAAGGTGCGGTGCGCGATGCTCGTCTTTGCCCCGTGGCCCTCGGTGCGGGGCGTTCCCTCATCGAGTCGAAGCGTCTCGTGTAGCCATTGCACCTGGCCGGAGGTGAGGTCTCCATAGGCGTGGGCCACGAGCGCGGGTAGGAGCATGGGAAGGATCCCTTCTTCGGTCTGGGCTGCGCGGGCCTTGAGGGGCAGGCGGGTCCGGCACTGTCCAGGGAGCACGGCGATCGTCTGCCACGCTAGCGTTGCCGTTCGCGAGTGTCATGGGGCTGGCAGGAGGCCTCGGCGCTCGGTCGACCGGAGCGAGCGTCGGGAAGAGCGCCTCCGGGCGCGCCGTGCATGGCCCTGTGCGCCCCCGAAACGAGAACGGCCCCTGGTGGGCGAGGTGTCCTCGCGACCAGGGGCCGTTCTCGTGCTGGAGCGGATGACGGGAATCGAACCCGCGTTATCAGCTTGGGAAGCTGAAGTTCTACCATTGAACTACATCCGCGTCGGGTTGCCTCGGGGGCTGTCCAACGCTGGCTATCCTAGCCCAACTCTGGGCCCGGTAGGCAAGTCGGTGGGGTGTCGAGTGCTGCCCTCGGCCCGTTCTCGCAGGCGGTAGGTTCGGAGCGTGCTGCTCTCCGATCGCGATATCAGGTCAGAAATCGACTCCGGGCGGGTCCGGATCGATCCCTTCGACCCCTCTCTTGTCCAGCCGTCGAGTATCGACGTCCGCCTCGACCGGTTCTTCCGGGTCTTCGAGAACCACAAGTACCCCCACATCGACCCCTCCGTGGAGCAGCCGGACCTGACCCGGCTCGTCGAGACCGACGGGGAGGAGGCCTTCATCCTCCATCCCGGCGAGTTCGTGCTGGCTTCCACCTACGAGGTGGTGTCCCTCCCGGACGACATCGCGAGCCGGTTGGAGGGCAAGAGCTCCCTCGGGCGGCTGGGTCTGCTGACCCACTCCACGGCCGGGTTCATCGACCCCGGTTTCTCCGGGCACGTCACCCTCGAACTCTCCAACGTGGCCACGCTCCCGATCAAGCTCTACCCGGGCATGAAGATCGGCCAGCTGTGCATGTTCAGGCTGACCTCTCCGTCTGAGCGTCCGTACGGTTCGGCGGCCTACGGCTCCCGTTACCAGGGGCAGCGCGGCCCCACACCGTCGCGTTCGCACCAGAACTTCGCGCGGACCCGGATCGTCGAGGGCTAGCTGGACGGTCTCCTCTGGTCCCGCGGAAACGCTTACGGTACGGTTATGTACTGACACGTTCTGTCGCATTGAGTGCATGTCGCGGAATTGTGATCCAAGTCACCATAAAATGGTCAGTGGCATAGATCACATACGCGTGTTTTTCGAGGTCGCCATCCCTTGCCGCAGGTCGGCAGACGGGTTTTATGGCGGTTAAACACGTTATCTGGTAGTGACATGCCGCCTGAACTGTGCGTTCATATCTCGGTAAGGTGGCGCCCCGACGTGAACCAGGTAGTGGTTTCGCCCGATTCGGGCGCGCACGGAGGGGGCTCTGCGCGGACCGGCTACCTGAGGTAACCGCAGGTCGAGCGCTGGGTGCACACACCCGGCCCGGCCTCGCGACAGGGACAGCCCCTTAGAGGAGACCGTGCCAGTAGTACGCGCAGACCACCTGTACAAGGTGTTCGGTAAGCAGTCGAAGGCGGCCGTGGAACGGCTCGCGGACGGCAGTCACCGTGACACCATCGCCGACCTCGACGTGACCGCAGCCGTCATCGACGTGTCCTTCGAGGTCCAACCCGGCGAGATCTTCGTCGTCATGGGCCTGTCGGGTTCGGGGAAGTCCACCCTGATCCGCATGCTCAACGGACTGCTCGACTCCACGTCCGGCTCCGTCGAGATCGACGGCGTGGACATCACCACGCTCAGCCGCAAGAACCTGCTGAAGCTCAGGGGCGAGAAGATCAGCATGGTCTTCCAGCACTTCGCCCTGCTTCCCCACCGGTCGGTGCTGGAGAACGCCGCCTACGGGCTGGAGCTGCGCGGGTTCTCCCGCGCCGAGCGTTACGCCAAGGCCAAGGAGACCCTCGCCCTCGTGGGGCTGGAGGGCTGGGAGGACAAGCTCCCGCAGCAGCTTTCCGGCGGCATGCAGCAGCGCGTCGGCCTGGCCCGCGCCCTGGCCGCCGACACCGACATCATCCTGATGGACGAGGCCTTCAGCGCGCTCGACCCGCTGATCCGGCGGGACATGCAGACGCAGCTCCTGGAGCTCCAGGAGACGCTGGGCAAGACCATCATCTTCATCACCCACGACCTGAACGAGGCCATGCGCCTCGGTGACCGGATCTGCGTGCTCCGGGACGGTCGCGTGGCCCAGATCGGTGAGGCGTCGGAGATCCTGAACTCGCCCGCGAACGAGTACGTCGAGCGGTTCGTGGAGGACGTGGACCGCAGCCGCGTGCTGACCGCCGCCGAGGCGCTCGCGGACGTCGCCGTCGACGACGGCGCCCCGCAGGTTGCCGCGGACACTCTGGTCGCTGACCTGTTCACCAGCGTCGCCACCGAGAACCGCCTCCGAGTGGTCTCGGCCGACGACGAGGTGCTGGGCATGGTCACCCGTGAGTCGGTGCTCGCCGCACTGGTCCAGGAGGTGGCCAAGTGACCCCCGTCAACTTCCCTCCGTCGTTGCCCATCGGTGACGGCTTCGAGGCGTTCAACTCCTGGCTGAAGAGCAACTTCGGGCTGTTCTTCGACCTCACCGGCGACTTCATCCGCTGGGCCGTCTCGGTCCTGTCGGCCTTCTTCGTCGAACCGGCGGCCGGACAGCTCGCCTTCATCGCGGCCGTGATCATCGCGGTCCCGCTGGTGCGCTCGCGCCGGGTGCCGCTGCTCGCCATCGTCGTGGTGATCTCCCTCCTGTACATCGCGGAGGCGCAGTTCTCCCTGGTGACCGGCTTCATCAACAGCGTTCCGGGGCTCTTCGTCTGGGCCATGAACCTGTTCGACACCAACGTCGAGCCCACCTTCGTCGTCTCGCTGGTCTTCCTGATCGCGACGGCGGCCCTGGGCCTGGTGGACCGCGCCAACCGGGTGCGCACGGGGGTCGTCGCGGGCGGCTGGCTCGCGCTGGTGCTGCTGGGCTGGCTGGTCCTGCCCATGCTGGTCACCAACCCGATGTCCCTGCTGATGATCCTGCTGCTGAGCCTGCTCGCGCTCTCGGTGGCCGGGTGGCGCCTGGGCGTCTTCGCGCTGGTCGCCCTGACCGTCGTTGCCTCGGTGGGCCAGTGGACCAACGCCATGGACACCCTGGGCCTGGTCCTGGTGGCCAGCCTCATCGCCGTGGTCATCGCGATCCCGATCGGCATCCTGGCCGCCTACAACGACTACGTCAGCAAGGTCGCCAAGCCGGTCCTGGACCTGATGCAGACGCTCCCGGCGTTCGTCTACCTGATCCCGGCGATCTTCTTCTTCTCCATCGGCGCGGTGCCCGGTGTGGTCGCGACCATCGTGTTCGCGATGCCGCCCGGTGTGCGCCTGACGGAGCTCGGCATCCGGCAGATCGACAAGGAGCTCGTCGAGGCGGGTGAGGCCTTCGGTGCGCCCAAGCGCAAGATCCTCACCGGCATCCAGCTCCCGCTCGCCCTGCCGACGATCATGGCCGGCGTCAACCAGGTCATCATGCTGGGCCTGTCGATGGTCGTCATCGCGGGCATGGTCGGCGCGGGCGGCCTCGGCAGCCAGGTCTACCAGGGCATCACCCGCAACGACGGCGCGCTGGGCTTCGAGGCCGGAATCGCCGTGGTCATCCTGGCGATCTTCCTGGACCGACTGACCGCCGCCGTCACCCGCAAGAGTCCTCAGGCCAGGGTCAGCAGTTCCTGACACCGGTCTTTTTCGAGCAGTCCTGATGGAAGGAATCCAGATGTACAGCCGTAAGCGCATGATGGGCCTGGCCGCGGCCGGTATGAGCGGGGTGCTCCTCCTGACCGCCTGTGGCGGCAACGGCGAGGACCTGACCGGCGGCTCCGGCGAGGGCCAGGGCGGTTCGGGCACGGGTGACGACCTCCAGGACGTCAACATCGCGCTGATCGCCTGGGAGGAGGCGATCGCGGTCACCCACATGTGGGAGGCCATCCTGGGCGAGAAGGGCTACAACGTCGAGGTCACCGACGTCGACGTCGCCCCGATGTACCAGGGCGCCGCCAACGGCGACGTGGACCTGTTCCTCGACACCTGGCTGCCCGCCACCCACCAGCAGTACTGGGACGACTACGGGGACCAGCTGGAGGACCTCGGCTCCTGGTACGACAACGCGATCCTCACGCTGACCGTCCCCACCTACATGGAGGACGTCAACTCGATCCCCGACCTGCTCGACCACGCGGACGAGCTGGACAACCGGATCGTCGGCATCGACCCGGGCGCCGGTCTCACCGAGACCACCCAGAACTCCGCGATGCCGGGCTACGAGCTGGACGACGACTTCGAGCTGGTCACCTCCTCCGGTGCGGCGATGCTCGCCGAGCTGGACTCCGCGATCGCCGACGAGGAGCCCATCGTCGTGACGCTGTGGCGTCCGCACCCGGCCTACGCCAAGCACGACCTGAAGGACCTCGAGGACCCCGAGGGCCTCATGGGCGACGCCGAGACGATCCACGCGGTGGGCCGTGACGGCTTCGCCAACGACTACCCGCAGCTCGCCTCCTGGCTCGAGGGCTGGGACATGAGCGACGACGAGCTGGCCAGCCTGGAGGCGCTGACCGTCGGTGACGACGTCGACGACCCCGACGCCGGCGCCCGCCAGTGGCTCGCCGACAACCCCGAGTTCCTGGAGCGCACCCTGGGCGACGACGCCGAGGGCCTGAACTTCTAGGACTCAGAGTGTGTCCCCCGTCACGGGGTGTACCACTCGCCCCTTTTGATGGGGTAGACATACGATGACGGCCGCCTTCACCGAGTGTGGGGGCGGCCTTCGTCTGGGCGAAGTTCCGGAGCCGTACCGATGGCCCCCTCGGGCTCCCCTCTCTTCGGTCGGCTCCGCACGTGTGCGTAGCGAGGGAAACGATTACATGAAGGTCGGTCGTAGCCGAGGAACGGGACTGGCCGCCGCCGGTCTGAGCGGTGCGCTCCTGCTGTCCGCCTGCTCGGGGGGCTCCGACGGGGCGGACGCCGGTGAGGACCTCCGGGAGGTCGACATCGCGTTGATCCCCTGGGAGGAGGCCGTCGCGGTCACCCACATGTGGGAGGCGATCCTGGAGGAGAAGGGCTACGACGTCACCGTGACCGAGGTCGACGTCGCCCCGGCCTTCCAGGGGGTGGCCGACGGGGATCTCGACCTGTACCTCGACATGTGGCTCCCGGTCACCCACCACGAGTACATGGAGAAGCACCGGGACAGCATCGAGAGCCTGGGCTCCTGGTACGACAACGCCGTCCTCACGCTCGCGGTCCCGGAGTACATGGAGGGCGTGCGGGAGATCGACGACCTCCCGGCGCACGCCGACGAACTCGGGGGCACCATCGTCGGCATCGAGCCGGGCGCGGGCCTGACCCAGGTCACGCGGGACCAGGCCATGCCGTTGTACGGGCTGGACGAGGGCTTCGAGCTGGAGACGTCGTCGGGCGCGGGGATGATGGAGCGGCTGGACGCGGCGATCGCTGAGGAGCAGCCGATCGTCGTGACGCTGTGGCGTCCGCACCCGGCCTACGCCCAGTACGAGCTACGGGACCTCGAGGACCCGCAGGGCGGGATGGGCGGCACCGAGGGGCTGCACTCGATCGGCCGCGCGGGGTTCGCCGAGGACTACCCCGAGCTGGCCGGGTGGATGCGCGACTGGACCATGGACGACGAGGAGCTGGCCTCCCTGGAGGCCCTCACGGTCGGCCCCGGGGTCACCGACCCCGCCGCCGGCGCGCGTCAGTGGCTCGCCCAGAACCCGCTGTTCCTGGAGCGCACGCTGATGGAGGCCGCCGAGGGCCTGGAGTTCTGACCGGTCCGGACACGACGACGGGGCCGTCTCCCGGAGGGGAGGCGGCCCCGTCGTGTGCGGTGCGTGTGGGGTCAGGGGGCGTAGTAGCCGCCCTGGGCGCCACCGATGCTCCCCTGGTTGGCCTGGCCCGGCTTGTCGCGCCTGGGCAGCACGTAGGCGGACAGGAGCCCGCCCAGGAAGCCGAACAGGTGCGCCTGCCAGGAGACTCCGGGGTGCTGGGGCAGGACCCCCCAGATCATCGTTCCGTAGAAGATGACCACGCAGATCATGATGACGATGTCGACGGTCCGGCGTTCGATGATGCCGCGCAGCACCGTGTAGCCGAAGTAGCCGAAGACCAGCCCGCTGGCTCCCACCGTCACGACGTGTGAGGGGGTGAAGAGCCACACGCCGACGCCGCTGACGACGGCGACGATCAGCGTGGTGAGCAGGAACCGGCCCAGGCCGCTGAAGGCGACGAGGGCTCCGAGCACCAGGAACGGCAGTGAGTTGCCGATCAGGTGGGCGAAGTTGCCGTGCATGAAGGGCGCGGTCAGCACGGTCCAGGGTGCGTCGGCGTTGCGGGCCTGGATACCGAACTGCCGGTCGAGGTGTCCCCCGAGCGGGGTGTCGAGGATCTCGAGGACCCACATGGCCGCGAGCATCCCCGCGACGGTCAGGATGGCGGTGATTCTGGACTGCTTCACCCCATCGAGACTAGATGAAGCTGCCTTGCGTCGGTATGTTCCTGAGGCGCGTGTGGGCGAAATGATCTGTTGTGTTCACAGATGACTGCTCTGTCGTGACCGCTCGGGGTGGGGTTTCGGACGTCAGGAGGAGAGCGAGCGCTTGCGCGGGGGGATGCCCGCCACGGCCATGAAGGCCTCCACCCTCGCCGGGTTGGTCATCCCGGTCAGCGGCAGGTAGGTGCGTGAGGTCCGGCGGCTCTTGAGCGAGGGGAAGCGCTTGGGGCGCCCGGTGTGGTCGCACAGGCCCAGGGAGCGGATGCGGCCGGGGAGTACGTAGTAGGAGCCGATGTCGACGAAGGGCACCCGGACGACGTAGGCGCCGCGCCGGTAGCGGAACTCGTCCTCGGTGACCTCCAGTACCGGGGCCTTGATCCGGTGTCCGTCGACGGCCGAGGCGGCGCCGAGGAGCACGAGGATGACGCCGAGCACGATGTTGGCCCAGTGCGTGGGGTCGACGGCCACGACCACGACGCCCAGGGCCACCAGAGCGTAACCACCCCACAGCTCCACGTACTTGCGGCCTACGGGGCAGACCAGGCGGACCGGTTCGGACACGGCGGATGCCTCTCTCGCTGGGCGGGGCGCTGAGGATGACGGAGGTCGTCACTGGGAACCCTATCCGCTTCGCGGGTGCAAGCATCGCGGTTTCGGTCGGTTCGCGCGTGGGGTTCAGGACAGGCGCAAGGAGGTTTCCTCCCTCGTGTCCCCTTTGGTGGAGTGATGATCGGGTTGTCCCATGAATATCTCGCCAGGAAAGGCGAGGGTGGGGCAGGGGGTATTAGATGCCTCCGGGTGTATGTATTGAGTCGCATGTGAAGTTTGGGTTGTTTGTCCTGTTCTCTCTCGGTAGTTGCGTGCGCCGAGGCCGTAGTTAAACGGCGTTTACGTTTGTGCTTTTGCTGTGGAAGTCCTTGATTGATCCCCAATGCTTTTCCGGTGTGTCCGAATCCCGCTCACCTGGGCCCCTGTTCCAGTTGTCCGCTTGACCTGGCATGATGTGGGGATGTCCTGGTTGTTGCCGGTGTATTGAGAGTTCGTGACCCGTTCTGGCGTGCGGGAGCGCGGGCCGGTTGCGGATGGGTCACGAAACCGGCATTGGGGCTATACAGACATTTCCCTTAATGGTCTTCTAATCGACTAATCGCCTAGTTTTGGTGGGTTGTGCCCCGTGGGCACCAACCCGTGGCCTGTTCGCATGAGTGATCAAGGGTGTGACTATGTTCAAGCGCCGAAAGACGTTGGCACTCGCCGCCGCGGCGACGTCAGCGGTCATGGTGGCCAGCGGCTGCGGAGGCGGAGGGGGTGACGGTGGCGACGGCGGAGCCAAGGAGGTCACCTGGGTCATCAACAGCCTCCCCGGCGCCTGGCAGGCCACCAGCCTCGCGGGCGGCAGCGTCTACGTCATCCAGATGCTCTCCGGTGTGCTCCCCTACACCGGGCAGTGGCAGCCGGACGCGACCTACGAGTACGACATGAACGTCCTCGCGGAGGAGCCCGAGCTCATCAACGACGACCCCGACGAGGGTCCGTTCGAGTGGTCCATCACCCTCGCCGAGGACGCCGTGTGGAGCGACGGCGAGCCGATGACCGGTGAGGACCTGCGCGTCTCCTGGATGCTCGGCACCTCGCCCGACGAGGGCTACTGCGGCGGCTGCGACCCCCGCGCCGCGGCCAGCAACGACAAGGTCGATTCCGTCGAGGTCGACGGCAAGACCGCCACCTTCAAGCTGAAGGAGGGGCTGGCCGACCCGGAGTGGATGGGGCTGTTCGACGCCCACAGCCAGTCCGGCGGCTTCCTGCCCGCCCACCTGGCCGACGAGAACGGCTGGGACGTCGACGATCCCGACCAGCTGGGCGAGTACTACGACTGGCTGCACGCGGAGCGCCCCGAGTGGTCCGGCGGCCCGTACCAGATCACCGCGGGCGACCTGGAGAACGAGGTCGTCAAGGAGCCGAACCCGAACTACTTCGGTGACGCGCCCCCGCTCGACAAGATCACCATGCCGTACAACACCGACGAGGGCACCTTCGTGAACGCCTTCGTCAACAACGAGATCGACGGGGCCAACCCGGCCGACTACAGCGAGGACGTGATCCTCCAGCTCCAGGACATCGCCAACGCCGAGCTGACCGTCGCCGAGGGCGCCACCTGGGAGCACGTCGACCTCAACCTGAAGAACGAGGCGCTCCAGGACGTCGAACTGCGTCGCGCCATCTTCACCGCGATCGACCGGGACGACATCGCCAACCGCAACTTCGGCGCCGGCTACCCGGAGTACGAGCTGAAGAACAACCACGTCTTCGGCAACGACAGCCCCTACTTCGTCGACCACTTCGCGGACGAGCCCCAGGGCACCGGTGACCTCGACGAGGCCAAGGGCATCCTCGAGGAGGCCGGCTACGAGCTCGACGGCGGGACCCTCACCCTCGACGGTGAGGAGATCGGCCCGTTCCGCCTGCGCAGCACCGACTCCACCGTGCGCAACACCTCGGTCCAGCTCATCCAGGCCCAGCTCTCCGAGCTCGGTATCACCACCAACATCGAGATGACCGACGACCTGGGCGGGATGCTCGCCGCGGCGGAGTACGACATCGTCCAGTACGGCTGGTCCGGCTCCCCGTACTTCGTCTCCGTCCCGGAGCAGTACTGGAGCTCCGAGAGCGGCAGCAACTTCGGCGGCTACGCCAACGACGAGGTCGACGAACTGGTCGGCCAGGTGGCCAACGCCCCCGACCTCGACACCGCCGCCGAGCACGCCAACGCGGCCATGGAGATCCTGGTCCCGGAGGCCTACGTCCTCCCGATCATGGCGGAGCCGAACTACTTCTTCGCCAACTCCGACCGCCTCGTGAACGTGCACGACAACCTTCAGTCCAGCTACCGAGCCACGTACAACATCGGTGAGTGGGACGTCGCCAGCTAGTCCGGCGAACCACCCAGGTCCGGCCCCGGGACACCCTCCCGGGGCCGGACCGGTCCTCGTCCACCCCTGAAGGATCACTCCCATGCTCGTTTACACGATGCGGCGCATCCTGGGCGCGCTCCCCGTCCTGGTCCTCGCATCCATCCTCACCTTCGTGATGATCGACATCTCCGGTGACCCGCTCGCCGACGTCCGGATGGCCCAGCCACCGCCCACAGAGGAAGTACTGCAACAGGCGGAGGAGCGGCTCTACCTCGACCGCTCCATGCCGGAGCGGTACTGGCTCTGGGTGACCGGAATCGGCGGAAACGGCGACATCGGACTGCTCCAGGGAGAGTTCGGGCCCTCCACCCAGGGCCCCCACTACGACATCGGCGCGGCCATCGCGGAACGCCTGTGGACCACCCTGCGCCTGGTGGGCGCGTCCATGGTCTTCGCGCTCGGCCTGGCGATCATCACCGGTGTGATCAGCGCGCTGCGCCAGTACTCGAAACTGGACTACACCCTCACGTTCGTCGGCTTCCTCGCCCTGGCACTGCCGACCTTCTGGTTCGCGGGCATCATGCAGGCGGCGGGGGTCAAGTTCAACCAGCTGGTGGGCGACCAGGTGTTCGCCACCATCGGTGACGGGCGGTTCCGAGCCGAGGGCGCGCCGCTGTGGGACCAGTTCCTCAACGCCTTCGCGCACATGGCGCTGCCCACCATCGTGCTCATGCTGATCAGCTTCGCCTCGTGGAGCCGCTACCAGCGCACCTCGATGCTGGAGGTGATGAACAGCGACTACGTGCGCCTGGCCCGGGCCAAGGGGCTGCGCAACCACACGGTCATCAGGCGTCACGCGCTGCGCACCGCGCTCATCCCGCTGACCACCGTGGTGGCGATCGGCGTCGCGGGCGTCATCGACGGGGCCATCCTCACCGAGGTGGTCTTCCAGTGGCGCGGTCTGGGTGACTTCTTCATCACCGCGGTGGACAACAACGACTCCTTCGCGCTGATGGGATGGCTGCTGCTCAGCGGCACCATCGTCATCCTGGCCAACCTGGTGGCCGACCTGTTGTACGCCGTGCTGGACCCGAGGATTCGCTATGAGTGAGAACGGCATGTCGAAGAGCGCGCGCCGTGACCCGGCGAAGAAGCGGAAGAAGAGCAGCGCCGACCAGACCCAGCTGCAGACCATCCTGATCCGGTTCACCCGACACCGGCCCGCGATGATCAGCCTGGTGCTCCTGGCGATCATCGCCCTGTTCGCGTTCGTCGGACCCTTCCTCTGGACCTGGGACCACACGGTCTACAAGGAGATCCCCAGCAACCAGCCGCCGTCCGGGGTCCACCCGCTGGGCACCTCGGCCGCCGGACACGACGTCCTCGGCCAGCTCATGCGCGGTGCCCAGCAGACCCTGAAGGTCGCCTTCACCGTCTCGCTGCTGTCCACCGCGGTCGGCTCCGTGTGGGGGGCCACCGCCGGATACTACGGCGGCCGGGTGGACGCGTTCATGATGCGCGTCGTGGACATCTTCCTGATCGTCCCGCTGCTCGTGGCCGCCGCGGCGATCGCGGGCAACAGCGGGGCCGGGACCTCGTGGTCCGCCATCGCGCTGATCATCTCGATCTTCTCGTGGGCCACCATCGCCCGCGTGGTGCGCGGCGTGGTCCTGTCCCTGAGGGAGCAGGAGTTCGTGGAGGCGGCCCGCGCGTCGGGGGCCTCGGCGCCGTGGATCATCCTCCGGCACCTGCTGCCCAACGCGGCGGGGCCGATCATCGTCGCCGCCACCCTGCTGGTGGCGGTGGCCATCCTCGCGGAGGCGGGCATGTCCTTCCTCGGGCTGGGCATCCAGCTGCCGGACATCTCGCTCGGCCAGATGATCGGCAGCGCGCGCACGGCGGTGTCCACGCGCCCGTGGCTGTTCTATCCGCCGGGTGTGCTGCTGGTGCTGATCTGTCTGACGATCAACTTCATCGGTGACGGCCTCCGAGATGCCCTCGACCCACGACAGACCAGGGTGCGGCGATGACGACTGAGTACGAGAACAAGGGACACACCGCCGTGGCGGACACCGACGACGTGGTGCTGGAGGTCAGCGACCTCAGCGTCACCTTCCCCTCCGACGACGGCCCGCTGCCCGCGGTCCGGCAGGTCTCCTACAAGGTGCGCCGGGGCGAGGCCCTGGGCATCGTGGGGGAGTCGGGGTCGGGCAAGTCCGTGACGTCCATGGCGATCATGGGCCTGCTGCCCAGGAACGCGCGGGTGGAGGGTTCGGCCCGGCTGCTGGGCCAGGAGATCATCGGGCTCGACGACAAGCGGATCAGCGAGGTCCGGGGACAGCGGATCGCGATGATCTTCCAGGATCCGCTGACCTCGCTCAACCCCGTCTACACGATCGGCTACCAGATCGCGGAGGCGGTGCTCGCCCACCGCAAGGTGGGCAAGAAGGTCGCCATGGCGCGGGCGCTGGAGCTGCTGGAGATCGTGGGCATCCCCTCCCCCGAGCAGCGGCTCAGGCAGTACCCGCACGAGCTGTCCGGCGGTATGCGCCAGCGCGTGGTGATCGCGATCGCGATGGCCAACGACCCGGACGTGATCATCGCGGACGAGCCCACGACGGCGCTCGACGTGACGGTCCAGGCGCAGGTGCTGGACGCCCTCCAGCGGGCCCGCCAGGAGACCGGGGCCGCCCTGGTGCTCATCACCCACGACCTCGGCGTGGTGGCCGGGCAGGTCGACCGGGTGGGCGTGATGTACGCGGGCCGGATCGTAGAGATGGGGTCGGTGGAGGAGGTCTTCTACCGGCCGCGCATGCCCTACGCGCTGGGGCTGCTCGGATCGCTGCCGCGTCTGGACGGCGACCGGGGCGACCGGCTCACCCCCATCCTCGGAACCCCGCCCTCGCTGCGGGACCTGCCGGGGGGCTGCGGGTTCGCGCCGCGCTGCCCCATGGCCAGAGAGCGCTGCCACGAGGAGGAGCCCCGACTGCTGGTCATCGAGAACGGGGCACCGGAGAGGGGGACGGGCGACGGGCTCTCCGGGCACACCGCCGCCTGCCACTTCAGCGAGGAACTGGTCGGCGCGGAGGCGGGCGACCTGTTCCGGGCGACCTCCGTGGACACCGAGGGCGTGGGGTCCGTGGCCGAGATGGAGGCCGCCGAGTCCCAGGTGGCCGAGGCCCGCGAGGAGTACCTGGGGGAGCTGGACGCGGAGAGCGACCGAGAGGCTTCCGGCGCGGCCGGACCCGAGGTCCTGCTCACCGCCACCGACCTGGTCAAGCACTTCCCGATCCGCTCCAAGGGGCTGCTGAGGCGCAGGGTCGGCGCGGTGCAGGCGGTCTCCGGGATCTCCCTGGACCTGCGCGAGCGGGAGACCCTCGCGCTGGTGGGTGAGTCGGGCTGCGGCAAGTCCACGACGGCGCGACTGCTGCTGAACCTGATCAAGCTCACCTCGGGCGAGGTCACCTACCTGGGTCAGCCGCTGCACGGGCTGTCCGACCGCAGGATGCGTCCGCTGCGCAAGGACCTCCAGCTGGTGTTCCAGGACCCCTTCGCCTCCCTGGACCCGCGCATGACGGTCGCGGACATCATCGCGGAGCCCATGCGCATCCACGGGACCGGGCACCGGGGCGCCCGGAAGCGGGTGTCCGAACTCCTCGAACTGGTGGGGCTCAACCCCGAGCACGGGTCGCGGTACCCGCACGAGTTCTCCGGCGGGCAGCGGCAGCGCATCGGCGTGGCCCGGGCGCTGTCGCTCAACCCCCGGGTGCTGGTGCTGGACGAGCCGGTCTCGGCGCTGGACGTGTCCATCCAGGCGGGCGTGATCAACCTGCTGGAGGACCTCCAGGACGAGCTGGGGCTGTCCTACCTGTTCGTCTCGCACGACCTGTCGGTGGTCAAGCACATCGCGGACCGTGTGGCCGTGATGTACCTCGGCAAGATGGTGGAGACGGCCACGACGGACCAGCTGTTCAGCTCGCCGGCGCACCCGTACACCCAGGCGCTGATCTCGGCGATCCCGCTGCCGGACCCGGTCAAAGAGCGGACCCGGGAGCGGATCACCGTCACCGGTGACATCCCGAGCCCGGCCGATCCGCCCTCGGGCTGCCGGTTCCGGACGCGCTGCCCGAAGTTCGCCAACGAGCTCTCGGACGCGGAGCGCACCAAGTGCGTGGAGGAGCCGCCGGAGCTGAGGGACCGGGGCACCGGGCACCGGGACGCGTGCCACTACTCGAAGGCGATCGAGCTCATCTAGGCACGGGGCGGGTCGGGGTCTCCCGGCCCGCCTCGTGCGTGTGTGCCCCGCTTCGGGGCGTCACGGCCGAATCGCCGGTCGTGTTGTGGCGGTGCGGACGACCGTCGGCTAGGTTCTCCTGATCGGTACTCCCAGAGGAGAGAGATGACCCCCACTACCCCCCGACGATGGCTGACCGCCTTCGCCGCCGCTCCGTTGGTGGCCCTCGCCCCGGTCGTACCCGCGTGGGCCGACACCGCCGACCAGAGTGAACGCGCCGCCGACCTGCGCGCCGACCTCGACGCCATCCTGGCGGACCCGGCCCTGGAGGGCGCGACCTCCGGTGTGGTGGTCACCGACGCCGACTCCGGCGAGGTGCTGTACTCGCGTGACGCGGACACCCAGCTGTTGCCCGCCTCGAACACGAAGATCTTCACGGCCGCCGCCGCCCTGGAGGTGCTGGGAGCCGAGCACACCTTCGGGACCGAGGCCGTCGTGGCGGAGCCGGGCCGGGGCGACGTGCCGGAGCTGTACCTGGTCGGCGGCGGCGACCCGACCCTGAACGCGGAGGACCTCGACGCCATCGCCGCGGACGTGGCCGCATCGGGCATCACCTCGGTCGGTGAGCTGTACGCCGACGACTCGTGGTTCGACGACCAGCGCCTCGTGGACGACTGGTGGCCCGAGGACGAGCCGTACGCCTACTCCGCGCAGATCTCCGCGCTCACGGTGGCGCACGGCGAGCGCCACGACACCGGCGTGACGGAGGTGACCGTCACGGGCGCCGCCGAGGGCGACCCCGTCAACGTGGACCTGGGTGCCGCCGACGGCTACGTCGAGCTGGACAACCAGGCCGTCACGGCCCCCGCCGACGGCGGCGAGGGCATCACGATCGACCGCCCGGTGGGCACCAACACCATCAAGGTGACCGGGTCGCTGTCGGAGAACGCCGACCCGGTGGTGGCGCTGCGCACCGTGGACGAGCCCGCCGGATTCGCCGGGCACCTGTTCGCACGGGCCCTGGAGGAGAACGGGGTCACGGTGAACGGCGAGGTCGCCCAGGGCGACGTGCCCGCCGAGTGGCAGGACCCCGAGGTCGTGGGCGAGCACACCTCCATGCCGCTGGGCGAGGTCCTGGTCCCCCTCATGAAGTTCAGCAACAACGGGCACGCGGAGATGCTCACCAAGACCCTCGGCCGCGAGGTCGCGGGCGAGGGCTCGTGGGCCGCGGGGCTGGCCGCCGAGGACACCGCGCTCCAGCAGCTGGGTGTGGACACCTCGGACCTGGTCCTCACCGACGGCTCGGGCCTGTCCCGGGGCAACCTGGTCACCGCCAACACCGTCGTCGACCTGCTCGACAGCGCGCAGGACGCCCCCTGGTACGACGTGTGGCACCACTCGCTGCCGGTGGCGGGCGACAGCGACCCGTTCGTCGGGGGCACGCTGGCCAACCGGATGCGCGGCACCGCCGCGGAGAACGCGGCCCAGGCCAAGACCGGCACGATGTCCGGGGTGAGCGCCCTGTCGGGCTACGTTCAGGGCCCGGACGGCGGTGAGCTGTACTTCAGCGTCGTGAACAACGACTACACCGGTGGCGCCCCGCTCGGCGTGCAGGACGCCGTGGTGGTCCGGCTTGCCGAGCACCTGGGCAACGAGGCCCGCACGGGCACGCTCGCGCAGCGCGCCGAGGTCACGGGCGGCGGCGAGATCGAGTGCTCGTGGGAGCTGACCTGCTGATCCGCTGACCGAGCAGAGGGGCCCACGGGAGAGGAAACCCGTGGGCCCCTCGCGTGTGCGGAGTGCGGCGCGGGGTTGTCCACAGGCCGGGGATCGGGGCTGTCGGCGGTGTCCCCGGGGTGGCAGTGTTGAAGGTCCCCACTCTCCTCCGGCTGAAGGACGTTGATGGAAACACTGACCGTGACCTCGGTGTTCGGCATGGTCGTCAGCCAGGTCGTGTCGCTGGTCGTGCTGGTCCTGGTCCTGTTGGGCCTGGGCAAGCTGGCGAGTCGGCTCATGGACGTGCCGTTCAACCTGCCGAGGCTGGCCCTGGCCGCGATGGTCGGGGCTCCGCTGGGTTCGGTGGGCGCGATCCTGGCCTACTACGGCAGCTTCGAGGCGCTGAACTCCCTCGAACCGGCCGACATGGAGGATCCCGGGTACATGTCGCTGATGCTCTTCGCCATGGCGGTGGGCGCCATGCTCGCCTTCGTCGGCCTGGAGCTCCTGCTGCCCCGGGGCACCCGGTTCCGGCCGCTGGCCATGGTCCGGGAGGCCCGCGACTGGTTCGGGCGGCTCGGCAGGTACCGGCGCATCCTGTGGATCCTGGCCCGGCACGGGCTGGGCGGCTACGTGCTGGGCGGGCGGAAGGGGATCGAGGACACCTCGGTCCAGCGGCGTCTGGCGCGTTCCCTGGCCCGGTCCATGGAGGAGGCCGGGGTGGTGTTCGTGAAGCTGGGGCAGGTGCTGGCCACCCGGCGGGACCTGTTGCCCCCGGTGTTCGTGGAGGAGCTGGGCCGTCTGCACAGCGAGGTGGCGAGGGTGCCCTTCGAGCGGATCCGCGAGTGCGTGGAGGGCGAGCTCGGGCGCCCCCTGGAGGAGGTCTTCGCCGAGTTCGACCCCGAGCCCCTGGCCGCGGCCTCGATCGCGCAGGCCCACCCGGCGCGGCTCCACGGGGGCGAGGAGGTCGTGGTGAAGGTGCAGCGGCCCGGGATCGTGCCGGTGGTCCGGCGGGACCTGGACATCATCCGCAGACTGGCCCGCCGCTTCGACGAGCACACCGACTGGGGGCCCGCGATCGGTGTGCTCGATCTGGCCGACGGGTTCGCCGAGGCGTTGCTGGAGGAACTCGACTTCGAGGTGGAGGCCGCCAACATCGCGGCGGTCGCGGACGCCACGGGTGGTGCGGCGGTGCGCATCCCGCAGGTCTACGAGGCCTACACCAGCCGCCGTGTGCTGGTGATGGAGCGCCTGCACGGGACCCAGGTGGGTATCGGGGACCTCTCGGCGGAGGAGGGGGAGCGGATCGCCAGGGTCCTGCTGAACTGCCTGCTGGAGCAGGTGTTGATGAGCGGGATCTTCCACGCCGACCCGCACCCGGGCAACATCCTGGTGCTCGACGGGGGCGGCGTGGGGTTGTTGGACTACGGGTCCGTGGGGCGTCTGGACGCCAGGACCCGGGAGGCCCTCCAGATGATGCTGCTGGCGATCGACCGGGGTGACGCGGTCCTGCTGACCGACACCCTGCTGGACGTGGTGGACGACCCGGGGGAGATCGACGCGGAGCGGCTGCGGAGGTCACTCGGCCAGTTCATGGCGCGCTACCTGCACGGGGGCGCCACCGCGAGCATGCGGATGTTCACCGAGCTGCTGATGCTGGTCACCCGGTTCGGGCTGGTGCTGCCCGGGGAACTGGCCGGGGTCTTCCGCGCGCTGGCCACGCTGGAGGGGACGCTGGTGCACCTCTCGCCCGGGTTCGACACCGTGGCGGAGGCCAAGCGGTACGCCGGGGCCCGGATGTCCGAGCAGCTGGGGACGGGGAACCTGCGGGAGATGGCGTCGGCGGAGCTGATCGCCCTGCTGCCCACGCTGAGACGGCTGCCGCGCCGACTGGACCGGATCACCGACCAGCTGCACAAGGGCCGGTTCACGGTGCAGGCGCGGTTGTTCGCCCACCCCGAGGACCGAAGACTCCTGCGCTCGGTGGTGTGGCGCGCGGTGATGACGCTGCTGGCCGTGGTCACGGGGTTCATGTCGGTGGGGCTGTTCAACGTCACCGAGACGCAGGGGGTGTCCTGGCCGGATCTGGCCACGCACACCAAGGCGCTGAACCTGTTGGCGTGGGTGCTGCTGGCCGCCACGGCGATGTTCGTGCTGCGGCTGCTGGTGGACATGGTCCGGGACGGCGGTGACCGGGGGAGGCGGTGACCGGGTCAGCCGGTGATGAGGCGGCGCAGGACCCGGTGGACCTCGTCGGCGTCGGGTGGGGGGCTGGTGGTGCAACAGCAGAGGAAGTAGCCGTTGGCCGCCGCGGCCACCCCGGCCCTGACCTCGGGATCGGGGAGGTAGGGCACGAGGAAGGCGTCCACCGCCGCCGTCCAGCGGTCGGTCTGCTCACGTAGGGCGGGGCGGCGTGCGGCGAGGAGGAACAGCTCCATCTCGGCCAGGGCGTGGGTCCGGTCGGTTCCGGTGCCCTCCGCGATGAGGACGGCGAAGCCGCGCAGGGCCTCGGCGGGGTCGTCGGGGAGGGTGTCCATGTGCTCGACGTAGGAGTCGTTCACCCTGGTGAGTGCGGCGACCAGGAGGTCGTCGACGCAGGAGTAGTAGTAGGTGACGGTGCTGGGCGGGACCCCCGCCTCGGCCGCCACCCGGCGCTGACTGACGGCGGCGACGCCGTCCCGCGTGATGACGTTCATGGTGGCGTCCAGGAGCAGCCGACGCCGCAGCTCGCCCTTGCGTCGGCGGCCGTCGCTGATGTTCTCCGGGTCCTCCGGCTTGGTACTCACGTCACCATTTTGCCGGTCAGTGCTGTCCTCCCATCTCCAGGGCCATGACCCCGGCGATGACCATGGCGATGCCGCCCACCTGGATCCAGGTCAGGGACTCACCGAGGAAGAGGACCCCGATCACGGCGAGGAGTGCCACCCCCAGCGCGGCCCACACCCCGTAGGCGACCCCGAGCGGCATGCCCCGGTTGAGGGTCTGGGAGAGCATGTAGAACGCGCCGACGTAGCCGACGACCACGAAGATCGAGGGCAGGAGTCGGGTGAACCCCTCGGAGAGTTTCAGGGAGGTGGTGGCGAAGACTTCCAGGACGATCGCTCCGGCGAGCCAGAACCAGGGCATGCGTTTCCCCTTGTCACGGGTGGGGTCGGAGTGACCCCGAAGAAGTTGTCCGGTCGAACAGGTTTCCTGGGAGAAACAACCTGAGCGAACGAACAAGATTCTATGTCGGGCATGATGGCAGGGGCAAGCGGAGACGCTTCCGGACGGTCACAAACCCCGCCCCCCAGTGGACCGACCCTGTACCCCCTGGGTGTATTCTCAGCCGTTCCGGGAGCGGTAGGTGGACCGTCCCGGATAACCGCTCTATACCGATGCGCACGAGTTCAGAACCTTTTCCGTGCCGGAGCGTCTTACTCAGAGCAGTAGGTCGGGTTCGAGTTTCAGCTATGGAGGTCCAGACGTGACGGGGAAGTCCCACCCGGCGGTGACGCGTCGGTTCGGCATCGGTCTGGTGGCGCTCGCTCTCGCAGCGACCGCCTGTACGTCCGGTGACGCCGAGACGCAGAGCAACGCCGATCCCGACGCCGAACCGGCCGAGCTGAGCATCACTCCGGAGACCGGCAGCGAGGAGATCGCGCCCAACACCCCCATCCGGGTGAACGCCGAGAGCGGTGTCATCACCGACGTCAAGGTCGAGCAGATCGTGGTCGGTGAGGCGGCGGCCGAGGGCGAAGGTGACGGGGAGGGCGACCTCTACGACATGACCGGCACCCTCAACGAGGACGAGACGGAGTGGGTCAGCGACTGGAACCTGCGCCCCGGCTCGGAGATCGTGGTGACCGCCACGGCGGCGAACGAGGCCGGTGAGGAGAGCGAGTTCACCACCGAGTTCACCACCCACGAGGCCGCCCCCGGGCAGCGCCTCGAACTCGTCTCCAACTTCCCGAGTTCCGGCGACACCGTCGGTGTCGGTATGCCCGTGGTGATCAACTTCGACCTGCCCGTCACCAACAAGGCGCAGGTCGAGAACTCCATGAACGTGGTGGCCGAGCAGGAGACCGTCGGCGCCTGGAACTGGGTCACCGACCAGATGGCGGTCTTCCGGCCGGAGGAGTACTGGGAGCCGTACCAGAACGTCACCGTGGACCTGAACCTCGCGGGCGTCGAGGCGTCCGAGGGCGTCTTCGGGGTACGCAACTACCAGATCGACTTCGAGATCGGTCGTGAGCTGATCGCGACCATGCACGTGCCGGACCACGAGATGGTCATCGAGATCGACGGCGAAGAGGAACGCGTCATCGAGGTGAGCAACGGGGCGGCCAACCGTCGCTTCGACACCACGACGACCGGCACCCACGTGATGATGGAGCGCTACGAGCAGCTCACCATGGACTCCGCGACCGTCGGCATCCCGGAGGACGCCCCCGGCTCCTACCGGGTGGACGTGCAGTACGCGGTCCGCACCTCCAACAGCGGCGAGTTCGTGCACGAGGCGTCGTACAACGGTGCCATCGGCTCGGCCAACACCTCCAACGGTTGCACCAACCTGCGGATGGACGACGCCCAGTGGTTCTTCAACAACACCCTGATGGGCGACATCCTCGACACGACCGGCACCGACCGCGAGTTCGAGTGGGACAACGGCTGGGGCTACTGGCAGAAGTCCTGGGACGAGTGGCTCGACGGCAGCGAGACCGCCGAACCGCAGTCGACCACCTACGGGACCCCCGGCCCCGTGCACGGCGAGGACCTGTAGTCCAGTAGGCAGGGCTCGGAGCCCAGGGGCGTCACGGTGCGAACGGCACCGGGGCGCCCCTCGCGTCGTCCTGGGTACTCAGTGCTCGGCGGCCTCGCGGGTGAGCCGCGCGACGACGGCGTCCACCACCAGCTCGGTGACGGCGGCCATGTCCACCGCCTCAGGGTCCAGCAGCCACTGCACCTGGAGCCCGTCCATGGCGGCGAGTACCGCAGTGGCCGCCGACCGTGCGGGGGAGTGGCCGTGCGGGCCCGGCGTGCTCGCGGCCTCCCGGTGCTCGGGGCCGATCCGGTCCAGGACCGCCGCCTCCGCCTCCTCGCGCAGCACGGAGTAGCGCTCCCGGAACCACTCCTTGGCGGGGTGTTCGGCGGTGGCGCTCTCGGCGGAGAGCACCGCGTACAGCTGGGTGGTGCCCGGGCGTTCGGCGTTGCGGCGTGCGGTGGCGACCAGGTGGTCGAGCATGGCGCTGCCCTCGGGCGCCGGGTCGTTGCTGTCGCGCAGCTCCAGCACGGCGGTGAGTAGGTCGGTCTTGGAACCGAAGTGGTGCAGCACCCCGGCGGGGGTGATGTCGAGCAGCGCCGCGATGTCCGCCAGTGAGGTGTTGTGGAAGCCCTGCGTGGCGAAGACCTCGGCGGCGGCGCGCAGGATGCGTTCGCGCCGGTTCACCCGTCGGCGCGGTGCGCCTCCGGGCGTCGGTCCCTCCTCCGAACGCGTCCGCGCGGGGGTCGTCTCGCTCATGCCTGCTCTCCACTTCCTCGTACCGCTCGGGTACTCCGGGCCACCGGAGGCGCCCGCCAACTCCCCACGCTATCCAGGCTCCTCGGGGGTTCCGCCTCTCCCGGGGCCGCTCGGACTCACCCCGGAAGGCCGCACAAAGGGTCGGCGCAGGCTGGCGTACGCGCCGAGCAGCTGACCGGGGATCAGGGGGAGTGCGGTGACCGCCAACAGGACGAACGGGTGGCGGGCGTAGTGGGCGAGGGGGAACCACAGGACGGAGCCGAAGGTGCGCGGAAGCCGGGGGTGCGACACGAGGCCTCAGGGGGAAGGGGGATCGGGGCGGGGACAGACTACCGGTGGCCCCTGATCTCGCTGAGGCGGGCGTTCGTGGCGTGTGCCAAGGAGCTGGCCGGGGACGGTGACGGAGCTGCTCCACCGCCGCCCCCGGCGTGTGCACGGCCGTTTGGGGCCGGTGCCGGGCTCACGTCGCACTGGTGACGCGGCGGCGGAAGAGGGTGTAGTCGGCGCCGCCCTTGAAGGTGGTGCTGCTCAGCCGCTCGAAGCTGGCCGGGTCGAAGGCTGCGCCCTCGAAGAGGGGGCGTCCGTGCCCGGCGACGACGGGGTAGCGCTTGATCATGAGTTCGTCGATCTCCGGGAGCAGGTAGCCGGCCATGGCCGGGCCGCCGACGATGACGATCCCCAGGGGGCCCTCCTCCTTCTTGAGCTCGCGGACGGTTTCCAGGGGATCCGTGGCCACGACGGTGACGTTGGGGTCGGTGTCGGCGGGCAGGCTGCGCGAGAACACGATCTGGCGCATGTGGTCGTAGGGGCTGGTCACGCCCTCGTCCAGGGCGACCTGGTAGGAGCCGCGGCCTTGAAGCATGGTGTCGAAGTGCTTGTTGGGTACGTCCAGCCCCAGCGGGGTGCGCGCCACGGTGGGGAGGAGTTCGGGGTACTCGTCGACGTGGAAGCGGCCGTTGTCGCCGAGTTCGCCGCCCGGGTCGGGGGCCTCGTAGAAGTCGTGCGAGTTGTCGGGGCCACAGGCGTAGCCGTCGATCGATACCGCGACGAAGTAGGTGAGGGTTCGCATGTGTCTCCTTGGAAGGGGTACTCCTGCGGCCGATTGACCACTAAGCTTGAAGTACTTCGATTAAAGTACTCCACGCATAGTGGTTTGCCAAGCGGTCGCACGGGATTTCTTCGCACGAAGGGAAGAACACATGGTCAGGAACCCTGAGCGGCGTGCCGCGCTGCTCGACGCCGCCATCGACGCGCTCGCTGAGGAGGGCGCGCGCGGACTCACCTACCGGGCCGTGGACACCCGCGCGGGCGTGCCCGTGGGAACGGCCTCCAACTACTTCTCCAGCCGTGAGGACCTGCTCGCCCAGACCAGCGTCCGCACCTACGAGCGGTTCATGCCCGAGCAGGAGGAGTGGGCCAACGTGCTGGAGGGCCCACGGGACCGGGCCAAGCTCGCGGAGGTCATGCGCGCCACGGTCACGCGCATGGCGGCGAACCCCAACGTCCACCTGGCCACGCTCGAACTCCAACTGGAGGCCACCCGCCGTCCGGAGCTGCGCGCCGACCTCACCGCCCGGGTCCGCGCCGACCTGGACGCCAACATCGCCTTCCACGAGCAGAGCGGCATCCCCGGCGGCCGACACACGGTGGTGGTGCTGTACCTGGCCCTGAACTGGCTGGTCACCGAGCACCTGACACTGCCCGGGGTGCTGGCCGCGGAGGGGGACCTGGAGGGGCTGGTGGACCTGGTGGTCGGCCAGCTCACCCTTGAGGGCTGAGGCCCGTGGCCGGGTGGCGCGGGGCCGTCACGCCCCGCGCCGGAGCCGGGGTCACCAGGCGCGGACGCCGACCGGGGCGGGCAGCCGCTCCGGCAGCCAGGTCCACGTGCCGTCGTTCTCGGTGAACCGGCGCTGGACGCGGCTCACCTCCCCGATCGGGTTGCTGAACACCTGCCGCCAGTCACCGGCCGCGCGCTCCTCCAGGTAGAGGCTGCTCGCGTCGGTGCGCATGCGCACCGCCTGGAGGGTGTGGGAGGAACCGTCGTTCAGCTGGATGCGGTAGTAGGCCATGGGAGTCCCCTGAGTGTCGTCCTGGAAAGTGAGGACGGTGGAGTCCGGTACACGCGCGTTCGAGGCTGGAGGATCTGTCTCCCGGGTGCGGCGTGGCCTCGGGGCGGTCCACGAGGCCGGGCCGAGGTTGTGTTGGCGCGGTGCCAAGGCGGGAAACAGGTGCGGGTGCCGGGGCACCGTGCTGTCCGCGTGTGGGGACTCTACTCCGGCGGGTTCGACGACACAGCGTGAACAGGCGAATCCGAAGTGAAATCGGGGAGAACGGTGTCTCCGCTCAGTCGGCCTCCCCGGAGAGCCGGGCCCTGGCCTCCATGAGGGCGAAGCCCAGCAGGTTGCGGCCGCGCCAGAAGCGGGGGCGCTCGGCGTTCTCGTGGGTCCGGCCCAGGCCGATGCCCCAGATCCGGTCGCGGGGGCTGGCCTCGACCAGCACGCGCTGACCGGTGCCGAGCAGGAACGCGCGCAGGTCCTCGTTCTGGCCGAACTTGGCGACACTCCCCCGCACGACGATCTCGAAGCGCTCCCGCTCCCAGACCTCCTGGTCGAAACCGCCGACCTGGCGGCCGATCACCTTCGCGTCGCGCGGGTGATCGGCCGCCACGATCCGGTCGGCGGCCTGGGGGTCTCCGAAGAGCCGCGCCTTCCCGGCCATCATGAAGTGCTCGGCGGTGCGGTAGGTGGTTCCGTCCACGGTGAAGTCGGCGGGCCACCACTGGGAGAGGCAGCTCGACGACACCCCGCTGGGCGGCGGCTGGTGTCCCCAGAAGTGCAGGTACCTGATGCGACCCTCGACCCGGAGCAGGTCCGCCACTGACCTCGCGTCGGCGGGGTGGTGTCCGTCGTTCATGGCAGGAGTCTGCCAGCGCCCTGTGACGTTCCGGCGGGTCAGTCGAACTGGAACGACCGCTTGGCCAGCCCGTGCCAGAAGCCGTCCACCGTGGACGTGGCGGTCCGGCGGTCGTCCAGCCCCGCGCCGAGCGCGACGAACAGGGGCGCGAAGTGGTCGCTGCGCGGGTGGGCGAGGGCTGCGGCCGGGGCCTTGTGCCGGAAGTCCAGGAGCGCGTCGACGTCGTGGTCCAGGACGGCCCGGTGGGTCCAGTCGTCGAACTCGACCGACCACGAGGGCGCGTCGCCGTGGGTCTGCCGGGACATCTCCCGGAGGTTGTGGGTGGTGAACCCGCTGCCCATGATCAGTACGCCCTCCTCGCGCAGGGGTGCGAGGCGGCGGCCGAGTTCGAGGAGGCGTGCCGGGTCGAGTGTGGGCATGGAAACCTGGAGGACCGGGATGTCGGCCTCCGGGTACATCTCCTTCAGCGGGACGTAGGCGCCGTGGTCGAGGCCGCGGGCGGGGTCCTGGTGGAGGGTCTCACCTGGACCAGTGGTGAGTTCGCGGACGCGTCCGGCGAGTGTCGGAGCACCCGGGGCGGCGTAGGTCACGTCGTAGTAGCGTTGCGGGAAACCCCAGAAGTCGTAGGTCAGAGGGGTGCCGTCCGTGGTCGCGCCGACGGTGAGCGGCGCGTCCTCCCAGTGCGCGGAGACGACGAGGATCGCCTTCGGGCGGACGAGGTCACCAGACCAGTCGGCCAGCTGGCGGGTCCACTCGGTGTCGTCGGCCAGGGGTGGTGCGCCGTGGCTCAGGTACAGCGTGGGCATGCGTGTCGCCATGGCGGCGCCTCCGGGTTCGGGGTGGTGGTCCGTGTCCGGTAGAAACACAATTGAACGCTCAAGTATTTCAGGGGGCACAGGTCCGATGGCCGAGACGCGCTGGCTCGACGACGGCGAGCAGAACACGTGGCGTGCCTTCCTGATGGCCGTCAACCTGCTCGACGGCGCACTGGACCGCCAGCTCAGGCACGACTCCGGGTTGCCGCACGCGTACTACCAGATCCTGGCCATGCTGTCCGAGGCGCCGGGGCGCGAGTTGACGATGACCCGGCTGGCCCGCCTGCTGCGCTCCTCGCCGAGTCGCCTCTCGCACGCGGCCGCGCGGCTGGAGGGCGACGGGATGATCCACCGCCACAAGCGGCCGGAGGACCGGCGCACCGTGATCGTGGAGATCACGCCTGTGGGGATGAAGGCGCTGGAGGACGCGGCGCCGGGTCACGTGCACGAGGTGCGGCGGGTCCTGTTCGACACGCTCAGCTCCGAGCAGGTGGGTCAGCTGCGGGAGATCTCCGAGTCCATGCTGTCCGCGCTCGACCCTCAGGGTGAGGAGCCCAGGTACCCGGACCCCGACGGGACCGGCACCCGGGACTGAGCGGAGTTCTGTTACCAGCCCTGACCTGGGCGGATGTCGAGCATGTCGAACCCGTTCCCCCGGACTCTATGTGTTCGGCCGGATACGTACTACCATGCTGCTTCCCGGGAAAAGGTTGTGGCCTCAAGTGTTGCAGTCTCTGCAAGAGGTGGCAGCTGACACCGGGATACCCGCTCACAGAACAGGAACACCATGAACGAATCACTCAAAAGCAGGGCCGGCGATGTCGTCGCCCTGCTCTCAAGGGCCGTGATCGGGGGGCTGTTCATCCTCCACGGGCTCCAGAAGGCCGTTGACCTGGGTGGCGCCACCGAGGGCTTCGCGGCTCTGGGTGTGCCCTTCCCGACCCTGTCCGTCCTCGTCGCCGTGGTCGTCGAAGTGGGTGCCGGTGTGGCGCTCGTCGTCGGCTTCGCGCTTCCTCTCGCGGGCCTGTCCCTCGCCCTCATGATGGTTGGGGCGTACGTCTTCGCCCACGTCGGTACCCCGCTGGTCGGCGGGTACGAGCTGGTGCTGGTGCTCGGCGTCGCAGCCCTGGCCCTCGGGTTCTCGGGGGGTCGCCACGCGGTGGACCGGCTGCTGCCCTGGGGCCGCGTCCGCCACGCGCGCGGAACCGAGGAGTCCGTGTCGGCATGAACCGCACGGACTGATTCGGCGTCCGTCCTGACCAGGGGCCCGTGATCTCACCCCCTGTCCGGACTCGCACCGCTGACGCGGCCGTCCACACCGGTGCTGGGCGGCCGTTCGTGCTGTCCGGGGTCCCCGCGCGGGAGACTCCCGGCCCTGCCCCTCAGTGGTAGGAGATCGACACCAGTCCCGCCGCCGCGAAGTTCCCCGCCGCGAGCTCGTCGCGCTGGATGATCCAGAACACGCACGCGGTGAAGCCCGGGTCGTCGGGCATGTCCAGCTGCGTCTGGGCCAGCAGCACCCAGCCGCCCTTCTCGTCCTCGGGGGAGGAGCCCATGATGGGCGGGTCCTGCGGCGAGTAGGCGTATCCGCCCAGGTACAGGCTGACTTCCCATTGACGGGATCTCTGGTCGAGGTACTCCAGCTCGTGCTCGAAGTAGAGGTCGCTGATCTCCGGGTGGAGGAGGACGGCGTCGTCGGCGTGCGACGGGAGGCTCGGGAAGGTCCGGGCGTAGAGGGGGCGTCGGTCGAGGGCGGGGAAGGGCTTGCCCATTTCTGGAAGCGCCCGCTCGGTCGTGGGCGTTCCCGCCGGAACGTGGATCACGGAGCGGGAGTTCTCCATCAGGGCGAACCCGGCGGGGTCGGTCCGGTCAGCGAAGAACAGCAGGTGGCCGTCGCGCGGCAGGGTGAGGTTGCAGGCGTCCGGGGGGAGCGCGGCGCAGTCGACGGACGCGATGAAGTCCAGACCGCTGTCCCACTCGACGCCCTCGGGGAGCGAGGGGAGCCCGCCGTACTGTCCGACCAGAACGCCGCCGTCCTTGTTCGACGGAGTGAGTTCGGCCTGGGGAAGGGCGAGGTTCAGGGCCAGTTCGATGGCGTGTTCGGGGACGCCCTTGGCTCGGGCCTTCTCGCGGTACGTCTGGGTGCTGTACATACCGGACATGCTGCCGCAGCGGAGGGACATTTTCGGAACGGTGACGAAAGCGCTGGTCGCGCTGGGCGGTACCTGTGCAGCTGGTTTCCATGTCCCTTTCTGAACCCGGTTCTCTTCTAGCCTGGTTCCAGGTGAGTGGAGGGGAACACGGTGGGAGAGAGCTCGTCGAGCAATACGGCAGGGAACGTCGGACCGGGCGCGTCTCTGTTCCAGGCAAGGAGCATCGGCCAGGTCAACCAGTATTTCCATGGGGAAAGGCCGCCCCTCGAATCAGCCGACCAGGATCCCTGGGTGGAGAGGGCCGGGGAATCTCCGCTGTGGAGACTCGTCCCGGTCGATCGCGATGTCGAACCGTTCCGCCGGGCCACCGTCGAGTTCGTCGGGAAACTGGTCCCTCTGCGCGATGAGGCGGACTCCCGGCTGTCCGACGATCCCTGGCTCGACCCCGGTGTACCTCTACGCTTCCATGAGCGGCTGACCCAACTGCTCGATTCCCCTGGACGGGGCGAGGACACGGACCTGTATCCGGCCGAGGCAGCCCTTCTGGTACTCATTCCCTTCCTCTTCCGCGTGTACGAACTCCGCAGGGCAGCGGAACGGGCCACACTGGGTCCGGGCACTCTCGCAGCCGTCGCTTCGCCCTCTCCGTCGCGCGCCTCCTTCGAGGCGTTCGTCGCCGAATACCGGGGCCTCACGGAAAGGGTGCTCCGCCGGAGCCAGGACGAAGAGGCCGTGGGCTGGTGGCTGTTCCACCGCTGGATGGCGAAGGCGGAGAACAGTACCGGGGTCGAGGACCTCTGGGGAATGGCCCCGGACCTTTTCCACAGGCTGTGGAAACCCGATCGGATCCGGCACGTCCTCCACGGACTCCGCCTCGGCCGCGGGGTCTGCAACGGCGAATACCTGGCTGGCCTTCGGGAGGACGAGTACGTGCCCGCCGAGGGTGCACAGCACCTCCGCGAACGCCGACTGGTCCTGATCCTGGCCCTGGGGATCGGAATGGCCCCGGAACCGACCTCACTTCCGGACACCGTGGTCGAACACCTCGCCATCCCGTTCCCGGTGGACCCCGCGCGGGTGCGGGAGACGGTGTCCCGGGCCTGGTGGGGCGGGGACCCGCACCTGCTCAGCCTGAACGCGGAGTGTGGCCACGAGGCGGTGATCGAGGGCCTGCACCAGTACGTGCAGCGGGTGGACGAGCTGTTGCACGGCATCCACCTGGCCCTGCGCGGGCGCTTCGCGCAGCTGCCTGCCCGGCTCTCCTCTGACCGGGTCGAACCAGCCAAGGGCTCCTTCGAGAGCTGGGCGCGGTTCCGCATCGACGAGCGGCGGGCCCGCGAGTTGCTCACCGGCGAGCAGTTGTACAAGAACAAGGATCTGGCGATCCGGGAGTTGTACCAGAACGCCCTGGACGCCTGCCGCTACCGCAGGGTGCGGACCGAGTACCTGGACCGAACTTCCCTGCCCAGCGTCAGCCACACCTACGAGGGTTCGATCGAGTTCACCCAGGGCGTGGACGAAGACGGGCGCCCCTACGTCGACTGCTCCGATGACGGCGTCGGCATGGGGGAGGAGGAGCTTCGAGGGGTCTTCTCCCACGCGGGCTCGCGGTTCGCGGAGGAGTCGAGCTTCCTGATGGAACAGGAGCGCTGGGCGCGGGAGGACCCACCGATCCGGCTGTACCCGAACAGCCGGTTCGGGATCGGGGTGCTGAGCTACTTCATGCTCGCCGACGAAATCAGGGTGACCACCTGCCGCATGGGCGCGAACGGTGCGCTGGGGCCAGAGCTGGAGGCGGCCATCCACGGTCCGGGGCACCTGTTCCGCGTGGTCCGGACCGAACGGGCGCGGAGGGCCCCCGGCACAACGGTCCGCCTGTACCTGCGACCGGACACTCCGCAGACGGAGTGGTCGTGCCTGGAGGTGCTGAGGAGCGTGCTCGGTATCGCCGAGTTCCGCACCACCGCCAGCGCGTGCGACGACCAGCACGTGTGGGAGCCGGGCGTCTTCGCTCTCCGGTCAGTAGGAGGGGCGTCCCGGGACCGATACTCGGCTAGTGGAGCCGTCCGTGTCTGGAAGGAACCCCATGAGTGGGCGGACGTCATGTGGTGCGAGGAGGGTGGAGCTCTTCTGGTGGATGGTCTGCTCACCCGACCCGGAACACATGGAAAGGTGTTCTCGGAGTTCGGCACGGGGTTGAGCGGTGTGGTCGTCAATCTGCGAGGCTCCGGTTCTCCCCGGACTCTGTCTGTGGACCGTTCCCAAGTCCTGAGTGATGTGGAGAGCCTGGTCAGAGACGTTCTCGGTATGGCCGTCGCCGCTTTGATTGAGTCCGAAACCCGTCTGCTGCGCACGGACTGGGTGGCGCGCGTGGCGGAGGGCAGCCTCGCCATCGCGGATGTCATTGCCGAGGCGGCGATCCGTGTTGGGTTGCATGTCTCCCCGAGCATCCGGAGTCGTACCCCCCAAGTACGGGGCTTCTTTCCCGGAGACCTTGGCCTCCCGGGTGTGGGTTCCGCTATGTACGGGAGTTCGAGGATCTTCCGTGGCCTGCCCAGAATGAATGGTTTCCCCGCTAACATCCTACTGTGGAGATTTCTGGCCCGCGGTGAATCGCAGGTGCTCGAAGAATTGACTGATCTCTGCCCTGGGCTGCGCGACGTTTCCAGCTTGAGAAGAGCCCTCCCGTCCGACCAGACGGTCGCGGGGGTGGGGTATGCATACTTCTTTGGTCAGTACATGAGATCTGACAAGGAGCGTGAACTATCTAGGATTCTTTCATCGATCGACGCAAGTGCGGAAGAGTTCCTGATGAGGCGGTGTGATCTTGGTCTGCTGCGGATCCCTCGCTCTTTGCTTGCTTCGGCCGACCTTCGGCTCTCTCGCGCCGAACGGTTCCTCCAGATCCTCGCCCTGGAGCTTGAGCCCGGGGAATTCGTGGCCCCAATTACCCTGTCCTGGTTGTCTCGTGTACTCGGGATCGGACTCCGGGATGCGGTACCCCTACTCCGGGCCGAAGGGTTGGATCTGCCGGACAGCTCGGTTGCGGCGGCGGGAGAACCGGTCATGGACGTACTGCTCCAGATGCTGGGCCCCGAGGGAGCAAAGGCGATCTCGACGAAGAGCGGTCGACTGTCGGCAGTGGCTCTCGCGGGAATTTCCGAGTGTATGGGGCGGCCAGTCTCGGAAATTCGTGGGCTTCTGAGGGAATGCGGTGTAGAGGCGGAGCCGTTCTCGATCCCTGAGGAGCTGGACTCGCGGTTCACGGAGTACCTCGGTAGGCGGGGTAAGTGGGTCCTCCCCGGGGACGAGGTTCTTATCCCTCCCGTGATGGTGATCGTAAGCGCTCTGTCGACGGGAGTGGAACCAGGAGTTCTGGCGAATGACCTACGGGAGAAGGGGCTTCCCGTGTCACTTCATTTTCCCATTGATGCCTGCGAAAGGGATCTCGACATCCTCTTTGAAGAGGGGGATGAGGTTGGTGCTTCGCCGACCTCGGGGGTCGGCTATTCGGACGTCATGAGGAGGGGGTGTTTGGAGGATTTTGGTGGGTTTTTTGCCCGTCTGCGTGAGTTCGGTTTCGAAGTACCCCTGACGCTTCCAGAACACCTGGATGATCTCGATGAGAAACTTCTAGTGAAATCACAACAGTACGGGTGGGGTGTGCGAACGGGTGAGGTTATGCCGCTGATGACCGTCATTCGGCTGGCAAGAGAGATGAATGAGGGTGTGGAGATCATGGTGAGACGTTTGTCCAGCTACGGCTTGGAAGTCTCACATCCGACCCTGCCCGACGGGCTTTCCTTCGGGGAGACTGTCCACCTGCTCACTCTGCTTGACCGGGAATGGGAGGACGCGGACCTCTCAGCTCAACTCGGTCTGGGAGACCTGGTCCACCTCGCCCACGTGATGCGCACCAGCATCACGCAGGTCGCGTCGTGGCTGGAACAGCTCGGACTCTCCGTCGTGGACCCGGCCCAGGTGATCCGGGAGGCCATCCCGCACATCCCGCGCAGGTGACCTGCGGGTCGCTAGTCAGGGCTGAACGCGTGCCGGTGGGGCGAGTGCCCTGGTCTCTGCCTACTATGGCTAGCCATGCGTATTCTCGTGGTCGAGGACGATGACCGGGTGGCGCGCGGGCTGGTCACCGCGCTCCGGGCAGCCTCCTTCGACGTACAGCGGGTGGCCACGGCCGAACGGGCCCTCTCGGCGCCCTCGGCGGACGTGGTCCTGCTCGACCTCGGCCTGCCCGACGCCGACGGGATCGACCTCCTGCGCAAGCTCCGCGAACGCCCGCAGACCGCGATCATCGCCGTCACGGCCCGGGGCGAGGAACGCGACCGGGTCCGGGGCCTGCGCGCGGGCGCCGACGACTACGTGGTCAAGCCCTTCGGGGTCGCCGAACTCCTCGCGCGCATCGACGCCGTGCTGCGCCGCACCCGGACGGCGCGCGCCGAACCCGAGCAGGTCGACCCCCCGTTGCGGGTCGGGAAACTGACCCTGGACGTCCACTCCCGGGAGGCCCGTATGGGGGCCGAGCCCCTGCCACTGACCCGCAAGGAGTTCGACCTCCTTCGTCTGTTGGTGGAACGCTCCCCCCGGGTGGTCGCACGGGACCAGATCCTCGACCAGGTGTGGGGCGCCGCCTGGGAGGCCTCCTCCCGCACCCTCGACACCCACATCGCCTCCCTGCGCGCCAAGATCGGCCCCGGTCCGCGTATCCGCACGGTGCGCGGGGTCGGCTACATGCTCGACGAGGCCTGAGTGCTCCGCCGCCTCCTGACCATCCTGCTCCCCATTGCCTTCGTGCTGGTCGGCGCGGTGCTGGTGCCCATCGCGACGGTGATCGCCCAACAACAGACCCAGGCGGTGTACGTCGACCGGCTGGGCGACGCGGGCCGGTTCGCCTCGTTGGCGGGGACGGCCCTCCAGGCCGAGCGGAGCAACGCCCTCACCCAGGAGATGTCCCGGTACGAACAGCTCTACGGCATCCCCGTGGTGCTGGTCGCCCCCGATGGAGAGGTGATCGCGGGCTCCGGCGAGTCCGACCGGATGCGCACCCTGGTCGCGGACGTGGGCATGGGTTCCGTGATCACGGTGGCGCTGGCGGGCGAACGCCCGGAACCCCCGACCACGGTGTGGCCCTGGCGGTCGGACCCGCTGGTCATCGCCGAACCCATCGGCCGCGACAGCGAGGTGGCCGGGGCGGTGGTGCTGGTCGCGCCCACCGACGTGCTGGGCGCGGAGATCCTCACGACCTGGGGCTGGATGGTGCTGTTCAGCGTGCTGCCCCTCGGGCTGCTGGTGGCGGCGTCGCTGCCGCTCTCGCGCTGGGTCCTCCAGCCCATCCACCGACTGGACGCCGCGACCACGGCGGTGACCTCGGGCGACCTGGACGTCCACGTGGACGCGGAGAGCGGCCCGCCGGAACTGCGCCGCCTCACGGACTCCTTCAACACGATGGTGGGCGTGGTGCGCCGCGCCCTGGAACGCCAGCGCTCCTTCGTCTCCGAGGCCTCCCACCAGCTCCGCAACCCCCTGGCCAGCCTGCGGCTCTCGGTGGAGAACCTGGCCCCCTACCTGAAGGGGGCGGACGCCCGCGAGGCGCACGAGATCGCCATCGACGAGGCCACCGCCATGAACCGCATGCTCAACTCGCTGCTGGCCGCGACCCGGCTGGAGAGCGTGACCGGATCCGAGGTGGTGGAGGTCGCCGGACTCGTCGACACCCGGGTGGCGCGCTGGAACGCGCTGGGGGAGTCGCGCGGGATCGAGGTGACCACGGACCTGCCCGACCTGCTGTGGGCGCACGCCCCGGCGGGCGGCCTGGGCAGCATCCTGGACGAGCTGGTCAGCAACGCGCTGCGGCTGTCCGGCGGCACCCGGATCGAGGTGCGCGCGGAGGACGGGGAGCAGGTGCGCGTGGGTGTGCTGGACAACGGTGTGGGCCTGCCGAAGGAGGAGCGGGAGGCCGCCCTGGACCGGTTCTGGCGGTCCCCGACCCAGCAGAACACCGAGGGCACCGGCCTGGGCCTGCCGATCGTCGCCGAGCTGGTCCGTGAGTCGGGCGGTCAGCTCAGGCTGGGCGACGGACTCGCTGACGGGGACCGGCCCGGGTTCGGTGTGGTGATCACACTGCCCTCGGCCCCGCCGCCGTCGGTGGAGGACCGGCCGGGCTGACCCCGGCCGCCTCGGACGCGGGTTTGTTGTGCCGGTACCACCGTTCGGCCCCGGCGTGCAGCGGAACGACCCCCGTCGAGATGCCGGTCCGCACGTTGATCTGCGCGGCCTCGGGGCGCTGCTCGGCCAGGCGTGACGCCCCGGTGTAGACCGTGTCCGTCACCGCGTACACGAGCTGTTCGGGCAGGTCCTCCCGGCACAGGAGCAGGTTCGGGATGGACATGGTGGGGCAGGCCGGGATCCCGGTGTAGGTGGTGGCGGGGATGGTCGCCGGGAAGTAGGACTCCGGGTACACGGTGACCATCTCGTTGGCGGGTCCGGTCAGGTCGACCAGGCGCAGCGGCAGCTGGTCCGCGAGGTCCGCGATGGCCGGGGTGGGCAGCCCGGTCAGGGAGAACATGGCGTCGATCTCCCCGGCGGCGAGCGCCTCGGCGGAGCTGGCCTGGTTGATCCGGACCGCCTCGGGGCGCACGCCCGTCACCTCCGCGATCTGCCGGGCGGTGAACTCGGTCCCGGAGTTGACCGCGCCCACGGAGACCCGCAGGCCCTCGATGTCGGAGAGGGAGCGGACGGGGGAGTCGGCGGGCACGAGCAGGTGCACGAAGCTGTCGTAGAGCCGCCCCACCGCCTGGATGGTGGAGCCCTGCGTGACGACGTCCGTCGCGAGGATCGAGTCCAGGTTGGCCAGCCCGAGGTCGGCGTCGTCCGAACCCAGGAGGGTGAGGTTGTCGTGTGAGGCCCCGGTCTCGACGGTCTCGACCCTCTGGTCGGGCAGCCGTTGGTCGAGGAGCCGGGCCAGGGCCCCGCCGATCTCCCGGTAGACGGCGCCGGCAGGGCCGGTGGCGACCACGATCCGGTCGATCCCCGGCGCGGGGTCTTTTGTGCAACCGCTCACGGCCGTGGTGGTGAGCGCCCCGAGGGTCCCCAGGAGCACTGCACGTCTGGTCGGTCCGGTCGATCGCATACCCGCAGCTTAGGCGGGGTCGTGTAGGGGGAGGGAGGCCGAGGGCACCTCACCGCGTGTTCCAGGACACATACCCAACGTCGTCCTATGTCAGAGGAATCCCAAGAAATGGAGAGTTACTTTGCACACATGACGGTGTGAGCTCACCATCTGGGGAGTTGAGAGGTAACTCGGAGGTCATCCTGCGGCAATCCGCAGATCACACCTCCGAATACGGGCACTCCGCAGCGTCGGCGCCCAATGGAGGAGGTACCCATGACTGTCCAGAAGGACGTCGAAGCTCCCGACGGTCCGTCGGTCCAGAACGAGGAGGACTCCTCGTCGGGCATGACCCGAGGCCGTCTGATCGGGCTCATCGCCGGTCCGCTGGTCGGCCTGGCGATCTTCCTCGCCATGCCGGAGATGCCGCTTCCGCTGGGTGAGGGCGAGACCGAGGCGGTCCTGTCCGTCAACGGCGCCGTCGTCGCCGCGATCACCGCGTGGATCGCGATCTGGTGGGCCACCGAGGCCCTGCCGATCCCGGTGACCTCGCTGCTCCCGCTGGTGCTCTTCCCGCTGATGGTCGAGGGCGCCGCGATCGGGGATGTCGCCTCCTCCTACGGTTCCGACACGATCTTCCTGTTCATGGGCGGCTTCATGCTGGCCCTGGCCATGCAGAAGTGGAACCTCCACAAGCGCATCGCGCTGACGATCGTCTCGAAGGTCGGCTCCAACACGGTCGGTCTCATCGCGGGCTTCATGATCGCCACCGGGTTCATCACCATGTGGGTGTCGAACACCGCCACCGCCGTGATGATGCTGCCGGTCGGCCTCTCCGTGATCGCGCTGATCACCCAGTTCCGCGGCGGCCGCACGGACGCGAACTTCGCCACCGCCCTGATGCTGGGCATCGCCTACTCGTCGTCGATCGGTTCGGTCGCGACCCTCATCGGCACCCCGCCCAACGTCCTGATGGTCGGTTACCTCAAGGACAACCACGACATCAGCATCGGCTTCGGCCAGTGGATGATGGCCGGTGTGCCGCTGGCCGCCGTGTTCATGCTGATCGCCTGGTTCGTGCTGACCCGCCTCTTCAAGCCCGCCGTCAAGAAGGTCGAGGGCGCGCAGGAGCTCATCTCCGAAGAGCTGGCCAAGATGGGCCCGATGTCCAAGGGCGAGAAGCTGGTCCTGGCCGTCTTCGCCTTCGCCGCGCTCTCCTGGATCTTCATCCCGATGATCGCGGACCTGGGCCCGGTCGCCTCCGTCGCCCCGTGGCTCGGCGGCGTCACCGACGCCGGTATCGCGATGACCGTCGCGGTCCTGCTCTTCCTGATCCCCGTGAACCGCAAGACGCAGCTGATGGACTGGGAGACCGCGGTCAAGCTGCCCTGGGGCATCCTGCTGCTGTTCGGTGGCGGTCTGGCCATCTCCGCGCAGTTCACCGCGACCGGCCTGAGCGCCTGGGTCGGCAGCCAGGTCTCCTTCCTGTCGGGTGTCCCGGTCTGGGTGCTGATCCTGGCCGTCACGGCGCTGGTCCTCTTCCTCACCGAGCTCACCAGCAACACGGCCACCGCGGCCACGTTCCTGCCGATCATGGGCGGTGTCGCGATGGGCATGGACATGGACGTCCTCGCCCTCGTGGTCCCGGTCGCGCTCGCCGCCACCATGGCGTTCATGCTGCCGGTCGCCACCCCGCCCAACGCGATCGCGTTCGGCTCGGGCTACGTCAAGATCGGGGAGATGATCAAGGGCGGCCTCTGGCTCAACCTGACGGCCCTGTTCCTGGTCCTGGGCACCATGTACGGCCTGATGACCTGGGCCCTGGGGATCTCCCTGTAGCCGTCACAGCCACGGGCCGCCCGGAGCTGAGACCGGGCGGCCCCTTCCCCGGGACGGTGGCTCCGCCTCCCCGGAACCGTCCCGGAACTCCCGAGAGCGCCCCTTCCCACCCCGTCACCGTTCACCGGGGTCAGGGAGGGGCGCTCCCTTCGTCGCTCAGATCCTCCGGTCCCGGCCCGCGCCGAGCGCGACCCCCGTCTGGACCAGCGCCAGGCCGCCCACCAGGACCAGCACGAGGTCCGTGGCGCCGGTGAGCTGGATGAGGACACCCGCCGCGATCGGCCCGCACGCGGCGAGCAGGTAGCCCATGGACTGCGCCATCCCGGACAGCCGGGTGGTCTCCGCCTGGGTGCGGCCGCGCAGGCCGATCAGGGACAGCGCCACCACGATGGAGCTCCCCGTGCCCGCGCCCGCCACCATGATCCACAGCGGCCCCCATGCCGGGAACCACAGCAGACCGGCCATGGCCACCACGATGAGCAGGCTCACCGCCAGGCAGGCGGGGCGCTGCTCCGAGCGTCGGCCCATCAGGGTCGTGATGGCCAGCCCGGCCACCACCCCGGTGATCTGGAACGCGAACAGGTGCCACCCGGCGGTCTGCGCGCTCACCCCGCGCGCCGCCTCCACGCTCGGCAGCCAGTTGATCAGGGTGAAGTAGGCGGTGGACTGGAGCCCCATGAACGCGGTGACCAGCCACGCGGTCGGTGAGCGCCACACCGACCCGGCCGGTTCGGCGGGGGAGTCGGCTGAGGCGGCGACGGGCACGGGGGAGGGGACCCAGCGGACCCGGGCCGCCCAGACCAGCAGGGCGAGCACCACCGGAACCGCCCACAGGGCCAGCGACGCCCGCCATCCGCCCGCGAGCGCCGCGAGGGGTACGGAGAGCCCGGCGCCCAGGGCGGCGAACCCGGTCATCACCGAGGAGGACACCCCGGTGAACAGGGCGATCCGCCTCGGGTGGTCGCGCCGCAGGATCACCGGGACGAGCACGTTCCCGAACGCCACGGCCGCGCCGATCATCGCGGTGCCCAGCCACAGGGTGGCCAGGGTCGGGAGGGAGCGGACCACGATCCCGGCGGCCAGGAGGGCCAGGGCGGCCAGGACGACGCGGTCCACCCCCCACCGGGCCGTGGGGCCGTGGACGACCGACGAGAAGAGGGCGAAGCCCAGCAGCGGAAGCGCGGTGAGCATCCCCAGGGCGCCGTCGGAGAGCCCGGTGGTGGTGCCGACGGCCTCCAGGACGGGACCGACCGAGGTCAGGGCCGGGCGCAGGCAGGAGGCGATCACCAGCACCGAGCCCAGAGCCAGGGCGGCGCGCGCCCAGGAGCGGGTGGGGGACTGGGTGGCGGGGGCGCTCACGCGGTCCCGCCCGGCCGGGTCTCGTCCTCGACGACGGCGCTGATGAACCCGAGCTCGTCGGCGAGCTCGACGGCGATGGCGCGGGCGTGCTCGGGGGAACCGTCCTCGACCGCGGCGAGCAGGCCCTCGTGCAGGTCGTTGAGGCCCTGCACCTCGGGCAGGGAGGTGGTGCGCCGGATGGACTCCACCACGTTCTCCCGGAGCGCGTCGTAGAGCCGGGTGAGCAGCGGGTTGTGGGCGGCCTCCACGACGGCGCGGTGGAAGCGGGAGTCGGCGGCCACGTAGGCGTCCACGTCGTCGGCGCGCTCGGCCTCGGCTCGGGCGGCGACGGCCTCGCGCATGGCGTCCAGGTGGGCGTCGGTGCGGTGGCGCGCGGCGCGTTCGGCGGCGGCGACCTCCAGTACGGCGCGGACGTCCAGGACGTGTTCGAGGTCGGTGCCGCCGCTCTGGGCGAGCAGGCCGGTGAGCTCGTCGCTGGCCCGGACGTAGGTGCCGTCGCCCACGCGGGGCTCCAGCAGCCCGGCGGCGGTGAGGGCGCGCAGGGCCTCGCGGACGGTGCCCCGGCTGACCCCGAGCTCCTCCGCGAGGTGCTTCTCGCCGGGGATACGGCTGTGGACGGCCCAGGCCCCGGTCGTGACGCGCTCCCTGAACTGCCTGCTGACCTGCACGACCAGGGGTTCGGCCCGGGTGGGCTGGGTCATGGACGTCACGGTGGCCTCCTGGTTGTCCGACATTTGCACGGGGAGTCTAGGGATCCGGTGTCCGCGCCCACAAGGGTGCCCCGGGGCGTTCGTCCCGGGACGGGGGTGTGCGACAATCGCCCCGGCCGCACACCACTCTCCACCTTGGAGGTCTGTGTGCTGCCCGCACTCGGAACCGACGCCGTGCCGCCCGCTCGCCGGGCCCCGACCGAGTGCCCGGACCGCCCGCCGCGCCGAGGGCTCTGACCCCGGACCGGCCGCGCCCGTCTCCCCTTCGCCGCCCGACGGCCCTTCCGCACGCGAGCCCTCCGGGGCGGTCGCCGCCGTGCCCGGACCCGTATTCATCCGATGATCCGAAGGAGTGTCCACCAACGTGACCAGTACCGAGCCCGAAGAACGGACGACCGCCCCCCGAGGGGCCGTGTGGTGGGGGCCGCTCCTGGCGGCGGCCGCCACCCTCATCTGGTCCGGGAACTTCGTCATCGCCCGGGTCGTCTCCGGGGAGATCCCACCCGTCCAGACCGCCTTCTGGAGGTGGGCGATCGCCCTGGTCGTCCTGCTGCCGTTCGCGGCCAGGGGGCTGTGGGAACACCGGCGGACCATCCGGGAGCGCGCCCCCTACATCGCCCTGGTCAGCCTGCTCGGCGTCACGCTCTTCAACACCCTGATCTACGTCGCGGGGCACACCACGTCGGCCACCAACCTCGCGCTCATCGCGGCGGCCTCCCCGGTGGCGATCGCGGTCTTCGCCGTGATCGGCGGGGAACGCCTGTCCCCGCTGCGCGTCACGGGCATGGCCGTCGCCCTGGCGGCCGTGGTCGGCCTGATCACCAAGGGCGACGTCGGGGTGCTCCTCACCATGGACCTCGCCACCGGCGACCTCTGGATGCTCGCGGCCATGTTCACCTTCGCCGGGTACTCCGCGCTGCTCAGGCGCAAACCCCAGGGGCTGCCCGCCGTGGTCTTCCTCGCCGCCACGGTTCTCTTCGGGCTGGTCATGCTGCTCCCCGCGCAGATCGTCTCCGTGACGACGCAGGGCGGCTTCACCCCGACACCGGGGAACCTCGCGGCCCTGCTCTACATCGGGGCCGCCTCCTCGGCGCTGGCGTTCTTCCTGTGGAACAGGTCCGTGGAGATGATCGGCGCCACCCGCGCCGGGGTCCTCTACTACCTCCAGCCGGTCTGCGTGGCGGCCCTCGCGTACCTGACCATCGGGGAACCCGTCACGGGAGCCCAGGCGGTCTGCGCGGTGCTCATCGTGGCCGGGGTGGCGCTGTCGTCAGCGCGCAGGTGACACGACGGAGCCCCGCCACGGGTGTGACGGGGCTCGTGAGGTCGGTGCCTAGTCCTGCGGGGCGCGACGCGGACGGCGCGGGCGGGAGGACCCACCCGAGCGCGGGCCGCCGTAGCCGCCACGAGGACCGCCCTGACCGCCGCGCGGACCGCGCTGACGGTTCTCCCGGCGCGGCTCGGCGGGCAGGCTCACCGGCACACCGGACGGGGTGCGGGCGCCGGTCACGCGGGCCAGCTCCGGGTCCTCGGCGTGCACCTGGGCGATCTGCGGCTCGATCCGCGCGCGGTACATCAGGCGGGTCATGTCGCGGCGCTGGTTGGGCGTCACGAGCGTGACCACGTTGCCGGACTCGCCCGCGCGGGCGGTACGGCCGCCGCGGTGCAGGTAGTCCTTGTGGTCGGTGGGCGGGTCGATGTTCACGACCAGGTCCAGGCCGTCCACGTGGATGCCGCGCGCGGCGACGTTCGTGGCGATCAGCGCGGTGACCGTGCCCTCCTTGAACTGCTTGAGGGTGCGGGTGCGCTGCGGCTGGGAGCGGCCGCCGTGCAGCGGTGCCGCCCGGACGCCGCTGGCCAGCAGGTGCTGCGCCATCCGGTCCACGGCGTGCTTGGTGTCCAGGAACATGATGACCTGGCCGTCGCGGGCCGCGATGTGGGTGGCGGTGGCCTGCTTGTCCGCGTGGGACACGTGCAGGACGTGGTGCTCCATGGTCGAGACCGCGCCCTCGGACGGGTCGACCGAGTGCACCACCGGGTCGTTGAGGAAGCGGCGGACCAGCTGGTCCACGTTCCGGTCCAGGGTGGCCGAGAACAGCATGCGCTGACCGTCGGACGGGACCTGCTCCAGGATCGCGGTGACCTGCGGCATGAAGCCCATGTCGGTCATCTGGTCGGCCTCGTCGAGCACCACGGCCTCGACCTGGTCCAGGACGCAGTCGCCGCGCTCCATGAGGTCGCGCAGACGGCCGGGCGTGGCCACGACCAGTTCGACGCCCTGGCGCAGGGAACGGGCCTGGCGGTGGATGGGCATGCCGCCCACCACGGTCGCCATGCGCACCCGCACCGAACGGGCGTAGGGCGTGAGGGAGTCGGTGACCTGCTGGGCGAGCTCGCGGGTCGGCGCCAGCACCACGGCCAGCGGGTGCCGCTCCTCGGCCTTGCGGCCCTCCAGCCGGGCCAGCAGAGCCAGGCCGAAGGCGAGGGTCTTGCCCGAGCCCGTCTGGCTGCGGCCGAGGACGTCCCGCCTGGCCAGCGAGTTCGGCAGCGTGGCCGCCTGGATCGTGGAGGGCGTGGTCAGCCCCTGGCGGGCCAGCGTCTCCTTGAGCGGAGCGGGCATGTCCAGGGCCTGGAAGTCGTCCACCGGGTCGAGCCCGGGGTTGACGGTGGTCGGCAGCGCGAACTCGCCGCCGGAGAAGCGCGAGCCGCCGCCGGGGCGGCCCTGGTTGCCGCCGCCGCGACGGGGACCGTCGAAGGAACGACGGGGACGCGGGCGGCCGTAGGAGCCGGAGCCGCCGCGGGAACCGTTGGAAGTGCGGTCGCGACGTGCGTTGGTACGGGGATGGTTCACAGATGACCTTTCGCCGACGACATAGGCCGGGTCGGAAGTCCACAGCAGTGCTTCGGCGAGTGACACCGAGACTGCGTGGGGGAAAATACTTCGATATCCACGGCCCACACGTAGCGCTGGGGGTCGTGGCGGACGAACCGGTGCCTGTCGGAGAACGACTGCCAGATGACCGGCTCTGGAACGGCAACGCGGAGAACGCCCGAGAACACGGGCACCGCGATGGCAACCTCACGAACCTAGCACACGGCCTCCGAGCCGACGGGTACCGCGCCCTGTGGGACTGCGCACCATACGACGGAGGGCCCCGCCGTCCGCTCGCGCGGAGGACGGGGCCCTCGGCCGTCGACTAGGAGTCCTTCTCCGTGGCGGCCAGGTCGTCGAACCTCGTGTTCTCGGTGGGTCGCACCCCGGTCAGGTAGCCGGCCCGGGCGATGGCGTTGCCGCCGACCGCCGCCGTGGCCAGCTGGATGAGCAGGGCCAGGCCGATCTTGACCGCGTTCTCCACGGACGGGTAGTGCAGGAGCAGACCGAGCAGCACCAGCGCCGTCCCGAGTCCGCCCGCGATCCCCACCCCGCTGAGCCGGGCGTAGAAGTCCTGGAGGCGGAGCAGACCGACCGCCCCGACCAGGAACACCAGGCCGCCGGCGACCATGCAGGCCACCCCGGCGACGTCCAGCGGGTTCATCGCTTACCTCCGGTGATCAGGCGGGCCAGGGACAGGGCGGCGAGGAAGCCGGTCAGCGCGCACACCAGGACGATGTCCACGACCAGCTCGGTGTCCAGCCGGAAGCCGAGCATGGCGACCAGCCCGACGAAGCCGAAGAAGATGATGTCCGAGGCGGCGCCCCGGTCGGCGGCCGAGGGGCCGGTCAGGATGCGGTAGGCGGCGATGGCCATGGCCAGCACGATCGCGGCCAGGCCGATGTCGATGAGCTGCATCAGTTCCGTTCCCCCTCAACAGGGACGCTCTCCGGCGGGCCCGCCGGGCGGGTGACTCCCAGGACGCGGTCCTCCATGGCGTGGATCTCCTGCTGGAAGGACGCGCGGTCCTCCACGTACAGCCCGTGCACCCACAGGGTGGCGGGTGAGCGGCGCACGGCCACCGTGACCGTTCCCGGTGTCAGGGAGATCAGGTTGGCCAGCAGGGTGAACTCCAGGTCGGTCCGGCAGCGCACCGGGACCTCCACGAAGGCCGGGGTCGCGGAACTGCCCGGGGTGACGATGTCCCACATCACCTGGAGGGAGGTCTTCACGATCTCGGCGCCCGCGTAGAAGGGGAACCAGAGCACTCGCGGTGCCCACATCGGGTGGATCATCGTCCCAGCACCGCCTCGACGTATCCGGAAGTGTCCATGAGCCCGTTCGCGGCCTGTGCGCTGAGGTCGAGCAGGACCTGGGCGCCCAGACCGATGCCCAGGGTCGTGGCTGTCAGGATCAGGCCCGGCACGATCAGCGCCGTCCGGATCCTCGGTGTGGTGCGGGTCGCGGTGGCGACCGCACCGTTGGGGTCGGCCGAGACGGGGGAGACGTCCTCGTCCGGGGCCTTGCCCCAGAACACGCCGCCCCAGATCTTCAGCATCGACATGAGGGTGATCAGGCTGACCGCGATCATCACCGCCATGGCGGTCCACTGGGCGTCATCCACGGCCGCCACGACCAGGGTGAGCTTGGCGACGAACCCGGAGAACGGCGGCAGTCCGGCCAGGGACAGGGCCGCGCCCATGAACACCAGGGCCAGCAGCGGCTCCCGCTTGGCGATGCCGCCGAGCCGGTCCAGCGCGCCGGTTCCGTAGGTGTGCTCGATCGCGCCCGTCGACAGGAAGAGCGACGCCTTCACGATCATGTGGTGGATCAGGTAGAAGATGCCCGCCATGAGCCCGAGCTCGGTGAACAGGGCGACCCCGAGCAGGATGTACCCGATCTGGCTGATCATGTGGAACACCAGGATCGAGCGGGTGGTGCCCTCACCGACCGCGCCCATCACGCCGATGAGCATGGTGAGGGTGAAGGCCACGACGCCGATCCACAGGAACTTGGCGTCCCCGTCGAAGACCAGCGCGTACAGGCGGTAGATCGCGTAGATCGCCACCTTGGTGTGCAGGCCGGAGAACAGGGCGGTGATCGCCGGGGAGGCGGCCGGGTAGGTGCGGGCCAGCCAGCCGTGCACCGGGACGACCGCGGCCTTGATCGACAGGGCGAGGATGACCACGCCCATGCCGACCGCGACCATCGGGTCGTCCTTCGCGGCCCCGGCCAGCTCGCCCATGTGCACGGTTCCGGCGGCGGCGTAGACCAGCGCCACACCCGCGAGGAAGATCGTGGACGTGAGCAGGTTGACCGTGACGTAGATCCGTCCGGCGCGCAGCCTGCCCATGGCACCGAGCATCGCCAGCAGACCGTACGACGGCAGCAGCATGACCTCGATGAACACGAACATGTTGAAGATGTCGCCGGTGAGCAGCGCACCGGACACACCGGCCGCCAGCACCAGGACCAGCGGGGAGAAGAACGACCGCCGGTCGTCCCCGGTGGCCATCGCGAACGCCGAGCACACCAGTGCCAGGAGCGAGGTGGTCCACAGCATGAGCGCGCTGAAGACGTCGGCCACGAACGGGATGGCGACCCCGTTCTGCCACAGGCCCACGTTGTGGGCGAACACGGCGCCGTCGCGGGTGAGCCAGACGAGACCCGAGGCGCCGAGCAGCGACACCGCGGTGGGCAGGAGCAGCAGGGTCCGGCGCAGCCACAGGGGCCCGCGCAGGACGATCAGCAGTCCGGCGCCGACCAGCGGCACCGCGACGAAGAGAGGCAGCAGCGCCGCGTTCATGAGGCGTCCTCGGTGTCGTCGTCGCTGCCGGAGGCGGCGAGGGTGAGCATGTAGATCGCGATGGAGAAGGCGATCACGATCGCGGTGAGCACGAACGCCTGGGGCAGCGGGTCGGCGGCCGTCGGCGCGGTGCCGAACTGGAGCAGGGGCAGGTCACGGCGGAAGATGCCGCCCGCCGACATGATCAGCAGGTTCACGGCGTGGCCCACCAGGATGAGGCCCAGGACGATACGCACCATGCCGCGCTGGAGCATCAGGTAGACGCCTCCGGCGACCATGACGCCGATGGTGATGGCGAGGGTCATCGCTTGCCTCCCGTGGTGGAGCCGTCCAGGTCGTGTGCGTCGGTGTCCGGGGACACCCCCGTGTCGGACCCGGGCGGGGCCGAACCGTCGGAGCCAGGGCTGCCGCGTTCGAGCCCCAGCTCGTTGAGCGCGGTGAGCAGGACGCCCACGACCGCCAGGTAGACGCCGATGTCGAAGACGAACGCCGTCGTGAAGTGGAAGTAGTCGCCCCAGGCCAGCGGGATCTCCGCGTGCAGCGGCTTGAGGAACGAGCCCTCCAGGTAGCCCAGGAACCCGGAGAACGCGGCCACCAGCACACCGGTGCCGATGATCGCGGGATAGGCCAGGCGGATACGCGCCGCCTTGTCGCTGGCCGCCGAGAGGTAGGTCAGCGCGAAGCCCGCACCGCCGACGAGACCGGCGATGAACCCGCCGCCGGGTTCGTTGTGGCCGCGGAACAGCAGGTACAGCGACCAGATGACCAGGAGCGGCATCAGGAAGCGGCCGACCGTGCGCATCAGCACCGTGTTGTCGGCGGGGTCGTGCGCGGCGTTGGTCGGGCCCACGACCACCTGGCGCGAGGAGTGCACCGGGAGCAGGTCGCTGGACCGGATCACCGCGATGATGATCAGGCCCGCCACACCGAGGACGGTGAGCTCGCCCAGGGTGTCCAGGGCTCGGTAGTCGACCAGGATCGTGTTGACCACGTTGGTGCCGCCGGTGTCCTCCGGGGCGTTGGCCAGGAGGTAGTCGGCCACGGGCGAGAGCTCGCGCCGACCGGTGAGGGCGTAGGCGCCCAGACCGGCGGCCAGACCGGCGCCGATCGCGATCGCGGCGGTCAGGACGGTGCGGCGGCGCCGGACGCTGTGGAAGCGGCGCGGCAGGCGGCGCAGCACCAGCACCGCGACGACCACGGTCAGGATCTCCACCAGCAGCTGGGTGAGGGCCACGTCGAAGGCGCCCAGGAAGAACAGCCACAGGGCGACGGTGAACCCGGCCACGCCGACCAGGGCCAGACCCGCCATCCGGGAGCGGGTGACCACGGCGGCTCCGACGGCCACCACCATCAGGCCCACGAGGAGCCAGTCCAGGCCCAGTGAGGTCTGCCCGGCCGGTGGCGGCAGGTCCAGGCGGAACACCACGGCGACCAGGGCCAGCGCGATGATCAGCACCATCGGCACACCCAGGTGGAAGGCGGGGGAGTCGGTGCGGGTGAGGTCGCCGGTGCGCCTGCCCACCCGGATGACGCCGTCGTACAGGGCCTCGAAGACCCGCACACCGGTCACCGGTACGAGGTCGCGTCCGGCCAGTGCCTCACCGGAACGGCTCCGCCAGGACAGCAGGGCGCCCAGGCCGATCGCCAGCGCGGACATGCCGAGGGCGGCGTTGACCCCGTGCCACAGCAGCAGGTGCGCGTCGGCCGCCTGGTGGGTGGCGTTCAGGGCCACCTCGTTGACCAGCGGGTCCAGGGCCGGGACGGTCAGACCGAGCAGCACACCGCCCAGGGACGCGAGGATCGCCGGGAACCAGAAGCTGGAGCGCGCCTCTGTCGCGGCGCGCTCCTGGGAGTCGCCCCTCGGCTCACCCCCGAACGCCCCGTACACGAACCGGAAGGAGTACGCGAAGGTGAACGCTGCCGCGGCGACCGCGACGGCTCCGGCCACCGGGCCGAACCACGCCGGGCCGGGTGCGTGCAGCAGCGACTCGAAGAGGTTCTCCTTGCTGATGAACCCGAGCAGCGGCGGGATGCCCGCCATGGAGAGCGCGGACAGGGCGGCGACGGTCGCGGTGACCGGCATCCGCCGACGCAGGCCGCCCAGCTGGCGCAGGTCACGGGTGCCGGTCTGGATGTCGACCAGGCCGACCACCATGAACAGCGCCGACTTGAACAGGGCGTGCGCCACGGTGTGGACCGCGGCCGCGACCAGGGCGGCGGGGGTGCCCACACCGATCACCGCCACCAGGAAGCCGAGCTGGCTGACGGTGGAGAAGGCGGCGAGCCTCTTGAGGTCGTGCTGTTGCAGGGCGAAGACCGCGCCGATGACGGCGGTGGTCAGACCCAGGGTGATCAGCAGCGTGTTCCACACCATCAGGTCACCGAAGGCGGGCGTGAAGCGCATGGCCAGGTAGATCCCGGCCTTCACCATCGCCGCCGCGTGCAGGTAGGCGCTGACGGGCGTGCTCGCCGCCATGGCGTCCGGCAGCCAGTAGTGGAACGGGAACTGCGCCGACTTCGTGAACACGGCGACGGCGACCAGGACGGCCACCAGCGACGCGAACCCGGTGTCCTGGGTCCAGGAGGTGTCCGCCAGGATCGCGCTCAGCTGGGTGGTGCCGGTGCGCACGATGAGCAGCACGACCGCCGCGAGCAGCGCGAGGCCGCCCATGGCGGTGAGCAGGAACGTGCGGATCGCCGGGCGGCTGGCCGACACCCCGGACAGGCCGATCAGGTAGAAGGACGCGATCGTGGTGAGCTCCCAGAACACGAAGAGCAGCACCACGTCGTCGGCCAGGACCAGGCCCGTCATCGCCAGGGCGAAGAGGGACATCAGGAAGTAGAAGCCGAGGCGGCGGCCGGGCGGGAAGTACCGGGTCGAGTACGCCATGATCAGCGCGCCGATGCCGGTCACCAGCATGGTGAACAGCCAGCCGAGGCCGTCCATGCGCAGGTGGAGGGAGACCCCGATCTGGGGCATCCAGGGCCGGGAGAACTCCAGCGGGACCCCGGCGCCCAGCACCTGCGGGGCCTGGGCGGCCACGAGCACGGTGAGGCCGAGGAACACGGCGGCGACGGGCCAGCCCGCGTTACGTCCCAGCAGTCTGTCCAGTAAGGGTGTGCTCGCCACGGTCAGTGCGAGCACGATCATCAGAAGCAGCAGCACCACGCCACTGTCCTTTCACGGCGTTGTGCCGCGCGACGGAGGCATGGCGGGCCCAGGGGGCGACCGGTGCGGTACGCGCGGCGACACGGATGGGGAGCGGTTCGGAACGCGTCGGAGGGACGCGGTCAGCCGGGTCCCGGCGGGCAGGAACTGAGTTCGCCGTGCGCGTTGGTGCCCCACGAGGTGGTGTAACCGTTGGTGCCGTGCGGGCGGGGGTTCCCGACCGGGAGCTTGTGGCGCTCACCGAAGCGGCTTCTGCGCAGCGCGCGCGAAGGAATCGCGCTGGTCCTCGTCATTACGGTGTGCTCCGGACATGGGTCGTAGGGACGCCGACCAGTCTTCCCGGCACACCATTGGCGCGTGTGGCGCCGCGCCCATGTTCGTCGATGGTGCCGCATATGTCCAGTTCCGGCCATGTTTCACCAGGGACAGACGGTGCCGACGAGCTCGGAGCGCTCCGGTCAATATAGCCCCTGAACAGGTACTATGCCCAGGGCTGTCGAATCGGAGGTCGAAGCCCCGCCCACGGTTGGCCGGACCGGGGGAACGCGCGTAGAGTGCCGGTCAGGTGTGCCGGGAAGACTGGTCGGCGAAGCGCTCATCCCTACCCGAAACCAGGTGCGCCCATGCCGGAGACCACTCCCCACGGAGCTCGTGTCTACCGTTCCGAACTCGCGGAGCGGACCGTCCGAGGATGGTGCAGGGAGCGGCTCGACGAGTACCCCGACCTGGTCTTCCTGCCGGAGATCGCCACGTCGATCGGCCCCACCCGCGCCTTCCGGATGCCCGGTGGGCCCGGAACCCCCGTGGTCGTGCTCAGCGGCACCAACTTCAACAGCGCGCTCAGCGCCTCACCCGCCTCCGACATGACGGAGGAACGGGACGTCTACCTCGTGGACCTGCCCGGGCAGCCCGGGCTCAGCTGCGGCGTGCGCCCCCGGGGACACCGCGCCGAGGCGTACGGCAGATGGTTCGACGAGGTGCTGCCCGAACTGGTGGACCGCCCGGCGGTGGTGCTCGGCCACTCCCTGGGCGCGGCGGTCGCCCTGGCCTCGAAGCCCCGTGACCTGGTCAAGGGGATGGTCCTGGTGAACCCGGCCGGGCTCACCAACGCGGCGACCCCGCCCGAGCTGATGCGGGTGACCCTGCCCTGGATGATCGGTCCGCGCGACGACAAGAGCACGAGGCTGCTCAACTTCATGAGCGGACCCGACTTCCGCCGCCCCCTCCACCCGTTCGCGGCGTGGATGACGATGGTCGGCAGGTACTGCCGCACCAGCCTCGCGCCGGGGCCGCTCCCCACCGAGTCCCTGCTGGCCTGGCAGCAGCGGAACGTCACCGTGGCCACCGGTTCGGACGACGTGTTCTTCTCCCCGGCCCGCCTGCACGGCCCGGCCCGCCGGTTCCTGGACACCGATCTGCACGTGCTGGAGAAGGCCGGTCACCTGGCCCCCTACGAGTTCCCCGAGCAGGTCCGCGAACTGGTCCGCCGGGCCGCCTGACCCGGGTGGAACCGTCCCGGTTCGGGGAAGACTCACCGCATGGGATTACGGAACCACATCGTCGGACTGGACGAGATCCGCCGTGACATGGGGACACTCGTGGGAGGCAAGGCGGCCAACCTCGGCGAGATGGCCGCCGCCGGGGAGCGGGTCCCCGCCGGATTCTGCGTGACCACCGCCGCGTACGCGTCCGGCACGGTCCCCGCCGAGCAGGTCACCCGCGCCTACGAGGCACGGGGCGGGGGCAGGGTCGCGGTGCGCTCCAGCGCGACCGCCGAGGACCTGCCCGACGCCAGCTTCGCCGGACAGCAGGACACCTACCTCGACGTCGAGGGCGCGGACGCCGTCGTGGACGCGGTCCGCCGCTGCTGGGCCTCCCTCGACAACGAACGGGCCGTCGCCTACCGCCGGGCCAACGGGATCGACCGGGCCGACGTGGGCATGGCGGTGGTCGTGCAGCGCATGGTGGACTCCGCCACCGCCGGGGTCATGTTCACCGCCGACCCGCTCACCGGCACCCGTACCCGCACCGTGGTGGACGCGGTGCGCGGTTCGGGCACCGCGGTCGTGGACGGCTCGGTCGAACCCGACCACTACACGGTCGACGACGGGCACGGCCCGAACGAGGACGGGGGCTGCCTCACCCGGGCCCAGGTCGTCGAGCTGGCCGCGACCGGGCGGCGCCTCCAGACGCTCTTCGGCTCCCCGCAGGACGTCGAGTGGTCCCACGACCGCGACGGCACCCTGTGGCTGCTCCAGTCCCGCCCCGTCACCACCCTCTTCCCGCTGCCCCCGCAGGGCCTTCCCGACCTGCCCCGCTTCTACATGGAGACCGGGCACATGCAGGGCATGCTCCGCCCCTTCACCCCGCTCGGCCTCTCCCTGCTCCAGCAGGTGTGGACCCGCTGGTGGTCGGGGGCCGGGGGCGCCGCCGGGACCGTCGACCCCGACCCCGACCCCCTGATGGTCGGCGTCGGTGGTCGGCTGTACGCCGACCTGTCCCCCCTCCTGAGGAGCGCTCCGCTCCGGCGGAGGGTGGCCCGGGGCATGGACGTGTACGGACCCCGGGTGCGCGCGGCGGTGGAGCACGTGCTCGACGACCCGCGCTTCGCCCCCCGCCCCGGACTGCCGTTCTCCGCGTCCACGGGGCTCAGGGTCGCCGCCACCCTCCTGCCCGCCGCCGTGCTCGGCGTCGGGTACGCCCTGGCCCGGCCCCGCGCGGCCCGGGACCGCGCCCACGCCGCCGTGGCCCGTCTGCGCACCCTGCGCGGCCCGGGAGCCGGGACGAGCCCGGCACGACGGTGGGACTGGATCCACGGACCGGCCTTCGACGCGATGCTCGGCCGGGACCTCATGGCGGTGATCGGCCCGGTCTTCGCCGGGATCGTCACCGGCACGGCCCCGGCGGCCCTGCTCGGCGGCGTCGCCACGAAGGCGGAGACCGACACCGTCCTGGGCGGTCTGGCGCACAACGTCACCACAGAGATGGACCTGGCCCTGTGGCGGGTCGCCGAACGGGCCCGCACCCATGGAGACCTGTTCACCGGCACGCCCCCGGAGGAGCTCTCCGCCCGGTACCTGCGCGGAGAGTTGCCCGACATCGGCTTGGACGCGTTCCTGGACGCCTACGGGCACCGGGCCGCCGCCGAGGTGGACATCGGTGTCCCGCGATGGCGCGAGGACCCCGCGCCCGTGTTCGGGACGGTCGCCAACTACCTCCGGCTCAAGGACCCCGACCAGGCGCCGGACCGCAGGTTCGAGCGGGCCCGGGCCGTCGCCGAGACCAAGCTCGCGGAGCTCGGTTCCCGGGCCGTGCGGAGCCGCCCGGTGCGCGGGACGATCGCCGTCTTCCTCATGCGCCGCTCCCGTGAACTCGCGGGCATGCGCGAGTACGCCAAGTTCGCCTGGCTGGTGCCGTTCGCGGAGATACGCCGCCAACTGCTCCTGGTCGGGGAGGACCTGGCGGACGAGGGACTGCTGGCCGGGGCCGACGACGTCTTCTTCCTGCGTGTGGACGAGGTCCGAGCGGCCGTGGAGGGCGCAGACCAGCGGGAGCTCGTGGCCGGGCGCCGCCGCGTCCACGGACGGGAGCTGCGCCGCCGCACGGTGCCGGGGACCCTCCTGACCGACGGCACCGACGTGGAGGCCACGCTTCCCGCTCCGGCCTCGGAGCGGGGCGGGCTGCCGGGGATGCCGGCCGCGCCGGGCCGGGCCGAGGGGCGTGCCCGCGTGGTCCTCGACCCGGTCGGCGCCCGGATCGAACCCGGCGAGATCCTCGTGGCCCCCACCACCGACCCGGGCTGGACCCCGCTGTTCATGACCGCCGCAGGGCTGGTCTCCGAGACCGGTTCACCGATCGCGCACGGCCCCACGGTCGCCCGCGAGTACGGGATACCGGCGGTGATCTGCGTCCGGAACGCCACCACCGTGATCCGCACCGGGGACCTGCTGCGGGTCGACGGCGCCACGGGGACGGTCGTCGTGGTCGACGGGACGGCGGACCCCGGCGCGGGGTGAGGGACCCGACCGCGTCGGTACCGGAAGATGACGTGGAGTTGGCGCGGCGCCGGGGGTCCGTTAGGGGACCGGTGCCGACCATGGAGGTCGGGCCGGTCGGCCCGACGCACGAGCGCTCAGACGGAGGGACGGCCATGACAGAGCCCGGCTACGAGGACGGGACGGACTTCGAGGACGCCGACCGGGGGTTCGTCGGCGCGCTGGTCCCCGGGGTGGTGCGCGACGACCGGGGCCGGGTGGTGTGGGACGGTGACGCCTTCGGGTTCCTGGAGGGCGAACGCCCCGACTCCGTCCATCCGAGCCTGTGGCGCCAGGCCCGGCTGTGCGCCCGGCAGGGCCTGTACGAGGTCACCGAGGGCGTCTACCAGGTCCGGGGCCTGGACCTGTCGAACATGACGCTGATCGAGGGCGAACGCGGTGTGGTGGTCGTCGACCCGCTCGTCTCGGCGGAGACCGCCGCGGCCGCCCTGACCCTGTACCGGGAGCACCGGGGCGAGCGGCCCGTGACGGGACTGCTCTACACGCACTCGCACCTCGACCACTTCGGCGGCGCCCTCGGGGTGATCGACCCGGAGCGGGACGACGTGCCCATCCTCGCGCCCGAGGGTTTCCTGGAGCACTCCGTGGTGGAGAACGTGTACGCGGGCCCCGCCATGCTGCGGCGCGGCATGTACTACTCGGGCGCCAACCTGGGGGTCGGGCCCGACGGGGCCGTCGGCATGGGGCTGGGGGCGGCGGTCTCCACGGGCACGCCCAGCCTGGTGCCGCCCACTGTGGACGTCACCCGCACCGGCCAGGAGGAGGTGGTGGACGGGGTCCGGTTCGTCTTCCAGATGACGCCCGGGACCGAGGCGCCCTCGGAGATGAACTTCCTGCTGCCCGACCACAGGGCCCTGTGCATGGCGGAGAACGCCACCCACACCATGCACAACATCCTCACCCTGCGCGGCGCGGTGGTGCGCGACGCCCGTGTGTGGTCCCGCTACCTCAACGAGGCCGTCCAGCTGTACGCGGACCGGGCGGACGTGCTGTTCGCCTCCCACCACTGGCCGACCTGGGGCCACGACCGGATCGTGGGATACCTGTCCGAGCAGCGCGACCTGTACGCGTTCATGCACGACCAGACCCTGCGCCTGCTCAACCGGGGACTCACCGGCCCGGAGATCGCGGAGGAACTGCGGTTGCCGGAGGGGCTGGAACGGGCCTGGAGCACCCGTGGCTACTACGGTTCGCTCTCCCACAACGTGAAGGCGATCTACCAGCGCTACCTGGGCTGGTACGACGGCAACCCCGCCTCGCTCTGGGAGCACCCGCCGGTGGAGAGCGCCCGCCGGTACGTGGACACCATCGGGGGCACGGACACCGTGGTGGCCAGGGCCCGCGCGTACGCGGACGACGGGGACCCGCGGTTCGCCGCCCAGCTGCTGCGGCACGCGGTGTTCGCGGACCCGTCGCACACCGGGGCGAGGGAGCTCCTGGCCTCGGTGTTCCAGCGGCTCGGGGAGGGCGCCGAGAACGCGACCTGGCGCAACTGCTACCTGACCGGCGCGAGCGAGCTGCGCGAGGGCGTGGTGCACACCGGCCTCGGGTCGTCGAGCATGGCCGCCATGCTCACCGTCACCCAGCTCTTCGACACGGTCTCCATCCGGGTGGACGGCCACCGTGCCGCCGCGCTGTCCGTGGTCATCGACTGGACCCTGACCGACCTGGGGGAGTCGTACCGGACCCGGGTGTCCAACGGGGTCTTCGTCCACTGGCCCACCGAGGGGGAGGGCGACGGGGACGCGGACCTGACCCTGCGCCTGACCAAACCCCGGCTCCTGGCCCTGCTCGCGCACGGGGACACGGAGGGGATCGACCACGACGGGGACCTGGACGCGGTCCGGCGGGTCATGGAGGTGCTGGACCGGCCCGACCCCGACTTCGCGATCGTCACCCCCTGACCTCCTCGGGCCACGCGAGGACACCCGGACACGACGTTCCGGGGGAGGGCGGCGCCGGTCCGGGCCGCCCTCCCCCGTGTGCGGTCAGACCCCGGAGTCGGTCGTACGGGCCAGGTGGCGGTCCTCCACGTCCGAGATCCGGTGGGCGAAGGACACCGCGACGATCGAGACCACGGCGGTGAGGCTCAGGTACACGGCGATCGGCACCCACGAGTCGTCGAACCGGGACAGCAGCCAGGTCGCGATCAGCGGCGCGGTGCCGCCCGCGAGCGCCGCGCCGATCTGGTAGCCGAGGGTCACCCCCGTGTAGCGCACGCGCGTGGAGAAGATCTCCGAGCTCAGGGTGCCGATGGTGGCGGTCACGGGCGCCCACAGGACACCCAGGCCGATCACGGTGGCCAGGATCAGCATGAGGTTGCTGCCGGTCCCCAGCATCAGGAAGTACGGGGCGGTGAACAGGCCCAGGGCGGCGGCGCCGACCAGGTAGACGCGCTGGCGGCCGAACGTGTCGGAGAGCCGTCCCGCGAGCGGGATGCACACGGTCGCCACGACCGCGCCGATGGTCACCGCGTTGAGCGCGGTCGTGTTGTCGAAGCTCAGGGTCCCGGTCGCGTAGCTGACCACGAAGGTGCCGAAGACGTAGAAGGGCGCGGTCTCCACGATCTTCGCGCCCACGGCGACGAGCACCGCCCGCCAGTGGTGGCGGAAGGTCTCCGCGACGGGCAGCTTGGCGACGTTCCCCTCCTCCTTGGCCTGGCGGAAGGTGGGGGTCTCGTCGATCCCGGAACGGATCCACAGACCCAGCAGCACCAGGAGGACGCTGGCCACGAACGGGACCCGCCAGCCCCAGGTCTCGAACTGGTCGTCCGGCATCAGCGACATGAGGGTCAGCGCGAGGCTGGCCAGCAGCATCCCGGAGGTGATGCCCATCTGCGGCACGGATCCGAAGAAGCCGCGACGGTTCTCCGGGGCGTACTCGTAGGCGAGCAGCAGCGCCCCGCCCCACTCCCCGCCGATGCCCAGGCCCTGCACGATCCGCAGGAACACCAGGAGGACCGGCGCGAGGATCCCGATGCTGTCGTAGGTGGGCAGCAGCCCGATGAGCATCGTCGCGCCGCCCATGAGCGACAGCGTGATGATCAGCGTCTTCTTCCGGCCGATCCGGTCACCGATGTGCGAGAACAGGACGCCGCCGAGCGGTCGGATGAAGAACGTCAGCGAGAAGGTCAGGTACGACAGCATCAACGAGACGAGCGGGTCGTCCGAGGGGAAGAAGAGCTTGTTGAAGACGAGGGCGGCGGCCGTGCCGTAGAGGAAGAAGTCGAACCACTCGATCGTGCTTCCGGTCAGACTGGCCACCAGGACCTTGGCCCTGGGTGGGCGGGCCTGCGCGTCGGACGCGCTCGTGCTCTCGGGACTCATGGACGGGGCTCCAGACGGGGACGGGTTCCACGGGCGGAAGGCAGAGCCCGTGAGTACGGCCTGGAGCCTAGGAGCGGGTGGCGCCCGTCACCGTTGTCCGAACCGACGACAAGCCGGGCGGGGCGGTGTCGGCCGCGACAACGCGGCCTCGCACGGGGATCACCGCAGGTCGGCCGTGATCTCGGGGAGACCTGAGGGCGGCCGGACCGCGACCCGTCGCCGGTCACACCCGCAGGCTGACCGACGCCAGGAGCCGCTGGTCGGCGTCGTCCAGGTCGAGCCCGGTGAGCGCGCAGATCCGCCGGATGCGGTGGCGGAGGGTGTTGGGGTGGACGTGCAGACCGGTCGCCGCACTGGTCACGTCACCGAAGGCGTCCAGGTAGGCCGCGAGGGACCTGCGCTGCTCGTCGTCGAGGGAGTCCAACCGCTCGTCGCGCAGGTGGGGGCGCTCCGCGAGGTACTCGACCACCTCACGCAGCACCACCGAGGAACGCGTCTCCTCGTAGTCGGCGACCAGCCGGTCGGGGTCGTCCGCGATGACCTCCAGGACCCGGCTCGCGTGCTTCTTCAGCGCGGGCACCCCGCGCATCCGGGGCGCCACCCCCGCCACGGAGCCCTGCACCGGGGTGCCGTGGTGCTGGCGCAGCATCCCCACCAGCTCCCGGACCCACGCGAGCGGCGCCTGCCCGGAGGGCGTGGGCAGCAGGACGTAGAGGAGGCCGCAGGCCGGGATGACCAGCGCGTTCCTGCGGTAGGCCGCCGCGTACACCGAGACCACCTCGGCGGCCTGGTGCAGCCGCCACGGCTGGTCCACCTCCTCCTCCCGCAGGGCCAGGGCGATCACCGAGACAGGAGTGGCGGGGTCCACGCCCAGGTGCCGGGCGAGCGCGTCGGTGTCGAAGGCGCCGGTCAGCAGCCCCATGGACAGTTCTCCGGTGTCGTGGCCGGTGGCGCGGGCCCCGCTGTTCACGCGTGACACGTGGACGGCGGCCAGGCGAGCCGCGCCCCGGAGCACCTGGTCGCTGGTGGGAGACAGGGGACGGTCGGCCTGCTGCACCCAGATGCTCCCGAGGGGCCGCTCCCCGGCCCGGATGCCCACCACCCTCCTGCGGGAGGCGCCGAGGTCGGGGCGTTCCGCGACCTCGACGACCTCACCGGCGCGGATGCGCTCGTCCACGCCCCACGCGCGCAGGTGCGCGATGAAGGACGCCGGGCAGTCGCGGCCGAGGATGGTCTGCTGGCGCAGCTCGTCGGCGCCCTCGTGGGAGGCCGAGTAGGCCAGCACCCGGTTCGCGCCGTCCTCGATGCTGACGATCCCGCCGGTCAGCGTCGCGACGGTCTGGGCGAGGGAGAACAGGTCCCGGTGCCGGTCCTCGGGGTCGAAGGAGTCCAGCGCGGTCCGGGCGAGGGCCGCGAACTCCGCGGCGGCCAGGGCGGGGTCCACGGAGAGTACGGCGAGGTCGAGGTCGCGCAGCCCGTCGTCGGGCGTCCCGGGTACGGCGACGGCGCTCGCCCCGCCCCGCACGGCCCGCCGGGCGAGCGTGACGGCCTCGGCGCCACCGGCCGGGGCGACGACCAGGGACCCCGGGGGCACCGGGTCGTCGGGGTGGGCCACCACCACGGAGTGCACCAGGGCGTCCAGCCCCCGGGGCGCCGAGACCAGTCCGTGGACCGGGCCCTCCAACGCCTCCATCAGGGACTTCACGGTCGGTCCTGGTCTGCTCACGATCATCACCTGTCGGGTCCGGGTGGGTTTCGGACCATTGTGCGCCTCCGCCGGACCTGGTCTGACCAGGCCCCCGCCCGGATCGGGCCCGGTCGGCCTACGCGTCCAGCAGCTGGGTGACCGTGTGCTCCCCGATGGCACCCAGCAGCGGGTGCTCCGGGGCGCTGGCGCACAGCAGGGTGGAGTACAGGAGCGCCCAGGCGCGGGCGCGGTCCCAGGTGGGGGAGTCGATCCCCCGGCGGCGGTCCAGGCGGGCGCGCAGACGGGCGCGGTCCTCGGGGCCGAAGGCCAGCCAGGCGGCGGCGAGGTCCGAGGCGGGGTCGCCGGAGGTGAGGTCACCGAAGTCCAGGACCGCGACGAGGTCGAGGCGGCCCCGCTCACGGGTGCGGTCGACCGAGCCGACCAGGAGGTTGGCGGGGTGCGGGTCCCCGTGCAGCCAGAGCGCCGGACCGGCCCACTCGGGGGTCGGGAGCAGCTCCTCCCACAGGGCGAGCAGTTCCGGGGCGCGCGGGTCGGGGCTGGCGGCCAGGCGTTCGCGCACCCGGGCGTCGCGCTCGCGCAGGGGCACCCCCCGGACCGGGTTGCGGGGAGCGTCGACCGGAGCGGGCACGTGCAGCCGGGACAGGAACAGAGCGAGGGGTTCGACCAGGTCGGAGCGTTCGTCCACCGGGACCTCGGCGGCGGTGCGGCCCTTGAACCACGGGACGACCGACCAGTGCCAGGGGTAGCCGTGCCCGGGTCGGCCCACCCGCACGGGCACCGGGACGGGGACGCCCACGCGCCCGGCGATCCCGGGCAGCCAGCGCTGTTCGTTCAGGACCAGCGCGGCGGCCGCCGCCCGCCGAGGCATGCGCACGCACAGGTGCTCGCCCAGGCTGAGGAGGGTGTTGTCCCAACCGTGGGAGACGGGGGCGACCGGCAGATCCGCGAGGTCGGGGTGCTGCTCCCGCAGGAGCCGGCGGACGAGGTCGGGGGTGACGGTCACTTCGGCCGGAGGGGTGCTCACCACCCCAGTATCCCGGGATCAGTAGTAGACGGCGAGCGGTCCGTTCGGGCCGTCGACGACGGTCACCGGGGTGTCGAACACCCGGGTGAGGACGTCGTCGGTCATGATCTCCGCCGGGGTGCCGAACTCGACGACCGCCCCGTCCTTGACCGCGCAGATGTGGTCCGCGTAGTGGCCCGCGAAGTTGATGTCGTGCAGCACGATCACGATCGTCCGGTCGAGCTCGGCCGCGGCCCGGCTCAGGTGCTTCATCATCTGCACCGAGTGGCGCATGTCGAGGTTGTTCAGCGGCTCGTCGAGCAGCACGTACTCGGTGTCCTGGCACAGCACCATCGCCACGTACGCGCGCTGGCGCTGGCCGCCCGACAGCTGGTCGAGGTAGCGGCCCTCCAGCTCGGTGAGGTCCAGGAAGTCGATCGCGCGGCTGACCACCTCCTCGTCGGCCACCGTCAGCCGCCCCCTGGAGTGGGGGAAGCGGCCGAAGGCGACGAGCTGGCGTACCGTCAGCCGGGTGATGAAGTGGTTCTCCTGGCGCAGCACCGAGACGACCTTGGCCAGGTCCTTGGAGGGCGTCCTCGCGACGTCGTACCCGGCGATCTCGATGGTGCCGGCGTCGAGGCCGAGCAGCCGCCCCACCATGGTGAGGAGGGTGGACTTCCCGGCGCCGTTCGGGCCGACCAGGGCGGTCACACCGCCCCGGGGGATCTCCAGGTCCACGGGGCCGATCGTGACCTCGCCGCCGTAGTCCTTGCGCACGCCTTCGAGGGTGATCACAGCCGACCCTTTCTGAGGATGACGAACAGGAACACCAGGCCGCCGACGAACTCGATGATGATCGAGACCACCCCGTTGGCGTAGAAGACGTTCCGCATGACGAAGTAGGCGCCGCTGAGCACGACGAAGCAGGTCAGCGCGGCGACCGGGAACACGTACCGGTGGTCGTACGTGTCGGCGAACTGGTAGGCCAGGGTCGCGACGAGGAAGCCGAGGAAGGTCATCGGGCCCACGAGGGCGGTGGAGACCGCCATGAGCACCGACACCAGGAAGAGCACCCGCATGGTCTCGCGCCGGTGGTTCAGGCCCAGCCCGGTGCAGGCGTCCCGGCCCAGCGCCACGATGTTCAGGCGCCGCGAACCCAGCACCAGCAGGGTCGCGGCCACCAGGCACAGCGGGATCGCCACGGGCAGGTACGAGGCGTCGGCGTTGGAGACGTTGCCGAACAGCCGCGCGGCCAGCACGTCGAACTCGCTGGGGGTGAGCAGGCGCTGCATGAACGTGGAGACCGACGCGAGGCCGCCGCCGATGATGATGCCGATGAGCAGCATCACCTGGAGGTTGCCGTAGCGGCCGGACAGCAGCCAGCCGTACAGCAGCATGGCGAACCCGACCATCAGCGCGATCTGGAGCAGGAACTGCGGGAGGCCCGCGACGGCGAGGACGCCCGCGACGCCCAGGAAGTACACCGCCGAGGTCTGGACGGCGACGTAGAGCGCCTCGAACCCCATGATCGACGGGGTGATGATGCGGTTGTTGGTCACGGTCTGGAAGCTCACCGTGGCGATGGCCTGGCAGATCGCCACCACGGCCATGACCACCACGTTGGTGGCCCGCAGCTCCGCGATGCGCCAGAACCCGTCCGAGCCCACCGGCATCGGGTTGTCCCAGGCCAGCAGTCCGAAGGCGAAGCCGACCGTGAGGACCACGAGGACCGAGACGACGATCCGGTAGCGGAGGCGGGCGCGCGGTGTGGGCAGGGTCCGGGAGGTCCGCGCCCGGGGAACGGTCGACTCAGCCACGGCGGCGCTGCCTCAACAGGAGAAGGATGAACACCACGGCGCCGACGACGCCGAGGATGAGGGACACGGGAACCTCGAAGGGCATGACGATGGTCCGGCCGACCAGGTCGCACACCGTGACGATGCCGACTCCGAGCAGGCACACCCACGGCAGGTTCCCGCGCAGGTCGTCGCCACGGAACATCGAGACGATGTTGGGGACGATGAGCCCGAGGAACGGCAGGTTGCCCACCACCACGGTCACCACGCCGGTCGCCACCGCGATGAGGGTGGTGCCGAGCAGGATGACCCGGTTGTAGTTCAGGCCGACGTTGGTGGAGACCTCCTCGCCCAGACCGGCGACGGTGAACCGGTCCGCGACGACGAACACCGCGACGGCCACGACGGCCACGATCCACAGCGGTTCGTACTGTCCGCGCAGGACCGAGGTGAAACTGCCCGCGAACCACACGCCGAGGTTCTGGAGCATGTCGGTCTGGAGCGCGACGAAGGTCGACACCGAACTGACGACGGCACCGAGCATGATGCCCACGATCGGGACGATCAGGGAGGAGCGCAGGGTGACGCGGCGCAGGAAGAGGAAGAACACCATCGTGCCGACGAACGCCGCGAGGATCGCCCCGGCCATGCGGGTGCCGATGCTCGCGCCCGGCATCAGGATCATCACCGTGAGCAGGCCGAGGCCCGCCCACTCGGTGGTCCCGGTGGTGGTCGGCTCGACGAAGCGGTTCTGGGTCAGCAGCTGCATGACCAGTCCGGACATGGCCATGGCGGCGCCCGCGAGGACGAGGGCGACGGTGCGCGGGATCCGGGTGATCGCGAACATCTCGCCGCCGTCGTCGGCGCCTCGGATGTCGTACACACCGGTGGCCAGGGACAGCGCGAGGAGGGCGCCCACGACGGCGACGCCGATGAGCAGCTTCCAGTCGAACAGCCGCCCCTTGTGCCGGGTGCGCGACGGGGACGGGGTCGCGGGTGTCACGTCCGGGCACCCCCGGTGCGGGGGCACGCGCCGACGTACCCGGTGGCGTCGGCGCGTGCTCCGGGGTCGAGCGTGATCAAGCCCGGGCCTCCAGGGCGTCCGCGAACGCGTTGAAGAACTCGGTGTAGGTCTGGATGCCCTCGTTGGTGTAGGTGTCCACGGGCATGTGGACGATCTGCTCGTCCTTCACGGCGGACACGCCGGAGAGCGCCTCGGAGCTCGACAGGATGTTCTCGGCGGTCTCGTACCCGGCCTCGTCGGCGGCGACGGCGGCGTCGCGGTCCATCACGAGGATCCAGTCGGGGTTGGAGTCGGCGATGGCCTCGACGGAGATGTCGTCGCCCTGGTGGTCGTCGCTGGCGCCGTCGACCTCCAGTGCGGGGGTGAGTCCGAGGATGTCGAAGGCCGGGCCGAGGGTGCGGCCGACGCTGGGAGCCAGGTAGCCGATCTCGCCGCCGGAGGTGGTGACGGCCATGACGGTCAGGTCCTCGTCGTAGGCCGCCTGGACGCGCTCGACGGCGGCGTCGAAGTCGTCCGTGAGCTGGGCGGCCTCGTCCTGCTTGTCGAAGACCTCGCCGAGCACGGTGACCTGGCGCTTGAGCTCGGCGTCGAAGGGCTCGCCCTCGCGCGGGTCGAGGTCCAGGACGGCGGCGTCGGGGACCAGGGAGGTGATGTCGTCCTGGTACTGGGTGAAGCGCTGGCCGTTGACGACGAGGTCCGGCTCGGCGGCGACGATCGCTTCGAGGTCGGGCTCGTTGTGCGTGCCGATGTCGATGATCGAGTCGTCCTGCGTGTAGCCGATGGTGTCGGGCATGAGCGACACGGCGGCGGCTGACAGCTCGACGTCCCAGTCGGAGAGGGTCTCGAAGGTCCGGTTGTCGAGGGCGACCACGGACGCGGCGGGGGAGTTCACCGTCTGCGTGCCGTTGTTGTCCTCGATCTCGACCGTGGCGCCCCCGGCGGAGGAGTCGTCGGTGTCCGGGGTCTCGTTGGAGCAGCCCGCGATGACCAGGGACGACGCGAGAATGAGTGAGAGCGCCGTGACGGGACGGCCGGGGGACTTCATGGTGGTTCTCCTCCAGGTCTAGGGATGAAGGAGAGCCTAACCTAACCTTTATTTTGGAATGTACTCGGGTGTCCCTTTTGAGAGGTTGACCTCAGTCTTACGCGCCCGTGACCTGCGTTTTCCCGGAGGGGCGGGGTCTAGCGCTGGCCGCGCTCCCGGGACCGCGCGGACTCGGTGTGTGAGTCCGGTTCGCGCTCGGGCAGCGGTACGGCGGCCAGGATCTCCTTGGCCTCGTTGTACTCGGCGTTCGGCATGGCCCGCAGGGCGCTCACCATCTCCTCGTCGGCGCCCGCGTCCAGGGCCGCCGCGACCGCCTCGTCCCGGGTCAGGGGAAACCCGAGCCCGTCCAGGACGTTCCGGAGTCCGTCGAGACCGCGTTCGACACCCATTGTTCGTCCCCCCGAGACCGCCGTGCCCCCTCGGGGTGCGCGGCTACCCTGACCTGCTCGGACACAGGTGGGACTACCCGGCGGCGCGGGGCCTCAACCGTGGGCGGCGGCGAGCGGGGTTGAGCTGAACAATGGTTGAGGTTCTAGGGTCGGCCACACGGCACCGAACCTGGAGGACACCGTGACCACCGAAGCCCCCCGACGCGCGACCTGGCGGGACTGGACGGCGCTCGCCGTGATGACGCTCCCCCTGCTGATGGCCGCCACGGACATGTCCGTGCTGTTCATGGCGCTGCCCTCGATCGCCGCCGACCTCGCCCCGGGCAGCACCCAGATGCTGTGGGTCCTGCACGCGGGGGAGTTCGTCGGGGTGAGCCTGGCCCTCACCATGGGCTGGCTGGGCCGCCGGGTCGGGCGCCGCCGCCTGCTCATGGCCGGTGTGGCCGTCTACGGGCTCGCCTCCCTGGTCGCGGCCTTCGCGCCCACCCCCGAGGTCCTCATCGCGATGCGCGCCCTCATGGGGACGGCGGCGGCCACGATGTCACCGAGCATCTTCGGACTGCTCCGGGTGGTCTTCACCGACGCCCGACAGTTCTCCGTGGCCGTCGCGGTGGTCATGAGCTCGTTCTCCGGCGGGATGGCCCTGGGGCCGCCGCTCGGCGGAGCGCTCCTCGAACACTTCTCCTGGGGCGCCGTCTTCCTGATCAACGTGCCGGTCGCCGCGCTCCTGCTGCTGGCCACGCCCCTGCTCCCCGGGGGCCGTGAGCGGGTGGAGGGGAGCGTGGACCTGCCCAGCGTCGCGCTGTCCATGGGCGCGATCATCAGCGTGGTCTTCGGACTCCAGGAGATCGCGGACCGGAGCGCCTCCGGATCCGACACCGCCGTGTGGCCCCACCTGCTCCCGGTCGCGGCCGGACTGGTGCTCGGCGCGCTGTTCGTCCGCAGGCAGCTGCGCCTGCCCGAACCCCTCATGGACGTGCGCCTGTTCGCGACCCCCGCCTTCACGGTCTCCCTCGGCGCCCTGCTGCTGATGCTCCTGGGCTACGGAGCGGCGGACATGCTGCTGGTCCAGTACCTCCAGACCGCCCTCGGCCTGTCACCCGCCGAGACCGGCGCGCTGATGGTCGTGCCCGCGCTGGCCTCCATCGCGGGCGGTCTGGGCGCGCCCGTGCTGACCCGCTGGATGCGGCCCTCCGTCGCCATGGGAGGCGGCCTGCTCGTGGCCTCCGTCGCGGGTGCGGCCCTCGCGCTCATGGTGGGCCGGGTCGGCGTCGCCGCCCTGGTGGCGGCGGCCACCGTCATGGCCCTGGCGCTCGGACCGCTCTTCACCCTCGGCGTGAACCTCATCGTGGTGAGCGCCCCGGTCAGCAGGGCCGGGTCGGCGGCGGCGATGTCCGACGTGTCGGGCGGTCTCGGCGGAGCGCTCAGCATGGCCCTCCTGGGCAGCATGGCGGCTGTCGTCTACCGGCGCGGTCTCGACGGCGCCGGTCCGGACGGGGTTCCCGGACCCGCGCTGGAGGCGGCCGGTGAGAGCGTCGGCGGTGCCGTGGGGGTGGCCGAGGGCCTTCCCGCGGACCAGGCGCAGCAGCTCCTGGAGGCGGCCTTCGGGGCCTTCACCACGGCGGTGCAGACCGGCTACGGCTTCGGCGCGGCCCTGCTCGCCCCGACCGGGCTGGCCGTGCTGTGGCTGCTGCGCCGTACCCGGCTCGACGCCTCCGAGGACGTCCCGGAGAAGAGGGAGAAGGCCCCGGACCCGGCCTAGGGCCGCGAGGCGGCGCGGATCAGGCGGAGCTGACCCACCTCGGAGACGTTCTTCATCAGCTCGCTGTTGACCCACGCGGCGGTGTGCGCGTTGGTCTTGCCCTCCGCGCCCTGCCAGGGGAACGAGGCGGGCCGGTCCAGGTCCATCTCGGACAGAGCGTCGATCCAATCCAGCCCCATCCCGCGCAGCCAGTCCGCGGCGCCCTCCTCGCCCGGCCACCGGATCTCGGCGCGGTCCTGCGGGGTGCGTCCCAGGGTGTGGTCGAGGGTGACCGTCCACCACCAGCCGATGTGCCAGGTCAGCCAGGCGATGGTGGGTACCGGTACGGGGTCCGGCTCGCTGTCGGCCCAGTCCGGGGTCCACATGCCGCCGGGCCCGCGGCGCAGCGTCCAGCAGAGTTCGGCGGGTTCCCAGAGGTAGTCCTCCGGCTCCAGGCGCTCCAGGTGGTACTCGAAGAGCGCCCAGGTCAGGTCGTACTGGTCGCGTAGAAGGTCGCGGCGGTAGTCAGGCATGCGCCCAACCTGTCACACCCGTCACCGGGCGCACACTCCTTTTCCCGCCCTCCGTCAACCCGGGAGTCGTTCCGGGTACGGGGGCGGTCGGGGACCGGTCCGCCGGGGTCCCCGACCCCGGGTCATCCCTCGGCGGCGGCGGTCTCGACCCCGGCCAGCAGGCTCGCGCGCTCCTCGGGGCCGATGTGGCGCCCCCGGATCACCACGGCGTGGATCCGCGTGGTGTTGCGGATGTCCGCCAGCGGGTCGGCGTCCAGGACCAGCAGGTCCGCGACCCTCCCCGGCTCGACCGTGCCCGACCACGACTCGCGCCCGAGGAACCGCGCCGGTTCGACGGTGGCCGTCTGGAGGGCGCGCAGGGGGGAGAGCCCGGCCCCCACCATCAGCTCCAGCTCCTCGTGCAGTCCGAACCCCGGGAGGACGCCCGGGGTCTGCGGGTCGGTCCCGGCGAGCAGGCGGACCCCGGCGTCGTCCATCGCGGCGACGGCGGCCCGGCGCAGCTCGAACAGCACACGGCGCCGCGCCGACTCCTCCGTGCCGCGGCCCTTCAGGTACATCGACTCCAGCACGTACTCCCACATGGTGGTGGTGTCCGGCGGCATGTACCGCAGGCGGGGATCGGTCAGCCGCACCCGCTCGGGCAGGTCCAGGGCCTGGTGCATGGCGAGGGTGGGGCAGTAGGCGACCTCGTTGGCGGCCATCCGCGCGAACACGGAGGCCGACTCGGCCGGGCCCTGGGTGTGGGCCGCCTCCCACTCGACCTCGGTGACCTGGTGGAACCAGCTGGAGTAGTAGGTGTCGGGTTCGAGGCGGATCCGGGCCATCGCGGCCTCCATCGCCTCCGGGTTCCGCGAGAGCGAGGGCCAGAGACCGTGGACGTGCTCGAAGGAGCGCTGCCCCGACTCGATCTGCTCCACGAGGGGCACGTGGTCGGAGCGGTGCCCGGCCACGGGGAGGTCGAGTCTTCGGGCCTCGTCGATGATCGCGTGGTAGCACTCGGCGTCGAGCCGGGAGTACACCTTGACGAAGTCGGCCCCCGCGTCCCGGGACTCGTGGACCGCGCGCCTCGCCTCCCGGGCGTTGGCGACGACGGTCGGCGGCTCCGGGTTGGGGGCGTCGTCCCAGAGCGAGGGCGCGCCGTCGATCAGGTTCCCGGCCATGGTCCAGCGCGGCCCGAGCAGGTCGCCCGCCTCCACACGGTCGCGGAGCCGCCGCAGCTCGTCGGAGCCCCACATCTCCCGCACGGCGGTGACGCCGTTGAGGACGTACAGGGCGGGGATGACCCGGTCGGCGCCGTTGCTGTGGGTGTGCGCGTCGGTGAGGCCGGGGAGCAGGTACCGGCCGGTGAGGTCCACGACCTCGGCCCCCTCGGGGACCGGGGTCACGGACGTGGGGGCGACGGTCGTGATCACGCCGTCCCGGACCAGCACGGTGTGGTCGCGGAGCGGCGGGGCCCCGGTCGCGTCGATGACGGTGGCGTGGGTGTAGGCCCTCATGGGCGCTCCTGTGGGGTCGCGGGTCAGCGGGGCGTGCGCAGCATCGGGAACATCGGCGGGCCGTCCGGGAAGTGGACCGGGTCGCCGAAGGGCGTGAAGCCGTGGCGGAGGTAGAGGTCCCGGCTGCGGGGTGAGCTCGCCTCCAGGTAGACGGGCAGGTCGGCGTCGTCGAGGCGCTGGCGGAGCATGGCGCTCCCGACACCGCGCCCGCGAGCCCGGTCGAGGACGCCGATCATCGGCAGGTACAGGTGCGGTTCGGTCGGGTGCCGCGCGGACACGAGCTCGCCCATGACGGTGAGCCGGTCCGCGTAGGGGGCGAACTCCTCCGGCGGATCCTCGTCCCAGGGGGCGCCGTGGCCGGTCCCGTCCTCGCGGATCCAGGCGGACACGCCGTCGCCGGAGGAGTCCACCAGCACCCGGTCGGTGGCCATGGCCTGGTCGACGAAGGCCCGCGTGACCAGCGGGAGCGCGCGGGCCCGGCCCTCGGGGTCCGGGAAGAGCCAGACGCTCACCGGGTCGAGGTCCATGGCGCGGGCGAGGAGGGAGGCGGCGTCGCCCTCCCGCCCCTGGTCCAGTTTCGTGATCTCCATGGCGTGATCATACGTATGTATATGACGTTTGTACAAGACGCTTGTATGAAAAATGGCTAGTATCCAGCTATGGGACACAAGGAACAGCTGCTCGAAGGGGCCAAGCGGTGCCTCTACGACAAGGGGTACGCCCGCACCACCGCCCGGGACGTCGTGGCCGCCTCCGGTGCCAACCTGGCGTCGATCGGCTACCACTACGGCTCCAAGGAGGCCCTGCTCACCGCCGCGATGATCGAGGCCGTCGGTGAGTGGACGGAGCGGGTCCTGGGGTCCCTGCGTCCCGAACGGACCACCCCGCTGGGCCGCTTCGAGGAGACGATGAACCAGCTCGCCCGCGCCTACCCCGAGGTGCGGACCATGGTGGCCGCCAACTTCGAGGCCCTCGCGCAGCTGGAGCGCCAGCCCGAACTGCGGGAGCGCCTGGTCCGGGGGCACGCGCTGGCGCGGCGGGCCCTCGTCGCCCTGGTGCTCGACGTCCCGGAGGCGGAGGTCACGGCGGAGCAGGAGAACGGGCTGGGTTCGCTGCTGCTCACGATGATGCCGGGCACGATGGCCCTGTTCCTGGTCGACCCGGACGGGGTGCCCGACGGCACCGGCCTCGTCGAGGGCATGCGCACCCTCGTCGGATCGGAGGCGGGGGCGGCTTCTTGACCCCATGTGTAAGTCTCTGCTTACATGTTCGCCGTGGATGTCATGGAGGCGATCGGAGAACCGAACCGTCGGCGCGTGGTCGAGGTCCTGTCGGCGGGCGAGCGCTCGGCCGGTGAGATCGCGGCCGGGTTCGACATCAGCCGACCGGCCGTCTCGCAGCACCTCGGGGTGCTGGTCGAGGCCGGGGTGCTGCGCGTGCGCAGCCAGGGGCGGCGCCGGCTCTACTCGGTCAACGCGTCCGCGCTGGACGAGGTGGGTGACTGGCTCGAAGCCCAGCGCGGCCGGTGGAACACCGCACTGGACGCCCTGGAACGGGCGATGGACGAAGGAGAGTCATGACGGCCCAGGTCCCGAACCCGCTGCGCGGCACGCTGGGAGTCGGTCCGGAGGGTGTGTTCCGGATCCGCTTCGAACGGGTCCTCGCCCACTCCCCGGAGCGCGTCTGGGCGTGGATCACCGACCCCGAGCGGCTGGAGCGCTGGCTTCCCGGCTGCGCGGTCGACGCCCGTGTCGGGGGTGCGGTCCGCTTCGACTTCGGTGACGAGGGCGCCGCCACCGGAGTGGTCAGCGAGGCCGTTCCGCCGGGAGACCCCGGGGTGCTCGCGCACAGCTGGTGCTGGGAGGGGGTCCCCGACTCCGTGGTCCGCTGGACCCTGGAGGCCGCCCCCGAGGGAACGCTGCTCACGCTCGTGCACGGCGAGCTCTCCCCGGAGCCCGCCGCCGACTTCGCCACCGGCTGGCACGTCGTGCTCGACGCCCTGGCGCTGGCCGCCGGTGGCGAGCCCACCGACGCCGCCTGGGGTGCGGCGGGCGAGGTCGCGGCGCTCTACGCGGATCCCTCCGCGTCCCCCGGTCCGACCGGCTGAGTGGTCGTCCGCTCGCCCCTCCTTCGGTGTGCGATTGACGATAGTGTGTGAGGCACACTATCGTGTGACGCATGAAGGACGATGAGCTCCTGGCCGGACACCTCCAGGAACTGCGGAGGGGCACGGTCGTGCTGGCCTGCCTCTCCACGCTGGAGCGTCCCCACTACGGATACGCCCTGCTGGAGACCCTGGAGAGGAACGGGTTCCCGGTGGACGGCAACACCCTCTACCCGCTGCTGCGGCGGTTGGAGAAACAGGGGCTGCTGACCAGCGAGTGGAACACCGAGGAAGCCCGGCCGCGCAAGTTCTACGAGGTCAGCGCGGACGGCCTCGCGGTGCTGGAGCGGATGACACACGAGTGGCGGGTGCTGGACGACGCGATCCGCGCCCTCGGACAAGGGGAACACCATGAGTGAAAGCGGTACCGCACCCACCCTCACGGACCGCTACGTCTGGTCCGTGACCCGCCACCTGGGTCCCGACACCGGACCGGACGTGGCCCGTGAACTGCGCGGCTCCATCCAGGACTCGGTCGAGGCCAGGATCGGAGCCGGGGAGGACCCCGAGCACGCCGAACGGGAGGCGCTCACCGAACTGGGCGACCCGGACCTGCTCGCCCGTGAGTACGGGGACCGGCCCCGCCACCTCATCGGCCCGGGCGTGTACCCGGAGTACGTGCGCCTGCTCCGGGGACTCCTGGCGGTCCTGCTGCCGCTCACCCTCGGCCTGGCGCTCGCGGAACGGTTCGTGTCCGACTCCGGTGACCCCGGTGACGCCCTGCTGGGCCCCCTGGTGGCGCTGATCGCCGTCACGGTGCACGTCTGCTTCTGGGTGACCCTCGTCTACGCGGTCGTCGAGTGGGCGCGCCCGGCCGAGGCGCGGGACCGGCCCCTGCTCCCCTGGGACACCGGGCAGCTGCCCGAGGAGACGCCCGGGCGCCGGGTCGGAGCGGCGGCGACGCTGTTCCACGTGGCCGTCACGGCCCTGATGATCGCCCTGCTGAACTGGCAGTTCCTCGGCGTCTCGAACCCCGCGCAGCAGGTGCAGGTCCTCAACCCGGAGCTGGGCCTGCCCTGGGTGGTGCTCCTGGTGGGCCCGCTGGTGGCCGAGATCGTCGTGGCCCTCGCGGTGTGGCGGACCGGCCGCTGGACCCCGGCGCTCGCGGTGGGCCACGTGCTCGCCAGCGCCACCTGGGCGGTCGTCGCCGTGTGGCTGCTGCTCCAGGAACAGCTGATCGTCCCCGACCTCCCCGAGCGGTTCGGCGCGGTCTTCGGTGTGCCGGCCGACTGGTCGGTGGCGCCCCTCCCGCTCGCCGTCGCGGTGATCGCCCTCAGCGTGTGGGACATCGTCTCCTGCCTGCGCGGGATCCGCCGCTGATCCGGCCCCGCACACACGGAGGGGCCCGGGTGGACGGCGAACGTCCACCCGGGCCCCTCTCGGTCTGACCGCCTGCACCCGGCCAGCTCCGCCGAGGCGGTCTACAGCAGGAACAGGCCGATCACCCAGATGGTGACGAAGGCGGCGACACCCTCGATGGCGGTGGCCAGCGTGAGCGTCCGGTACGCGGTCGCGACCGGGATGCGGCTCAGCTGCGAGGCGACCCAGAAGAAGGAGTCGTTGGCGTGCGAGACGACCATCGCGCCGGCGCCGATCGCCAGCACCGAGAGGACCATGCCCTCGGTCGAGTCCAGACCCAGCGAACCGAGCATGGGGGCGAGCATCGCGGACGTGCTCACGATCGCCACCGTCGAGGAGCCCTGGGCGGTCTTGAGGGCGGCCGCGATCAGGAACGGCACCGCGAGGCCGAGGCCCAGGGTGCTCAGGTTGTCCGACAGGAACTCGGTCAGCGGGGAGGCGGCCAGCACGCCACCGAAGGCGGCACCGGCACCCGTGATGAGCAGGATCGGACCGGCCAGACGGACCGCGTCGTAGATCTGCTCGTTGAAGCGGGCGAGCTTGCCGTGGCCGCGCAGCAGCGTCACCGAGGCGAGCAGGCCGAGCGCGAGCGCGATCACCGGCGTGCCGAGGAACGCGACGACGTCGAACAGGGTGCCGTCACCGATGGGCTGGGACGGCAGCTTCACGACCGAGCCGACGCAGATGAGCACCAGCGGGAGCAGGATCGGGAAGAAGGCCAGGAACCCGTTGGGCAGGCGGCCGTAGCTCGCGCGCAGCTCCTCGTAGGACTGCCCGGAGATGTCGGTCTCGGTCTCGGCGGGCAGCGGCGTGAACTCCTTGCGGGAGTGCATGCTCGCGAAGATCAGACCGGCGATGGCGGCCACCGCGGCGACCGGCAGACCAATGGCGATGATCATGCCGAGGTTCTCGGTGACCCCGATGTTCTCGGCGGCGGCCAGCGGACCCGGGGTCGGCGGGACCAGGGTGTGCGTGGCGTACAGACCGGTCATCAGCGCGATCGAGGTGGCCAGCGCGGACACCCCGGTGCGCACGGTGATGGCCTTGCGCAGCGAGTTCAGGATGACGTAGCCGGAGTCACAGAACACCGGGATGGAGACGATGTAGCCGATGAGGGACATCGTCAGGTTCGGGAACCGGGTGCCCAGGACCTTGATCAGGCCCTCGGCCATCGCGATCGCGGCGCCGGAGCGCTCCAGGATCACGCCGATCATCGTGCCGAACAGGATCACCAGACCGATGTTGCCGAGAGTGCCACCGAACGACTCGGTGATGGTCGGAACGATCTCGGCCAGCGGCATCCGGTACATGAAGGCGCCCAGGATGGCGGCGCCCATCAGTGCCAGGAAGGGGCTGATCTTCCACCTGGCGGTGGCGAGCACGATGCCCGCCACGAGCAGGAGGAGGATGGCGAGGTTAATCACGGAAGTTGTTCCTTAGGGGTGGCCGAGTCAGGTCGGCCTGGATGGTGAGGGAGGACTCGACAGCAGTTGAACGCTGTCCAGGTGATGGCGGAGACGGCCTCGTCCCGCATCTCGGCCAGGGTCCGGGGCCCCTGGGCGATCGAGAACGCCGCCGTGATCCCGGAGCGGCGGAGCTCGTCGGGGCCGACGGAAACACTTCCGGCGATCACCACGACGGGCACGTTTTCTGGGGTGAGGCGGCGGACCGCGTCGACGACCTTCCCGCCCAGGGACTGACTGTCGAAGCGGCCCTCGCCGGTGAGCACGAGGTCGGCGCGGGAGAGCAGCTCCTCGGCGCCCAGGACCTCCGCGACCATCCGGGAACCGGGCAGGACCTCGGCACCGAGCAGGGCCGTGAGCGTGACGGGCATGCCGCCCGCCGCGCCCATGCCGGGCACGTGCCGGAGGTCGTCGCCGGTGCTTTCGGCCAGGACGTCGGCCAGCCGGTCCAGGCCCGCGTCGAGGACGCGCACGTCCTCGGGGTCGGCGCCCTTCTGCGGACCGAAGACGGCGGCGGCGCCCCGGGGGCCGACCAGCGGGTTGGTGACGTCGCACGCCACCCGCCAGCGGACGGAGCGGGCGCGCGGGTCCAGCCGGTCCAGGTCGAGGGAGGCGAGGTCGCCGAGGCGGCCGCCGCCGTCGGGCAGCTCGGAGCCGTCCTCCGCGAGGAAGCGCGCGCCGAGCGCGCTGAGCATGCCGGTGCCGCCGTCGGTGGAGGCCGAGCCCCCGATGCACAGGAGGATCTCCGCCACGCCCCGGTCCAGGAGCTCGGTGACGAGGCGGCCGACCCCTCGGCTGCTGGCGGTGCGCGCCTGGAGGGGGACGTCGGCGACGCCGGGCAGGCCGTTGGCCTCGGCGGCCTCGATGACACCGGTGGTGCCGTCCGGGGAGACACCGAAGCGGGCCACGGTGGGGCGGCCGAGGGCGTCGGTGGTGTCCACCGTGAGGGGTTCCGTGCCCCAGGCGCCGAGCAGGGCGTCGAGGGTGCCCTCGCCGCCGTCAGCGAAGGGGAGGGTGTCTACGGACACGGGCAGGCCGCGGTCCGCGTACGCGTCGCGGACCCCGTGGGCCATGGCCTCTGCGACCTCGACGGCGGAGGCGCTCCCCTTGAACGAATCGGGGATCACCACGACCCGGACGGCCGGGGGCTCGTCAACGGTCTCGTCATGCTCATGCAACTCGGTGGACATGAGCGAGATCATAGAATCGGATTCGGTGCATTTCGACGGTGTAGCGCCCAGACTTCCTGCGGCTTTATCCGGGAATTATAGGCGAAATGCCCAGTGCTGCCTCGGCGTACAGGCAGATGTGCACTGTGGTCAGGTCATCGGGCCGCCGGATGTCCAGGCCCGTTGCCTCCCGGATGCGGTCCACACGCTGGAGGAGTGTGTTGCGATGCACAAAGACGGCGTCGGCCGCCTCGCGCATGGACACCGCCGAGGCCATCGCGGAGACGGTCCGGCGCTGCGCCGCGCTGAGGGGCGCGGTCCGGGCCGACATGCGGGAGAGGGTCCGCCGGGACAGGTGCGCCACGGCCACGGCCACCTCCCGCGACCAGGGCTCGGAGCGTTCGATGCTGGGGATCAGCCCCGCGTACCGGCACAGCGCGCGCGACTCCTCGGCGTGGGCCATCAGCGTGTCCACGTCGTCGGTGGCCGGGGTGCGCGTGTGGCGGCTGTCCCGGGGCAGTTCCAGGGAGTCGGCGGCGGGGAGGCGGCCGGTACCGATGATCCAGAGCGCCCCGTGCAGGACGGCCGCCCGCCGTCCGCTGACGCCGTTCACCCTGGCCGCGGCGGTCTCGGCCAGCTGCGGGGGAGCGACCCCGCCGCCCGGCCTCGGGGTGGCGGACGCCCACAGGGCCAGCGACCACGGCGCCGGGAGCCCGGAGGCGGCCAGCCGCGCCCTGGCGTCGTCCGAGCGGGTCGTGCCGGAGCTCAGCGCCGCCACGAGATCGCGGCCCTCGGTGTGCCTCCTGCTCACCGCGTCCTGTTCGTACTCCTGGGAGATGAGCAGCTGCACGGTGAGCGCGACCACCCGGGCCAGGTCCTCGACCTCCCTCGGGTTGCCGGTGACCCCGACGACCCCGCGCAGCTCTCCGTCGATCATCAGCGGCTCGTTGGCGCCGGGACGGTCGGAGGTCCCCGGCTCGGGGACCGTCACCAGCACGCTGCGCCGTTCGGCGATCACCCGCTGGGCGCCGTGGTGCAGGCTGCCGACCCGTGAGGGGTCCATGCACGCGATGATCGTGCCGTGCTCGTCCATCACGTTGATGTTGTGGCTGATGGTCGGCGCGATGAGGTCGACCACCCGTTGCGCGAGGTCGCTGCTCAGCGGAGCCCGCCGACGGTCTTCGGTCATGTCCGCAAGACTATCCCCGCGAGCCCCGAACGCCCCGGTACGCGCCACCTTCGACCCGTTGGGGACGCTCTCGCCACGATGGTGCGCGAAGCCCCGCCCTCAGGGGGCTTCCGAGCTGAGCGAACGGGTCCACCGGAGCCACCGGGTCCACAGCAGGGCCTGGCCCACGGGCACGGCCAGGGAGGCGCAGAGCAGGGCCAGCGAGAACAGCCACTCGCGGGAGCCGTCCGGGCCGTAGACGCGGTGGGCGGCGCCCGCGTCCGTCGCCGCGACCGGCTCGCCCACCAGGCAGGTCCCCGGCCCGGCGGCGTGCAGGTCGACGCTCCGGGGCGCACCGCCGGAGTCCGGGGCGAAGCTCCCGCGGCAGACGCACGACGTGTGCCCGGGGTGCTGGACGCAGGTGAGGTCGGCGGCGGTGAACACCCCCGGCGTCCCCTCTCCGCGCGCGGCCCTCAGCCCCTGGTCGAGCCCGGACACCCCCACGTGGGCCAGGGCCGCCGCCAGGAGCAGCAGGACCAGGGCGAACGGGACGGAGGGGCGCCGGGGCGCACCCGTGACGCCGCTCGGCACGGTCATCCCTCCTCCCCGCGCGCGATCCGGAGGGCGAGCGGCACGGCCGTCGCGCACAGCGCCGCCGCGACCAGCCACACCGCGCCGTAGCCGCCGGTCAGGTCCCGGGTGAGGCCGCCGAAGACCGCCATGGCGCCCGCCCCCGCCTGGTGGGCGGCGCCCACCCACCCGAAGACGACGGCTCCGTCCACCCCGAAGATCCGGCGGCACAGCAGGATGGTCGGCGGCACGGTCGCCACGTCCAGGAGGCCGAAGACCACCACGAAGGCGACGAGCGCGGCCCCGGCCTCCGGGCCGAACAGCGCGGGCAGCGCCACCAGCAGCAGGGCACGGCCGCCGTAGTAGAGGGCCAACAGGCGGCGGGGATCGACCCGGTCGGTGAGCCAGCCGGACAGCACGGTGCCGACCAGGGAGAACACACCGACCAGCGAGACCAGCGCGGCGGCCGTCGTCACCGCCATGCCGTGGTCCCGCGCGGCGGGGACGAAGTGGGTCCACAGGAGCCCGTTGGTGCTGGCCCCGCACACCGCGAACGTCGCCGCGACCACCCAGAACCGGCGGTCCCGCACCGACGCGAACAGGACCCGGACCGTCCGCCGCGCGGCCCCGTGCTCCGGCTCGGGCCTGGGCACGTCCGCCGTGGCGCCGTAGGGGCGCAGCCCCACGTCGGCGGGGTGGTCACGCAGGACCAGGGCCACGAGGAGCGCCGTCGCGGCGGCGGCCAGGGCCAGCGTCACCACGGCCGGACGCCACCCCTGCTGGTCCACGACCCACGCCAGCGCGGGCAGGAAGACCAGCTGGCCGAAGGCGCTCGCCCCGGTCAGCGCGCCGACCACCAGGCCGCGCCGCTCCGAGAACCAGCGGTGCGTGACGGTCGCGGCGAAGGTCATCGCCAGCGAGCCGGTCCCCGCGCCGACGAGCACCCCCCAGAGGAGGGTCAGCTGCCAGGGCGCGGTCATCACCGTGGTCAGCCCGGCCCCGACCACGACCACGCCCAGCGCGGCCACGGCGACCCGGCGGAGGCCGAAGCGGTCCATCAGCGCCGCCGCGAACGGCGCCACCAGGCCGTAGAGGAGCATGTTGACCGAGGCGGCCAGTCCGATCGCGCCGCGCGACCACCGGTACTCGGCGTGCAGGGGATCCACGAGGAGCCCCGGCATGGCGGCGAAGGACGCGGCGGCCACGATGGTCAGCCCCGCCACGAGGGCGATCACCCAGGCGCGGTGGACGGGGGCGTGTCGGCGTCGGTTCCGGGCGGCGTGCGGGCGGTGGGGAGCGTCGGTCCTGGAAGGCATGACACCAGGCTCGTGCCCCAGGTCAGAGACGGACAGTGACCCGAAGGACAACAACCGAAAGAATCGGGCCATAGGATCGCGGTATGAGCGTCTTCGTCCGCCCCGGCCGCCACCGCGTGGCCGTGTTCGTCCGGCACGGGGTGCTGCCCATGGAGGCCGGGATCGTCCACCGCCTGTTCGGCCGGGCCCGGGGCGCGGACGGCCAACCGCTCTACGAGGTGGTCACCTGCGCCCTGGAACCCGGGGTGGTCACCACCGACACCGACCTCACCCTCAACGTCCGCCACGGTCCCGAGGCCCTCGACGACGCGGACACCGTCGTCCTGCCCGCCGCCGAGGAGGACTACGCCGAGCGCCCGCACGACCCGCTCCGCCCCGAACTGGCCGCCGCCCTCGCCCGCGTCGGAGCGCGCACGAGGGTGGCCTCCGTCTGCTCGGCGGCGTTCGTACTCGCCGCCGCGGGCCTCCTGGACGGCTGCCGGGTCACCACGCACTGGATGTCCGCCGCATACTTCCGCGCGATGTACCCGCACGTCGAACTCGACCCTGACGTGCTCTACACCGACAACGGGCGGGTGCTGACCTCTGCGGGGGTCGCCTCCGGCACCGACCTGTGCCTGCACATGATCCGTACCGACCACGGCGCCTCCGTCGCCAACGAGGTGGCCCGCAACACCGTGGTGCCGCCGCACCGGGACGGCGGCCAGGCCCAGTACGTCCGCCTGCCCGTGCCCGACCCGGAGCGGTCCGCCACCGCCCGCGCCCGCGCCTGGGCCCAGGAGCACCTGCACCTCCAGCCGAGCCTGGCCGACCTCGCGGAGCGGGAGTCGATGAGCGTGCGCACGTTCACGCGCCGGTTCCGGGAGGAGACCGGCCTGTCCCCGGGCCGGTGGATCGCCCTGCGCAGGCTGGACCTGGCACGCGAGCTCCTGGAGGGGACGGACCTGCCGGTGGAGCGGGTCGCCGTCCGCGCCGGGTTCGGCACCGCCGTCTCGCTGCGCCAGCACACGCACGCCGAACTCGGGGTCTCGCCCAGTGCCTACCGCCGTACCTTCCGGGGCCCCGGCACCGCCCCCGCGCGCCCCTGAACCCCGGGCTCCGCGAACCCGGAACCGCCGTCTTCGGTTCTGATCCGCGAAGACGTGCGGGGTTGCCGACGAGAGTGGGCATGATCCCGACATGGATCGACTCCTGCCCCCGACATGGCGTCCCGCCAGCGAAGCCGAACTAGAGGCCGCCCTGAACGAGGGCGCGTTCACCGAGACCCCCAAACGCGAGGCCAAGCAGCAGCTCCGCGGCTCCAAGGACCAGGCCAAGGACATGGCGTCCTTCGCGATCGACGGCGGGCTGATCGTGGTCGGCGTGCGGGAGGTCAAGGCCGAGGGGCGCTTCGAGCTGGCACCGGTCGAGTGGGTCGACCAGATCCTGGAGACCCCGGCCCGGATCGCCGCCTCCTCCTGCGACCCGCCGCTCCAGGTGTCCGTGGAGTGGCTGGAGAGCGAGCTGCCCGGCCACGGGTACCTGCTCATCGAGGTGCCCGCCTCCCCGCTCGCCCCGCACATGGCGGGCGGCGCGTACTACGGGCGCGGCGACCGGGAGAAGCGGCGCCTGCCCGACACCGAGGTGGAACGGCTCATCCGGGCCAGGGACACCTCGCTGGACGTGGTGCGCACCGCGCTGCGCGAACAGGTGGAGAAGGACCCGTTCCCGGAGGGGGCGCTGGCGCACCTGCACGTGGTCGCGCTGCCCTCGCGGCGCATCCCGGGGATGTTCAAGGCCTGGACCGCCGCCGAGGACGCGCGGCCGCTGCTGTTCGACCTGGTCCGTGACGGGGTCTCGCGGCGGACCCGGGAACGGGCCGGTGCGGCCGCCCGGGTGTCACCGGTCTTCGGGGAGCTCGTCTCCGGCTTCCGCACCGCGGGCGGCGTGGGGATCGCCACCCAGCTGTCCACGTCGTCGATGGTGGTGCGGGAGGAGCGGGACCTGCGCTTCGTCGTCCGTGAGCGCGGCGAGGTGTCCCTGTACTGCGGGCGGGCCGCCGACCGGCACGACGGCCGGTACCTGTTCTTCGACGGCGCCCTGGCCTTCCGGGTCCGGGCCTTCCTGGACCTGGTCGCGAGCCTGTCCGAGGACGCCGGGTACGGGGGCAGCTGGGACGTGGGAGTGGCCGTCACCAACACCCACGGGGTGTCCTCGTGGGACGGGGAGCGCGCCTCCTCACCGGGCACGGAGTACGACGCCGAGCGCTACGAGCAGGTCACCCGGGTGCCGCAGCTGGAACTGGAGAAGCCCGGCAGCGCCACCGACCGCCTCGTCGGGGAGCTGCTGCGGTCCCTGGGCAACGCCTCGGCCCACACTGACCTCCTCGCTGATCCGGAGTGACATTCGTGGGGTGAAGTCATGACACTCCGTCACTGTTGGTCGTCCGGAACACGGTGGATCCTGGAGGCGGACGCGCAGGCAGGGTCCGGCCCCCCGGCACCCGGCCTCCGGAGAGCAACGAGAGGAACGACATGGCCCCGCTCGCCACGGACCCCATCGAGACCACGTCCCGCACCGCCGAGGCGGAGACCCCCGCCGAACCGTCCGTCGACCTCAGGCAGGAGGTGATGAAGGGGGTCGGAGGTCCGGTCGGGATGCTGTGCTCCGTCCTGCCGGTCGTGGTCTTCGCGCTGATCGTCCCCTTCTTCTCCCTGCTGGCCGCGATCGGGGGCGCGTTGGCGGCCGCCCTGGCGCTGACCGTGTTCCGGATCCGGCGCGGCGAGAAGCTCATGTCCGCGCTGGGCGGGGTCTTCGGCGTCGCCGCGGCCGGGGGTGTGGCCGCCGCGACCGGGTCGGCCAACGACTTCTTCCTGATCGGGATCTGGGCGTCCCTGGTCGGCGCGGTCGTCCTGTTCGTCTCGCTCGTCGTCCGCCGACCGCTGACCGGGGTCGTCTGGAACGCCGTGCACGGGGGCGGCCACGCCTGGCGCGAGGACCGGTCCGCGCTGCTCGTGCACGACCTCGCCACCGTCGCGGTGACGGTCATGTTCGCGGGCCGGTTCGCCGTACGGCAGTGGCTCTACGTCGCCGACTCCACGACCTGGCTCGCGGTCGCGGACACCGTGACGGGCCTCCCGCTGACGGCGCTGGCCGTCGTCGTGGTCGTCTGGGCGTTCCGCCGCTCCAGCCGTCGGCTCCTGGACTCCGGGGTACGGGGCTGACCGGACGCCGCTCAGAGCTCCGACAGGGGCAGGGCACGGGTGGCGGTGATGGTGGGCAGCGCCCCCGGGGCGGACCGCCGGACCCGCCCGTGCACGGCGAGCAGTTCCGAACCGAACACCGCGCCGGCGGAGCGCCGCTGGGCCTCGGAGAACAGGACCACCTCGATGACCCCGCTGCGGTCCTCGATGCTGGTGAAGACCACACGCCTGCCGGAACGGGTGGGCGGGGTCTGGGTGCAGACCCGCACCCCGGCCACCAGGACCCGGGCGCCGTCCGGGAAGCGGTGCAGGTCCCGGGCCAGGACCAGGTTCCGGGTGGAGGCCAGCCTGGCGAAGTCCTCCGCGTGGGCGTCCAGCCGGTGCCCGGAGAGCTCGTAGCCGAGGGCACGCAGCTCCTCGGTGACGCGGTCGGCGTGGGTCATCGGGGCGGCCGCCCCGGCGGGCACGGTCTCGGGGGTCTCGTCCAGGGAGAGCTGCCCGGGGGCGTCCCCGCGCCGGTGCTGGGCCTGGGCCAGGGAGTGCGCGTGCACGAGGACGTCGCGCCGGTCCGGGGCCCCCGGGGCGCCGGTGACCCCGGCCAGGGCGTCCAGCCCCCCAGCCAGGACGAGGTTGTCCAACGCCTCACGGGACAGCGACCCCCGCGCGAGGAGGTCCCGCAGACCGGTGAAGGGGCGCCGCGCCAGCAGGAGGTCGAGTTCGGCCCCGGTGACGGCGCCGAGGTCGGCCAGGGCCGGGCGCAGCCCCCAGCGCTCCCCGACCGGTTCCACGCCCCAGTGCCGCTGGGAGGCGTTCAGGTCCAGGCCGAGCACCCGCACCCCCATGCGGCGGGCGTCGTTGAGGAGCACCCGGCGCGGGTACATGCCGGGGTCGTGGGTCATCACCCCGGCGAAGAACGCGGCGGGGAAGTGCCGCTTGAGCCACGCGCTCTGGTACGTGGGCAGGGCGAACGCGGCCGCGTGGGCCTTGCAGAAACCGAAGTTGCCGAACGCGGCCACCAGCCGCCAGGTGTCGTCGACGGTCCGGGCGTCGTGCCCCCGCTCGGACATCAGGGAGCGCACCTGTGTCTCCACCTCACGGCGGCCCTCCTCGGTGCCCAGCGCGCGCCGCATGGCCTCGGCGCGGTCCAACCCGCATCCGGTCATGGTGTCCACGGCGTGCAGGAGCTGTTCGTGGAAGAGCAGGGCCCCGCCGGTCTCGGCCAGCACCGGCGCGAGGTCGGGGTGGGGCAGCCGGGGCGGCTCGGAGCCCTCCCTGGCCCCGAGGTAGGCCGAGACCATGTCGGTGCCCATGGGTCCGGGGCGGAACAGGGAGATGTCCGCGATCAGGTCGGGCACCCCGTCCGGGCGCAGCCGGGACACCAGCTCCCTCTGCCCGGGGGACTCGATCTGGAAGCAGCCGAGGGTGTTCGAGGCCGCGACCATGTGCGCGGTGGCGGGGTCCCCGTCCGGCAGGGCCTCCAGGTCCGGGCGCCGCCCCGAGGTGCGGTCGATCTCGTCCAGGGTGTGCGCCAGGGCCGACTGCATGCGCACCCCGAGGACGTCCAGCTTGAGCAGCCCGAGGTGTTCCACGTCCTCCTTGTCCGCCTGGACCATCGGGTACCCGGCGCCGGAGGGCTGGGTGGGGACCCGGTCGCCCATGGCGTGGTCCGAGAGCACCAGCCCGCACGGGTGCATGGCCACGTGCCGGGGCAGGCCCGACAACCGCTCCGCGAGGGAGAAGAGCCTGCGCACGTGCTCGCTGTCCAGACCGTCCAGACTCCGCAGCTCCGGGAGCTCGCGCGCGGTCTCGCTGATGCGGGAGGCCCGCACCCGGGGGAAGACCGAGGCGATGCGGTCCACCTCCACCGAGGGCAGCGACAGCGCCGCCCCGGCGTCCCGCAGGGCGCTGCGGGCGCGGTAGGTCTCCATCATGGCCACCGTCGCGCTGGCCCCCGGGTGGGAGGCGATGACCGCGTCGTAGGCCTCCAGCCGCCGGTCGGACTCCACGTCCAGGTCGATGTCGGGCAGGCCGGGGCGGCTCGGGGTGCAGAACCGTTCGAACAGCAGGCCGTGCTCCAGGGGGTTGATCGCGGAGATGCCCAGCAGGTGCACGACGAGGCTGCCCACCGCGGAGCCCCGGGCGAAGCAGCGGATCTGCTTGTCCCGGATGGCCTGGGCGGCGTCGGCCACGGTCAGGAAGTAGCTCTCCAGCCCCAGACGGGAGATGACCTCCAGCTCGTGCCGGACCCGTTCGTCCGCGCGGCGGTCCCCCTCCAACCCGAGCAGGGCGGCGCCCCCGGTGACCCGGCCGCGCAGGTCGGCGGCGGCCTGGGGGCGTTCCGGCAGGTGCAGGCGGCCCCAGCCCAGGTCGGCGACGGGATCCAGGGCACAGGAGCTGCCCAGGGCGAGGGTGTGCGCGACCAGACGCCGGGCGCGTGTGCGGTCCCCGCCGCACACACCGACCGCGATCCGGAACATCTCCTCACCGGTGGCCAGGTGGGCGCTCTCGGTGCGCGGCGCGGGGCGGTAGCCGCCGGGGGCGTGCTGGCGGATGCGGTCCAGGGCGAGGGCCACCCCCGCCGCCTCGGAGGTGGGGTAGCGCACGGCGTTGGTCAGCACGGCCAGGAGGTGCTCCTCGTCGGCCAGGCGCACCATGTCCCGGGCGGTGCGGCGCTGCCCGGAGGCGCCGTGGTCGTGCGGGGCCAGGGCGAGTTCCACACCCACCCTCCGCCAGGCGGTCACCAGGGCACGGGCGTGCAGGGGGCGGTCCTGGGCCACGGCGCGGCCCACGTCGGAGTCGGGCCCCAACAGGACCACCAGGCCCTCGTGGTGCTCGGCCAGCTGCTCCGGGAGCACGGCCACGGGCCCGGGAGCGCGGTGCACGGCGGTGACCAGGCGGCACAGGCTCGTCCAGCCCGGTGCGCCCCGGGCCAGCACCACGATCCGTCCGCCCTCGGGGGAGGCGAGCGCGAGGTCCACCCCCAGAGCGGGGCGCACCCCGGTCCGCTCGCAGGTCCGGATGTGCTCGGCGACACCGAAGAGCCCGTCCCGGTCGGTGAGGGCCAGCACGGGCTGGCCGTCGAGCGCGGCGCGCTCGACCAACGCGGCGGGAGGGGCGGTGCCGTGCCGGAAGGAGAACGACGAGGCGGCGCGCAGGTGCGTGAACACCGGTCCTCCCCTCTCTGCGTGTGTTCACAGTCAGAGGGGAAGGCACTGCGATCGAATGCGTGTTCGATAACTGTAGCCTGAACTGGGCCAACGACAAGTCAAGAGGTTCCTGGGGGTGGGCCTGGCAGGATGGCCGCGAGGGCGGAACCGCCCCGTGAGACCGGAGGTCCCCGTATGGCTGGCAAGTTCACCGAGCTCGCGTTCGACTGCGCCGACCCGCACGCGCTCGCCCGGTTCTGGTGCGCGGTCCTCGACTACGAGGTGAAGGACGACGACGAGGAGGAGGGCTTCGTCTCCATCGGCGCCCCCGGCGAGGCCGGGGCGGGCCCGGTGGCCCCGATGCTGACCTTCGCGCGCGTGCCCGAGGGCAAGACCGTGAAGAACAGGCTGCACATCGACGTCAACCCCACCGACAGGGAGCAGGACGAGGAGGTCCGGCGGCTGCTCGACCTGGGCGCCCGGCGCGCCGACGTGCCCCAGGACGACTTCAGCTGGGTCGTGCTCCTCGACCCGGAGGGCAACGAGTTCTGCGTCCTCTCCACCCGCCGCCCCTGAGGGACACGTCGGCCCCTCCCGGCCCGGGGCACGTCGCCCCGGGCCGACCGCCCGCACTAGGCGGTCGAGGACCGTCCACCCAGGTGGCGGGCCAGGAAGCGTTCGAGCGTGCCGTACAGCTCGACGTTGCTGTCCGTGTTGACGAACCAGTGGCCCTCGGTCTCGTTCAGCAGGTACTCGACCTCGGCGCCCCGGGAGCGGAGCGCGTCGGCCACGCGGTCCGAGTGGCGGCGGTCGACCCGGACGTCGTTGGCTCCGTGGACCAACAGCACCGGAGCGGTGATGTCGTCGACCCGGCTGATGGGCGAGCGGGCGAGCATCTCGGCCTCCTGGCGGGGATCGTCCGGATCACCGATGTAGCGCAGGTAGCTGTTCTCGACGCCCCGGCGGGCGAACGGGACGACCGACCGGACCAGGTCGACCAGATCCGACATCCCGGTGTAGCTGACCGCGGCGGCGAACCGGTCGGGTGTGAACGCGGCCCCGACGAGCGCCGCGTAGCCCCCGTAGGAGCAGCCGTAGACGGCGACCCGGTCCGGGTCGGTGTGGCCCTGCCCGACCGCCCAGTCGAGCGCGTCGATCAGGTCGTCGTGCATGCGTCCGGCGAACTGCCCGATCGCGGCCTGCGTGTGGGCCTTGCCGTAACCGGTGGAGCCGCGGAAGTCGACCTGTAGGACCGCGTAACCGCGATTGGCCAGGAACTGGACCTCCGGGTCGTAGCCCCAGCTGTCCCGATACCACGGTCCGCCGTGTACCAACAGCACGGTGGGTAGGGCACGCTGTTCGACCCCGGTCGGAAGGGTGAGGTGGCAGGGCAGGGGCAGGCCGTCGCGGGCCGTCAGCGTGATCGGGGCGACCGGGGCGAGTCGGTCCGGGTCCAGGTGCGGGAACGGCCGGAACAGGCGGCGCGCCCGCCCTGTCCCGTGGTCGTAGGACCAGGTGACCCCGGGATCGCGGTCGTGGGTGAAGTCGACGACCCAGCGCTGGGCCGTGGTGTCGCAGGACACGTGGGCCGGGTCGCCGTCGGACAGCTCCTCAAGTCGGGGCAGCACCGCGGCGAAGTGCGGGTCGAGCGCGTGGATCTCCTGACGTGCGCCGAGGTAGCGGGCGCCGAGGAGGTCCCCGGTGCCCGGGTGCAGGATGAGCGAGGACGGGAAACGCGGGTCGGCCTCGGGGCGGGGGGTGTCCAGGTCGAACTCGGGGTGGCCGTCCACCTCCGTCTCCTCGCCGGTCTCCAGGTCGATCCGGACCAGGCGGGTGCGGTCCGATCCGCGCGCGGATCCGGTCCACAGTCCCTCGCCGTCGGGGGTGAGGGCCACGGGCAGGAGCCCGAAGGGGGCGTCGGTGCCGGAGAACCGCGCGATCGGGCGCCGGTCACCTCCGAGCCATTCCGAGAGCACGTGGTCGCCCCCCTCCTCCATGGTGAAGGCCAGCAGCCGGTGCGGGGTGCGCAGCCAGCCCAGGACGTCGCCGGGGTTCTCCGCCACGCCGGTCAGTTCTCCGGTGTCCAGGTCGAGTTCGAAGAGGTCGATCAGGTCGGGACGGCGCAGGTTGAGCTGGACGTGGGCCGTGCCGGGCCGACCCGGCGAGAGTTGCGTGCCGAGCAGCCGTACGCCCTCGTAGGGGGTCAGGTCGACCGGGGGCTCCTCGGGCCGGGTCGTGTCGACACGGTGCAGGTGCCAGTTCTCGTCGCCGTCGGCGTCCTGCTGGAACAGCAGGTAGCGGCCGTCGGTACTCCAGTGGAAGGTCCCGACGTCGCGCCGGGTGTCCGAGGTGACGCGTCGGGCCCCCGGGGCGTCGGGGTCGGCCCAGTCCGAGTCCAGGTCACGGACGAACACGTTGAGCCGGTCCCGCCACGGGGCGAGGTAGGCGACCTTCGTGCCTCCCGGCGACAGCACGGCACGACTCCGGGTCGGCGGGCCGAAGAACTCCTCGACGGCCAACAGGGTGGGAGCGGTCATGGTGGATCCCTACGGTCGGGTGGGTACGGGCACCACCCAGTCCAGACCCCGACGTCGCGTCCGACTCAAGCCCCTTCGTCGTGGCGTGGGTCACGTTGGGGCCCGTTGGGCTGGTTCAGTCGCTGCTGGAGCTGGCGCAGTGCCCGCAGCTGCACGGGCCCGAGGTTCCGCTCGTTCAGCTGCTCCAACAGCTCCGGGGCCCGGGCGTCCAGCTGGGGCAGGTCCGCGAGTTCGGCCATGATCGGTTCGACGTGCGTGAAGAGCGCGTCGACCACGGACGCGACCTCGTCGTCGGGGGAGTCGGGTTCCAGCGCGTAGAAGCGCGCCGTGACGTGCGGGGGCACGGTCAGACCGCCGAACAGGGAACGGAACGCCGCCGGGCCGAGCAGGTGCGCGGCCAGGACCAGCTGTTCGTGTTCGTGCCGGGCCATGTCCGTTGGCGTCCCGGCCTCGGGGGCGGGGTGCCACGCCGAGAGCTCCGGGGGCAGGTCCGGCGGGGTGCCGCCGCGTCGCAGCACGGCGATGTCGGCCCGGCGTCGGGTGAGCCGTTCGATCTCCGCCGAGGCCCGGTCGTCGAGCTCGTCCAGGAGCTCCTCCCCGGCCGCCGGGTCGTCCAGCACTGAGGGCAGGACGGACAGGGGGACACCCAGCGAGGCCAGCCTCGTGACACGCAGGAGCCGGACGAGGTGGCCCACCTCGTAGCGCCGGTAGCCCCCGCTCGATCGCGGCGGCTCGGGCAGCAGCCCGATCTGGTGGTAGTGGCGCAGCGTGCGGACGGTGACCCCGGCCAGCGCGGCGAGCTCGCTACTCAGCAACGGGCGGCTCCTTCGCTGAGGGTGGGTCCCCGGACACTGTCGCGCGGCCTTTCCCGGAAGCCGTCGAGCCCCGCTGGGAAGATCGCACACGATCCCGAGCGGGGTCCTCCCTGTCTCCCGACGAGGTTTGACTCTCGATCACGCTGTGGGAACGAACAGAGGACCGATGCGGCGATGGTACGGACACCGGGGGGGCTGACTTTCCGTCGGCTCGGCTGTTCACCAGACCTACGTGCACCGCTCACCTCCCCCGACCTGGCACTCATCGGAGCCGAGTGGTGGTCGCGGCGGGTGGCCGTGACCGGACGCCGCAAGCGCCTGCCGCTGCGGTAGAGTTGACCCGGCGACGGCCGGGAGTCAGGCTCCAGGTCGCACGCGGGCCTCTAGCTCAATTGGCAGAGCAACGGACTTTTAATCCGTGGGTTCAGGGTTCGAGCCCCTGGGGGCCTACAGAGAAACCTCAGGCCGAGCGTATGTGTCCCGCTCGAACCTGGGGTTTTTGATTACCCAGGACCTGGCAGAGGTGAATGCGCACCACACCGTGGCCAGAACTCCCGTCCTGCGGAGGACTATTCGTCGTCCTGAGGCGTGTAGAGCATGATCCAGTGGTCACGCTCGGGGTCATGGAGCATCTCGATCTCGAATCGGGCCCACCCGTGGGCCGGGTGGCGCATCTGTTTGATCTCGGATCTCGAAACGCTGACTTCCCCGTTCTCCCAATGGTCGCGAAAGCTCTGGCTGGTCGCGGTGAGCTCGGCGAACAACGAGCGAAGGTAGTCGTCCTCGGGGTACCGTCCGAGCGCCGTGCGGAGTTCGGAGGCCGCGACCCGCAGGAACCGCTCCCCACCGTCGCTTCCGAGCACGTGCGACAGAACGGTGGTCGTGAAGGCCTGGTAGGCGATGTTGCGCTCGAACCGACCGACGCCGGTCAGGGGCCCGAGCAGCTCTTCCGCGGCCTTGTTGCGTGCCAGGAGATCGAGTCGTCCGTCATGCACGGTGACCGGCATCGTTGCGTCGAGGCCACGCAGGAGACGCAGCAAGCCGGGTCGAATGACGGAGGCGGGAGAGGGCGGTTCCGGCGGGGGCTCACCACCCAGCCGGAAGAGGTGATCGCGTTCGGCGTCCGAGAGCGCGAACGCCTGTGCCAACGAGGTGAGTGTCTCGCGCGACGGACGGGGCACCCTCCCCTGTTCGAGGCGCGTGTAGTACTCCACCGAGATACCCGCGATATCGGAGACCTCCTGGCGGCGAAGCCCCGGAACCCGCCGACGGGACGCCCGCACACCGCCTCGCGGCTCCGGCGGACCCATCGCGGCCCTGCGCCGCCTCAGGTACTCCCCGAACTCGGTCCGATCGCTGCTTGACATACCACCCATTGTCCCCGTCGTCCCGCCCTGTGCGGTGGTACAGCATGGCCCTGCCGGTACCAGCCTCAACGTGGCCTTCCTCCCCGGTTCGATGTTCCGCATCATCGAGAGTGCACCCGGTTCGTACGGAACCCGCTCCCGCGTGGAACACCATGATCGGAAATCCTCATGAATGACGAGACACGAGCACCCGCCACCCACACCGGGCTCGACACCGCCCGGGAGTTCATCCGCGCCGTCGAGGCCAAGGACATCGAAGCCGTGGCCCGAACCCTGGCCGACGACGCACGGCAGTTGTTCATGCACACCCGAAGTGCCACGGCCCCCGACGGCGTCGCGGACGTCATCGCTGGTCGCAGACGGGGCTTCTGCGTCGCGGACGTGAAGGGCAGGAGTGAGGTCCTCGCTTACACGCGCGCCATCTTCGACAAGTTCACCCCGCTCCTGTGGCGCGACCACACATGGCGCGTCTCACCCGATGGCGGCGAGCTGTTCTTCCACGGCATCGGTGACATGGTCGTCGCACGCACGGGCCAGCCCTACCGCAACACCTACGTGATCCGGTTCGACATCGAGAACGACCGGATCGTTCTCATGGCCGAGTACGGAAACGCCTTCATGTACGCCGGTCTGGGTGTCCGCCCCAACGGGGCCGAGTTCCGGGGCCTGCTGCGCGCGATGGGACGTATGGTCTCGCCACGACTCTCCGCCCGGTCGGGCCGATGATCCTCCCGTCCTGAACAGCTCGGTGTCCCCCGCCCCAAGGAGGCCCTCGACCTACAGCCCACACCCCTGACCAGCAAAGGTGTCGCGGCCCAGAGAAACTTCCTCCAAGAAAAAAGCCGTGTTATCCCAGATCAGGTCCGGATTCCGCGCTCCAGGGAGATGAATTGCGCGGAGCGGGGGCTTTCAAGGCTGGAGAGTGGGCACAGGAGTGTCGGTGCCGATCGCTTCTACGAGAACTGACGACTTCCTGTAGATTTGGCTCGAGTACCAGGATCACCGTGGGCCAGAGAGGAACGGCTGCCCCCTCACGGCGTCCGTCGGCGACGACGCATCTCCATCCCCGACCAGCACCGCTGGAATGGCGAATTCCACTCGAAGGACGAGGAAGAACGATCATGGCACGTATCAGCAGAGACAACTTCCACGGCGGGTACCGGGTCACCGGGCTGGAGCACGACATCGCCAAGGCACGAGCGAACGCCCAGTACGAGCAGGATATGAGCCACATCGCTGGACGGGTGGTCAACGCCCCAGGCGACGCTTTTGTAGGCGCTGTACGAACGACCGGAGGCATTGCTGCCGGTGGTGTCGGTTTCGGGGTCAGAATGGTACGCGATCTGCGCTTCCGCTACATCATGCAGGCGGTGCTCCACTTCCCCATGGCGTTCATCGTGGTGTTCTTCCTCGCCTCCACCAGGATGTCCCAGACGTTCGGGCAGGGTGCCCTGGTCGGGTTGATCGTGGCCGTGGTGTGGACCGCTGCGTACATCATCCTGCGCACGCGCCCGAAGCTGCGCCGACTGAACCAGTACTGAGGTCCGGGGAATCTCTCCGGACCGGCGCGGCAATACCGCGGCCGACGTAGGACATCCCAGTTCTTGGGCTGGGCTGTGGACCGCTCTCCGGGAGGGCGGAGTTTTGGCGTGGGCGGCGTTGTCGTCTCTTTCTTGCGCAAAATCATCACACATTGGCGAGAAGGGCCATTTGGGGCACGATAAAAGCCGTGGAATATCGCTTGAAATAGAGCGACAGGGGCTCGAACCCCGAACCCGCGGACTGAAAGTCCGCTGCTCTGCCGGTTGAGCCCGGGCCCTGTGGCGTGCCCCGCTGATCGGGGGAACGTCACGCAAGACGGGAGCCGTGCATCAGAGGATTCGCCTGTCACCACACGCATATGGGCGCCCCGGTGGTCCCGCCTCGAAGGTCGTAGGGGAGTGAGATGATCACCGGGCGTCGGCGGGGTGTGTCCCTGGGCGAACCCGGAGGGTCCGACCCTGAGGGGTCCCTGGGGTGCGTAAAAATACACATGGAGAAATATTGCGCGGACTGCAACCGTTGTTCGTGTAAGGGGAGGACCTATGGGGCTGCGAGAACGCAAGAAGCTGGCCACGCGCCGGGCTCTGCGGGAGGCCGCCGTGCGCCTCACCCTGGAGCGCGGTCTGGAGAACGTCACCGTGGAGGCGATCTCGGCCGAGGCCGACGTCTCGCCCCGGACCTTCTTCAACTACTTCGCCACCAAGGAGGACGCGCTCCTCGACGACGTCCCCGTCTCCCTCGACGAGGAGGCGCGTGCGGCGTTCGTGTCCGGAGGCCCCACCGGCGTGTTCACCGAGGACCTCGGTTCCCTGCTGATGGCCTCCCTCCTCGTCTCGGGCGACCTCGGCAAGCAGCGCGCCGACATCGCTCTGCGCAGACAGCTCGTGGACCGCGAACCCCATCTCCTGCCCGGTCTGCTCAGCCGTTTCCACGACGTCGAGCGGAGTGTGGCCGCGGCGATGGCCGAGCGCGAGGGGGTCGCAGCCGAAGACGCGCGCTCCCAGGTGGCGGCGGCCGCCGCCATGTCCGCCATGCGGCACGCCATGAGGATGGTTCCGGAGCAGGCGGAGGACGGGATCGACGCGTTGCGCGTCCACCTCGAAGAGGCCTTCCGGACGCTCGGTGAGGTCTTCGCCCCCGAGCGCTGATGTGCCCCACGTCTCAGGAACGCCCCGGCGGCCGGTGCCGTCGGACCCTTCGGGGGCGGAAGTCAGGGACCGCCCAGGGCTGTCCCCGATGGGAATCGTCGGCACCGGCGGGCAAGGTGGAGGTATGAACGAGAACTTCGCCACCAAGCGACTCCAGCGCAGCGAGACCGATCGCTTCCTGACCGGCGTTTGCGGGGGCATCGCCGCCTACACCGGTGTGGACTCCACGATCATCCGGATCGTCTTCGTGGTCCTGGCCCTGCTGGGCATGGCCGGTATCCCGATCTACGTCCTCGCCTGGCTGCTCATGCCGGCCGAGAGCGAGCGGCGTTCGCTGCTGGAGCAGATCATCCGTAACTTCCAGGGAAAGTCGAGTGAGAACTGATGTGGACCCTGCGCGCACACCCGGGTTGGCAGCGGCGTGAGCTGTGTGCCCCACGGGACGAACGAGAGACCGACCAGGCCCGCGAACAGCCCGCGGAGCACCGCGGCGAGCGCTAGGCGCTCTCCGACTCGGTGGCCTCCATCCGCTCCGCGACCTCCCGGGACATCCGTGCCCACGGGACGGAGAGGCAGATCGCGGAGAGCAGGGCGAGCAGCCCCGCGGCGGCGATCACCGTGCTGGTGCTGGTGAGCTCCACGAAGTAGCTGGACAGCAGGATGCCGATGCCCTGCGCGGCCTGGAGCCCTGAGGCGACCAGGCCGAAGGCCAGTCCGCGGCCCTCCTTGGGCACACAGAGGACGAAGGCCGCGTTGGCCACGAACTGGTAGGAACCGGCCGCCCCGCAGAGGGTCAGGGCGGCGATCATCATCCACAGCGGCATCTGGAACACCCAGAGCAACAGCGGCACGCAGGTGAGTATCGCCAGCGGGCCGAGGAGACGCGTGCGGGTCGGCGGGGGGATCAGCCGGGTGAGGACGAAGCCGCCCACGAGCGCCCCGATCGACTGGCCCGCCATGATGAACCCGGCCGCGGCGGGCCCGGCGCCCGCCTCGGTGGCCATGGGGTTGGCCAGCCCGTAGGGGATCGAGTACAGGCCCGCGAGCCAGGCGAGCAGCGCCAGGACGCGCAGCTTGGGGTCGCTGAAGACGAGCTTGGCGCCGTCCCTGGTCATCGCCAGGAGGCCGGGGCCCTTCTCGCCGCCCTCCTCGCGCACCGGAGCCGGACGGGCCTTCACACCGAACCTCAGGATCAGCGCGGACAGGACGAAGAGCACGCCCGTGGACATCAGGGTGACGTTGGGGCTGACGAACGTGACGATCACACCGCCCGCGATCAGCCCGAGGAGCATCCCGATCTGCGCGGTCAGCTGGATGATCGCGGTGCTGGCCACATAGCGCTCGCCCTGGACGATCTGGCTGAGCAGGGCCGCCCGAGCGGCCGAGAACGGGATCGACGGCAGGATCGAGACGAAGAGCAGCGCCCAGACCGCCCAGACCGGCATACCCGGTATGCCGACGATGACGATGACCACGGCCCTGATCACGTCGCAGGCCACCATCACCTGGCGGCGCGGCAGGATGTCCGCGAGCCCGGAGAACAGCGGGCCGGCGAGGATCGGCGGCAGGAACATCACGGCCAGCGTGATCCCGGCCGCGAAGGCCGAGTCCGTCAGTTGGTAGACCAGGACGCTGGAAGTGATGTTCAGCAGGTTGGTGCCGATCATCGACAGGGCGTGGGCCAACCACATGGAGCGGAACTCGGCTATCGCCATGACGTCGCGGTAACTGCTACGCCATTTGTTGTCCTGCTCCTTCGGAGATTCGTGGTCTCCTCCGTCAGCGGCCTTGTCGAGGCTCGGATTGCCCACCAGGCACTCCCTTACTGTCACAGGGGTGAATCACGCTGTGTCGTGCCCCCATGACCAACGGTTCCGGAAGAGCGTCGGACTGGCAAGCGGGTTGGGGGAATTCGTGTCTGATTCGTTGCTCCGAGTAATGTCTCCCGATGTGATTCGGTATCGCCCCCGAAGCTCGCTGTCCGGATCGTTTTCCCAGGTGGATGCCGATGAGGGGGAGTGTCGTGTGCTCCCCGGGGGCGCCGGGTGGGAGGGGGCTTCCGTTACTCGCCGGAATGGTGACACGAATGTCTCGAATGCCGGAATTTATGGGATCGTCGGATCTCTATTTCTCCGAAATGTCGCTCTGGGTGAGCGTCAGCCCCATCCGAGTTGGGTGAGGCGGGCGTCGTCGATGCCGAAGTGGTGCGCGATCTCGTGGATGACGGTGATGAGCACCTCGTCCACCACCTGGTCGGGGGTCTCGCACATCGCGCAGATGTTGCGTCGGTAGATGAAGATCTGGTCCGGGAGCACCCCGAAGTAGGAGTCCCCGCGCTCGGTCAGCGGAATCCCCTCGTACAGGCCGAGCAGGCCCTCCGGAGACTCCTCCGCGACCGTGATGACCACGTTGTCCATGAGCCGGGCCAGCTCCGGCGGGATCTGGTCCAGGGCGTCGGCCACCAGTTCCTCGAAGTCCCTGCGTGTCAGTTCAACCACGCCTGCCATTGTGCTGCCTTGACGGGGTGTCGAGGAAGAGACATAACACTCTGGACGGGAGGAAACATTGGGAACGGCTCCAGTCAACGGCATGATGGTGGTGTGTTGTCTTGGGGAGAGATCCGCGCATACGACTACCGGGGGGCCCTCGAACGGTCCCGTGTGACCCTTCGCCGGTGGCGCGCCGGACGTGCGTGGCGGTGGAGCTGCGTCGTCGTCGCGGGACTGGTCGGGGGCTGGCTCGGGCTGGCCCTCGGCGGCCAGGTGGTCACACCGATCGGACCTGCCGACGTCACCTTCTCCCTCAGTCCCCAGTGGCACGGTGAGACCGTCGTCAACGTCGCTCCGCTGGGCCAGCTGGCCTTCGACACCCACACGGCGCCCCTGAGACTCGAGGCGACCATCACCGACATCCGCCTCTCGGCGGCCGAGGAGATGTTCGCGGACCCCGACGCCATCAACCGCATGGCCGCGGGGATCGGTGCCGACCTCACCAGCGGTGTGACCGCCCTGCTGCTGCGCTCGCTGCTCGTGGCGACCCTCGGCGCGGCCCTGATGGGCCTGCTGCTGTTCCGCAGCGGCTGGCGCGCCCTGGCGAGCGGGGCGACCTCCCTGCTCGTCCTCGTGGGCTTCGGCGGCCTCGCGGGGCTCACCTTCAACCCGAGCGCCATCGCGGAGCCGCGCTACACCGGGCTCATCGCGGGCGCCCCGCAGGTGGTGGGCAGCGCCGACGACGTGGTCAGCAGGTTCAGTGAGTACCAGGAGCAGCTGGCCGGGCTGGTCGGCAACGTGTCGATGATCTACGAGGCCACGTCCTCGCTGCCGGTGTACGACGACGACGAGTCGGTCATCCGGGTGCTGCACGTGTCCGACATCCAGCTCAACCCGGCGTCCTGGAGCATCATCAGCACGCTCCGGGAGCAGTACGGGGTGGACGTGGTCGTGGACTCGGGCGACCTCACCGACCGAGGCAGCGCGGCGGAGGACGTCTTCGCGGAGGAGATCGGGAAGCTGGACGTGCCCTACGTGTGGGTGCGCGGCCAGCACGACTCCATGGGCACCCAGCGCGCGGTGGCGGCCCAGTCCAACGCGGTGGTGCTGGACGGGGACGTCGCGGAGGTCGGCGGCCTCACCTTCTACGGGGCGGGCGACCCCCGGTTCACCCCGGACGCCACCCGGCTCAACCCCGACGCGGCGGGGGTCGCCGCGCTGGGTGAGGAGCAGGCGGCGTCGGTCAGGGGCGGCGGGGACGACGTGGACGTCGCGATCCTGCACACACGCACCCAGGCTCGGCCGTTCGACGGAGTGGTGCCGCTGGTCCTGGCGGGCAACGAGCACCTGCGCTCCACCGAGCTCACGGACCTGGGCACCAGGTTCCTCGTCCAGGGTTCCACCGGCGGCGCCGGACTGCGCGGCCTGGATCACGGATCCGGTCGGCCGACCCCGTACCAGGCCTCGGTCCTGTACTTCGACGCCGAGACCGGTCGCCTCCAGGCCCGTGACGACATCGACCTCGGGGGGATCGGGCTCACGTCGGCGCAGGTCGAGCGGCACATCGAGGCGGACCCCGACCGGCGGATCGGTGAACCGGAGGAGGAGGACGAGGACGCGACACCCACGGAGGAGGCCTCATAGGCCCGCGTCGTCGCAGGTCACGAAGGGTTTCGGTCGGCGGGGGCATTCGCTTTGGCGTTGGTGGGAATCTCCCCTATGCTTAGGCTGTCTACACGGGCCCCCATCGTCTAGCGGCCCAGGACGCCGCCCTTTCAAGGCGGTAGCGCGGGTTCGAATCCCGTTGGGGGTACGAAGCGGTTCAGAGCACTGCCGGGCGTCTGGCAGAATGAGAACCGCAGCGACACACACGGCCGCGAGGCCGGGTGTGACAACTGAACAAGGTCCTGTGGAGCAGTTAGGAGTGCTCGCCACCCTGTCAAGGTGGAGGCCGCGGGTTCAAATCCCGTCAGGACCGCGTGCGTCGCCGAGGGAATCGGCGCCGCGGCTAGGTAGCTCAGTTGGTACGAGCGTCCGCCTGAAAAGCGGAAGGTCGGCGGTTCGACCCCGCCCCTAGCCACAGCGCTTCGACATGTGAAAAGGCCCCGCCACCTGTGAGAACAGGTGGCGGGGCCTTTTGTTGCGTCGGTGGGTGCCTACGGCCAAGGCGCGTCCACGTCCACCCCGCCCTTGTCCCTAGGTCCTGTCGGTGGACGCCGATAGCGTGCACGGCGAACACGCCCCCGGAGCCAGGAAGCGGGAACATGCAGCGGATCGAGCGCCACAGCGTCGACGAGGACAGGATCGTCCGAGCTCTCGACGACTTCCACGAGCGGGTCCGCGATCACTACATCGGCCTGAGGGACGGTTCGGGGCTGAAGGCGATGCGGACCATGGCTCTCGACCTCCACGGCCACGTGGCCGCCCGCTCCGTGGCGGACCCCGCACTCGGATCCGACCGGTCCTTCACCCAGGAGGTACTGACCACCGCGGCCGAGGCCTACTTCGGTGTGCTCAGCCTGGGCATCTGCCCCGAAGGCGATTTCGACGTCCCCTTCCCGCTCGTCGCCGGCAGGCTCACCAACCTGGCCGACAACTCCGAGGACAACGTCGACTACGAGTGCGGGATCGACCTGGCCCCCGGCCCCGACGCCTGGGTCGAGGCGTTCACCATGCTCGTGGTCAGCGGACACATCTGGGAATCGTCCCGGGTGTTCGGGCCCATGTTGCGAGGGGACCACGCACCGGAGATCCGCGACGGAGTCCCCGGCTCCTGGTTGGAGACCGACCTCGACCCGGCGGACCTGGCGCAGATGGACGCGCTGTGCGTGTACCTGAACGACACCTTCCCTCGGCACCCCTGTCCCGTGCTGTGCAAACCCGGCGCCGAAGAGCGCGGTCAGGCGGCCCGGGGGCTGGACGCCGTGGGTGAGCTGGGACCCGAGCAGCGCCTGCTGCGCGTTCTGTTGGAGGACGACCAGTCGGCGTTCGAGCGGGCACTGGCCGAACACCTGGAGAGCCACCGCGAACTGATGGAGGCCGACGCTGACGCCGTACCCGGCACCCTGCTGCCGGTCGGGGTGATCGCACTGGCCGCACTGGCGGTGCAGGTACACGGCTGGAAGCTGGCAATCACCTCGGACTACCTTCCCTCGGCTCTGCTGCACGCTCCCGAAGGCGCCCCCGAGGTTGCGGCCCTCTGAGGTGACGGCGCTGCCCGCCGGTCACCAGGTGACGCCGTGCCAGCTCACGTGGTGGTCGGTGTGGTCGGAGTCCTTCGTGCACCAGTAGGTGGTGCCGTCACGCAGCAGGAAGCGGTCGCAGGCGATCCCGGCGGCGCGGTCCTCGGCCAGCACGTCCAGGAGGTGCTCCGGGCTCTCGGGGAGGCGCCCCGGCTCTCCGAAGCTCTCCAGGCCGTCCAGGAGGAGCTCCTGGCGGGTCCGGTGCGGGGCCGGGTCCCGGTCCGTCAGGATCACCAGGGCGGTGGCGTTGTCGGTGCTCTCCGCCTCGCGGGCGGCGTCCACCAGGACCCGCACCAGGGTGTCGGGGTCGTGCGCGTGGTCGGCCACGAGTTCGGCCATCAGCCGTTCGTCCACGTAGTCGTGGACGCCGTCGCACGTGAACAGCGTGAGGTCGGCGGCGGGCGCGGTGGTGGTGCCGACGTCGTCGACGTCGGCGGTCGCCACGGAGGTGGTGACCGCGTGGTCGCAGGTCCGGGCGAGGTCGTCCGAGGCCCACCGGTCGCGCAGCTCCTGGCCGCGCGTGTGGTCCCGCGTGTGCTGGCGCAGGCCCTGGCCGGGGCTCCAGGTCCAGACCCGGCAGTCACCGACCCACGCGATGTCTATGGGGTCGTCGGGGGCGTCCTGGCGGGCGTGCGCCATCACGCAGTCGGTCCCGGGGTGGATGCGGGTGATCGCCCGGGCGGCGGCCAGGACGGCGTCCACGGCCTCTCCGGGAGCGGAGGTGGCGGTGTCGGCGGCGAGCTGCGCGGCCAGTGCGGTGTCGGGGTGGTCACCGAACCCGTCGGCCACCGTGGCCCGCCAGCCGTCGGAGGCGGACTCGACCTGGTGGGCGCAGGCGTCCTGTTGGCACGGCCGAGGGCCCTGGTCGGTGTCGGTGGCGATGACGGGGGAACTCATGCGCGCTCCTTCAACCGGTTCGGGTGGCCCTCACCCAAGGACGATGGGACCTGGGAAGATGCTCGCAGACGGGGGTTTGGTTCGCGGAGGAAGGTCACGAACGGATGAGGGCCGGTCCTCCGCCGGGATTGTCGGGTAGTGTCCGTTGACGTGAACCACGCGACCGCCGCAGACGGAACCCGAATCTGGTACGACGTCCACGGTGCGGGGGAGCCCCTGGTACTGATCCACGGGCAGTCCCTCGACCACGAGATGTGGGACGGGGTGTACGAGGACCTCGCCGAACGCCACCGGGTGGTGCGCGTGGACCTCAGGGGCACCGGGGGGAGCGACGCCCCGCTGGACCGCGCGTACAGCATGGAGCTGCTGGCCAGGGACGTCCTCGCGGTCCTGGACGACCTCGGGGTCGGGCGCGCGCACGTCTACGGTTTCTCCATGGGCGGGAAGGTCGCCCAGACCCTCGCCGCGATCGCCCCCGAACGGGTCGGCGCACTGGTGCTCGGCTCCACGGCTCCCGGCGGGGAGCACGAGGTGGAGCGTCCCGAGCACGCGTCCCTGGCGCTGCGCAAGGCCAGCGGTGACGAGGGGCGCGGACTCATCGGTCCGCTGTTCTACACGCCCGAGTGGGCGATGGCGCACCCGGAGACGGTCACCCGTGTGCTGCCCCGCAACCCGCTGCGCGCGCAGCGCCGCCACTACGAGGCCAGCCTCAGGCACGACGGCTGGGACCTGCTGCCCCTGGTCCAGGCCCCGACCCTGGTGGTGCACGGCGAGGACGACGAGCTCACCCCGGTGGGCAACGCCGAACTGCTCGCCGAGCGCGTCCCCGACGCGGAACTGCTGGTCCTGCCGGGCGTCCGCCACGGCTACCTGCACGAGGCCGCGCCCAAGGCCACCGAGGCCGTCCTGGCCTTCCTCGCCGCGCGCCCCCTGGCCCCCGCCGACCGCTGACGCCGGGGCCTCAGTGTCCGCGGCGGACGAGGGCGGCGGCGCGGGGGAGCAGGGCGACCTCCTCGGCGGAGAGGTTGGGATCGTCCCGGCGCAGGGCGACGGCGTCGTCGACGAGCCGGGCCGGGTCACCCTCGGCGCTCCGGAGGTAGGGGTCGAGGCAGGCCTCGGCCAGGTCCGCCAGAGGGCGGGGGCCGCAGAGACCGGTGAGAGCCAACAGGAGGGCGGTCACCGCCAGGTCGAGATCGGGCTCCCCCTCACGGGCGTTGGTCCAGTCGATGACCACGGGGCCCCGTTCGGTGAGGACGACGTTGCCCGGGTGCAGGTCCAGGTGCAGCAGGCGGCCGTTCCCCGTGCCGGGCAGCCCGTGCAGGCGGCCGTGGAGCTCGGCCAGTGCCTCGCCGGTCTCCTTGGCCGAGAGTCGCCCCTCCAGGGCAGCGTCGAGCATCGTGGGTCCGTGCAGGCGCTCCATCTCCAGTTCGACGCCAGCAGCCCGGTGCACCTCGGGCACGGGGAAACCGTGCCCGGCCGCGTGCGCCATGGCGGCGGCCTCGGGTGCCGTGTCCTGCGCTTCGCGGTACCGGCGCAGCACCCGGTGCTCGTCGAGTGCGAAGACGTCGGCGTCGCGTCCTGAGGCCAGAGGGGTGGGAGAGGACACTGTGACTCCTGGGTCAGGCGGGTGGGAACTCCGTGCGGAGCCGGTCCAGTTGGCGGCGGTCCCGCTTGGTGGGGCGGCCCGCGCCGCGGTCCCGGCGGATCACCGGGGCGGTGGCCTGCGGCGGCTGCGCCGGGGTGCGGTCCACGTAGCAGCGGGCCGCGACCGGGGCGCCGACCCTCTTCACGATGACGTGGCTCACGTCGACGATCCGTGTGGTGCCGTGCAGGCGCACCCTGATCTGGTCGCCGACCTTCACCGCCATGGCGGGTTTGGCGGGGCGGTCGTTGACGCGCACGTGCCCTCCGCGGCAGGCCTGAGCGGCGTCGGCGCGGGTCTTGGTGAGGCGTACCGCCCACAGCCAACGGTCGACCCGCGTGGAGTCGGGGCCGGAGGGAAGGGGGGCGGACGAGTCGCTCACGCGGGGTCCTCTCACGGGTTCGGGTGGGTCGTGAGCCACTCTAGGTCGACCTCGGTACGAAGTGCTCCAAAGTCGCGCTAGAGTTGTTCTTGCAACGAGGTCCTGTGGAGCAGTTAGGAGTGCTCGCCACCCTGTCAAGGTGGAGGCCGCGGGTTCAAATCCCGTCAGGACCGCATCATCGAAGGCCCGGTGTCCCAGACACCGGGCCTTCGTCGTTGTCTGGGTGACAGGGGGGACAGTTGTGAGCTACCGGTACGCCACCGAGCGTGCGGACCACTCGGCCTTGGCGAGCGGGCAGGTGTTGCGGTCCGCGCCCGGATACCCGGGGTTCCCCGTGAGACTGGCGAGTGAGCTCCTCCAGCGGGCGATGGTGCACGTGGAGGGCGACCGGGTGCGGCTGTGGGACCCCTGCTGCGGCAGCGGCTATCTGGTGGCCGTGCTGGGGCTGCTCCACCGCGACCGGCTCACACACGTGCGCGCCACGGACGTGGACGGTGACGCGGTGGGTATCGCCGCGCGCAACCTGGAGCTGCTGACCGCCGAGGGCCTGGCCGAGCGGGAGCGGGAGCTGCGCCGCTCGGCCCGGGACTTCGGCCGGGTGGCGTTCGTGGAGCGGGCCGAGGCCGCCCGCGACCTGGCCGCCGGGTTGGCCGCCATGGGCGGCGACCTCCCGCACGAGTCCGGGGTGGCCGACGTCTTCACGGCCGCCGACCCCGTGGACGCGGACCTCGTGATCACGGACGTCCCCTACGGGGAGATGACCCACTGGGAGGGGAGCGTCCCCGACGACCCGATCCGGGCGCTGCTCGCCTCGATGGGGAGGGTCCTGCCCCGGAGCGCGGTGGTGGTCGTGACGGCGCGGACCCGCCGGGTGCCGCTGCCGGAGGGCGTACGGGCGCTGGAACGGGTGAAGGTCGGCAACCGGTCGGCGGTCCTGGTCCGCGCCCGGGACCTCGCGGCGCTGTGAACCTCAGGTGACGTCGCGGAAGGCCCGCGTGGTGTACAGCGCCACGACCAGCGCGACCACGGCGAGCAGCACGAAGCCCAGCGTGTACGCGCCCGTGGCCTGGTACACCACGCCCATGAGCAGCGGCGGGAAGTAGCCGCCGAGGCCTCCGGCGGCGCCGACCAGGCCGGTGACCGTACCCACGCGGGACGGGTCCACGAGCTTGGCGACCAGGGCGAACACCGCGCCGGTGCCCAGGCCCAGGGTCAGCGCGATCAGCACGAACGACAGGCCCGCCGGGAACTCCGCCGGCGGGTGCAGCGCGAGGACGACGGCGAAGGCGCACGTGCCGAAGAAGGAGATCAGACAGACCCTCACCGGTCCGATCCGGTCCGAGAGGACGCCGCCGACCGGACGGGCGACGACCGCCGCCACGGCGAACCCGGCGGTGCGCATGCCCGCGTCGGTCTGCGCGAAGTCGTAGGCGGTGGTCAGCAGGGTCGGCAGGTAGGTGGAGAAGGCCACGAAGCCGCCGAACACCAGCGCGTAGAGCGCCGAGGCCTGCCAGGTGGCCCTGAGGCCCAGCGCCTCCCGTAGGCGGGGCAGGGCGGGTTCGGTCCGCGGACTCCACTCGGGTGAGTTCCGGGCGAACAACCACATGACGGCGGCCATCGCGGCGAGGGCCACGCACATGAGCAGGTGGGTGGTGAACACGCCCATCGCCTCCACCAGGCGCGGGGTCAGGAAGGCCGACAGCGCGGTGCCGCCCATGCCCGCGCCGAACACGCCCGTGGCGAACCCGCGCCGGTCGGCCTGGTACCAGGCGTTGACGAACGGGATGCCGATGGCGAAGGAGGTGCCCGCGATCCCGAGGAAGAAGCCCCAGACCAGCAGCATGGGGTACGAGTTCGCGGACAGCCCGACCAGGAGGGTCGGGACGACGCTGAGCAGGCAGACGGCCGTGAACATCACCCGGCCGCCGTAGCGGTCGGTCAGGGTGCCCACCGGGATACGCCCCAGAGAGCCCACCAGCACGGGGAAGGCCACCAGGATCGACGTCTGCGTGGGCGTCAGGCCCAGGTCCTCGCTGTAGCTCCGTGACAGCGGGCCGATCAGGTTCCAGGCCCAGAAGGTCAGCGCGAACGCCGCCGTGGCCAGGGCGAGGTTGCCGCCCGCGGTTCCGGAACGGGTCGTCCGCTCCCCAGCTTCCGCACGCATTACGGCTCCTTCGTCAGTCGGTCTGCGGCGATTGTCGCCCCCTGCGGTGTGGGAAACGTGACATCCGTGCCGGAACAGGCATATTCATTAACGGAATGTGGTCGGAGCTGGGCTTTGACTCCGTGCTCCGGGCAACGGTCGGGCAAACGAGGTGTTTTCCTTATGGCGGCACGGAGTAAACGCACGGGAGCGGGCGACAGCCTTCTCCGGTTGGGAAACTACCTGACCCGTTCGGAGCCCCTGGACGGGGACCGTGCCCAGGTCAGACACGGTGGGCGTGAAGGTGACGTGTTCTACCGGGACCGCTGGAGCCACGACCGGGTGGTGCGTTCCACGCACGGCGTGAACTGCACGGGATCCTGTTCCTGGGATGTTTATGTCAAAGACGGAATCATCACCTGGGAAACCCAGGCGACGGATTATCCGTCGGTCGGTCCGGACCGCCCCGAGTACGAACCCCGGGGTTGTCCGCGCGGCGCCGCCTTTTCCTGGTACACGTATTCTCCGACCCGGGTGCGCTACCCCTACGCGCGCGGCGTGCTCGTGGAGATGTACCGGGAGGCGCGCGAGCGGCTGGGCGACCCGGTCCTGGCGTGGGAGGAGATCACCACCGACCCCGAGCGGCGCCGCCGCTACCAGCGGGCGCGGGGCAAGGGCGGCCTGGTCCGCACCACCTGGGAGGAGGCCCTGGAGATCGCGGCGGCCGCACACGTCCTGACGATCAGGGAGTACGGCCCCGACCGGATCGCCGGGTTCTCGCCCATCCCCGCGATGTCGATGGTCTCCCACGGCGTGGGCGCCCGGTTCGTCAACCTGCTCGGCGGCTCGATGCTGTCGTTCTACGACTGGTACGCGGACCTGCCGGTGGCCTCCCCGCAGGTGTTCGGTGACCAGACCGACGTCCCCGAGTCCGGGGACTGGTGGGACGCCGCCTACCTGGTGCTCTGGGGTTCCAACGTCCCGGTGACCCGCACCCCGGACGCCCACTGGATGGCCGAGGCCCGCTACCGGGGCCAAAAGGTCGTGGTGGTCGCCCCGGACTTCAACGACGCCGCCAAGTTCGCGGACGAGTGGCTGGCACCGCACCCGGGCACGGACGGCGCCCTGGCGATGGCCATGGGGCACGTGATCCTCAGGGAGCGCTTCGTCGAGCGACCCACCCCGCGGTTCACCGAGTACGCGCGCACCTATACGGACCTGCCCTTCCTCGTGGCCCTGGACCGCAGGGACGGCCGGTTCGTGCCCGGCAAGTTCCTCACCGCCTCGGACCTGCCCGACAACACGGACGGGGCCAACCCCGACTGGAAGCCCGTGTTCTGGCCGGAGGGGGAGGACGGGCCGGTCGCCCCCAACGGCACCGTCGGCCACCGCTGGGGCGAGGACGGTGCGGGGAAGTGGAACCTCGACCTGGAGGGCCGCGTCCCCGAACTCACCTTCTACGCGGAGGGGGCCGAGGCGGCGGAGGTCGCCCTTCCCCGCTTCGACACCCCCGACGGCACGGCCGAGGTCGACACCCGGGGCGTCCCCGTCCGCAGGGTGGGCGGCCGCCTGGTCACCACCGTGTTCGACCTGGTCCTGGCCCAGTACGGGGTGTCCCGCCCCGGCCTGCCCGGGGTCTGGCCCTCCGGGTACGACGACCCGGAAGCCGCCTGCACCCCGGCCTGGCAGGAGGCCCTGACCTCCGTCCCCGCCGAACGGGCGGTGCGCATCGCCCGCGAGTTCGCGGACACCGCCGAGGCCAGCGGCGGCCGGGCCATGATCGTCCTGGGCGCCGGGACCAACCAGTGGTTCCACGGTGAGAACGCCTACCGCGCCTTCCTGTCCCTGCTGCTGCTCACCGGCTGCCAGGGGGTCAACGGCGGCGGCTGGGCGCACTACGTGGGCCAGGAGAAGTGCCGCACGGCCACCGGCTGGGCCGCCTACGCCTCGGGCATGGACTGGTCGCGCCCGCCGCGCTTCATGGCCGGGACCGCCTACTGGTACTCCCACACCGACCAGTGGCGCTACGACACCTACCGGGCCGACGCCCTCATGTCGCCGCTCGGGCCCGGGCGGGTCCGGGGGCAGCACACCGCCGACCTCGTGGCGGCCTCCGCCCGCATGGGCTGGATGCCGTCCTACCCGACCTTCAACCGCAACCCGATCCGGCTCGGCAAGGAGGCCGCCGAACGGAACAGGGACCCCGCCGAGTACGTGGCCGACCAGCTCCAGGACGGCACGCTCCGGTTCGCGGCCGAGGACCCGGACGACCCGAAGAACTGGCCCCGCACCCTCACGCTGTGGCGGTCCAACCTGTTCGGGTCCTCCGCCAAGGGCAACGAGTACTTCCTGAAGCACCTGCTGGGCACGCACTCCAATCTCCGGTCGGAGCCCGCCGGACCGGACGACCGGCCCGAGGACGTGACCTGGCGGGAGGAGGTCCCCGAGGGCAAGCTCGACCTGCTGCTCACCCTGGACTTCCGGATGACCAGCTCCACGCTGCTGTCCGACATCGTGCTGCCCGCCGCCACCTGGTACGAGAAGCACGACCTCTCCACCACGGACATGCACCCCTTCGTGCACGCCTTCAACCCGGCGATCGACCCGCCCTGGGAGACCCGCACCGACTTCGACGCCTTCCACGCGCTGGCGAAGGTGTTCAGCGAACTGGCCGCGGACCACCTGGGCGAGGTCACCGACCTGGTCGCGGTGCCCCACCAGCACGACACCGAGGGGGAGCTGGCGCAGCCGCACGGGGTCCCGACGGACTGGAAGGCGGCGGGGGAGCGGCCGGTCCCCGGGAGGACCATGCCGAACATCGTCCCGGTCCGCCGGAACTACTCGGCGGTGGCCCAGAAGCTCGCGGCCCTCGGCCCCCTGGCCGAGGGGAAGGGGCTCCCCGTCAAGGGCGTGTCCTTCACCCCCGACGAGGAGGTCGAGTGGCTGCGCCAGCGCAACGGGACCGTGCGCGGCGGGGTCGCGGACGGCCGCCCCTCCCTGGACACCGACGTCAAGGCCTGCGAGATGATCCTCGCGCTGTCCGGCACCAGCAACGGACGCCTGGCCGCGCAGGGGTTCGAGCGGCTGGCCGCGCGCACCGGCACCGACATGGACGAGCTGATCCACCACGCGGAGGGGCGCCGGGTGGTCTTCGACGACGCCCGGCACGGTCCGACCCCCGTGGGCACCAGCCCGGAGTGGTCCGGCAAGGAGGCCGCCGACCGCCGGTACTCGCCCTTCACCATCAACGTCGAGCACGACAAGCCCTGGCACACGCTCACCGGACGCCAGCACTTCTACCTGGACCACGACTGGATGCACGAGTTCGGTGAGGCCCTGCCGGTCTACCGGCCCCCGCTGGACATGGGCCGCCTGTTCGGGGAGCCCCGGATCGGCCCGACCGGGCAGCGCGAGGTGGTCGTGCGCTACCTGACCCCGCACTCCAAGTGGTCCATCCACTCGGAGTACCAGGACAACCTGCTCATGCAGACCCTGTCCCGGGGCGGCCCCACGATCTGGATGAGCGTGGCCGACGCCGAGGCGATCGGGGCGGCCGACAACGACTGGGTCGAGGCGGTCAACCGCAACGGGGTCGTCGCCGCACGCCTGGTGGTCTCGCACCGTATGCCGACCGGGACGGTGTACATGCACCACGCCCAGGAGCGCACCATCGACGTGCCGAAGACGGAGACCACCGGCCGTCGGGGCGGCATCCACAACTCGCTCACCCGCCTGCTGGTCAAGCCGACGCACCTGATCGGCGGCTACGCCCAGTTCACGTACGCCTTCAACTACCTGGGACCGACCGGGAACCAGCGCGACGAGGTCACGGTCGTGCGCAAACGGACGACGGAGGTGCGTTACTGATGGCGGGGCGGAGCAGGGAGCGGACGGGCGGAGCCACCCGGGACTCGGCGGGGCGGCCGATCGGCCGGGTCATGGCACAGGTCGCCATGGTCATGAACCTCGACAAGTGCATCGGGTGCCACACCTGCTCGGTCACCTGCAAGCAGGCGTGGACCAACCGGAGCGGCGTCGAGTACGCGTGGTTCAACAACGTCGAGACCCGGCCCGGACAGGGGTACCCGCGCACCTACCAGGACCAGGAGCGGTGGAAGGGCGGCTGGGTCCGGCGCCCCGACGGTCGGCTCGTGCCGCGCGCGGGCGGCCGGATCAGGCGGCTCGCGACCATCTTCGCCAACCCGGTGATGCCCTCCATCCAGGACTACTACGAACCCTGGACCTACGACTACGAGACCCTGACCAACGCGCCCCTGGGCGACGACTTCCCGGTGGCCAGCCCGCGCTCGGCGCTCACCGGCAAGCCCATGCGGGTGAGCTGGAGCGCCAACTGGGACGACGACCTGGGCGGCGGCCCCGAACTCGCCTCCCAGGACCCGATCGTGCGCAGGCTCGGGGACAGGGTGAAGCTCTCCTTCGAGGAGACCTTCATGTTCTACCTCCCGCGCATCTGTGAGCACTGCCTCAACCCGACCTGCGTGGCCGCCTGCCCGAGCGGGGCGCTGTACAAGCGGGTCGAGGACGGCATCGTGCTCGTGGACCAGGACCGCTGCCGGGGCTGGCGCATGTGCGTCACCGCCTGCCCGTACAAGAAGATCTACTTCAACCACAGGACGGGCAAGGCCGAGAAGTGCACCTTCTGCTACCCGCGCGTGGAGGTGGGTATGCCCACCATCTGCTCGGAGACGTGCGTGGGGCGCCTGCGGTACCTGGGGGTCGTGCTCTACGACGCCGACCGGGTGGGCGAGGCCGCCGCCGTCGAGGACGAACGCGACCTGTACGAGGCGCAGCTGGACGTGTTCCTCGACCCCGCCGACCCGGCCGTGCGCGCGGCCGCCCGGCGCGACGGCGTCCCCGACCGCTGGGTGGAGTCCGCCGGCCGGTCCCCGATCCTCGCCCTGGCCAAGCGCTTCCGGGTGGCCCTGCCGCTGCACCCGGAGTTCCGCACGATGCCGATGGTCTGGTACGTCCCGCCGCTGTCGCCCGTGGTGGACGCGCTCACCAGGACCGGCCACGACGGCGAGGAGGCCGACCACCTGTTCGGGGCCATCGACGCCCTGCGCATCCCGATCGAGTACCTGGCCGAACTGTTCACGGCTGGGGACACCGGACCCGTGGACCTCGTGCTGCGGCGGCTGGCGGCCATGCGGTCGTACATGCGCCGGATCAACCTCGGCCAGGAGCGCGACGAGTCGATCGCCGAGGCGGTCGGGATGACCGGGGCGGAGATCGAGGACATGTACCGGCTGCTGGCGCTGGCCAGGTACGACGAGCGCTACGTCGTGCCGACGGCCTTCGGGGTGGACGAGGCCGACAAGGGGGTCATCGAGGAGGTCGGGTGCAGCCTCGACTTCGACGGCGGCCCCGGGATGGGCGGGATGGGCGACGTCCCCTTCGGTGAGGCCTCAGGGCGCCCGGACGCGGCCACGGTGGAGACCTTCCACGCCCTGCGCGACCGCCAGACCGGCGAGGGCGGGCCCGAGGGGCCCGCGACGGACGGCCGCGTCAACCTGCTGAACTGGGACGGCAACGGTCGTCCGAGAGGACTCTTCCCACCCCGACCGGGTGGCGGTACCGACGACGGCGGCGGGCGGGGCGGGGTCCCCGGGCCGCTCGAAGGGGGTCGACCATGAGCACCAACACCAACACCAACACCGACGGCACGGACGGCGTGTCCGGCGAGGGTCGGGTCGGGGACGCGTTCGGCGCCCGTCCGGTGATCCCGAGCCAGGACGGCCGCGACCCGGACGGGCCGGGGCGGACGGGCTGGCTCGGCGCGGGCCGGGCCACACGCAGGGCGCACGCCCGGGCGGTCACCCACCAGGCGGCGTCGGTCCTGCTCGGCTACCCGGACGCCCTCTTCTTCGAACGGCTCCCGCTGGCCGCGCGCGCCGCCGCCGAGCTCCCGAAGAGCCAGTCCCGGACGCTGCTGCTGGAGTTCTGCGAACACGCCTCCAGCACTCCCGAGCTGGAACTGGCCGAGCACTACGTGGACGTGTTCGACCTGCGCCGCCGACGCGCGCTCCACATGACCTACTACACGGACGGCGACACCCGGCGCCGTGGCCACGCGCTCGCCGAGATCAAGCGGGTCTACAGCGAGGCGGGGTGGCGGGTGCACGCCCGCGAGCTGCCGGACCACCTGGCGGTCATGCTGGAGTTCGCGGCCCGGGGGGACGCCGAGGCCGGGCAGGAGCTGCTGGTGGACTTCCGCTCGGGCCTGGACCTGCTCTCCCGGTCCCTGGAGGAGCACGGAACGCCCTACGCGCGGGTGGTCGACGCGGTCCGGTACACCCTGCCGGCGCCCCGGCGGGCGGACGAGGAGCGCGTGCGCCTGCTCGCCCAGGAGGGTCCGCCCGCCGAGGACGTGGGCATGGAGCCCTACGGCGCGCGCCCCCGGGTCCCGCTGCCCCTGACCGACGTGACCAGGCGACCGCGGTGAACCCCGGGACGACCGGGCCGGTGGACCTCGTCCTGTGGGGCGTGCTGCCCTACGTGGTGCTGGTGCTCGTGGTGGGCGGGCTGGTCTGGCGCTACCGCTACGACCGGTTCGGCTGGACCACCCGCTCGTCGGAGCTGTACGAGTCCCGGCTGCTGCGGATCGGCAGCCCGCTCTTCCACTTCGGCCTGCTCGTGGTGATCGTCGGGCACGTGGTGGGCCTGCTGGTCCCGGCCACGTGGACCAGGGCGCTGGGGGTCTCCGACACCGCGTACCACGTGACCGCGCTGTCGATGGGGATCGTGGCGGGCGTGTGCACGCTCGCCGGGATCACCCTGCTCATCTGGCGCAGGCGCACCACCGGACCGGTCTTCAGCGCCACCACCCGCAACGACAAGCTCATGTACGTGGTTCTGGTGCTGGCGATCGTGACCGGTCTGGGCATGACCGTCTACTTCGCCGGGGTGGCGCTCGCGGGCGGGCACTCCGGCGACTACCGGGAGACGGTGTCGCCGTGGTTCCGGTCGATCTGGATCCTGCGTCCGGACGTCGCCGCGATGGCGGCCGCCGAGGCGCCCTACAAACTGCACGCGCTGATGGGCCTGGCCCTGTTCGCGCTCCTGCCGTTCACCCGGCTCGTGCACGCCTTCAGCGCGCCCGTCGGCTACCTGTTCCGTCCCTACGTCCTCTACCGCACGCGCGACCCGCACTCGCCCGCCTCCGGGCAGGCCGTGCGGACCGCCCGTCGGGGCTGGTGAACCGGCCGTTCCACGCCGCGCCGCCCATGTGAACCGACCAGGAGAACCGTCATCATGGAGCTGTTCCCCGCGTTCCCGCTCGACGAGTGGTACGACACCAAGCAGACCCTGCACCGCTTCGAGCAGATCGTCGGCAAGGTCCGGCTGGCCCACAGCCCGCGCCGCAACCACTGGTGGAACGTGCCCTTCCACCTGACCGGCAGCGGTGTGACGTCCCGTCCGATGGGGCTGGTGGACGGTAACCCGGTCTTCACCGTGGACTTCGACTTCGTCCGACACGAACTGGTGGCGTCGAACCTGGAGGGGCACACCGCGACCTTCCCGCTCCAGGGACACAGCGTGGCCTCGTTCTACCTCCAGTTCCAGTCGGCCCTGGACAGCCTGGGGGTGGACGGCAGCATCCCGCGGGCCACCCCCTTCGACCTCCCGGACTCCGGCCGCCCCTTCGTGACGGACCACCAGCACGCCACGTACGTGCCCGAGCACGCCAACCGGTACTGGCGGATCCTGAGTCAGGTGAACCTGGTGCTGGAGGAGTTCGCGTCGTCCTTCTCCGGCAAGACCAGCCCGGTGCACCACTTCTGGCACACGTTCGACATCGCGGTCACCCGGTTCTCGCCGCACCGGATCCGGCAGCCGGAGGGTGCGGGCGGCCTGGTGCGCGAGGCCTACTCGCGTGAGGTGGTCAGCTTCGGGTTCTGGTTCGGCGACGACGCCGTGCCCGAACCCTGCTTCTACGCCTACGCGGCGCCCGAGCCGGAGGGGCTCACCGAGGAGCCGCTCAGCCCCGTCGAGGCGGAGTGGCGGACGAGCGGGCAGGGGCACCTGGCGCTGTTGCGCTACGCCGACGTCCGCGAGCAGCCCGACCGCCGGGCGGCGGTCCTCGGGTTCCTGGAGAGCGCCTACCGTGCCGGGGCGGGGCGGCTGGGGTGGGACGTGGACGCCATGGCCTGTCCGGGCGGGGTCACCGACCCCCACCTGGCGGGGCACTGACCTCCTCGGGAGGGTGTACGCGGGTGGGTCCGGCAGGGAACATGACATCCTGTGGGGCCCACGACGCGCGCACCACGCGCGTGTGACACGCACGAGGCAGGGGAAGTGGCCATGGAGTTGTCCGTCGTCGACGTGCCGGAACGATCCCGCTACGAGGTGAGCGCCGACGGCAGGGTGGTCGGCTTCTCCGCCTACCACCTCATATCCGAGGGGGTCCTGGCCCTTCCGCACGTGGAGGTCGAGTCCGCCTTCGAGGGCCGGGGCGTGGCCAGTGAGCTCATGCGCCGGTCCCTGGACGAGATCCGGGAGCGGGGGCTGAGGATCGTGCCCGTCTGCCCCTTCGCGCGGGCCTTCCTCAAGCGCAACCCGGAGTACGCGGACCTCGTTCACGAGGGCTGATACGACCGGGACAACCGAATAACGGAAGTATCACCATCCGGGTACAGTGCGGCCCGGATGGTGTTTCGTGCCCTTTCCGGGGCATGGGTCGGCGGTTGTCCTCGTTTGGAGCGAAGGAGCCCCACCCCCGTGCTACTGGCAGACGCAGTACCCACCCTCGATGCCCGCGTCACGGACGCGATCGGCACGTTCAACGACGACTTCTTCTGGGCCTGGGTCCTGATCCCGCTCCTGATCGTGGTGAGTGTCTACATCACCGTCCGGAGCGGCCTCGTGCAGTTCCGGATGTTCCCGGAGATGTTCCGGGTGCTGAAGAGCAAGCCCGAGGTCGCGCCCGACGGCAAGAAGGCCGTCTCCTCGCTTCAGGCCTTCTTCATCTCGGCCGCCGCGCGGATCGGCACGGGCAACATCATCGGCGTCTCGATCGCCATCTCCCTGGGAGGCCCCGGAGCGGTCTTCTGGATGTGGGTGATGGCCCTGGTGGTGTGCGCCGCGAGCTTCGTGGAGTCCACGCTCGCGCAGCTGTACAAGGTCCGCCACTCGGCCGGGTACCGGGGTGGGCCCGCCTACTACATCGAGCGCGGGCTGGGGCAGCGCTGGCTCGCCGTGGTCTTCGCGGTCATCCTCATCATCACCTTCCCGATGGTGTTCAACGCGGTGCAGAGCAACACCATCACCAACACGATCGCCAACTCGGCGGGTGAGCTGGGCGCGGAGACCAACCTGGTGTTCTCCGTGGTCGTCGGTGCCCTGCTGGTGGTCCTCACCGCCCTGGTGATCTTCGGCGGCGTCCGCCGGATCGCCAACACCGCACAGGCGCTGATCCCCTTCTTCGCCGGGCTCTACATCGTCATCGGCCTGATCGTCATGGCGCTGAACTGGCAGCTCGTGCCGGGCATGTTCGCCTCGATCATCCAGAACGCGTTCGGCCTGGGCGAGTTCGCCGCCGCCGCTCTGGGCGTGGTGATCATCCAGGGCGTCCGACGGGGCATGTTCTCCAACGAGGCCGGTCTCGGTTCCGCGCCGAACGCGGCGGCCAGCGCCTCGGTCACGCACCCGGTCAAGCAGGGCCTGGTGCAGACCCTCGGCGTCTACGTGGACACCCTGGTGGTCTGCTCGGTGACCGCCTTCATCGTCCTGCTCGGCTACCAGGGGACCCTCGACGGCACCATGGAGGGCGACCTCACCCAGATGGCCCTGATGGCCATGCTCGGGCCCTGGGCGATGCACCTGATGACGCTCATCATCTTCCTGGTGGCGTTCACCTCGGTGCTCGGCAACTACTACTACGGCGAGTCCAACGTCGAGTACCTGACCGGCAACGGGAACGTGCTGTTCGGCTACAAGGTGGTCTTCCTCGTCGCCACCTTCCTGGGTTCGCTGGGGTCGATCGACCTGATCTGGACGCTGGCCGACACCACGATGGGCCTGATGGCACTGGTCAACCTGATCGCCATCGCCCCGCTGACGGTGATCGCCTGCCGTCTGCTCAAGGACTACACGGACCAGCGCAACCAGGGGCTGGACCCGGTCTTCACCAGGGACCGGATGCCGGACGTGCGCGGGGTGGAGTGCTGGGAGCCGGCCGAGGACGCCGAGGCCCGGGAGAAGGAGGGCCTCTCCTCCTGACCGGGTGCTGACGGGGGGCTGACGGGGGGCGCGTCCGAGCGGTTCGGGCGCGCCCCCGCGTTGTTTCCCAGGGGCCCCTGACGGCTCAGACGGCGCTTGGTTCACTCCCGAAAGCACACAAATCCCTAACGGTAGGAGCTTTCAGGCATCCGTGTTCTTTCGGTCACCGCGGATCATCGCTAGTGTGCTGGATCACAGTTGTGGCGGTCAGAGTTGTGCCTCGCGAGGGAGTCCGATGTCCATCGTCTCAATCGAGCCCGCCACCGCCGAGCGGTGGGATGACCTGGAGAACCTGTTCGGACCGACCGGAGCGTACGGGCACTGCTGGTGCACGTTCTTCCGAAGACGCGCCAAGGACCACACGGCGAGCGTGTCCTGCGACCGGTCCACGCGGGGTCTGGACAACAAGGAGGAGTTGCGTCGACTGACCCTGGACGGACGGGTTCCGGGGCTGATCGCCTATGACGGGGACGGCCCCTGCGGCTGGGTCTCGGTCGCTCCGCGGGAGGACTTCATCCGCCTGTCCCGCTCGCGGACGCTGCGTCCCGCCGATCCCGACGAACCCGGGGTGTGGTCCCTGGTGTGCTTCTGGCTGCCGCCGCGCAGGCGCAAGCGCGGGATGGGCAGCCGTCTGCTGGACGGCGCGATCGAGTACGCCCGCGCGGGCGGGGGGAGGGTCCTGGAGGCCTACCCCGTGGACACGGCGGGCGGGCGCGCCCCCAGTGCCGAGGTCTACACCGGCACGGTCGAGATGTTCCGCAGGGCCGGTTTCACGCTGGAGGGGCACCACCTGAGTGAGCGGGTGGTGGCCCGGCTGGAGCTCAAGGCCGAGTAGTCCACCCACGTTTCCCCGTCCCCCACGTTCCCCCGTCCCCGCCTGAGTCCCCCGTCCCCCACGTTCCCCCGTCCCCCCTGAGTCCCCCGTCCCCCACGTCCCCCCTTCCGTTCCTTTCCTCCTCCGGCCGCCCCAGGCGGTGGCCGACAAACGGGGGGAGGGTATCCGGAACACGACTTCTCCCGGTCAGCGCGGGTGTGTCGCCGTCGTGGCGGCCCCGGGGTGTCCGATGATCCAAGGGGTCCCCGCGCGCGTCGCGGGGCCCCTTCGCGTGCGCCTGCCCGCCCGTGGCAGGGGTTTGATCGGCGCTTGGTACCCCCCTGGGGTAAGCTGGGCTGCGCGTTCCGAGTCGAGGCGTCGCCGGTGTTTGACAGATGCATACCCCAGGGGGGTATATTGGGCCTCGTTGGAACGCGAGTCCGCGCACCGGCGCGGCAGAACCCACCAGGAGGCAGGAATGGCCAGCACCGCCGTCTACACCGTCGAGGGCATGAGCTGCGGACACTGCGTCAACTCGGTCACCGAGGAGGTCAGCGGGGTCTCCGGAGTCACCGACGTGCAGGTCGACCTGGAGAGCAAGAAGGTCACCGTCACCGGCGAGAGCCAGATCGACGACGCGGCCGTGCGCGCCGCGATCGACGAGGCCGGGTACGAGGTGGCGAGCTGACATGGGTGTGACCACGAAGCTCGCGCTGTACGCGGTGGGTCTCGTGGTCGTGTTCGTCGCGGCGTTCGGGGCCGGCACGCTGGTCGGCCCCGTCCTGCCGGACCAGACCGGAGGGCACGCGGAGAGCGTGGAGTCCCCGGTCCCCGCCGAACAGGACCACGACGGCACCGAGCGGGACCGCGTCGACGACGGCGTCGACCACTAACCATCCTGGAGCGGCATATGAGTAGCAGCAAGACGGCGTCCGCCGCGGTGGAGCCGGTGGAACTGGCGATCGGCGGGATGACCTGCGCGGCCTGTGCCAACCGGGTGGAGAAGCGCCTCAACAAGTTGGAGGGTGTCACCGCCACCGTCAACTTCGCGACCGAGAAGGCCCGCGTCACCTTCGAGGGCGCGGCGATCCCGGTCGAGGACCTGGTCACCCAGGTCGAGAAGGCGGGCTACACCGCCGCCGTGCCCCGGACCGACCCCGAGGCCGCCGCCGGGGCGTCCGAACCGGCCGACCCCACCCAGGCCCTGTGGAACCGCGCCCTGGTCTCCATCGTGCTGTCCGTACCCGTCATCGCGATGGCGATGGTCCCCGCGCTCCAGTTCACCTACTGGCAGTGGGCCTCGCTCGCGCTGGCCGCGCCGGTCGTGGTCTGGGGCGCGCTGCCCTTCCACGTCGCCGCGTGGAAGAACCTCAGGCTGGGCACCGCCACCATGGACACCCTGGTGTCCCTGGGCGTCACCTCGGCCTTCCTGTGGTCCCTCTACGCCCTGTTCCTGGGCACGGCGGGAACCCCGGGCATGACCCACCCCTTCGAGTTCACCATCGCCCGCACCGACGGGTCGGGCAACGTCTACCTGGAGGTCGCGGCGGGCGTCACCTCCTTCATCCTCCTCGGCAAGTTCTTCGAGGCGCGCTCCAAGCGGCGCGCGGGGGCCGCGCTGCGCGCGCTGCTGGAGATGGGCGCCAAGGAGGTCGCCGTGCTGCGCGGCACGGGCGCCGCCGCCCGTGAGGAACTGGTCCCCGTGGACCAGCTCGCGGTCGGTGACCGGTTCGTGGTCCGCCCCGGCGAGAAGATCGCCACGGACGGCGCCGTGGAGGAGGGCACCTCAGCCGTCGACATGAGCATGCTCACCGGCGAGTCCGTCCCGGTCGAGGTGGCGCCCGGCTCCGCCGTGGTCGGCGCCACCGTCAACGCCGGCGGCCGCCTGGTCGTGCGGGCCTCGCGGGTCGGCTCCGACACCCAGCTCGCGCAGATGGCGCGCCTGGTCGAGGACGCCCAGAACGGCAAGGCCGCCGTGCAGCGGCTCGCCGACCGGGTGTCCGGGGTGTTCGTCCCCGTCGCCATCATGATCGCCGTCGCCGCCCTCGGTTTCTGGCTCGGCACCGGCGACCCGGCCGGGGCTGCCTTCACCGCCGCCGTGGCCGTGCTGATCATCGCCTGCCCCTGCGCCCTCGGCCTGGCCACCCCGATGGCCCTCATGGTGGGCACCGGGCGCGGTGCCCAGCTGGGCATCCTGATCAAGGGCCCCGAGGTGTTGGAGAGCACCCGGCGGGTGGACACCGTGGTGCTGGACAAGACCGGCACCGTCACCACCGGCAAGATGGCCCTGGCCGGGGTCACCGTCGCCGAGGGGGAGGACGAGGCCGAGGTCCTGCGCCTGGCGGGCGCCCTGGAGAACGCCTCCGAACACCCGATCGCCCGCGCCGTCGCCACGGGGGCCGTGGCGCGGGTCGGGGACCTGCCCGTCCCGGAGGACTTCGCCAACGTCGAGGGCCTGGGCGTGCAGGGCGTCGTGGAGGGCCACGCCGTCCTCGTGGGCCGGGCGGCCCTCCTGGAGGAGTGGTCCCAGCCCCTGACCGACGACCTGACCCGGGCCATGCGGGCCGCCGAGGCCGAGGGCCGCACCGCCGTCGCGGTCGGCTGGGACGGACGGGCCCGGGGCGTGCTGGTGGTGTCCGACACCGTCAAGCCGACCAGCGCCGAGGCGGTGCGCCAGTTCCGCGACCTCGGGCTCACCCCGATCCTGCTGACCGGCGACAACGAGGCCGTGGCCCGCTCGGTCGCCGCCGAGGTGGGCATCGACGAGGTCATCGCGGAGGTCCTGCCCAAGGACAAGGTGGACGTGGTCACCCGGCTCCAGTCCGAGGGCCGCACGGTGGCGATGGTCGGTGACGGGGTCAACGACGCCGCCGCGCTCGCCCAGGCCGACCTGGGGCTGTCCATGGGCACCGGCACCGACGTCGCCATCGAGGCCAGCGACCTCACCCTGGTCCGGGGGGACCTGCGGGCGGCCGCCGACGCGGTCCGGCTGTCCCGGCGCACGCTCGGCACCATCAAGGGCAACCTGTTCTGGGCCTTCGCCTACAACACCGCGGCGCTGCCCCTGGCCGCGATGGGCCTGCTCAACCCGATGCTCGCCGGGGCGGCGATGGCGCTGTCGAGCGTGTTCGTGGTGACGAACAGTCAGCGGTTGCGCCGGTTCCGTCCACTGACCGGAACCGGTCAGATCGACACTTAGTAGTGGCAATGTGACGCAGGTCTCGCATCCATCGCGGGCGGGCCGCTAGGGTTGCGCCGAGTCCCACCCCCTGTGGGGCTCCGCGTCGATCCGGGCGGCCCGCCCGCGCGTTGTCGTCCCCCAACCGAACACGAGAGAGGACGTCCGCTCCGCAGCCGCCCCCGCACAGCCGAGGTCCCTCCCGTGACATCTGGATGCCCCCGCGCGAAGCTGTACCACCACGAAGCGCGACCCGACCCCTACGCCGTGTACGAACGCATGCGCGCCGAGCACGGACCGGTGGTCCCGGTGGAGCTCGAACCCGGTGTGCACGGGTGGCTCGTCACCGACTACACCACCCTCATCGCGTGGTCGCGGGACACCACCACGTTCGGGCACGACGCCCGCCTGTGGAAGGACTTCCACGAGGGCCGCGTCAGCGCCGACGCGGCGGTCCTGCCCATGATGGCCCCCCGCCCCAACGCGCTCTTCGTGGACGGGACCGAGCACCAGCGCTACCGCAGGGCGATCACGGACAGCCTCGGCGCGATCAGCTCCGACCGCTGGGTCGAGGTCACCGCCCGCTACGCCAACGGGCTCATCGACCAGTTCTGCGAGCGCGGCCGGGCCGACGTCCTCAACGAGTACGCCCGGATGCTCCCGCTCCTCGTCATCAACGAGCTGTTCGGGTTCGACCGCGACCAGGGCGTGCGCTTCGTCGAGGCCATGCGCAACCTGTGGCTGGGGGTCGACACCGAGCGGTCCAACTCCCAGGCCGAACTGGCGCTCTCCGAGGTGGTCACCGCCAAACACCGCGAACCCGGCGACGACGTCACCACCCGCCTGATCCGGCACCGCGCCGCGCTCACCGACGAGGAGGTGATCATGCAGCTCCTGCTGGTGGTCGCCGCCGCCAACGAGCCGACCGCCAACCTCATCAACGCGGGCGTGCGCGAGGTCCTGGCCGACCCCAACGCTCCGACCGACCGCGCGCCCTCCCCGACGATGCTGGCCGACATCGTCGACCGGGTGCTGTGGCGCGACCCGCCCATCACCAACTACCCCGTCATCTACCCGCGCGTGGACGTGCCGCTCGGCGGCGGCCGCACCATCGAGGCGGGTTCCCCGATCCTGCTGGGCTTCGCCGCGGCCAACCGCTTCTACGTGGAGGAGAACGCGGAGCGGATGGAGGAGTCCCGCAACCGGGCCCACGTGGCCTGGGGCGCCGGGCCGCACCGCTGTCCGGCGCGCGAGGAGGCCACCACGATCACGATGGTCGCGCTGCGCACCCTCCTCGACCGCCTGCCGGGGCTCAGGGTGGAGGTGCCGCCGGAGGACCTGCGCTGGCAGCTGTCCGCCCTGTCCTGGATCCCCGTCACCCTTCCCGTGCAGTTCACCCCCCAGATCCCCCCGCCCCCCACCCCCGTCGAAGGAACTCCATGGACCGCGTCAGACTCGCGCCCGGAAACCTCCGCGCGCAGAGCACCCACCTCCGGAAGATCGCCCCTGTCGTCCCTGTCCGCCTTCCTGGTGAGGTTGACGCGTGGGTCGTGACCACCCACGAGGCCGTCAGCGCGGCCCTGGCCGACCCGCGCGTGCAGAAGGACAAGAAGTACTGGACCGCCTTCAACGCCGGGGAGATCCCGGCGGACTGGCCGCTGATCTCGTGGATCATCAACGAGAACATGCTGTCCAAGGACGGTGAGGACCACACCCGTCTGCGTCGGCTGGTCTCCAAGGCCTTCACCCCGCGCCGGGTCGAGCTGCTCCGCGAGGGGGTCGTCGCCATCGTCGAGTCGCTCCTGGACGACCTGGAGAGGGCGGCCGAGGAGAGCCCGGACGGGGTCGTGGACCTGCGCGCCGTCGTCTCCCAGCCGCTGCCGCTCACCGTGATCAGCGAGCTGTTCGGGGTGGACGAGGCGACGCGGCCCCGGCTGCACGGGCCGGTCGGCGTCTTCTTCGACCAGAGCGTCACCCCCGAGGAGGCGATGGCCACCTTCTTCGAGCTGTGGGGCGTGCTCACCGAACTGGTGGAGACCAAGCGCGCCGCACCCGGCGACGACCTGACCACCGCCCTCATCGCCGCCCGCGACGAGGAGGACCGGCTCACCGAGGACGAGCTCATCTGGAACCTGGTGCTGTTCATCAGCGCCGGATACGAGACCACGATGAACCTGATCTCCAACGCGGTGCGGGCGCTCACGAACCACCGCGACCAGCTCGACCTGGTCGTGGCGGGAAAGGTGGAGTGGTCCAGGGCCGTCGAGGAGGTGCTCCGCTGGGACCCGCCCGGCCAGTACGTGCCGATGCGCTACACGACGGAGGACCTGGAACTGGCGGGGGTGCCGGTCCCCAAGGGCGAACCGCTCCTGCTCGGCTACGGCTCGGCCAGCCGGGACGACGCGCGCCACGGGCCCACCTCCGAGGAGTTCGACGTCACCCGTGAGGACAGCTCGCACCTGTCCTTCTCCCACGGCCGCCACTACTGCCTGGGGGCGAGCCTGGCCCGGATGGAGGTGAACGAGGTGCTGCCGCGCCTGTTCGCGCGCTTCCCGGACCTGGACGTGGCGGTGGACGACGCCGACCTGGTCCCGGCCCCGTCGATCATCGCCTCCGGGGTCGACGCCCTCCCGGTCCGGCTGCGCTGACCCTGCCCCTCGATCCCGTCGGAGGTCACCCCGGTGGCCCCGGCGGGATTCGCGCATGTCAGGGATGATTCCGGGGGATGTGTGACCGACGGCAACGGGGTTGGCACCTCCGGGAGAGCACCGAGGAGCGGGTCCCGCCTCCTAGACTCGGCAGGGTCCCCCGACCTCCTCCCGACGACCCCCTGCCCTGTCCCGCCCTCCTCCCACGGAAGGCCCCCTCCCCCGAAGAGGATCGCGCGCACATGAACAGTTCGGAATCCGACCCCGGCCGTGTCCTGGTCAACCGGTACCGCCTGGACGAGGTCATCGGCGCGGGCGGCATGGGCCGGGTCTGGCGCGGCACGGACACCCTGTTGGACCGCCCGGTCGCGGTCAAGGAGCTGACCACGCCGCCGAGCCTGCCCCCGCACGAGGTCGACGTCCTGCGCACCCGCATGATCCGCGAGGCCCGCAGCGCCGCCCAGCTCAGCCACCCCTCCATCATCACCGTGTTCGACGTGGCCGAGGAGGACGGCCGCCCGTGGATCGTGATGGAGCTCGTCCGGGGGCCCTCCCTCGGGGACCTCATCAAGGACGAGGGAGCGCTGGAGGTCCCCCGCGCCGCCAACGTCGGTGAGCAGATGGCCGCCGGTCTGGCCGAGGCGCACGACCGCGGCATCGTGCACCGCGACATCAAGCCCGGCAACGTGCTCATCGCCGGGAACGACCGCGCCGTCCTCACCGACTTCGGCATCGCCCACCTGGACGGTTCCACCCACCTGACCAGCACCGGACTGCTGATCGGGTCACCGAGCTACCTCGCCCCGGAGATCGCGCACGGCCGCGCGGCCACCCCCGCCTCCGACATGTGGGCGCTGGGCATCACCCTCTACCAGGCGGTGGAGGGCGCGCTGCCGTTCGACCGCCCCACCCCGATGGCCACCCTGACCGCCATCGTCACCCAGGACCTCCCGGAGACCCCCAACGCGGGCGCGCTCCGTCCGGTCCTGGAGGCCCTCACGGAGAAGCGGCCCGAGGACCGGCCGTCGGTCAACGAGGTCCGTGCCCTCCTGCGGGAGATCCGGGACTCCGGTTCGACGAGCACCACCATGCTGGCTCCCTCCCTGGGACCGGCTCCGGAGGACCCCTCGGAAGGGAACCGGGTCACCGACCAGGGCACCGCGCACCGCGCGGTCGGCGCCGCCGAGGCCGCTCCCGCACCCGCGCCGCCGCTCGCCGACATCCCCCGGCGCCCCCGGGAGCACACGGCCGGATCACGGGGCCGGACGCTGCTGGTCGCGGCGGCCGCCGTCGTCCTGCTGCTGGCGGTCGGCGCGACCACGCTGTTCGTCAGCATGAACCGTTCGGACGACGCCGACGCCGGGCTGGCCGGTTCCAGTGAGGAACAGGCCGCCGGAGGCGCCCCGGAGGAGGATCCCGCCGAGGAGGGCTCCGAGACCCCCGCCGAGGGCGGGGACGGCGCGGACGAGGAGGCGGCGGAGGAAGAGGAGGAGCAGGAGGACGACCAGTGGGACTTCCTCGACCGCCACGAGGACTCCAGCGGCTTCTCCGTGGACGTCCCCGGGAACTGGGAGGTCGACCGCCAGGGCCACATGGTCTACTTCCGCAACCCGGACGGCGGATACCTGCTGGTCGACCAGACGGCCAACCCCAACGACGACGCCGGTGACGACTGGCGCGACTTCGAGCCGACCGGCCGTCAGAACTTCTCCGGCTACTCGCTGATCGGTATCGAGGACGTGGACACGGCCTGGGCCGACGACTACGTCAGCGCCGCCGACTGGGAGTTCACCTTCAGCGGCCGCGACGGCGAGATGCACGCCATCAACCGAGGCTTCCACACCGAGGACGTCGGATACGCCCTGTTCCTGGTGAGCGCCGACGAGCAGGACTACAACCACGAACTCCTCGACCGCATCTCCGAGTCCTTCGAGCCCGCCTCCTAGGAGCCCGGGGGCAGGACGGCCGAACCGGCGCCATGGTTGAAGCCGCCCGCCTCGTCCCGCGTGAGCGAGGGCGTGGGCGGGTGGCCGCGCAGGTGTTCGATCGCGCGCTCCAGGTCGGCCAGGAACAGGTCGGCCATGTCGTGGCTGAAACCGTGCCGCACCAGTACGCGCTGGATGACCTCGTCCTGGCGGCCGGCGGGCAGCGGGTAGGCCGGGACCAGCCAGCCCCGGGTGCGCAGGCGGTCCGCCAGGTCGTACAGGGTGAAGGGCTCGTCGCCGACCATCCGCCACGCCACGGCGCTGATGCCCCGGTCCGGGTCGCCGCCGTGGATGATCTCGAACGGACCCATCGCGGCCACCCGCTCGGCCAGGTGCCGCGCGGTCTCCAGCTGGGCCCCGTGCACGAGCCGGTAGCCCTCGTGGCCCAGACGGACGAAGTCGTAGTACTGCGAGATCACCTGCCCGCCGGGGCGCGAGAAGTTCAGGCTGAAGGTGGCCTCGGTCCCGCCCAGGTAGTTGACCTGGAACACGAGGTCCTCCGGCAGGTCCTCGGCGGTGCGCCAGACCGCCCAGCCCGCGCCGAGCGGGGCCAGGCCGGTCTTGTGCCCGGAGGCGTTGACGGAGCGGACGCGGGGCAGCCGGAAGTCCCACACCAGGTCGGGGTTGGAGAACGGGGCGACGAACGCGCCGTTGGCGCCGTCCACGTGGATGCGGATGTCGTGGCCGGTGCGCTCCTCGAACCGGTCGAGGGCGGCGGCGATGCCCCGGACGTCCTCGAACAGCCCGGTGAAGGTCTGACCGAAGTTGCAGACCACCATGATGGTGTTCTCGTCGCAGTGGCGGTCGACGTCGTCCGGTTCCATCAGGTACCGGTCGCCGCGCAGGGGGACCTGGCGGAGCTCGACGTCGAAGTAGCGGGCGAACTTCTCCCAGCACACCTGGACCGGACCGCAGACGAGGTTGGGCCGGTCGGCGGGTTTGCCCTCCGCCGCGCGGCGCCGGCGCCAGGCGAACTTGGCCGCCAGGCCGCCGAGCATGGCGGCCTCGCTGGAGCCGGTGGTGGAGGTGCCCGGGGCCCCGGCCGGGTCGGGGGAGTGCCACAGGTCGGCCAGCATGCGCACGCAGCGCTTCTCCAGCTCCGCCGTCTGCGGGTACTCGTCCTTGTCGATCATGTTCTTGTCGAGCGACTCGTCCATGAGCCGGTGCACCTCGGGCTCCACCCAGGTGGTGCAGAAGGTGGCGAGGTTCATCCGGGAGACGCCGTCGAGTATGAGCTCGTCGTGGACCAGCTGGTAGGCCACCCGCGCCTCGGTGCCCCGCCGGGGGAAGCCCTCCTTGGGCGCGCCGTGGCGCATCAGCCGCTCCGCGTAGACGTCGGCGTCGCCCTCGTGATCGCCCATCGATCCCCCCTGTCACCGTGACCGGTCACCAGTATGCGATCCGGAACCCCGATGAGCTGGGAGGACCCGCGCGGGGTCACCCCTCGTCGATGAGTCTGGCGTCGTGCACGAGGAGGGCGATCTGCACGCGGTTGTTCAGGTCCAGCTTGGTCAGGACACTCGACACGTGGGTCTTGACCGTCGGCACGCTCAGGAACAGCCGCGCGGCGATGTCCGCGTTGGACCGCCCCTCGCCCACCGCCACCGCAACCTCGGTCTCCCGCGCGTTCAGCAGTGACAGGCGGGCCCGGGCCCGGTCCGCGCGCCCTCCCTGGTCGCTCTGGGCGACCCGGTCCATCAGCCGCCGCGTGACGTTCGGGGACAGCACGGGAAACCCCCGGGCCACCCGCCGGACCGACTCCACGATCTCCTCCGGCGGGGTGTCCTTGAGCAGGAACCCGGCCGCCCCCGCCCGCAGGGCGCGCAGCACGTGTTCGTCGGCGTCGAAGGTGGTGAGCACCAGCACCTCCGGCGGGTCGGGCAGCGCCCGCAGCCTCTCGGTGGCGGTCAGCCCGTCCACCGTGGGCATGCGGATGTCCATCAGGACCACGTCCGGGGCGTGCCGCTCGACGAGCTCCTGGACCGCCGCCCCGTCCTCGGCCTCCGCGAGCACGCGCACGTCCGGGGCGCCGCCCATCATCATCACCAGGCCGACCCGCACCAGGGCGTCGTCGTCGACGATCACCACACCGATCCGACGGTCCACGTCCCGCTCCGTTTCGCTCATGAGGGCCACGGTAGCCAGGCGGACAGGCGCCAGCCACCACCGGCGGTCGGGCCGTACTCCAGGCGGCCGGAGGCGAGGGAGACCCGCTCGGTCAGGCCGACCATGCCCTGACCGCCCCCGGGCGCCTCCGGGGCGCGGACGGCGGGTCCGTTGCCCACCTCCACGTTCAGCCCCCGGCCCGGGGACCCGGAGATCCGCACGGACGTGCGGGCGCCGGGCGCGTGCTTGCGGGCGTTGGTCAGCCCCTCCTGGACGATCCGGTACGCCGCGCGCCCGGTGCGCTCGGGGACCTCGCCCGAGTACTCCTCCACGAAGTCCACCCCGGCTCCGGTGTCCCCGGCCTCGGCCACCAGCTGGGCCAGGTCGGCCATGGTGGGCTGGGGGAGCTCGCCCACCGGGGCGCGCAGCACGCCGATCACCTCGCGCAGGTCCTGGAGGGCCTGGTGTGCGCTCTCCCGGATCACCCCGGCGGACCGGGCGACCTCCTCGGCGGGGGCGTCCGGCCGGTACTCCAGGGCGCCAGCGTGCACGCTGAGCAGCGACAGCCGGTGCCCCAGGACGTCGTGGATCTCCCGGGCGATGGACTCGCGGACCCGGTGCTGGGCCTGCTCGGCGCGCAGCTGCGCCTCGGCCTCGGCGTGCGCGGCCCGCTCCCGCAGGGAGTCGAACAGCTGGCGCCGGTGCTGCACCGACAGGCCCCACCCGGCGGCCGCTCCCTGGAACACCGCGCCCAGCAGGAACGTGGTCACCACGGGGGTCCCGTACGGGTCGGGGTGGACCAGGGCGCCCACGTAGGAGGAGAGGAAGCTCAGACCGAGCACCGTGAGCCCCACCCTGGGAGGGCGGTGGACGCACAGGGAGAACAGGGCGACGAGCATCGCCCCTCCGGCCAGCGGGAACACCCCGGAGACCACGACCAGGCCCACCGCGATCCCCACCGGCCAGCGGCGCCGCCACCACAGGGACGCGCAGCAGGCCAGGGCGACCAGCTGCTCGGTGACGCGCAGGGGGTCGGGCGGGGTCGGGGGCGGGGGTTCGCCGGGCAGGGTCACCGCGCCCAGGAGCCCGAAGCCCAGGGCGGTCAGGAACATCAGGGTGTCCACGACCCAGTCCCGCGCGCCGCGCCGGTACCGCTGCCGGGAGGAGGTCGTCTCGTTCATCGTCTCGGAGTCTAGGGAGTGGAGGCCGCGCAGGTGGGGGGACGGGGCGGACTCGATACCGAAGGCCGCGCGGGACGCTACTTTGGTCGTGCGGGGACCACCCCCGCGGCCGATCCGCCGGAGGGGAGCCGCTGCCTAGGGTCGTGCCATGCGCACCGCACTCCAGGGCCTGGGCGCCCTCCTCACCCTCATGGGGATCAGTGGGGCCGTCGACCACCTCTGGACCCAGCCGATCCTCGGGATCGTGCTCAACTCCTTCAACCGCCTGGTGGTCCGGAACGTCGCGGCGCTCCAGGAGAACGCCCTGCTCGCCAACCTGGGGCTGGCCGCCTGCGGGATCGTCCTCGTCGTCGCCGTGGAGTCGCTGACCGCCTCCCGGAGGCGCGGCTGAGGGGACGGTGTCCGGGTGGTTCCACCGTTTCGCGCTCGTTCCGCCCCCGGGAGTGGGTACCGTCAGCAGGCGGAGCACCCGCGCGTGAACCTGGGGGATCACCCGATGAGCACACTGGTCACCGGCGCCACCGGACAGGTGGGTCGACGTGTCCTGACCGAACTGCGCAGACGCGGCCTGCCCGCCGCCGGTGCCTCCAGGGACGGTGAGGTGCGGCTGGACTGGACCGACACCACCAGCTGGGAACCGGCGCTGAAGGGGGTGGAGAGCCTCTTCGTGACGGTTCCCATGGCCAGCGGGCTGGCCGACCGGGCCGGGGCCTTCCTGGAGAGGGCGGCCGGGGCGGGGGTCCGGACGGCGGTGCTGACCACCGCGATGGGGACCGAGGACGGGCCGCCCGACTCCGAACAGCGCGTGTTGGAGCGCCGGGTCCGCGAGCTGTTCGACCACTGGACGGTGGTCCGCCCCAACTGGCTGGACCAGGACTTCACCGAGGGCCTCTTCGCCCGGCTGGCGCGCTCGCGCAACGGGCGGCTGGAGCTTCCGCTGCGCAAGCGCGCGGAGGTCAGCTTCGTGGACGCGCGCGACGTCGCCCACACCGTCGTCGCGGCCCTCACCGACGACTCCCTGCACGGGCGCGAGTACACGCTCACCGGCCCCGCCCCCGTCTCCTTCCGCGACTTCGTGCGGATGACCAAGGGGACGGAGAGCCCCGTGTGGCGGTACAAGAAGGTCGATGAGGCCGGGTTCTACTTCCGGGCCACCAACATGGGCTGGTCGGACCGGTACGTGGACACCCTCAACGAGCGGTTCCGGGCCGTCGCCAACGGCCGGGCCGCCGTGGTCACCGAGGACGTCCGCCGAGCCCTGGGCCGCGACCCCGTCCCCGTGGCCAAGTTCGTACGCGAGTCCGTGCACTGACGCGCCGGACGCCCGCCTCCCCGGTGCGGGAGACGGGCGTCCGGGCGGGGCGGCGGCCTACTTGAGGAGCTGGCGGGCCATCACCATGCGCTGGATCTGGTTGGTGCCCTCGTAGATCTGGGTGATCTTGGCGTCGCGCATCATGCGCTCCAGCGGGAAGTCCTTCACGTAGCCGGCGCCGCCCAGCAGCTGCACGGCGTCGGTGGTGATCTCCATGGCGGCGTCGGAGGCGAAGCACTTGGCGGCGGCGCCGTAGAAGGCGAGGTCGTCGTCCCCGCGCTCGGACTTGGCGGCGGCCACGTAGACCATCTGCCGGGCGGTCTCCAGCTTCATGGCCATGTCCGCGAGCATGAACTGGATGCCCTGGAAGTCGGCGATCGACTTCCCGAACTGCTTGCGCTCCTTCACGTAGGCCACGGCGTGGTCCAGGGCGCCCTGGGCGATGCCGACGGCCTGCGCGCCGATGGTGACGCGGGTGTGGTCCAGGGTGCGCAGGGCGATCTTCAGGCCCTCGCCCGGCGCGCCGACCATGCGGTCACCGGGGAGGTGGACGTCGTCGAAGAACAGCTCGCGGGTGGGGGAGCCCTTGATGCCGAGCTTGCGCTCGGGCTCGCCCAGGGTGAACCCGGCGTCGTCGGCGTGGACCACGAACGCGGAGATGTTGCGGCCGCGCCTGCCCTCGGGGTCGGTGACGGCCAGGACGGTGTAGTACTCGCTGACACCGGCGTTGGTGATCCAGGACTTCTGGCCGTTCAGGACCCAGTCGTCGCCCTTGGGGGTGGCCAGGCTGCGCATGGAGGCCGTGTCGGAACCGGCCTCGCGCTCGGACAGGCCGTAGGAGAACATCGCCTCGCCGCGCGCGACCGGCGGCAGGTAGCGCTGCTTGACCTCCTCGGAGGCGCCGAGGATCAGCGGCATGGTGCCGAGCTTGTTCACCGCCGGGATGAGGGAGGAGGAGGCGCACACGCGGGCGACCTCCTCGATGATGACGCAGGTGGCGAGCGCGTCGGCGCCCACGCCCTCGTAGTCCTCGGAGATGTGCGCGGCGTGGAAGTCGGTGGCGACCAGGGCGTCCAGGGCGTCCTGCGGGAAGGCGGACCGCTCGTCCACCTCGGCGGCGTGCGGGGCGATCTTGTCCTCGGCCACGGAGCGGACCGCCGCCCGCAGTTCCTCGTGCTCCTCGTTGGTCTTGAACAGGTCGAAGTCGCCCATCACGCTCTCCTCGGTCTGGCACCGCGTGCCTGAATATGGCATTCGGTGCCAGGGTAGGAGATGATCGGGACGAAGTACACAGACGGGGTCGGATACCTTGGCGCCGGGAAGGGGAGGTGGGCGTGGCGACGACACGTGTGTCGACCCGCGAGGCCGTGCTGGCGGCCGTGCGACTGTTCACCGACGAGGGCTTCGACGGCACCACCATGGACGGCATCGCCGCCGCCACGGGCGTGAGCCGACGCAGCCTCTTCCGCAGGTTCGGCTCCAAGGAGGACCTCCTCTTCGCCGAGCACGACGAGCTCTTCGAGACGGTCGTGCGCTACATGGACGCCTCCCCCGCGCCCCCCGCGGACACGGTGGCCGCCGCCGCGCGCCTGGTCTTCCAGGGCTACGTCCGCGACCCCGAGATCACCGTCCCCCGGTACCGGCTGGTCCGCGCCCACCCCCGGCTGCGGGACCGGGAGGTGGCGATGACCGCGCGCTACCAGGCCGCGTTCAGCCGCTACCTGGCCCACAGCGCCGGGGAGGACCGCCCGTCCCTGGAGGTCGAGATGGTCGCCGCCGCCGTCATCGCCGCCCACAACCACGTGCTGCGCGGCTGGCTGCGCGAGCCGGACGACGGACGGGTGTGGGACCGCTTCGACGCGGCGATGACCAGGGTCACCGACCTCGCCGCGCCCCTGCTCGGCGGCCCCGGCGGCGCGCGTGGGCGGGCTGCCGACGCCCGAGGGGAACGGGTCCTCGTGGCGGTCTACCCGCGCGGAGCGGACACCTCCGACCTGCTGCGACGGGTCTCCGAGGCGGTCGAGCGGGACCGCTAGCCCGATCGGGTCCCAGCCACGTCCGCGCGCGCGTAGGCTGGACGGGGCCGAAAGCAGGGCAGCGAACGAGGCGGGGCGGACAGCGCAGATGAGCGTGGACACGGCGGGAGCGACCAAGCAGGAGTCCGAGGTCGCCCATGAGGCGGAGCGGCGGCGGACCTTCGCGGTCATCTCGCACCCCGACGCCGGTAAGTCGACGCTCACCGAGGCGCTGGCGCTGCACGCCGCGGCCATCTCCTCCGCCGGCGCGGTGCACGGCAAGGGCGACCGCAAGGGCGTCACCTCGGACTGGATGGACATGGAGCAGGACCGGGGGATCTCCATCACCTCGGCCGCGCTGCGCATCGACTACGACGACCGCGTCCTCAACCTGCTGGACACCCCCGGCCACGCCGACTTCTCCGAGGACACCTACCGGGTGCTCTCGGCGGTCGACTGCGCGATCATGCTGCTGGACTCGGCCAAGGGCTTGGAGCCGCAGACCCTCAAGCTCTTCGACGTGTGCCGCGCCCGCAGGATGCCGGTCATCACGTTCGTCAACAAGTGGGACCGCCCGGGCCGCGAGCCGCTGGAGCTCCTCGACGAGATCGAGCAGCGCATCGGCCTGCGCCCGACCCCGCTGAACTGGCCGGTCGGCATCGCGGGCGACTTCCGCGGCCTGGTCGACCGCACCAGCGGCACGTACACCAAGATGACCCGGACCCCCGGCGGCGCCCAGAAGGCGATCGAGGAGGTCCTGGACGCCGACCGCGCCGCCGAGGTCGAGCTGGACGCCTGGGAGCAGGCCCAGGAGGAGATCGAGCTCCTGGAGGCGCTGGGCGCCGACTTCGACCACGAGTCCTTCATGGCGGGCGAGTCCTCCCCGGTGCTGTTCGGCGCCGCGCTGTCCAACTTCGGGGTGGGCCAGCTGCTGGACACGGTCGTGGGCCTGGCCCCCGCGCCGTCGGCCAAGGTCGACGACAAGGACCGGCCGCGCAGGGTGGAGCAGCCCTTCTCCGGCCAGGTCTTCAAGATGCAGGCCAACATGGACAAGAACCACCGGGACCGGATGGCGTTCGTGCGGGTCAGCTCGGGCCGGTTCGACCGGGGGATGGTGCTCACGCACGCGCCCACCGGCCGCCCCTTCGCCACCAAGTACACCCAGGCCGTCTTCGGCTCGGACCGCTCCACCATCGACACGGCCTACCCGGGTGACGTGATCGCCCTGGTCAACGCGCACGCGCTGGCGGTGGGGGACACCCTCTTCGACGGCCCGAAGGTCGCCTTCCCGCCGATCCCCAGCTTCGCTCCCGAGCACTTCGTGGTGGCGCGCGCGGTGGACGCGGGCAAGTACAAGCAGTTCCAGCGCGGTATCGCCCAGCTCGACGCCGAGGGCGTGGTGCAGGTGCTCACCTCCGACGTGCGAGGCGAGCAGGCCCCGGTGCTGGCGGCGGTCGGCCCGCTCCAGTTCGACGTCGTCAGGCACCGGATGGAGCAGGAGTTCCGCAGCCCGATCGAGGCCTCCCCGCTGGAGTACTCGGTGGCGCGGCGCACCGACGAGGAGTCCGCGCCGACCCTGCACTCCCTGTCCGGGGCCGAGGTCCTGCGCCGCCGCTCGGACGGTGAACTGCTGGTGCTGGTCCACAACAAGTGGCGGCTGCGCGTGATCGAGCGGGACCACCCGTCGCTGTTCATGCAGGCGTTGCTCGCCGGTGGTGTCGACGAGGGCGAGTAACGCCCCGTCACCCGCTGTCAACGCGGGGGTCGGATTCTCCGGCATTGCGCGAAGTCATTGTTTACCGGCGGTGAATGCCGGTCACCCGTTGTCGACTTCGGTCACGTTCGGTGCGCCATTCGCGGTGCCTCGTTCGGGCCCCTCGGCCCGGACGTGACGAGAGGGACGAATACCACGTCGGGGAAGAGTGTGAACTCTCGTGCGCGGGGCACATACCGAGGTCCCCGGAGCGCCGGGGGACGGCGCCCGCCGAGTCGCCGCCGCACCCGGACCGGGGCGGCAGAGGCCAAGATCACCGAGTCGGGGGTGCCCCGCCTCAGCCCTTGTGATCAGGGCGAAGGTACTCTGATAGCAGGCCGCTAGGGCGTGTTCGAACACCTGGCCGCACCGAGTTCTGTTCGGGTATGTCCGCATCTGTGAAGTGCGGGCCGAAGGACGGGCCCACGTGCGTCCCGCGTGGGGTTCGGTGCGCCCAGGGGACCGGTTCAGGAGACCAGGGACGGGTGGCGGGAGAACCCCGCCGGCGTCCGTGAAGTCTCAGGGCGATCACGGCGTTATCGACGTTCGGCAAAGTCTGTAAATCTTCACTCGGTGGTAATTCTGATCACGTCTGGGTATGTGTTGCATGTCACCTGTTCGTGAATCGGTGAAACTTATATGATTTTGCTTAACCGTCGTTTAACAAAACAGAACAATAACGAGTGAACAAGTCGCGGCGGCGGATCGCCTCGCGTCTGACGCACCTCACGTATCCCCCGCCTGGAAAGGTTGACCTCGGGCATGAGCGATGACAAAGAGCGCACGGTGGAGCTCCACTACGAGGGCGGCGTGCTGAAGCTGCCGGTTTTCACCGGTACCGAGGGTGAGAGCACCATCGAGCTGAAGACCCTGCTGGGGTCGACCGGTATGACGACCCTGGACCCGGGGTTCGGCAACACCGCTTCGTGTAGCTCGAAGATCACCTACATCGATGGGGCCGCGGGCATCCTGCGTTATCGCGGGTACCCGATCGAGGACCTCGCGGTGCACAGCACCTTCCTTGAGACCGCCTACCTGGTGATCTACGGCGAGCTGCCGGAGCCCGGCCAGCTCAAGGAGTTCTCCGAGAAGCTGCGCGACAACGCCGACATCCCGGCCGAGATGGGCGCCTTCATCGACGCGATGCCCCGCAACGGGCACCCCATGTCGCTGATCGCGAGCGCCGTGAACACCCTCGCCGCGTACTACGACGACAGCGTGGACCCGGACGACGAGGACCAGGTCGAGCTCGCCACGATCCGGCTGATGGCCAAGCTGCCGACGATCGCGGCCCGCATCTACCGCAACTCCATCGGTGAGACGCCGATCGAGCCGGACTCCTCGCTCGACTACGTCGACAACTTCATCCGGATGACCTTCGGCGACAAGGCTCCCACCGGTGAGCTCGGCGAGCTGTTCAACAAGGCCGTCGGCATGCTGCTGGTGCTGCACGCCGACCACGAGCTGAACTGCTCCACCGCCACCGTGCGCGTGGTCGGTTCCTCCAAGGCCGACATCTACGCCAGCGTCGCCTCGGGCGTCAACGCCCTGTCCGGCCCCTCCCACGGCGGCGCCAACCAGGCCGTCCTGGAGATGCTGGAGGAGATCCGCGACTCGGGCATCTCGATCGAGGACTTCCTGGAGAAGGTCAAGGCCCGCGAGATGCGTCTCATGGGCTTCGGCCACCGGGTCTACAAGAACTTCGACCCGCGCAGCAAGGAGATCAAGGTTCTGGCCAGCCAGATCCTCGACCGCCACGACAACCCCGACGAGCTCTTCGCGCTGGCCCTCAAGCTCGAGGCCGCCGCGCTCCAGGACTCGTACTTCACGGAGCGCAAGCTCTACCCGAACGTCGACTTCTACACCGGCGTCATCTACCGCACCATGGGCTTCCCGAGCAACATGTTCACCGTGCTGTTCGCCATCGGCCGCCTGCCCGGCTGGGTCGCCCACTACCGCGAGCAGCTGACCGACCCGGCCTTCCGGATCGCCCGCCCGCGTCAGCACTACGTCGGCTCCGCCGAGCGCCGCTACCCCGGCCAGGGGTAGCCCCCGCCGCAGTGCCCCGACCGCCCGCCCACGTCACCGACGAGGGCGGGCGGTCGTGTGTCCGGGCCGACTCGGCGCGTACTCCGCACCACCTCGTGCCAGGTGAAGAACTTCCCTTTCCGTGTATTTTGCGTACTTTCTGTCATCCGTATGCGACGTTGAGGGAAGTTGCAGAGGGTGACCCCGCATCGCGCGGGACCCACACGAGGAAGGGGGCCTGGTCATGGTCCGGTACGCGTTGACAGGCGACATACTCGGAGAGCTGAGCCGGCACTGGTGGGTCCTGGTCGTACGCGGTGTGCTCGCGGTGGTCTTCGGTCTGGTGGCCCTCGTCTGGCCGGGCGCGAGCCTGCTCGCCCTGGCGATCATCTTCGGTGTCTTCGCTCTGGTGGACGGGGTCGCGCTCGCGTTCACCGCCTACCGCGCCGCCCCGGGGAGCCGGATGCCGCTGGGCGTCCAGGCCGGTCTGAGCATCGTCCTTGGTCTGCTCGCCCTCACCTGGCCGATGGCCGCGGTCATCGCCATCGTCTTCCTGATCGGTGCGTGGGCGATCGTCACCGGTGTCGCGGAGATCGTCACCGCCGTGCGCCTGCGCGCCCGCATCAGCTCCGAGTGGCTGCTGATCTTCGTCGGCGCCCTCTCGGTGATCTTCGGCCTGCTGATGTGGTTCTGGCCGCTGGCGGGCGCCGAGGCGATCATGCTGGTCGTCGGTGTCTACGCCATCGTGTTCGGTGTGGTCATGGCGGTCGCGGGCTTCCAGCTGCGCGGTGCCTCGGACGGCGCGGTGACCACCGGTGAGCAGGACACCGTCGCGGACGCCGGCCTCGACGACGCCGACGACGCCGAGGACGGGACGGAGGCCGCCGAGCGGCCCGGAGCGGAGGCCACCGGTGACGCCGACCGCCCGGTGAGCGCGTTCGACGAGGGGTACGCGGGCGGCTACACCGACGGCTACCGGGGCGAGGGACGTGACACCGGGCAGGAGCCCGGGGACGACGAGACGGCCGCGCCCCGCACGGGACGCCACCGGGCCCCGAAGGACGGCCGGAACGACCCCGGGACCCCGTAGGAGGGACGGAGCGGCTCAGCCGCCGCTGACGAGGAGGGGGCCGCGCCGGTCGACCTGGCTACCAGGGACGACCAGCGCGGCCTTCTCCTTCTGCCATGCCAGGAAGTGCGGGCTCCGCCGGTGCTCCGCCAGCGCCGCCTCGTCCGCGAACACCTCGTACACCCAGAAGGCGTCCGGGTCGTCGGGGGAGCCGACCACGTCGAAACGCAGGCATCCGGGCTCGCCCCGCAGGGCGTGCGCGGCGTTGCGGGAGATTCCGGCGAGGAAGTCCTCGCGGCGGCCGGGCAGGGCCCGGACCGAGATGACCAGTACGACGGGGGACGGGGACACGTGGGGCCCTTCCTGCTGGGGGGCGCCTCGAAAAGGCGCTGGACGCCCGGGGGAGGGCTGCCCTAGCCTAGGCCGCATGTACTTCCAGCAGATCTACGGCTAGGACCGGGCGTCCCCGACGCTCCGCGCCGCCCCCCGAGGGGACCGGCGCCCCTCAGGCCTACCCGTAGACGACCCCTGGAGAAGTACCTTGACCCGCCGCCTTCACATCGCCATGGTCGGCGTCCCCGCCGTGAGCCACGTCCTGCCCAGCCTGGAGATCATCCGGGAGCTGGTCGCCCGGGGCCACCGCGTCACCTACGCCAACGACCCCGTGGACCGCGTCGGCGAGCTGATCGCCTCGACCGGCGCCGAACTCGTCCGCTTCACCACCACGCTGCCCACCGGGGACGAGGAGTGGTCCGAGGATCCCGTCGAGGGGATGGACACCTTCCTCGACGACGCGATCAACGCGCTGCCGGTCCTGCGGGACGCCTACGACCACGACCGGCCGGACCTGTTCCTGTACGACATCGGCGGGTACGCCGCACGGGTCCTGGGCCTCGAATGGGGTGTTCCCTCCGTCCAGCTCTCCCCGACCTACGTGGCCTGGGCCGACCACGGGGACACCGTCATGACGTGGCTGCGCGGCCTGCCCGGAGCGGCCGAGCACTTCGCGAAGTTCGACGCCTGGCTGGCCGAGAACGGCGTCACGGGGCTGGACCACGCGACCTTCGCCGGGGCCCCGGACCGGGCCCTGGCCCTGATCCCGCGCGAGATGCAGCCCTTCGCCGACACCGTCCCGGACACGGTCACCTTCGTGGGACCGTGCCTGGGGGCGCGTGAGGACCAGGGCACCTGGCGGCGGCCGGAGGGGGCCGAGCGGGTGCTGCTGGTGTCCATGGGATCGGCTCTGACCCGGCTGCCCGCCTTCTACCGTGAGTGCCTCCGGGCCTTCGGTGACCTGCCCGGGTGGCACGTGGTGCTCCAGGTCGGCCGGTTCGTGGAGGCCGAGGAGCTGGGGGAGGTCCCCGCCAACGTCGAGGTGCACCCCTGGGTGCCGCAGCTGGACGTCCTCCGCCAGGCGGACGCCTTCGTCACCCACGCGGGGATGGGCGGCTCCAGCGAGGGCCTGTACACGGCCACGCCGATGATCGCGGTGCCCCAGGCGACCGACGGCTTCGACAACGCCGACCGCCTCCAGGCGGCCGGTGTGGCCCGCCGGATCGACGCCGCCGACGCCACCGCCGAGGCGCTGCGCACCGCCCTGCTGGAGCTGACCTCGGACCCGGAGGTGGCCGCGCGTCTGGCCGCGATCAGCGCCCGCCTCCGGGAGGGTGGTACCTCGTACGCGGCCGACCTCGTGGAGGCCGAGGCCGGGGTCACGGCGTAGCCCCCACCCCCTCCGTCACGGCGGTGCGCCGCGCCCCCTCGGGCCCGGCGCACCGCCGTGTCGTTCCACTCCGTCCGCCTCGCGGCCGCTCCTCACCGGCCGCGCTCACCAGGAGGAACCACCATGGACCACCTCGTCGTCGTCACCGGCGGCCCGGGTTCGGGCAAGACGACGCTGATCGACCACCTGGCCGGGCTCGGCCACCGGCGCACGGTCGAGGCGGGCCGCGCGATCATCCGCGACCAACGGGAGATCGACGGCCCCGGCCTGGCCTGGCGGGACGACGCCCTCTTCGCCGAGCTCATGCTGGCCTGGGAGATGCGTTCGCACCGCGAGGCCGCCGGGCTCGACGGGCTGGTCCTGTGCGACCGGGGCGTGCCCGACCTGGTCGGCTACCACCGTCTGCGCGGGCTGCCGGTCCCCGACCACCTGTGGGAGGCCGCCCGCAGGTTCCGCTACCGGCGCACGGTGTTCGTCGCGCCGCCCTGGCCGGAGATCTTCACCGGTGACGCCGAGCGCCACCAGTCCCACGAGGAGGCCGAACGGACCTTCGAGGCGATGTGCGCCGCCTACCCGGACTGCGGGTACGAACTGGTCACCCTGCCCCGCGTCCCCGTCGTCGACCGGGCCCGCTTCCTCCTGGACCACCTGGCCGCGCCGGACCGCTAGGGCTCCAGGGACATGCCCCGGGCGTTCAGGAGATCGCTCAGGATGTCGGTCCCGGTGGGGCCCATACCGTGCAGTCGCAGCAGGTCGGTCTCGCTCACGCCGTCCAGCTGTTCGAGACGCGTGTACCCGGCCCGGTTCAGGGCCCTGCGGGCCGGGGCGCCGATACCGGGGAACTCTTCCTCTGTTCTGTCCATGCCGTTGTCGTACCCATCGCATGGGATGCCTGAGATGACATGTGTGTTGCGTTTGTGGCCGCTCGTGGCCGTAAAACCCTGAGTCCCTTGTGGTTCCGGAAGGGCGCGGCCACACTCTTGTCTAGACCAAAGGAGATGACGGAGCGGCTCACGGTCCGCTGGAGGTGATTCGTCGGGTGGGGTGGGACGCGGAGCCGGGTGCGACGCCGATGAGCTGGGAGGTGCTCGACCACGCTCTCAACGGCGTGCGGGGCGAGGCGGACCGCATCAGGCTCCGCCTCGCGGACCTGGAGCAGCACGTGGGATACCGGCTGCTCAGGGACGCCGACCTGGTGGGCGGGACCCGCGAGCGGTGGGAGCGCGCCGACGTCCGCCTCCACCGGCTGTGGACGGTCCACGACGCCTTCGCGCTCGTGCTGGACCGCGCGAACCACGTCCGTGAGCTCGGCGGCGAGGACCCCCAGAACGAGCTCGCCTTCCTGCTCAGGGGCGAATCCGTCACCCTGTCGCTGGAGCCGCGGTCCCTGGCCGAACGCGGCCTGCTCGACCCCGACACCGAACGCATCACCACGGCCGACGCCGTCGCGCGGATGTCGGCCGACTACGAGGCCGCCACGGAGGTCATCTCCGCGGTGGAGACCGCCTGGGACGTCCTGCACCCACGGCTCGCGGAGCTGGAGAACATGTGGCAGGAGGTCTGCACCCTCTCCGACCAGGTGGAGCTGGACGAGGACGAGCACGAGGAGCTGCGCGAACAGCTCTTCCGGGTGGGGGAGACCGTCCGCCGCGACCCGCTCTCCCTCGTCGTCGGCACCCGCGTGGACACCTCGTCGCTGGGCCACCTGAGGGGACTCCTGGTCCGCACCCGGGGCGAGCTCCGCGACGCGCTGAGGATGCGCGACTCCTACACCCAGAGCGTCGCCCACCTGGTCTCGGCCATCGACGACGTCGAACAGGTCCTGCGGCACGCCCGTGAACTGCGCGCGAGGGTCGTCGCGAAGATCTCCGAGCCCGTGGCCGCCGACGTCCCCGACCCGGTCCCGGGGCTGCGCGCCGCCCTCATGGAGATGGACGTCCTGCGCTCCCGGAGCGACTGGCGGGAACTCGGCGCCCGCCTGGGCCGGGTCCAGCACGCCGTGCACGAGGCCAGCGACGCCGCCCACGGGTGCGAGGCGAACCTGTCGGAGCTCTTCGCGCGCCGGGCCGAGCTCCGGGGCCGCCTGGACTCCTACCGGGCCCGCGCGGTCCGCCTCCGCCTGGCCGAGCACGAACGGCTCACCGGACTCCACGGACGCGCGCACGGGGAACTGTGGAAGGCCCCCTGTGACCTGAGGGAGGCCACCAGGGCACTCAACGCCTACCAGAGGTCGCTCGGCGAACTCTCGGGAGACGAGACCCCGGAGGACAGAACCACACCCGGCGTCGGAGCGTCTGACGCCGAGACTGATGGTGGTGTGACCTAGATGACGATGTGCACTTCCCCCGACTGCGAGGGCCGGATCGAGGACGGCTTCTGCGTGGTGTGCGGCCTGGCTCCCGTGGACGTACGTGCGTCCTCCTCGCCCGACCCGTCGGCGCCCCGCCAGCCGGTGGGCGTCGCGCGGGGCCACGCCGTCTGGACCCCGGACCCCCGGGACGAGCGGACCCAGCCCTCCTTCGGGGCGCCCCACCGCGCGCCCGGCCCGCGGCGGCGCTCGGGTGGCTCCCGCGCGTCGTCCGGTCCCACCTCCGGACCCACGTCCGGGGCCTCCTCCTCGGGAGGTTCCTCACGGGGCTCCGGCAGCGACACCGTGCACTCCCACCCGATCGGCTCGGGTGACATCCGCCTGTCCGGCCGGTCCGGCCCGTCCGGCTCGGGAACCCTCGGAACGTCCGCGGCCGAGGGCGACGGCTCCGGCCGTGGTGCCCGGCGCGGCATGCTCGGCGCCGGTCTGATCCGGGTCCCCCTGGTCCCGACGCACGACCCCTCCGAGGCGATCATGACCAACCCGGTCGTGTCGGAGAAGAACCGGTTCTGCGGCAACTGCTCCGAGAGGGTCGGCCGGTCGCGCGGCGAGCAGCCGGGCCGCACCGAGGGGTTCTGCCGCCAGTGCGGCACCCACTTCTCCTTCACTCCCAAGCTGGTCGCGGGTGACGTGGTGGGCGGCCAGTACCGGGTGGTCGGCTGTCTGGCCCACGGCGGCCTCGGCTGGATCTACCTGGCCCGGGACCTCAACGTCAACAACCGCTGGGTGGTCCTCAAGGGCCTGCTCAACGCCGGTGACGCCGAGGCACACAAGGCGGCCGCGGCGGAGCGCGCGTTCCTCTCCGAGGTCGAGCACCCCAACATCGTCAAGATCATCAACTTCTCGCAGCATCCGGACCCGCGCACCGGCATCCCCGGCGGCCACATCGTCATGGAGTACGTGGGCGGCAAGTCCCTGCGGCAGCTGCTCGTCGAACGCCGGGAGAACGGATCCGCCGACGAGGTCCTCCCCCTGGGGCAGGTGATCGCCTACGGCCTGGAGTGTCTGCGGGCCCTCGGCTACCTGCACTCCAGGGGCCTGCTCTACTGCGACTTCAAGCCGGACAACGTCATCCAGAGCGAGGAGCTGATCAAGCTCATCGACCTCGGCGGCGTCCGGCGCATGGACGACACGCTCAGCCCCGTCTACACGACCCCCGGCTACCGGGTGCCCGAGGACGAGCTGCGCGGACCGGGCCCCACGGTGAGCGCCGACCTCTACTCGGTCGGCCGGGCCCTGGCGGTGCTCAGCTTCCACTTCAGCTTCATGCGCCAGTACCCGCACAGCATCCCGGCCCGGCACGAGGTGCCCCTGCTCCAGCGGTACGAGTCCTACGACCGCTTCCTGCGCCGGGCCACCGGCATCGACCCGGAGGCACGCTTCCACGACGCCGGGGACATGGCCGAACAGCTCACCGGTGTGCTCCGCGAGGTCCTGTCCGACGTCGAGGGCGCCCCGCACCCGGCGGCCTCGGTGCTCTTCGGCGGCGAGAGCTTCACCCTCGTCTCGGGCGTGGGGAGGCACGACGCCGACCGCATGCTGAGCCCGCCGCCGCCCGGCGAGTCCGCCAGGCTGCTGCCCGCCCCGCTCATCGACCAGGCCGACCCGGCCGCCCAGCTCCTGGGCAGCCTCGAGGGCATGTCCCCGGCCGAACTCATCCCGACCCTGCGGGCCGCCCGAGCCCCGAGCCCCGAGACACTGCTGAGGCTGGTCCGGGCCCTGATCACGGTCGGCTGGCACAACGAGGCCCTGGACACGCTCCAGCAGTTCAGCACGGCGGCCCCCGGCGACTGGCGGACCATGTGGTACCTCGCCGTCACCGAGCTGAGCATGGGCGGTTTCGAGGGAGCCAGGGGCCACTTCGACGAGCTCTACGACCACCTCCCCGGGGAGGTGGCGCCCAAGCTCGGCCTGGCGCTGGCATGCGAGCGGACCGGGGACCTGGAGACCGCCGCCCGCCAGTACTCCACGGTGTGGTCCACCGACCACTCGTACGTGAGCGCCGCCTTCGGCCTGGCCAGGGTCAGGCTGGCCCAGGGCGACCGGGCCGCCGCCATCCGGGTCCTGGACGCCGTGCCCGAACTGTCCAGCCTGTACGTGCACGCGCAGACCGCGCTCATCGCCACGCTCGCCACGGGGGCCACCGACGGCACTGACCACGTGCGCGCGGGGGAACGGCTCGACCGGATCGGGTTGGACAGCGAGTCCGCCGACCGGCTCGCCGCCCGCGTCCTGGAGGCGGCCCTGGGCTGGCTCCGCGCGGGCGGCGCGGGCCCGGGGGACCAACCGCTCCTCGGCGGTGACTTCACCGAGGAGGGCGTCCGCGCCAACCTGGAGCGGCGGTACCGGGCCCTGGCCCAACGCTCCAGCCACCAGGCGGAACGCCACGAGCTGATCGACAGGGCGAACTCCCTCCGCCCCGTGACACTGCTGTGAGAAGTGAAGGAACGGCGATGACCAAGGTACGGACCTGCCCTGCCTGCGCCGACACGGTCTCGGAGGGCGACCTCTACTGTGAGGGCTGCGGGCGTACCCTCCCGGCCGACGTGCGCTCCGGAGCGGGGGAGGGGCGTACGCCCGACCGCGTCCCCACCGCGCCCCAGGCCAGCATGTCCGGGACCTTCCGCAGGGAGGTCTCCCCGGAGGACGAGACGGTGACGATCGAACGACCCGGGCTGGTCCCGTCGGAGGGAGCGCCGACCGCGCCGCAGGTGAGCCTGCACGGCGCGGTCCCCGAGAGGCCCGACTCCCTGACCACCCAGCCGGTGGTCCGGGCCTCCGTGTCCGCCGTACCGTCACCCCCGCCGGGTACGGCCCGTGCCCGGCCGACGCCCGCGAAGGGCGGCGACCCGGTCGCCGCGGACGGCCCCGACCCGTGCGTGTGGTGCCCCGGTCGGGTGGTGGACGGGTACTGCGAGAAGTGCGGCTTCCTCCAGCCCACCGGTCGGGACCACGTCGAGGTGCGCACCCGGCGCGCCTTCGGGGTCAGTGACAGGGGTCTGAGGCACAGACGCAACGAGGACGCGATGGCGATCCGGGTCGTCGAGGACGACGCCCCGCACGCCGCCGGGACCGTCGTGGCCGTGGTCTGCGACGGGGTCTCCAGCTCCCCCCGCTCCGACGAGGCGTCCCGGGTCACCGCGGAGACGGGCGCGACCGTGCTCGTCGAACGCGTGCGCCAGGGTGCCAACCCGCGCGAGGCCACCGCCACGGCGATGACCCGCGCGGCCGAGGCGGTGGCCGGGATCGCCGACTCTCCCAGCTCCGCGCCGGCCTGCACCTTCGTGTCCGCCGTGGTCGACCCGCGCACCGGAGCGGTCACGGTCGGCTGGGTCGGTGACAGCCGCGCCTACTGGATCTCCGGCGGGCCCGCCTCCAGCGCCTCCGCCCTGCTCACCCGGGACGACTCCTGGAGCGAGGCGATGGTGCAGATGGGCGCACTCTCCCGTGAGGAGGCCATGCGCTCGGCCAACGCCCACGCCCTCATCGCCTGGATGGGAGCGGACTCGGGGGAGATCGACGCGCACATCTCGACGGTCACCCCGACCGGCCCCGGCGCGATCCTGTTGTGCAGCGACGGCCTCTGGAACTACTACCCGGAGGCCCGTGACCTGGCCGAGGCGGTGCCGGGGGCGTCGGGCGCACCGTGGGAGGCCTCCCGCTCCTACGTCGGCCTCGCGCTGAAGGCCGGAGGCAAGGACAACATCACCGTCGTCGTCATCCCCGTGCCCACCGACCAAGGGGGTCCCCGTGCCGAACGGGTCTGAACGCACCGCCGGGCCCGGGTTCCGCGTCGAGGTCGACCAGAACCCGTACCTCCCCCTGGGCGGCACCGAGGTGCACGCCGTGGTGAGCGTGGCCTCGAACAGCCCGGTGCGCGTGGGGGCGTCCGTGCGGGCCTCGGAGGTGATCATCGTCGACACCTCCGGCTCGATGTACGGCGAGAAGATCAACGCCGCCAAGCGGGCGGCGCGCGCGGCCGTCGAGACCCTGCGCGACGGGGTCCGCTTCGCCGTGGTCGCCGGGCACCGCGAGGCGGAGATGATCTACCCCGAGAGCGCCCGCCTGGCGGAGGCGGACGCCACGACCAGGGCGGAGGCCCTGGCGGCCGTGGGACGGCTGCGCGCGGACGGCGGAACGCGGATCGGCGCGTGGCTGCTCAGGGCGGCCGAGCTCTTCGACACCGCGGGCGACGGCATCAGGCACGCCATCCTGCTCACCGACGGCCAGAACAACGAGGTGCCCGACGTCTTCGAGCGGGTCCTCCAGCGGGTCGCGGGCAGCTTCGTGTGCGACTGCCGGGGCGTCGGCACCGACTGGAAGGTGGAGGAACTGCGCCGCGTCGACGCCGCGCTCCTCGGCGGCGGCCCCGGCATCGTGGCCGACCCCGCCGACCTGGAGGCCGACTTCCGGGCGATGGCCCAGGCCTCCATGGGCAAGGCGGTGGCCGACGTGGCGCTGCGCCTGTGGACCCCGCCGAACGCCGTGGTGCGCTACGTCAAGCAGGTCGCGCCCACCGTCCAGGACCTCACCCACCGCTCCGTGGAGCGGGTCGCGCGGTCCGGGGACTACCCCACCGGCTCCTGGGGGACGGAGAGCCGCGACTACCACGTGTGCGTGGAGGTGCCGCCGGGCGACCCCGGCCGCCAGCTGCGCGCGGGCTGGGTCCGGGTGGTGCTGCCCGGCGAGGGCGGCGCGCAGGACCAGGTCCTCGCCTCCGGGAACATCCTCGCCGAATGGACGTCGGACGAGGACCGGGCCACCGAGATCAACCCCCGGGTGGCCCACTACACGGGCCAGGTCGAACTGGCCCAGGCGATCCAGGACGGGCTCGACGCCCGTCGCGAGGGGGACGACGCGACCGCCACCACCAGGCTGGGCCGCGCCGTCGCACTCGCACACGAGTCGGGCAACGAGGAGACCGCGAGGCTCCTCGGCCGCGTGGTCGACGTCGTCGACGCGGCCACCGGAACGGTCCGGCTCAGGCCCAGTGTCGACAAGGTCGACGAGATGACCCTCGACACCAACTCGACCCGGACCGTACGGACCCGACCCCACCCGGGCGAACCGGGACCCGGCGGCGACCCAGGACCCGGGTAGGAGGGACCATGCCGCGTTGCCCATCAGGGCACCACTCCACGGCCGACGACTTCTGTGACACCTGCGGACTGCGCCTCCAGGCACCGTTCGCGCCGCCCCCCACCAACCCCCCGACCGCGACCCCGCCCGTACCCCTCCGAACGCCCCCCAGGCCCCGGCCGACGACTCGTGGAGGCCCCTGCCCCGAGTGCGGCACCTCCCGGGCGGGCCGCTTCTGCGAGGAGTGCGGCTACGACTTCGCCTCCCAGTCCGGGAGCCACCACCGGCCGGGCTCCGCGCCCGACGGCGCGGCCCCGGGCGCGCGCTGGCGTGCCGTCGTCGCGGCCGATCCCGCCTACTACCAGTACATGGTCAACCAGGGCGTGCTCGACCCGAGCCGGATCACCTTCCCCGCAGGGGGAAGGCCGCGCAGGGTGAGCCTCCAGGGCGACCGCGTGCACGTCGGACGGCGCAGTCAGTCCAGGGGGTTCACCCCCGAGATCGACCTGGGCGGGCCCGGGGGCGACCCCGCGATCTCCCACATCCACGCGATCCTGCTGGCTCGCCCCGGTGGCACCTGGTCGCTCCTCGACCCCGGGTCGACCAACGGGACCACCATCAACGGGACGGCCAACCCCATCCCCCACCACGTGGAGGTTCCCCTGAATGACAGCGACCGGATCTACGTCGGCGCATGGACCGTCATCATCATCCAGAAGGGGTGAACCCCGTTGATGCCCCCCGACCCCGAGCACGACCCCACGCCCGCACCGGCCCCCGGACGGCGGACCCGCGCCTGGTGGCCGCGCGTGCGCGCGTCGGCGCGGACCACCCCTGCCCGGGTGTGGGCCCTGACGCTGCTGTGCGTGGTCACCGTCGCGGGACTGTTCGGCTCCGCGACGGTGACCCTCAACCAGGCCCGTGACGGCCTGGCCGTCCTGGGCGAGGGCGCCGGACAACAGGCCCTGAACACCACGGGCCTCTACCTGAACCTGGCCGCCATGGACGCCAGCGTGGCGGACATGCTGCTCATGGGCACCGACCGCGACCTCGGTTCCGGGCGCGACGCCGCACAGCTTCGTTACGACCTCAACCGGGAGAGGGCCGACGAGGTCCTCCTGGAGGTGGTCTCCCTGACGAGGGGCGAGGACCCGCGTGAGGGGGCCGTCGAGGGGGAGGCGGGCGACGACGCGGGTGAGGGGGCCGCTGACAACGGCCAGAGGAACGTCCACGCGCTCCTCAGCAACCTCGGCGCCTACCACCAGGAGGTCGAGCGGGCGCTCCAGGCCAACGATGCTGCGGGGGCCCCGCCGGGCGAGGTGGATCCCGAAGCGCTCGCGGCGTACCGGGACGCCACCCGACTGATGCACACCGAACTGTTGCCCAAGGCCTTCAACCTGGGGCTGGAGTCGTCGGCGATCGTGCGCGAGAGCCACGAGGAGGGTCGGTTGGCGGTGACGTCCGGGCGCGCGTGGGTCGGCGCGGCCGGTGCGGTGACGGTGGGGTCGCTCCTGGCCCTCCAGCTCTACCTGCGGGTGCGCTTCCGTCGCCGGTTCAACGTCGCCCTGCTGGTGGCGACGGCCGGTGCGGTGATGCTGACCACCGGGGTCGTCCTGGCACTGGGTGGCAGCGAGAGGTATGAGGTGGCCGCCAAGGAGGACGGGTTGGACCCGGCCATGGCACTCTCCCGGGCCGGGGCGATCGCCACCGACATGCAGGCCGACCAGAGCCGGTACCTGATCGACGACGAGAGGGCCGACACCTACCAACAGGTGTACCTGGAACGGGCCCAGCAGGTGCTGTTCCGCAACGTCCGCACGTTGCCGAACTACTACGGGGCGGTCGGGGAGATCCCGGGCGCCTATCCGGCGTTGCCCGGGCCTCGCGGGCCGGACAAGGACGACCCGGAGGGAGACCCCGGCACCCTCGGCTATCTGGGGAGGAACGCCCAGGAGGCGCTGCTGGAGGGCGAGGAGGACTCCCTCGGGAGAGTGCTCACCACCTTCGTCGCGGTCCAGGAGGCGGACGAGCGCATGCGTGCGGCCGCCGCCGATGGTGACTCGGCGGGGGCCATCGGTATCCGCATGGAGGTGGCGGACACCGAGGACGGGCTGTTCCGCCAGCACGAGGACGCGTTGGACACCCTGGCCGAGACGCACAGGAACGAGTACGAGGAGGGCATCCGCAAGGGTCAGGCGCTCCTGTCCCCGTGGGTCTGGGGGCTGCCCCTCGGCGCCCTGGCGCTGTTCGCCCTGGTCGTGGCGGGGGTCCGACCCCGGTTGGCGGAGTACCGGTGAGCCCGGCGGGCGCGGAACCGTCCGTGCGCGAGGAAGCCCCCCGAGAGAGGAACGGGACCATGTGGTTGCGAGGAGGCCGGGGCAGGGCCGTGGCGGCTCTGTCCGGCGTGGCGATCCTGGCGCTGACCGCCTGCTCGGCGGCGGGGGGAGGGGAGACGACCGTGGACACCCTGCTCGACAAGGAGTCGATCACGATCGGGGTCAAGGCCGACCAGCCCGGGGTGGGGTTGGAGGACGGCGGTGAGTTCCGGGGGTTCGACGTGGACGTGGCGAACCACATCGCCGAGGAGCTGGAGATCAGCGACGTCGACTTCGTGCCCATCACCTCCGACGTGCGTGAGGAGAAACTGAGGAATGGGGAGGTGGACATGGTCGTGGCGACCTACTCCATCACCCCCGCGCGCAGTACCCAGGTGACCTTCGCGGGCCCCTACTACGTGGCCAAACAGGACATCCTGGTGCGCAAGGGGGACCGGCGTGTGCGGGGGGTGGCGGATCTGGAGGGGAAGGTGATCTGTCAGGGAGACGGCTCCAACTCCGCGATCCGGGTCCAGGAGGAGTTCGACGTCGCTGTCGAGGAGGTCAAGAAACCGAGGACCTACAGCGACTGCGTCGACCAGCTCAGGGACGGGGACATCGACGCGGTGTCCACGGACGACCTCATCCTCGCCGGGTTCCTGGACGAGGACCCCGACGCGTTCCAGTTCGTGAACAGCCCGTTCACCGAGGAGAGGTACGGGGTGGGCCTGCCCAAGGGCGACGTGGCGGGCTGCGAGGCCGTGAACAGGGCGATCGACGGGATGTTCCAGAGCGGCAAGGCCGAGGACAGCCTGGAGGCGTGGTTCGGTGACACCGACCTGGATCTGGTCATGTCCGTGCCCCAGTTCGAGGGCTGTGACAAGGAGGGCCCACGCCCGGAGGAGTGACGGGTGGGAGGGTTGCGCCGAGTGGCCCGAAGGGGGAGGTTTGCCGGATACTGAACCCCGTACGGGACTTTGGGGGCAGAGAAGAGGAGTTGTCCGTTGACCATCGTCGAGTTCCTGAACGCGCGCCTGGACGAGGACGAACGCGCGTCCAGGGCCGTTCCCGTGGGCTCACGCGGGCGGGAGCGGGCTCTGGCCGAGGTCGCGGCCAAGCGCGGGATCGTCCGCGGCTACACCGAGGCGCACGACGCGAGCATGCGCATCGTCGACCCCTCCGCCCCGGCTCCGGTCGTCGGCGGCGACCCCTGGTCCGAGCTGCTGGCCTGGCGGCTCGCGGTGAAGTACCTGGCCTCCGTGTACCGGGGCCACCCCGCGTACGACCGGAGCTGGGAGGAGTAGCCGCCTAGGCGGGACCGGGGAGGTCGAGGAGGCGTTCCACGGTCTGGACCAGGTCCCGGCCCTCGACGTCGGGGCGGGGGAAGACCGACGGGAAGCGCCCCTCCAGGTGCGCCGACCACCCCGTCACCAGCCCGGCCCGGCGGCCCCCGGCCGCGTCCCAGCCGTGCGCCGTGACCAGGCCCAGCCGGTCCGGGGGCACCCCGAGTTCACGGGCGGCCGCGAGGTAGGGCCCGCGGGCCGGTTTCCACGCCGACGGGCCCCCGACCCCGATGAGGGGTTCCAGCGGAAGCCCGGAGCGTTCCAGCAGCAGGCGGAGCCGTCCGCCGTCGCCGTGGCCGAGCACCGCCGTCCGGACACCCGCCCGGTGGGCGGCCTCCAGCGCCGACGCGGCCTCCGGGCGGGGTTCGAGGCGGGTGAGCCCGTCGATGATCACGTCCTCGGCGGCCGGGGCGATCTGGTGTCCGGTGATGTCCCTCAGGGAGCCCCGGGCCACGTCCTCGAAGGTGCGTTCACCTCCCAGCAGGGACAGCGCGAACGCGTCCCGCAGCAGGTGGTCGCACCAGCGGGTCATGAGCACCCGGGGGATGCCCGCCTCACGGAAGCGCCACTCCAGCGGTCCGAGGGGGAAGAGGGTGTCGAGGGCGTCGAGGACCAGGGCGGCGGGACGGACGGGGACGTGCGCGTGAGGGGGCATACGGTGCGCTCCATCTCGGAGGGGGCGGGCGATCCGTATCTACCCCGTCGCCCGGTCCCAGAAGACGGCGTAGCCCGGGAACGCGTCCCGCAGCGGCCCCGCCGAGGACTCAGGAGGCCGCGTCGAGCCGCGGGATCTGCTCCGCCGCCCACGGGCTGATCGCCCAGGGCGTGCGTGCGGCCAGCGTGACCACGTCCGGCCAGGAGGCCCAGGTGAACTCCGCGACCTCGGCCGGGTCCGGCGACGGGGTGTCCTCGGTCCGGGCCCAGAAGACCGGGCAGAACTCGTTCTCCACGATCCCCTCGGCCGACACCGCGCGGTACCGGAAGTCCGGGAGTGCCTCGGTGACCTCGGTCAGCTCGATCCCCAGTTCCTGGCGGACCCTGCGGCGCACCGCCTCCTCCAGGGACTCCCCGGGGGCGGGGTGGCCGCAGCAGGCGTTGGTCCACACACCGGGCCAGGTGGTCTTGCCGAGGGCGCGGCGGGTGAGCAGCACCCGACCCTCCGGGTCCAGCACATAGCAGGAGAAGGCCAGGTGGAGCGGGGTGTCCTCAGTGTGGACGAGGGCCTTGTCGGCCACCCCCACCGGCTCGTGCGCCTCGTCCAGCAGGACCACGAACTCGCGCCCCGCGTCGTCCCCGGCGGACGTCTGCTGGCTCACGGATCTCCCCCTGCCCGTGGCGCCACCGGCGCCACGCGTCGATTCCCAGTGCTGGCTCACCTCCCATGGTCGCCGGTCCGGGGACCGGTTCGCACCGACCGTCCGGTCCCGGAGTGCGCATAGGGTTCCTGATGGCCCGGCAGGAGGCCACCAGGAACAGCGGCGGGATGCAGTGGTGACGGAAACGGTGACGCGGACCACGGTCGACGGGATCGACCCGGACAGGCTTCGGGTGTGCCTGGAGGTGTTGGCCGAGGCGGAGGGGCTGCCCGCCGACCACGACGACTCCATGGCCCTCCAACGGGGCACCGCCCGACTGTTCAAGGCGCTCAAGGAGCGGCGGCGCAAGGAGCGCAACGCCGCCCGCAGGGCCCACGACGAGGCCGTGTTCGCCGCCACCGCCACGGCCGCCCCGGACCGGATCGACGACGAGACCAACGGGCGCGCGCTCACCAGCCGCGCCCTGGCCTCCGGCGAGGACGGCGAGGCGGACGAGGGTCCGGCGGAGGTCGGCGGTGACGACGGGGGCCGACCCCTCGCCGGTGTGCTGCGCAAGGCCCGTCCCTGCTACGTCTGCAAGCAGAAGTACCAGGAGGTCGACGCCTTCTACCACCAGCTCTGCCCGGAGTGCGCCGTCTTCAACAGGCAGCGCCGCGAGGCCCGCACCGACCTGACCGGGCGGCGGGCCCTGCTCACCGGGGGCCGCGCCAAGATCGGCATGTACATCGCGCTGCGGCTGCTGCGCGACGGCGCCCACACCACCGTCACCACGCGCTTCCCCAACGACGCCGTGCGCCGCTTCGCCGCGATGCCCGACAGCGACCAGTGGCTGCACCGTCTGCGGGTGGTCGGCATCGACCTGCGCGACCCCGGCCAGGTGGTGCGGCTGGCCGACTCGGTGGCCGCACAGGGGCCGCTGGACATCCTGATCAACAACGCCGCGCAGACCGTGCGCCGCTCACCGGGCTCCTACGCCCCGCTGATCGCCGCCGAGGCCCAGCCGCTGACCGGGGAGGGCCTGCCCGAACCCCTGGTGCTCGGCGGGGTCCGCCCCCGCGAGCTGGAGGGCGCCACCGAGTCCGAGGTGGCCGAGGTCGCGCCGCACACGCTGACCCCCGAGATGCTCACGTCCCTCGCTCTGACCACCGGGGCGGCGCACCCGGACCGGGCGCACCAGGCCGGGGCGATCGACGCGGGCGGTCTCGTGCCGGACCTGGCTCCGGTCAACAGCTGGACCCAGCGGATCGGCGGGGTCGACCCCGTGGAGATGCTGGAGGTGCAGCTGTGCAACGTGAGCGCGCCCTTCCTGCTGGTGGACCGGCTGCGCCCGGCGATGGCCGCCTCCTCCGCGCGGCGCACGTACATCGTCAACGTGTCCGCGATGGAGGGCGTGTTCGGCCGCGGGTACAAGGGCCCCGGCCACCCGCACACCAACATGGCCAAGGCCTCGCTGAACATGCTCACCCGGACCAGTGCCCAGGAGATGCTGGAGACCGACGGCATCCTCATGACCAGCGTGGACACCGGGTGGATCACCGACGAGCGGCCGCACCCGGACCGGGTGCGGATCGCCGCCGAAGGGTTCCACGCGCCCCTCGACCTGGAGGACGGCGCGGCCCGCGTGTACGACCCCATCGTGCGGGGTGAGCTCGGGGAGGACCTGCACGGCTGCTTCCTCAAGGACTACCGGCCCTCGAACTGGTAGCCGCCCGCCGGGTCCGGCGCCTCAGGGCGTCAGGACCAGGCGGACCGGCGCGCCGATCCGCCTCTCCAGCCGGTCCACCGCCTGGGGCGCCTCCTCCAGGGTGAACGTCCCGCTGACGGAGCGGCTGAACTCCAGGCGGCCCGCCCGGACCAGGTCCACCAGCTGCACCACGTGCTCCGGTTCCGACCCGTAGTGGCCGAGGACCTGCTGGCGCAGGTAGCTGAACCGGGTGCCGTCCCGGACCTCCAGCGGCTTGTCGGTCAGCCCGACCAGGACCAGGCGCCCGTGCTCACCGAGGACCTGGACGGCCTGTTCGCGCACGATCGGGACCCCCGCGAAGTCGAAGGCGACGTCCAGTCCGCGCCCGTGGGTGAGCTGACCGATCCGGGTGAGGAAGTCCGGCGCCGTGGAGTCCAGCGCCACGTCCGCCCCGTAGTCCAGGGCACGGGCACGCGCGTGTTCGTCCGGGTCGGCGGCGATGATCGGCGCCGCGCCCACCATGCGCAGGAGCTGGACGGCGTGCGCGCCCAGCCCGCCCACGCCCCACACGGCCACGGCCTCGGCCGGACGCACGTCACCGGTGGCGGTGACGGCGGCCCAGGGCGTGGAGACGGCGTCGGGGATGATCGCGGCCTGCTCGAAGGGCAGCCCGTCCGGTAGGGGCACCAGGGTGGACTCGCCGGCCACCGCGTACTCGGCCCACCCGCCGTCGTAGTCCACCCCCCGGGTGAGCAGTCGGCCGTGCCGGTCGTACTCCCCGGCCTGGAGCGCCACCCGGTCCCCGACACCGACGTCGAACACCTCCGGGCCCAGTTCCTCGACCACCCCGGCCACCTCGTGGCCCAGGGTGACGGTGTCGCCCTTGAGGTGCAGGGGGGTCAGGGAGCCCTCGATGAGGTGGACGTCGGACAGGCACACGCCCGCCGCGCGGACCCGGACGAGGACCTGGCCGGGGCCCGGCGCGGGGCGGGGGACGTCGGTGACCGTGAGGGTCCGGTCGGTGATGTTCAGCCGGGCCGCGCGCATGGTGGCCATAGGTCGTTCCTCGCAGTCGTGTCGCAGGTGCCCATTTCCTCACCGATCATCACGGTTGGTGTGGGTGTGCCCTCGGGGGCGACACGGACCTCACGGGTCAGAACCCGCTCACTTTTTCGTCAAGCGGGCGGGGATCAGTCCATGAGCCCGCTCCGGTACGCCCAGGCGGCGACCTCCACCCGGTTGCGGGCACCGAGCTTCTCCTGGACGCGGGCCAGGTGCGTCTTGACCGTGCTCACCGTGACGTGCAGCTCCGCCGCCACCTCGGTGTTGGTGAGACCCCGCGCGACGGTCCGCACGATGTCCAGCTCACGCGCGGTCAGCCCGCCCCCGGTGTGGTCCCGCCGGGGTGCCCGGGCCGTCGCGAAGTGCTGGAGCAGGCGCACCGTGATCTGCGGAGAGACCATCGCGTCGCCCCGCGCGGCGGCCCGTACGGCCTCGATCAGCAGCGCCGGGCCCGCGTCCTTGAGCAGGAACCCGACCGCGCCGCCGGTCAGCGCGGCGTGTACGTACTCGTCGAGGTCGAAGGTGGTCACCACGACCACCCGGAGCGGGTCGGCCACCCCCGGCCCCGCCAGCCGACGGGTGGCCTCCAGCCCGTCGATCCCCGGCATCCGGATGTCCATGAGCACCACGTCCGGGCGCAGCTCCTCGGCGAGCCGGACCGCCGTGAGGCCGTCACCGGCCTCCCCGACCACCGTGATCCCGTCCTCGGCGTCGAGCATGTAGCGGAAACCCGTCCGGACCATCTGCTGGTCGTCGGCGAGCAGCACCCGAATCGTCGACCCCGTCGTCGCCCCTGTCGTCAACCCCGACCTTCCCCTCCGCGCTGGGCGGGGATGGTTCCCCGCACGGTCCAACCCTGCCCCACGCCGTCGGGTCCTGCGGACAATTCGCCACCGAGGAGGCGGGCGCGCTCGGCCATGCCCACCAGCCCGTGGCCGCCGCCCACCGGGATCCCGGCGCCCCGGCCGTCGTCCTGGACGCGCAGCTCCACCTCGCGGTCCTGGGCCGTCACCACCACGCTCACCCGGGTGGCGCCCCGGGCGTACCGCAGCGCGTTGGTCACCGACTCCTGGGCGATCCGCAGCACCGCCGTGCCGACCTCCGGAGGTAGGTCCGCGACCGGTCCGGACACGTGCACGGCCACCTCGGGCCGTCCGGGCGCGGCCGGGGCGGCGAGCGCGTCCAGCCCCTCGGCCGGTCCGGGGGCCAGCGGGGCCTCGCCCGGGTCCCGCAGGCGGGTGACCATTCCCCGCATGGACTCCAGGGCACGGGTGCCCGCCGCCTCGATCTCCGGCAGGGCCGCCCGTACCGCTCCCGGGTCGCGCTCCGCGATGTGCCGCAGGGCCTGTGTCTGCACCACGATCCCGGTGACCTCGTGGGCCACCACGTCGTGCAGGTCGCGGGCGATGGCCAGCCGCTCCGCCGCCCGGACCCGCTCCACGTCGGCCGTGCGCTCGGCCCGGCGCCAGCGCAGGTACAGGCCGGGGGCCAGCCCGGCCACCATCGCGAGCAGCGCGGTGGACGGGTCGAGGTTGAAGGGGTCCCTCAGGTAGTCGGAGTAGACGGCGACGAAGGTCAGGATCATGACCACGACGACCTGCCAGCCGCGACAGCGGTACGCGGCCAGGGCCAGGAGCACGAGCATGCCCACGGCCTCGGACATGGTGATCGGGTAGCCGAACATCCCCTTGGGCAGCGGCCACAGCAGCACCGACACGACCGTCACGGCCACCGGCGCGACGACCCCGGCGGCCAGGGTGGCGCGCGGACCGGCCGAGGGGCGCGCGACCAGGGCGACGAGCAGCACGCAGAGAGCGCCGGAGACGCAGCCCGCGAGGTCCATCGCGGAGGTCGGCGGCCCCATCCAGTCCGGGAGCGTCGGGATGCGCAGCGCCGACCGCAGGTCCATGAGCCACAGCACGAGCACCCCCGCAGGCAGGGCGAGCGCCACCAGGGAGCGAAGTGCCCGCGCACGACCGTCAGCGGTGGCCAAGGGCCTGGTCAGAGCGGAGAAGTGGAGCATGCTGACCAGGCTAGGGCGCGGCCCGGCGGCCGTACATCAGTCAAAGGGACGAAGCGGGGGGCGGGGCCGGGGCGGGGATGGGCCAAAAGGCTGACCCCGGGCCCGTGGGGGTTCGGCTGTTCGGTCGATGCGCGGTGAGGGGCCGCCGGGGGACGCTGGTTCCGTGACCATGAGGGAGGAACCAGTGACCATCGCATCGACCCCGGCCGGGTCCCCGGCCACCGCACCGTCAGGGGGTGTGCCCGACGGCGGCCCCGCACGACGGGTCGCCTTCCTGGACGTCGCCCGCGCACTCGCGATGATCGGCGTGGTGGCCATGAACGTCACCGTCGTCGTCTTCCCCGCCGAGCGCTCCGGGGACGTCCAGCAGAGCACGCTCGCCTCGGTCGTCGACGGGGCGATGGGCCTGTTGATGTCCGGCAAGGCCCGCGCGCTGCTCATGGTGCTGCTGGGCGTCGGCGCCGTCCTGGCCTGGCGGGCCGCCACCCGTCGCGGGGGACGCCCGATGGCCCTCATGGCGCGGCGCTACGTGTTCCTGGGGCTGCTCTTCGGGGTGCCGCACGTGCTGGTGTTCTCCGGCGACATCCTCGTCCACTACTCGCTCGCCGCGCTGCTGCTCGCTCCGTTGATGCCGTTCCTGCTGGCCGGTTCGGGGAACCGGCCGCTGTGGTTCGCGGGGGCGCTGTTCGTCACGGCCCCGGTCTTCGAGTACGGGCTGCGCTCGGTGTTGTCAGGCCACGAACTGGACATCCTGGTGACCCTCGTACCGCAGACCCTCGGGTTCTTCTGCGTGGGCGTCTGGCTGGCCCGCAGACCCGAACTCGACCCGGCGCACGCCGACGACCCCACCCGTCTCCCCACACGCATGATCTGGACGGGGCTGCTGGGACAGGCGCTCGGCCTGCTGGCCCTGTTCGGCTCCGACCTGTTCTTCCCCATGGAGTTCGACGCCGAGGGCATCCCCGTGATGAACGCGGACGGCATGCCGGTGATCCACCCCGGCTCCGACATGATGACCTCGTTCGGGGCGGCCCTCGGCGGACTGGGCGGCGCCCTGTTCTACCTGGGCCTGGTGTGGTGGTTGGTGCGGCGCGGCCGCACCGGCGCGCGCGCCCTGGGCGCCCTGGCCCCGCTGGGACGGATGACGCTCACCGTCTACCTGGGCAGCACCGCCGTGTTCCTGCTGACCATGAAGCCGTTCGAGGGCGGGATCCCGATCCTGGCGCAGTACGGGATCGCCGCCGCCTACTTCGCGGTGATGGCCCTGTTCGCCAGCTGGTGGCTGGGCCGCTTCAGGCTGGGGCCGCTGGAGTGGATCTGGCGCAGCCTGACCTACCTGCGACCCATGCCGATGCGCCGCGCCCCGGAGACGGTCGCGTCCGCGCCCTCGCCGGTGACCGGCCCGCGGTACGCGCACCAGGGCGGATCCGCGCCCGTGCCGACCGGTCCCGTGGAGACGGTTCCGCGCACCACAGGGGCCACGTCCTCCGGTGGTTCCGGCACCCACGACGACACCGCCGACCCGGCCGGGGGCTCCACCCCCTGACCGGGAGCCGGGAGGCGACCCGCGGCGGACGTCCGTCCGCGGGGCCTCTCTCCGTCGGCCCGTGCCGGAGCACGTCCTCCGGTGCGGGCCCCCGGTCGTTCAGCCCCCGGTCGTTCAGCCCCCGGCCACCGAGGGCAGCAGGCGGACGTCCGATCCGTCGAGGACCACGGCGTCCAGGCCGCCCACGGAGCGGCACTCGTCCTGGTCCACGAACACGTTCACGTACCGGCGCAGGGCGCCCTGCTCGTCCCTGATCCGGCGATCCAGACCGGGGTGGATCGCGGCCAGCGCGTCCAGCACGCCGCGCAGCGCGGTTCCGTCCTCGACCTCCACGGGAACGTGGGTGGCGCCCTCGGCGTCGGCCCGCAGCACGCTGGTCAGGTGCACGGTCACCCGCATCTCACACCTCCGTGGCCCGCACGCACAGGACGTCGGGCAGGTGGGCGGTGACGAGGTGCCAGCGGTCGTCGTCATCGGTGGTCGCGTAGACGTCCCCGGAGCGGGTGCCGAAGTAGAAACCGGGCACCCGGGCCCCGTCCGTGCAGGCGGCGTCGCGCAGGACGATGCCGAAGTACGGCTCCTGGGGGAGGCCCTCGTTGATCGCCCGCCACGTCCGGCCGCCGTCGTCGGTGCGGTAGACGCCCAGCCGGTGCTCCGCCGGGAGGTGGACCTCCTGGCTGATCACCGGGAAGTTCAGCGCGGTGTCCGGGGTGTGCGGGTGGGCGACGATCGCGAAGCCGAAGTCGGTGGGCAGACCCTCCTCGATCCGGCTCCACCCGTCTGCCGCGGGGTCGGCGCTGCGGTAGACGCCGTGGTGGTTCTGCGCGTAGAACGAGCCGTCCGGGGCGGCGGCGACCTTGTGCACGCACTGGCCGTACTCGGGCTCCTCGTCCGGGAGGAACCCGGCGGAGATACCCCGGTTGGTCGGCGTCCAACTCGCCCCGTCGTCCTCGGTCTGGTAGACACCCCCCGTGGACATGGCCACGGTGATCGCCTCGGGCGACTGTCGGCCCACACCGAGAGTGCCGGGCAGGACCGTGTGGATGGCGGCCCCGCCGGCGCCGGGCATCCAGTTGACCCGGTGCGGGTGGTCCCACAGCGCGCGGACCAGCTCGAAGCTGTCACCTCCGTCCGAGGACCTGAACAGGGCGTGCGGCTCGACCCCGGCGAACACGGTGTCGGGGTCGGCGCCGAAGGCGAACTGCCAGGCACGGGTCAGTGAACCGTCCGTGTCCTCGGGGAACGCGATGGGCGGGGCCGGGGGCTCGGCCCAGGTGGCGCCGAGGTCGTCGCTGTGCCAGACGCTCGGACCGAAGTGCCAGCTCTCCGTACCGGCGAGCAGGCGTCCGGTGTGCGGGTTGATCCCGACCGTGTAGACGGGACTCATCCCGGCGTCGTTGGCCTCGTCGAGCCGGTGCGGTCCGGTCACGTCCCATGCGCGCCGATCCTCGCTCCGGGCCGTGAACAGCCCTTTGCGCGTGCCGATGACCAGGAGGTATGCCATGACGAACTCCAAGATGTGAGCCAGGTCTCCACTCTGGCACAGGGGTGCGGCGAACGCCGGGAGCCACGGGGGCGAGGGTGCGGGGAGTGTCAAGGAGGCGTCAGGAGAGGGTTCCGGACGTCTCGGGAAGTGAATAGTTAGGAACCCGAACGATTTACCGTGGGTGGAGAATTCGACCCTCGGGGAAATGGTGGCCCTGTTGGAGGGATAACTTCCGTGAGGAGGGAACCCTTTCCGGGCAAGGGTTCTGCGGCGAGTGGAAGGCGGTTGTCGGTACCAGATCACTTTGCAATAAACTCCCGGGCTACCGGTGTTCGCTCCGAGGCTTCCCCCCAGGCCCCGGAACGCCGGTCACATCCCGTCATCCAGCCCGGAAGACATCCCGCTCCTTCGGTCTCTCGGTCCGTTTCGGGACCACCGTCCCAATGGCCGGTCCCGCGTACCATCGAGAACCGGGTTCCCACTCGATAGGGTCGCCTCATGCACCACCCCCCGGACACGCTCCACGCTCGCAAACGCCGTAAGGCGAGGGCCACGATCGTGTCAGCAGCCTTCCAACTCTTCGCCGAACACGGATTCGACAACGTGACGGTCGCGGCCATCGCGGAACGCGCCGAGGTCGGCCGCACGACCTTCTTCCGGTACTTCGGCGACAAACAGCAGGTGCTGTTCGCGGATGACGGAGCCGAGGTGGACCGCATGTGCTCCTACGTGCGGGAACGCGCGGACCTGAAGCCGGGGACCGGCCTCGCGGACGCGCTCGCCCTGCTCCGTGAGGCCGCGGACGCCAGCGGACCCACCGCCCTGTCTCCCGCGCACTCCGCCGTGCTGGTGCGGCTCCTCAGGGAGAGCATCGACCTCAGATCCCGCTACCTGCTCACCCGGCAGCAGCGGGCGCTCCGCCTGGCCGCCGCACTGACCGAGGCGGGCGCGGCGGAGAACGTCGCCGTCCTGGCCGCCCACACCGCCATGGCCTGCGACCTCACGGCGATGCGGCTCGCGGAGAGTCCCGAGGCCTACCCCGCCCACGTGGACGAGGCCCACGGGATGCTCCGCACCCTCGGGGTGTCCGGGGACTGACCGGATCGGGGCGCGACCCTCCTGCCCCGATCCCGTGCTCACCGGTCGTGCTCGCGCACCAGACCGACGAGCCCGCGGCCGAAGAGCACCACCACCGTCAGACTGACCGCGCCCACCAGTGCGTAGGGGACACGGAGCGCGTCAGCCTGGCCCAGGGTGGGTGCCAGGGCGGCCACCAGGACACCGCCCGCCGCCATGCCCACGGCGCTCATGCCCCAGCTGACCGTGCGCATGGCGGCGTTCACGCGCCCGAGCAGGTGGTCCGGGGTGAGGCGCTGGCGGAGGGAGGTCATCGCGACCCCGTAACCCAGGACCAGGCCCCCACTGAGGAAGTACACCCCGGCGACCACGGGGGTGAGCGGGAACAGGGCCACCACGAGGTACAGCAGCCCGCTCCCGGCCAGGCAGAGCGTCGGCAGGGTTCCGTGCGGCAGGACCGGGCGCAGTCGGGAGACCACCTGTCCGCCGACCACCCCGCCGGTCGCGGCGAAGGCCATGAGCAGGCCGAACCCGGCCGCGCCCAGTTCCAGGACGTCCCGGACGAACAGCACCTGGGTGGAGAGCAGCGTGGCGTAGGCGGTGTTCACGAACACCGCGATGATCGCCACCGCGCGCAGCAGCGGCTGGTTCCACAGCGCCTTGACACCCTCGACCACGTCGCCCCACACGCCGCGCTGCGCCCGCCTGACGGGGGTCGCGGGGGTGGTCGCGCGGACCCGGAGGAGCGCCGCCACCGACACCAGCAGCGCGGCGGCGTTGAACAGGAACGGGGCGAACAGGCCGAGGGACAGCACGAATCCGCCCAGCGGGCGCCCCGCGAACTCCTGCGCCACGATCGCCCCGGACCTGACGTGCCCGTTGGCGCGCTCCAGGCTCTCCTTGGGGACCAGCGCGGTCACCGTGGTCTCGGCGGCGGTGTCGTGACAGACCTCCAGGGCGCCGAAGCAGAACGCGAAGGCCGCGAGCAGGGGGATCGAGGCCCACCCGGAGGACACCACCAGGGCCAGCAGCGCCCAGAGCAGCAGCCGCAGCGCGTTGGCGGAGACCATCAGCGTGAACCGGGGCAGGCGGTCCACGAGCACCCCGGCGGGCAGCGCGAGGAGGAGCCAGGGGAGTCGGCCCGCTGTGGCGACGGCGGCCACCAGCGCGGCGTTGTCGGGGGCCAGGGAGGAGGCCAGCCACGGCACGGCGATCATCGCCACGCCGTCGCTCAGGTTCGAGGCCAGGGACGCGGACCAGAAGGCCCGGAAGCGTCCGCCGAGCGGCGCGTTCGACGCCCGGGCGGTGGAGTCGGACACGGGGGGACCACCGACTTTCCCGAGCCGGTGTCTCGGGCGGTTCCCGAGCGGGGCACCGGCACACGGCTTCACGCTAACGGCCGCCGGGCCCCGAGACGGGTCGCGTGGGGGGCTGGATTTAGTAGGACGTCCAACTATATGGTGAGGGTGCCGAGAGCGGGGAAGCTGGTGCGAATCCAGCGCGGTCCCGCCACTGTGACCGGGGCGAACACCCGGAAGTCAGGCCACCGCTCGCGGCCCGAGATTCGTGTGGTCCACGAGGATGGAGCGAACACGCATGGTCAGCGAGCTGACGCATTTCGTGCATGGCAGGAACGTCCCGGGCCGGAGCGGCCGCTTCGGTGACGTCCACGACCCCAGCACCGGCCGGATCCAGGCGAGGGTCCCCCTGGCGGACCGGGCGGAGACCGAGGCGGTCATCGCGGACGCCGAGGAGGCACAGGTCGCATGGGGCTCCTGGAGCCCCCAGCGCAGGGCACGGGTCCTGCTCAGGTTCCTCCAGCTGGTCGAGCCCGAGCGCGAGTCGATCGCCCGCGCCCTGTCCGCCGAACACGGCAAGACCGTGGCCGACGCCCACGGCGACCTCCAGCGCGGCCTGGAGGTGGTGGAGTTCGCGGCGGGGATCCCGCACCTGCTCAAGGGCGAGTTCACCGACAACGCCGGGGCCGGGATCGACGTCCACTCCCTGCGCCAGCCGCTGGGCGTGGTCGCGGGGATCACCCCGTTCAACTTCCCCGCGATGATCCCGCTCTGGAAGGCCGCGCCCGCGCTGGCCTGCGGGAACGCCTTCATTCTCAAGCCCTCGGAACGCGACCCCTCGGTCCCGCTCCGGCTGGCCGAGCTCTTCCTGGAGGCCGGGCTGCCCCCGGGCGTGCTCAACGTGGTCAACGGCGGCAAGGAGACGGTGGACACCCTGCTCACCGACCCCCGCGTGGCCGCCGTGGGCTTCGTCGGCTCCACCCCGATCGCGGAGTACGTCTACTCGACCGCCACCGCGCACGGCAAGCGCGCCCAGTGCTTCGGCGGGGCCAAGAACCACATGGTCGTCATGCCCGACGCCGACCTGGACCAGGTGGCCGACGCCCTGATCGGCGCCGGGTACGGGTCCGCGGGCGAGCGCTGCATGGCCATCTCCGTCGCGGTCCCCGTGGGCGAGGAGACCGCCGACGCCCTCGTCGCCAAGCTGACCGAACGCATCGCCGGGCTGACCGTGGGCGCCTCGGACGACCCCGACGCCGACTTCGGACCGCTGGTGTCCAGGGACGCCCTGGACCGCGTCGACGCCTACGTGGCCCTGGGCGTGGAGGAGGGCGCCGAACTGGTGGTCGACGGCCGCGGCCTCAAGGTCAGAGGCCACGAGGAAGGCTTCTTCACCGGGGCCTCCCTGTTCGACCGCGTCACCCCGGACATGCGCGTCTACCAGGAGGAGATCTTCGGCCCCGTGCTGTGCGTGGTGCGCGCGGCCGACTACGAGGAGGCCCTGCGCCTGCCCAGCGAGCACGAGTACGGCAACGGCGTCTCCGTCTTCACCCGGGACGGCGACACCGCCCGCGACTTCTCGCAGCGCGTCAACACCGGCATGGTCGGCGTCAACGTGCCCATCCCGGTGCCCGTCGCCTACCACACGTTCGGCGGCTGGAAGAGGTCCGGCTTCGGTGACCTCAACCAGCACGGACCCGACTCGATCCGCTTCTACACCCGCACCAAGACCGTCACCTCGCGCTGGCCCTCCGGGGTCAAGGAGGGCGCGGAGTTCACGATCCCGGTCGTCCGGTGACCGCCGCGATCACCGACGAACAGCGCGCGCTGGCCGAGACCGCGCGCGGGTTCGCGGACGAACACCTCGCACCGTTCGCCGTCGGCTGGGACCAGACCAAGCACTTCCCGGTCGACGTGCTCCGCAAGGCCGCCGAACTCGGTATGGGCGGCCTCTACGTCTCCGAGGACACCGGCGGAACCGGCCTGACCAGGCTCGACGGCGCCCTGGTCTTCGAGGCCCTGGCCACCGGCTGCCCGTCCGTGGCCGGGTACCTGTCCATCCACAACATGGTCGCCTGGATGGTCGACCGCTACGGCGACACCGACCAACGCGCCCGCTGGTTGCCGGGCCTGTGCTCCATGGAGTCCCTGGGCAGCTACTGCCTCACCGAACCCGGCGCCGGTTCGGACGCCGCCGCGCTCAGCACCCGGGCGGTCCGCGACGGGGACTCCTACGTCCTCACCGGGTCCAAGCAGTTCATCTCCGGCGCGGGCGTCTCCGAGGTCTATGTGGTGATGGCGCGGACCGGAGGCGACGGCGCGGCCGGGATCTCCGCGTTCGTCGTGCACCGCGACGACCCGGGGGTGTCGTTCGGCGCCGACGAGGCCAAGATGGGCTGGAACGCCCAGCCCACCCGCCAGGTGCTCATGGACGGGGTCCGGCTGCCCGCCGACCGCCTCCTGGGAGCCGAGGGCGACGGCTTCCGCATCGCGATGAACGGGCTCAACGGCGGCCGCCTCGGTATCGCCGCCTGCTCGCTCGGCGGCGCCCTGGCCGCACTGGAGCGCAGCACCGCCTACCTGGGGAGCCGTGAGGCCTTCGGCGCCCCGCTGATCAACGCGCAGGCGCTCCGGTTCCGGCTCGCGGAGATGGCCACCGACCTGGAGGCCGCCCGCTCCCTGCTGTGGCGGGCTGCGGGCGCCCTGGACGAGGGGGACCCCGAGGCCGCGCACCTGTGCGCGATGGCCAAGCGGTTCGCCACCGAGGCCGGGTACACCGTCGCGGACCAGGCCCTCCAGCTCCACGGGGGGTACGGCTACCTCACGGAGTACGGCATTGAGAAGATCGTGCGCGACCTGCGGGTGCACCGAATCCTGGAAGGGACCAACGAGATCATGAGCCTCATCATCGCTCGACGACTCACCGGGGCCGCCTGATGACCGGCGAAGACGACGCCACGGTGCTGCTGCGGGTGGAGGGCGCGCTCGCCCGCGCCACGCTCAACCGGCCGCGCGCCATCAACGCACTGGACCACGCGATGGTCCGCACGTTCGCGGACGCCCTCACCTCCTGGGAGAAGGACGAGGGCGTGGCGGTGGTGCTGCTCGACGGCGCCGGGGAGCGCGGTCTGTGCGCGGGCGGCGACATCCGCGCCATCCGGGCCAGCGCGGTGAACGGCGACAGCCAGGCCGCCGACTTCTGGCGGGACGAGTACCACCTCAACGCGCAGATCGCCCGCTACCCCAAGCCCTACGTGGCCCTCATGGACGGCGTGGTCATGGGCGGCGGCGTGGGGGTCTCCGCACACGGCGGGGTCCGCGTGGTCACCGAACGCTCCAAGGTGGGCATGCCGGAGACCACCATCGGGTTCGTGCCCGACGTCGGCGGCACCTTCCTGCTGTCGCGGACGCCCGGCGAGACCGGCACCCACCTCGCGCTCACCGGGACGCCGATCGGCGCGGCGGACGCGGTGTACACCGGGATGGCCGACCACTACGTGCCCTCCGAGCGCCTGCCCGACCTCGTGGCCGCGCTCTCGGAGGCGGGAACGGAGGCCGACGTCACCGAGGCCGTGGGCCGCTTCGCGGAGATCGTCCCGGCCGCGCCCCTGGAGGCCCTGCGCGGGTGGATCGACGCCTGCTACTCCGCCGACACCGCCGAGGAGATCGTGGCGCGGCTGCGCGCGCACGGCGACCCGGAGGCGGCGAGGGCGGCCGACACCATCGGGGCCAAGTCCCCGACCGCCGTGAAGACCACCCTGGCCGCGCTGCGCCGGGCCCGCGGCCTCGCCACCCTGGAGGAGGTCCTGGAACAGGAGTACCGGGTGTCCACGGCCGCGCTGACCTGGCCCGACCTCGCGGAGGGCATCCGCGCCCAGGTGATCGACAAGGACCGTGACCCGCGCTGGTCCCCGGCCACGCTGGCGGAGGTCACCGACGCCGACGTCGACCGCGCCTTCGCGCCCGCCCCGGACGGACCGGTCGGCCTCGCCGAACCGGCCGCCACGACCGACGGGGGTGCGCGATGACCGCGATCGCCTTCGTCGGACTCGGCAACATGGGCGGGCCGATGGCCGCCAACCTCGTCGCCGCCGGGCACGACGTCACCGGGTACGACCTGGTGCCCGAAGCACTGGAGCGGGCCGCCGGGGCCGGGGTCCGGGTGGCCGCGTCCGCCGCCGAGGCCGTGGCCGGGGCCGACGTCGTCATCACCATGCTGCCGAGCGGCCGCCACCTGCTCGCCGCCTACCGGGGCGGCGATCCGGCGGACGGCCTGCTGGCCGCAGCCCGCCCCGGAACGCTCTTCCTGGACTGTTCCACGGTGGACGTGGCCGACGCGCGCACGGCCAACGCCGCGGCCGTCGAGGCCGGGCACCGGGCCATGGACGCCCCCGTCTCCGGGGGCGTGGCGGGGGCCGAGGGCGGGACGCTCACCTTCATGGTCGGCGCGGAGGAGGCCGACCTCGCCACGGCGCGGCCGCTGCTGGACGTGATGGGCGGCCGGGCCGTGCACTGCGGCGGCCCGGGCGGCGGCCAGGCGGCGAAGATCTGCAACAACATGGTGCTGGGCGCGTCGATGCTCGCCGTGAGCGAGGCGTTCGTGCTGGGCGAGCGGCTGGGCCTGACCCACCAGGCGCTGTACGACGTGATGTCCACGGCCTCCGGGCAGTGCTGGTCGCTCACCTCGTACTGCCCGGTCCCGGGCCCGGTGCCGACCAGTCCGGCCAACAACGACTACCGGCCGGGGTTCGCGGCCGCGCTGATGGCGAAGGACCTCGGGCTGGCGGCCAACGCGCTGGAGGAGACCGGGGTGGAGGCGCTGATCGGCGGCCGGGCCGCCGAGGCCTACCGGGCCTTCGTGGACGGCCTGGACGGGGAGCCCCGGGACTTCTCCGCGATCGTGGAGTCGGTGCGCGAGCGCTCCGGCCGGGCGGAGCCCGTCACCGAGTGAGTCCGACGCGGCCCGGGTGACCCGAAGGGGGCGCCCGGGCCGCCCGCGTCCGCCCGCCGCCCGCGTCCGCCCGCGCACCGGTCCGGAGGGAGGAACCACCGCGCTCCGGGAGGCGTCTGACGGAGAGTCGGACTTCCGGGACGCAAGGGTTCCGGAAGGTCACCACAGCACGGAGCTGAATCCCCCATGAACCCCAAACCCGGCGCGCTCACGGCCGTCCAGGTCATCCTCTTCATCATGTCCGCCATCGCGGGCCTCGCCCTCCTGCTGGCCATGGTGGGGGTGAGCGCCGTGAGCTCGGGGGAACTGGAGCGCGCCACCGGGGTGAGCCCCGGGGCCTTCTGGCTCCTGATGCTCGTCGCCCTCGCGACGACCGTCTTCTACGTCTACGTGGCCTCCACCATCGGCCGGGGCGGGTACCGCACCCGGACCCTGGTGCGCGTGGTGGTGGGGGTCGGCGTCACCTCCGCACTGGTCAACATGCTGACCGGGGAGAGCGGGCTCGTCGGCCTCGTGCTCATGGTCGTCGTCCTCATCCTCAACGAGGGCGAGTCCGCCAAGCGCTGGTACGAGGAGACCGAGAACCCGCAGCCGTACCGGAGCAGCTGAGCGGGACGCCCCTCCCGGCGGCGTCCCCTGGCGGTCGATCCCGTGGGGGCGACGTCCGAGCCGGTCGTTAGGCTCCTGAGCTGGCGAGGACGGGCCCGCTCCGGGGCCCGCCGCCCTCTCACCAGGAAGTCCCCCATGAGTACGAGCCGTATGCCCCTGGCACTCAGAGCCCTGCGCAACATCCTGTGGATCATGGTCGTCCTCGGAGGACTGGGGATCGTCCTCGGTCTGGTCGGGTTCTCGGTCATGACGGAGGAGGAGATCCACCGGGAGGCGGGGGTGGGCCGGTCCGCCGCGATCGCGCTCATGCTGCCGAGTGCCGTCATCCTCCTCATCGAGGCGTACGTGGCGGCGTCCCTGAGCCGGGGAGGCCGGGCCCAGCGGTGGTGTGTGCGCGTGCTGGCGGTGCTGACCCTGCTCCCCGGGCTCCTGGGACTGCTCTTCCTCGATGTCACCGGACTGTTCGAGGTCGCGACCGGCCTCCTGTACCTGGCGCTCAACGAGAGCCGGTCGGCCCGGGACTGGTACCGGTCCAGGGCGACGGCCGCGGCACCGGAGGCGGTTCCTCCGGGGGAGGTCGCGGACGCGGCTTCCCCCGCGGGAGGCCCTCCGGTCCCCGACGCCTCCGGCCCGACCCCCTGACAGGAGTGCGCGCCCCGGCCACCCGGCCTCCCATCAGACCGGGTGTCCGGGGCGCGCGCCTGTGGGGCCGCCTCGGCGGCTTCCTAGAACGGCGTCAGGGTGATCTCCAGCCCCGAGGGGCCGTGGTCCTGGATGTAGGACGCGAAGTCCTCGACGTCGTCGAAGGCGAACCCGTACGCCTTGCCGTCCTCCGTGTGCTCGTGGAAGGTCCCGGCGTAGCGGTTGGCGATGTCGGCCAGGTAGAACTCGGCCGGGTCGTTGGTGGGCTGGGCGGCGTGGTCGAGCAGGGTGGCGCGGTTGAGCGCCGCCCCCACGATCGCCGCCACGGGGCCGGTGATCCCGTCGTTGGGCGCGGCCAGGGCGCCGTCGCAGAAGAACACGTCCCGGGTGCTGGGCCGGGCGATGGGGGAGACCCCGCCGTCGAACAGCAGCTCGTCGCCCTGCACCCGACCGGTGAAGGTCCCGGCGTTGGTGGTGACGCTCAGGTCGGTGCCCGCGTAGTGCGACCACACCTGGTCCACGTACGGGTCGAAGTAGTCGCCGGGGAAGATCCCCGCGTCGAGCCCGTGCCCGGGGGCGATGATCCGGTGGCCGTCGTAGACCAGCGGCGAGAAGTCCGGATCGGCGGCGAGGGTCTCGAAGATCGCGTCGCGTCCGCCGGGCAGCAGGAAGCCGGTGCTCTGGTCCTCGTTCCCGGTGAGGCGGATGCCGATCGGCACGCTGAACTGGTCCACCATCGAGGTGTTGCAGAACATGCCGTCCTCGTTGTGGGTGAACTCCACCGAGTCGTGCAGGACGTCGAAGCCGTGGTCGTCCTCGACCCAGCCGGCGGGGAGCTGGAGGGCCGGGTTGCCGTTCCCGTCCTCGACGATCCGGATGCCGAGCTTGCCGCCCATGGCGAAGTAGATCCGGCCGGACATGTACGGGAGCGTCATGTCCGAGAGGGCGCCCAGGGGGATCGAGTAGTCCGTGTAGCCGTCGTCGGTGTTGTCGTCCACGCTGACGGGGTGGGGCGTGCCGTTGGCGTCCACCCGGCAGTGGACGTCGTCGACGAGGTCGGTGCCGACGACGTACACGAGGACCTCGTCGTCCCCGAAGCGGCCGCTGTTGTTGGTCACGCTCACCGGGAGCGCTCCCAGGTTGGCCGTGTTCGAGACGGGGGTGATGCTCTGGGGCCTGGTGGCGCAACCGGTCGCGCCGAGCAGGGGAGCCCCGGCGGCGATCGAGGCGCCGCCCAGGAAGAGCCTGCGGTTGATCATGTGCGAACTCCTCAGTAGCGGGTGTGAAGAGGTGCGCACCATGGAGCCAGCCCGGGGGTACCCGCGTCAACGGGGTCAGCGACGGGGATTCGCGTGGCGACCGCGTTACCCGTGGTGACGAAGGTGCATGTGGCATAGATCACATGGGTCGGCCCGGGGTCAGCTCCATCAGGGCGACCCCCCTGTGCCGGTGGCTCCCCGCCACGCACAGCCCCGCCCTCTCGGCCAGGGCCGCCAGTTCGTCGGTGCCCCGTTCCCGGCCCTGGAAGAAGGCCAGCATCCGCAGGTCCAGCTCGCTCACCACGTCCTCGGCGGCGTGCTCGGCCACCAGCACCGTTCCCGTCGGACCGGCCGCCTCCGCGCACCGCCGCAGGATGGTCTCGGCCGACGCGTCGTCCCAGTCGTGCAGGATCCAGCCCAGTACGAAGGCGTCGCCGGTCACCGGCAGCGGATCGAAGAAACTGCCCGCGACGGCGTCGGCGCGGTCGGCCAGACCGGCCTCCCGGAAGTTCGCGCGCGCCGCCGCCACCGGACCGGGCAGGTCCACCACGGTCCCGCGCGGCCGGGGAAAGCGCTCCAACAGGGTGAGCAGCAGTGAGCCGTTGCCGCCGCCCACGTCCACGACGTGGTCCAGCGCCTGCCACTCGTACATCTCCGCGATGGTCTCGGAGTGGTTGACCATCCGGCCGCTCATGAGCTCGTCGAAGGAGCGGGAGAGCTCCGGGTCGGCGGACAGGTCCTCCCAGAAACCGGCGCCGCCGAAGCGCAGGGAGTAGGCGCTCCGGCCGGTGCGCAGCGCCTCGGCCAGTTCGGACAGGCAGAGGTCGGCGCGCCCGTGCGCCCCGTCCCCGGCGAACCAGGGGAGCCGGGAGTACGGGTGGTCCGTCCGCAGGCACGCACCCACGGCGGTGAGCGCGAACCGGTCGCCCTCCAGGGTGAACAGGCCCTCCCCGGCCAGGTACCGCAGCACCCTCGCCAGGCCGTCCGGGTCCGCTCCGACCGCCGTGCCGAGCTCGGCCGCCGTGCGCGGCCCCTCGACCAGGTGGTCCGCGACCCTCAGGGTGGCCACGGCCCGGATCGCCATCGGTGTGACCGGGCTGGCCAGCGACCAGAGTCGCGCGGACGCCTCCCTGGCCCCGTCGGTGTGTTCCCCACGCTCTGCGCTCATCCGGCACGCTCCAGTCCTCGGGCCGCGGTCTCCCTCGGACACTACCCAGGAAGGGGCTCCCCCATGGGCGGAATCCTCCCCATAACGGTGATCCTGAGGCGCTGCCTGGGGTTGGCCGCAGGCGGACCGGAGGGCTGGCCGCATACCGGTCGGCGGCGCGGATTCCTAGCGTCGGAGCATGAACTCCCCACGCGCGCACACCGAGCGGCCCCTCCGGGAGGCCGTGGTCTTCGTCCTGCTCGCCCTCGGGCTGGCCTGGCTCGTCTTCACCCCGCTCCTCCTGGACGGCACCCCGCCGAGCGACCCCGCCTTCGGTGTCGCCTCGCAGATCCTCATGTTCACTCCGGCGGTCGCGGCGCTGCTGCTGACCTTCCTCCTCCGGCGTCCGGAGCGCCCCTGGCGGTCGCTGGGCCTGACCCCCCTGCGCCCGGTCCGCCGGGTCGGCGGGTACACGCTGCTGGCCTTCGCCGTGTTCGCGTTCCTGCCCGCGGTGAGCCTGCTGACGGCCGCGGCCTTCGGGGTGGTCCGGCTCGACCTGGAGAACTTCTCCGGGCTCCGCGAGGAGCTGGCCGTGCTGGTGCCCGGGACCGTCCTCCCTGACACCGGCTTCCCCCTGGACGCCTACCTGGTGGCCCTGGGCTCCGTCGTGATCGCGTCCCCGCTGGTCCTGCTGATGTGCTTCGGTGAGGAACTCGGCTGGAGGGGGTACCTCCTGCCGCGCCTGACGCCGCTGGGGGTGTGGCCCGCGCTCCTGGTCAGCGGGCTGGTCCACGCCCTCTGGCACGGCCCGCAGCTGTTCCTCCACGGTGTGACGGGCGGCTTCGGGCTCGCGGAGATCCTGTCGTTCCTCGCCGCCGTCGTCCTGCTCGGGATCATCCTCGGCTGGCTCCGGCTGGCGTCCGCGTCGGTGTGGCCCGCCGTGGTCGGGCACTGGGCCAACAACGCCTTCCTGATGGTCGTCCCCCTCACCCTGACGCACGCCGACGGCTCCGCCGACCCCGCCCTCTACCCCGGGGGCAACGGCGGTCTGATCGGTCTGGCCGTCACGGCGGCGGCCGCCCTCGGCGTCACCCTGCTGCTGCGCGGACGCGTCACGGGGCGGTGACACCACCGGCCCGGCCCCGAGGGAGACCGGGCCGGGCCGACGGTGTCGCGGCGGGTGGTCAGCCCGCCAGGCGCTGGGCGGGCAGCGGCACCGGGCGGCGCTCACGACCCGTGTAGCTGCTCAACGGACGGATGAGCGCGTTGGCCTCCTGCTGCTCCAGGATGTGCGCGGTCCACCCGGTGATCCGGGCCATCACGAACAGCGGCGTGAACGTCGGGACCTCGAACCCCATCAGGTGGTAGGCGGGGCCCGCCGGGTAGTCCAGGTTCGGGTGGATGCCCTTGCGGTCCGCCATCGCCGCCTCCAGGGACGCGTACAGCTCCATGAGTTCGTCGGCTCCCTTGAGCGCGGCCATCCGGTCCAGCGCCGCGCGCATGGTCGGCACCCGGGAGTCCCCGTGCTTGTACACGCGGTGCCCGAAGCCCATGATCTTCCGCTTCTCGGCCAGGGCGGTGTCCAGCCAGTCGGAGGCGCGGTCGGCCGAACCGATCTCCTGGAGCATGTGCATGACGGCCTCGTTCGCGCCCCCGTGCAGGGAACCCTTCAGGGCGCCGATCGCGGCCGTCACGGAGCTGTAGATGTCCGACAGCGTCGAGGTCACCACCCGGGCGGTGAACGTGGAGGCGTTGAAGCTGTGCTCGGCGTAGAGGATCATCGACACCTCGAAGCAGCGCACCACCTCGGTCTCCGGCACCTCCCCGAAGCACATGTGGAAGAAGTTCTCGGCGTAGTCCAGGCCCGGGTCCGGCTGGATCGGGTCCAGGCCCTGACGGCGCCGGTGGTCGGCGGCGACCACCGTGGGCAGCCTGGCCAGCATGGCCTCGGCCTTGACCCGGTTGGCCTCGACCGAGTTGTCGTCCTCGGTGGGGTCGTCGGCGCCCAGGTAGCTGATGGCGGTGCGCAGCACGTCCATGGGGTGCGCGGTCTCGGGGAGGCGGCGCAGCAGGTCCAGGGTGTGCCGGTCCAGGGCGCGGTTGGCCCGCTCCCGGGCGGTGAACTCGCGCAGCTGGCCCGACGTGGGCAGCTCCCCGTACCAGAGCAGGTACGCGACCTCCTCGAACGTGCACGAGGCGGCCAGGTCCTGCACCGGGTAGCCCCGGTAGGTCAGCGAGTTGGAGGCCTCGTCGACCATGGAGATCTCGGTGGTGTCGACCACCACCCCGGCCAGTCCCTTGCGGATCGCCGTGTCGGTCATGCTCACCACATCCGTTCAGATCGTGAAGTTGTGGACGTCTTCGTCGAAGGCGTTGTACGAGGCGTAGTCGATGAGTTCGTAGAGTCGGCGGCGGGTCTGCATGCGGTCCACGACCCCCGCCTGCGTGCCCTCGTCACGGAGGACGCGCAGCCCGTCCTCCACGGCGCCCATGGCCAGGCGCAGGCTGGTGACCGGGTAGATCACCATGTCCATGCCGAGGGACTCCAGCTGCTCCACGGTGAGCAGCTCGCTCTTGCCGAACTCGGTCATGTTGGCCAGCAGCGGCACGTCCACCGCCCTGCGGAAGGCCTCGAAGTCCGCCGGGCCCCGCATCGCCTCGGGGAAGACCATGTCGGCCCCGGCGTCCACGTACGCCTTCGCCCGCTCGATCGCGGCGTCCAGACCCTCCACGGCGGCCGCGTCGGTGCGCGCGCAGATCACGAAGTCCTCGTCGCGGCGGGCGCTCACCGCGGCGCGCACCCGGCGCACCATCGTGCCGGTGTCCGTCACCGACTTGCCGTCCAGGTGCCCGCAGCGCTTGGGGTTGACCTGGTCCTCCAGGTGGCACCCGGCCAGCCCGGCGTCCTCCAGGGACCGCACGGTGCGGGCGGCGTTCATCGGTTCCCCGAAGCCCGTGTCGGCGTCGATGATCGTCGGCAGGTCCGTCACCCGCGCGATCTGGCCTCCGCGCCCGGCCACCTCCGTCAGGGTGGTCAGGCCGATGTCCGGCAGGGCGAGGTCGGCGGCGATCACCGCCCCGGAGACGTACACGCCGTCGAAGCCGAGCTCCCGGACGAGGACGGCGGTGAGCGGGTTCATCGCGCCGGGCACCCGCAGGAGCCGGTCGGACGCGAGCCCCTCCCGAAGGAGCCGCCGCTTGGCGCCGGGTGACGCGGTGGAGTGCGACATCAGAAGATCCCCTTGGAGGTCGGCAGGTCGCCGGGCGCGGTGGCGGGGTCCTCCACGAAGGACAGCTGGCGCACCTCGTCGGCGGTGAGCTCGGGCAGGCGCTCGACCAGGCCCAGGAAGCGGTCCTGCTCGGCGCCGGAGACGACCCCCTCGGCGAGGGCGCGGAACTTGGCGACGTAGTCCGGGCGGGTGAAGGGGCGGGCGCCGAGCGGGTGGGCGTCGGCCATCGCGATCTCGTCCTCGATCACGGACCCGTCCGCCATCTCCACCACCACACGGCCGCCGAACGCCTTCTCCTTCGGGTCCGTCGCGTGGTAGCGGCGGGTCCACTCCGGGTCCTCGACCGTGCTGATCCTGTGCCACAGCTCCACCGTGTCCGGACGCTGCGCGCGCTCGGGGGCGTAGGAGCGCTCGTGGTGCCACTCGCCGTCCTGGAGGGCGACGGCGAAGATGTAGGGGATGGAGTGGTCCAGGGTCTCCCGGCTGGCCCGGGGGTCCATCTTCTGCGGGTCGCCCGATCCGGTGCCGATCACGTGGTGCGTGTGATGGCTGGTGTGGATCGTGATCGAGCGGACCCGCGAGGTGTCCCCGACCTTCGGGCCCAGCCGCCGGGCCAGGTCGATCAGGGCCTGGCTCTGGTACTCGGCCGAGTGCTCCTTGGTGTAGGTGTCCAGGATGCCGCGCTTCGCCTCGCCCGGGCCCGGCAGCTCCACGACGTACTCGACGCCCGGCCCGCCCAACAGGTAGGCGACGAACCCGTCCTCGCCCTCGTAGGCGGGGGAGGGGGCGCCCTCGCCCCGCATGGCGCGGTCCACGGACTCCACGGCCATCTTCCCGGCGAACGCGGGCGCGTACGCCTTCCAGCTGGAGATCTCGCCCTTGCGCGACTGCCGCGTGGTGGTGGTGACGTGCAGGGCCTGCTGGACCGCCTGGTAGACCGTCTCGGTGTCCAGCTCCAGGAGGGTGCCGATCCCGGCCGCCGCCGACGGGCCCAGGTGGGCGATGTGGTCGATCCTGTGCTCGTGCAGGCAGATGCCCTTCACGAGCGCGACCTGGATCTCGTACCCGGTGGCGATGCCCCGCACCAGGTCACGACCGTCCCGGCCCAGGTGCTGGGCGACGGCGAGGACCGCCGGGATGTTGTCGCCGGGGTGCGAGTAGTCGGCGGCCAGGAAGGTGTCGTGGAAGTCGAGCTCCCGGACGGCCACGCCGTTGGCCCAGGCGGCCCACTCGGGGGAGACCCGCGTGGACGGCGGGGTGCCCATGATCGCCGCACCGGGGTTCAGCGGGTGCCGGGTGGCCTGCGCCCGGGCGCTGCGGACGGGGCGGCGGCGCAGTGAGGCGGCGGCCACGGCGGCGTTGTCGATGATCCGGTTGCCGATCATCTCCACCACGGCGGGCTCGACCCTGACCGGGTCGGTCGCCACGGACGCGATCCGGTGGGCCAGCTGCTCCTCCTTGGCGGGCCCTTCGGAGCTCCGGTGGACCCGGACGCGGTGCTGCACCATGTTCATCCCCTCGACGCGGTATCTGTGCAGCCGAGGTTCGCACGGAGGAAAAGCCTGGTGGAAGGCCCGAAACCTGCTGAGTCGTGCCAACCCGAAAGCGTGATTCCGCTAAGGGTGCGAAGGTCGTCGGGAAGCGGATCGCCAGTTTGCTAGTTTGCCCTCAGACTTCCCTCAGATTCCCTCTCCGTTGGGTACCGTTGCGTGCATGCACCGCACACTGCACTTGGCCGTCACCGTGACGCCCGACCACGAGGCCGGTGGCTACGTGGCCCGCGCGGTGGACGTCGAGGTCGCCTCCCAAGGTGAGACGGAGCAGGAGGCCTTGGACGCTCTCACCGAGGCTCTGGAGCTGTACTTCGAGGACGACGAGGACGCCGTTCGGCAATTGGCGGAAACCCCCACCAGGGTCACGGAGATCGACGTACGCTTGCCCGCGTGAGCCCTTCCCACATCCCGATCTCCTCCGGCGCCAAGGTGGTGGCCGCGCTCCGGAGAATCGGTTTCGAGCACGTCCGGACCAAGGGCGACCACGCGAAGCTCAGGAAGGGCTCCAGAGTGGTGATCGTCCCGCTGCACAAGGAACTCAAGCGCGGGACCACGGTGTCCGTCCTCAAACAGGCGGGTCTCACCCCGGACGAACTCCGTGACCTCCTCTGAGCGGTCCGCTCGCCAACGACGGCCCCGGGCGGGCGCGAAGCCTGGATGCGCACAGATATCGAGCCGGTGACCCCTGTCGGGCTCCTCGCACACAAGTGGCCCGCGTGCTGAGGCCCGCTAAGGCCTCCCGACGTTCCCGCTAAGTCTGCTAACGCCTGGTGAGACGCCTTCGGGTTAGCCTGGCGGGGACGGAAGGGGCCATCGTGCGCAAGGTCTTCGCGGGTCCGCGGCTGCGCAGGCTGCGGCAGGAGCACTCGCTCAAGCAGTCCGAGCTCGCCCGTGAGCTGGGCATCTCCGCCGGTTACCTGAACCAGATGGAACACAACCAGCGCCCGCTGAGCGTTCCCGTCCTACTGAGGATCACCGAGGCGTTCGGGGTCGATCCCAGCTTCTTCGCGACCAGTGACACCTCGCGGCTGATCGCCGAGCTCCGGGAGGCCCTGACCGACGTCCCCACCGGGGATCAGGTGAGCCCGGACGAACTCGACGAGCTGGCCTCGGGCATGCCCTCCGTCGCCCGGGTCCTGGTGGACCTGCACCGCAGGTACCGGGACGTCTCCGGGCAGGCCGCCGCCCTGGCGGAGGGCCGGGACGACGGGGGGTCCTCCGTGGCTCCCATGGCCTACGAGCAGGTCCGCGACTTCTTCTACGAGCGCCAGAACTACGTGGGGGAGCTCGACGAACGCGCCGAGGAGCTCGCCGGGCGGCAGGGCGTCGAACCGGGACGCGCCCACGTCGTCCTCGCGCGTCTGCTGGAGGAGCGCCACGGCGTCAGGGTGGAGAGCGAGGCCCCCGGCAACGAGGGCGCTCGCAACCGGGTCTTCGACACCGAGCGGCGGGTCCTCACCCTGGCCGCGCACCTGCGCCCCGGCCAGCGCGCCTTCCAGCTCGCGACCCAGCTGGCCTTCCTCGAACACGGGCCCCTCCTGGACGAGCTCGCCCGGGGAGAGGAGCTCACCACCGAGCAGGCGGTCCGGCTGGCGAGGATCGGCCTGGCCAACTACTTCGCGGGCGCGTTCATCCTCCCCTATCGCGAGTTCCAGGCGGCGGCGGAGGCCGAACGCCACGACATCGAACTCCTCGCGGACCGCTTCGGTGTGGGCTTCGAGACCGTCTGCCACCGCCTCTCGACACTTCAGCGCCCCCGGCGGCGGGGCGTGCCCTTCTCGTTCGTGCGCGTGGACCGGGCGGGCAACATGTCCAAGCGCCAGTCCGCCACCGGCTTCCACTTCTCCCGCTCGGGCGGCACCTGCCCGCTGTGGAACGTCTACGCCGCCTTCTCCGCCCCGGGCGTCATCCAACGGCAGATCGCGCAGATGCCCGACGGCCGCTCCTACTTCTGGGTCGCGCGCACGGTGACCAGGGGATACGGCGGTTACGGGGCCGCCCGCAAGACCTTCGCGGTCGGGCTGGGCTGCGAACTCCGGCACGCGAACCGGCTCGTGTACTCGACCGGACTGGACCTGGCCGACCCGGGCTCGGCCACCCCGATCGGCCTGGGCTGCAAGGTCTGCGAACGCCCCGCCTGCCCGCAGCGCGCGTTCCCCCCGGCCGGTCGCTCCCTGTTGGTCAACGAGAACTCCAGCACGGTCTCGCCCTACCCGGTCGCGGACCACCCGGCCTGAGGGGGCTCAGTACCGGGGCGGGCCCTGGTGCCGTGCCCAGGCCTGGTGGGCCCGGACCTGGTGCTCGCGGACCAGCCGGTTCCGGTGCTCGCCGCGCCGCACCGCGACCGTGATCACGGCGACCAGCGACACGACGAAGCCGAGGAACCCGGACAGCATCAGGATCCCGAACCCGGCCAGCATCCGGTCGTCGTAGGCGACGGCGACGTCGGTGTCAGCGACCACGTACTCCAGGTTCGGCGGCCCCTGGCAGGTCAGGACGTACTCGCCCGGAGCGTTGAAGGAGATGGACCGGACCAGCCGCCAGTCCCCGTGGCTGTACCCGACGACCTTCTCGGTGAACCTCGGGGCTCCGGCGCCCTCCAGGCCACAGAAGATCGCGTCGCCGTCCTCGTAGGGGGCGGTCGAGTACAGACCCAGGGACCCGGTCTGCTCCTCCGTGACCTCGAACGTGACCGTGTCGGAGCCCCGGACCACCTCGCTGGCGTGCTCCGGGGGCAGATCGTGGGAGAACCCCGTCACGATGGCGGTCACCCCCACGACGATCCCGAGCGGCAGGGCGAGGGCCCCGATCACCAGCCAGCGGCGGCGCGGACGGATGTCCTTCGCGGGGATCTCGATCCGGGGCGGGGGCGGGGCGTACCGGGGGTGGAACACGGGCGCCCCCAGGGGCGCGCCCGTGGCCGCCGCGTGCTCGCGCTGGGCCCGTTCCCCGCGCTGGCGGGCGATCCGGCTGGACCGGATGACGAGCACGGTCACGCAGGAGACCAGCGAGACCAGGAAGGCCAGCATCGGCGTGAGGACACCGCCGACGACCAGCCCCGGTGAGGCGTCGGGGTTGTCGCTCAGCAGAAGGATGCTGACCAGCAGACTCACCGGGAAGAGCGCACCCGTCCAGTACCAGTGCCGGGAGGGACTCACGCCCGGCGCCGGTTCCCCGTCCCCCGGCGGTCCGGGGGCGGCCGCGGGTGGCCGGGGTGGCAGGTGGTGCGGGGGCGGCGGGGGCGGTGCGCCCTGCGGGGACCCGGGCAGCCGCAGGTCGGGGGCGACGGGCGGCGGCGTCTCGGGGGTCGCACCGGCCTCCGGGGTCGCACCGGCCTCCGGGGTGGGGCCGGTCTCCGGGGTGGGGCCGGTCTCGGGGGTGGGGCCGGTCTCGGGGGTCGACATGTGGGGGCCTCGTGCTCTCGCGGTCAGTTCCGGTGTGGGGGCTGCTCGGAGGCCACGGCCGACCCGTGGAGCAGCACCGGGGCGAGGGCCGGGGCACCGGACCGCCGGTGGCCGCGTCCGCCGGGGGTCCGGTGCGCGGGTGGAACGGGGAACGGGTGCGGATGCTGAGGGGGATGGGTCATACACGCAGTGTCCCAGAAACCCGTGACAGAGGATGATTCGTGGGGATCGCGGCCCCCGGGAAGGGGCGCGTTCGGGCACGGACGTGGCGTGAGCGGGACAACTCGCCAGTAGTTCCGCCCGCAACCCTTGTCAGGACCCGTCCGCGCGGATTGACTCAGGGCCCGGGCCGGACACCCGCCGGGTCCAGCCGTCGCGACGAAGGGACACGCCGATGTCCGGGGCATGGAACGCGTGGTCATGGGAGACCGACCCCGACGCCCTGCGCCGGGACGTGGCCGTCGCGCACGAACGCTTCACCTGTTCCGGTCGGCTCAGCGGACGGGTCCGGCCGGTGGTGGGGGAGTCCTGGCGGCGCAGCGCCCTGCACGGGGTGGACCCCGACCGCAGCCTGCCCCGCCTCGAACTCACCGGCCCCGCCCTGCACGCCCACCGCGGCGCCCACCCGCTCGCCGCGGCCATGCCCCTGCTCCGGCGCCTCCTCCTGGACACCGCGCCCGGGCCGCAGATCGTGGCGGTCGGTGACGCCTCCGGCCGCCTGCTGTGGGTGGAGGGCGACCACCACCTGCGCGGCAGGGCCGAGGCCATGCACTTCGTCGAGGGCGCCGACTGGCGTGAGAGCTCGGTCGGCACCAACGCGCCCGGCGTGGCCCTCACCCTCGACCACGAGGTGCAGGTCTTCGCCAGCGAACACTTCAGCCGGGGCGTCCAGCGCTGGAGCTGTTCGGCGGCGCCGCTGCACGACCCCGACACGGGAGCGCTGATCGGCGTCCTCGACCTCACCGGAGCGGACCCCCTCGCCTCCCCGCAGGCCCTGGCCCTGGTCAGGGCGGCCGCCACGGCCGCCGAGATGGAGATCCGCGCGCAGCGGGCCAGCGGGTTGCTCCCGGCGCCCCGTGCGTCCGGAGACCCCGGTCAGGCCCGCCTGCGCGTCCTCGGCCGCGACCACGGACTGTTCGAGGCGGACGGCCAGACCGTCGAGCTCAGCACCCGCCACTCCGAGATCCTGCTGCTCCTCGCCCGCCACCCGCGCGGCCTGACCGGCGACGCCCTCGGTGCCCTGCTGCACGAACGGGACGCCGCCCCGGTCACCGTCCGGGCGGAGATGTCCCGGCTGCGCCGCCTGCTGGGATCGGGGCTGCTGGCCTCACGTCCCTACCGGCTGTGCCGCCCGCTCACCACCGACCTCGACGAGGTCCGCCGCCACCTGGCCGAGGGCGCCTGCCGCCGGGCCGTCCACCTCTACGAGGGGCCGGTGCTGCCCCGGTCCGAGGCGCCCGGGGTGGCGGAGGCCCGGGAGGAGCTCCAGGCCGAGGTGTGCGAGGTGCTTGCCACCGGGGCCGACCCCCAGGCGCTCCTGACCTGGTCGGAGCGGCCCGAGGGGCGTGAGGACCCCCGTGTCCTGACGGCGGCCCTGCGTGCCGTGGACCCCCACTCGCCCCGCCACGCGGCGCTGCGGGGGCGGCTTCGCAGGCTCGGCGCCTGACCGCGCAACGTGGTCGCAACCTGCCGGTCACTAGCGTCACTGCTCCCGGGCGCCCGGCGCCCGCGCAGCGACACGAGGAGGCAGAGCGCCATGGTGATCTACGCACCCCCCGGCGAGTCCGGCGGCGTCGTCGAGTACGCGCCCCGCTACGAGAACTGGATCGGCGGTGAGTGGGTCCGGCCGGTCCGGGGCCGCTACTTCGAGAACCCCAGCCCGGTCACCGGCCGCACCTTCACCGAGGTCGCCCGTAGCGGGGCCGAGGACGTCGAACTCGCCCTCGACGCCGCCCACGGGGCCGCGCCCGCCTGGGGCCGCACCCCGGCGGGCGAACGGGCGTTGGTCCTCAACCGGATCGCGGACCGGATGGAGGAGAACCTGGAGCGGCTCGCGGTGGCCGAGAGCTGGGAGAACGGCAAACCGGTCCGCGAGTGCCTGGCCGCCGACATCCCCCTCGCCATCGACCACTTCCGGTACTTCGCCGGGGCCATCCGCGCGCAGGAGGGCCACAGCTCCCAGATCGACTCGGACACCGTCGCCTACCACTTCCAGGAGCCGCTGGGCGTGGTCGCCCAGATCATCCCGTGGAACTTCCCGATCCTCATGGCGGTCTGGAAGCTCGCACCGGCCCTGGCGGCGGGCAACGCCGTGGTCCTCAAGCCCGCCGAGCAGACCCCGGCGTCCGTCCTCGTGCTCGTCGACCTGATCGCGGACCTCCTCCCGCCCGGGGTGGTCAACATCGTCAACGGGTTCGGGGTCGAGGCGGGCAAGCCGCTGGCCGCCAACCACCGGGTCCGCAAGGTCGCCTTCACCGGTGAGACCACCACAGGCCGCCTGATCATGCAGTACGCCTCCGAGAACCTCATCCCGGTCACCCTGGAGCTGGGCGGCAAGAGCCCGAACGTCTTCTTCGCCGACGTGGCCGCCGAACGCGACGCCTTCTACGACAAGGCGCTGGAGGGCTTCACCATGTTCGCCCTCAACCAGGGGGAGGTGTGCACCTGCCCGTCGCGTGCCCTGGTGCAGGGTTCCGTCTACGACGGCTTCATGGCCGACGCCCTGGAGCGGGTCGGCCGGATCCGGCAGGGCAACCCCCTGGACACCGAGACCATGCTCGGAGCCCAGGCCAGCAACGACCAGCTGGAGAAGATCCTGTCGTACGTCGACATCGGTCGGCGGGAGGGCGCGCGCGTGCTCGCCGGAGGCGGCCGGGCCGAGATGGAGGGCGACCTCGCGGGCGGCTACTACGTCAGCCCGACGGTGTTCGAGGGCCAGAACAGCATGCGGATCTTCCAGGAGGAGATCTTCGGCCCCGTGGTGGCGGTGACGCGCTTCGACGACTACGCCGACGCCGTCAAGACGGCCAACGACACCCTGTACGGGCTCGGCGCGGGCGTGTGGTCCCGGGACGGCAACACCGCCTACCGGGCCGGCCGGGACATCCAGGCCGGGCGCGTGTGGGTGAACAACTACCACGCCTACCCCGCGCACGCCGCGTTCGGCGGGTACAAGCAGTCCGGGATCGGCCGCGAGAACCACAAGATGATGCTCGACCACTACCAGCAGACCAAGAACCTGCTGGTCAGCTACTCGGAGCAGGCTCAGGGGTTCTTCTGATGGGCGACTGTCCGGAGGCGGCGGGTGTCGAGCGGGTCGCCGTCACCGAGGGCGCGGCCGCCCTGCTCCGGGAGCTCGCCGCCGACCACGGGCCGCTGATGTTCCACCAGTCCGGCGGCTGCTGCGACGGCAGCTCCCCGATGTGCTATCCGGTGGGGGAGTTCCGGACCGGCGCCTCCGACGTGCGCCTGGGCGACCTCGACGCCGGACTGCCGGACCCCGTGCCGGTGTGGATGTCGCGGGCCCAGTTCGAGCTGTGGAGCCACACGCACCTGACCATCGACGTCGTCCCCGGCCGCGGCTCCGGCTTCTCCCTGGAGGCGCCGACCGGCCACCGGTTCCTGATCAGGTCGCGTCTGATGACCGACGGTGAGGCGGAGCCCCCGGAGTGAGGCCGGGCCCCCGCCACGGGAACGGCCGGGGCCGGAGGAACACCGTTCCCCCGGCCCCGGCCGCGCTCTCGTCTCCCCGCTACGAGGTGCTTCCGCCGCTCCTCCGCGCCTCCTCGGCCCGGCGCTTGGCGTCCAGGCGGTCGGCCAGTTCGTCGGTGACCACGAGGTCCTCGCGGATGCGGCCGGTGCGGTACCCCACGCGGGCGGCGATGTGACCGGCGACCGGGACGGTGACCACCTGGAAGAGGCCCACCAGGATGAGCGTGCCGACGCTGAAGGTGCCGGTCTCCTCCTGCGGGACCAGGCGCAGGGCGATCCCCACCAGCACCAGCAGCAGGCCCAGGACCTGCGGCTTGGCGGCGGCGTGCATGCGGGAGAGCAGGTCGGGGAACCGGATCAGACCCACGGCCGCGACCAGGGACAGCATGGCCCCGGCCAGGATGCACAGGATCGCGATCCAGTCCAGGACGTTGACGAGCTGGTCACTCACCGTTCTCCCCTTCCCCCTTGGTGCCCGGGTGGATGGTGTCCTCCGGGCGGACGTGCTCCTCGGGGCGCCGGGCCACGAACTTGGAGATGCTGATCGACCCGACGAAGCCCAGCAGCGACAGCACCAGCAGGATCGGCAGGATCGTGGGGTCCCGGAAGAACGCCGCGTAGGCGCCCAGCCCGGTCAGGGCCGAGGCCAGCAGGACGTCCACGGACAGCGCCCGGTCGAGGATGCTCGGCCCCAGCAGGAGCCGGGCGGTGCACAGCAGCGCGGCCACCCCGAGCAGGACGGCGACGATGACCCACAGCGCGCTCACGTGTTCCCCTTCCCGGCGGCCAGGGCGGCCTCCAGATCGGCGATGTTCTCCCGGGTGCCGAGCGCCCGCACGATGCGCTCCTCCAGGTCGAGGATGTCCGCCTTGGCCTTCTCCGCCTCGGCCTCGCTCTCCGCGCCCAGCACGTGCACGTACAGGACGTGCTCCGGCTGCGCGACCTCGACGATCACACTGCCGGGGATCACCGACACGGTGATGGAGGTGCACACCAGCATCAGGTCGGAGTCGGTGCGCAGGCGCACGGACACCACCGAGCTCCGCACCGGCGGGCCCGGGCGGAACACCTGGGTCGTCACCTGGAAGCTGGCGACGACCATCTTCCCCAGGACGTAGAAGAACATCCGCACGCCCTGCACCGGCCAGAACCGGAACCCCGGCACGATCGGCGGCAGCGGGAAGACGAGCATGACCGCCACGGACACCACGAAGCCGAGGAGCGCGATCCCCAACGACTCCGTGCGGAGCTGGAAGCCGTCGAAGAGCAGCATCCAGACCACGGTCATCCCGAGGGCGACCGGGACCTGCACCTTTCCCAGGCGGTGCCGGATCGCCCGGGCGCCCTGCTTCTTCCTGGTCTTCAGATCGTTCACTGTGAACCTCCGGCTCCGAGGACCGCCTCGATGTAGGGCGTCTGCGCGATCAGCTCGACCGCGGCCTCGGAGGAGTAGGCGATGAGCGGACCGGCGAACACGGTCATGGCCAGCCCGAACGCGACCAGCGCGATGGTGGCGCCGACCATGCTCTTGGGCAGGACCACCGAGGTCACCACGGGGGCGGTCGCGGTGGTGGTGTCACCGAGCCGGGACGACGGGCCGACCGCCTCGCCGGACGGGCCGAGCGCCGCCGTCGAGGTGTCGTCGGCCTCGGAGTCGTCCAGCACGGTGCCGGGCTCGGCCACCATGCCCTCGGCCGGGGTCCGCCAGAACGCGTAGTTCCAGACCCGGGCGATGACGTACAGGGTGAGCAGGCTCGTCAGGACCGACGCGCCGACCAGCGTGTAGGCCAGCGGGGTGCCCGACTCCACACCGGCCTGGATGAGGCCGATCTTGCCAAGGAAACCGGACAGCGGCGGGATGCCGCCCAGGTTCATCGCCGGGATGAAGAAGAGGATGGCGAGCATCGGCGCGATCTTGGCCAGGCCGCCGAGGTGGTCCAGGGAGGTGGACCCGCCCCTGCGCTCGATCAGCCCCGTCACCAGGAACAGCGTGGTCTGCACGGTGATGTGGTGCGCGATGTAGAACACCGCGCCCGCCATACCGAGCTCGCTGCCCAACGCCACACCGAACACCATGTACCCGATGTGGCTGATCAGGGTGAACGAGAGCAGACGCTTGATGTCCGTCTGCGCCACGGCGCCCAGGATGCCCATGATCATCGTGGCCAGCGCCACCCACATGAGCATCTCGTTGAGCTGTGTGCCGTGGAACATCAGGGTCTCCGCCCGGATGATCGCGTACACGCCGACCTTGGTCAGCAGGCCCGCGAACACGGCCGTGACCGGTGCTGGCGCGGTCGGGTAGGAGTCGGGCAGCCAGGCCGCCAGCGGGAACACCGCCGCCTTGATGCCGAAGGCCATCACGAGGATGACCTCCAGGACCAGGGCCAGTTCCGTGGAGATCTCCGGGATGCGCTCGCCCAGCTGGGCCATGTTCACCGTGCCGGTCGCGCCGAAGATCAGCGCGATGGCGATGAGGAACAGCACCGAGGAGACCAGCGAGACCACCACGTAGATGGCGCCCGCCCGCATCCGCGACTGCGTGCCGCCGAGGGTCAGGAGCACGTAGCTGGCGGTCAGCAGGATCTCGAAGCCGACGTACAGGTTGAAGAGGTCACCGGCGAGGAAGGCGTTGGAGACACCGGCCACCAGGATCAGGTAGGTCGGCTGGTACACCGACAGCGGCGCCACCTCGGCCTTGCCCGCCATCCCCTGGCCGATGGAGTAGACGAGGACGGCGAGCGTGATCGCCGCCGACACCGTCACCATCAGCGCGGACAGCCGGTCGGCCACCAGCGTGATGCCGATCGGCGTCTCCCAGCCGCCCACCTGGACGGCCTGCGGGCCGAACATGTCGGCGCCCACCATCAGCGCGGCGCCGATCGCCAGCACCAGCGCCAGGGTGATGACGCTCAGCCACTGCTGAACCCGGGGCCAGCGGATACCGAGGGCCAGCTTGACCCCGGCCGCGAAGAGCGGCAGTACCACCGGCAGGGGAATGAGGTAGTGGAGGATTCCGGCGAAGTAGTCCCATCCCATGGTCAGTCGTTCCCTTGCAGATCGCTGTCCTCCGCGCGAGCCAGGCGTTCCCGCTCGGCGCGCATGGTCTGGCTGGCCTGGCGCCGCTGCGAACGGATGCGGCGGCGCAGTTCACGCCACAGCTCGCGTTCGGCGGCGCGGTCGGCGCGCCGGTGCTCACGCAGGCGCTTGCGGCCCAGCCGGATACGACCGCGCAGCTCCGTGACCTGGTTGACCATGCTCTGCTGACGGTCGGTCAGGCGGCGCACGGTCTCCTCGGAGCGTTCGTCGCCCTGGCCGTCCTCGGCCTCGACCTCGAACCGGGCCAGCTCGGCCTGGGCCGCCGCGATCTCCGCCTTGATGCGGGCCTGTTCGGCCAGCTCCTGGGCGTCGGCCGCGGCGATGGTCGCCTGGAGTTCGGCGCGCTGGCGGCGGATGTCCGCCCGCAGCCGTCGGCGCTCCTGGAGGAAGCGCTGCCGCACGGCGCGGCGGCCCTCGCCCTGCACGATCCGGAGGTCCTCGGCGTCGTCCTGGACCTCGTCGTTGCCCTCCAGCTGCCAGCTCCGGTAGGCCAGCGCCAGCAGGAACGCCGTGATGCCGAGGGTGATGACGATCGCGGTCAGGATCATCGCCTGGGGCAGCGGATCGGTCATCTCGTCGTTGGTCGGCGTGAACCACAGGACCGGCGGGCCGCCGGCCTGCCCGGCCATGGCCAGGATCATCAGGTTGACGCCGTTGCTCATCACGATGAAGCCCAGCAGCACACGGGTGAGGCTGCGCTCCAGCAGGAGCACGACACCGACCGCGACGAGGACGCCGATGACGATGACGAGGGTCAGACTGGGTGACTCGCTCACGAGGTGACCTCCTCTGCACGGGCGGCGGCTCCGGGCGCGGAACCCTCCTCGGCGTGTGCGGCGTCCCGTTCGATCTGTTCGTCGATACGGGCTCCGAGGCTGCGCAGGATGTCCAGGATCAGGCCGATCACCAGCAGGTACACGCCGATGTCGAAGAACAGCGAGACCGTGATGTGCGGGCTGCCCAGGATGCCGAGGTTGACGTACCAGTCGTTCCCGGCGAGCACGTCGCCGCCGAAGATCGCGCCGCCGATCGCCACACCGGTGGCGAGGGCCAGCCCGGCGCCGATCAGGGCGCCCGGCTGCACCCACGCGGTGGCGTACAGCTCGAACCTTCCGCCCGCGAGGTAGCGGACGATGAACGCCAGGCCCGCCACGATGCCGCCGGCGAAACCGCCGCCGATGTCGGTGTGGCCGGTGAGCATCAGGTACAGCGAGATGATCATGATCACCGGGAAGAGGAAGCGCGAGACCACCTCGAAGATCAGTGACCGGCGTTCGGTCGGCAGGCTGTCGGCGCCCGGCAGCCAGGTGCGGTTCCACTGCGGCTTCACGTGCATGTTCTGCGGTGCGACCCGGAGGTCGCCCAGGTCCACGCGCCCGTGCCCGTTGGTGGGCTCGGGGGGCTGGGTGACGGACAGGGCCATCACGCCGCCCGGGGCCTTGCGGGGCTGGGCCCGGCGCCGGACGAACATCAGGCTGGCGACACCGGCGGCCGCGGCGGCGAGCACCGAGATCTCACCCATGGTGTCCCAGGCACGGACGTCCACCAGCAGCACCGAGATGATGTTGTAGCCGCCCGCCTCCTTCGCCGCGGCGGGGTAGCCCTCGGAGATCGAGGGCTCCAGCCGTCCGGCCAGCGCGAACCAGGTCATGGTGGCCACCATGAGGCCCGTCGCCAGGCCGATGATCATGTTCCAGATCCGGCGGCCCTTGAGGGCCGGTGCCGAGAAGTGGGACGGGAAGCGGCGCAGCACCAGGACGAAGACCACCAGGCTGACGGTCTCGACCAGGAACTGGGTGAGCGCGATGTCCGGCGCGCCCTGGAGGAAGTACAGCGCGGCCACGCCGTACCCGCCGATCCCCACGAGGATCACCGCGAACAGGCGGCGCCGCACGAACAGGATGAGCAGGCAGGTGATGACGATGATCAGGGCCGGGATGATCTGGACCGGGGTGTCCCAGAGCCGGAGCTCCGGCTGGGGGCCGTCCCAGATCCTGCCGGTGATCATCGGGATCCCGGCCGCCACGACCAGGACGATCAGGATGGTGCCGAGGTAGACCGGGAGCGAACCGCGCTGGGTGCTGCCGGTGACCTGGAGGGCCAGGTTCTCCAGCCCGGCGAGCATCCGCCGGTAGTTGCGCTCGGGGTTGACGAAGGCCAGACGGGTGCCCAGCCACACCACCCGGTTACGGAAGGAGAAGAGGACCAGACCGCCGACCACGCAGATGGCGGACATCAGGAGCGGAAGCTCCCAGCCGTGCCACAGGGCCAGGTAGGTCTGGTAGGTCTCGTGCTCCCCCTGCGGGACCGTGTCGGCGTAGACCGCGAAGAGGGGGTCGGTCCAGTAGGAGAGGAGGCCGCCGAACAGGCTCAGCGCCGCCAGGACCACGGCCGGGGCGAGGAAGAGCGCGCCGGGGGCGTGGACCGGGGTGGGCTGGACGCCCTCCTTGTCGAAGAAGGAGCCCCACAGGAAGCGGAGGCTGTAGGCGACCGTGAGGGTCGAGCCCAGGACGAGCCCGGTCAGGACCACGGTGTCCAGGGTGCCGCCGTGGGTGTAGGCGCCGAAGGCCAGTTCCTTGGCCACGAAGCCCGCGGTGGGAGGCAGACCGGCCATGGAGGCCAGGGCCACGACCGAGACCCAGTAGGTGGTGGGCATGGAGCGGCGCAGGCCGGACAGTTCGCGCAGGTCTCGTGTGCCGGTGCTGTGGTCGATGATGCCGACCACGAGGAACAGCGGGGCCTTGAACAGCGAGTGCGCGACCAGCATCGCGATACCGGCGAGGGCCGCGGCGCGGGTCCCCGTGCCCAGCAGGGCGATGAGGAAGCCGAGCTGGCTGATGGTGCCGTAGGCCAGGACGAGCTTGAGGTCGTACTGGCGCAGCGCCTTCCAGCCGCCGAAGACCATGGTGGCCACGCCGAAGAACAGGGCCATGCCCTGCCAGACGGCGACGTCGCCGAAGGCCGGGGTGAGGCGGGCGACCAGGTAGACGCCGGCCTTGACCATCGCCGCGGCGTGCAGGTAGCCGGAGACCGGCGTGGGCGCCTGCATGGCGGCGGGCAGCCACAGGCTGAAGGGGAACAGCGCCGACTTGGACATGGCGCCGATCATGATCAGCACCAGGGCCGAGGTGACCACGGTGTCCGCGGGGGGCGGGTCCGCGACGATCTCGGAGATCACGTAGGTCCCGGCCGTCTCGCCGAGCATGATCATGCCGACGAGCATCGCCAGACCGCCGAAGGTGGTGACGGTCAGGGCCGTCATCGCCGCCCGGCGGCTCTCCTTCATCTCGGCGTTGTGGCCGACGAGGAGGTAGGAGAAGACCGTGGTCAGCTCCCAGTAGATGAAGAGCTGGATGAGGTCGTCGGCCAGCACGAGGCCGAGCATGGCCCCGGCGAAGGCGACGAACACACCGGCGAAGCGCCCGAGACCGGGTTCGGAGTCGTTGAAGTAACGCGCGCAGTAGATCAGGATCAGCGTGCCCACGCCCGCGGCGATGAGCGTCATGACCAGGCCGAGGGCGTCCATGTGGAGGCCGAGCCGGAGCGAGAACTGGGGTGCCCACGCGACGGACTCGGAGAGGCTCTCGCCGTTGAGCACGGCGGGGAGCTGGAAGAGGGCCCACACGGTGGCCAGACCCGGGACGATCGCGAGCGCGTAGAAGCCGTTACGGCCCCAGAGGCGCACCAGTAACGGTGCGACCGCAGCTGTGATGAAATGCGCGACCAGCACTGTTGTCAATGCGCCCCTCCCGGACCGGTCCGGGCCCACCCGGGTGTTCGGGCGGACGTCCACACCCCCGCAGCAGACAACTCCGCCACAACCGGATCGGTGGACGGGGTGTCGTTACCGTTTTGAGGGGGCATGGATTAACTTGAACTTGCGTGCGCTAGCTATTTAATAGCTAGACTACACAAACGTCAAACCTCCGCGCGGGTCGAGGACCCGCGTCACTGCCCAGCCTGCGAGGACCGTTTCGTGCCCGACGAGACCCCCGAGCCCTGTTCTGATCAGCAGGAATCACTCGAGCCCAACGCCGCCGAACTCGAGGAGTTCCAGCGTGTGTGGACCGAACTGATCAACGCCGCGCTCCATGCCCGCTCGCGGGGCGGACACGGGCATCGGGGTGCCGAAGAACTCACCCTGACACAGTCGTTGCTGATGGAAGCGGTGCGCGGCATGGACAACCCGAGTGTCGGTGCTGTTGCTCACATCGTCGGCGTGTCGTCCCCGTCGGCCACCCGGATGATCCAACAGCTCGAACGCAAGGGAATGATGGTCCGGCGCCGTTCGGAGCGTGACGAACGCAGCACCGTGGTGGCCATCACCGAGGAGGGCGAGCGGGTGCTGGCCGAACGGCGCAAGTACATGGAGCGCAAACAGCGCCAGGTCTTCGACGCGATAAGGCCCTCCCTGCGCCCGATGGTCCTCGACGTCCTGCGTGACCTGCGTGAGGCCATAGACGACACCTGAGTCGCCCCCGCTCTGCCCGTGGCAGATCTGCCCCGGGCCGAAAGTGTGGAGGTCAGAGCCCTCCCCGGCCCAGGCTGGGAGGACCGGCGGGAACGGACGAGTGTCCGTTCCCCGGACGCCGGACCGAGGAGGGCCCATGCCGATCCACCAACAACTCGTCGCGGAGCACGCGCCGACCGGGAGCTTCGACGACCAGCTCGCGGCGCGGCTGCTGGGCAACCGCGTCGTGCTCCTGGGAACGCAGGTCGACGAGGAGAGCGCCAACCGTGTCTGCGCCCAGCTGCTCCTGCTCGCGGACGAGGACCCGCACCGGGACATCACCCTGGCGATCAACAGCCCCGGGGGTGTGGTCTCCGCCGGGCTCGCCATCTACGACACGATGAACTTCGTCCCCAACGACGTGTCCACCCTCGTCATGGGGTTCGCCGCGAGCATGGGCCAGTTCCTCGCCTGCACCGGCGCCTCCGGCAAGCGGTACAGCCTGCCGCACGCGCGGATCATGATGCACCAGCCGTCCGGCGGTCTGGGCGGCACGGCGGCGGACATCGCCATCCAGGCGGAGAACCTCGCGCACACCAAGCGGACGATGATCGAGCTGATCGCGCGGCACAGCGGTCAGAGCGAGGAGACCATCACCGCCGACCAGCACCGGGACGCCTGGTTCACCGCCGAGGAGGCGCGCGACTACGGGTTCGTCGACCACGTGGTGGAGTCGATCGACCAGATGGAGGGCGTGATGCGCCTGGGTCGGGGCTCGACCGGCTTCGGAGCGCGGGGGGCCACCCGATGAGCGGGCGCTACACGGTACCGATGGTCGTCGAGCGGACCCCCAACGGAGAGCGTTCGTTCGACGTGTTCAGCAGGCTGCTGTCCGAGCGCATCGTCTTCCTGGGCACGCCGCTCGACGACGACGTGGCCAACGTGGTCATGGCGCAGATGCTCCACCTGGACTACGAGAGCCCTGACCTGGACATCCAGCTGTACATCAACTCACCGGGCGGCTCGAACACCGCGCTGACGGCCGTCTACGACACGATGAGCTTCGTCCGCGCGGACGTGGCCACGGTCTGCATGGGACAGGCCGCCTCCGCCGCGGCCGTGCTGCTCGCCGCCGGGGCCCCGGGCAAACGGGCGGCGCTGGAGCACGCCCGGGTCCTGCTGCACCAGCCGTCCACGGAGGGTCGGGGCGAGGCCGCCGACCTGGAGATCCAGGCCGCCGAGATCCTGCGGGTCCGGTCCCAGGTGGAGGAGATCCTGTCGCGGCACACCGGCCAGACCCAGGAGCGGCTGCGGGCCGACACCGACCGGGACAAGATCTTCACCGCGTGGCAGGCCCGGGAGTACGGCCTGGTGGACGAGGTCATCACCACCCGCGACCTGGCGCAGGTCGCCGCCTGAGTGAGCGCGGCCCCGGGTGCGCCCGGGGCCGTTCGCGGCTCGGACGCGGTGGTCAGGCCGCGAGCGACACCACGCCGGTCCGGCGGCCCGGCGCGGGCGTCTGGACGCGCACGCCCCCGAGCGTCGACCGGTTCCGGACGACCATGCCCGAACCCGTGCCGATGCTGTTGACGACGCGGGGCGACGCGGGCTGGGTGACGGCCCCGTACCGGGCGAGGAGGGTGCGCCGGTGGAGCTCACCGAGGACGTCGATGATGCTTAGGCCCAGTGAGCGGTAGATCGCGGCGAGGACCTCGGAGGAGGCCTCCTTGCGGCCGCGTTCGACCTCCGACAGGTAGGGCAGGGAGACCTGGGCGTCCTCGGCCACCTCGCGCAGGGTGCGGCCCTGCTCCACCCGGGTACGGCGCAGCAGGTCACCGATGAGGTCGCGCATCAGGGGCTCCGCGGGACGCGCCCGGGAGCGGTCGCCCTCGCGGGCCTCGTCCAGCGCGCGCAGGACGCCTTCGGACATCGGTGCCTCCCGTGTTGCCGTGTCCCGACCCTGCGAGCCTACGCCGCGCGAGCGCCGGAGCGGGAGGGGTCGCGGTGGCCTTCTGCGGACGGCAGAACCCCGGCGAAGCGGACTCCGCCCCGGGAGACGGGGGTCCCGGGCTCCCGGTTCCCGGTGCGGCTCCTCCGGCCGAATTCCGAGGTGACCGGGTTCCCCGTGCCAGAGAGGGTCCTTGGTCCCGATGGGCTTGGGCAGGCCGTTCTGATGCACGTGCGAAGGAATGTGATTTCGCCTTTTCCTCTTTCCTGTGCAGTCTCTCCGAGAATGGTATCGCTCTGGCGAAGCGATGCCTACGCCACCGTTCCCTCTCCTGGTCTCCTGTGTGTTTCTGCTGGTCAGGTGGCTCCTGTTGTAGATGTCCGAATCCATAATCCTGGAAATCCATAATTGCGGATGGCACTATGGTAGGGAGTTGGGTGGTGACAGGTTGGACATACAGCTTCTGGCCCAGAGTCCGCGGATACTGGTGGCGAACCGACCAGTGGAAACCGGAACCCCCAAGGAGAGCCTGATCCTCTCGATCCTGGCGGAATCCGCCGACCGGATCGTCTCCGCATCGACCCTGATCGAGTCCGTGTGGGGCCGGAACCCTCCCGAGACCGTGCGGGGAAGCCTGCACTCACACGTCAGCAGGGTGCGCCGCCGCCTGCGTGAGGCCGACGCGGACGCCACCATCGTCCAACGGGCCCACGGCTACCGGTTACGGACGGCCCGGGAGAACGTCGACTGGCACCGGGCGAGGGGGTGGGCCGAGCAGGCGGGGCGGTTGACCCGTCAGGGCCGTCGCGCCGAGGCCGTCGAACTCCTGGACCGGGGCCTGGCGCTGTGGCGGGGCGAACCCCTCGCCGGGCTCGACGGCGCCTGGGCCGAGGGCGCGCGCCACCGCATGGCGGCCGACCGGGCACGGCTCCTCGCCCAGTGGTCCGAGTGCCAGCTCGAACTCGGAGCGTTCGACGAGGTCCTGGCGCGCTTGGAGGACCATCCCCCCGAGGAGAGGTTCGTCTACCTCCGCATGCGGGCCCTGGCGGCCACGGGTCGTACCGCCGAGGCGATCAGCGAGTACAACGAGCTGCGCGACCGTCGCAGGCGTGAGGAGGGCGTGGAGCCCAACCGGGCGACCAGCGCCCTCTTCCAACAGTTGGTCGAGGGCGGGGAGGGCACCTCCTCCGCGCCCCCCGGAGGCGGGCGACCGTTCCGGCGGAACGACCGGCCGGAGGTTCGGGACACCCTGCGTGCGGCCGCCCCGCTCTTCGTGGGCCGTGGCGAGGAGACGGACCTCCTGGTGGGGCGCGCCAGGGCGGCGGGGAGTTCGACGGTCGTGCAGGTGATCTCGGGCATGGGCGGGGTCGGGAAGACCTCCCTCGCCGCGCACGTGGCCCATCTGCTCAGGGACGAGTTCGACGTCCGGCTCCAGATCGAACTGCGCGGTGTCACCTCGCAGCAGGCGCTGTTCAGCCTCTTGCTGATGACGGGGGTCCCGGGTGAGCGCATCCCCCGTGAGCCGGAGGCGCGCCTGGCCCTGTGGCACGAGCGGCTGATGGGCCGACGCGTCCTGTTGCTCCTGGACGACGCCAAGGGAGGGCAGGTGGGGCCCCTGATCCCCGGGACACCCCACAGCGTCGTGCTGGTGACGAGCAGGCAGATCCTGCTGGACGTGGAGGGGGCCCAGCGGATCAGGCTGGAATCGCTCGGCCAGGAGGAGGCGGTGCGGATGTTCTCGGCCTTCACCGGTCTCGCCCCGGAGACCGAGGGCATGGACCGGGCGGTGCGGCAGATGTGGAACCTTCCCCTCGCCCTGCGCGTGGGGTCGGGATACCTCCAGAGTCATCCCTCGTGGACTCCGGCGTACCTGGCGGACCAGATCGCCGACAGCGCTCGGGGCGTGACGAGGACCCTGATGCGCGGGGTGTCGACCGTGTTCGCCCTGTCCTACGACGAACTCAGTCCTCGGGCCCAGCGCACCTTCCTGTGCCTCGGACTGCACCCCACGGCCCTGGTCTCCGACTACGCGGCGGCGGCCGCCGTCGGAGACTGGGACGAGATGGAGTCCGCCATCGAGGAACTGTTGGACCACCACCTCGTGGAGGAGGTCGCCCCCGGGCGCTTCCGGATGCATGACTCACTGCGGGACTTCGCCGCGCTGCGGTCCCGGATGGTGACGTCCGAAGGGGAGCGCCGGGCGATCGACGGCCGGATCCTCGACCACTACCTGGCCGCCCTGGACCACGCCGACCGGGTGGTCCAACCGGGTCGCTACCGGCTGTGGGACCTGCCGCCGTTCAGCTCGGCGCTGCCCCGGTTCCCGGGACCGAAGGAGGCCCACGCCTGGTTCACCGAGGTCTTTCCCACCATCGAGGCCGCTCTGGCCCACGCGCGACGCCACGGGTTCGTCGAGCACGCCGCCCGGATCCCTCTGGCGATGGCGGGGCTCCTGGGCAACGCGGGCCCCTGGGACCGTGCGGAGAGGTTCCTTGAGGACGCGGTGGGGGCGTGGCGTGAACTCGACTCGGCGACCGGTCTGGCGCACGCCCTCTACGAACTCGGGTGTGTGCGGGCCAACCTCGCGGATCCGGAGGCCGCGGACGGCCTGGAGACGGCCATCGCCTTCTGGACCCGGGAGGGGAACGACCTCGGGGTGGCCCATGCCCGGGTCCGGATGGGGACGTTGCGGGCCCGTGCGAGCGATGAGCCGGGGGCGATGGAGCACTACCGCTTCGCCCTGTCCGAGTTCCGGCGCCTCGGTGACCGGTTCGGGCAGGTACGCGTCCTCACCCATATGGGCGGTCTCCACAACGAGACGGGGGACTTCGAGGCGGCCGAGGCCTCCTTCGAGGAGGCCCTGCCCCTCTGCCGGTCGCTGGGCGACCGCCGGATGGAGGGCGCCGTCCTGATGGGCGTCGCCCGGACCGGTTTCGAACTGGGATACCACCGCAGGGCCCTGGAGTCCTGCCAACAGGCGCTGCGGATCTTCCAGGCACTGGGCGACCTCTACGGAGCCACGCAGGCGCGACTCAACCTGGGATCCATCGCCAACTACCTGTGTCGCTACCAGGAGGCGCTGGAGCACTTCCTGGCCGCCCGCGAGGGTTTCCGGGCGATGGGCGCCACGCCAGCCGAGCTCAACAACGAGAACGGCCTGGGCCTGGCCCTGCTGGAGCTGGGGCGGGTGGGCGAGGCGGAGGAGGTCCTGGCCAACGCGCTCCACCGGATCCGGACCTCGGGGATCGCGAGCCTCATCCCCCAGGTCCTGAACGTCCTGGGGGACGTTCACGTCGCCCAGGGACGCCTGTCGTCGGCGCGTATGAGGTACCAGGCGGCCCGGGAGGAGGCACGGGCGAACCTCTCGGTCCTGGACGAGGGACTGGCCTGGAACCGGCTGGGTGACCTGTGCCGTACGGAGGGGGACGAGGAGGCGGCCCTGACCAACTGGAGGCACGCGATACAGCTGCTCGAACCCCTGCGCACCCGCCATCTACCTCCCATAATGCTCAAGTTGGAAGCAAGCACCAGCTTCGGGATGCCGGGACACTGAAGCAAGATTTCTTCTTTACCCCTCAATTTCTCCACATCTTCTGCTTGGCGTCGGTAATCTACGGGCGTCCGTGACCGCAGTGTCCACTGCGGTCACTCTTGTTGCGGCCAGAACGTCTGCTGTCGCCTTCGCGAAGATGGGATTTTCATCCGTGTCCGTTGTGGTTGTCCTGTTCGATTGCGCCGTTCGCCTCGATGCCGATGACGTCAAGTGGGGTGACGTCACCTCCCGGGTGGCGGTCGGCAAGGCGGAGGCACTCGACTCCGGGCTCCTCGACAGACGGCCATAGGAATCCCGCAAGGTTCCGCAAGGGAGTCGAAAGCGGTCCTCCAGGATTGGATCAGACATTTCGCCCAGAGTTGGTTCTGGTCAGACAGTAAAGATCAGAAGGAGCGAAATGAGCAGATCCTGGATGCGGGGTGACACCGGCCCGGTCTTCCCGCTGACGGTGCGCCCCGAGAGGACCGTCCTCGCGGTCGTCCACAGCCAACAGTCCGGCGACCGCCTCAGCGAGTTCATGGGGACTCTGCTGGAGACCGACCGTCGGGTCCAGGTGGTCTGGACCCTCGCGCCCGGCTCACAGTTCGAGTCGAGCGGACGGGCGTTCCTGCACGGGTTGGACGCCGCGGTCCTGTCGTGGTCGGAGGCCACCTCCTTCGACTACGACCTGGCGGTCGCCGCCAACCACGGACTCCTGGAACAGGTCAGGGCGCCCGTGCTGGTGCTGCCGCACGGAACCGGCTTCTCCCGGCATCCGGCGCGCGGGAACGGCTACGGCCCGGCGGTCGCGCGGCCCGTGGGCGGTGCCGTCCCCGGTGCGCTCACCCGGTACGGGCGGCTGGTGCCCTCCGCCATCGGCGTGGCGCACGGTGCCCAGAGAGCGGCCCTCGTCTCCACCGTCCCGGAGACGGCGGAGATCATCCACGAGGTGGGTGACCCCTGCTACGACCGGGCCGTCGCCGCTCTCCCCGAACGGCGGTGGTTCCGGCGTGCGGCGGGGGTCGGGGAGGGCCAGAGGCTGGTGGTCGTGACCAGCACCTGGGGACCCGCCGGGGTCTGGGGTCGTCACCCCGACCTCGTGGACCGACTGGTGGACGAGATGCCGCGCGGGTACGCGGCCGCCGTGATCCTGCACCCGGGGATCTGGTGGGGTCACGGCCCCCGCCAGGTCCTGGGCTGGTCCTCCGCCGCCCGGCGTCGGGGACTGCGCGTCCTCGCCCCGGGGTCGCCCTGGCTCGGGCTCCTGGTCGCCGCCGACGCGGTGGTCGGTGACCCCGGCTCCGTCACCGCCTACGCGGCGGGACTGGGGGCCGCCCCACTCCTGGCCGGGGGTGTCGCGGACATGGCCTCCGGCTCGACTCCGGAGCTCCTCCACCGGTTGGCCCACCACTACAGGGAGGGGGAGCCGATCTGGCCGCAGGTCGAGGACGCCGTCGGGCGGTGGGGGAGCGAGAACGCCTCGGCGGTGCACACCCGGCTGACCTCCGCTCCCGGGCGGTCCGCGGAGCTCCTTCGCCGCGTCATGTACCGGATCATGGACCTGCCCGAGCCCGCGGAGCCCGCCCGCCTCCAGCCGTTGCGTCGCCCGGTGTTCGTCTCCGAACGTCCCGGGTCGCGGGGAACCGGTGAGGGGAGGGTCGCGTGAGGAGCACACGAGAGCGGGTGATCCGCTGCCAGGTGGGCCTGGTGCGGGACGCCGGAGGTCCGAAGCCGCTCGACGATCACCTGACGGTCATGCTGGCACCCGGTGTCCCCGCGCGTTGGCTGCACGTCGCCGACGTCGTCGACATCACGGACGCGGGCGGTGGGTGCGCCTTCGACGTCCTGGCCGCCCTGCCCGGCTCCCGGGCCGCCCTCGACCTTCGGCGGGGGGCGGCCGTGTACGTGCGCGGCTTCGCCGAACCGGTGCGACTCTCCGGACCCGTGATGGCGGGGGTGGTCGCCGCCCTCGCCTGCTCCTGGCCGGAGGCGTGGGGCGGGACCGGTGCGGTGGTCGCCGCGGCCAGGGACGGGGCGATCAGCGTGGTCGCGTGTACGGCGGCCGGTCCAACCTCGACCGCGTCCGTGCGGCTTCAGGGGAGGACAGCCCTGTATAGACGGGCAGCGCTTCTCTGAGCAGCTCGCCGGCCTCGTCGAACCGCCCCTCGGTCTCCGCGAGGTCAGCGAGCATGACCAGGGCACCGGCCCTCTCGGCCCGCGCCCCGACCTGATCGCTGAGTCGCAGGACCTCGACCAGGACCGCCCGGGCCCGATCCGGCTCGGCGGCGGCCATGTGTGTCCTGGCCAGCCCGGCCAGGACCCGGGTCCTGGCGTAGGGCTCCTCGGACTCGACGAAGAAGTCGAGGGCGCGCTCGAAGTAGTCGACGGCACCGACGTGGTCGTCGAGGTCCCGGCACACCTCACCGAGTCTTCGCAGCATCAGTGCGATCCCCCGGTTCCTGCCGAGCCTGGTGTGGATGGCGAGCGCGCTCTCGAAGTGGGGACGCGCCCTGGCGGGACGTCCCTGCGCGAGCTCGCACACTCCGCAGCCCTCCAACGACGAGGCCGTCCCCAAGGCGTGATCGGCGGCCCTCCACAGTTCCAGGGCCTGGATCTGGAGTTCTCCGGCCTCCGCGGGTTCGTGGACGTTGAGACGCTGGATCGCCAGCATGGAGAGCATCCTGGCCTGGGCCCCGGGGTCGGAGAGCAGGCGCGCGGAGGCCAGGCCGTGCCGACCGACCTCCCGCCACACGAGCAGGTGTTTTCTCAGGATGAAGAAGCTGAGCAGCGCCTCACACAGCTGCCAGCACGTGGAGTGCCTGCCCGTCGACTCACAGAAACGCACGGTCGCGCGGAGGACCTCCAGCTCGGACTCCAGCCAGTCCAGAGCCTCGGACCTCGAACCGAACTCGCGTTCCGGTGGCCCGTCGAAGACGGGTGCGAGGTGCCAACGGCCGGGGTTCAGGGCGCGGTCGGCCGCGGCGGCGGTGGTGAGGTAGTACTCCAGGACCCGGTCCAGGGCCGCGTCGGACGAGGCCCGTGGCTCCTCCGCCTCAGCCAGGGCGCGGGCGTGCAACCGGACCAGGTCGTGCTGGCGGAACCTCCCTCCCGGGGTCTCCTCCAGGAGATTGGCCGCGACCAGGTCGGTGAGCAGGTCCTCGGCTTCGGTGGGTGCGCGGTCGAGCAGCGCGGAGGCGGCCTCGGGGGTGACGTCCCGTCCGGGGAGGAGACCGAGCAGGCGGTACAGGCGTCGCGCGGGCTCGGGTAACAGGTGGTAGGAGGTGGTGAAGACGGTGTCCACTGACAGCTCCCGGTCGCGGTTGAGCCCGGCGAGGCGGTCCTCCTCGCTGCTCAACCTGGACACCAGCCGACTCAGGGGTTGGTGCGGCCGCAGCGCCAGGCTGCTCACGGCGGCCTTCAGGGCGAGCGGGAGGCGGCCGCACAGGGACACCAGGCGGCGGGCGGACACGGGTTCGGAGCGGGCCCGGTCGTCGCCCAGCATGCGGGACACCAGATCCACGGCCTCCGCCTCACCGAGCGGCCGGACGTCCAGCACGGTCGATCCGTCCAGTCCGAGGCCGGACAGGCGCAACCTGGTGGTCACGATGAGCAGGTGGGCACCCTGGCCCGGGGTGAGGGCGCGGACCTGTGCCGCGGACACGGCGTTGTCGAGCAGGACCGCGATCCGCTGTCCGTGGGTGTGGCTGCGAAAGGCCGCCGCGCGGGCGGAGAACTCGTGTGGGATCGAGGCGGGATCCGCGCCCAGGGCCCGTAGGAACACGTCCAGGACGTCGGAGGGGTCGGCCGGTCCCTCCTGGGTGAAACCGAGCAGGTCGGCGTAGAGGGCTCCGTCCGGGAAGGACGTCCCGACGTCGCCCAGGAAACGCGTGGCCAGGGCGGTCTTGCCCACTCCACCGGTCCCGGTCAGCACGACGGTCCGGCCGCTGCCGTCACGGGTGACGTCGTGGAGCAGGTCCTCCAGGTGCTGGAACTCGGGCTCCCGGTTGGTGAACAGCCGTGGCGGGACCGGGAGCTGTCGGGGTACGGGTGAGCGGGGACCGCCGTGCAGGGTCACCGGACCCCGGACGGTGCCGACCTGGACCACCGTGCCGCTCACGTGACGGGCGGACGACACCGTCCCCGGGGGGTGTTCCGTCTCTGGGCGCTCATCGTCAGGAGGGGGCATGAGGGGACCTCTCTCGACGTCGACAGAGGGAGTTCTGCCCCCTGGCGGTCCGTGTACACACGGATGGCAGTACGTGGCCGCCCAGAGTTCAAAGTGCACAATGCGGGGCAAAAGCTTTGTCTGGTCCGGTGTCCACGGCTCGCGGAGCGGGAACGGGGAGAACGCGTCTACCTGGGGAGGGACTCGTGGAGATCACTGGAATCATCACCGCGATCATTGTTGGTCTGATCATCGGTGCGCTCGGACGTCTCATTGTTCCCGGAAAGCAGCACCTGCCCATCTGGCTGACCCTGCTCCTGGGCATCGTCGCCGCCTTCATCGGCGGCTGGATCGCGAGCCTCTTCACCGGGTTCTGGTTGTTCGTGCTGATCGTTCAGGTCCTGGTCGCCGCAGGCATCGTGTACCTCGCCGACGGCATGTACTCCAGGAACAACACCAGTACGGCCTGATCCGCCGCACGACGACTCACCCCGGGGCCACCGGACGCGTTCCGGCGGCCCCGGGAACGCGCACCGTTCTTCCCGCGCTCGCGGACTCCTCCGCGGCGGCGAGGACGGCCACGACGTCCCGGCCGAACCGCACGTCACACGGGTCACCGGGGCGGTCGCGCAGCTGCGCCAACAGGCGGTCGACGGCCGAGCCGAAGGCCTCGACCGCGCTCCGGTCCCCGCCCGGGACCGCCCGCCACCCGTGCTCGCCGTAGAGGTCGACGGAGAAGGCCCCCGACTCCGGTGCGGCGTCGAGGGTCACCGAGAGGGAGCCCACCGCCCCGCCCCGGTGCCGCGTGAGCACGTGCACGCTGTTCCGGGGACCCGTGACCGCCGTGACCTCCTCGACCGGTCCCAGGACGGGCAGCACCACCGAGAGCACGTGCGGCCCCACGTCCCACAGGCCTCCCCGTTCCCGGCGCCAGGGTGAGGCCCCGTACGGGTTGCCCGGCTGGAAGATCGACGCGAAGAGGGTCGCCCGCACCCCGTCCCAGCCGCCGTCGTCGGCGGCGCGGGCCAGGAAGTCGTTCACCGAATCGGAGAAGCGGCTGGTGAAGAAGACCACGGAGGCCAGGCCGCGCGCCCGTGTCTCGGCCACGATCGCGTCGGCCGCCCCGACGGACAGGGCGAGCGGCTTGTCCAGCAGCAGGTGTTTCCCGGCCCGGGCCGCGCGCAGGGCCAGGTCGCCCTGGACGTCCGGGGGGAGGGCGATCGCGACGGCGTCGACGTCGCCGAGGAGCGCGTCCACGTCCTCGTAGGGCCGTGCGCCCAGTCCCTCGGCCAGCTCCGCCGCCTTCGCCGGGTCACGCCCCCACACCCCGACCAGGGTCACCTCCGGGTGCGCGGCCAACGCCGCGCCGTGGGTCGCGGTGGCCCAGAAGCCCGTGCCCAACAGTCCGAACCGCACTCCCATGGGACCCTCCGGCGTCAGTGGTCTTGCCGTGCACCAGCAACCCTCGCCCACGGGAACGCCCTCGGCAAGACCCGGGGCGCGAGGCCCGGTCCTCCGCAGCACCTGGCGCCCCAGCGACGTGGCCAGGTCCGGACGCGCGGTCCGGAGCCCCGTTCTGCGTCCTCCCTGGTGGCCCGGGCTTTCCCTCGCGTCGGTCCACTGTTCGGGTCCCGGAGCGGCCCGTGAAACTCCTGGTGGATTCCTCCGGTCTCGACCATCATGGGCACCCGAGCACCGGGCGCGGTTCGGCCAGCGGAGACGTCGGCGGCGTGGTGACCGCCCGGTGTGCGTGTTCGCCACGAAGGGGGCCAACCCGTGGACACCGATCAGAAGAAGGACACTCCTCAGAACACCGTCCTGCTCGACGTCGAGGGGCCGGAGGAGGCCAACGCCTGGATGCGCACCAACATGGACTCCCTGCGGGCCTGCGCGCGATGGGCCGAGCACGAGTCCGGGACGGTCGACGGCCGTACCGACCTCCTCGAAGCGAGCCTGCGCGCGGCCCGGGCTCTCGGTGACACCGGGTTGGAGGCCTGGGTCCGCCACCTCCTGGGCCTGGTCCTGCTCGACGCGGGGGACCTGGTGGGCGCCGACCGTGAGTTCGTCGCCTCCCTCATGCTGGCCGAGGCCGAGGGAGACGACCGGGCGCGCGCCGCGTCCCTGGAGGGCCGGGGCGTCGTCGCCCAGCGGGACCGGCGCGACCAGGAGGCACTGGACCTGTTCGACCTGGTCGAACCGCTCCGGAACCCGGAGGGTCGACCGGGCGGGGCGGCGGTACTGGACCTGCTGCGCGGACGGTCGCTGGTGACCCTGGGCCGCTTCGACCACGCCCTGGAGCGGCTGGACACGGCTCGGGGGGTCTTCGCCGCCCCTCCGGCGGACGAGGTCAACCTCGCCAGGGTGCGCCTGGAACGGGGGCGCGCGCTCAACGGCAAGCGCCGCGGCGGGGAGGCCCGGGGCGAACTGGAGCTCTCCCTGGCGGGTTTCGAGGCCGGGGGCCACACCGTGCAGATGGCCCGGGTGCGTGAGGCGCTGGCCGGTGTGACCCAGTTGGCCGGGGAGCGGAACTGGATGGACCACCTGGTGGAGGCCGAACGGCTCTACCGCGAGGTCGGCAGCGAGACCGAGGCGCGGCGTATCCGGACCTTCCTTCCCTAGATCGTGCTCTGTGGATCGTTCCTCCCGCCCGTCGCCGCCACCCCCAACGGACTCCTGCGGCGCCGCGTCCCCGCGTTGCCACCAGACTGCCTCCGGCCGCGCCGATGAGGCTCGGACAGCCAACCCCGGGCGGGCCCCGCTGTGCGAGGCTGCGGAGCCCGCGTGGCAGCGCACAGTAGGGGCGAGTCCGCTCGCACCGGTGACGGCTCCGCCGCCACCGGGGAAGCATCCGAAGCACACTCCCTAGCCCAGGCGGCGGGCTCCGGCGGAGGGCAGGGCGGTGAACACCACCGGTTCGGTGTGGCCGCGCTCGGCGAAGGCCGCCCGTACCGCCTTGCCGCAGTCCGCCTCGGCCCCGGACTCCACCAGGGCGATGACACAGCCGCCGAAACCGCCGCCGGTGATCCGGGCCCCCAGCGCACCGGAGGAGAGCGCGGCGGTGACCGCCGTGTCCACCTCGGGCACGCTCACCTCGAAGTCGTCCCGGAGGGAGGCGTGTGAGGCGGTGAACAGCGGGCCCGCCTCACGTGGCCGCCCGGCCCGGAACAGCGCCGCCGTCTCCAGGACCCGCGCGTTCTCGGTGACCACGTGCCGCACCCGGCGGCGGACCACGGGGTCGGGCAGCGCGGCCAGCGCCGGCGCCAGACCCCCGAGGGAGACGTCGCGCAGCGCCCGCACCCCCAGGGTCCGGGCGGCCTCCTCACAGGCGCGCCGCCGCTCGCCGTAGGCGCCCTCGACCAGTCGACGCGGCGCCCGGGTGTCCACCACCAGCAGCGACAACCCGTGGGCGGCCGGGTCGAACGGCACCTGCTCGGTCTCCAGGGAACGGCAGTCCAGGAAGAGCGCCCGACCCTCGTCGGCCAGCATGACCGCGGACTGGTCCATGATCCCGCAGGGCATCCCGACGAAGTCGTTCTCCGCCCGCTGGGCCAGCCGCGCCACCTCCGCCGGAGCGGGCTCCGACCCGTACAGGCCGGTGGCGGCCAGGATCGTCGCGCAGCACACCGCCGCCGAGGTGGACAGCCCCGTCCCGGTGGGGATGCCGCTCTCCACCATCAGGTCCAGTCCGCCGATCGGGTGCCCCTCGTCGGCCAACGCCCACAGCGCGCCCGCCTGGTAGGCGGCCCAGCCGGGCACCGTACCGGGGGAGAGGTCGGCCAGCCGTGCCTCGAAGACGTCGGGGAACTCCCGTGAACGCAGCCGCACCCGGGCGTCCGGGCGGCGCGCGGCGGCCACGGTCAGTGCGTGGGGCAGGGCGATGGGGAGCGCGAAGCCGTCGTTGTAGTCGGTGTGCTCACCGATGAGGTTGATCCGTCCCGGTGCGGTCCACACTCCTTCGGGATCCGCGCCGAACGCCTCCCGGAACCCCGTCGCGGCGCTCACCGGGAGGACTCCCCGGCGCGGGCGGACTCCCACGCGTGCGCCACGATCTCGTCGAGCCCGCGGGTGGGTTCCCACCCCAGCTCCTGGCGGGCCCGCTCGACGGCGGCGACCAGTACCGCCGGGTCACCGTCCCTCCGTGGCCCCTCCACCACCGGAACCGGGTGTCCCGTGACCCGCCGCACGGCGGCCAGGACCTCGCGCACCGAGGAACCGCCGCCACCGCCCAGGTTGAACACCCGGTGGGAGCCGGGCGCCGCGTGCTCCAGTGCCGCAAGGTGGGCGTCGGCGAGGTCGGCCACGTGCAGGTAGTCGCGGACGGCGGTGCCGTCCGGGGTGGGGTAATCGGTACCGAAGACCGAGGCGTGCGGGACCTTCCCGGAGGCCACCCGGAGCAGGTTCGGGATGAGGTGGGTCTCGGGCTCGTGCCGTTCACCGAACCCCAGGTGGGCCCCGGCGACGTTGAAGTAGCGCAGGCTCACCGCGCCCAGCCCGTGTGCCCGTGTCCACCCGGCCAGCATGTGGTCCACGGCGAGCTTGCTCGCGCCGTAGGGGTTGGTGGGCAGTGCCGGGTCGGTCTCGCGCAGCGGCGCGTCCGTGGGCGGGTCGCCGTAGGTGGCGGCGGTGGAGGAGAAGACCAGACGGCGCACCCCGTGGGTCCGCGCGGCCTCCAGCAGGGCCAGGGTGCCGCCCACGTTGGTGTCCCAGTACGGCCCCGGGTCCCGGACGGACTCGCTGACCAGGGACTTCGCGGCCAGGTGCACGACCCCGTCGAAGGACGGGTCGAGCACGTCGGCGGCGGTGCGCAGGTCCCCCTCGACCAGGGTCGCCTCCGGGGCGACCGCGTCCCGGTGCCCCGTGGAGAGGTCGTCGAGCACGGTGACCCCGTGCCCGGCCCCGGTCAGGAGGGCGGTGACGACGCTGCCCACGTATCCGGCTCCGCCGGTGACGAGGAGTTTCACGGATCAGACCTCTCGGAGTCGTCGGGCCGTGGTCTCGGGGGCCACGTCGTTGCTGAACACACCCGCGCCGGACTCGGTCCCGGCCAGGTACTTGAGTCTGCCCGGGGCGCGGCGCACGGAGAACAGTTCGAGGCGCAGCCGGGCCAGCCCGCGCGCCTCCGGGTCGTGGGCGGGCGCCTGGTGCCAGGCGGAGACGTAGGGGAGCGGGGTGTCGTACAGCCGGTCCGCGCGGCCGAGGAGGTCGGCGTAGAGCTCCGCGAGGGCGGTGCGTTCGCCGTCGTCCAGGGCGGGCAGGTCGGGCACGGCCCGATGGGGGTAGACGTGGACCTCCACGGGCCAGCGGGCCGCCTCGGGGACGAAGGCGGTCCAGTGTTCGTTGCGCAGCACCACGCGGGGACCCGCGCTCTCGGCGGCCAGGATGTCGGAGAACAGGTCCCCGCCGGTGGCGGCGCGGTGCCGACGGGCCGAGTCGAGGTCGCGTTCGGCCCGGGGCGTGACGAAGGGCAGCGCGTAGATCTGCCCGTGCGGGTGGTGCAGGGTCACCCCGATCTCCCGGCCCCGGTTCTCGAAGACGTACACGTGGGCCACCCCGGGCCGGGCGGACAGCTCCTCGGTGCGGTCGGCCCAGGCGTCGACGACGGTGCGCACGCGCCGGGGCCCGAGCGCGGCGAGCGAGGTGTCGTGGTCGGAGGAGAAGCAGACCACCTCACAGCGGCCCTCGGGCCCGCTCAGGGCGGGGAAGCGGTTCTCGAAGACCGCGACGTCGTAGGAGGCGGAGGGCACCTCGGAGCGGTGGTCACCCCGGGAGGGACAGAGCGGGCACTCGTCGCTGGGCGGCAGGTGGGTGCGGTCCTGGCGGTGCGCGGCGATGACCACCCACTCGCGCCGGAGCGGGTCCCAGCGCAGCTCGGAGCCGGAGGCGGTGGGCGGCAGGTCGCGCCGGTCCGGGACCTCCTCGCGGGCGCCGTCCTCCTCGTCGTAGTAGATGATCTCGCGGCCGTCGGCCAGTCGCGCGGCGGTCTTCCTCATCCGTCCTCCCCGGGGACGTCGGTGACCACGAGACGGCCCACGCGGTCCTGGAGGGTCTCACGTGCGGCGCCGGAGATCCGGTCGTCGGTGACGAGCACGTCGCAGCGGTCCAACGGGGCGATGGTGCTGAGTCCGACCGTGCCCCACTTGGTGTGGTCGGCGGCGACCACCAGGGTCCCGGCCGCCTCCACCAGGGCCCGGTTGGTCTCTGCCTCCATCAGGTTGGGCGTGGTGAACCCGGCCCGGTCGTGGATGCCGTGCACGCCCAGAACCAGGGTGTCCAGGTTGATCCCGCGCACGGAGGCCAGGGCGATCGGGCCCACGAGCGCGTCCGAGGGGGTACGGAACCCGCCGGTGAGCGCCACGGTCTGGTCGGTGCGCGCGGAGCGGTAGAGGACCTCGGCCACGTGGACCGAGTTGGTGACGACGGTCAGCCCTGGGGTCTCCCGCAGGTGCTCCGCGACCAGGGCGGTGGTGGTCCCGGCGGACAGCCCCACGGCGCTGTGCGGCTCGACCAGCGCGGCGACGGCACGGGCGATCGCGTGCTTCTCGTCGGACTGGAGCGTGGACTTCGCCTCGAACCCGGGTTCCGCGGTCCGGGCGCCCTCGGCGGCGACGGCCCCGCCGTGCACCTTGACCAGCGACCCCCGGTGCTCCAGGGCGTCGAGGTCGCGTCGGATGGTCATGTCGGACACCTCGAAGGCCTCGACCAGCTCGGTCACGCGGACTCCGCCGTCCCGTCGGACCTGTTCGAGGATGAGCTCCCGCCGTTGCGCGGCCAGCATCGGCCCTCCGGTGATCGGAAATGTGTGAACGTGTTTGTTTACGGTGCCCTGTGATCGTGTTCACTGTCAACGGTGCGGGTCGAACTGAAGGATTCTGTTGGTTTCTGTCTGGAGGGCGCGTTCGGTTCGGCTCGACCGCGCGGACCGAGGTCAGGTCCGGTCTCGGCCTCGCGGAGAGGCGCGGCCCGCATCCTCGGCCACCGGGCACGCGTGGGTGCATCTCCGGAACGCTCGGCTCACCGGTGGTGCCCGCATCCTCCACCTCCGGCTCACCCGAACCCGACCGGGCCGAGAGTGCCGGGGCGGTCTCAGTGAAGCCCGGCTCACCCGCGCCCGGACCCGACCCATGGATCGGGGATCCGTCAGGACACCGGTTCCTCGTGGGGCTCCTCCGGTCTGGCTCCGGACCGCCGGAGGGAGCCGCGCGCGGGCCCGGCGGGCCGGTACGAGGTGAGCTGGACCAGCAGCACCGCGCCGATCGCGGCGAGGGCGCCCAGGCCCTGGACGGGGGTGAGGGTCTCGTCGAGCACGAGGAACCCCAGGAGGGTCGCGGTGAGCGGGCTGGCGAAGGACAGGAAGGACGCGGCCAGGGCGGGCAGCCGCTCCAGCCCCCGGAACCAGATCACGTAGGAGAGCAGCGCCCCGACCAGCCCCAGGTACCCGTACCCGGCCAGGTTGGCGGCGCTGAGGCTCGCGGGCAGCCCCTCCAGGAGCAGGGTGGGGGGCAGCAGGACGAGCCCTCCGGCGGTGAGCTGCCAGCCGGTGGCCCCCAGCAGGCTCACCCCCTGGGGGCGCCCCCAGCGTTTGGTGAGCACGAGACCGGTACCCATGGAGACGGCGGCGGCCAGCCCGGCCAGGACCCCCACGGGGTTCAGGGCGGCCTCCGGCCCCACCACGAGCAGGCCCACGCCGGACGTGCCGAGCAGGCAGGCGAGGAGGTGCGTCAGCCGGAGACGGTCACCCAGCAGGAGGGCGGCCAGGAGCATGACGATCACCGGTTGGACCGCCATCACCAGGGCGGCGACCCCGCCGGGCAACAGGTAGGCGGCCACGTAGAGGAGATAGAGGAAGGCGCCGATGTTGAGGGATCCCAGGACCAGTGAACGCCACCACCACACCCCCGAGGGCAGCGCCCGGGCGAACAGCACCAGGAGGAGCCCGGCGGGCAGGGCGCGCAGGAGCGCGGCCAGCAGGGGGCGGTCGGGTGGGAGGAGTTCGGTGGTGACCAGGTAGGTGCTGCCCCACACCATGGGTGCCAGGGCGGTGACCAGTGAGTCGCCGAGCATGCGCCCGCGCCCGCCGGTCGCCGTGACGGGGGGTGCCATCGGCCGACCCTTCGATGTCGAAGTGTTCGATGCCGAAAGATTACGTGAAGTGTGCGGGGGAGGTCAAGACCGCGGCGCTATGATCGCCGGATGAACGACGCCGTCGACCTCTTCCTCGCCCAGTGGGCCCGCGAACGGCCCGACATCGACGCCTCCCCGATGGCGGTGATCGGTCGGATGAACCGCTTGCAGCAGCTGCTGGGGAGGAGGGTCTCCGACCTCCTGGCCGAGTACGACCTGGAGCGCTGGGAGTTCGACGTGCTGGCCACGCTGCGGCGGTCCGGGGAGCCGTACCAGCTGACCGCCAAGGACCTGGTCCGGATGATGATGGTGGGTTCGGCCGCCATGACGAACCGGGTCGACCGCCTCGTGCGCAAGGAGCTGGTGCACCGCCAGGTCGACCCGGCGAGCAGGCGCCGTGTCCTGGTCACCCTCACTGACAAGGGCCGGGAGCTGGTGGACGGCGCGGTGGCCGGACACGTGGACAACGAGGCGCGCCTGCTCGACGGCCTGAGCGGGGAGGAGCAGGAACGTCTCGCCGCCCTGCTGCGCACGCTGCTGCTCTCCCTGGGCGACACCGCCCCCGAGGTGCCGTGAGCCCGCGGACGTGACGAGGGGGAGGCCCCGTGCGGGACCTCCCCCTGTGTCTGTGGTGCGACCCGGGCGAACCTAGTCGCGTTCGGGCTTGTGGTCCGGTGTCAGGGCGTCCTTGACCTTCTCGCCCGCCTGCTTGAGCTTGGACTTGGTCTGTTCGGCCTTGCCCTCGGCCTGCCACTGCTCGTTGCCGGTGGCCTTGCCGACGCCCTCCTTGGCCTTGCCCTTGAACTCGTCGAACTTGTTCTCGGCCTTGTCGCTCTCGGACATGCGAGCCTCCTTCGATCGGATTCACCCACAGCCCTGTCCGATTCAGCCGGAATCAATCATGATCGGGGCGACGCATGTGGCGGGAGTGACCGAGGACACCCTCTGAGACTCAGGACTGGGCGGGCGAGACCGGAACGACGGAGGCGAAGGGCGCGTGGGTGGTCAGCCGCTGGGAGATGCCCTCGCGGACCATGGCCTTGGCGGTGCGCACGGCGTCGCCGACCTCGGCGCCCTTGGCCAGCTCGGCGGTGATCGCGGCGGCGAAGGTGCAGCCCGCCCCGCTCACACGCTCCTCACCGATCTTCGGGGCGCTCAGGACGGTGACCTCCTCACCGTCGAAGTAGACGTCGACGGCGTCGGGGCCGGGCAGCTCCGTGCCGCCCTTGACGACCACGTGCCGGGGGCCGAGCTCGCGGATGCGGCGGGCCGCCTCGACGAGGTCCTCGACGGTCTCGATCGACTCCATCCCCGCGAGGGTGCGGGCCTCGAAGTGGTTCGGGGTGATGACGGTGGCCAGCGGCAGGATCTGCGCGGTCAGGGCCTTGTCGGTGTCCAGGGCCGCGCCGGGCTCCTGACCCTTGCAGATGAGGACCGGGTCGAGGACCACGTGCCGCCACGTCTGGCGCTGGAGGACCTTGGAGACCACGTCGATGGTGTCGGGGGTGCCGAGCATGCCGATCTTGACGACGTCGAGGTCGTGGCAGGTGGTGGCGGCCTCGATCTGGTCGGAGATGACGCCCGGGTCGACCGGGACGAACCGGTGGCCCCAGCCGTTCTCGGGGTCGAAGGAGACGATGCAGGTGATCGTCCCCATGCCGTAGACGCCCAGTTCCTGGAAGGCCTTGAGGTCAGCCTGGATACCGGCTCCGCCGGTGGCCTCCGACCCTGCGATCACGTACGCGCGGTTGGTCATCGCCAACCTCCCTCTAACTTGCTGTGCAGATGCGCGGTGTCGGGGCCCTCGCGGGTCACGAACCCACTGGTTATTGCATCACAACTGCCCATTTCCGGCATAACGTTCACGGTGTGGTTCTCGGGACACCCGGCCCGGACGGGGGCGCGCGTGCCTCATCCGTGGGCGAGCAGGGCGTCCGTGGTGTCGTAGCCGCTCGCGTAGGCGCCGTCCACGGTGTTCTCACCGGTGGTCGGTTCTCCCGCGAAGTACAGCACGCCCTCCAGCGGCCGGGCGAGGGCGTCCGGTGCGTCGTGCGCGCCCGGAGGGACGAAGAGGTAGGCGCCCCGGCTGAACTCGTCGGCCGCCCAGTCGTGCGTGGTCCGCGCGACCGGTGCGGGCGGCCGCTCCCCGAGCGCCTCGGACAGCGCCGCCAGCCCCGCGTCGAACCGCTCGTCCAGCGGCAGTTCCAGGAGCTCCCGGGCGGGCTCTCCCGCGGCCCAGGCCACCACCACCTCGGGGGAGTTCCGGGACAGGCACCAGAACACGAAACCGGTGTCCTCGTCCCAGCCGAGGGCGTCCTCGTCGGCGGGGAAGACCGCGCGGTCGAACTCGTACACGAGCTTGAGGGCGTCGGTGCGGTCCAGTGCCTCGACCGCGTCCCGGTGGCCGGACGGCAGCGCCGGCTCGAAGGCGACGTCGCCCGCCTTGAGGACCCCGATCGGCAGGGTCACCACGCACCGGTCCGCGCGTACCGCGAGGTCGCCCTCGGGCGCGGCCACGCGCAGTTCCACGCCGCGTCCCGACCACCGCACGCGGCGCACCGCGTGCTCCAGCCGTACGTCCAGGCCGTGGGAGAGCGGCGGCAGGAGGCCGTCGTAGCCGCCGACCACCCGGAAGTTGTCCCGGGGGACGGACCACCAGTCGAAGATCCCGTACTCGTGCATCCACACGGCGCTCCACCGCTCCAGCGACTCGTTGTCGATGGCCACCGGGGGCCACCGGTCCTCGGGTACGCCCATCCGGCGCAGGTACGCGGCGGCGTCCTCGTCGGCGCGGGGCGCCCCGGGGGTCGGGACGGGGGCGGAGACCCCCTCCCCGGCGCGCATCCGGACGGTCTCGGCCCCGGCCTCCGCCACGAGTTCCCAGGTGTGGGCCTCCCGGCCGTGGATCAGCCCGGCGCCCAGCTCGACGGGGACGGAGCTGAAGGAGTGGTCGGTGTACAGCTGGCCGCCGATCCGGTCACGGGCCTCCAGGACGACCACGGAGAGGCCGTGGTCAGCGAGGTTGCGTGCCGCGGACAGTCCGGTGACCCCGGCGCCGATCACCGCGACGTCCCAGCGTTCCCTGGCCGCGTGGACCGAGGCGCCCAGCAGGGCGGTGCCGCCCAGGAGCGCACCCCCGCCGACCAGCAGGGACCTCCGGCTCACCGCTGGTCGCGGTGTGCCCTCCGCGCCCCGCCCGTCCGCTCCCACGTCGCCTCCCGCTCGCCCGGCCTCGGCTCCCTGTCGCGGGACGCCGTCACCGCATTATCGGGCGGAACCGGACACGGCGCTTACGTGAGCCTCCGGAGCCGGGGGTGGCCGGATGCGGCCACCGCTTGCGAAAATAAAAATATGTTCCTAATATTTTTATATGCCACGTACCGCTGACCACGACGAGAGAAGGCGCCAGGTCACCGAGGCCCTGCTGTGCACCATCGCCCGGAAGGGCCTGGCCGCGACCACCTTCGCGGACGTCGCCGACGAGCTCGGGGGGTCCGTGGGGCTGGTCCAGCGCTACTTCCGCAGCAAGTCCGACCTCCTGCGCTTCGGTGTCGAGCACCTCTACGAGCGCGGCAAGGAGAGGATCGAGGCGGTGGAGCGGGTCGCGCCCGTCCGCGACCTCATGTTCCGGATCGCGCACACCCTCCTGCCCATGGACGAGGAACGGCGCATGGAGCTGACCGTCTGGCTGGAGTTCCTGCCCAACGCCGTCCGCGAACCCGAGATGGCCGAGCTGCACCGGACCACCACACGCCAGCTGGTCGACGGACTCGCGGAGGGCCTGGCCGCCGCGCAGCGCCTGGGCGAGCTCTCCGCCGACCTCGACCCCCACACCGAGGCCGCCGCCCTGGTGGCCCTGGCCGACGGGCTCAGCATGCACCAGCTCGCCACTCCGGACCTGTTCGACGACGCCACCGCCGAGCGCCTGCTCCGGCGGCACTTCGACCGTCTCTTCGCGGCGCCAACGGAGGACGCCTGACATGACCGGAGACGACACCGCGCTCCAAAGGACCCCACCCGGCGGACGCGCCGCCAGCGGTCGGCTGCCCCTGCTGGACGTCCTGCGGGGCGTCGCCATCCTCGGCACCCTCGCCACCAACGTGTGGCTGTTCGCGGGGCCCGGCGGCGACGCCGCGATCCTGTACGGCTCCGGCGAACTGAACCCGTTCACGCCGTTCCACACCGACCCCTCCGCCGCGACCCTGGCGGAGGGAGTCTTCCGTACCGTCGCCAACGGCAAGTTCCTCGCCCTGCTCACACTGCTGTTCGGCGCCGGCCTGGCCATCCAGTTCCAGTCGGCCGCCCGACGGGGCGCGCGCTGGCCGGGGCCCTACCGATGGCGGGCCCTGTTCCTGTTCGTCGAGGGAACGGTGCACTTCACGCTGGTCTTCGCGGGTGACGTGCTCATGGGGTACGCGGCGGTCGCCCTCCTGGTCGCCTGGCTGCTCACCCGCTCGGAGCGTGCCCGGAACAGGGTCATGTGGGTGTCCGTCTCCCTGCACGTGGCCCTGATGGGCCTGGTCACGGCGGCGCTCGTGACGGAGCCCGGGGGGTCCTCGTCCGTGCCGCCCGAGGCGGTCGAGCTCTACGCCCACGGCTCCTACTGGGACCAGGTCGCCTTCCGCCTGGACAACTTCCTGGGGCTGCGCCTCGAACCCGTCTTCACCTTCGGCCTGATGGTGTTCATGTTCCTGCTGGGGGTGCGGCTCCTCCGGGCCGGTGCCTTCGCGGACGACGCCGTCGGGAGAAGCGTCCGCACCCGTCTGCTCGTCTGGGGGCTCGGCCTCGGCGTCCCGCTCACGGTGGTCACCGCCCTGGCCGGACCGGACTGGCTCCTCATGGACCGCTACGTGGTGGCGCCGCTGGTCGCCGTGGGCCTGATCGGACTGATCGGCCGCCTGCTGGACCGCACGAACGGTACCGGGCCCGTGGTCGCGGGGGTCTCCGCCCTCGGCCGGATGGCGATGACCGGCTACGTGGCCCAGAACGTCGTCCTCATGTTCGTCTGTTACGGCTTCGGCCTCGGGCTGGCCGAGCGGATGGCGGACACGGGCCGGTGGTGGGTGCTGGTCCTGTGGGCCGTGGTGTCGCTGGTGCTGGTGGTGTCGTCCCTGCTGTGGCTGCGCGGCTTCCGTCAGGGGCCGCTGGAGGCCCTCCAGAAGAAGGTCCTGTCACCGGCCCGTTAGCTTCCGGGGCGCCAGCCTCCGGGAGTCCGCCAGCCTCCGGGAACCCACCGCCGTCCGAGGTGCCGAAGGGCCGCCAGCCTCATCTCGCGCACCGCCCCCGCTTCGGTCTCTCACCGGATGTCCGCCGCGCACGCTAGTGTCCGGCGCGTGCAGAACACACCTACCCTCCACGATCTCCTCAACGACGCCGCGATCCTCTCCCTGGAGCACCAGCTCCACATGGAGACGGTCGTCGGGAACTCCCACTGGAACGTGGACCTGGCCGAGCCCAGGTTCGAGTTCTCCGGTGAGTCGGAGCTGGTCTGCGACCGGTTCCACCTGCTGGGCAGTGCCGCCCCGGGCCCCGGGTCCTGGATGTGGGCCTGGGCCAACCCGTCCGGCTTCTCCCCCGAGGTCACCGAGCTCGCCGCGACGGTGCGCGACCTCGGCCGCAGGTACGGCATCGCCGAGCTGGCCGAGCCGGAGGTGCCCTTCAGCGCCCTGCCCGGCTCCCCGGAGATGCCGCACCAGGTCCTGTCGCTGCTCACCGACGCCGCCAAGGTCCTCACCGGACGCTGGTCCGCCTACAACGGCCCGGTCGGCGGTGGTACGCGCGCAGGCTTCCTCCTCGAACACCCCGGCTTCCTGCTCCCCGCGCCCACCGCGCTCCACGTCATCAGCGTCATCCAGCAGGCCGTGTCCGGAGTCCCCTCCATCACGGACCACCGCAGGGCCGCCCACAGCTACGCCCGACTGCGCGGGCTCGACCCCCGGTTCTCCGCCGACGGCCGGATCCTCGTCCTCGGGGCCTTCGGGATCGAGCTGGAGTTCGACGAGCGGAACCGGCTCGTCAGGGCCGAAGGCACCCTCACCCCGGGCTCGGTCTGACAGAACGGTCAACTCTGCTCCCTCGCGTCCTGAGGCCCCGGCCCTGCGTCAACGCCCCGGGCCGGGGCCTCAGCCCTGGGGGAACTGGCCGGGACGGCGTCCCTGGCCGGGGCCGCCCGCGTAGGTCTGGCCCACCTCCAGCCACTCCCGGGCAGCGGGGCCCTCGGCGGTCAGCGACGTGTCGGCGGGGTGGCGACGGCGGGTCAGGACCAGGCAGAACTGTTCGGCGTCGCCGCGCACCACGTCCTCGGCCCCGTCCGGGCCCATCCTCCACAGGCCGCCGTCCGGGGCGGTGAGCTCCACGCGGACCTCCGTGTCCGGCGCGGGCAGCCCACGGGCCAGGTAGCTGTAGGACCGGGTGCGCAGGGCGAGGTGGACGACGTGGCGCAGGCGGTCGGTGGGCTGGCGGATCGTGCCCAGCGCGTCCACGACGTCCTGGCCGTGGGCCCAGGTCTCCATCAGCCGCGCGGTCGCCTTGGAGGGCACGCTCATCGGAGGCCCGAACCAGGGCACCCGCGTCCCGGCGGGGGCGTCGAGGAGGGCGGCCCGGAGCGCCGCCGAGGCCTCACACCAGCGGCTGAGCAGGACACCCGGGGGCAGGGCGGCCAGCGGGGCGGCGGCCGTGTCCACGTACCCCTCCGGGTCGGCCAGGGCCGCCTCGACCATCGCCGCGAACCCGTCCGGGTCGGTGACGGCGGTCAGCGCGGACTCGTCGAAGAAGGCCAGGTGGGCGACCTGGTCAGCGATGCTCCAGCCGGGGGAGGGGGTCGGCCGGGACCAGTCGGCGGGGTCGGTGCCCCGGAGGAGGGCGGCCAGTTCGTCCTGTTCGGATCGCAGGTCCTCGACGAGTGCGGCGGTGTCGACCACGGGGGCTCCTCACGGGGCCGCCGGTCCTCCGACTCCCCAGATGTTGACTGACTTGTCATGTTCCGCGCACCATAACAAAGTGTGAGCTGGATCTCCCAGGGGTCCGGCCGAACCCCTCCGCGACACGGATTGCGAGTGTGCGTACATGACCGCGACCGACACCCCCCGGGCCGACCGGTGGAACACCCCCGAACGCGCCGCGCTCCGGGAGACCGTGCGGACCTTCGCGGCCAAGGAGATCCTTCCCCACGTCGAACAGTGGGAGGACGAGGGCGAACTGCCCCGGGACCTGCACCGCGCGGCCGGTCGGCTCGGGCTGCTCGGCCTCGGCCAGCCCGCGTCCGTGGGCGGCGAGGGGGAGATGCTCGACCAGTTGGTCGTCTCCGAGGAGGCGGTCCTGTCCGGGGTGCCCACCGGGGTACTGGCCTCGCTGTTCACCCACACCATCGCCCTGCCCGCCCTGGTCGAGGACGGTCGTGAACACCTGGTGCGCGACTACGTCCGCCCCGCGCTGGCCGGAGAACTGGTCTGCTCGCTGGGCATCACCGAACCCGACGCCGGTTCGGACGTGGCCCACCTGCGCACAAGGGCGGTCCGTGACGGCGACGCGTGGGTGCTCAACGGCGCGAAGACCTTCATCACCTCCGGGTACCGGGCCGACTTCGTGACCGTGGCGGCCCGCACCTCCGGCACCGGGCACGACGGCATCTCGCTGTTCGTCGTGGACCGCGGTACCCCCGGGTTCACCGCCGCCCGCAAGCTGGACAAGATGGGCTGGCGCTCCTCGGACACCGCCGAGCTCTCCCTGACGGACGTCCGGGTCCCCGCCGACCACCTCGTCGGCGGCGTGGACCAGGGCTTCCTCCAGATCATGCGCCAGTTCGCCAGCGAGAGGATCGGCCTGTCCGTGCAGGCCTGCGCCACGGCGCGCCGCTGCGTGGACCTGTCCGTCGCGTGGGTGCGGGAGCGCGAGGCCTTCGGCGGCCCGCTGTCCCGCCGCCAGGTCCTGCGGCACCGGCTGGTGGAGATGCACCGCCGCACCGAGGTCGCCACCGCCTACGTGCGGGGGATCGCGGAGCGGCTCCAGGACGGCGAACCGCTGATCTCCGAGGTGGCGATGGCCAAGAACACCGCGACCGAGGCCATGGACTACGTGGTGGACAACGCCGTCCAGCTGCACGGCGGCATGGGATTCATGCGCGGCACCGAGGTGGAGCGCCACTACCGGGACGCCCGGGTGTTCAGCATCGGCGGCGGCACCTACGAGATCATGAACGAGGTCATCGCGAAGTTTCTCCCCCTGCGGTGACCGAGGGGGACGAGGGGTGCCAGTGGGAAAACAGACGCTGACCGGGCGACCGCCCACGGAACGCGGGCGGCGCAAGCGGGGCGCCCTCGTCCAGGCGGCCCGTGAGGAGTTCGAGGAACGCGGGTTCGAGGAGACCAGGATCGCCCAGATCACCGGCCGTGCCGGGATCGCCTACGGGAGCTTCTACACGTACTTCGACTCCAAGGACGAGGTCTTTCACGAGGTCGCCAAGGGGGTGGCCGGGGAGATGTTCGACGCCGCCCGCTCCGCCGCGCCCCCGGGGACCGACCCCGTGGACCGGATCCGGCACGCCACCGTCCGCTTCCTGGCCGCCTACCGGGACAACGCGCGGATCATGCAGGTCATCGAGCAGATCTCACCGCGTCACCCGGACTTTCGGACCCTCTTCCTGGAGATCCGGGGGCTCTTCGTGGAGCGCATCAGCTCGGGGACCCGCCGCCTCCAGGAGGAGGGGCTGGCCTCGGCCGACATCGACGTGGAGGCCACCGCGAGCATGCTCGGCGGCATGGTGGAGCACACCGCCCGGATGCTGTTCCTGTACGGCGAGGAGCACGACCCCGACGTGGTCGTGGAGACCGCCACCCGCCTCTGGGCGCGCGGCATCGGCCTGGAGTACGAGCCACCCGCCAAGGGACCGCGGGAACCAGGGTTCGGGTGACCGATCGTGCGGGTCGGGACTGTCGGCGGCCACACACGCACGGGGATCGGAGGGGGTCGCGGAGCGGGGACTGGGCGGTGTCGACGCGGGTGAGGAACGTACAAGACTCCGGTCGCCTCCGCTGGCGAGGATGTGACGCATGGAGACCACAGACGCCCCCGTGCGCTTCGACACCAAGATCGCCGTCCTGCTCCGTGACGACCTGGCCGTGTGGCAGCGGCTCAACGTCACGTCATTCCTGGTCAGCGGGTTGGGAAGCCGAGTCCCGGAGCTCATCGGCCAACCCTACGCGGACGCCGACGGCACCGCCTACCTGCCGATGTTCCGCCAGCCCGTCATGGTGTTCGAGGCCGACAAGGAGACGCTGACCGAGGCGCACGCCCGGGCGGTGTCGAGGGAGGCCGAGCTGGCGGTGTTCACCTCCGACCTGTTCGCCACCGGTAACGACCGGGACAACCGCGCCGCCGTCCGCGCGGTCGGCCGGGACTCCCTGGACCTGGTGGGCCTGGCCGTGCACGGACCCAGGAACGGCGTGGACCGGATCGTCAAGGGCGCGCGGATGCACCGCTGAGACCCGGTGGGGCGCCCTTCCGCCGCGCACGGGCGTACCGCCCGGGAGGCAGCCCGAGGACCCGGGTGAAGTGCCGGTTCAGGTGGGCCTGGTCGTAGAAGCCCGAGGCGGCCGCCGCGTGCGCGGGCGCCCGCCCTTCGAGGATCAGCCGCCGCGCCAGGTCCACGCGCCGCCCCACCAGGTACTGGTGCGGGGGCATCCCGAACCTCCTGGTGAACACGCGGGTCAGGTGGGCGGGGTGGGCGTGCAGGATCCGGGCGGCCTCGGTCAGCGGCACCCCCTCGACGGTGCGGGCGTCCAGGAGGTCGCGCAACCGCTCGGCCAGGCCGGGGTCGTCGGAGTCTGCGGAAGCCCCCACCGTGCCGCGCAGGTGCTGACGGAGCCGTTCGGAGACCAGTTCGAGCCGGCTCTCCGCCTCCAGGCGGTCTCCCTGCCGGAACAGGGCGCCGTGCAGTTGGTGGACGCGGTGGCGCAGGAGGGGGTCGTCGAACATCGGGTGGTCCACCGCCCGGCCGACCAGCCCCGGGTCGATCTGTTCCGGCTCCAGGTACAGCACCCGCTTGCGCAGCCCCTGCGCGGTGGTGGGGGTGCCGTTGTGCGGGACCCCCGGAGGCAACAGGGTGACCGTGCGGTCGAGCGCGCCGTGCTCGTGGCGGCCCAGGTCGTAGCGGACGGTTCCGGAGTCGATGATGAGCAGCGTCCACGACCGGTGCGTGTGCATCGGGTAGGCGTGTTGGCGCAGGTGCGTGTGGAACACCTCGGCGATGCCGTCGATCCCCGGTCTGAGGACCACCGTGTCCGCGTGGCCGTCCATGCCAGAACTCTACGCCGCGCCGCAGCCGGGTCGTCCTCCGCTACCCGGCCGGTCACGAAGGACGCCGTGACCGGGTTCCAGACCGACGTGGACTGTGACGAGGCCGGGCCGCGTCGGGGACGTCCCGGCCCGCTTCGAGCTTGGGGAAGCTCCGCTAGGGCGATCGAGGCGCAGGGATCATGTCACTGAGGTGGAACGCACAGGAATCCATCTCGTAGGGGGCTTTGGAGATGCGCTCCACCAAGGGCTTCGAATGACCGTAGTCAGGGTTGATCTGACGTGCCAGTACGAGCACGACCACCTTGTGGGCCCCAGCCTGTTTGAGGCAATAGGCTGCCGACTGTGCGCGGGCACCGGTCACCCATGTGTCGTCCAGCAGAAGGACGGCAGTCTGTGAACCCTGCTCCGGGATGACGCCGACCTCGAACCAGTCCTTGTGAAAGGAGCGGGATTCCGACGGGACCTGCTGATTGACCGAGAGCCGGATGTCGCGCAGACTCCGCACCTTGTCACCGAGGGTCTCCTCCAGGGGATGCACATCCTGCGATGGATTCTTCGTGCTTGGAACGAAACAGACATGCGTGAATCAGTCAACATCCGCCGCTGCCTTCACGCAATTGATGTGGTGAAGACAGAAATAAGCGAAAAGCGCGGTCAGGTTTCTTCTCGCAGTCCTGTTGTGCGGCTCCTGCTTGTACATACGAAGATTCTGACTGTGCTGTCCGCCGAGCCCTTGCGGTAGGTGATAGGAACAACGAGGTCAGCCGCCATGTGCCCGGCCTGGTAGACGACTTCCCCACAGGGAACACAGCGGGCGGAGGAGGGGCGGCAGGCGCCGAAACACACCTGGCAGACCCCTGCCCCCGGGGTTGGGGGTCCGTGTAGGTAGGCGAGCTGAACCTCGACGTGGGTACGGACCGAATACCGGCGCGACTCACCAGACAAGTTCGGCTTCCCCTACCAGTTCCTCCGGCTTCACCTCGGCATCAGCCATGATCGATCGCACAGCGCACATCAGCTCCTCGATACCGCTGACCAGATGAACTCCAGGGCGCTTCTCATAATCACGCACCCACTGGTTCCGCAGCAACTCCCGAGGCAGGATGACAGGTCGACCGTGTTTGAGTGCCATCCGCGCTTGAATACGGGCTCCGCTGTGTTCTCCGGCCTCCACGACAATGGTCGCGGCGGCGTAGCCGCTCATGACCGCGTTGCGCATGGGGAAACTCTTCTTCGTGGGAGCGGCATCAGGAAGGAACTGGCTGATCAACAGGCCCTTGTCAGCGATCTCACCCTGGAGAGGACGATTCTCCGAGGGGTAGAACCGGTTGATCCCCGTGCCCAGCACGGCGACGGTTCGGCCACCGTGGTCCAGGGCCGTCCTGTGCGCCACGGTGTCGATTCCGGCCGCGAGTCCGCTCACCACGGTGATGTTCTCCCGGGTGAGTCGGTGGGCGATGCTGCCGGCGACCGCCAGACCGTGCTCGGAAGCCTTCCGTGAGCCGACTACGGCGATCGACCGCTGCTCCTCGGCCAGGACTGTTCCGCGGGTGAAGATCAGCGGCGGCATCTCGTGTACGTCGCGCAGCTGGGTCGGGTACGAGCCGTCCCAGAAAGCGTGTGTCCCGACCCCGTCAGAGGCGCAGCGTGAGAGCAGCTGGCGTGCCTCTGCCAGGGCCACTTCCATCGGTCCCTGGTCCACGTCGAAGAGTGTGTCCTGGCTCCCGAAGGCGTCACGCAGAACATGAGTGGCGCCAGTCGAGTTCAGGACTCTCTCAGCCACGTCACGCCATCGGACCTGCTTGCCCAGGAGAAGGGCGAGAAGGGCCGCCTGTTCCTCGCTCTGCCTCATACCCTCCAGGTTAAGACTTCCGTCACTACCGCATGTCCACGACACAGAACTCACCCCTTCCCCCATCACTCCAACGCCCGACTAGTACACATGTTCCAATACGGGTCTGACATTGTCCATGGTGCCCCGTGTGGGCGTGCGGCTCGGATGGCCGCGGCCAGGATCCCGTCCGACCGGAAGTGCGCCGCCGTCCACGAGCACCGGTGTCTTGAGACCTGATGTGCCGCGGTCGACATGGCTGCGGCCGGTGACACCCCAGGGGGTGGTTGATGTTCCGTTCGGGAAGCAGCGCTTGGAACTGCTCCCACAGAGGGTCAGCGGTGAAGGTGGGCAGGTCGGGCAGGTGGTCTTCCGGCCGTCGTCGGTGGAGCGAAGGGGAGGGGCTGCCGCGCCGCGACCGTCCGGGCGCGGCGCGACAGCCTGCTCTGCTACCCGGCCTGCGGCTGCCCCACCGCGGTGGCCGGCGAGCGGGAGATGACCACGGCACCGACGATCAGCCCGATGACGGCGAGCACCGAAGCGATCACGAACGGGTCTCCGGCGTGCAGGGCCGGGGCGAACCCGAGACCTACGTAGACAGCCACACCGGCTGCTCCGCCGAGCTGGTCTGCTGCCCGCTGGACACCGGAGGCGATCCCGGCGTCCTCGTCAGTGGTCCCGCTGACCGCGATGTACTGCAGCCCCACGATCCCGAAGCCCATGCCCGCTGCGATCAGCAGCATCGCCGGGAGCAGCCATGCCGCCCCGCCGCCCTGGACGGCCACGAGAGCGACCACAGCCATGGCGCCCGCAGCAGCCGCGAGCCCGGCCAGCACGCACGCACGCGCGCCCCAGCGTCCCAGCAGCCGGGGCACGAGCACCGATGCCGCGATCAGAGCCACGGCCAGGGGCAGCATCGTGAGGCCTGCCCCCAGAGGCCCGATACCGAGCCTGTCCTGCAGGTAGAAGGTGAACAGCAGGAACGAGGTCGACAACGCACCGCTGAGCAGCATCGTCGTCAGGTTCGCACGCAGCCGGGCGCGGTCCGCGAAGAACGTCAGCGGGACCAGCGGGTTCGGCGACCTCGACTCGACCCGCACGAACCCGACAGCGGCCAGCACCGCGCCGACCAGCGCGGCCACGCTCACCCACGGATCGGTCGCAGGCTCGCCCGCCTCGACCGCGGCGTAGACGAACAGCAGCGGGCACGCGGTCAGCAGGAGCGAGCCCGGAAGGTCCAGTCGGGCCCGCTCACGGGACGCGGACCGGTCCGCCGGGACCAGGACGAGCGCGGCCACGATCACGACCAGGATGAACGGCACCGAGATCAGGAAGATCCAACGCCAGCCCAGCTGGGCGGTGATGATCCCCGACAGGGCGAACCCGAGAACCAGGCCGCAGCTGGCCACGGCGGCCCACACGCTCAGAGCGCGCGACCGGCGCGGGCCCTCAGGGAAGAGCAGCACGATGGTCGCCATCGCCGCGGGCAGCGCGACGGCCTCACCGGCTCCCTGGAGCAGGCGGGCGGCGACCAGAACCGGGAAGGAGGGGGCCAGGCCCGCCAGCAGGGAAGCCGCGCCGAAGAGAGTCGTGCCGACCAGAAGGGTGCGGCGGCGGCCGAGAAGGTCACCGAGCCGGCCGCCGAGCATCAGCAGCCCGCCGCCGGTGATGGTGTAACCGACCACGGCCCAGGTCAGGGAGTGGCCCTCGACGCCGAAGTCCGCGCCGATCGAGGGCAGCGCGATGTTGACCACGGTCACGTCGACCGCGATGAAGAACTGCAGCATGGACATCGCGCACAGCACGAGCCGTGCGCGCATGGGGGACGGGCTTTGCCCGCGGGAAGAGGAAGTGCCTGAAAGCATCGATTGCTCCGTCGATCTGAGGAGATACCGAGCAGCACGAAGGGCCGCTCCGGATGGATCACGAAGCGGCTGGACGTTCCAGGTGGATGTTGCTGTGAGTTGGACGTCCCGCCGCTAGCGGGACGTCCTGGTCACTGCCGCGCAAGCGGCCGAGCACGAAGCGGCTGACATGCCGCACATGCTAGCAGCGAGAGCCTGTGCCTCCGGTCCTGTGCCCCTTATTCGAGCGAGCGCTCAGATCGGGAATCCGGCTGACTGGAAGAGCGACTGGCCGATCTCCTCCGCGGTGGTCAGGGCGAGTAGGAGTGTGGTGCTCACGGCCAGTGCGGGCCAGTGCTTCCAGCGGCGCGGGGCGCGGTGGCGTCCCCGGGAGGTGTCCGGGGGTTGGGCGGGGGTTGGGCGGGGACTCCACGGCCCGGCGGGCTTGCCCGGCCTCTCGTTCGGCCTTTTCCCGCTGCTGTCGGGCCACATGCATCCAGTGGGGGAGTTCGCCGTGTTCGAGCATGTAGGCGATGCGGGGGTTGCCCTCCATCTGGCGGAGCAGCCGTTCCCGCCGGGCCTGGGGCGTTTCCGGCATGGTGGGCCGGGTGTGCTGGTTGCGCTGAGAGGGCCGGGGTGTGGGGCGGTTCAGCGTGGCGCCGGGTCGGGAGAACCGGTGTCCTCGGGGTTCGGCGAGCACGGAGCGCACCCTGGTGTTCGTCGTCGTCATCGCTGAGACCCATCGTTCAGGGTGAACTCGGCCCAGGTGACGGTGCCCAGCCCGGCGCAGAAGGGGAAGTCCAGCACCGAGCGGGTGCCCCACCGCTCGGCGAGGTGGTGGATGATCAGCAGGCCCCGGCCGCGTTCGGCCAGCTCCCATTCCTCCACCGTGCGCTGGTGGGGGATCTGCGGCCCCGTGGGTTCGACGGCGTCGGTGCGGGTGCCGTCGTCCACGATCGCGACCTGAATGCTGCTCGCGGTGGGGGTATGTCCCTGGCGAACCTCGTCCGGCTCAACGTCTACACCACCGACGTGGACCGGCTCTTCGAGCACTACGGCGAGCTGGCGTCGAGGCTGGGCGCCGTCCGGGTCGCACCGACCTCCACGATGCTCGGGGTGACACGGCTGGCCGTCCCCGACCTGATGGTCGAGCTGGAGGGAACCGCCGTCGCGGGACGCCGCCCGGCCGGGCGGTCCTGGCCGACTCGGCCGGCTCCGGTGGTCCGGGTCGCCCCCGCTCGCCTGCTGACGCCCTGGATCACCGGCGGGCACGTGACGCGGAGACCGGACGTGCTCCGCGACAGCGATCGGCAACTGTGATCCACACCCAGGACCGGACGAAGGAACCAGAAGGCCGGGTGGGCACAATGAGGGCATGACGACCGATCCCAGCGGTACCCAGAACCCCCGCGGCACACCGGACGTGGCGACAACCCAGGCGTGGCAGGCGATCGGAGGGTCGGCGGACCTGGTGGAGCGGGTCTCCTACCGGGGTGCGGGGGAGGTGCTCCCCGCGAAGCTGCCGGTACGGGAACTGGCCAGGGCCACCGTCGGGGCGTGTTCGCTGGCCGCAGCCGAACTTCTGGCGGCACGCAACGGCGGCCCGGTGCCGCAGGCGCTGATCGACGAGGGCGCCGTGGCCACCGCCTTCATCAGCGAACGCCACCTGCTGGTGGACGGCCGGAAGCCGACCCCCTTCGCGTCGCTGTCGGGGTTCTGGCAGACCGCTGACGGCTGGGTGCGCACCCACGCGAACTACCCCCATCACCGGGCCCGGCTGCTGGCCGCGCTGGGGCTGAGCGAGCGGACCGGCCCGGAGGAGCTCGCGAAGGAGCTGGCCGCCCGGTCCGCGCACGAGGTCCAGGAGGCGGTCTACGCCGGGGGAGGGCTGGCGGTCGCCGTGGCACCCGAAGCCGGTCCTGACGGGGAGCCCGGCAGGCCGGGGGACTTCCAGGCGGAAGGGCTCCCGCTGGCAGAGTCCGAGGCTGTGGGTCCGGCGGGTGAGCGTCGGCTCCCCTCGGGGGAGCTGCCCGCTGGCGGGGTTCGGGTCCTGGACCTGACCCGGGTCATCGCCGGTCCGGTCGCCACCCGGACCCTCGCCCTGCTCGGCGCCGACGTGTTGCGCGTGGACTCCCCGGGGTTGGAGGAGGACCCCGACAGCCACACCGACACCGGGATGGGCAAGCGCTCCACCCTGCTGGACCTGGACACGGCGGAGGGCCGGAGCACCTTCGCGGAGCTGCTGGAGACGCCGACGTGGTGGTGACCGGCTACCGTCCGGGCGGGCTCGACCGGCACGGGCTGGCCGCTGAGGAGCTGATCGCCCGCCGCCCCGGCCTGGTCGTCGCGCAGTTGTGCGCCTGGGGCTGGTCGGGTCCGTGGGCCGGGCGCAGGGGGTTCGACAGCCTGGTGCAGGCGGCCAGCGGGATCGCGGCCCTGGAGGCCCGTTCCGACGGCCGTCCGGGGGCGCTGCCCGCCCAGGCCCTGGACCACGGCACCGGCTACCTGCTGGCCGCCGGGGTGCTGCGGGCCCTCACCGACCGTCAGAAGGACGGCCGGGGGAGGCACCTGCGGTTCTCCCTCGCGGGTACCGCCGGTTGGCTGATGAACGACATCGCCCCCGTCCCGGCCGAGGGCGAGGGGTACGACCCCGCCGACTGGCTCACGGAGTCCCCGTCGGCCTACGGCTGGCTGCGCCACGCGGTCCCGCCGGTCTCCTACCGGGGCGGCCCCGGCGACTGGGCCCACGCCTCCACCCGGTGGGGCGGGGACCCCGCCGTCTGGCTCTGACGTGTGGGTCGGAGGTGATGGCGGAGGTCTTCGCTGGTCAGGTGCTGCCCCTCATGTCGCGAACAGGGAGTACGACAGCCACCGGTTGAAGGGCGGGTACGTCGCGGAGGAGCTCAGCCACACCTCGGCGCCGCCGGGCGAGCGGGACATGCGGCCCCGGTCGTCCAGCGCGACCTCTTCCAGGTCGAGGTTGACGAAGGGCAGCTGGAGCGCGGTCGCCAGCGCCAGGGCGTCGTGCTGGATGCTGCCCGGGTGGAAGGAGGCGAACCACAGGTCGAGGTGGTCGCGCAGCAGGCCCTGCCAGGTGTCGCTCCCGTGCTCGGCCAGGCTCCGGTAGAGGTCGCTCTCGCGACGGACCTCGATGTCGGGCCGGAAGGTGACGTCGGAGGTGACGAGCTGGACGTCCGAGAGCCGACCCCGTCCGATCGCGGCGAGGACCGCGTGGGCGGCACCGACGTCCATACGGATGTTGTGCTCGGCCCGGGACGGGTCCCGGTAGTTCAGGGCGCCGCCCATCTGGGTCACGCGCAGGCGCTCCCCGGCCTCGGGGACCTCCGCGAGGACCAGGGCGAGGTTGCTCATCGCGCCCATGCCCACCCAGCGCACGGCCCCCTCGGTGCGGTCCAGGAGGGCGCGGACCGCTCCGGCCACGTCCCGGGGCTGCTCGGGTACCCCGACCGGGATCAGCGGGTCGGCGCAGAAGTACCGGGTTCCGCCGACACCGTGGCCCGACACGACCGGGACGTCCGGTCGGCCCGACCGGTCCAGGAGCGACCGGGCCAGACGCGCCCGCCGCCCGTGTCCGGCCGCTCCACCCGTCTCGTCGTTGGTGAGCACCAGGGACAGCTCGGGGACGGAGCGGGCCGCGGCGGCCACCGCGATCGCGTCGTCCGGGTCACCCCCGATGTCGGTGTCGAGGACGAGCGCCGCACCGCGCTCACCGAGGGGCCAGAGCCCACCCCGTTCGATCTCGGCCGCGATGATCCCCAGGGCGCTGTCCGGGGGCATCCGCCTGCCCCTGGCGATCGCATCCACCTGGGCGGCACGGAGTTCGTCCCTCGTGCGGTCGTCGTCTTCGGGGTACGGCATGGTGTTCCGTTCCTCTCGGGCTGCCCGTACGCGTCAGGGGCGGCGGGTCAGCGGGTGGGGACCGTGAACTCCTCCACAGACTCCAGGTTCCCGTCCAGGAGCGTGAGCTGCGCGGGGAGAGCGGATCAGTCCCACGCCGTGGATCGCCGCCAGGGCTTCGGCCAGGCCCGCCGCCAAGACCCGGAGCGAGTCCTCGGGGAACGGGCCGCTGTCGCGGACCGCGCCGTGCAGGGAGGGACCGGGGACGTACTCGGTGGCCAGCCAGGGGCGCGCACCGTCGGTGTCGGCGTCCAGGACGCGCGCGGTGTAGGGGCCCCGCACCCGGCGGGCGAGGTCGACCTCGCTGGTGAAGCGCGCCCGGAACTCGCGGCCTCCGGCGTACTCGGGGCGGATGACCTTCACGGCGGCCGGGTCGTCCCCGTCGGAGACGGCGAGGAACACGACGCCCATGCCGCCCTCGCCCACGCGGCGGAGCAGGCGGAAACGGCCGAGCTCTCGGGGGTCGTCGGGGCGCAGCTGTTCCACAGGCGTCGCTTCCGTGCTCGGGGGATGCACGCCGAAGGGTAGCGGACGCGGTCAGTCGCCGGTCGCCTCCGGGGGCGGCCAGGCGTCGCCCCACTCGGCCTTGCGGGCCGCGCGGTAGGTCTGTCCCTGGCGCTTGGAGACCACCCGCTCCTCGATCCCGGGGCCCGGGGTGCACAGGCTCAGCGAGACCAGGCCCTTGCGCTTCTGGGGGTGGCGCAGGACCCGGTTGGCGGGGCGGTCCACGGGATCGGCGGTGGCGGCGACGAAGGAGTACTTCTCGTCCTCGAAGCCCAGCGTGCCGAACTTGAGCCTGCGCTGGATGCCGGAGCGGTTGAGCCGCTCGGAGAAGTGGCACCAGTCCTCACCCGGGGCGATGGGGCAGGCCTCCCCGTGCGGGCAGGGCGCCGCCACGGTCATCCCCTCCGCCAGGAGGTGTCTCCGGGCGTTGATCACGCGTTCGTACCCCTCGGGGGTGCCGGGCTCGATCAGCACGACCGTCCGGGCCCGTCGGGCCAGGGAGCGCACGACCTCCTCCTGGACCTTCGGCGTGAGCTCGTTGAGCACGTACGACATGGTGGCCAGGTCCACGCGCGGGCCGTCCGGGACGGCTCCGGTGAGCCGGAAGCGTTCCCACTCGGATCCGCTGACCGCTGGCGCCGTGGACCTGCGGGCGATCCGCTTGCCCAGACTGATGGCGGGGGCGGACTGCTCCAGCACGGTGGTGGAGCGCAGGGACGGCCAGGCGGAGGAGGCCGCCCACACGGCGGCGCCCATGCCGCCGCCGACGTCCAGGTGGGTGGCGGGGGCGAACCCCGGGATCGAGGCCGCGGCGGTCTCGAAGGCGGCCTCGGCGGCGGTGAAGGTGGCGGGGAGCCGGTAGGCGGCGTAGGCGACGACATCGGTGTCCGAGGCCAGGACCAGGTCCTGGGGGTCCACCCTGCCCCGGTACTTCTTCATGAGTTCCTGGACCGACGCGGCCAGCGCGTGTTCGTTGGCCCCGCTGGCGACGCTGTCGATCGCCGCGAAGAGTTCGCTGTTCAGATTCCCCATGCGTGTTTCTTCTCGATCGCCGTTACCAGCGCATCCTATCCGCCGCCCCCGCCCGGACCGGGGCGTTCGGGACAGGGGCCACCGGGTTCAGGTGCGGCGCCGGGACTCGGCTCGGGAGATGGCGGAGCGGCAGGTGCGGGCGAGGGAGCGGTGGTTGGCGAGGCGTTCCAACAGCCCGTAGGGGGACAGCGGGCCGGAGGGGGAACCGCCGGTGGGGCCGCCCTCGGCCTCGGTGACCAGGAGGGTGTCACCGGTGAGAGGGCCCACACGGGACCAGCGCTCCCAGCGTTCGAAGTCCGGGCTGTACTGGTGCGCGAACACGAAGGCCGGTTCGCCCTCGCCTTCGATCGGGGCGCCGCCGCGCGACCACAGGGTGACGTCGCCCCGGTCCGGCCAGGTCTCCGCCGTGACCACCTCGACCTCCGGGCGGCCCGAGCGGTCGCGCACCAGCAGGGCGTCCCGCGCGCGGGTCCGGGGGTGCAGGGCGTGCTCCTCCTCGACCGCGGTGAGGGAGACGAGCAGGCGCGGCACCCACCACCAGTTCTCCCGGCGGGCGATCAGGCTGTCCGCGCGCAGCCGTGTGGGCGGGTGCTTGATCGCCTCCTGCTCCACCAGGTGCTCCACGAACTCGGCGCCGTCGAGGTCCTCGACCACCTCGACCGGTCCGGTCCCGACCACCGCCGTACCGCCGCCCGCGTCCTCCGCGCTCACGCTGAGGGCCACGGTGCGCCCCCGGAGCTCCAGGGCGGTCCCGGCCATGGAGTAGGGCAGCGCGACGCACGGGGAGTCACGCCACATGAGGGGAACCACGGGAATACCCGAAGGGCCGGAAGGAGTGGTCCAGGAGAGTTCGGCGACGGTGGATCGCTGCCAAACCGTGATCAGGTCCGTCAAGGTCAGGCCTTATATGTGAGGAATGCCGCATGTTAATTTCTGGTGACTTTAACCCATACTCCGAATCGGCCGCGACCCCCCAGGTGACGAGCACGGACAGAGGGGACGCGGTGACGACTTGGACCCGGAGCGTGAAAGGTAGGCCTCGGCCATGCCCGCAGCCCTAGTCCTACTCGCGTCGGTGGCGGTGTTCGCCGTTGGCTACCGTTACTATTCGCGATATTTGGCAGAGAAGGTGTACGCGCTCGACCCCGGGTACATCACCCCGGCGCACACCTACAAGGACGGCGTCGATTTCGTTCCGACCAATCGGCACATCGTTTTCAGCCACCACTTCATCTCGGTGGCGGGTGCCGCGCCCATCGTCGGTCCGGCCGTCGCGGTCTTCTGGGGCTGGGGGCCCGCCCTCGCGTGGATCCTGCTCGGCACCGTCTTCGCGGCGGGCGTGCACGACTTCGGCGCCCTCGTGGTGTCGGTCCGGCACCGGGCCCGCAGCATCGGCACCCTCGCGGGCGAGGTCATCAGCAAGCGCTCGCGAGCGCTGTTCCTGGTGATCATCTTCTTCCTGCTGACCATGGTGAACGCGGTGTTCGCGGTGGTCATCTCGAACCTGTTCGTGGCCTACCCGGGGTCCGTCCTGCCGGTCCTGGTGACCATCCCGCTGGCCATCGCGGTCGGCCAGTTCGTCTACAGGCGCCGCACCGCGGCCCTGGTGCCCTCGCTCGTCGCGCTGGTCCTGGTCTACGTGTGCATCCCGCTCGGCGTGATGTTCCCGATCGACATCACCGGTGTCTCCGAGGCCATGGGGATGACCCCCAACACGGTGTGGATCGTCCTGCTGTTCGTGTACGCGTTCATCGCGTCCCGCATCCCGGTGTGGATGCTGCTCCAGCCGCGCGACTACGTCAACCTGCACCAGATGCTGCTGGCCTTCGCGGTCATCGGCGTGGGTGTGATCGTCGGCTGGGACACGATCGTCGCGCCGATGATCAACAGCGATATCCCCGCGGGTTCCCCGCCCTGGTTCCCCCTGCTGTTCGTCACCATCGCCTGCGGTGCCATCTCCGGCTTCCACAGCCTCGTCGCCTCGGGGACCACGGCCAAGCAGATCGACAAGGAGACCGACACCCGGATGGTCGGCTACCTGGGCGCGGCCGGTGAGGGCGCGCTCGCGGTCTGCTCGATCCTGGCCTGCACCGCCGGTGTGGTCGCGGCCTCCGCGTCGCCGCTCGCGGACTGGCGGGGCCTGTACGGCGACTTCGGATCCGCCTCGGCCGGGGCGACGGGAAACTTCGTCGAGGGTGTCGGCCAGTTCGCGAACAACATCGGTGTCCCGCTGCAGATCGGTGTCATCTTCGCGGTGGTGGTCGTGGTCAGCTTCGCCGCCACCACCATGGACACCGGCGTGCGCCTCCAGCGCTACATCGTCCAGGAGATCGCCGAGATCGTCCGCTTCCGTCCGTTGGCGCGCAACCTCACGGTGGCCACCCTGATCGCCACGGTCGTCCCGCTGGGCCTGGCACTCATCCCGGGCGACTTCGCCTTCGGCACCCTGTGGCAGCTGTTCGGCACCACCAACCAGCTCACCGCCGGGCTCGCGCTCGCCGTGATCGCGGTGTGGGTGACCAAGCGCGGGCGCAACCCGCTGGCCATCCTCGTTCCGCTGGTCTTCCTGCTCGTGATGACCTCGTGGGCACTGATCGTCAACCTGGTCGCGTTCCTCAAGTCGGACTCCCTGATCGACCTCTTCCTGCTGGCCCCGCTGGACTTCGTCATCTTCGCGCTGGCGGTCTGGCTGGTCGTGGAGGCCGGTCTGGCGCTGCGCAAGGCCTTCGCCGCCCGCCGGGCGGGGGAGCTTCCGGAGGCCGAGGACGCCCCGTCCGAGGAGACCGTCGCCGACCCCACCGCCGCCGACCCGAAGGAGAAGTAACGCGATGGGTGCGCTCTCCCGCGTGCGTGACGCCTGGAAACGGGTGGAGGCCTTCCACGACGAGGTCTTCGCCTCGCGCTGGCGGCAGGAACTGCGCAGGGAGGCGCGCACCCAGGAGGACACCCTGCGGGCCCTGCTGCTCCTGGAGACCCTGGGAGTGGAGGGGCCCGTCTCCTATGAGACCCTCGACCTCGTTCCCCACATGGTGGCCGACCTGCACGAGTGGCACCAGCGCATGGGTCGGGACGATCTCGGTGGACCGGGGGTGTGCTGTTGAGGTTCGGCAGAGGGCGCCGCGCGCGGGCGGGGAGCCCCGCGCCCGTTCCGGCGGAGGCCCCCATCGTCTTCTTCGGCGGCAAGGGCGGCGTCGGCAAGACCACCATGGCCGCCGCGCACGCGCTGGGCCTGGCCGACGCGGGCCTGCGCACCCTCCTGGTGTCCACCGATCCCGCGCACTCGCTCGGTGACGCGCTGGACCTTCCCCTGGGTGACCGCCCGGTGCTGGTCAGCGACAACCTGTGGGCGCGCGAGCCCGACGCGGACGCCGCCCTGCGCCGCAGGGTCCGGCAGATCGGTGACGACGCCAGCGCGGCCCTGCCCCGGGAGATCCTGCCCGCCGTCACCCGTCACCTGGACCACGCGGCGGCCGGTCCGGGCATGGCCGAGTCCGCCCTGGCCGACCTGCTCATGGACGCGATGGAGGAGGTCCCGGGCACGTGGGACCGGCTCGTGGTGGACAGCGCCCCGACCGGCCACCTGCTGCGCCTGCTCGACCTGCCCGAACTGCTCACCCCGTGGGTCCGGGGGCTGGTGCGCCAGCGTGAGCGCGCCGTGGACGCCGACCGCTTCGCCGTGGGCGTCGTCGGCGGCGCGGGCGACGGCGCCCCGGACGATCCGCTCCTGGAGAAGCTGCACGCCCGCCGCCGGAAGCTGGAGCGGGCCGCCGCGCGTCTGCGGGAGGACGCCGAGGTCAGGCTCGTGCTGGTGCCGCGCCGGATGGTGCTGGCCGAGACGGACCGCGCCGCCGCCCAGCTGGTGGCCACCGGCTTCCGTCTGGGCCGGGTGATCGTCAACCAGGTCCCGGAGGACGCGGACCCCGAGATCCTGGGTGCCGTCCGTGCCCGCTTCGCCGACCCCGGCACGGTGGAGCTGCCGCTGAGCGCCGCGGAACCCATCGGCCCCGAGGCCCTGCGCGCGCTCGCCGCCCGGCTCGGCTGACCCGAGCCCCCCCGTCCCGAACGCCCCCGGCCTCGCCGGGGGCGTTCTCCGTTGCCCCGGAAACCCTCCTTGGCCCCCTGGCCACGCTCTGTTCTTTTGCGCTAACAGAGATCGGATCATCACTGACTTTTGTCGATTGCCATCAAAAAGGTTATTGACGGTCGCCACAAGGATGCGTAGATTCGTGACTCAGCTCACAGGATGGAGGTCCCCCCGATGGGTTCGACGAGGCACCGGAACATGCTTGGGCGACGTTGGCGCGGGTCGCTGGCACTGGGCGCCGTAGCCGTGGCCGGGACACTGATGGCCACCGCGTGCAGCACACCCGAGGGCGGCGGCGGAGCCGGCGAGACCGAGGGCCCGTTCACGATCGGGGTCAGCAACGGCTTCATCGGCAGCGAGTGGCGCGAGCAGATGCTGTCCGAACTGGAGACGGCCTTCGGTGAGTACGAGGCCGAGGGGATCGTCGACCAGCTGGTCGTGGAGAGCGCCGACGTCGACATCAACGGCCAGATCCAGCAGATCCGCAACCTCATCCGCTCGGACGTGGACGCGATCATCGTCAACCCGAACTCGCCCACCGCCCTGGACCAGGTGTTCGCGGAGGCGGCCGAACAGGGCATCGAGATCGTCGCCATCGACCAGGCCGTGGCGTCCGAGGACGTCGTCAACGTGGTCATCGACCAGGCCGAGTGGGCCTCCCTCTCCGCCCAGTGGCTGGCCGACGAGGTCGGTGAGGGCGGCCGGATCATCGCGGTCAACGGCATCGACGGCCACCCCGCCAACGAGGACCGCTGGTCCGGGGCGAGCGAGGTCTTCGACGCCGCCGGGGTCGAGGTCGTCGCCAACGACTACGCCGAGTGGGACCAGAACCAGGGCCAGACTGTCACCCGCGACCTGCTGGCCAGCAACCCCGACGTCGACGGCGTGTTCGTCCAGGACGGCATGGCGCTCGGCGCCTTCCGCGCGTTGCAGGCCGAGGGGCTCGTGGACGACGTCGTCATGACCGGCGAGGCGCGCGTGGGCTACATGCGCGAGTGGGACGCCCTGCGCTCGGAAGGCGACTTCACCAGCATCGGCGTCCCCAACCCGCCGTCGGTCTCCGTGTCCGCGCTGCACGTGGTGATCCGCATGCTCCAGGGCGAGGAGTTCACCGCCGACGGGCTCGACGGCAACAACGCCTGGCTGCCCATCCCCGAGACCATCACCGACGACACCTTCGACGAGCGCTTCGCGGAGGTCTCCGACGAGAACGACGCCTACGCCGTGGACCACGCGCTCAGCCCGGAGGAGGCCGACGCCTACTTCGAGTAGCCCGCGCGGGCGGAGCCGGGCGTACCCACCCGTGGCGGAGGCCGCGAACGGACAGGAGCAGGGAGAGAACTCGTGGACTCACCGCCGTTTCTGCGCATGAGCGGAGTGCGCAAACGCTACGGAGGGGTCACCGCGCTGGACGGTGCCGACTTCGAGGCCCGCGCCGGGACGGTGCACGCCGTCCTCGGCCCCAACGGCTCGGGCAAGTCGACCCTGTTGAAGGTGCTCACCGGGGTGGTCGGGCCGGACGCCGGGGAGGTGCGGCTGGACGGCGCGCCGCTGCGGCCGCGCGGGCCCCGGGACACCCTGGCCGCCGGGATCAGCTCCGTGTACCAGGAGCTGTCGCTGGTCGAGGACTTCACCGTCCTGGACAACCTGGTGCTGGGCGTGGAGCCCTCCCGGTTCGGGCTCCGCGACCGCCGCGCCGCCCTGGCCCGGTCCCTGCCGTGGTTGGAGCGGTTCGCCCCGGCCTTCGGCGGCAGGGTGCCCGCCCGCGAACGGGTGGGCGACCTCGACCCGGGCGAACGCCAGGTGGTCGAGGTGTGCAAGGCGCTGGTCCGCGACCCCCGCCTGCTCGTGCTGGACGAGGCGACCGCCTCCCTGCGGCGCGGCCAGGTGGAGGTGCTCTTCGAGGTCGTCGACGAACTCCGCGCGCGCGGCGTGCTGGTCCTGTTCATCACCCACCGGCTGGCCGAGATCTACGCGGTGTGCGACCGGGCCACGGTCATGCGCAACGGGACCGACGTGGCCACGGTGACCGTGGCCGGGACCCCGGAGGCCGAACTGCTGGAACTGATGTCCGGCCGCCCGAGCGCCGGGCCGTCGGGCGCCCGGAGGACGGGCCCCGTGGCGGAGACCGGGACCCTCCCCACGGCCGCGGAGCCGGAGGAGGCGGACAGGGGCGCCGACCCCGCCACACCGCCGCGCCTGGAGGTGCGCGACCTGACCGGGGACCGGCTCCACGGGGTCTCCCTGCACGTCCGCGCGGGCGAGGTGCTGGGGCTCGGCGGCCTCCAGGGCCAGGGGCAGTCCGAGCTCATGGCGGCGCTCTTCGGCGCCGGTCGCCGGACCGGCGGCACCGTGCTGCTGGACGGTGCCCCGGTACGCCCCCGCTCGCCCAAACAGGCGGTCCGGGCCGGATTCTGTTACGTGCCCGGCAACCGCGGCGTCCAGGGACTGGCACTGGGCCGACCCATCCTGGAGAACCTCGCCCTGCCCTCGGTGGGCCGCCGCGCCTTCCTGGGCGTGGGCCTGTCGAGGCGCCGTGAGGTCGCGGCCGCCCGCGAGGTAGCCGAACGCGTCAACACCCGCTACGGCTCCCTGGACGACCCGGTCTCCACGCTCTCCGGCGGCAACCAGCAGAAGATCGTGGTCGGCAAGTGGTTCCCCACCGAACCCGCCGTGGTGCTGATGGACGACCCCGCCAAGGGCGTCGACGTCGGCGCCAAGGCCGAGATGTTCGACGTGGTGGCCGAGCTGGCCGCGTCCGGTGCCGCCGTGCTGGTCGGCTCCAGCGACGACCGCGAACTGGTCGAGGTCTGCGACCGCGTGCTCGTGATGTTCGAGGGCCGGGTGGTGGACGAGGTGTCCGGGGACCGCCTCACCGAGGACACCCTGATCGCCAGCGCCATGCACGTCACCGGAGCCGACGTCGCCGCCGCCCGCGAGGGCCACGCGAACGAACTCCCCGACCCCGAACCGCGCCACGCCGAGGAGGGCGGAGCATGAACCTCCTGAGGGGCACCGGAACGCGGGACCTGCCCGGTCCGGTGCGGTCCGTGATGTCCGTACACATGCCGGCCCTGGCCGTGGGACTCCTCCTGCTGGTCACGGTGACGGCCTCCGCGATCCTCCAACCGGGGTTCTTCTCGCCCTACGGCCTCAGCGCCAGCTTCGCCACCTTCCTTCCCCTGGCCACCATCGCGGCCGCGCAGGCCATCATCGTGCTCGGCGGCGGTATCGACCTGTCCATCGGCACCATCGTCACGCTGTCCTCGGCGGTGTCCGTGGTGCTCATGCAGGGGGACGACGCCCGCCTGCCGCTGGCCCTGGCCGCCGGACTCGCCACCGGCGCCGCCTGCGGCCTCTTCAACGGCCTGGTGGTGGCGGTCCTGCGCCTGCAACCCATCGTCGCGACCTTCGCCACGAGCTCGGTGTTCGGCGGGCTGGCCCTGCTGGTGCTGCCCACCCCCGGCGGCGAGGTGTCGCCGGTCCTCACCGGGACCTACCGGATGGTCCTGGCGATGTACGTCCCGATCCCCGCCGTACTGCTCGTGGTCCTCTTCCTCGGCTGGCGGCTGCTGCGGGGGACCCGCTACGGCCAGCACCTGTACGCGGTGGGCGGCAACCCCGAGGCCGCCTACACCTCGTCCGTCCCGGTGTCGAGGGTGCGCGTGCTGTCCTACACCCTCGGCGGGGCGGTGGCCTCCCTCGCGGGGGTGGCGCTGCTGGCCGACGCCGGGGCGGGGGACCCCACCCTCGGCACCGAACTCACCCTGGGGTCGATCGCCGCGCTCGTGATCGGCGGCACCCGGCTGCGCGGCGGTTCCGGCGGGGTCGGCGGAGCCCTGGTGGGCGCGGTGGTGCTCTCCCTCATCCAGGGACTCGTCTTCTTCGCCGGCGTTCCCACCAACGCCCGCGAGTTCGTCTACGGCTGCGTCATCATCGCCGCGATCGCGCTCGCCGGGCTCCTCACCGCCCGCGACGGTACGGCGTCCGGAGCATCAGGAGGCACACGATGACCACCACCCTCACCGCGCGCCGCCTGACCACGGACCCGGTGGTCATCTCCGGCGCGGTCACCCTGCTGCTGTGGGTCGTGGCCAGCTTCTACTCGCCCGCCTTCGCCACGTGGGGCCACATCGTCACCACGCTGACCGTCGCCTCGTTCCTCGGTGTGATCGCCATCGGGCAGACCCTGGTGATCATCGCCGGGGGCGAGGGCATCGACCTGTCGGTGGGGTCCGCGGCGACCCTGTCCGCGATCGTCGCCTCGCGCTTCATGGACGGCAGCGACGACGGCTTCCTCTTCGCGGTGCTGGTGGCCCTGGGCTCGGCCTGCGTGATCGGGGTGGTCAACGGGATCGGCGTCCTGCTGTTCCGGGTGCCACCCCTGGTGATGACCCTCGGCATGATCGCGGTCGTGGCCGGGTTCATCCGCCTCTACACCGGCGGGCGCCCCGAGGGGTCGGCCGCGCCCCTGCTCAACCAGCTGGTCACCGGCGACACGGTGTTCGGCGTCCCCGGGGTCCTGTGGCTGTGGCTCGCGCTGTCGGTCGTGGTGATCTGGCTGCTCCGCCGCACGTCGTTCGGGTGGCGGCTCTACGCGGTCGGCGCCAACCGGACCACGGCCCACCTGTCCGGGGTCAACCCCTCGGCGGTCCGGTTCAGCGCGTACGTGCTGTCCTCGCTGTTCGCCGGGGTGGGCGGGCTGCTGCTCCTCGGCTACTCCCAGAACGTCTACACGAACCTGGGCGCCGACTACATGCTCAACAGCGTCGCCGCCGTCGTGATCGGCGGGACGGCGCTGATCGGAGGGGTCGGCGGCTACCTCGGCACCATCGTCGGCGCCGTCCTGCTCACCGTGCTGAGCGCGCTGCTGCGCACCATGCAGATCGGCGGCGGCGAGTGGGGAGACGCGCCGCGCCAGATCCTCTTCGGCCTGGTGCTGATCATCGTGCTCACCGCCTACGGCCGCCAGAGACACCTGCGCGCCTGACCCCCCACGGCCGTGACGCGGACACCCCCCGTGCCGTCACGGCCCCACCACCTCAGTACCGCCAATTCGATGGGGAGACTCCAACGTGACTTCACAGGTGAACGGTCGGCTCGGCGTCGGCGTCGTCGGCAGCGGGTTCATCGCCGACTTCCACACCCGTTCCTTCCGGGGCGTGCGCGACGCCGACGTCGTGGCCGTGTGCGGCCGGACGGCGGAGACGGTGCGCCAGGTGGCCGACCTCGCCAGGGAGCTGCGCGTGGGCGACCCCACCGCCTACGACGACGTGCGCGCGATGGTGCGCGACCCCGCCGTCCAGGCGGTGTGGGTGACCACGCCGAACCACGTGCGCCTGGAGACCGTCCGGGCGATCTGCGAGGAGGTCACCTCCGGCCGGGCCGACCTGCGGGGGATCGCGATCGAGAAGCCGCTGGGCCGGACGCTGGTCGAGGCGGAGGAGGTCCTGAGCCTGGTGGAGGGGGCCGGGCTGCTCCACGGCTACCTGGAGAACCAGGTCTTCGCGCCCGGGGTGACGCGCGCCCACGAACTGGTCTGGGCCCGTGGCGCCGCCGCCTCCGGCTCCCCCTACCTGGCACGGTGCGCGGAGGAGCACAGCGGCCCGCACCGGGCGTGGTTCTGGCAGGGGGAGCACCAGGGCGGCGGGGTCCTGAACGACATGATGTGCCACAGCGTGGAGGCCTCCCGGTACCTCCTCACCCCGCCCGGGACCCAGGCCAGGGACTGGCTGCGGCCGGTGAGCGTGGAGGCCACCATCGCCTGCCTGAAGTGGGCGCGCCCGCACTACGCGGACGAGCTGGTCAACCGGTACGGGCCCGAGGTGGACTACCGCAGGAGCCCCGCCGAGGACTACGCGAGGGCCACCGTGGTCTACGTCAACGGCGACGGCCACCAGGTGGTCGCGGAGGCCACGACGTCGTGGAGCTACGTGGGCGCGGGGCTGCGGCTCAGCTACGAACTCCTGGGTCCGGAGTACTCGATGTCCTCCAACACCCTGGACACGGAGTCGAGGGTGTTCCTCAGCCGTGAGATCGCCGGCGGGGTCGGTGAGGACCTGGTGGAGAAGCAGAACGCCGAGGGCGGGCTCATGCCGGTGGTGCCCGACGAGGCGGCGACCTACGGCTACACCGAGGAGAACCGCCACATGGTCGAGCGCTTCCTGGACGGGAAGCCGCCCCGGGAGGACCTGCGCGACGGCAGGGACGTGACCCGGCTGCTGATGGCCGCCTACCTGTCCGCGCAGGAGGGCCGCAGGGTCGACCTCACCGACCCCGCCACCCTGGAGCGGCTGACCGCCTTCGTGCCCGACGTCGCCCAGGGGACGTGGCGCGCCGGGGTCTGAACCCCGCCGGAAGCACGAGGGGCCCTCGACCCCGGCACGGTGTCACCGGCCGGGGTCGAGGGCCCCGTGTGAGGCCGCGGTCAGGAGACCACTTCCTCCGCCAGCGCCTGGGCCCGCGCCTCGATCCTCTCCCGGATCTTCGCCATCTCCAGCGGCACGCTCTCCTCGAAGTGCTGCTCCATCCGGTCCTCGGACCAGGGGCACTCCGGCTTCACCGCGAACTCGTAGTTCCAGGTCAGGCGCACCCCCTCGGGCTCCTGCTCGTAGTCCCAGACGATGCGCATGAACTCGAACGGGCCGGTCTCCACACGCTCCGCCCGGGTCCGGCCCGCCTCACGGTCCATCGTGCGGTCGGAGACCCAGGTCATCATCCGGCCCTCCTCGTCGGGGACCTTCGTGATCCGGAAGCGGATCGTGTCGCCGTCCTGGTGGATGACGTCGACCGACTCGTAGCTCGGGGCGAACAGGTCGGCCCACGAGGCCACGTCGTTGGTGACGTCCCAGACCAGGTCGTAGGGGGCGTCGATGAGGGTGTCGTACTCGACCTTGACTGTCATCGGGGTCACACACCTTCCACGAGGGTGGGGGCGTCGTCGTTGACGAACGCGATCAGGGCGTTGGGGGAGGGCGACAGCTCGGCCTCGCTGCCCAGCTTGCGGCCGACGCGGCGCTCGATCTCCGCGACGATGCCGAGCACGCCGAGCGAGTCGACACCCAGCTCCTCGAAGGTCTGGGCCGCGGCGGTCTCGGTGTCGGTCCGGACCCCGGCGCTGGCGGAGATCAGCTCCACCAACTCCTCCAGCGTGATGTGTTCCTGTGCCATGTTTCTCCTCGAATCTCGTGTTCAGACGTGGTGTGGGCTGGTGAGGACGACCGCCGAGGCCCCGCCGCCCATGCCCCGGGACAGGACCAGCGCGGTGCGCAGTGGTGCGGGCCGGGCCACCCGGACGACCAGGTCGAGCCCGGCGGGCGGGTCGGGGACGCGGGGTGTGGGCGGGATGACCTGGTGTTCCAGGCTGAGGACCGCGGCGGCCACGTCGAGTGCTCCGGACCCGGCGTGGGCACGGCCGAAGCCCGCCTTCGGAGCGGTGACGGCCACACCGTCGGGGAAGAGCTGGCGCAGGGCCGCGGCCTCGTCGGCGTCGGCCTTCGGCATGCCCAGGGCGTCCGCGAAGACCACGTCCACCTGGTCCGGGGTGACACCGGCGCGGTGCATCGCGCCCCTGGCCGCGTGCAGGAGGCCCTCGCCGCCCGGGTCGTAGCCCCCGACCGACCCGAAGGTGCTCGCGTGGCCCGCGACGACGGCCCGGACCCGGGCGCCGCGCGACCTGGCCAGGTCGTGGTCCTCCACGAACGCGACGGCCGCGCCCTCGGCGGGAACGTAGCCCACCGTCCGTTCCGTGAAGGGCAGGTACACCGAGTCCGGGTCGTCGCCCTCCGCGAGCGTGCCCGAGACCGCCTGGCAGGCCAGGGAGTAGGGCGCCCCGAGGGCCGACTCGCTGGCGCCGACCAGCATCGCGGAGCCCCCGCGGCGCAGGGCCTGGTCTGCCTGGCCCAGAGCGTCGAGCATCCCCGGTTCGTCGGTGACCAGGACCCCGCACATGCCCTTGAGGTCGTTCCGGATCGACACCTGACCGGTGCTGGCCGCGTAGAACCACGCGATGGACTGGTAGGGGCCCACGTGGCTGGGGCCCTTCCCGTACAGCTCGGTCAGCTCGCGCTGGCCGAACTCGGCCCCGCCCGCGCCGGAGCAGATCAGCACCCCGGTGGCGTACGGGTCGGCCGTGACGTCGAAGCCCGAGTCCTCCAGCGCCTCCTCGGCCGCGACCATCGCGAACCAGGTGAACGCGTCGGTCTGGACGACGTACCGGCCGTCCAGGTGTTCGCGGGGGTCGAACCCCCGGACCCGCCCGGCCAGGCGGACCGGGAACCCGCTGGTGTCGAAGTCGGAGAGCGGGGCGATGAGCGACCGGCCCTCCACGAGCGCCGCCCAGTAGTCGTGGGTCCCCGTCCCCGCGGGGGAGACCGTTCCCAGGCCCGTGATCACCAGGTTCATGACCGCACCTCGCTTCCTCGGTCCAGGACGACCGCCGACTGGAACCCCCCGAAGCCGCTGCCGACGGACAGGACCACGTCGATGTTCCGCTCGCGCGCCGTCACGGGCACGTAGTCCAGGTCGCACTCGGGGTCCGGGGTGGTGAGGTTCGCCGTCGGCGGCACCACCCCGGTGTCCATGGCCAGCACACAGGCGGCGAGCTCGATGGAGCCGATCGCGCCGAGCGAGTGCCCCACCATCGACTTGATCGACGTCATGGGGGTGCGGCGGGCGTGCTCGCCCAGGGCCCGCTTCACCGCGTCGGTCTCGTGCCGGTCGTTCTGCACGGTCCCCGAACCGTGCGCGTTGACGTAGTCCACGTCGGTCGCCGGGCGGCGCGCCTGGTCCAGCGCGGTCGTGATGGCCCGGGCCATCTCCGTCCCCTCGCGGCGCAGTCCGGTCATGTGGAAGGCGTTGCCGTGGTTGGCGAATCCCGCGACCCGGCAGCGCGTGCGCGCGCCCCGGCGGCGCGCCGCCGACGCCTCCTCCAGGATGAGCACGGCCGCCCCCTCGCCCATGACGAAGCCGTTCCTGTGCCGGTCGAAGGGCCGGGACGCGTGCTCGGGGTCGTCGTTGGTGTCCGACGTCGCCCTGATGGCGTCGAAGCAGGCCATGGCGATGGGGGAGATCGGGGACTCGGCCGCTCCCGCGACCACCACGTCCGCGAGGTCGTCCTCGATGGCCTGCGCCGCGTAGCCCACGGCGTCGAGGCCGGACGTGCAGCCCGTGGAGACGGTGCGCACCGGTCCGCGCGCGCCGACCCGCTGCGCGATCTCCCCGGACAGCGAGCTCGGGGACAGGGCCAGGTCCAGGTGGGGTCCGGCGGCGCCGGGGTCCACCACCCAGTCCGCGCCGCCCCGGCTCATCACCGCGTACTCGCGGTCCAGCTGGGAGGTGGCGCCGACCGCGGTCCCCATGCTCACTCCGACGCGCCAGGGGGACACGTCGGCCAGGGTCACGGCGCTGTCGGCCAGCGCCTCCGCGGTGGCGACGGCCGCGAACTGGGCGTATCTGTCCATGCGTTCGGCCTCGTCGGGGTCCAGGCCGAGCGCGACGGGGTCGAAGTCGACCTCGGCGGCGATCCGGGACCGGAAGCCCGACGGGTCGAACAGGGTGATGCCCCGGGTCGCGGTCCTTCCCGCGGTGAGCATGTCCCAGAAGGCGGTCGTGTTGGTCGCACCGGGAGCGACCACCCCGACTCCGGTGATGACGGCCTCACGCCTCATGGCGCCTCCCCGGGATCGGGGCGGCGGGGCGCGGTGCGGCGGCGAGGGAGTCGGTGGTCCCCGTGGGGACGTGCCGAGTGGGGTCGGGTGGAAGGGCTCGGTGCCCTGGGATCACGGAAGGACGGCGGGTCAGGGTCAAGGGTGTCTTCTCCACGGTTTCGGGCATGCAGAGGCCGACAGCCGAGTGGCTGAGCGTGCCGCGCGGCGCCTCGGGCGGGGTCGGGCGTCGGTCGGCGGTCGAGGTCGGACACGAGGGCGTCGGGGACGGCACGGTTCAGTACGGGAAGACCGACTGCGGTCCGCATGATTACTTTCGGTACATGTGATATCACGCTAAGGATCGACGTCCCTCATGCGACGCGGCGGCGTGCCACCTGGCTGGCCAGCTTTGTCGGCGGCGGATCCGCGGGGGCGGGTGTCCGTTCCGGTGTCGGGTGCGCCCGCTCCGCGGGGTGGCGGCCGCGACCCCCGAAAACGTCGGCCGAGTTCACGTTACGCAATGGTTAAATAGGCTGGCACGATCCATTAAACGGTGCCAAACATTGAAATTCGAAACATACTGCCCGGATCGGTCAGTTTGAAAACCGTGCCTTGGCCCCTTGTCCGTTCTCACTGTGCGTTATAGCTTGTATCCGTATCTGAATGAGCATCCTCGCGAAACGGGTTGTATGGACGCTCAGCAGGCGTTGGCATCTTTTGTCGTGTTCTCGCTCATTGTCACCGTCACCCCGGGCCCCGCCACCGTGATCGTTCTGAGGAACGGCATCGTGCACGGGGTCCGCCCCGCTCTCTCGGCGGCCATGGGCGCGGCTCTGGGATCCCTCGCCTGGGGGTTCGCGGCCGCGGTCGGGGTCGCCGCGTTCGTGGCCCGTTCGGACGCCGCCTTCGAGGCCCTCCGCTACGCGGGCGCGGCCTACCTCGCCTACCTGGGGGTGCGCACGGCCGTCGAGCGCCCTCCCGCCTACACCCCCGAACCCGAACCGGCGGCCGCCACGGCCCCCTCGGGCCGCACCCGTGTGCGGCCCCTGGCCGGTCGGAGGTGGTTCCGGCAGGGACTCCTCGCCGACCTGCTCAGTCCCAAGGCCGGGCTCTTCTTCCTGGCGGTCCTCCCCCAGTTCGTGCCGCAGGGGTGGGCGCCCATGCCCGCCATGATGCTCCTCAGCCTCGTCGACTGCCTCCTGGTGGCGGCCTGGCTCGGATTCCTCTCGTACTTCTCCCACTACGCACTCCGACGCCTCCACCAACCCGTGTGGTACCGGACGGTCCAGATCGTCTGCGGGCTGACCCTCGTCCTGCTCGCACTGCACGTCGTCACGGCCGACCCGGGCCGATAGCCGCCCCGGGGCCCAGGGAAATCACGCGCAATTGTCGTGAAGGGATTCGCCATGCCTGAAACCATGAAATCCGGTCTGGAGATCAGGCTGGTGGAGGCCTTGCAGCCGGTCAGGTACTTCGTATTGGCGCAGGTGCTCCACCAGTTCATGGAAACCGGACTCCACGAAGAGCTCGACGCGGGTCCCCGCACCGTGGAGGAGTTGTCGGAAAGCCTTTCCCTCCAGCCCCGGCGCCTGGTGGGGGTGCTGCACTACCTCGCCAACGAGGGCTACCTCAGTGAGAACAACGGTGTCTTCTCCCTGGAGGAGAAGGCACGGGAGACCGTCGTGTTCTCCTCCTGGTACAAGCTCCTCGTCGGCGGCTACTCCCAGACCTTCGAACAGCTCGGCCGGACCCTCCAGGAGGGGGCGGGCTTCGCCTCCCGGTCCGGGCTGGACGTGGGCGTCGGCAGCTGCGGCATCAGCCAGTACGACGCCTACCCCGTCATCGTGGGCCTGCTCCAGGCCGTCCGCGACGACGTCGAGTCCGTGGTCGACCTCGGGTGCGGCGACGGCAGCTCCCTGGCCGACCTCATGGAGCTCCTGCCCGGGCTGTCGGCCATCGGGGTCGATCCGGAGCCCGCGAGCGTCCGCGCGGGGGAGGAGCTCATGCGGCGGCGCGGACTCGACCAGCGCGTCCGGCTGCGGGTGGCGGGGGCGGAGGACGCGCCCGAACTGGACCTCGGGCCCGGACCCGTCTGCTTCATCTCCGCCTTCGTGCTCCAGGAACTCCTGGAACAGCAGGGGAGGGAGGCAGTGGTCGGCCTCGTACGCGAGGTGTTCACCCACCACCCGGACGCGCACTGGGTGGTGATCGAGGTCGACAACCGCATCGCCGACCGTGCCGCGATGGCCCACCGACTGGCCCTGTCGTACTACAACCCGTACTTCCTGGTGCACTACCTCACCGAGCAGCGCCTGGAACGCGACGCGTTCTGGCACGAGCTCTTCACCGAGGCGGGGGCCGAGGTCGCCCAACAGCTGACCGCCGACCCCCGCGTCGACTCCACGGGCTTCCTGCTCGGGTACCGCCTGCGGGTGGCCACCGGGGGGCGACGTTGATCGAGACGCGCGCGAAGTCCGAGAGGGAACCGGAGCCCGGGAGGACGGCGGAGCTGAGCTCCAACGAGTCCCCCGCGGGGCCGCCGCCGTCCGCCGTGGACCGGCTGCTCGCCCTCCAGCACTCCCTGCACCGCTACCCCCGTGGGGCCAGCGCCCTGCTGCGCAAGGAGATCGCCGCCCACTGGCGGGTGCGGCCGGACTCCCTGGTCCTGACCAACGGTGTCGACGAGGCCATTGACCTGCTCGCGTCGCTCACCGACCGGGTGTGGTGCACCGTCCCCGGGTTCGACGCCTTCTGGACGCGCCCGGAGACCCAGGGGCTGCCCACCACGCGGCTGCCGCTGAGGGAGGACGGACAGCCCACGGTCGGCCCGGAACGGGTCGGACCGCACGGGGTCGCCTTCGTGGCCCGGCCCAACAACCCCACGGGAACCGTTGTCTCCAGCGAGTGGCTGGACGCGCTGCCCGCCCGGGTCGACCTCGTCTGCGTGGACGAGACCTACGTCGACTTCTCCGAGGAGAGCGGATACGTCCCGAGACTGGGGGAGTGGGAGAACCTCTGCGTCTTCCGCAGCCTGTCCAAGGCCCTCGGCCTCGCGGGCCTGCGGCTCGGGGTCCTGGCCGCCCCTCCGCTGCTCGCCGCCCGCCTGCGGGAACGGCAGCGGTTCTACTCGGCGGACGCGGTCAGCCTCCACCTGGCCGCCGCCGCCATCACCGACGACGCCTACCTGGAGGGACACCGCGCCCAGGTGGTCCGGGGACGTGAGCGCCTGGTGGACCTCCTCGGCGCCTCGGGCCTGTTCGTCGAGGTCCTGCGCACCCAGACCAACTTCGTCATCGCGCGGTGCCCGGACCCGGCCGAGGCCGTGCGCGTCGAACAGTGGCTGGCCGAACGCGGAGTCTACGTGCACGAGTGCTCGCTGCTCGGCTACCCGGGGCGGCTGCGGATCTCGGTCGGCACGGACGAGGAGACCGCGCTCCTGGGCGGCCTCCTGGCGGAGCTGGCCCGGCAGGGCTCCCCAGGGCCTCCCGCCCTGGAGTGAACCCCGGGACCCCGGCCGCGACGACGGGGGATCCCCAGGTCACTGACCTGGGGATCCCCCGGGAGGCGGTGCGGGTCAGGCCACCGCGTTGATGCACCACACGATCCACGGCAGCGCCACGATGTCGATCAGCACCGCCCCGGCCAGCGGGACGATCAGGAAGGCCTTCTCCGAACGGATCCCGAAACGCCGGTTGAAGGCGTCCATGTTCGCCATCGCGTTGGGCGTGCCGCCGAGTCCGTGGCCGACCATGCCCGCCGCCATCGTCGCGGCGTCGTAGCCCTTCCCCAGCAGGCGGAACACGACCAGCGCGACGAACAGCAGCAGGACGATCACCTGGACCGCGAGGAGCAGCACCAGCGGCAGGGCCAGCGCGTACAGGTCCCAGATCCGCAGGCCCATCATGGCCATGGTGAGGAACAGGCCGAGCGACAGCGACGACACCAGCGACAGGGCGCCCTGGTGCATACGCAGCCCGAACCGGTCACCGACGTTGCGCGCGACGGCCGCCACCACCATGGCGCCCACGTACGCGGGCAGCACGAACCCGGTCGTCTCGCTGAACCACGTGCCCAGCGCGACCCCGGCCACCATCACCACGCCGATCAGCACGGCGGTGTTCAGCAGCGGGCCGTAGCCCACCGGCTGCTCCTTCTCCTCCGCCTCGACGGCGGCGGACGCGGCGGTGTCAGGGGCCGACGGCACCTCCACCTTGTGGCGCCGCATCAGCCAGGAGGCCATCGGACCGCCCAGCAGACCACCCGCGACCAGGCCGAACGTGGCCGCGGCGATCGCGATCGCGGTGGCGCCGTCGGTGCCCAGGGCCTCAGCGGTGGGCCCGAACGCCGCCGCGGCGCCGTGGCCGCCCTCCAGGGCGACGGCACCGGCCATCACACCCAGCACGGGGTCGATGCCCAGGGCCTTGGCCATCCCGATGCCCACCACGTTCTGGAGGATCGCCAGGGTCCAGCAGGCCAGCAGGTAGACGATCAGCAGCTTGCCGCCCTTGCGGAGCAGGCTGACGCTGGCGCCCAGACCGATGGTCGTGAAGAACGCGATCATCGCGGGCTCCTGCAGCGTGGTGTCCAGCTCCAGCTGGGCCACGCCGGTCTCCCGCAGGGCCAGGACGGCCAGCGCGAACGCGAAACCGCCGATCACCGGGCCCGGGATGCTGAACCGCTGGAGGAAACCGACGTGGCGCCGGGCGAACTCGCCCAGGAGCAGCAGGACCACGGCCAGGGTGGTGGTCTGGATCAGGTCCAGGGAGATGTTCATGAGCTCCGTCCTCTGGCCGCGCGTACGCGGTCCACCATGCGCGCGGCGACGCGCGCGGTCCGGCCGTCCACGTCCAGGGACGGGTTGAGTTCGGCCACGTCGAACAGGGCCAGCCGTCCCGAGGCGGCGACCTCCTCGACCACGGCCTGCACCACCTCGGTCGGAACGCCGAGCGGCGAGGGGGCGCTCACCCCGGGCGCCACCCACGCGGGCAGGGCGTCCAGGTCGAGCGTGAGGTAGACGTCGTCCACCGTGTCCAGGAAGGAACGGACGAACTCCAGCACCCGCCCCAGGTGGGCGGCGGTGCACTGGTCGTCGGTGAGGTACTCGACGCCGAGCCGGTCGGCGCGGTCGAACAGCACGGGGGTGTTCCCGGCCTCGTTGATCCCGACGACGGCGTACCGGAAGTCGCGTCCCCGGGCCCGCTCGTCCTCGGAGATCTGGAGGAACGGTGTTCCGGAGGTGGGCTCCGGCTCCTCGCGCAGGTCGAAGTGGGCGTCGATGTTGAGCACGCCCAGGGTGCGGGTCCGGTCGGATCCCAGGCCCTCGTCCAGGCCCAGGTAGCTCGCGTAGGCGACCTCGTGGCCGCCGCCGAGCACGACGGGGAAGTGCCCGGCCCTCATGGCCCCGGCCACCACCGAACCCAGCGCGCGCTGGCCGGCCTCCAGGTCGCCGTCGTCCACGCGGACGTCCCCGGCGTCGTAGAGCGCCTCGTCCCGGTGCAGGGCGAGCGGGGCGAGCGCGCGGCGCAGGGCGGCGGGGCCCTCGGCGGCACCGGTGCGGCCCCTGTTCCTGCGCACGCCCTCGTCGGAGGCGAATCCGACGATCGCGGTTCCGGCCCGGCCGGCGTCGTCGAGCGGGCGCACGGTGCCGTGCCAGCGCCGGTGTTCGGCGCCGGGGCCGTCGTCGCGCCCGGTCCAGACGGGGGGATCCACCCTGTTCAAATCGTTCCTCCACTCAGGTCACGCGCCGCCTCTTTGACGAGGCGGACGTAGTAGGGGCGTCGGCGCTCGGTCAGCGCCGCCGGGGCCATCACGGTGACGACCCCGTTCAGGGAGCCCGAGTCACCGAGCACGGGGGCGCTCGCGCCCCACACGCCCTCGTCGAGGGCGCTCTCACTGACCGCCACACCCTGGTCCCGCACCAGGGAGTGCGCTGCCTCCAGGGCCCGCACCCGTTCGGCGGGGAGCCGGTAGGCGGCGTACACCTCCTGGCGCCGTGACTCGGGAAGGTGGGCCAGCAGCGCCTCGGCCGTGGCCCCGCGCAGCAGCGGCCGCACGGCTCCGCGGGTGTAGCAGCAGCGCAGCACCCGGGCCCCCTCGACCGCGTCCACGCACAGGGCCTCGGTGCCGACCGGCACCATGAAGGCCGCCAGCTCTCCGGACTCGTGCGAGAGCCGTTCCAGCCGCGGGCTGATGGCGGTGCGCTCCAGCGCGCCGTTGCGGTACTTCTCCGCGAACCGGACCGCCACGGGACCGGCTCCGTAGGCGGTGCCGTCACGCTGCACGAACCCGGTCGCGGACAGCCGGTCCAGCATCCGGTAGACGGTGCTGACCGGGATGCCGGTGGCCTCGGAGACCTCCGAGGCGGTGGCGTGTTCCGTTTCGGCGAAGACCATCAGCACGCCGAGCAGGCGATCGGTGGTCCGCCCCGAGTTGCCGGACGTCGCGTCGGCTGACATGGCGCCCCCTCTCCCGGACCGGGCCAGCTCCGAGCGGCGCTCGGGACCGGCTCACTCTATGGATCGGACAAAAGGGATGAAAAGGGCAAATTCTCACCCAATGAGAAGGCTACGGTCCGATCCGCGCCCCGGGCATCGGCCGGTTCTGTGAGGTTGCGCTCACGCCGCACCCTGAGGGCGGGCACGAAAAAAGGCCCTGCTGAGCAGGGCCTTCGTCGGTGCGAGAGGGGGCGCGAGCCGTCCCCCCTCGTACGCCCGGTTCTAGAACTCGGTGATCGACTCCGCCATGCCGTCGGCGATCTCGACCTCGGCCATGACGGTGGTCCCGTTCGCGAGGGTCGCGTCGAACTCGTCGAAGTCGCACGCCACGTCGCCGGTGTCGGGGTCCTGGACGCCCCCGGCGCAGGCGTTGACGCCGCCGATGATCACGGTGTCCTCGGAGACGAAGAACGCCGTCCCGTCGATCATGTACTCGCCCGGGGCGATGTACTCCATCTCGCCCACCACGTACTCTTCGTCCCCGCCCGCGGCGCCCTCGTCGGTTCCCCCGTCCGCCGGCTCCTCGGGCTCCTGGTGGCTGTCGTTGTCGTACTCCGTGATCGACTCGGCGTTCCCGGTCTCCAGCACCTCGGCCCTGGCGTAGACGTCCGTGCCGCTCTGGGTGGCGGCCTCCAGCGTCTCCAGGTCGCAGTCCACGACGCCGAAGCCGTTGTCGTCGAGGCCGTTCTCGGCGGGGCAGGCGTTGTGGCCGCCCAGGATCCGGGTCTCCTCGCTGACGAAGAAGGCCTCGCCGTCGATCATGAACTCACCCGGCGCGACGAACTCCAGCTTGCCGGACCGCGGCTCCGTGACCACCGCGGCCTCGTTCCCCTCGCTCTCCTGGGGGGAATCGCCCGACACCGCGCCGATCACGTCCCCGGTGGAGCAGGCCGCGGAGCCGAGGACCACCAGGCCGGAGGTCGCGAGGGCCAGGACGGTGGTACGGAAATTGCGCTTCATGCGATTCCTTTCTCCCCGAAGAAGGAGATTTCTCAATGCGGGTGAGTGGTTTCGGGTATAAGTCGGCAGGGGTTTCCGTGGGTGGGAGAACACGCGCTACGGGGGATGTGCGGTGTTTTCCAGAACCCGGAGGAAATGCGCCTCACGAGGCGCGCCAGTGCCGGTGGTCCGGGTGGAGAGGTGCTGTGACCTCTAGCTGCGCCTCATCGGCGTCGGGAGCTGTGGCGTCGGGCGAGTTCCGTCATCGACGCGTGCCCGAGTTCGTGTGTATCGGTCGCCTGGCAATGCGTTTCGCCCTTTCTCCTCTGCTCGGCGGCGGCCTCTTGTGCCGCGCCTCCTGTGTCCGTGGTTTCTTTCTGTGCGTTCTGATGGCGGCGGGGGTGGAGGAGTTCTCCTGAATGGCGAAGTTTTTTGGGTCCCGGGCCGGGGCGGCCGTGCGTCGGGGCGAACTTCCTGGTCATCGAGGTCGTCATGTTCGGAGCGATCCTCACGTCCATCAACCTGGACCCCGCGTGGCCGACCGCGTACCGGCGCGACCGCCGGGGCCGCGGCGAGGAGGAAGAGCGCTCCCGGGCCTCCCGGGAGCGCTGGAGCACCGAAGCGGGGATGTCCCGGGAGGGCGCGCCGGACAGGCCGTACTCCCCGACACCCGGCTGGGCCCGTCGGGAACCGCCCGGTGGGAGAGGGGCGGGACCCCGTGAAACACGAAGTGCGGGCCGAGATTCGCTCTCGACCCGCACGGAGTTCCTGCTGGTGTCCGAGGGGGGACTTCAACCATTCCCCCACAGGGTCCGAGTCCCCTGGTCCTGAGCACCGACCCCCTGGACGGGCGGTGACCTGCGATGGATTCTTCCCGTTGGTCCCGCTGGACCACCATCGCGCTGCCCTGGTGTGACGCGACCCGCGTTGACCGGCAGACCACAGCAGCCAGGAGCCGAGGTACTCCGGGACGATCGCACGCCGCCCTGAGCCCGAACCGCTGAGGCTTCGATCGCATGAGGAAACCTTGACCGACGCTTCGATCTATAGCGTTTGAGCGGCGGAGCGCAGTTATGCCTCCGAGGCGGCATCGTTGCCGGAGTCGAGCGTGTCAAAGGCTGCAGCGGGCGTCGGCGGGCGGGGATTCGAGGTCGAGGAGATAGGCGTTGACCACGTCGTCGACGCACTCGCTGCCGCCGAGGAGGTAGGCGCCGTGCTGCTTGCCATCGACGGTGAGCAGGCTTCCGCCGAGAGCTCGAGCCATCGCGACGCCACCCTGGTGCGGCGTCGCGGGGTCGCCGGTGACCGACACGACGAGCGTCTCAGGGAGGCCTTCGACTTCGGCGAGCCAGGGCTCGTCGCTCGTGGGCGGTGCGGGCCACGCCTCGCATTCGCTGTGGTAGTTCCCCGCCGTGAACACGTCGAGGTCGAACATCGGCGCGGCCTCCCCGAGCTCGCGTGCGAGCGCGGTCTGTTCCTCCGGCGTCAGGCGGGGCCAGTCCATGCAGCGCACGGCGAGGTTCGTGTCGGTGTCCAGGCCGTAGGCGCCGTCCGGCGTGCGGGCGTAGAAGGCGTCGCGCAGGGCGAGCATCTCGTCGGGGTTCCCTGCCTCGAGCGCGGTCAGGGCGGAGATGACGTCGGGCCAGCTCGCCTCCGAGTACAGTCCGCCGGAGATGGCGAGGTAGACGTCCCAGACGTTGAGGGCTCGGCCATCGGCGGTCGCCGCTGGTGTCTCGATGATCGGCTGGACGATCTCGTGCAGACGATCGTTCGCAGCCGCGGGATCGGCACCGAGTATGCAGCCGGGTGATTCGGCGCAGAGCGCGGCGAGGTCGTCGAACCGGGCCTGCATGCCGGTGAACTGGGAGATGCGGAACTCGCTCGCCGTCAGGTCGGGCGGGACGGCGCCGTCGAGCACGATCGCACGGACCTTCTCCGGGTAGGTCGCGGCGTACATGGCGCCGAGCTCGGAGCCGTAGCTGTAGCCGAGGTAGGTGAGCTTCTCGTCGCCGAGCACCTTGCGTATGAGGTCCATGTCGCGCACGACATTCGCCGACCCGGCGTTGACGAGGTTCTCGACGCCGCCGGAGCCGTCGGCGCAGCGCTGCGCGATCTCGGCCGCCTGCTCGGCGCTCGTGACCTCGTACACCGCGCCGAACCGCAGCGCGTCGCCCGCGTCGTACTCCTCGTCGGTGTAGCAGTCGAGGGCGGGGGTGGACGACCCGACCCCGCGCGGGTCGAAGCTGACGATGTCGAAACGCTCGGCGACGGGGCTGGCCTGCCACAGCGGCAGGGTGGACGCGACGAGGGTGGTGCCGGAACCTCCGGGGCCTCCCGGGTTGATCAGCAACGAGCCCTCGGCCTCGCCCGTGGCGGGCAGGCGCAGGAGCGCGACCCGCGCCCTCTCCCCGTCCGGCTCGTCGTAGTCGAGTGGAACCTCGACCGAGGCGCACTCCAGCACCGGGTTCGCGAACAGCTCAGCGTCCGCCGCGCTCGTCGCGGTGTCCTCGCATCCGCCCCAGTCGAGCTCTTGTTCCAGGTAGGCGCCGAGGTCCGTGTCCGCTCCGGAGTCCGGTGGGGGAGAGGCGGACGCGCATCCGGCGAGCGGGAGGAGTACGGCCGTGGCGGCCGCCGCGAGCGCGGCCTCCAGGCGTCGGGATCGATGTGGGCGTGGAAGATGTGATCGCATGCGTATCTCCTTTGTCGAGCCGCAGGCATGTACGAGGGTGCGGCGACGGTTGGCCCGGTGTTCTTGGTCGGGCGCACTGAGCTGCTCGATCAGGCAGCGACCCTGACCGGCTGGTGCGGGGATGTCAGCTCCCGATCCCGTCGGTCTCGGCGTCCAGGAGCCGGTGATGGCGGAAGGTGAGTGCTCGTTCGATCCCCGCGAGGCCCGCGGTGATGGTGAGCGCCGTGTTCGCCCATGTCGGCAGGTCGACGGGCGAGACGAACGGGGTGAAGCGATTCGCCCAGAGCGGCAGGTGGGTGACCAGTTCGAGTAGCTGCGGCGCGAGGAGGATCAGATTGACCGTCAGCACGATGACGGCGCCGACGGCCAGGGCGCGCCCGACCCTGGGGTGTTGCCGGGAAAGTTGAGCGCGCCGGTGCTCGGGCGTCCCCGGTACGGGATCGAGACAGCGCTGGCCGCCGTCCGCGCTGATCAGGTGGATCCGCTGCATGCCGTACCTGCTCGCGGCGACCTCGATGCTGTCCGATCCGAGCGGGAACCGGACCGGCATGTCGCAGGTCCGCACGTGCCGGGCGTCCCTGTAGAGCGAGGCGCGGCCCGACAGGTGATCGACATCGACCGTCGCCGTCGACGCATCGGGAAGGTCGATCGCGAATCGTGTGCGCTGCAGTGAGAGGGAGGGGCGGAACGGTGGCAACGGCGCTCCCGGATCCGGAGCGGGTGTCGACCATGCTCCCGCGTCGCCGTCGAGCCCGTCGAAGCCGTCGATCCGGCCGTCGCCGTGAGGCCTCTTCCGCGCCGCGCCGGTCCAGGGGTCGTGCCAGTCGCTCACGTCTGATCCCGTCCTGGGTCGGGGCGGGAGGGAACACCACCACGAAGTCTTTTTGGCATGCTCATGCTAGATAAAATAGCACAGGCATGCCAAAAAATGGCTAGGATGGTGTCATGCCTAAGAGAGTCGACCCGGAGGTCCGCCGGGAGCAGGTCGCCGATGCCGTGATCGACGAGATCGCCGAGCACGGGATCCGCTCGGTGACCCTCACCCGGATCTCCGCACGCACCGGCCTGGCCATCGGGAGCATCCGGCACTACTTCGGCGACAACGTCCGCGAGGTCATGCGCTTCACGCTGGGCGTCCTCATGCAGCGCGCCGCGCGCCGCGACGCGAGGATGTCCGACGACCCGGTGGCGCGAATCGCGGATGTGATCGTCTTCGCCACGCCGACCGACGAACAGGAGCACCGGGAGAACATCGCCCTGGTCGAATACCGTGTCATGGCGCGCACGGACCCGGAGCTCGCGGCCGACATCGCCGCGACGTCCCTCGCGGCCGAGGAGCTGATCCGCTCGCTGCTGCGCGAAGCGCTGGCTGACCGTGTTGTCGACGAGGAGGCGCTGCACCGCGAGGCGCTCCTGCTGTTCGCCCTGATCGAGGGTCTCTCGTTCAGTTCGGCGCTGTTCTCCGCCCCGTTGCAGGAGACGGACGCCCGCGCCGTCGTGACGGCGACCATGCAACGTCTACGCGACGCCTATCCGCCTTCCGAGAAAGCCGTCGGGGGAGCGGCTGGAGAATCCTGAGGCCGCCGAGGAGTCACGGAACTACGGCTGGCACGTCATGGACACAACGCTCATGTCCGAGCGGAACCGCGTGAGGATCGCCCGGAGGGGGGAGTGTCCTCGCGCAGGAGCAGGTGCTGCGGACGGCAGTTCCTAGCCTCCCTGTTCGAAGCCGATCTGGTCCGCAACCGCGGGCCCTGGAGGAACCTGGCCACTTGGAGATCGCGGTGGCCGAGTACGTGGGCTGGTTCAACCACCGCCGCCTGCACGGCGAGATCGGCCTGGTCCCGTTGGCGGACCCGGTGCTGTCCGCCCGGTGCTCAGCGGCTGCCCTGATCGTTCATCGCGTGACGCCCCGGCCTGCGTTGCGGGGATATCGGGAGCGTCCGAGGGGGCCGGGGGAGCCGAATCCCCGAGCCTGTGACCTGCGGACCCTCGTGGAGGCTCTTCCGCGGGCATGAGAAAACCCCTGCTCGTGGCAGGGGTTTCACTGGTGATCCGGTGTCCGAGGGGGGACTTGAACCCCCACAGCCTTAACGGCCACTAGCACCTCAAGCTAGCGCGTCTACCTATTCCGCCACCCGGACTGGGCTGTTCGGCGTGTGTCGCTCCGAACAGGTTTAACCATAGCAAAGGTCTGGGGCCGCCCGAACCAGTTTTCCGGCGGGGGGTCACCGTGACAGGCTCTAGGCCAAAAGGTGCGTCCTGAGATGGGAGAACCAGATGGTGGAACCAGGCAGGGAACCGAGCGCGGGCGAGGTCGAGGTCGTCGACCTGTGCCGGGAGCTCATCGAGATCGACACCTCCAACTACGGTGACCACTCCGGGCCGGGCGAGCGCAAGGCGGCGGAGTACGTGGCGGCCAGGCTCGACGAGGTCGGGGTGGAGTCGCGGATCTACGAGAAGCACCCCGGGCGCAGCAACGTCGTGGCGCGGATCTCGGGAGAGGACTCCTCTCGTCCGCCCCTCCTCATCCACGGCCACCTGGACGTCGTCCCCGCCGCACCCGAGGACTGGACCCACCACCCCTTCGCCGGTGAGGTCACCGACGGCTGCGTGTGGGGGCGCGGCGCCGTCGACATGAAGAACATGAACGCGATGGTGCTGGCGATGCTGCGCCAGCGGCTGCGCGAGGGGCGCAGGCCCCCGCGCGACATCGTGCTGGCCTTCCTCGCGGACGAGGAGGCGGGCGGCACCTGGGGCGCCCAGTACCTGGTGGACGAGCACCCCGAGCTGTTCGCCGACTGCGACTCCGCGATCAGCGAGGTCGGCGGCTTCTCCTTCACGGTCAACGAGAACCGGCGCCTCTATCTCGTGGAGACGGCGGAGAAGGGCATCGCGTGGATGAAGCTGACCGCGCGCGGCACCGCCGGGCACGGTTCGATGACCAACAGGGACAACGCCGTCACCGAACTGGCGGCGGCCGTCGCCCGGCTGGGACAGCACGAGTTCCCCGTGCAGCTGACCCCGACCGTGCGGACCTTCCTGGAGGAGATCTGCGAGGAGTTCGGCATCCCCTTCGACGAGAGGGACGTGGACGCCACGGTGGCCCGGCTGGGTCCCATCGCCAAGATGATCGGCGCCACCCTGCGCAACACCCTCAACCCCACGGTGCTCGGCGGCGGCTACAAGGCCAACGTCATCCCCGGTGAGGCCACCGCGCAGGTGGACGGGCGCTTCCTGCCCGGGACCGAGGACGCGTACTTCGCGAAGATCGACGAACTGCTGGGCCCGAAGGTCAGCCGCGACTTCATCCACCACCTGCCCGCCGTGGAGACGCCCTTCGACGGCGGCCTGGTGAACGCCATGTCGGAGTCGCTGCTGGCCGAGGACCCGGGCGCCAAGGCCGTGCCCTACTGCCTCTCGGGCGGCACGGACGCCAAGAGCTTCTCCCGGCTGGGCGTGCGCAACTACGGTTTCGCGCCGCTCAGGCTCCCCCCGGAGCTGGACTTCGCTGGCATGTTCCACGGGGTGGACGAGCGCGTTCCCGTGGACGGCCTCCAGTTCGGCGTGCGGGTGCTGGACCGGTTCGTCGGCATGAGCTGACCTGCAAAACCGCCCATAGCGGGACGGGACGAAAGGCCGCGCCGAGAAGTTCTCGGCGCGGTTCTCTTTTTCGCCCATGGTCACTCACGGTGATGCTAGTGTTGCTTTCAGTTCAGCGGGGCCTCTGTTTACCGGGGCTTCGCGGTGCGACCGTCAGCGGCGTCGCCGCGCGGGACCGTCCAGCAGCAATGACACGAAGGGGCATCCATGGTGCTCGCGAGCCGAGGGTGGCTGGTTTCCTCCAGTCGCGCTGCTCGCAACGCCCGTGGTGCCTACGCTCGGTTGCTGCTCCTGTCCGGCATCGTCGCCGTCGCCTGGCTGGCCGGAGGAATGGGTGTCGCGCACAGCGAGACCGCCTCCGAGTCCGGCGGGCTCGGCGGAAGTGTCCTGGGCGTCGGTGAGCTCACTGACCGCACCGGTCAGGCCGCCGACGAGCTCCGGGACTCCAAGCTCTCCGACACCGCGAGCCGGGCGGCCTCCTCCACGGAGGCCCTCACCGGCGGCGTCGTCCCCCAGGCCTCCTCGCTTTCGAGGAACGCGCTGCGGGAGACCGGCGCGGCGCTGGAGGAGAGCTCGGTGGGCGCCGTCGTCCACGACACCGGTCAGGCCGTCGACGACACCGCTCGCGGGGCCACCGGCCTCGTCGCCGGGGTCGCTCGCACCGGTCAGGGGGTCGTCGACTCCACGGACCAGTCGTTGCGCGAGTCCGCGCTGGTCGACAGTGTGGCCACCAGCCTGAACGACACGGTCGGGCGCGGTGGGATCGACTCCGTGACCGAACCCGGCGGTCCCCTGGGACTGCCGATCCTGGGCTCCGAGGAGGAGCCCGCCGTCTCCGCGCCCACCGCCGAGCGTTCCGACGCCGAGAAGCGGGAGCGCGAGGAGAGGGTGGCGCGCGTCAAGGACGAGGTCGCCGCCCACGTCGCCCAGACCTCGTGGCGTGTGGCCAACGAGGTCGCGGGGAACGCCGGTGACACGGCCTCCGACGACGACTCCGCAGAGCGCATCCGCCTCATCGGCGGTGGCTCCCACCACCAGGTCGGGCCGGACACCACCGGTGCCTCCGCCCCGTCCTTCCCGGCACCCGGTGCCGCTGGTTTCCTCATGGCCCGCGCCGGTCACATGGCGCTTCGGGCCCAGCGGGTCGCCCTTCCCGGCGACCCCACCCTGGTCGTTCGCGATGCCGCGGACGACCCCTCGTACTCTCCCGACTAGCCGCGCTCCCAGACCGCGGCCGGTCCGTGCGCCCTGCGCACAGCCGCCCAGCCGATTCCCGGTGGGCGCGCTCCCTTCCCAAGGCTCCATAGCCGGGAACTCCGTCCGCGGTCACACGAGTAGCCAGCAGGACCTCCTCGTCGACCAAAGGACAGCCGATGACCCAGTCAACCCACCTCCGTTTCGCGGCCCTCGTGGCCACCGGATTCTTCGTCGCCGCCAGCGGCATCGCCCACGCCGACACCACGACCAGCGGTAACGGATCGCTCGGCGGCGGCAACCAGCTCGTCGTCGACGGTGACCTTCCGATCAACCTCTGCGGGAACGCCATCGCGGTCCTGGGCGTCGCCGGTGCCAACTGCACCGACGGCGGGGCCAGCGTCACCGAGACCGGCACCCCGAAGAACCCGCACCCCGGCTACGACGGCCACGAGCCCGGGGAGCCGGGCAAGCCCGGTGAGCCCGAGGAGCCGGGCACGCCCGGAGAGCCCGGCCAGCCCGGTGAGCCGGAGGAGGACAAGCACGAGCAGCAGAACCCCGACGACGACCCCGTCGTGGGGGACCCCGAGGAGCCCGCGGGGGAGCAGGACAAGGGGCGGGGCGAGGACGGGCAGTCGCCGTCCGAGGAGCCCTCGCCCGCCGCCCCGGGGACCCCCGAGCGGCCCGCCGACGCCGCCTCGCCCTCCGCTCCGTCCGCCGACGAGCAGCGCCTCGCCGTGACCGGCACGGACCAGAGCGGCCTCGCCGCGCTGCTCGCGGGGGCGGTCCTCACGGTCGCCGCAGGCATCGGGCTCCTGCTCTTCGGCAAGCGCCACAGGGCCCGGGCCTGATCAGCTCCCCGGGCCCCCGGGCCCGGGGGTTGACGCGAGTCCCGCAGCACCGGCCGAGGCCATGTGCTCGGGGTTCACGTCAGCCGCCGCTCAACCAGAGCGGAGCTGATCGACGGGGTGTGGACGTCCGCACGCAGCCAGCGCAGACGGACGCCGACCACACCCACCAGACCGGCAGACCACGCACCGCCCAGGTGCGGAGCCGACCGGATGATCCCCGGCCTCAGCCAAAGGCCCGCATCCCACCCAGGGGTGTGGAACGGCCTGTGGGCCCGCACAGACACCTTCTCATCAACTCGTTATCTCGAAAGGACTTCCCACATGCGTAAGTGGGCTAGCACCTCCGCGAAGTCCGTGCTCCTCGCGGCCGGCTTCGTCGCTCTGGGCACCGGCGTGGCCTTCGCCGACAGCGACGTCGCCACCAGTGGCAACGGCTCGGTTCTCGGTGGCAACCAGGCCGTCCTGAACGCGGACGTCCCCGTCAACCTCACCGGTAACGCCGTCGGCGCCGTCGCCGGCATCGCGGGTGCCTCCAGCACCGGCAGTGACGCGAAGGTGATCGACCACCACCACAACGAGGTCCACACCTCGGGCAACGGCTCGATCCTGGGCGGCAACCAGCTGGTCGTCGACGGCGACGTGCCGATCAACGTCACCGGCAACGCGATCGGCGCCGTCGGCGGCGTCGCGGGTGCCTCCAGCACCGGCAGCGACTCCAAGGTCCTCCAGGGCGGGCACGGCCACAAGCACAAGCACGGCGAGCCCGACGTCGCCACGTCCGGCAACGGCTCCCTCATCGGCGGTAACCAGATCGTCGGTGACCTGGACGTCCCCGTGAACATCTCCGGCAACGCGATCGGCGCCGTCGGCGGCGTCGCGGGTGCGGCCGCCACGGACGCGGACGCGATCGTCCGCCAGAGCCACGAGGCCCCCGGCGTCGAGCACCAGTCCGCTCCGCTGACCACGGCCGACCTGCTCAGCGAGGCCGTCGGCAACGCGCAGATCCTGCCCGACACCTCCGGCATCGACGCCGGTGTCCTGCGTCAGTCCGCCCCGGTCCGTGAGCACCAGTCGATCGCCACCTCCGGCAACGGCTCCGTGCTCGGCGGCAACCAGGCCGTCGTGGACCTGGACGTCCCCGTGAACGTCGCGGGCAACGCGATCGGCGCCGTCGGCGGTGTCGCGGGTGCGGCCGCCACCGACAGCGACGCCGTCGTCAAGGAGGCCCACCGCGACATCGCGACCTCCGGCAACGGCTCCGTGCTCGGCGGCAACCAGCTGGTCGCCGACGCCGACGTCCCGGTGAACGTCGCGGGCAACTCCGTGGCCGCCGTCGCGGGCATCGCGGGCGCCAGCGCCACCGACGCCGACTCCAAGGTCGTGCACCAGAGCGCGGAGACCGAGCCGCAGGCCTCCGCCCTGGACAGCGTCCCGCTGGTGGACCAGCTGCCCGAGGTTCCCGTCTCCGAGATGCTGCCGGTCGGCTACGACCTGAGCGAGACCGCCGCGCAGTCGGTCGAGGAGCACGCCCCGGAGCGCGCCTCCGAGCTGCCCGACGCCTCCGAGATCCCGTCCGTCGACCCGGTCGGTGACCTGCTGGGCGCCGCCGGCATCGGCCTGTAGCTGACAGAACAGGTTCCAGGGTCCGTACGGCGGACGCCTCCGGGCGTTCCTCCGGACACGGTCCGAAGGACCTGCGTGGGGGGTGAGCCCGTACACGGCCACCCGCCGGACCAGGGGGAGTGCGGCCTCCCGTTCCGTTATGGAACGCGGTGGACTGCGGGAAGCCGGACCTCCCTGGCACGGCGGAGGCGGTGCTGCGGGCGGTGTCCCCGCGACCGGCGCCGAAAGAGGTGCCGTGCACGTCCGAAGTGAAGTGGTGGTGAGTCGCCTCCGCGCTCCCGTTCCGTTATGGAACGCGGTGGACTGCGGGAGGGTGGGGGTGACGACCGCCGAGCTCAGGACGTGAGCCGAGTCCTCCCGGGAATATCCGGGAGGACTCGCCGCATTCTGGGGGCGAGGACACCCTGAAGCCCCGAAGTGTGATGCAAGTCACTTTGGTGGGGTGTTCCAGGTGCTCGCCAGAGCAGGAAAAGACGTGAGGGAGAGCGGCGCCACGGCCGGTAGTGCAGGTTACGGGCCGGTACCGGCCCGTGTTGCGCTTATTCTGCGGGTGCCGGTGGGAGACGGCCCGACGTCCATGGAGGGCGAGCCCCGAACGAGGGACCAGGCCCGCTCACCGACGGGGGAGAGCCTGTAGTTCGGTTACTGTCGGTTCCCACGGGAACCGAAGGACCGCGGCCGACAGAACACGTAAGGCTAGACGTAGGGGAAACAGCGTGCCACCCACGAAGGGCAGCGCCGGCAAGAACGGCTCGAAGGACAAGGCAAGCCAGGGGGCGGGTACCGCTCTCGTCATCGTCGAGTCACCAGCCAAGGCGAAGACCATCGCCGGATACCTGGGGCGCGGCTACGTCGTGGAGTCCAGCATCGGTCACATCCGTGACCTGCCCACCAAGGCCGCGGAGATCCCCACCAAGTACCGGGGACAGCCCTGGGCACGGCTCGGTGTCGACGTGGACAGCGACTTCGAACCGCTCTATGTCGTCAACTCCGACAAGAAGGCGCACGTCAAGAAGCTCAAGGAGCTCATGGCGGACGCCGACGAACTCCTCCTGGCCACAGATGAGGACCGCGAGGGCGAGGCCATCGCCTGGCACCTGCGCGAGGAACTCAACCCCAGGATCCCCGTTCGCCGGATGGTCTTCAACGAGATCACCAAGGACGCCATCCAGCACGCCGCGAACAACACGCGGGACCTGAACACCCGCCTGGTCAGCGCGCAGGAGACCCGACGCATCCTGGACCGCCTCTACGGCTACGAGGTCTCACCCGTGCTGTGGAAGAAGGTCATGCCGAAGCTCTCGGCGGGCCGCGTGCAGTCCGTGGCCACCCGTCTGGTGGTCGAGCGCGAGCGTGAGCGCATGGCGTTCACCTCCGCCGAGTACTGGGACCTCAAGGCGCTCTTCGACGCCACCGAGGCCGGTGTCCCCGACGGCCCCTCCACCTTCCCCGCCACGCTCTTCTCCGTGGACGGCAAGCGGATCGCCTCCGGGCGCGACTTCACCCCCCAGGGCACCATCCGCTCCGACCGCGACGTGCGCCAGCTGGACGAGGCCACCGCCCGCGGTCTGGCCGAGCGCCTGGCCGGTGCCGGGTTCGCCGTGCGGTCGGTGGAGCGCAAGCCCTACCGCCGTTCGCCGTACGCCCCCTTCCGCACCACCACCCTCCAGCAGGAGGCCTCCCGCAAGCTCAACCTGTCCGCGAAGCAGACCATGCAGGTCGCCCAGCGGCTGTACGAGAACGGGTACATCACCTACATGCGTACCGACAGCACCACGCTGTCGGACAGCGCGATCAAGGCCGCCCGCAACCAGGTGCGGCGCCTGTACGGCGGCGACTACCTGCCGGACAAGCCGCGTGTGTACGCCAAGAAGGTCAAGAACGCGCAGGAGGCCCACGAGGCCATCCGCCCCGCGGGCGACACCTTCCGCACACCCAACGAGACCCCGCTGTCCGGTCCCGAACTGCGCCTGTACGACCTCATCTGGAAGCGCACCGTCGCCTGCCAGATGAAGGACGCGGTGGGTGAGTCCGTGTCCGTGCGGATCGAGGGGACCTCCGCCGACGGCGAGGTCGCGGAGTTCGCCGCCAGCGGCAAGGTCATCACCTTCCACGGCTTCCTCAAGGCCTACGTGGAGGGCTCCGACGACCCGGCCGCCGACCTGGACGACCGCGAGCGCCGCCTGCCCGCGATGTCCGAGGAGGACCCGGTCAAGGCGCAGAACCTGGAGGCCGAGGGGCACAGCACCCGGCCGCCCGCGCGCTACACCGAGGCGACCCTGGTCAAGGAGCTGGAGGAGCGGGAGATCGGCCGCCCCTCCACCTACGCCTCGATCATCGGCACGATCCTGGACCGCGGCTACGTGTTCAAGAAGGGCACGGCGCTCGTGCCGTCCTTCCTGGCCTTCGCCGTCGTCCAGCTGCTGGAGCGCCACTTCGGCAACCTGGTGGACTACGAGTTCACCGCGCGCCTGGAGGAGAGCCTCGACGACATCGCCCGGGGCGAGGCCGAGAGCCTGCCGTGGCTGCGCCGGTTCTACTTCGGCGGCGAGGACGCCGAGGGCAACCAGGAGACGGGGCTCAAGGAGCTGGTGGGCGACCACCTCTCCGAGATCGACCCCAAGGAGGTCAGCTCCCTCCCGCTGCCCGGGACCGACATCATGCTGCGGGTGGGGCGCTACGGCCCCTACCTGGACCGCGAGGGCGTCCGGGTCAACGTGCCGGAGGACCTGGCCCCGGACGAGCTGACCGAGGAGAAGGCGGAGGAGCTCTTCGCCCAGCCCAGCGGGGACCGCGAGCTCGGACCCGACCCGGAGACCGGCCGCATGATCGTGGCCAAGACCGGGCGCTACGGCCCCTACGTCACCGAGGTCTTCCCGGAGCCGGAGGAGCCCGAGGGCGAGACCAAGCCCAAGGCGAAGAAGGCCGCCAAGGTCAAGCCGCGCACCAGCTCCCTGCTGAAGGACATGGACCTGGACACGGTCACCCTGGAGGACGCGCTGCGTCTGCTGTCCCTGCCCCGCGTGGTGGGTCAGCTCGACGGCGAGGACGTCACCGCCCAGAACGGCCGCTTCGGTCCCTACCTCAAGAAGGGCACCGACAGCCGCTCCCTGGAGACCGAGGAGCAGATGTTCACGGTCACCCTGGAGGAGGCGCAGGCGATCTTCGCCCAGCCCAAGCAGCGCGGTCGCCGGGCGGCGGCCCCGCCCCTGCGCGAGCTCGGGGAGGACCCGGCCTCGGGCGCCAAGATGGTGGTCAAGGACGGCCGGTTCGGCCCCTACGTCACCGACGGGGAGGTCAACGCCTCCCTGCGCAAGGGCGACGAGGTCGAGTCGATCACCGACGAGCGCGCCGCCGAGCTGCTGGCCGAGCGCCGGGCCAAGGCCCCCGCCAAGAAGAAGGCACCGGCCAAGAAGCCCGCCGCCAAGAAGGCACCGGCGAAGAAGCCCGCCGCGAAGAAGACCACGACCACCACGGTCAAGAAGGCGGCGGCGAAGAAGCCCGCGGCCAAGAAGACCGGTGAGCCGAGGACGACCACGAAGAAGGCCTCCGACGAGTAGTCCCGTCCGGACCCGACCGCGCACGCCCGGGTGCTCCCTCAGGGGGCGCCCGGGCGCGCGGCCTTCCGGCGGCGCCTCCGCCCGTCGCGGGGCCGCCGGAGAGACGTGACGGATACGCGACGCGGGATCCCTGTTCGGGGATGATCTTCCGTACTACGCTGTGCGTGACGGATGGGGACACGAAAACGTGTGTGAACCCTGAACGTTCCCCCCGAATCACCTGGACAGGCGAGCACGCCTGTCAGTTCCTATCCCCCTCGTAGATAATCTTGAGCGCTATGAGCAGATCTGCACCCCTGGGAGCGCCGGCCGAGGCGCAGAACGTCCTCGCGATCACACCCTTCAGAAGGCTGTGGATCTCGCTTTCCCTGTCCAGCCTGGGTGACTGGCTGAGCCTGCTGGCGTTGGTGTCCCTCGCGGCCATCTTCACCGCCGACGGCTCCCCCCTGGCCCAGTACCTCGCCGTCAGCGGCGTCGTCGCCATCAAGCTCGCCCCGGCACTCCTGCTCAGCCCCCTGGCCGGGGCCGTCGCGGACCGCCTGGACCGGCGGTGGACGATGGTCGGCGGCGACGTCCTGCGCGGCCTCCTGTACGTGTCGATCCCCGTGGTCGGCCTGTTGTCCTCCGGTTTCACGCTGCAGTGGCTGCTGATCGCGAGCCTCCTCGCGGAGATCGTCGCGCTCCTGTGGACCCCGGCCCGGGACGCCACCATTCCGACGCTCGTCCCCAAGCGGATGCTCGGCCAGGCCAACAAGCTGACCCTGCTGGCGACCTACGGAGCCGCCCCGGTCGCGGCCCTGCTGTTCGCGGTCCTGGCGTCGATCAGCAATCTGCTGGGCGCGCTCGTGCCGTCCATGGCCAACCCCGAGGCGGACGTCGCCCTCTACCTGAACGCCCTCACCTTCTTCGTCGCGGCGATCGTCGTCGCCGGTCTGCCGCTGCCCAGGCACGCGGTGTCCAAGGGGTCGCTGAGCCCCAACCGGGACGCGAACGTCCTCCACGCGGTCGTCTCCGGCCGCGCGGCGGTCGGCGGCGGTTCGCTCGTGCGCGGTGTGGTGGTCGCACTGGCCGTCACGGCCGCTGCCGGTGGTCTGGTCGTCGGTGTGGGCCGGGCGCACGTGGAGAACCTCGGCGCGGGCAACGCCGGGTTCGGTGTCCTGGTCGCCGCGCTCTTCCTGGGCCTCGGGCTGGGGCTCGTCTCCGGTCCGCGCGTCCTCAAGCAGTTCAGCCGACGCCGCCTGCTCGGGCTGGCCGTCGGCCTGGCCGCCCTGGCACTGCTCTTCACCGGCGCCATCGGTGACATGGTGCTCTCCGCCGTCCTGGCCCTGGTCCTGGGGACCGGCGCGGGGCTGGCGTGGGTGACCGGGACGTCCCTGGTCGGCGTGGAGGTCGAGGAGGAGCAGCGGGGCGCCGCGTTCGCCCTCCTGCACGGCACGGGCAGGCTGGCCCTGCTCGCTGGCGCCGTCCTGGCTCCGCTGGTCGCCGGGTTCGCCGGGGACCACGTGATCCCGCTCGGCGGCCCGCTCAGCTACGACCTGCACGGCAGCGGCCTGGTCCTGATGGCGGGCGGCCTGCTCGCGGTTATCGGCGCGGTCGTCGCGTACCAGCAGGTCAACCGGGACGACCCGGAGGCCGGGCCCGGCCTGGTCCCCGAACTCTTCGCGGCCCTGCGCGGGATCACGCCCACCGCCGACGAGGAGGAGGACGCCCGGATCACGGGAGCCTTCATCGTCCTGGAGGGCGGCGAGGGCGCGGGCAAGTCCACCCAGGTGCGCGAGCTGACGGTGTGGCTGCGCGACCAGGGCTTCGAGGTGGTGGGCACCCGCCAGCCGGGAGCCACCAAGCTCGGCATGCGGCTGCGCGGCATCCTGCTCGACCGCGAGAACTCGCACATCACCAACCGGGCCGAGGTGCTGCTCTACGCGGCGGACAAGGCGGACCACGTCGAGCAGGAGATCCTGCCCGCGCTGCGCCGGGGCGCCGTGGTGATCAGCGACCGCTACGTGGACTCCCTGCTCGCCTACCAGGGCGCCGGGCGCGACCTGGAGGTCGGGGACGTCGGCCGGATCAGTTCGTGGGCCACCCAGGACCTGGTCCCGGACCTGACGGTGCTGCTCGACGTGCGCCCGGAGGACGGGCTGTCGCGTCTGGGCGGACCGGCCGACCGCATCGAGTCGGAGTCGGTGGAGTTCCACGCGCGGGTTCGCAAGGGCTTCCGTGAGCTGGCCGAGCAGGACCCGGACCGCTACCTGGTGCTCGACGCCCGTGAGCCGCAGGAGAAGATCACCCGGGAGATCCAGCGCCGGATGCGTCCGCTGCTGCCCGACCCGGTCGACTCCAGCTCCGAGGCGGTCACCGGGATGATCCCGGTGATCCGTCCCGAGTAGGACCCGGCTCCCGGACGTGTGCGGGCCCCTCCCCGACGGGAGGGGCCCCTTCTCTGTCCGGGGCGGCTGGCGGTGGGCGACGCCAGCCCCCCCCGGGAGCGGGTGCCGCCCCGGGCTCAGGGGAACGCGTAGCGGGTCTGGCTGAACACGGGCGCCTTGCCGAAGGCGAAGGCCTTCACCGGGGTGACCCGGACGGTCAGGATCACGGCCCCGCGCACCGCGTCGGGGAGCCCGAACCAGGTGCCGGTCTCGGAGGTGACGGCGGGGCCGTACTTGACCTCGTAGGCGGTGGCGACCCGGTCCAGCTCGGCCGGGTCGTCCACCGGGGCGCCGGTGCCCTCGACGATCACGTCCGGGCCGCCCTCCAGCGCGTTGTCGCCCGTGCTCATGGCGCAGTGCGGGTTCGCGGCCAGGTTGAGGGCCTTCCGTTCCTCCCGTCCGGTGCAGAAGTACGGGGCGCCGTCCGCCCACACGCCCAGCAGGGGGGTCGCGTGGGGGCGGCCGTCGGGGCGCACGGTCGTCACCCAGTACAGGGGCGCCCCGGCCAGGACGGCGCGGGCCCGCTCCCAGGGAACCGGTGGCGCGTCGGGGCTGCCGAACTCCGGGCAGACCTCGGTCAGGGGTGTTCGTTCGTTCACGGAGACCACCTTCTTCCTCTCACCGGAACAGACTCTCCGAGGAGCGGGGACTCATCGGGGTGCCCCGCCGGTGCGCGGCGCCGGGGCCCGACCGCGGAGGAGGGCCTGTGGAAAACGGCCACGGCGTCGGTGGGGACTCCTATTCTGGAACCAGACATTCCATGTGCTCCGGGGGGCAAGCTTGACGGTCTTCGACGACCTCGTCGGCCAGGAGGCGGCGAGCGCACAGCTGGGCCGGGCGGTCGCGGGCGCGGCCGACCTCCTCGCCGGGGGACGCGGCGCCGGGATGACCCACGCCTGGCTGTTCACCGGCCCGCCGGGGTCCGGTCGGGAGGAGGCGGCCCGCGCCTTCGCCGCCGCCCTCCAGTGCCGGGACGGCGGGTGCGGGCACTGCGACTCCTGCCACCAGGTGCTGACCGGGACCCACCCGGACGTGCTGTACGTGCGGCCCAGCGGGTTGAGCTTCGGTGTGGCCGCCACCCGCGACCTCGTACTCCGCGCCGGGTCCAAGCCCTCCGGCGGGAACTTCCGGATCGTGCTCTTCGAGGACGCCGACCGCGCCACCGAGGCCGCCTCCAACGCCCTCCTCAAGGCGGTGGAGGAGCCCTCCCCGCGCACGGTGTGGCTGCTGTGCACGCCCACCCCGGACGACCTCCTCATCACCATCCGCTCCCGGTGCCGCCTGGTGACGCTGGCCACCCCCGGCACCCGCCAGATCGTGGACGCCCTCGTCCAGCGCGACGGGGTGGACCGGGCGGCCGCCGAATCGGCCGCCCGGGCGGCCGCGGGCCGGGTCGACCGGGCCCGGCAACTGGCCACCGACCCGGAGGCGCGGCGCAGACGGGCGGAGGTCCTGTCCATCCCCGCCGGGCTCGACGGGCTCGGGGCCTGTGTCACCGCCGCCGCGCGCCTGTTCGAGATCGCGGAGGAGGAGTCCAAGGCGCTCACCACGTCCCTCAACGAGAAGGAGAAGGACGAGCTCAAGGCGGCCTTCGGCGAGGGTTCCACCGGCAAGGGCGTGGCCAAGGCGGTCCGTGGCGCGGCGGGGGCCCTCAAGGACCTGGACGAGCGGCAGAAGCGCAGGGCCACCCGGATCAAGCGGGACTCCTACGACAGGGCCCTGCTCGACCTGGCCGCCTTCTACCGGGACGTGCTCACCCTCCAGTTGGGCGCGGCGGTGGAGCGGTCCACGGCCGAGCGCTCGGGGGACCTGGAACGGATCGCCCGCTCCGGCACCCCCGAGTCCACCCTGCGGAGGATCGACGCGATCATGGTCTGCCGTGAGCGGATCGCGGCCAACGTGCATCCGCAGATCGCCATGGAGGCCATGACCTCCGCGCTCCTGGCCGGATAGGGCCGGGGGCCGGGCCGCCGCGGCGACCGGGAGAATGGTTCGGTCACGTGTCGGCGCGACCGTGCACGGTGACGGCGCCGTCCAGGGGCGGGCGCGGGATTCGAGTGAAGGCGGTTACGGGTGGGCACGAGGTATCGGGGTCCGTTGGCGGCGCTGCTCGCCGGGACGGTGCTGGTCTCCGGTTGTACGAGCGACGGCGACGGCGACGGTGACGCGTCCGGTGACGGCGACGCCACCCGGGTGGAGGTCACCGATCAGGAACTGGCCTGGGGCGAGTGCGAGAGCGGCCTGCCCGACAGCGAGTGCGCCGTCTTCGAGGTGCCGCTGGACTACGACGAGCCCGACGGCGAACGGATCGAGATCGCCGTCAAGCGCCTGCCCGCCACCGGTGACGACGTCACCGGGTCGCTGCTGGTCAACCCCGGCGGCCCCGGCGGCTCCGGGCACGACTTCGTGGACCACGCCCCCTACACCGTCAGCGAGTCGGTGCGCGCGAGCTTCGACGTGGTCGGCTTCGACCCGCGCGGTGTGGGCCGCAGCACCCCGTTGACCTGCCTGGACGCCGAGGAGATCGACGTCTTCCTGGGCACGGACTACGGGGACGGCGAGGGGGCGGACGACCTCGCGGACCTCGGCCCCGAGGGGCTGGCCGAGATCGAGGCCAACAGCCGGGCGTTCGTCGAGGCCTGCGAGGAGAACGACCCGGAGCTGATGCGCAACATCGGCACCGCCGACGTGGCCCGCGACATGGACGTGCTCCGCGGCCTGCTCGGGGACGAGCGGCTCACCTACCTGGGCGCCTCCTACGGCACCCACATCGGCGCGCAGTACGCCGAGCAGTTCCCCGAGCGCGTGCGGGCCCTGGTGCTCGACGGCGCCGTCGACCCGAGCCAGGACCAGCTCAGCGTGAGCGTGGAGCAGGCCACCGGTTTCGAGACGGCGCTGCGCTCCTTCGTCGAGGACTGCTTCACCCTGCCCGACTGCCCGCTCGGTGCCCGGGGCAGCACCGTGGACGAGGGCATCGCCACGCTGGACTCCTTCCTGGCCGAGGCGGCCGAGGAACCCCTGTCCAACAGCACCGGCGACGGCCGGGAGGTCAACCGGGCCCGCGCCGAACTGGGCGTGCTCGCCGCCCTGTACACGGAGAACTGGTGGCCGCGCGTGCGCGAGGCGCTCACCGACGCGATGGAGGACGGCGACGGCACCGGCCTGCTGCTGCTCGGGGACGACCTGTACGGGCGCGGGGACCTGGCCGAGTACGAGAACTCCACGGCCGCGCTCACTGCGGTCAACTGCTCGGACTCGGTCGCGCCCCGCGAGGTGGAGGCCTACGCCGAGGCGGCGGCCGAAGCGGCCGAGGAGTCTCCGATGTTCGGGCCGATGCTCGCCTGGGGCGCTCTGACCTGCGCGTTCTGGCCAGAGGAGGCGGTGGCGCCGCTCGGGGAGCTCAACGCCGTCGGCGCCGACCCGATCATGGTGGTGGGCACCACGCGTGACTCCGCCACCCCCTACGCCTGGGCCGAGGCGCTCGCGGGCCAGCTGGACTCGGGCTTCCTGGTGACCCGTGACGGCGACGGCCACACCGGCTACCGGATGGGCGACACCTGCGTGGACACGGTCGTCGACGAGTACCTGCTGGACCTGGCCGTGCCCGAGGACGGGATGGCCTGCGCCAGCCATCTGGCGGACGACGCCGGATAGCGGGGACCGGTTCGCGCCACTCGCCGGAGGCGCTAGACTGGTTTCTGCTTCGCCACGCGCACAGTCGTGGCGGTGTGCCGCCTTAGCTCAGTCGGCAGAGCGATTCACTCGTAATGAATAGGTCATCGGTTCGATTCCGATAGGCGGCTCCGGCCAGAACGCCACCCCGAACGGGGTGGCGTTTCTCGTTGGTGGGATCTGACGGTGCGGGGCGTTACGGTACGTGTCAGCCACCCACCCCCCCACACCGGGAGCCCTCGGATGTACACCGCCCGGATCTCACCGTCCGACCCGCACGCCTTCGCCTCGTTCGGGGCGGTGCTGCACGACCCGCGCCATGCGCACACGGACCTCTACCTGCACGCGGAGCCGGGCGTCTACACGGAGCCCCGCTGCCTGGAGATCACCACCAGGGTCACGGTCGTCCCCGTCGCCGGTCCCGGCAGCGTGGAGATCGTCGCCGAGGGGGGCGACAGCGTGTTCGCCGTGACCGGCGAGCGGGCGGCACTGGAGCTCTACGGCGTCCACGTCCGCGGCGCGTCGGGGCATCCCGGGGTCCGCACAGGGCCGGGGACCCGGTTCAGGGCGATCGACACCGTGTTCTCGTCGGGCTCCCAGTTGAGGATCCACGGGGACGGCACGGAGATCGTCAACTGCCGGTTCGAGGGCGGAGGGCTCCACTGGTTGGGCGGGGCGGGCGGTGTCCTGAGGGACACCCACTTCCGGAACGCGTACCTCGCCTTCAAGGACGCCGACGGCCCGGCCGTCAGCTCGGTCGCGTTCTCCAACCTCGTGATCGGTGCCTTCGGCATCGTCGGGTCCACGGTCACGGTCACCGACTGCACCATGGTCAACGCCGAGGTGGACGCGGACTTCACCCTGGGGATCACGCGGGGGTCCGACGTCCGCGTCACCGGTCTCTCGATCAGCGGGGGCGGCAGTTCCGGGGTCATGGTCACGGGCGAGGGCACCCGAGCCGTCCTCACCGACTTCCGGGTGAGCGACTGGGGTGAGGACCGCTACGGGATCGCCGTCGGCACGGGGTCCGTGGCGCACCTCTCCTCCGGCCGGATCTCCGACTCGGCCTCCACCGGCATGGCGGTGAAGGGAACGGTCACCGCCGACCGCCTGGGCTTCGAGAACGTCCGGAGCACCAACGTCCTCGTCCAGGGCGGCCACCTCACGGGGCGGGGACTGCGCTTCGAGGGGATGGGGCAGGCCGCGATCCTGGCCTTCGAGAGCCGGGTCGAGCTGTCCGACGTCGAGTTCGCGGACGCCCACCCGGACTCCTACCTCCCCTCCTCCGAGTCCAGCCTGTACGGGCGCGGGGTGCACGTGCGGGGGAGCCGCCTAGAGGCCGACGGGCTCAGGGGTACCGACCTGGCCGGGCCGGTGGCCACCGTGACCGGCTCCGAGGCGGTCCTGGCCTCGCTGTCCTCCGAACGCACGAGGGGCACGGTCCTGGCCGAGGAGGGCAGCACGGTCACGGTGCGCGGCCTGGAGGCCGCCGGGGACCACGGCGCCGCGGTCCGGTCGCGGACGGGCTCGACCGTGGAGGTCGTCGACGCCCGTGTCTCCGACGTCTCCGGCGTGGCCCTGGCCGCGCACGAGGCGTCGCTCTCCCTGACCTCGGGCGAGGTGAGCGGGGCGAAGGGGGCCGGAGCGCTGGCCGACGACGGCGGCACGGTCACGCTGGAGGACGTGGTGATCAGGGACGGCCGCCACGCCGGGTTGGGCGCCGCCGACGCCACGAGCCGGGTGGCGGCGGTGCGGTGCCGGATCACGGGGAACGCGGGAGCGGGAGTGCGCGCCCATCCGGACGCCGTGGTCGAGACGCGGGACGTCACCTTCCAGGACAACGGCGGAGGGGACCGGGAGCACGTCTCCGGACCCAAGGGGTGATCCCGGATGGATTCGGTCGGGGAGGCCTCCGCTGACCTGCGGTCCGGGGGTTTCTGACCGACCCTGGCCACAGGTGTGTGCGTCGTCCCGGGTTCCCGGCGTCCCAGGTGGATACGGTACCTATCGCAGACCCTCCGGCGCGGCGCCGGGGCCGAAACCCCCATGGGAGTCGATGGATGATCACGGTCCGCGTCTCGAAGACAGATCCCGCCGCCACTTCCTCGCTCGGGAAGGCGGTCCGGGACCACCGTTACGCCGGGGAGGACCTGCACCTGCGCGTCGCACCGGGTGAGTACGTGGAACCCCTCGTCATAGGCGTGCGGGGGCGGGTGGTCGTGACGCCCGACGAGGGCGCCGGGACGGTGACGGTGGCCGCGACCGGTGAGACCAACGTGTTCAACGTGCACGAGGGCGGCAGCCTGGAGCTGCACGGGATCTCCGTGCGGAGCGCCTCGGAGGAGTACCCGCCGCTGTACGTCCAGAAGGACGCCCGTCTCCGTGCGGTGGACTGCGTCTTCACCGCGCCCCGGCGGGTCAACGTGGTGGGCGCCCGCGCGGAGATCGTCGGCTGCCGGTTCGAGGAGAGCGGGCTGCTGTGGGACGGCAGCGAGGGCAGCGTGAGCGAGTGCTACTTCGCCGGGGCGGTGATCGCGGTCCAGGGCCGGTGCAGCCCGAAGATCAGCGGGACGGTCTTCACCGGCGCCCACGAGGACTGGCACACGCTGTACGTGGCCAACGCGTCCCCGGAGTTCACCGACTGCGCGCTGGTCGACGGCGGCGGGGTGTACGTGCGGGACCGGGCGCGGGCGGAGTTCACGGACCTGCGGGTCACCGGCTCCTACGACTGGCCCGTGCGGGTCTACGAGCGTTCCAAGGCCACCTTCACCCGCATGGTGGTGGAGGGCGCCCGCAAGGAGGACACCGACGCGTTCTTCGTCCACGGCGACTCCGAGGGAACGCTGAACGACTGCGAGATCACCGACGCCACCCGGACCGGGGTCGCGATCGAGGGCGGCAGACTCACCGTCCGGGGACTGACGGTGACCGGTACCGCCACGGACGCGGTGCTGGTGGACGGTGGCCAGGCCGACGTCACCGACCTGCGGTGCACGCGGATCGGCAAGGCCGCGCTGCTCATCGCGGACGGGGCCCGGGTCACCGTCGCGGGGATGTCCGTGGCCGAGAGCGGCGTGGAGGAGCGCGGCGCCATCGCCTCGGTGCGTTCCCGGTTCGAGGTGAGCGACCTCAGGGTGAGCCGCTGGCACGGCCCGATGGCGATCGTGGTGGGCGGTCGGGGGGACTTCGAGGACATCGTCGGGCACGACGTGGGCTCGGGTATCCACAGCCGCGAGGATGCCACGCTCAAGGTGCGCGGCATGGTGCTGCGCGACGCCCGCGAGGACGGGCTCAACATCCTCGACGGCACCGAGGTCCAGCTCCACCAGGCCGACCTGTCCGACTGCGGTGAGGACGCCGTCTACGTCCAGGGCGGGCACGTCACGGTGCGCTCCTCGACCCTGTCCGGCAGCGGGGAACGCGGGATCAGGGTGGGTGAGGGCGGTGTGGCCGCCCTGGAGGACACCTCGATCCGCGACGGGCGCGGGGACGGGGTCATGGTGGAGGAGGGCGGCCGGGTGCGGTTGGTGCGGTGCACCGTGACCGGCAACGACGAGGAGGGCCTGTGGGCCGCCGACAGCGCCTCGGTGTACCTGGAGGAGAGCACCTTCAGCGACAACAGGGGCGGCGACCTCGACCAGGGCGGCAACGGTGACCGGGCCGCGGCCCGGGTGGCGGGCACGGGGGCGACCCGGCCCGACGAGGGCGGGGCGGCCGCCCAGGAGTCCGGTGACGCGACCGTGCGGGACCGGGCCCGCCCGTTGGAGATCCTGCTCGCCGAACTGGAGGGGCTGGTGGGGTTGGAGCGGGTCAAGAAGGAGGTCCGCGCCCTCGTCAACATCCAGATGGTCAGCGCCAAACGGGTGGAGGCGGGGTTCCCGCCGCTCAACGTGAGCCGCCACCTGGTGCTCTCGGGGCCTTCCGGGGCGGGCAAGGCGACCGTGGCCCGGTTGTACGGGGAGATCCTGCGCTCGCTCGGGCTGCTCAGCCAGGGGCAGTTCGTGACGGCCGGACGGGAGGACCTGGTGGGCGACGGCGCCCAGGGGGCGGCGGACCTGGTGGAGCGGGCCCGGGGCGGTGTGCTGTTCGTGGCCGGGGCGCACGCTCTGGGCCGGGAGCAGGAGGCGGTCGACACCCTGTCCGAACTCATGAAGGAGCTCCGGGACGAGGTGGTGGTGGTCCTCTCCGGCCCCACCGGCGCGATGCGCGCCCTCCTCGACACGAACCCGGCGCTGCGCTCGCGGGTGGCGCGCACGGTGGAGTTCGAGGGCTACTCACCGGAGCAGCTGGGCGGGATCTTCGAGGGCATGGCGCAGGCGCGCGGCTACACCCTGGGGAAGGGGGCGCGCGACCTCCTGCTCCAGCACTTCCGGGGACGGCTCGCGGAGGGTTCCTTCGGCCACGGGCGGGAGGCGCGGGCCGTGTTCGAGGAGGCGCTCCGGGTCCAGGCCGCACGCGTCACGGCGGGCGGCTACCAGACCGTCGCGGACCTCACCCAGATCCGGACCGACGACCTGGAGAGCGTGGTGGCCGAGGGCCTCACGACAGTGGACGGGCCGGTCGACGGCGTCCGGGTGAACGCCCTGCTGGCCGGTCTGGACGGCATGGTGGGGCTCGGGGAGGCCAAACGCCAGGTGAGGGGGCTCACGGAGCTCCTGCGCCGGGCGCGTTCGGAGGGGGATCGGTCCCCGTCCGTGCGGCACCTGGTGTTCCTGGGGGATCCGGGAACCGGGAAGAGCACGGTGGCGCGGCTCTACGGGGAGCTGCTGGCAGCTCTGGGGGTCCTGTCGCGCGGGCACGTGGTGGAGGCCTCGCCGGGGAGCCTGGTGGGCCCGCCGGGACAGCGGGGTCCCGGAAGGGTGGCGCGGCGGACGCGTGCGCTGTTCGAGCGGGCGCGCGGCGGCCTGCTGTTCCTGTCCGACGCGGACGTGCTGAACAGGGACTTCTCCGGTGGGCGCGGGGTCGGTCAGGACGTGGTCGACACCCTGCTGCGGCTCATGGAGGAGCACCGGGACGAGGTCGTGGTGGTCGTGTCCGGCCGGGCGCGGGAGACGACCGGGTTCCTCGCGGACCACCCCGGACTGGCCGCACGGTTCTCCCGGACGGTGGAGTTCCCCTCCTACGACCGGGAGGAGCTGGCCGCCGTCTTCGTGGGGATGGCCGAGCGGGCCGACCTCCTGGTGCCGGAGGCGACCCGGCGGGCGCTCACGGAGGTGGTGGGGGGCGCCGAGGGCAACGGGCACGGGGTGCGCGCGCTGTTCGAGGCCAGCCTGACCAGACAGGCGGGGCGGATCGAGGCGGCGGCGCTGGCGGGGGGCAACCCCGACGTGTCCGAACTCCAGACCCTGCTGCCCGAGGACCTTCCGGACGGGGACCGCGGCTTGGCGGAATGATTACTCCGCGTGAAGGGGTGTTGTGCCTGCTGTGTCCGAAGTATGGGTAGGTGGGCGTTATGAGTCTGATGTTCATGCTGTTCGCCCTGATGGGCGCCGTGGTCGTCGTCGGCGGCGGCTCCTACGCCCTGCGCCGCGTCCTCGCCCACATGGACGCGCGCCTGGAGACCGCGGAACCGGAACCGCCCCCGAGCGTCGAGCCCGACCCGCAGCACGTGGGCGGGTACGTCCCGGTCCAGGGAGACCCGGGCGACCTGCCCGCCGAACTCCGCGCGCGGGTGCGCAACCTGATCGCGCTGGGCCGCACCGACGACGCGGTCCGCGTGGTGCGCACCCGCCTCGGCGGTGACGAGGCGGGTGCGCGCGGGGTCGTGCGGCGCCTGGGCGGCGAGGAACGACCCGCGCTGGAGCCCTGACCGGCTCAGATCCTCTGGCGGTTCTGGAACCAGCCCCACACGGCGGTCGCGACGAAGAGCAGGCCGCCGATCACGGCGAGCCAGAACAGCCCCTTGATCACGACACCGATGATGGCGAGGAGCAGCCAGACGGCGAGCAGGACGAGGACGAGGTAGACCATGTTGACCCCCAGGTGGTCGGCGTTTTCGGTGACCACCTACCCCGGCGCCCCGCCTCCGAAGCGGCCCCGCCCCCTCAGGGCCAGGTGCCGTCGACCACGGTCCCGTGGTCGGGTTTCTCCCGGTCCAGCCACTCCTGCCGCCCGCGGGCGTACTCCAGGGCCCACTCGACCTGGCGCCGGTGCAGTTCGGGCAGGAGCAGGGCGGCGGTCTCGGGGCGGCGGGCCCCGATCTCCACGGCCAGGGCCAGCGCGGCCCGGGCGTCTCCCTCGGCGGTGTGCGCGTCGGTCACCGGCACCCCGTAGTACTCGCACAGGATGCCGAGGGTGCGCCTGCCGCGCCGGTAGGGCTCCACGGCGCGGTCGATCACCAGCGGGTCCACGATCGGCCCCGGCGGGCGCCCGAGGGCCGCGGCGAGCGGACTCAGGCCGTGCCGGCGGCGCTCCGCGTCGAGCAGGGTGAGGTCGAAGGGCGCGTTGAAGACGACCAGCCCGTGCCCCCGACCCAGGTGTTCGGCCAGTGCCCCGGTGATCTCCTCCAGGCACTCCGCCGCCGGTCGGCCCTCGGCGCGCGCCCGTTCGGTGGTGACGCCGTGGACGGCCACCGCCCCGGCGGGGATCTCCTTCTCGCCGGGATCGACCAGCCAGGTGCGTGCGCCGCCCCTCCCGTCGGTCAGCGCGGCCGACACCAGGAAGGCGGTGGCCGGGTCGGGGGAGGAGGTCTCGGTGTCGAACCCGAGCAGGTCGGAGGTGTGCCAGCCGGGGTGGTCGCCGCGCGGGGGCGGGACCGGGCGCGGCTCGTGCCCGGCGCAGTAGGTGCGCCAGCGCGCGTCCTCCTTGACGACGTGCCCCTCTCCGGTCCCCACCCGGGCCGCGCAGGTGGAACAGGTGCCGGGGTAGCGGTTGCGCATGGATTCCTCTCCGACCGGGCGGTCTCCCGGTGCCTGCCTCGGCGTCCCCGCCGTGAACAGCGACGACACCGGGTTCATCGTAGGCGCGGCGGGTGACGTTCCCGGGCGGAGGAGTGACGGGGCCCATGGGGCGAGTGTGTGCGGACGTCCAATTCTGGGGAAGGGAAGGAGCATGAGTCTGGAAGAGGCATCACGTCAGCTGGAAGCCACCATCCACGACGCGCGGGTCGCGTTCGACTGCATCCTGCTGGAGGAACTGGACCGGGCGCACACCAACGCGATCACAGCCAGGGCCGCCGTGGACGCGGCGGAACAGGCCATCCGGGTGGAACTGGAGAAGCGCACGGCCGAGAAGGAAGAGGCCGACACCCCCGACTGATCGGAGGGCTCCGCGATCTCGGAGCCGTGGACATCGAACATACTTTCGAACAACGGGTATGCTGTGTGGTATGCCCGATCAGTCCCTGACATCGGACTGGCCCGCGAGTGTGCACCCACCCGGGTCGGACTCCTTCGAGCAGACGGCCCTGGAGTGGCTGTTCGACCACGTGCCCGCCGACTACCGGCTGCACGGGGTCCTGCGACGTCATCCCGTGGCCCTCTCCCGCCTGGCCCGCCAGTACGTCTCCGCGACGCTGGACGCGGCCCGGGAGGGGTACCGCACGGCCCGCGTGGACCTACGCGGCCAGCTCCCTCCGCACGCGCTGGACCAGGTGATGAACGCCTACCTCGCGGAGGGGCGGCGGACCGCCGAGGTCCTGCGCGCCGTCGAGGCCGTGGACGGTGCCCTGCGCGCCGCGGCCCCGGACCGGGGCCGGGGCCGCGATGAGTGAGCCCCCGAGTCAGTGCCCCGTACCGGTGTCGTCCGGACCGTTCCGGGGCGTTCCGTCGGCTCCGCGCCGGACGCGGACGCCCCGCCCCGTTCGGTTGGGGAGGGGGTGCTCAGACGCTCACACGGACCAGGACGGCGACCTCGTCGCCGGTGTTCACCAGGTGGTGGTGGCCCTGGCCGGAGCCGCCGACACCGCCCACCACGCGGGTCCGGCCGGGGGCCAGCTCCGCGGCCGAACGCATCTGGCCGTCGGCGCCGGAGGTGATCAGGTGGGCCCGCCCGCTGACCAGGTGCAGGACCTCCATGCCGTGCGGGCGGTCGGAGCGCCGGGCCGGGCCGGGCACGAAGCTGTTCGGTTCGAGGGCCACCGTGGTCACCCGCAGACGGCCCCCCGCATGGCGGCGGGCACTGCGCGGGGCGGGCTGCCAGTGCCCCCTGCGGGTCGGCCACAGGGTCGGCCGACGCAGCGAGGCGGCGGCGCCGCGGGCCGCGGTGACCAGCTGGCCCACGGTGGGCAGACGGCGTTCCGCCAGGTGGGCGTAGCCGGAGGTCCGTCCGGCGTCGACCACGTCACCGATCCCGTCGAGGGAGACCGACGCGGCGCGCGGGCGGGGAGTGTGCTCGGTCGTGGCCAGGACCTGCTGGGGCATCGTGGGAGGATCCTTCACGTGTACGCGGCCGGGTCCGGTGACCGGGGCCGCGAGGATGTCGTCAATGGGCCCCGGAAGACGCGGGGCGGCAGGGGCGCCCGCACCGAACGCACGTTCGGAGAGGACAATCACCCTGGTGGAGTTCGTTCGCGGACCGGTCACACCGGAAGGCGGAGGCCGCTCACGGACTGGTCGGGCGGGGTCGGTCGACTCAGACCCCTCGGCGACGACTCAGCGACGACAACACGGACACGCCGCACGGGCCAGGTGGCAGGAGACCCAGGGGGTCGTGCGAGCCGTGGCGTCGGTGCGGGTGCGCGGATACATGAAGGTAAGGAGACCAGCAAAGTCGGTGGCGCGTCAAGCGAACGCCGGGAATCGTGCGTGTCGGACCACTTACCGGTCTGCCCGGAACGTGTTGCGGGCGGCGTCCCGTGGTGGTGACATGTGGAACCCGAGAACACGGCGCGTCCGTCGAACCGGAGTCCATCCCCCAGTACAGCCGTAGTGACAGGAGTGGCCGTGCAGCCGTCCGTCCCCAGAGGGCAGCCTTGACCCCCGAGGCTCAGGGACTGTGGGCGCGTGTCCTGGTGCGTGCCCTCGTGGTGGTCGCCGCCGGTGTGATGGCGCTCGGTTTCCTGGGCCCCGGGGCGGCACTGCTGGTCGCCTTCCTGACCGCGCTCACCCACGTGCTGCTGTGGGCCCGCTCCCGCTACGCGGGCTTCCTGTTCGTCGACTCGGGGGACGACCCCCGCGAGGACCGCGACGACCCGCGAGACGCTTCGGACTGAGGTCACACTCGCCCCCGCCGGAAACCCTCCCGGGCAGGTCGGAGCCGGTCCGGAGCCGAGAGAGGGCGGAGGCCGCCCCGGCGAGCCGTGGGGCGGCGCGCCGCGCGCGGCGTAGATTCTAGGTCTATGACGGACCGGGACCTCCTGCACGCCCTGCGCTTCGACCGGGCCGACACCGCGGACGCCTACGCGAGGCTCCTCGACGCCTACGGGGACGAGCTGTACCGGCGCTGCATCCTGGTCCTGCGTGACCGGGACGCCGCGCACGTCGTCCTCCGGGACACCCTCATCGCCGCCCGCGCGCACATCGAACACCTGCCGGACGCCGAGCGTCTGGGCGAGTGGCTGCACGCCCTCACGGAGGCGGAGTGCTCCCGCTACCTGGAGAGCCACCGCGCGTGCCGGGCCTGGGACGCGCACCCCCTGGCCCTGCCCGCGCGGACGGACCTCGTCCCGGCGCGGGTCCTCAACGGCATCGGCAGACCGGAACTGGCCGGATACCGCACCCACGTCGCGGCCCGGGCCGACCGCTTCGGCCGCGACGGCTTCCCGCTGCCCCCGGGCGCCGGTCCCCTCGCGGACGGGCCGCTGCCCCGGCTGTCCTTCGTCATCGCCGTGCTGTGCGCGCTGCTGGTCCTCATCCTGGCCGGGTACGCGCTGACCCGTGACCCCGGCCGTGAACTGGGCACGGACGCGCCGCAGATCGCCAAGGCCACCTGACCCCGGGCACGACGAAGGCCCGGCGGGAAACCCCGGCCGGGCCTGACAGACACCGGAACTCCGGTTACTGGGCCTCGTTGGTGATGTGCGAGGAGTCGCCGTGCACACCGGCCTCCTCCGCGCGCTTCACCGACGCGATGATCTCCTGCTCGGCCTCGTGGCGGCCGACCCAGCTGGCGCCCTCGACGGACTTGCCGGGCTCCAGGTCCTTGTACACGGTGAAGAAGTGCTCGATCTCGAGGCGCTCGAACTCGTTCACGTGGTGAATGTCACGCAGGTGCTCCTGGCGCGGGTCCGTCGCCGGGACGCACAGCAGCTTGTCGTCACCGCCGGCCTCGTCGCGCATCCGGAACATGCCGATGGCGCGCGCCCGGATCAGGCAGCCCGGGAACGTCGGGGCCTTGAGCAGGACAAGGGCGTCCAGGGGGTCGCCGTCCTCGCCGAGAGTCCCCTCCACGAAGCCGTAGTCGGCGGGGTAGGTGGTGGAGGTGAACAGCATGCGGTCGAGACGGATACGACCGGTCTCGTGGTCCACCTCGTACTTGTTGCGCTCCCCCTTGGGGATCTCGATCGTAACGTCGAATTCCATGCTGATCTCGGCTCCCAATGCGACTAATGTCGCCGTATAACTACAACGTCAGGCCGCGACACCGACGGAAGGCAGGTCCCCGGGTGCGACGGGTACGAGGCGAGGCGTTCCTCGCGCTGGCCCTGCTCAACATATTCGTGCTGATCACCGGGTTCGTCGCCCTGGACGTGATCGAGGCACGACCGCTGTCGGCGGTGCCCAACCCCGTCACGCGCGCCGACGGCGTGGCGGCGGTTGCACCCACGACCCCGACCCCGGCGGACCCGGCTCGGATCGCGGACATTCTTGATGATCCCATGTCATCGTCCGGGCTCGATGAGGGCCTCTCCGGTTACGTCGTGGACGGTGTGACCGGAGAGACGCTCTTCGAACGCGACGCGGACACCCCCGTGACCCCGGCGTCGACGACGAAGATCGCCACGGCCGTCGCCGTCCTGGACACCGTCGGCCCCGACCACGTGCTGCGGACCGAGGCCTACCTCGACGCCGAGGAGAACCGCGTGGTGCTGCGTGGCGGGGGCGACGTGACACTGACCACGACCGCCGACTCCGCAGACTACCCGCAGGTAGCCACACTGGAGGATCTGGCGGAGGAGACCGCCGCCGCCCTCGACGACCTGGGCCTGGACACCGTGGCCGTCGGCTACGACGACTCGTTGTTCACCGGCCCGGACACCGCACCCGGGTGGAAGCCCAACTACGTCACCGAGGGCAGCACGGCCACCATCCACGCCCTGATGATCGACGGCGGCCGGGTGGACCCCGACATGTCCACCCGCTCCCCGAACCCCCCGCTGGCCGCCGCCGAGGCCTTCGCGGACCAGCTGGAGAAGGCCGGGCTGACCGTCGAGGGCCCGCCCGCCGAGGCCGGTGTCTCCGGTGACCCCGTCGCCTCCGTGGACTCCGTGCCGATGAGCGCCCTGGTCGAGTTCATGATGCTCGCGAGCGACAACAACATGGCCGAGTCCCTGGGCCGGATCACCGCCCTGGAGATGGGTGAGGAGCCCGACCACGCCGGGGCCGCCGCCGCCACCCACCGGGTCATGGACGGCCTGGGCATCGAGGGGGTCCGGCTCTCCGACAACAGCGGCCTGAGCACCAAGAACCGCATCACGCCGCGCGCCCTGGTTCAGCTGGTCAAGACCGCCGCCGACGACCCGCGCCTCAACGCCACCATCACCGGACTGCCCACGGCCCACTCCACCGGGACCCTCGCCGGGCGCTACTCGGAGCACAGCAGCTCCCACGCGGCGGCGGGCCTCGTCCGCGGCAAGACCGGCACCCTGGACGGCGTCAGCACCCTGGCCGGGACCATCCACGACCAGGAGGGCAACGTCTTCGTGTTCGCCCTGATGGCCAACAGCCCCGGCGCGACCGGCCCCCAGATGGACACGTTGGCCGCGGCGCTCAGCCAGTGCGGGTGCGGCTAGAGGACCGGGGACCGGGGAGAGTGATTCGGGCGGGCTCAGGGGTAACCCGGGGTCTGCCCTGAAATAGCTCCCTGATCCCCGTGCTCCCCCGCGTCGCGTGGGTAGGCTGGCGGTGTGACTGTGATCGACTGGGACGTAGCCGTCAACACCGGTGTCCGCCTCGTGCGCCCTGGGCCGCAGGTAGACCTGTCCGACGCACGGCAGGCCGTGGTGCAGTTGCGCGAGCTGTCCACCGTGGCGGCCGGGCACGTGCGTGACTTCACCGGAATGAACCCCCTCGAACCCTCAGGGCCCGCGGTCATCGTCGACCGTCCGGGATGGATTCGAGCCAACGTCGACGGGTTTCGGGTCGTACTCGAACCCGTACTCGAACAGATGGGCGCCGACCGGCTGAACAACAGCCCGGCCGGGAACCTGACCAGCGCGGTCGGTTCGCGGATCACCGGGGTGCAGCTGGGTGCGGTCCTGTCCTACCTGGCCGGGCGGGTCCTCGGCCAGTACGAACTCTTCCTGCCACCGGACCCCGACGGCCACTCGCCGACCGGGCGCCTGACCCTGGTGGCGCCCAACATCGTCAACACCGAGCGGGAGCTGGGCGTCGACCCGCGCGACTTCCGCCTGTGGGTCTGCCTGCACGAGGAGACCCACCGGATGCAGTTCACGGCCACACCGTGGCTGCGCGGGCACGTCCAGGACCTCATGCGGGAACTCCTGCTGTCCACGGAGATGGACGCCTCCGACCTCATCGACCGGCTGCGGCAGGCGGGCGAGGCCGTGGCGGACGCCGTGCGGGGCGGCGAGGGCAACCTCCTCACCGCGTTCCAGACCCCGGAGCAGAGCGCTCTGATGGACCGCGTCACCGCCGTCATGAGCCTGGCCGAGGGCCACGGCGACTACGTGATGGACGCCGTGGGGCCGGACGTCGTCCCCTCGGTGGAGACCATCCGCTCCCGCTTCCAGAAGCGGCGCGAGTCACCCAACCCCCTCGACCGGATCATGCGCCAGCTGCTGGGCATGGACCTCAAGATGAAGCAGTACGAGGAGGGGGCCGCCTTCGTCCGGCAGGTCGTCGCTCAGGTCGGGATGGCCGACTTCAACCGGGTGTGGACCTCGCCCGAGACGCTGCCCACCCTGGAGGAGATCCGCGCCCCGTCGCAGTGGATCGAACGGGTCGTGCGCCCCGCCGCCATCACCGAGTGAGCGGGCCGCCCCCCGCCGTGGCCGCCGTCCGATCGGCGGTCCGGCGGGCGCTGTCCGAGCTGCCCGAGGGGACGACCGCCCTGGTGGCGTGCAGCGGTGGCGCCGACTCCCTGGCCCTGGCCGGCGCACTCGCCTTCGAGGCCCCCCGGATGGGGGTGCGCGCGGGCGGCGTCACCGTCGACCACGGGCTCCAGGAGGGTTCGGACGAACGGGCCGGGGCCGTGGCCGAGGTCATGGCCGGGCTGGGGCTGGACCCCGTGCGGGCGGTCAGCGTACGGGTCGGAGGCTCGGGGGGTCCCGAGGCGGCGGCCCGGCGGGCCCGCTACGACGCTCTGGACGGGGTGGTCGACCAGCTGCGTCCGGCGGTGGTCCTGCTCGGCCACACCCTGGACGACCAGGCGGAGACGGTCCTGCTCGGGCTGGCCCGGGGTTCGGGGGCCCGGTCCCTGGCCGGGATGGCCCGGCGCACCGGCGCCTACCTGCGCCCCCTGCTGGACCTGGACCGCGCCACCGTCCGCGAGGCCTGCTCCCTGACGGGACTGAGCCCGTGGGAGGACCCGCACAACCACGACCCGCGCTTCGCCCGCTCACGGGTGCGGCACGAGGCCCTGCCCGCCCTGGAGGCGGCCCTGGGGCCGGGGATCGCGTCCGCGCTGGCCAGGACCGCCGCCCTGCTGCGTTCGGACGCCGACACCCTCGACGCGCTCGCGGAGGCCCTGCACGAACGGGCCCGGGAGGGCGCGGGGCTGGCGGTGAAACCCCTGGAGGGCGCCGAACCCTCGCTGCGCACCCGCGTGCTGCGCCGCGCCGCCCTCGAATCGGGGTGCCCGGCCAGCGCACTGAACGCACGTCACGTACGTGAGCTGGATCGCCTTGTCACCGAGTGGCGGGGACAGGCCCACATCGACCTCCCCGGCGGGGTTCGGGGGCGTCGGAGCGCTGGTCGGATCGTCTTCGGGAGCTGACCCGGACCCCGAACCCCGGGCCCGGGGCGGCCCTCCGGGCACCGTGGCCTCGTTCGGCACGTTTATCCTGGTTGCCGCAAACGGGGAACCCAGCAGCGAGGACGTGAGCGTGGACGCTAAGGACATGGGCGAGGACCTTGAGAAGGTCCTGGTCACCGAGGAAGAGATCAAGACGCGCCTGGCCGAGCTGGGGGCGCGGATCGACGCCGACTACGCGGGCCGCGACCTGCTGATCGTGGGCGTGCTCAAGGGTGCGGTCATGGTCATGGCCGACCTGGCGCGGGCGCTGCACAACCCCGTCTCCATGGACTGGATGGCGGTGTCCTCCTACGGGGCCGGGACCACCTCCTCGGGTGTCGTGCGCATCCTCAAGGACCTGGAGACCGACATCAAGGACCGCGACGTCCTGATCGTCGAGGACGTCATCGACTCCGGCCTGACCCTCTCCTGGCTGGTCGGCAACCTGAAGTCGCGCGGCCCCCGGTCCGTGGAGATCTGCACCATGGTCCGCAAGCCCCTGGCCTTCGACGTCGACCTCGACGTCAAGTACATCGGCTTCGACCTGCCCAACGAGTTCATCATCGGCTACGGGCTCGACTACGCCGAGAAGTACCGGAACCTGCCGTTCATCGGCACCCTCGCCCCGCACGTCTACGAGAAGTAGCGTTCGGCGCCGCCGCGCGGGGCCCGCGCGGCGGCGGTCGCGGGAACAACGGAGCGGGTCACCGTCGTTGCGTTCATGACGGACCCGTCACCGGCCAGAGCGGTGTGCCCGCTCCGCGCGGCGAGGTGTACCGTCGAATATCCCGGCGTCATCGCAGGGAGCACGTGTCCGATAGGTCCTGCTTCGGAAACTCCTCTGGGGCGGGCGGCCTGGTCAGGAGGGACGGACCCGACAGGGTTCCGCTCACATGAATCTGAAGCGTTTTTTCCGCGGCCCGTGGATCTGGATCCTGGCTGTCGCCCTCATGCTCGTCATCGGCTTCCGCGTGTTCGACGTGGGCGCCGGTCCCCAGCCTGAGGAAGCGGACATCTCGACGGTCTACCAGCTCATCGAGCAGGACAAGGTGGACAACGCCGAGATCGTCGACCGCGACCAGCGCATCCGACTGACCACGGTCGACAAGGACATCCTCGAGGCGTACTGGGTCGAGGGGCAGGGCCTCCAGCTGGCCGACATGCTCCAGGAGTCCAGCGAGAACCCCGACGGGAACCTGAAGGCCTACGAGGTCTCGGTGGCGACCACACCGATCTGGACCACGGCCCTGTTCAGCCTCCTGCCGCTGATCATCATCATCGTCATCTTCTGGTTCATCTTCAGCCAGATGCAGGGCGGCGGCTCCCGGGTCATGCAGTTCGGCAAGTCCAAGGCCAAGCTGATCACCAAGGACACCCCGAAGAACACCTTCGAGGACGTGGCCGGTGCGGACGAGGCCATCGAGGAACTGCACGAGATCAAGGAGTTCCTCCAGAGCCCGGAGAAGTTCCAGTCGATGGGGGCGAAGATCCCCAAGGGCGTCCTGCTCATGGGTCCGCCCGGAACCGGCAAGACCCTCCTGGCCCGCGCCGTCGCCGGTGAGGCCGGGGTCCCGTTCTACTCGATCTCCGGTTCGGACTTCGTCGAGATGTTCGTCGGTGTGGGCGCCTCGCGTGTGCGCGACCTCTTCGAGCAGGCCAAGGCCAACGCCCCCGCGATCATCTTCATCGACGAGATCGACGCCGTCGGCCGCCACCGCGGCGCCGGTATGGGCGGCGGGCACGACGAGCGCGAGCAGACCCTCAACCAGATGCTGGTCGAGATGGACGGCTTCGACGTCAAGGGCGGCGTCATCCTGATCGCCGCCACCAACCGCCCCGACATCCTCGACCCCGCGCTGCTGCGCCCGGGCCGCTTCGACCGCCAGGTCGTCGTGGACCGCCCGGACATGGACGGCCGCAAGGACATCCTCGCCGTGCACGCCAAGGGCAAGCCCATGGCCGAGGACGTCGACTTCACCGTCATCGCCCGCCAGACCTCCGGGATGACCGGCGCCGACCTCGCCAACGTCATCAACGAGGGCGCGCTGCTGTCGGCGCGCGCGGACAGCAAGGTCATCACCCACGCCGTCCTCGAGGAGGCCATCGAGCGCGTGATGGCCGGTCCCGAGCGCAAGACCCGCGTGATGTCGGACCGCGAGAAGAAGGTCATCGCCTACCACGAGGGCGGCCACGCCCTGGTGGGCCACGCGCTGCCCAACGCCGACCCGGTCCACAAGATCACCATCCTGCCGCGCGGCCGCGCCCTCGGCTACACGATGTCGGTGCCGACCGAGGACAAGTTCCTCACCTCCCGCTCGCAGATGATGGACCAGCTGGCCATGATGCTCGGCGGACGCGCCGCCGAGGAGCTCGTCTTCCACGAGCCCACCACGGGCGCCGGGAACGACATCGACAAGGCCACCCAGCTGGCCCGCAACATGGTCACCGAGTACGGCATGAGCGAGCGCCTGGGTGCCCGCAAGTTCGGCTCCGGCAACACCGAGCCCTTCCTGGGCCGGGAGATGTCCCACGCCCGCGAGTACTCCGAGGAGATCGCCTCCCTCATCGACGAGGAGGTGCGCCGCCTCATCGAGTCCGCGCACGACGAGGCCTACGAGGTCCTCGTCGAGTACCGCGACGTGCTCGACGATCTGGTCGTGCAGCTCCTGGAGAAGGAGACGCTCACCAAGAACCAGGTGCTGGAGATCTTCGAGCCGGTCACCAAGCGGCCCTCGCGCGGTTCCTACACCGGCTACGGCAAGCGCCAGCCCTCCAACCGGCCCCCGGTCCACTCCAAGAAGGAGCTGGCCGCGCTGAACGGCGCCGACGTCCAGGGCCCGTCCGACAACGGTCAGCACCCGGAGTCGACCACCACGACAGAAGGAGACCAGGCGTGAGCTCGGACCTGCCCGCCAGACCCGTGGACCGCGAGCGCATCGAGCACGCGGTTCGGGAGATCCTCATCGCGATCGGGGAGGACCCCGACCGCGACGGCCTGACCAAGACCCCCGAGCGGGTCGCACGGGCCTACGAGGAGCAGTTCTCCGGTCTGGGCCAGAAGCCCGGCGACGTCCTCACCACGGTCTTCGAGGCCGACCACGAGGAAATGGTCCTGGTCAAGGACATCGAGCTGTACTCCACCTGCGAGCACCACCTGGTGCCGTTCTTCGGGGTGGCGCACGTGGGCTACATCCCGGGCCCGCACGGACGGATCACCGGGCTGAGCAAGTTCGCCCGCCTCGTGGACGTCTACGCCCGCCGCCCGCAGGTGCAGGAGCGCCTCACCGGGCAGGTCGCGGACGCCATCATGGAGCACCTCGACCCGCGCGGGGTGATAGTGGTCGTCGAGGCCGAGCACCTGTGCATGACCATGCGGGGCGTGCGCAAGCCCGGCGCCAAGACGGTCACCTCCGCGGTGCGGGGCATCTTCCGCAGCAGCGACCGCACCCGCTCCGAGGTCATGAGCCTCATCCTCGACCAGCGCTGACCCGCTTCCGGGCGGCGCCGGGTCACGACTCCGCACCACCGGCCGAGGGGCCGGGGGCCGTGTGCCCCCGGCCCCTCGGCGTACGCGTAGGGTGATGCGCATGGCGCCGAAACACACACTTCCGGGGCTGCCCGACCACGGGCGGTGCCTGGTCATGGGGGTCGTGAACGTCACCCCCGACTCCTTCTCCGACGGCGGGTCCTGGTTCGACCCCGAGCGCGCGATCGACCACGGTCTGCGCCTCGTCGAGGAGGGCGCGGACATCATCGACGTGGGCGGTGAGTCCACCCGTCCGGGAGCCCAACGGGTCTCGTCCCAGGAGGAGCTGCGCCGGGTCGAACCGGTGGTGCGCGAACTCGCCGCGCGCGGGATCGCGGTCAGTGTGGACACGATGCGGGCCGAGGTCGCGGCGAGCGCGGTCGAGGCCGGTGCGGTGCTGGTCAACGACGTCAGCGGCGGTCTCGCGGACCCGGAGATGGCCCGACTCGTCGCTTCTTCCGGTGTCGCCTACGTGTTGATGCACTGGCGTGGGCATAGTCATGACATGCAGAGCCGTGCCGTGTACACGGATGTCGTCCAGGAGGTCCTCGATGAGCTCCGCGACCGTATGGAGGCCATGATCAGTGCAGGTGTCGACCCCGGCCAGATCGTTCTGGACCCGGGTCTGGGATTCTCCAAGCGTCCCGAACAGGCGCACAACTGGGCGCTGCTCCAGAGCCTCGACCGGTTCCACGAGCTGGGCCGGCCCGTCCTCGTGGCGGGATCACGCAAACGCTTCCTCAGCCGTCTCCTCGGAGACGCCAAGGGCGAGGACCGCCCCTTCGTCGAGTGCGACGCGGCCACCGCGGCCGTGACCACCCTGTCCGCCGACCGCGGCGCCTGGGCGGTCCGGGTGCACGACGTCCGTCCGAACGCCGACGCCGTGCGCGTGGCGGCGGCCTGGTCCGACGGCGGGGCCAGCCTCGCCGAGGGCCGGGACCGGACCGTGGACCGGGGGGACGCGTGAAGTCCCGCCAGGAGGTCATGGAGCGCGTGGGCGAGGCCAACGCGCAGTTCTACAGCGCCATCGAGAACGGCGACATCGACCTGATGCGCACCGTGTGGGCGGAGGAGCACGAGGCCCCCGACCTGGTGTGCGTCAACCCCGGGTGGCCGCTCCTGCGCGGCCGCACCGAGATCATGCGCGCTTGGTCGCTGATCATGGCCAACGTCACCTACATCCAGTACGTGCTCACCGAGACGCACATCGGGGTGGGCGGTGACATCGCCATGGTGACGTGCGAGGAGAACGTGCTGACGGCGGAGGACGGCAGCCCCGGGTTCGTCGCGGGCGGTCAGGTGGTCACCACCAACCTGTTCGTCGACACCGACCAGGGCTGGCGCCTGTGGTCGCACCACGCCTCACCGGTGCTGATGGAGGACGACGACGAGGCGGAGGCCGAGGACTGATGCGGGACCGCGTCGTGCTCCGCGGCCTGCGGGCCCGGGGCCACCACGGGGTGTTCGACTTCGAGCGCCGCGACGGCCAGGACTTCGTCGTGGACGCCGTGCTGTACCTGGACACGGCCCCCGCCGCGACCAGCGACGACGTCCGCGACACCGTGCACTACGGCGAGTTGGCCGACCGGCTGGTCGCGGTGGTCACCGGAGAGCCGGTGAACCTGATCGAGACCCTGGCCGAGCGCCTGGCCGGTGTGTGCCTGGCCGAGCCCCTGGTGGAGGGCGTGGAGCTGACGGTGCACAAGCCGTCGGCACCCATCGAGCACGAGTTCGCGGACGTGGCGGTCACCGTCACCCGGGGTCGGAGGGGCGAGTGGTGAGCCCGGCGGCGACGCGGGCCGTGCTCTCCCTGGGGTCCAACCTCGGGGACCGGATGGCCACCCTCCAGGGCGCGGTGGACCTGCTCTCGGCGGGGGAGGGCGTCACCCCGGTGACGGTCTCCCCGGTCTACGAGACGGCCCCGGTGGGCGGGCCCGACCAGGGCGCGTTCCTCAACGCGGTCCTGGTCGTGGACGCCCGTGTCGGGCCCAAGGACCTGTTGGAGCTGGCCCGTTCCGCCGAGCGCGCCTTCGAGCGGGTCCGCGAAGTCCGGTGGGGGCCGCGCACCCTGGACGTGGACGTGATCGCCTTCGGGGACGTGACCGACGACGACCCGGAGCTGACCCTGCCGCACCCGCGCGCGCACCTGCGCGCGTTCGTGCTGCGCCCGTGGCTGGACACGGACCCCGGCGCGGTCCTGCCCGGCCGGGCGCCGGTCGCCACCCTGCTGGCCGGGGTGGAGGCGGCCGACACCGAGGGGGAGCAGGAGCTGACCGTCCGGGAGGACCTGCGCCTCCGGCTGCCCGGGGAGGCCGGACGTGTCCGGTGAGGGCGGGGGCACGCTCGCCCCGACCGGGTGGCGCGTCCCGACCCTGCTGGCGCTCCTCGGAGCGCTGGCGGGGCTGCTGGTCGCCAACTCGGTGAGCGGTCTGCCCCTGATGCCGTGGTCGGCGATCCCGACCCTGCTGCTGCTCGCCCTCGCGGAGGGGTTCACCGCAGGGCGGACCGCGCGCCGGGTCCGCAGGGCGCCCGGGACCGAGCCGATGGAGCCGCTGAGCGCGGCCCGTCTGCTGGCCCTGGCCAAGGCGAGCGCGCTGTTCGCCTCGCTGGCCGTCGGGTACTTCGCCGGGACCGCGCTGTCCGTCACCGGGCGGTTGGAGCTGCCCAGCCACCGCGAGGTGTTCCTGATCGCGCTGGGCACGGCGATCGCCGCGGGTCTGCTGTTGGCCGCCGCGCTCTACCTGGAGCACGCCTGCCGGGTGCCCGAGGACGAGGACGAGGACCGGAACGACCCGCCGGGGCTCGCCTAGCACGGGGCGTGCCCCGGGGCCCGACCCGTCCGGGGCGGGGTCGGAACGCGGTCCACTCCGGGTTCCGGCCGAGCCGTTTCGGGCGGGTCCGGCCCGCTGATGATTGACTGAGCCCGTGGACACCAGTGAACCGACACCGCCGACACCGGAGGGGGCCGCGCCGCCCCCTCGCCCCGTGGACGCCGCCTTCGCCGCGCCCGGGGACACCGACTGGACCCGGGTTCCGGTCGCGCTGGCCTGGTACCGCCGCCTGGTGACGACCGCGGGCTGTCTGGCCGCCGGCGCGGGCGGGGCCCTGCTCCTGTTCCTGTGGCGCGGGCCGTGGCCGGCCGTGGTCTGGGCGGCGCTGGTCCTGGTGGCCGCCGTCGCGCTGTGGCTCCTGGCCGGGCGCTTCCAGCGTTCCTGGGGCCACGTCGAGGGGGAAGCCGAGCTGTACCTGACCTACGGGGTGCTGGTGCGGCAGCTGGTGGTGGTCCCCTATGGCCGGATGCAGGTCGTGGACGTCACGACGGACCTGCTCGAACAGGCGCTGGGGATCGCGACGGTGCGCGTGCGCACCGCCGCGAGCACGGCGGACACACGGGTGGTGGGGCTTCCGCTGGCCGACGCAGTCCAGCTGCGCGACCGCCTCGCGGCGCGCAGCGAGACCTTCTCTACGGGGTTGTAAGTGCACGGACAGCCGCAGCCGGGCCCGTGGTCGCGGGGACCGCACCGACCCGGACCGCCGCCCCCGCCCGCCTGGGGCCCGGCGATGCTGCCGCCGCGCCCGGCCTGGGGCCCTCCGGCGCCGCCCCGTCGGCGCGACCCGGCGGACGACGTCACGACGGGGGTCTTCCGGTCGCACTGGCTGATCATCCCGCTCCAGGTCATCGGGGTCACCCTGGTCTTCGTCGCGCTGGTCGGACCGATCCTGAGCCAGTTCGGGCTCGCCTGGGTGTTCGTGCTGGCCGTGGCCGTGGTGTTCGGATCCCTCGCCTACGCGCTTCCCGCGTGGTGGTACGGCTCCTTCGGGCTGCGGGAGGACCATCTGGTGGTGCACAGCGGGCTGTTCCTGCGCAGCTCACGCGAGATCCCGCTGAGCCGCCTCCAAGCGGTGGACGTGGTGCGCCCGCTGCTGATGCAGGTGTTCGGGCTGGCGGAGCTGCGGGTCGAGCTGGCCGGCGGCGACGGGAGCGCCATCCGGCTGCGCTGCCTGCGGTGGAAGGTGGCCGAGCGGATGCGGGTGGCGGTGCTGGCGCACGCCGCCGGACTGTCGGGGCGGGCTCCCGAGGCGCCCGAGTGGCCCTTCTACCGGCTCCCTTTCCTGCTGCTCCTGGGCGCACTGACCTTCCGTGTGCCGGTGCTGCTCTCGTTCGTCCTGCTGCTCCTGCTCCTCACCGCGTTCGTGGTCTTCCTCGAACCCGGAGCGCTGGCGGGGGCCGTCCCGCTCGTCCTGGGGCTGCTGCGCTACTACTGGGGGCCGCTGGCGCGCTACACGGACTTCTACGCGTCGTCGTCCTCGGACGGGCTGAGGCTGCGCTACGGGATGTTCCAGCGGCGCATGCAGACGGTCCCGCCCGGCCGGGTGCAGGCCGTACGCGTGGTGGAACCGCTGCTGTGGCGGGCGCTCGGGGTGGCCCGGGTCGAGGCGACGGTGGCGGGCTACGCGGGCGCGCGCCAGGGCGACTCGACGGCGCTGCTTCCGGTGGCGCCGCGTCGGAGGGCCTTCGCCCTGGTGAACGAGGTGTTCCCGGAGAGCGAGGCGGCGCTGGTGCCGCTGGTGGACAACCGCCTCCTGTTGCCGCAGGCGGTGGGGGTGGACGAGCGGCTGTTCGTGAGCGTGCGCGGGCTCCTGTGCCGGGTGACGGAGATCGTGCCGGTGGAGCGGATGCAGGCGCTGCGGCTCTCGGCCGGTCCGGTGGCGCAGCTGAGGGGCCGGGTGACCGTGGACGTGGACACGCCCCCGGGGCCGGTCACGGCGCGGGCGGCCGACCGGGAGGCGGGGGAGGGGCGCCGGTTCCTGGACGCTCTCGTGGAGCACGGAAGACGCGCGAGAGTGCCCTCTGCGGGAACGGAACGGTGGGCGACCCGGGCGACCATGCACGGAGAGTCGGTAACGAGCCGGGACGAGGGTGAGAAAACGGCGGGTTCGAGCGGTGACACCCCCGGGAGTACAGAGTGACCTGTGTCACATTCAGGGGCCACAGGGGCTCCGGTTCGGGGTTGCATGTCCGACATGTCTTCTCACTCCTGGTGATACCTCCAGGTCAGGACCGGAAAAATCTTTCGCGTTCCGGTCACGTACGGCAACGGAGTATGGCTAAATAGTGGTGAACACGTTGAGTGTTCACTGTCATACACATCGTCAACGTTATCGACCGGTTGGCGCCCCCGCTGACCGGTCTGACGGGAGAAAACACATGCTGAAGAAGGCTCTCGCCGCCACGGCCATCGCCGCTGCCGCTGGCAGCGTCCTGTTCGCCGGCACTCCTGCCATGGCCAACAGCAACGTCTTCACCTCCGGCAACGGCGGCATCCTGAGCGGCAACCAGCTCGTGGCGGATGTCGACGCGCCGATCAACGTCTGCGGCAACGCGATCTCGATCCTGGGTGTCTCCGGCGCCAACTGCACCGGCTCCGGCGCCGTCGTCAAGAACTAAGTGCCGGACTGACTTCCCGGCCCGCCCGGGCGGGGGTGTCCGGTCGGAGACGTCCCGACCGATCCGACCCGGTCCAGGGCCAGCGAGCTTTCCGCGCAGGGGCGCCACTCCGTGACGACGGAGTGGCGCCCTTTCGCGTGCCCGGAGTCCGCTCCGGCCGTGGTGCACACCCGGAACCGGGGTTGGTGTCTGACTGCAACCCCGAACCCCCGTCACTCTGCGCGCACGCGGTGGGGGTCGAAGTCCCCGCCTTTGTCCCGATCGGCACCGGGACGTTCTGCCACCCAGTGTCAACATAGCCCGATTTTCTGTGATCAATGCAGCTCAGGGCATGTTCAGGAGGGCCGTGCGTCGATAGCTTCTTTCTCGACGCCCCAGGGCGCCACCGAAGGGTCACTGCGAGTCCGGCCGGCCCCCCGTCCGGACACTGAAGGAGACAAGAAGTGCTGAAGAAGACGCTCGCCACCGGTGCCGTGCTCCTCGCCTCCGCCGGAGTCCTCCTCTCCGCCGCCCCCGCCGCGGCGCACGGACCCTGGACCCCGCACCACTCCAACGCCAGCGGCAACATCTCCTACATCAAGGACCTGGAGGCCGAGAACGAGGGCTGCGGCAACTCCAACGCGGTCCTCGGCAAGTCCCTGGGCTCCTGCTTCAACTCCGGGGTCATCATCCAGAACTGATCCCGTGGGGCGGGCGCCCTCGCCCGCCCCTCACCCCGCCGCTCACCGCCCCGTCCCCTACCCAGGGGGCGGGGCGGCTGGTCAGGGGTCCGGGAGGGCTATCGTGTGCTCAGAGCACGGTGCGGAGTGAAGCGGACGCACCGGACCACGAGGGGACACGATTCATGGAGACGACCGAGGGGCGTCCCGCCCGCCTGCGCGTCGGCGTGATCGGGGCGGGCCGGGTCGGCTCCGTCCTGGGCGTCGCCCTGGCCCGTGCCGGACACAGGGTCGTGGCCGCATCGGCGGTCTCCGACGCCTCACGGATCCGAGTCGAGGAGCGGCTGCCCGGCGCGCGCGTCCTCGAACCGGCCCAGGTGGCCGAGGCCAGCGACCTCGTTCTGCTCACCGTCCCCGACGACGCGCTCCCCGACCTCGTCGAGGGCCTGGCCGCGACCGGGACCGACCTGCGCGGCAAGATCCTCGTCCACGCCAGCGGCGCCCACGGCTACGGCATCCTGGCCCCCGCCACCGTCGTCGGCGCGCTCCCGCTGGCCCTGCACCCGGCCATGACCTTCACCGGCCGCGACGAGGACGTCGAACGGCTCGCCAACTGCGCCTTCGGCGTGACCGCGCCGGAACAGCTCCGGCCCATCGCGGAGGCCCTCGTGGTCGAGATGGGTGCCGAGCCCGTGTGGATCGCGGAGGACAAGCGCACCCTCTACCACGCTGCCCTCGCCGGTGGGGCGAACCACCTGGTCACGCTGGTCGCCGACAGCGCCTCGCTGCTCTCCGCCGCCGGGGTGCCCGAACCGGGGCGCATGCTCGCCCCCATGCTCAGCGCGGCGCTGGACAACGCCCTGCGCCTGGGCATCCACGGTCTGAGCGGCCCGGTCCTGCGCGGCGACGCCGGGACCGTGGCCGGACACGTCGAGCAGCTGCGCGAGCACGCTCCCGAGAGCGTGGCCAGCTACGTCGAACTGGCCCGGCTCACCGCCGACCGCGCCATCAACGCCGGGATGCTCAAGCCCGAGGACGCCGCCCGACTGCTGGACGTCCTCCGGCGCTGACCGCTCCGGTGCCCCGCGGCCGGGTCACCCCCGGGCCCCGAGGCTCCGCCCCGGACCCGACGCGGTCCCGGCCGCCCACCAAGGAGAACCATGTCCGATTCCGCACGGCCCGACCGCGCCACCGGTCCGCTCGTCGTCAGCACCCCGGAGGAACTGCGCCGCGCACTGGCCGACGCGGGCCGGGTGGGGCTGGTCCCCACCATGGGCGCCCTCCACGGCGGCCACCGCAGCCTCATGCGGCTGGCCCGCGAACGCGCCGACACCGTCGTGGTCAGCATCTTCGTCAACCCGCTCCAGTTCGGCCCGAACGAGGACCTGGACCAGTACCCGCGCGACCTGCCCGGGGACACCCGGCTGTGCGGCGAGGAGGGCGTGGACGTGGTCTTCGCCCCCGAGACCGCCACCATGTACCCGCGTCCGCAGATGGTCACCGTCGACGCCGGGGCCATGGGGGAGCGCCTGGAGGGCGCCTCGCGCCCCGGCCACTTCACCGGTGTCCTCACCGTGGTCACCAAGCTGTTCCAGCTGGTCCGCCCGGACCTGGCGGTCTTCGGGGCCAAGGACGCCCAGCAGATCGCCCTGGTCCGCCGCATGGTCGCGGACCTCGACCTCCCCGTGGAGATCGTCGGCGCCCCCACCCTCCGCGAACCCGACGGTCTGGCCTCCTCCAGCCGCAACGTCTACCTCACCGAGCGGGACCGGGCCAGCGCCCTCTCCCTGTCCCGCGCCCTGCGCGCGGGCGCCGACGCCGCGCTCGGGGGAGCCGACGCCGTCCGCGCGGCCGCCCGCGCCGTCCTGGACGAGGCCGCCCGGGCCACCCCGCCGGTCGAGCTCGACTACCTCGCCCTGGTCGACCCGGCCACCTTCGCCGACGCCGCCGCCGACCACCGGGGCGACGCCGTCCTGGCCGTCGCCGCCCGGGTGGGCCGGACCCGGCTCATCGACAACGTGACGGTGGCCCTCCGGCCGTGACCGTCCCGCCTCCCTCCTCCACCGCCCCCAGAAGAGAACCCAGATGACACCTGCCAGACAGACCCGGATCGGGGCCCCCGAACCGGGGTGGACCGTCCACGCCGACGTCGCGGTGGTGGGCTCGGGCATCGCCGGGCTGAGCACCGCCCTGCGCTACGTGCGCCGCACGGAGACGGGCCGGGTCGTCCTGGTCACCAAGGACCGGCTCTCCACCGGATCCACGGCCTACGCCCAGGGCGGCATCGCGGCGGCGATGGCGCCCGAGGACGGTCCGGTCGCCCACATGGTCGACACCCTCCTGGCCGGTGCCGGGATGTGCGACCCCCACGCGGTGCACGTCCTGGCCACCGAGGGGCCCGACGCGCTGCGCTGGCTGATCTCCCTCGGCGCGGAGTTCGACCGGGACGACGACGGGGCGCTGTCCCTGACCCGTGAGGGCGGGCACCGCGCCGACCGGGTGGCCCACGCGGGCGGCGACGCCACCGGAGCCGAGATCCAGCGGGCCCTGGTCCACGCGGTCCTGGCCGAGGAGCGGATCGAGGTCGTCGAACACGCCGTGGCCCTGGACGCCCTGCGCGACCCGGACGGCGGCGCGGTGCTCGGCGCCACCCTGCACGTCATGGGGGAGGGGGAGCGCGACGGCGTCGGCGCCGTCCTGGCGCCCGCCCTCGTCCTGGCCACCGGGGGGATGGGCCAGGTCTTCGCCGCCACCACCAACCCGACCGTGTCCACGGGCGACGGCCTCGCGCTGGCCGCCCGGGCCGGGGCCCGCCTGCGCGACCTGGAGTTCATCCAGTTCCACCCGACCGTGCTCTGGCTCGGACCGGACGCGCGCGGACGCCAGCCCCTGGTCTCCGAGGCCCTGCGCGGCGAGGGCGCCTACCTCGTCGACGCCGGGGGCCGCCGGATCATGGACGGGGTGCACGAGCTCGGAGACCTCGCCCCCCGCGACGTCGTGGCCCGCACCATCGCCCGGACCATGGCCGAACAGGACACCGACCACGTCTACCTGGAGACCCGCCACTTCGGCCGGGCCACCTGGGAGCGCCGCTTCCCGACCATCCTGGCCTCCTGCCGCTCCCACGGCATCGACCCGCTCACCCAGGTCATCCCGGTCGCCCCGGCCGCGCACTACGCCTCCGGCGGGGTGGAGACCGACATCGACGGCCGCACCGGGGTCCCCGGCCTCTGGGCGGTGGGCGAGGTCGCCCGCACCGGAGTGCACGGAGCCAACCGCCTGGCCTCCAACTCCCTCCTGGAGGGGCTGGTCTACGCCGACCGGATCGCCTCCCGGCTGGTCCGGGAGGAGACGCGCGGCACGGGGGCCGCCCGGACCACCGGAACCACCGCACCGTTGGCCGACCCCTCCACCGTCGCCACGGTCCGCGCCCTGATGTCCCGCGACGCCGGGGTCCTGCGCACCGGCGAGGGCCTCGCCGCACTGGTCGACCGGCTCGACGTCCTGGCCGCCCCCACCGCGCGCGTCGCCCCCGGCGTCGCCGCCTGGGAGGCCACCAACCTGCTCACCGTGGCGCGCCTCGTGGCCGCCGCCGCGCTGCACCGCACCGAGAGCCGGGGCGCGCACCAGCGCGCCGACACACCCGAACCCCGGCCCGAGCTGCGCGTGCGGCCCGTGGTCGTCCGACTGGAAGGGGACACGATCGTGACCACCGACGAGATCCGGGAGCCCGAGCTGCCGCCCGCCCTCGTGAGCGAGCTCGACGCCATCGCGTTCCCCCTGGCCCAGCCCGACCCGTCGCCGGAGGCGCGCGCGGAGTTCACCCTTCCGTGGACCGCCCCGCACCAGTCCCACGTGGACACCGTCCGCCGCGCCCTGGCGGAGGACCTCACCGCCGGGCCACGGATCGACGTCACCACCGTGGCGACGATCCCCGCCGACCAGGTCCGCACCGCCCACGTGGTGGCCCGCGCCCACGGCACCGTCAGCGGGCTCCCCCTCGCGGAACTCGTCTTCTGGATGGTGGCCGAGGGCGCCGTGGACGTCTCCCGGGTGGCCCGGGACGGCGACGCCGTCAAGCGCGGCGACGTGCTCATGACCGTCACCGCCCGTACCCGCGACCTGCTCACCGCCGAACGCACCGCGCTCAACCTGCTCACCCACATGTCCGGCATCGCCACCGCCACCCGCACCTGGGTGGACGCCGTGGCCGGTACCGGGGCGCGGATCCGGGACAGCCGGAAGACCACCCCGGGGCTGCGCGCGCTCGACAAGTACGCGGTCCGCTGCGGCGGCGGGGTCAACCACCGCTACTGCCTCAGCGACGCCGGGCTGGTCAAGGACAACCACGTGGTCGCCGCCGGGGGAGTGGCCGAGGCGGTCCGCGCCATCCGCGCGCGCTTCCCGGACCTGCCCCTGGAGGTCGAGGTGGACCGGATCGACCAGATCGAGGACGCGCTGGCCGCCGGGGCGGAGGAGATCCTGCTGGACAACTTCCCCGTGGAGCGGCTCACCGAGGCCGTCGCCCTGGTGGACGGCCGCGCCCGCCTGGAGTCCAGCGGCGGACTCACCCTGGACGTGGCCGCGGACGTCGCCCGCACCGGGGTCGATTACCTGGCGGTCGGGGCGCTCACCCACTCCAGCCCGGCCCTGGATATCGCGCTCGACCTGTTGTGAGGGGCCCACTTGGTGGAAGATTCCTTGGGTACACACCAATTCGACCAGTGAGGCCCCCAGAATGCTGCTCGCGATCGACGTCGGCAACTCCGAGACGGTCTTCGGTCTCTTCGACTCCGACGACCTTCTCGAACACTGGAGAGTGGGAACCGACACCAGACGCACCGCCGACGAGTGGGCGGTGGTCCTGCGCGGGCTCATCGACGGCAGCTCCCTGAACGACCCGAGCGAGGTCGACGGCATCGCGATGTGCTGCTCGGTCCCCTCCGTCCAGCACGAGATGCGGGACATGTTCCGCCGCCACTTCGGGGACCTGCCCGCGGTGATCGTCGAACCCGGTGTGAAGACGGGCGTGCCGATCCGGATGGACAACCCCAAGGAGGTGGGCAGCGACCGGATCATCAACGCGCTGGCCGCCAGCCACCTCTACGGGGGGCCCAGCGTGGTGGTGGACTTCGGGACCGCGACCACCTTCGACGCCGTCAGCGCCAAGGGCGAGTACGTGGGCGGCGCCATCGCCCCGGGGATCGACATCTCGGTGGACGCCCTGTCCCGGCGCGGGGCGCAGCTGCACATGGTCGAGATCGTGAAGCCGCGCTCGGCCATCGCCAAGAACACCACGGAGGCGCTGCGCTCGGGGATCGTCTTCGGGTTCGCCGGGCAGGTCGACGGCATCGTGGACCGCATGGTCGCGGAGCTGACCGACAACCCGGACGACGTCACGGTGGTCGCCACGGGGGGCCTGGCGGGCACCGTGGTCAGCGAGTGCGAGACCGTCGACGTCCACGAGCCCTGGCTCACCCTCACCGGGCTGCGCCTGGTCTTCGAACGCAACGCGGGCTGACCCCCGGGTGGGCGGACCCCCGCGCCCACCCGCCCCACCGCGCTCCGGCCACCACCGCGGACCGCCTCGCCCGGTGCTCCCGGGGGCGCCGACGCCGGTAGGATCGGGCCCGTGAATGACACGCACGACGACTATGACGACCTGCCCGAACAGATGCGGGTCCGGCGGCAGAAGCTGGACCGTCTCCGGGAGGAGGGCACCGACCCCTTCCCCGTGAACTACCCGCGGACGACGTCGATCGGTCCCGTGCGTGAGAAACACCAGGGCCTGGAGCCCGACACCCACACCGGGGCGAGGGTCGCCATCGCCGGTCGCGTCATGCTCTACCGCTCCGGCGGCAAGCTGTGCTTCGCGACCCTGCGCGACGAGACCGGGGACGTGCAGATCATGCTGTCCCTGGACCAGGTCGGCAAGGAGGGCCTGGACGCCTGGAAGGCCGACGTCGACCTCGGTGACCACGTGGGTGTGGAGGGCGAGGTCATCACCTCCCGCCGCGGTGAACTCTCCATCATGGTGAGCGACTGGACGCTGACGGCCAAGTGCCTGCGCCCGCTCCCGGAGAAGCACAAGGGTCTGACCGACCCCGAGGCCCGGGTGCGCCAGCGCTACGTGGACCTCATCGTCAACCCCGAGTCGCAGCAGATGGTGCGCAGCCGCTCGGCCGCCATCCGGGCGATCCGCGAGGGCCTGAGCTCCCGCGACTACATCGAGGTCGAGACCCCGATGCTCATGCGCGTGCACGGCGGCGCCACCGCGCGTCCGTTCGTCACGCACATCAACGCCTACGACATGGACCTGTACCTGCGCATCGCCCCCGAGCTGTCGCTGAAGCGGCTGGTCGTGGGCGGCCTGGAGAAGGTCTTCGAGGTCAACCGGAACTTCCGGAACGAGGGCGCGGACTCCACGCACAACCCCGAGTTCACGATGCTGGAGTTCTACCAGGCCTACGCCGACTACAACGACGTGGCGGAGGTGACCCGCGAGCTCATCCAGGAGGCGGCCCGCGCGGTCTTCGGCTCCACCACGATCGAGCGTGACGGCGAGACCTTCGACCTGGGCGGCGAGTGGCCGCGCGTCACGCTGTACGGCTCGGTCTCCGAGGCCCTGGGCGCCGAGGTCACGCCGAGGACGCCGGTGGAGGAGGTCCGTCGCCTGGCCGAGGCCAAGGGCGTCGAGTTCAGCCACGAGTGGGGTCCGGGCAAGCTGGTGGAGCACGTCTTCGAGGAGCTGGTGGAGCACACGCTCGTCCAGCCCACGTTCGTGTGCGACTTCCCGCTGGAGACGAGCCCGCTCACCCGCCAGCACCGCGAGGACCCGCTCCTCACGGAGAAGTGGGACCTGATCGGGTTCGGGATGGAGCTCGGCACGGGCTTCTCCGAGCTGGTCGACCCGGTCGAGCAGCGCCGCCGCCTGACGGAGCAGTCGCTGATGGCCGCCGACGGAGACCCCGAGGCGATGCAGCTCGACGAGGACTTCCTGCGCGCGCTGGAGTACGGCATGCCGCCCACCGGCGGCGTGGGGATCGGCATCGACCGCCTGCTCATGGCCTTCACCGGCAAGAACATCCGGGAGACGGTGCTCTTCCCGATCGTGAAGCCCTCCGGGGACTAGGGTCCGACCGAAGGACCCACGCGGGGCCGTCGCACCTCAGGTGCGGCGGCCCCGCGTCGTGGGCCCCGTGGGCGCGAGTGTGGCCGAGAACACGAGAGCCGCCTCACCCACGGGTCAGGGGGAGCGAACTCCCCGACAGGGCGGGATGTCCCGGGGGGAAGAACCCGGTTTTTCCCTTGAAAGTTGAGTAATCGGAGCTCCGACAATGGCGGAGTTGGTTTGCGCAGGTCAACACGGGAAGGACATTTCCCGACCCGCGATCATGTGACCCAGGGGCCCTGTGCCATCACTCATGGTGATTTATTGGGCCTTGACGGTATCATCCGCTCCGCTTAGCGTGCTGAGGGCGGACTTCGGTCCGCGTGTTTGCCGAAGTGATCGAGAACAACGGTGAGCCGGGCACGGATCGAGACGCGATCCGTGGAACCCGCCGCACACGTACCCACGATGTGGTCTGTCCGTCCCAGACCCCAGCGACCGGGGTCCGTGTGTCTCGTGCTCCCCTCCTACTCCCACCCCTGTGCCAGAGGGGCTCCGGGAGCGGTCGGGGTGGCTCGGGGCTCGCCCGCGCCGACAGCCAGTCGACGCGCTTGACTCCTCGGTGACGAGTTGATGTTCCGCACTCACATGGATGAGGGAGGACGGAGTGGAACAGGCCACACTCGTACGACGTACCGTTGAGGACCAGAACACCCTCGCGCCGCGGGAGCACAGGGAGAACGTGGTTCCCCTGCAGGCCCGCTCGCGGGAGAACACGCTCAGCGGCCCCTACGCGCCGGTCGAGCTGAGTCACGAGGAGCTCGAACTGCTCGCGGAGATCGCCACCGGTGTCACCACCGAGGTGGCGGCTCGGCACCTCGAACTCAGCGCCCGGACCCTGCGACGTCGCATTCGCAACATCTGCGACGTGCTGGGCGTGAACACACCCATCGAGGCGGTCGTGTGGGCCGCGAGGCGTCAGCTCATCTGATCTGACGCCACCCGGCGGCCGCCGGGAGACACCGCGGGCATACCGGTTCAGCAGACCGAGCCGCCCCCACCGGATGAGGAGCGTTCCGGCGGGAGGTCGCTTGGGCGTAGTCTGGTCCGGCTATGCCCGTTCGTCATGTCCGGGTCCGTCGCGCCAGGACGCGCGACGTCACCCACATCCGCCGCCTCGTCGACACCTACTCCGTCGACCGCCGCGTGCTCTCCAAGAGCACGGTCAACCTCTACGAGGACATCCAGGAGTTCTGGGTGGCCGAGGCGGAGAGCGCTCCCGACCCGGCTCCGGGCGAGGAGGCCGCGCCGGAGGGTGAACTCCGGGTGGTCGGCTGCGGCGCCCTCCACGTCCTCTGGGAGGACCTCGCGGAGGTGCGCACCGTCGCCGTGGACCCCTCCCTGCGCGGTTTCGGCGTCGGACACCGAATCGTGACCGAACTGCTGGACACGGCACGTGAGTTGGGCGTGCGCCGTGTGTTCTGTCTGACATTCGAGACCGGTTTCTTCGCCAAACACGGCTTTGCCCCGATCCAGGGCACCCCGGTCCCGTTCCGTGTCTACGAGGAACTCCTGCGTTCCTATGACGAGGGCGTGGCGGAATTCCTTGACCTGGAGCGGGTCAAACCCAACACCCTGGGGAACACCCGGATGCTTGTGCACCTCGACGGCAGTCCGGCAAGCGTGTCGGGCTAAAGGTTTTCGGTCCGGATAGGGCGAGCTTGGCCTTCGGAACGGTACGCCGCATCCCCCGATGGACGTAGGTCCTTAACCGCACCGGGTGGTATGGGTGTGGAACAAGGCAGGTAATGTGTACCTGCGTCCGTCAGGATCGCCGGTTCCCCGGTTGAAGTGACGACGGGACGTTCGGGATCCCGGATTTGTGGGACACCGTCCGCGATCGTCCGTCTCCGTGGCCGAGGTCTTCCGCGCGCCGGCTGGAACAGACGACCGGACATTGGCCACCATCAGGCTTTGAAGGGCCATCTTCGGTACGTCCGGTGTCAAGCCGGGGGCAAACGATGTCTATGATGTCTGGTATGCGTTTGCCCGGCGGTGCCGGAGCGCCATCCCCCAGCGCAGACCCGACACTGAGTCGGGTATTTGCTGCAATAAGTAACAACCAGGAAGGGTAGGCCGCTTCGATGGGTGACTTTTTGTCATCGGTGCTTCCCCCTGGACTGATCGACGTATTGTCCGCGCTCATCCCGCCCGTGGTTGTCGCGACCGTGTTCTGTGCCTTCGTCATCAAGCTGCTGCGCAAGGAGATGGCGCCGCGCAGGATGGACGGAAGCCTGGTCAGCGACGAGGCGAAGGGTGAGGAGGCCGCCGTCGACAACGGCGCGGCCGGGGTCGAGGAGACCAAGGCGACGAGCGAGACGCCGATTGCCCAGGATGGGGAACGTACCGAATCCGAGGCTCGTTAGATACGGTGCCTGGCTGAACCCGGTCCCCGGCGCCCAGCGCGTTGGGGGTCAGCGTGTGCGGGCCAACTCGTCGGCCCCGCGCTGCTCCGGCGACCCCGAATCCCGCCGATCCGGGTCCAGGTGATTTCTGGCACGCCGGGAATTGTCTTTCGCGTTCTCGCGAGATAGCTTTATATTCAGGTGTGGAGACACCGCTCTGCTGAAAGGTTTGATTCCATGGCACAGAAGGTCCAGGTTTTCCTGGTCGACGACCTCGACGGCGGCGAGGCCGAGGAGACGGTGACGTTCGGTCTCGATGGATCGACGTACGAAATCGACCTCAGCGCGGGTAATGCCGCCAAGCTCCGTGAGGCTCTTACTCCGTTCATTGAGGCCTCCCGCAAGGCCCCCGCGAAGCAGGCCCGCGGTACCGCTCGTCGCGGCACCCGGAATGCTCCCAGCCGTGAGCGCAGCGCCGAGATTCGCGCCTGGGCGAAGGCCGCCGGGAAGCCCGTCAATGAGCGCGGCCGTATCCCCGCTGCCATCGTCGCCGAATACGAGGCCGTCAAGGGTTAGGTTTGCCGCCGCCCAGCGCGGCGGAATAGGGGTGGTCTGGTCGATATTTCGCCCACGCCTCAGCGGGGCCGAGCCCCGGACCCGTTCGTCCCGAGGCCCGTCGGATCGGGCCTGTGACACCGGGACGAGGGGCCTGAGGTTCCTGTGGGTGCGGGCCCCGGCCCGAGCCCGGGCGGGTGTCGGACCGGCGACCGCGGTCCCCGTCGTCACCGACGGCGGAGGGCGCGGGTGGCGTGACACGCGCGGGACCCCCGCCCACGGGGCGGCGAGGTTCACCGGCGCGAGGGCGCGGCACGGTTCCGCGCAGTAGAGGAGAAGCCCGCGAGCGCGAGGAGATTCGGCCCCCGGCCCGCCGCCGGGGTGGCACGCACGCGGGTCGACCCGGGTCACCAGGGTCACTCCGGGAGATGGTTCGGACCATTTCCGCTTGAAGAACAACACGGCTTCCGCTTGTTCGCTTAGAGCCGATAATCCGGCTTACGCACGTGCGGCCCGGGCACTCTCGTGATGGATGGGAGTCCCGGGCCGTTCGCCTTCGGCGTACAGGGAAATCTGACGCGCCAATTGGTAGTTGGATGTTGGGTGAACGCCCTATCGTCGGGGAAAGTCTCTGGCACGGACGGCTGCGGTCGGCCGTACGGAGACGTCCACCCTGTCGGCAGCAGCCGGAAGGGTGGGCGGGTGCGACAGTGCTCCCCGGGGCGGTTAATCCCTGTGGGGCCTATATGCGGAAGAGTCGGGTCGGTCATCGCCGTCCCTGCCTGACCGCTCTGTAGAGGAGCGACGAGACATGTTCGAGAGGTTTACCGACCGCGCGCGGCGAGTGGTGGTTCTGGCTCAGGAAGAAGCCAGGATGCTCAACCACAACTACATCGGTACGGAGCACATCCTGCTCGGCCTCATCCACGAGGGTGAGGGCGTCGCCGCCAAGGCTCTGGAGAGCCTTGGTATCAGCCTCGAAGCGGTTCGGCAGCAGGTCGAGGAGATCATCGGTCAGGGCCAGCAGGCGCCGTCGGGACACATTCCCTTCACCCCGCGCGCCAAGAAGGTCCTTGAGCTGTCGCTGCGCGAGGCGCTTCAGCTCGGCCACAACTACATCGGTACCGAGCACATACTGCTGGGCCTGATCCGCGAGGGCGAGGGCGTCGCCGCCCAGGTCCTCGTGAAGCTCGGCGCGGACCTCAACCGTGTCCGCCAGCAGGTCATCCAGCTGCTGCACGGGTACCAGGGCAAGGAGCCGCAGGCCACCGGCGCCTCCTCCGAGTCCACCCCCTCCACCTCGCTGGTGCTGGACCAGTTCGGCCGCAACCTGACGCAGGCCGCGCGCGAGTCCAAGCTCGACCCGGTCATCGGTCGGGACAAGGAGATCGAGCGGGTCATGCAGGTGCTCTCACGGCGCACCAAGAACAACCCGGTGCTCATCGGTGAGCCCGGTGTCGGTAAGACCGCCGTGGTCGAGGGCCTGGCCCAGAAGATCGTCAAGGGTGAGATCCCCGAGACGCTCAAGGACAAGCAGCTGTACACGCTGGACCTGGGCGCCCTGGTCGCGGGCAGCCGCTACCGCGGTGACTTCGAGGAGCGCCTCAAGAAGGTGCTCAAGGAGATCCGCACCCGCGGTGACATCATCCTCTTCATCGACGAGCTGCACACGCTGGTCGGAGCGGGCGCGGCGGAGGGTGCCATAGACGCCGCCTCCATCCTGAAGCCCATGCTGGCCCGGGGTGAGCTCCAGACCATCGGCGCGACCACGCTCGACGAGTACCGCAAGTACCTGGAGAAGGACGCCGCGCTGGAGCGCCGCTTCCAGCCGATCCAGGTGGACGAGCCGACGATCACGCACGCCATCGAGATCCTCAAGGGCCTGCGTGACCGCTACGAGGCCCACCACCGGGTCTCCATCACGGACAGCGCCCTCGTGGCCGCCGCGCAGCTGGCCGACCGCTACATCAGCGACCGCTTCCTGCCGGACAAGGCGATCGACCTCATCGACGAGGCCGGTTCGCGGATGCGCATCCGCCGGATGACCGCTCCGCCGGACCTGCGCGAGTTCGACGAGAAGATCGCCGGGGTGCGCCGCGACAAGGAGTCGGCCATCGACGAGCAGGACTTCGAGAAGGCCGCGTCCCTGCGCGACGACGAGAAGCAGCTGCTCAACAAGAAGGCGCAGCGGGAGAAGGAGTGGAAGGCCGGCGACATGGACGTCGTGGCCGAGGTCGACGAGGAGCTCATCGCCGAGGTCCTGGCCGCGTCCACCGGCATTCCGGTCTTCAAGCTGACCGAGGAGGAGAGCTCGCGCCTGCTGCGCATGGAGGACGAGCTGCACCGCCGGGTCATCGGCCAGGAGGACGCCATCAAGGCGCTCTCCCAGGCGATCCGCCGTACCCGCGCCGGTCTGAAGGACCCCAAGCGCCCCGGTGGTTCGTTCATCTTCGCCGGTCCGTCCGGTGTGGGTAAGACCGAGCTGTCCAAGACCCTGGCCGAGTTCCTGTTCGGGGACGAGGACTCGCTGATCCAGCTGGACATGTCCGAGTTCATGGAGAAGCACACGGTCTCGCGGCTGTTCGGTTCGCCCCCCGGCTACGTCGGGTACGAGGAGGGCGGCCAGCTCACCGAGAAGGTGCGCCGCAAGCCGTTCTCCGTGGTCCTGTTCGACGAGATCGAGAAGGCCCACAACGACATCTTCAACTCTCTGCTCCAGGTGCTGGAGGAGGGTCGTCTCACCGACGCCCAGGGTCGCAACGTCGACTTCAAGAACACGGTCATCATCATGACGACCAACCTGGGTACGCGGGACATCTCCAAGGGCCAGGCCATGGGCTTCGCCAAGGAGGACGACGCCAACACCAACTACGAGCGGATGAAGGCGAAGGTCAGCGAGGAGCTCAAGACCAACTTCCGGCCGGAGTTCCTCAACCGTGTGGACGACGTCATCGTCTTCCACCAGCTGACCGAGAAGGAGATCTTCCAGATCGTCGACCTGATGATCACGAGCCTGGACAACAGGCTCAAGGAGAAGGACATGGGCATCGAGCTCCGCCCCAAGGCGAAGCAGATCCTGTCCGAGCGCGGGTTCGACCCGGTCCTGGGCGCGCGGCCGCTGCGTCGCACGATCCAGCGGGAGATCGAGGACCAGCTCTCCGAGAAGATCCTCTTCGGCGACATCAAGGCGGGTCAGATCGTCGTGATCGACGCCGAGGGCGAGGGCACGGACGCCAAGTTCACCTTCAAGGGTGTTCCGAAGCCCGCCGCGGTGCCGGACACCCCCGAGGTGGAGTCCGCCGCCAAGGGCGAGTAGTGACGCCCGCCGGTCGCGGACCGGCGGTGGTCTGAGGACGGGGGCATCCCTTCGGGGGGTGCCCCCGTCGTCGTTTTCGGGAGCGGGGGCGGGCACCCGGACGCTAGGGTGCCGTCCGTGGCCAATCCAAACGAACCCCGTCCGGACGGCTCCCTGCCGCCGCAGTCGGCGCCCCTCGGCTCCTCGTTCCCGCAAGGCCCCTCGGGGCCGCACGACGCCTCTCAGGGGCCTCCGGCGGGTCAGGGCCCGCCTCCCGGCCCCCTGCCGCAGGGTCCGCCGCCGCCGTATCCCCCTCAGGGCCAGTACCCGCAGGGTCCGCCCGGGCAGGGGTACCCGCCCCAGTACCCGGGTTCGCCGCCCGGCTTCGCTTCGGGACAGCCTCCGCAGGGCCCGCCTCCGCCCGGATATCCGCCGCACGGGTACCCGGGGGCGTCGGCGCCCCAGCCGGGCCGCCGGTCGGCGGTGCCGTGGCTCATCGTCGGCGGTGTCATCCTGGCGGTGGTCCTGGTGGGCGGCGCGGCGCTCGGCGGTGCCTGGCTGTACGGCGGCGCCGGGGCGTCGGACGAGGCGAGCGGCCCGGAGGGCTCCGGGTCGGAGGGCTCCGGGACGGGCGGCGGCGCGCGCCCCGACGGGGTCGAGACCTTCGAGGGGCTGTCCAAGAACCACGTGGACACCGGCGAGACCGTCGACTACGCCCAGTTCCCGCCGGTGGGCGGGGAGCACTACAACTTCTGGCAGAACTGCGGGGTGTACGACGAGCCGGTCCTGACCGAGGCGGCCGTGCACTCCCTGGAGCACGGGGCGGTGTGGATCACCCACGACCCCGGTCTGTCCGACGACGAACTGGCGACGCTGACCGCGCACCACACACCGGGCTCCTACGTGCTGGTCAGCCCGATGGAGGACCTGCCCTCACCGGTGGTGGCCTCGGCCTGGGGCGCCCAGCTCACGCTGGACGACCCCGCCGACCCGCGTCTGACGGACTTCCTGTTGGAGTACGAGCAGAGCCCGGACGCCCCGGAGCCGGGGGCTCCGTGCAGCGGCGCCTTCGACGGCACGCAGGCGGAGTTCGACGCCGAGGGCGCCGGGGAGGTCGACGCCCGGATGGACTGACGGTGCCCACCGGTGGGCACCGGACCGGGGCCCACCGGTCAGCCGGGCAGGGCGTAGCGGCCGTCGTCCAGGGGGTCGACCAGACCGTCGGAGACCAGGGCGTCCAGGGCCCTCTCACGCTGGACGCCGTCGTCCCAGACCGCGTCCAGGGCGTCCTTGACCACCGGTTCGCGGGAGGCGCGCAGCACGGCGAGGAGCTTGCCGCGGACCTGGCGGTCGGTGCCCGCGTAGGTCTGTCCGCGCCGGGGCGGGCCGTCGTACGCGGGCTTCCCGGCGAGCTTCCAGGCGCACTGCCCGGCGATGGGGCAGTCCGCGCAGCGCGGCGAGCGGGCCGTGCAGACGAGGGCGCCCAGCTCCATCACCGCCACGCCCCAGCGGGCCGCGACGGAGGGTGTCGGCGGCAGGAGCGTCTCGGCCAGAGAGGTCTCCGCCTTGGTCTGGGTTTTCGGCGGGTACTCGATCCCGGTTTCGGTCCTGGCCAGGACCCGGCGCACGTTGGTGTCCAGAATGGCGTGCCGTTGCCCGTAGGCGAAGCTCGCGACCGCCGCCGCCGTGTACGCGCCGATCCCCGGGAGCGACAGCAGGGTCGCGTGGTCGTCGGGGACCTCGCCGCCGTGCTCCTCCGTGATGGCCACGGCGCAGGCGTGCAGGCGCAGGGCCCGGCGCGGGTAGCCGAGCCGGTTCCACATGCGGACCGCCTCGCCGGACGGCTCCTTGGCCAGGTGGGCGGGGGTGGGCCAGCGCTCCATCCAGGCCTCCCAGGCGGGGAGCACCCGCACGACGGGGGTCTGCTGGAGCATGATCTCGCTGACCAGGATGGACCAGGCCGTGGCCTCGGGGCGGCGCCAGGGCAGGTCCCTCGCGTTGGTCTCGTACCACGCCAGAACGGCGGTGCTGTAAGGGTTATCGCTCATCTTTAACGGGAAATCGGCGGGTTGAGTAGGTGGGTGGCACGCAAAACCGCAATACTACGGCCCATGGCGTCAAGTACCGGACAACCAGCACCCGTCAGCCGTGAGACCTACTGGAAGCGACGCGCCTTCGTACTGGCCGGCGCGATGCTGGTGTTCGCCCTGGTCGCGCTCGCGTTCCGGAACACCTCCGACGAAGGCGAGCCAGCGGGCTCCCAGGCGGCGATCGAGGAGCCCGAGGCCTCCTCCAGTGTCCCAGCCGAGGAGCCCTCCGACGCCGAAACCGAGGAAGAGGACGCGGATCCTTCCGCCTCACCCTCCCCGTCGGCGTCCCCGTCCGCCTCGCCCTCCGAGGGCGAAGGGGGCAAGGAGGACTCCGAGGGCGGATCCGGTGACGGTTCGGCCGAGGCCGCGGCCCCGGAGCGCCCCGAGGACCACTGCCGCCCGCAGGACGTCGTGGTCACCTTCGACTTCGCGGAGAAGGAGCGGGAGGTGTTCGGCGGCGGCGCCAAGCCCGAGTTCAAGGTGACCGTGGTCAACGTGGCCGAGCAGACCTGCACCGTGGACGTGGGGCCGGAGGCGATCGAGCTCAGGCTGGACTCCGGCGAGGACCGGATCTACTCCTCCGCCGACTGCGTCGAGGGCAACGGCAAGGAGGAGCGCCAGCTCACCCAGGGCCGCCCGCACGAGTACACCCTCAGCTGGGACCTGGAGCGCTCCTTCACCGACTGCCGCGACGGCGGTGCCAAGGCGCAGCCGGGCTGGTACAAGGCCAACCTGCGCGGGGACCTCGTCGGCAGCGTCGACCAGCTCGTGTTCCAGCTCAAAGCCTGATTCAGCTCCCGGGTCGGGACGGGTTCACACAAAACACACAACTCATCGTCACCGTGTGGCTACTATTCGTGTCGAACCTTGTTGTCGTCCCGGGAGTTCCCAGTGAATCGCATCGCCACCGCCCTGACCTGTGCCGCCGCCGCTGTCGCCTTCGCCGTGACGGCGACCGCGCCCGCCGCCGCCGACGAAGAGCGCAGGAGCGTCTACACGCTCGAGGTCTTCGGCGCCGTCGAGAAGAGCGGTGACACCGCCACGAGCTGGGCCCGGCAGGCCAGCCTGGAGTGCGACCCGGCGGGCGGCGAGCACCCCCGGGCCGACGAGGCCTGCGACCTCATCTCCCGGCACGGCGACATCGCCAGTGTGCGGGCCACGCCCGAGGGCGCCTGCACCATGGAGTACCGTCCGGTCACCGTCCGGGTCAGCGGCGCCGAGGACTACGAGGAGACCTTCGGCAACGCGTGCGCGCTGGCCAACGCCAAGGGCGTGATCTTCGACTTCTAGGCCGTCACTCCTCGGAGGAGCCACGGGCGGCGCCCCGCCGCCGCCCCCGTCGCTCCACCCAGGAGAGGGCCTCGCTCAGCTCCTCCACCTCGTGCACGCGGATTCCCTGGACCGGGTCGCCGAAGTGCTTGGGCACCACCGCCTGCGTGAAGCCCAGGCGCTGGGCCTCCGCGACCCGGCGGCGCACGCCGTTCACGCTGCGCACGTCACCGGCCAGCCCCACCTCACCGATCGCGATGAAGCCGCTCGGCAGGGCGACGTCGTTGTTGGAGCTGGCGGCGGCCAGGGCCAGGGCCAGGTCCACGGAGGGCTCGCCCAGCTTCACCCCGCCCACGGTCGAGGCGTACACGTCCATGTTGGCCAGCTTCATGCCGGTGCGCTTCTCCAGCACCGCGAGGATCATGTTCACCCGCGAGGTGTCCAGGCCCGAGGTCGCGCGGCGGGGAGCCGGGAGGGGGGTCGGCGCGACCAGCGCCTGCACCTCCGTGATCAGGGGTCGCCGTCCCTCCAGGGTGACGGTGACGCAGGTGCCCGGCACCGGGTCGGTCCGTTCGGTGAGGAAGAGCCCGCTGGGGTCGGGCAGACCGTAGATGCCCTTCTCGGTGAGCTCGAAGACGCCGATCTCGTCAGTGGGCCCGTAGCGGTTCTTGACCGCGCGGAGCAGGCGCAGCTGGGAGTGGCGCTCGCCCTCGAAGTGGAGGACGACGTCCACCAGGTGCTCCAGGAGGCGGGGACCGGCGATCGAGCCGTCCTTGGTGACGTGGCCGACCAGCACGGTGGCGATGCCGCGCTCCTTGGCGATCTGGATGAGCGCGCCGGTGACCTGCCGGATCTGGGTGACGCCGCCGGGGACGCCGGTGGCCTCGGGGGAGACCATGGTCTGCACCGAGTCGACGATCAGCAGCTGCGGCGCCACCGCGTCGACGTGGCTGGCCAGGGTGGCCACGGAGGTCTCGGCGGCGAGGAAGAGCTGGTCGGACAGGGCTCCGAGGCGTTCGGCGCGCAGCCGGACCTGCCCGGCCGACTCCTCACCGGTCACGTAGAGGACGGGGGCCTTGGCGGCGCGCATGGCCGCGACCTCCAGGAGGAGGGTCGACTTGCCCACCCCGGGCTCTCCCGCGAGGAGGACGACGCCGCCGGGCACCGCGCCGCCGCCCAGGACGCGGTCGAGTTCGTCCACCCCGGTGGGCACCGCCTCGGCGCTCTCCACGCTGATCTCGGTGATGGGGCGGGCCCGGGAGGTCACCGGGGCGGCCGCGACCGCCATGGGAGCGGGGGCTCCGGCCTCCTCGACGGTGCCCCAGGCCTGGCACTCGCCGCAGCGTCCCACCCACTTGAGGGTGGTCCATCCGCACTCGGCGCACCGGAACGTCGTCTTCGCTGCTTTTGCCATGGTCGCCACGCTAACGGCTGCGGGGGACAGGCCCGGGGGGAACCGGGGCCCTCAGGGAACACAAGAAAGTTACCTACCGGTTAGGTCAAGGATTTGGTAGGTCATGTTAGAGAATGTGTGGGGAGAGTCACCCTCGCCCCATGGCAGAACACTCCTGTGCCCCCGCTCCTTGGAGAGAGGAAACCCCTCGTGTTCCGTACGAACCGAACCCCCGCAATCCCCCGTTCCCCCGGAGGCGGTGGCCGCCCCGGCGGGCTGCGCCGCCTCGCCCGCCTCGCGGCCCCGCTGGCCCTCGCGGCCATGGGGATCTCGCTGGCGACCGCGCCCGTCGCCGCGGAGGAGGCCGAGTCGGCCGCCTTCGAGCACTACGTGGCCATCGGTGACTCCTTCGTCGCCGGTCCGCTCGTCCAGGCCCAGGCCAACATGCCGCTCCTCGGCTGCATGCAGTCCTCGGTCAACTACCCCAAGCGCCTCGCTGAGGAGCTGGGGATCACCGACCTCACCGACGTCAGCTGTTCGGGCGCGGTCATGAGCCACCTCTACGAGGCCCAGTTCGACGACACCCCGCCCCAGCTGGACGCGCTGCGGCCCGAGACCGACCTGGTCACGGTGGGGATCGCGGGCAACGACTTCGGCTTCTCCCAGGTCCTCATGGAGTGCGCCAAGCGCAGTCTGACCAACCCGCTGGGCAGCCCCTGCGCCGACCACTACGGCGATGAGCTCGACCAGCGGATCGAGGGCCTGCGGGGCGAGGTTTCGGGGGTGTACGCGGACATCGCGGAGCGCAGCCCGAACGCCACGGTCCTCAGCGTCGGCTACCTCCAGATCCTCCCGGAGAGCGGGGGCTGCTGGCCGAGCACGCCGATCTCCCGGGGTGACGTCCCGTTCCTCGACGCCGCGCAGACCAAGCTCAACGCGATGCTCCAGGAGGAGGCCACGGCCCAGGGGGCGGTCTTCGTGGACACCTTCGAGCGCGGCCACGACGTCTGCCAGGGTTCGAGCACCCGCTGGGTCGAGGGTCTGATCCCAGAGGACGGTGCGCCGATCCACCCGAACAACCTCGGCATGGCGGCGACGACCGACTTCGTGCGGTCCGCCCTGAACGTCCCGCAGCCCTAGGTCGTGTTTTTTTGGATCATTCCGCGCTCGCGACCACCAGGCTGCCTCTCACTGCGCCGATGAAGCTCGGACAGCCAAACCCGGGCTGACCTTCACTCATCGTCTTGCGAGAGATTGCCTGGACGGCCGCTCGCATCGATGGCGGCTCCGCCGCCACCGGCGAAAGCATCCAAAAACACTCCCTAGGGACGTGGTCGACGGACGGTAGTCGACCTCGGCGGGCAGGCGGTCGTTTGATGGTTCGATGACCGGTATGCCTGCCGAGGTCATGTGGTCTTTACCGTCTTTGGGGACGGATTGGGCCACGGAGAGTGATTTTCCTTGGTGTCTGTGTGACGAATGGTGGTGTGTTGGCGGCAGGGAGACCCGCGTCACAGTGGCGCGGGCTGCCCCGACGGACCAGGAGCACCACGTCATGCGAAAACCTCGGCACCACGAGCCAGCGCGGGCCTGCCGTTCCACCACGAACACGGGGCGGCAGGCCGCATCCGCCCGGACGCGCCGCCGATCGCGGCGCGCACTCCTCGCCACCGCCCTCGCGGCCGCGACCCTCGCCGCCGGGGGAGCCCCCGCGCAGGCCGAGATCGACCGGCCGGGAGACGACGCCACGGCCGCCCCGTCACGGGGCCCCGCGCACTCCCAGGACCGCGAGCGCGTCCACCAGTCCCTGGCCTCCACCGACGTGGAGAAGGCCGTCACCGCCGCCGAGTCCCAGAAGGGCAAGCCCTACGCCTGGGGCGGGACCGGACCCCACTCCTTCGACTGCTCCGGACTGGTGCAGCACTCCTTCGAGCAGGCCGGTGTGAGCCTGCCCCGCGTGGCCCAGGACCAGGTCGGTTCCGGGACCCGGGTGAGCTACTCCAACGCGCGCCGCGGCGACGTCCTGTACTGGACCGACAGCGGGGGATACGCCTACCACGTCGCGATCTACCTCGGCGGGGACCGCATGATCGACGCCCCGAGCTCCGGCGGGAAGATCGCCGAGCGGGACGTGACCCGCCACGACCTCGCCGGTGCCGTGCGGCTCTGACCCGCCGCCCCGGCGCCGCGTCGCGAGGCGCGCCGGTGTCGCTCCGACGGCCGTTCCCCGAGTGCCGGGGAACGGCCGTCCCTCCGGTCCCGCGCGTCCCGCCCGTTCCGTCCGGAGGGGCCCCGCCACGCCGTGTTCACACGCCCGCCCACCCCGGATCGCCGTGGAGCGCATAGTCTGGGAGGCGTGAGCCCTATCCAGGTCCCAGACGCGCCCGTGGTCCTCTCGTCGGCGTCGGTCTACCCGGAGAAGACCCCGGCCGCGTTCGAGATCGCCGCGAAGCTGGGGTACGACGGCGTTGAGGTCCTCGTCTCCTCCGACCCGGCCAGCCAGGACATCGAACTCCTGCGGCGCCTCTCGGACTATCACCAGATGCCCGTGACCGCGGTCCACTCCCCGTGTCTCGTCCTCACCCAGCGCGTGTGGGGCCGTGAGCCCTGGGGCAAGCTCGTCCGGTCCAAGGAGATGGCCGAGGCACTGGGCGCCTCGACGATCGTGGTGCACCCGGCCTTCCGCTGGCAGCGCGAGTACGCCCGTGACTTCGAGAACGGCGTGGCCCGCATGCAGGAGGAGACCGACGTGGTCTTCGCCGTCGAGAACATGTACCCGGTCCGGGTGCGCGAGCGCGAGGTCGTCCCCTACGCGCCGAGCTGGAACCCGCTCGACCGGGACTACCCGGACGTCACCCTCGACCTCTCCCACACCGCCATGTCCGGGTCCGACGCGATGGACATGGCCAGGCGGCTGGGCGACCGGCTCTCCCACGTGCACGTGGCCGACGGCTTCGGCGGCCAGAACCTGGACGAGCACCTGATCCCCGGACGCGGCAGCCAGCCCGTGGCGGAGCTGCTCGAACACCTCGCGGGAACCGGCTACGAGGGGCAGCTGGTGCTGGAGGTGAGCACCCGCAAGGCGGTGGACCGGGAGGCGCGCCTGCGTGAGCTGGCCGAGGCGCTGGCCTTCACCCGGCTGCACTTCGCGCAGGGTCCGCCCGAGCCGGAGCCCACGCTGGGCCGACGCGAACGCATCGCGCTGCTGCGCGGGCGCCCCCAGTCCCCGCCCCGGCGCTTCTCGGTCGACCCCGGGGGAGCGGTGGACGACGAGGGCACTCCCGACCAGGGCTGACCGGCCGGGGCCGGGCCCCTCCCCGGGGTGTCCACTCCGTGGGACGCGAGGCGGCGCGGGAGCCTCCGGGCCGCTAGCGTGGAGGGAACGCGCAGAGAGGACCCCTAATGATCGCGATCATCGGCGCAGGAAAGATGGGCGAGGCGCTGCTCGCCGGGCTGCTGGCCCAGGGCCACGCCCCGGAGGACGTGCTCGTCACGGAGCCGCGCGAGGAGCACGCGGCGGAGCTGCGCGCCCGCCACGGGGTCGAGACGGTTCCGGCGGAGGACGCCGCCAAGCGGGCGGGCACCCTGCTGCTCGCCCTCAAACCCCAGGACATGCTGGCCCTGCTGGACGACCTCGCTCCGCACCTGTCCGGCGAGCACCTGGTCATCTCGGTGGCCGCCGGGCTGACCACCGCCGTGATGGAGAACCACCTGCCCTCGGGCGTGCCGGTGGTGCGCGCGATGCCGAACACCCCGGCGCTCATGGGCCGGGGCATGACGGCCGTCGCCGGAGGGGCCTACGCCGGGGGCGAGCACCTGGACCGCGCCGAGGAGCTGCTGGGCGCCGTCGGTGAGGTACTGCGCGTCGGTGAGCAGCACATGGACACGGTCACCGCCATCTCCGGCAGCGGACCGGCCTACTTCTACTTCATCGCGGAGACCATGATCGAGGCCGGTGTGGCCATGGGTATGCCCCGGGTCACAGCGGAGCGCCTCGTGGGGCAGACGATCACCGGCGCCGCGGCCATGCTCGACGGTTCGGGGGAGCACCCGGTGGTCCTGAGGGAGGCCGTCACGTCACCCGGAGGGACCACGGCGGCCGCTCTCCGTGAGCTGGAACGACACGGGGTGCGCACGGCCTTCACGGACGCGATCGAGGCGGCGCGGGACCGCAGCAGGGCGCTGTCGGAGAGCTAGACGCCTTGTTTGTGACGTAAATCACAGATGGATTTCCTGGCGGCTCTGGTCGCGGGGCGTCGGACATTGCGTCCTACCTGACGAATAAAGTCGGGATAAGAGGGCTCGTCCCCTCTTCCCTCCTCGACTCCGTACGTCTTCCCCTCACTGATTCCGGGGCCCCATGACAACTCCTCAACCCCCTTCTGACCCGTCCAACTTCCCGGGCCAGCCCGGGTCCGCGACACCTCCCCCCGCTCCGAGCGGCCCGCAGACCCCGGTCGGCGGTCCCGCACCGGGAAGCGGTCCCGCCGCCCCGACCCCGTCCGGCGGCCAGCCGCCGCCCGTGGGCCGGCCTCCCGGAGGCCCGCCGCCCGGTGGGCCGCCCCCGATGGGGCAGGCCCCGAGCGGACCGCCCCCCGGCGGTCCCCACGGTCCCGGTGCTCCCGGCGGCCCCAATGGCCCCAATGGCCCCGGTGCTCCCGGCGGACCGAACGGTCCCGCCGGTCCGGGTGGGCCCCCTCCCGGACAGTTCGGCGGCCCGCCCCCGGTCGGCACCCCCTCCGGCGGCAACCCGCCCTTCGGCCCGCCCCCGGGAGGCCCGCCGCCCGGCGGCATGCCCCCCGGTGGGATGCCGCCCGGCGGTATGCCCCCCGGCCCGCCCGCCGGTCAGTTCGGCGGACCGCCGCCGCCCCTGCCCCCGCTCGGCCTCCTCAAGTCCAAGGCGGGGCTGCGCGCCGCGCTGCTCAACCTGTCCGGTGTCGGTGCGGGCTACTTCTACCTGCGCAGCTGGGTGTTCTTCGGGATCAACCTGGCCGTCACCGTCGGCCTGCTGGTCACGGCCGCCCTCATGGGCGCGGCCGACAACCTGCTCACCTGGGTTCCGGTTCTCCTGGGCTGGGTCCTGGTCACCGTCGTGCACGGCCTCCTCGCGGGCCGCAAGCACGACCGCCGCCTCATGGCGCGCGGAGAGGAGCCCCGGGCCACGGGCAAGCCGGTCGTCCTGGCCGCCTGCCTCGTCGTGGTCATGGCGCTCTCGCTGGTCGGCGTCTGGCAGACCGGCGAGTGGCGGCTCCGCGTCGCGGACGCCGCCCACGCCCAGGGCGACTGCGACAGCGCGATCGACACCTACGGACAGGTGGAGGGCGGCTTCCAGCTCTCCATGTCGCCGTCCCTGATGAGCCGGGCCCGCGCGGGCAGCGAGGCCTGCGAGATCCTCAGCCGGGCCCAGTCCGACGTCGCCAACGAGGCCTACGACCACGCGCTGGAGTCCTACACCGACTACTTCGCGCACGCCGGCGCCCGCTGGGAGGACACCGACGGCAGCATCGCGGAGATCCACTTCGACTACGCCGCCCAGCTCGCCGCCGACGCGGACGAGTCCTACAGCGGAACCGTGACCGACGAGGTCAGCGAGGCCTTCCGGAAGGCGCAGGAGACCTACGCCTTCGTCGCGGAGGACTTCTCCGACACCCCGTCCGCCGCCCAGGTGCCCGACGCCCTCGTCGAGCTGTACGACCTGGCCACCGGCGACTACCAGGCGGAGAACTGGTGTTCGGCCTTCGACCAGATCGGGATGTTCGACGACCTCACCTGGGACGCCGCGCCCGACATCGCGGAACGCATCGAGGAGGAGCGCCCCGACGCCGCCCTCAACTGCGGCTGGGCCCAGGTGGACTCCGGTGACCTCGACGACGCGGACGAGACCGTCGAGTTCCTGGAGGCCAACTACCCCGACCACGAGGCCGACGACGTCGAGAAGCTCACCAAGCACATCGGCGCCGGCCGCATCGAGCAGGAGATGGACCGCAGGACCATCTTCGGTGATTCCTCCATCGAGGACATGAGCCCGTACAGCACCGGCAACGGCGACAAGGTCGTCATCGAGTTCACCAACAACTCGCCGGAGGAGATGCACTTCATGTTCGTGGGCCCGGACGCGGTCCACGGCGAGGAGTTCACCGAGGCCTGTGAGGGCTGCGAGGTCTACTCCTCGCCGCCCACCGGCAACTCCTGCTTCGACGAGGGCGAGGTCATGAAGGTCGAGCTCGACCCGGGCGAGTACCGGCTGATGATCACCTCCACCGAGACCGGCCTCGGCAAGCCCCTCCACGGCACCAAGAAGCTCAAGGCGGGCGAGACCTACAAGTCCTGCTACTACAAGATGGAGAACAGCTAGGCACGCGCGGCGGCGGGACCGCCGCCATGGGCCCCGCGGCCCCGGAGGGACCCCCTCCGGGGCCGTTCCCGTCTCCTCGGGTGCGCGTCCCCGCCGGGAGCGCCCGGGAAACGAACCGGACCCGGGGTTCTGCCCGGGCCCGGCCTTGCGTACTGTGTGCTTCGGAGCACGCACACCTGAAACGGGGGTCACCACATGGGAGGGCGCACGTCCTGCTCGCTTCGGGTGGCATGGGACGACGGACTCACCGCCTACGACTTCGGGCCGCAACACCCGATGGCGCCGATCCGGGTCGAGCTGACCATGGCGCTCAGCCGCGAGTTCGGCGTCTTCGACGGTGCCGGGGTCGACTTCCTGGACGTCGAACCGGCCTCCGACGAACTCCTCTCCCTGGTGCACGACCCCGCCTACGTCGAGGCGGTCAAGCGGGCCGGTCGGACCCTGGAGCCCGACGACACCCACATGCTCGGCACCACCGACAACCCCGTGTTCCCGCACATGCACGAGGCCTCCGCGCTGATCGCGGGCGCCTCGGTGGCCGCCGCGAGAGCCGTGTGGACCGGCGAGAGCGCGCACGCCGCCAACATCGCGGGCGGCCTCCACCACGCCATGCACGGCAACGCGTGGGGGTTCTGCGTCTACAACGACCCCGCGCTGGCCATCGCCTGGCTCCTGGAGCAGGGCGCCAAGCGCGTCGCCTACGTCGACGTGGACGTCCACCACGGGGACGGCGTCCAGAACGCCTTCTACGACGACCCCCGGGTCCTCACCATCAGCCTCCACGAGTCACCGGCGACCCTGTTCCCGGGCACCGGACACGCCTCGGAGGTCGGCGGCCCCAACGCCGAGGGCTACGCCGTCAACGTCCCCCTGCCCGCCGGGACCGGGGACACCGGCTGGCACCGCGCCTTCGACGCCGTGGTCCCGCCCCTGCTGCACGAGTTCCAGCCCGAGATCCTGGTGACCCAGCAGGGTTGCGACACCCACGCCCTCGACCCCCTCGCCAACCTCACGCTCAGCGTGGACGGCCAGCGCCGGGCCTACGAGGAGCTCCACAAGCTGGCGCGCAAGACGGCGGGCGGCCGCTGGCTGCTGTTCGGGGGCGGCGGCTACGGTCTCGTCCACGTCGTGCCCCGTGCCTGGACCCACCTCCTCGCGGAGGCGGCGGGATCGCCGATCGACCCGGACCGCGAGACCCCGCAGGGGTGGCGCGACTTCGTGCGCCAGCGCACCGGCGAGCTGGCCCCGCTCTACATGACCGACGGCCGGGGGGTCTCCTTCACCCCCTTCGAGCAGGGTTACGACCCGGGGGACCCCGTCGACCGGGCCATCCACGCGACCCGCACCGCCGTCTTCCCGAGTCACGGGATCGACCCCACCCTCTGACCGGTTCCCTCCGCCCCGCCTCCGGCGCCGCCGACGGGTCACGCCACGGTGAAATCTCCGGGATGGCGGCGTGGCGCGCGTTCAGCGGGTAGGAAGGTGATGAATACCGGGCGAACAGGAGCCGAAGCCGTGGTGGTCGCGCGGCGTGTCACCGGCTCGCCGCGCAGACGAGGAAGGGGAACGCAGGTGACGCCGCCGACACGCGCCGAACTCATCACCTATCTGGTTCGCACGGGGATCGCGGGGCACGTCGACACCCCACGGCAGAACAACCTGCGCCACTACCGGCGGCTCGTGCAGAAGGACCCGTACCACCAGTTCGGGCTGACCTTCTCGCACGACTGGACGTACGCCGAGGTCCTCGCCCTGATGAACAAGCGCTGCGGTGTGGTGGGGGACGCGGAGTACGTGTGGGGGATCGACACGATCGACCCCGACCTCACCATCGACGCGCTGGAGGCCCTCGCGGACCGGCTGGCGCTGGCGGCCACGCGTCAGGAGAGCGTCATGTTCGCCACCGGGCACCCGCGCAACCTGCGGGAGACCTACCAGGCGTGGAAGGACGCGCTCACCGCACGCGGGTGCAAGGTCCTCACGGCGGCGGGCGGCTACTCCTACGAGGTGACCACCGAACGGCCTCCGAACCGGCGGATCGTGGTCTGGAGGGAGGACGTGGCCCTCGTGACGGACGGGAACCTGCCCCGGCACAGCCACCACCCCTTCGCGATGCGGGCGATCCTGGCCGAGCTGACGGACCGGGGCGAGCCATGGCCGCAGTTGGTCATCGCGGATCACGGTTTCGCGGGTGCGGCGGGGGAGGCGGGGGTGCCCACGATGGGCTTCGCGGACTGCAACGACCCCGCCCTGTTCCTCGCTGAGCACGAGGGAAAACTCCTGGTCACCGTGCCTCTGGACGATGGATACCTGCCCGAGGACTACGCTCCGCTGCGCGACTACGTGCTCGCCAGAGCGGGCCTTCTTTGAGCGTGGTCGGCCATTTATACCCACCGTTAAACCTCATCTGACCCGTGGTCACCGCACAACCACGAAGACCGCACGAACGACCTTCCGTAGAGGGGAACTCGGCTCTACTCTGAAAACGGACGTGTCAGTAGTGACAGCATGACACGCTGGCGTGTCGGTGGGGCGGGGACTGTTTCGCCGGAGTCCCCCGAGCACCGTGAGGCACGCCAGGGCTGAACGGTAGACAAATGCTCACGTCCGGGAATGAGGGCGTCGGAAGATGAACGGGAGCAAACCGCCTCTCGAAGAGGTCAGGTTCCTGACCGTGGCGGAGGTCGCCACGATCATGCGTGTGTCCAAGATGACCGTTTACCGAATGGTGCACTCGGGAGTTCTCCCCGCGATTCGTGTGGGGCGTTCCTACCGGGTCCCCGAACGAGCCGTGCACGACTACCTCCGCGAGGCTTTCGTCGAGGCTGGCTGACGAACCAGGCCGGACCCGGGGGCGGGGCCCTCTGACCCAGCACCCGATCCGCCGACCACTCAGGGGCGATGTTCCCCAGCATCGCCCCTGACGTGTGCCGTCCCCCGTCTCCGGCGCCGTCCCCACGGCGCCGGTACCGCTCCTCTCACCGGGCGCCGAACCCGCCGAAACCGGGCCGTACCTGGAGGAGGCTCCCTTGTGTCGGGTCGGCCGAGCGGGCCCCAGGGCATCTACTACACTTTGTCGTTGTTGTAGTCCGCCCTGATCACACCCGGTTCGCGAGGTCCCCTCGATGCCCAGTACCAGCACAGGTACGCGACGCCGTCGTGCCGTGCCGTTCCTTTCGGCCGCCGCGATGACGGCCGTCCTCGTCCTGTCCGGCTGCGCCGGTGGCACCGAGATCGAGACGGGGGGTGAGGAGGACCGGTTCATCTCGGGAGACGGCAGCGCGACGGAGTTCGAGGCCGGTGAGCGTGCCGCGGCCCCGGAGGTGACGGGGACGACGTTCGAGGGCGACGAGCTGTCGCTGTCGGAGTACGAGGGCCGGATCCTCGTCGTCAACGTGTGGGCGAGCTGGTGCGGGCCCTGCCGTGCCGAGCAGCCGGTCCTGGACGAGGTGCACGCCGAGTACGGGGATCTGGGTGTGGACTTCCTGGGTGTGAACATCAAGGACGACGAGACGGCGGCGGCGGCCTACACCGAGAACAAGGGCGTGGAGTACCCGAGCCTGTACGACCAGCCGGGGGAGATCCCGCAGGCCTTCCGGGAGACCGTGCCTCCCCGGGCGATCCCGAGCACGCTGGTGATCGACCCCGACGGGAACATCGCCGCGCGGGTGATCGGTCCGACCACGTACGGGCAGCTGACGGGTCTGCTGGATCCGTTGGTCGTGGAGTTCGACCTGGGTGACCCCGAGGAGCGGACCCGGATCTCCGAGCTGGAGGGCTACGGCGAGGGCGCCGACGACTCCGAATCCACAGACGAGGCGGAGCCCACAGGCGACGCCGAGGCCTCCGAGGAAGCGACCGACGAGGCCGCTCCGGCCGGGGACGGCGACTGATGGACGCGATCGGCACCACCGTCATGACCGGCTCCCTCCTCCTGGCCGCACCGCTGGCCCTGGCCGCCGGACTGGTCTCCTTCCTCTCCCCGTGCGTGCTGCCCCTGGTCCCCGGCTACCTGTCGTACGTGTCCGGGATGAGCGGCTCCCACGTGCGGGAACGCCAGGCGGGCGCCCCGGACGCCGCTGGCGGCGACGGCGGGACCGCCACCAGCACGATCGCCGACGTGGACGCCGAGCTGGCCCAGCGCCGTTGGACGATGGTCACCGGCAGCGTCCTGTTCATCGCCGGGTTCAGTCTCGTGTTCATCGCCGTGGGCGGGTTCATCGGCTGGCTCGGTGACCTCCTCATGGACTACACCGACCCGATCACCCGCGTGCTCGGCGCGCTCACGATCCTCCTCGGCCTGGCCTTCATGGGCGTGCTGCCCGGTCTGGGCCGCGAGTTCCGCTTCCACCGCCTGCCCCGCGCCGGACTCGCGGGGGCGCCGCTGCTCGGTGTCCTGTTCGGCCTGGGCTGGACCCCGTGCATCGGCCCGACCCTGGCGGCCGTCCAGACGCTGGCCTTCATCGAGGGCGGCGCCGGTCGCGGCATGCTCCTCTCCCTGGTCTACTGCGTCGGGCTGGGCCTGCCGTTCATCGTGGCGTCGCTGCTCTACCGCCGGGCGCTGAACGCGTTCGGCTGGCTGAAGCGCCACACCCGCACCGTCACCGTGGTCGGCGGTGTCATGCTCGTCCTGGTCGGCCTGGCCATGGTGACGGGTCTGTGGACCCAGATGACCATCGCCATGCAGGGCTGGGCCGCCAACTACCAGACGGTGATCTGACTTGAGTACGCGTACGTCCGAGAACTCCGGGAACGCCGACGAGGGCGCGTCCACGGCGGCCGAGCCGACCGGGACCGGCCCGAAGGGGCTCGGCCTGGCCGGGTGGGGCCGGTGGGTGTGGCGCACGCTCACCTCGATGCGCACGGCGCTGATCCTGCTGTTCATGCTGGCACTGGGGGCGATCCCGGGGTCGATCCTGCCGCAGAACGTGGTGAGCGTGGACGAGGTCGCCACCTACATGCGGGAGAACCCCGAGCTGTCGGTGTGGTTGGACCGCTTCCACCTGTTCGACGTGTTCTCCTCGCCCTGGTACGCGGCGATCTACCTGCTGCTGTTCGTCTCCCTGGCCGGGTGTGTGATCCCGCGCGCCCTGGTCCACGCCAAGGCGGTGCGGGCGCGGCCGGTGGCCACCCCGCGCAACCTGGGGCGGATGCCCTACGTGGCGCGGTTCGGCACCGGGGCCTCGCCCGAGACGGTGCTGGAACAGTCCCGCACGGTCCTGAAGGGGTACCGGGTCGAGCGGTACGGCGACTCGGTCTCGGCCGAGACGGGATACCTGCGTGAGGCGGGCAACGTCCTGTTCCACTTCTCCCTGCTGGCGCTGCTGCTGGCTCTGGCGGCGGGTTCGTTCTTCGGTTACCGGGGCAACATGCTGCTGGTGGAGGGGGACGGGTTCGCGAACACGCTGCCCTCCTACGACGCCATCTACCCCGGGCACTGGACCGACACCGACGCCTTCGAGCCGTTCTCGATCCACCTGGACAGCTTCGAGGCGTCCTTCATCGACGACGGGGACCTGCGGGGTCAGGCCGAGTCCTACGTGGCGGAGCTGAGCTACAAGGAGTCGCCCGAGTCGGAGGAGCAGCAGCACACCCTGGAGGTCAACCACCCGTTGAGCGTGGACGGGGTGCAGGTGTACCTGCTGGGCCACGGGTACGCGCCGCAGTTCGAGGTGCGCAACGCCGACGGCGACCTGGTCTTCGACCAGGCGGTGCCGTTCCTGCACCGCGAGACCATGACCTACACCTCGGACGGTGTCGTGAAGGTGCCCGACACCGGTGGAGAGGAGCTGGGTTTCGTCGGGGTGTTCCTGCCCACGGCGGCCGAGGACCCCGAAGGCGAGCTGGTCTCGACCTTCCCCGGGGCGGAGAACCCGATGGTGACCCTGGAGGCCTACCAGGGCGACATGGGGATGGTGGATCCGCAGTCGGTCTACCAGCTCCGGACCGAGGGGATGGAGTCCCTGGGCGAGTCACCCGTCATGGCGGTGGGCGACACCTGGGAGCTGCCCGACGAGGCCGGTTCGATCACCTTCACCGGATACAAGGAGTACGCCACGCTCCAGAGCAACCGGGACGGCGCCCGCCTTCCCGCCCTGGGTGCGGCCACGGCGGCCGTGGCGGGTCTGCTGCTGACCCTGTTCGTTCGCCCCCGCCGGGTGTGGGTGCGCGCGACCAGGGGCGAGGACGGCACCACCCGCGTGGAGCTGGCCGGGCTCGGCAAGACCGAGGTCGCCGGTGACAACGCCGAGTTCCACGAGATCACCAAACGACTTGCCGGACGGCTCAGGAGCGAGTCCGACGACAACCCCCACACGACATCCGACCCGCGAGAGTCGACGACAAGAGGGAGTGACCGGTGACGTACACACTCGCCGGACCGGTGGACGAGACGATGGCGTCGGCCAGTGACACGTTGATCATCGCGATGATCGTGACGTACGCTGCCGCGCTGTTCCTCTTCGCCATCGAGGCCGCCTACGGACGACGCACCAGGCTCAGGGCGGGACGCCTCATGCCCGTGGGCGCGGGCTCCGTCGAGGGCGCCGACGACGACATCGAGGTCAGCGTCCGCACGGACGAGGGTGAGGCCCAGGCCTCCCAGAGCGTGCTCGGCCGGATCGCGCTGGGCGTGACGGCGCTGGGCTTCGTGCTCGGCGCCGTCCAGATCGTGACCCGGGGGCTGGCGGCGGGACGCTGGCCCTGGGGCAACATGTTCGAGTTCGTGGTGGCGATGTGCCTGGTGGCCGTGGGCGCGCTGCTCTACGCCTCCTGGCGGTACCAGGCCCGCTTCCTCGGCGCGTTCGTGCTGGTCCCCGTCCTCCTCCTGCTGGGCATCGGGGTGCGGTGGCTGTACGTGGATCCGGGCCCGCTCATCCCGGCCCTCCAGTCCTACTGGGTGCCGATCCACGTCTCCGCGGTCATCATCGCGGGTGGGGCGTTCATGGTGTCCGGCGCGGCGGGCATCACCTACCTGGTGGCCCACCGGGCCGAGGCCAGGCGGGCGCTCGGGGAGAAGGTGGTCGGGATCGCCGGGCGCCTGCCCAGTCCGGAGCTGCTCGACCGCATCTCGCACCGGTTCATCCTCTTCGCGTTCCCGCTGTGGACCTTCGGCGTCATCGCCGGTTCCGTGTGGGCCGACGAGGCCTGGGGCCGGTTCTGGGGGTGGGACCCCAAGGAGGTGTGGTCCTTCATCTCCTGGGTGATCTACGCGGCCTACCTGCACGCCCGTGCGACCGGCGGCTGGCGCGGACCCAAGGCGACCTGGATCAACGTGATCGGCTTCCTGACCGTCATGTTCAACTTCTTCGCCGTGAACTACATGTTCAGCGGGCTCCACTCCTACGCCTGACCCGGTCCGGGCGCGCCCCGGACGAAAGACGAAGGTGGGGCCGTACCCGGACGGGTACGGCCCCACCTTCTCGTGTTCCGGGTGCCGCGGCTGCCGCGTGCGGTGGAGCGTGTGCCAGCGCCTGCGGAGACTCAGTCCTCCGGGTCGATCCGACGGTTGAGGTCCCTGAGGAACTCCGGATCGTCGTCCGGGCCGAGTGGGTGCGGGCTGTCCGAGGGCTTGGCGAAGTCTGACGGGTCAAGGTCGTCCACGGACCTGGCGGCCTCCTTGGGGGAGGACGCGTCGCCCAGGACGGTGACGGGCTTGGGCGGACGACCGAGGAAGAGCCACAGGATGGATCCCACGGGCATGAACAGCGCGATGACGACCAACCACAGGACCTTCGGGAGGTTGCGGACCTCCTGGGCAGGGGTGGTCAACGCGTCGAAGAACGCGTACACCCATAGAACGATCGACACGAGCGTGATCAGGCCACCGAGCCACACCATGGTTCCAGCCTACTCATGCTGTCGACCCCTCCCGGCCGGGGACACCGGCCCGGGTTGGGGGAAGACCGCTCGGGTCGTCGGGTCCGGGACCGTCGGGGGTGTGCCGGACGTCTTCAGGTGGTGCTCTCGCTCGGTTCCCCGAGCAGGAGGGCGCGTACCTCGGACTCCCGGAAACGGCGGTGGCCGCCGGGGGTCCGAATGCTGCTGATGCGCCCGGAGGCGGCCCAGCGAGTCACGGTCTTGGGATCAACCCGGAAGAGTGAGGCCACTTCCCCGGGGGTCAACAGGCGTTCGCTTGCTCGTTCCACCTTCACATTCCCCCAATCGTGCCCGCCTGGACTGAGGGGGCGGCGGGCGTTTGATCCCCTAGTGTGCACGAGTTGGTCCGTTTCCTCCCTAGTTTTCGGAGAAATTGCGGTGTTCGGGGGAGAAGCGGGGGATATGTGATCGGAACGTGATGTTCTGACCCGGCTGTCGGGATTGGAAACATCCCATGACTATCTGAATCCAGTGCTGACCGCCGTTCGGCCTGCGACGGGACACACCCCGCCCTGGTGCGCACCGGCGAAGGCACCCCCTTAACCTGGAGGTAAGGCTGCCTGATCCGGGACACCTCCCCTTCGACCGCGGTCGCCTGACCCGGCCGTCCGCGCACGTGATGCGCGTGGATGGGTGCGCTGCCCAATCTAGTGCAGGTAAACGTCTGTTGTGAGGCTTTTTGATGCGTAGCTGGCTGACCTATACCGCCGCCCGTCTGGCGCTGTTCGCGGGCGCCTTCGGCGTCGTCTACCTGTTCGGTGCGCGCTCCTGGATCGCGTTGGTTCTCGCGTGGGTGATCAGCGGTCTCGCCTCCTACGTTCTCCTTTCCAAGTGGCGCGACCAGATGTCGGCGTCGGTCGACGAGTGGTCGCGGAAGCGCCAGGCACAGGACAAGGCCGTGGGGGACCGCCTTCAGGGCGGCGCCGCCCGCGAGGACGAGATCCAGGACGAGCTCCTGCGCGCCCAGGAGGCGGAGGACACCCGGAAGTGACCGACGGGGCGGTGCTCCGAACGTTCGGACACCACCCCGCCGGGTGCTTCTCGTCAGGCGCTCACCCGCCGCCGGGCCTCACGCGGTCGGGAACATCCCCAACCGCGCGTGGTACTCGCCCGCCAGGCGGTCGGTGTCGCTGCCGACGTAGAGGCCGTCGGAGGTCGCGTGCAGCGCCTCCACGCCGTAACCGCGGGAACGGCCCGGGTTCCACGACAGGGCCCGGCCCGTGGTGGGGTCCACCGCGGCGATGCCCTCGCGGGCGACCGCGCCCGGCCCCGGGTTCTGGGAGCCCTTCTCGTTGTCCATCCAGCGCTGATGGCCGCCCACGTAGACGGCGGACGAGGTGACCTCGACCGAGTACAGGGTGTCCCCGCCGGTCATGTTGGACCAGGTGGCTTCGGAGCCCGCCGTGTCGGTGTTCTCGAACCGGGCCACGGCCTTGCACAGACCGGGCTTCACCTCGGGCCCGCCCCCCGTCGCCACGGCGAAGTAGGAGCCGTCCGGCGCGAAGTCCATCTGCCGCATGTAGGTGTGGATGCTCTCGTAGTCGCACTCCGCCTCGTAGGCCGAGGTCGACCAGCTGGTGGGCGCGCCCGTCGACGTGTCGATCATGGCGATCTGGTACCGGTCCAGGCCGTCGACCTTGGTGAACGTCCCGTTGATGGCGAGCCTGCGGCCGTCCGGGCTCAGGGCCAGCTCCTGCACGCGCAGGACGCCCCGGCGCTGCTCGGAGATGGTCGGGGTGAAGTCCGTGTCCACCGCGCCGGTCGCGGCGTCGAGCCGGGCCAGCCCGGTGCGCTTCTCCCCGCCCACACCGGTGAAGTTCCCGCCGACGTAGAGCCGGCCCCCGTGACCGGCGAGCCGGTACACGCTCCCGTCGTCCAGCGCCGTGCCGAACGCGGAGACGGCCCGGCCGGTCCTGGCGTCGACGCGGGCGAGCCCCCGGCTGGGCGAGCCGTCGACGCTCTGGAACTGGCCGCCGATGATCAGTGACCCGTTCGGGCCCTCGGCCACGGAGTTGACGGTGCCGTCCACCCGAGGGGTGAAGCCGGTCAGGAGCTCACCGCTGCCGTGCCGGAAGGCGAACAGGTTGCGCCGGTTGTGCGTCTTGCCCCCGTCGGCGTCGGACACGCGCTCGAACTGCCCGGCCACCACGACGGTGTCACCGATCCGGAGGATGTCCTTGACGGTTCCGTCCAGGACGTGCGGGGTCCACTGGACGGGCTGTTCGCTGACCACGCCCTCGTGGGGTGCCGCGAGGGCGGGCGCGGCGGTCGCGACCCCCAGGGGGAGCAGGAGCAGGGAGCTCATCGTCAGGGCGACGAACGATCGGGCCGGTTTCACGGGACTCCTCGGGCGCGCGAAGGGTGGTTTCGGTCCCCTCATCATTGCACGGAGTGGGGGTTTGATTACGTCAAGTAATCGCCCGCTCGCCTGGTCAGTACCGTCGCGGGCTCCCTTCCCACCCGGTCCGCTCCGCTGTCCGGCCACCCTTAGGCTGGTGCCATGACCCGCGCGAAGCTCGACAAGAAGCCCCAGGACGTCGCCGCGATGTTCGACGGCATCGCAGAGAACTACGACCTCGTCAACGACGTCATCTCGCTCGGCCAGGACCGCGTCTGGCGACGCGCCGTGGTCGACGCGGTCGACGCCCACAGCGGCGAACTGGTGCTGGACCTCGCCGCGGGTACCGGGACCTCCTCGGAGTCCTTCATCAAGAAGGGCGCCCGCGTGATCGCCTGCGACTTCTCGCTGGGCATGCTCCAGAACGGCGCCCGGCGCCGGGGCGGCGCCTCGCGCGGCGGGGTGACCTTCGTGGCCGGGGACGCGCTCTCGTTGCCCTTCGCCGACGAGACCTTCGACGCGGTGACGATCTCCTTCGGGCTCCGCAACGTCGCGGACGTGGACCAGGCGCTGCGGGAGCTGCGCCGGGTGACCAGGGTCGGCGGGCGGCTGGTCATCTGCGAGTTCAGCCACATCCCGGTCGAGTTCGTGGACAGGCTGTACTCCACCTACCTGATGGCGGCGCTGCCGAAGATCGCCGGAGCCTTCTCCGGGCGCAGCGAGGCCTACGACTACCTGTCGGAGTCGATCATGGCCTGGCCCGACCAGGCCGAGCTGTCGACGTACCTCCAGGGCGCCGGGTGGTCGCGGGTCGCGTGGCGCAACCTGACGCTGGGCACGGTGGCCCTGCACCGTGGTTTCCGAGAGAAGTAAAAACAGACATAGCGCCCATACGGCGAAAGTCTTCTCTTCTAACTAAAAAGCACGCAAACCCCAAGGAAAGATCTGTTCCTTGGGGTTTTTTCTGTTACCCATGGGTCACTTGTTGTGGATCAGGTATCGCTAGCTGCGTATTTGACTGTTTGTGGCTGCTTTGGTGGGTGTGTGGAGGCTTGTGGGTCCTATATCCGATTTTCCGAAGAATGCCCCCCGGGGGTCGCCTCCTGGCTCGCGAGGGTCTAGACTGCGGAAAAGTGGCTTGTGAAGTGCTTCACAAGGCCACGAGGCTTATGACACAAGACCCATGTCGGACATGTCGGAAGTCCCCCAACGTCCCATAGCACCCCCCGTGAGCGGGTCGAACCCGCACTGACCCGCCACGGTGTACCGCGCGAGTAGTCGAGGACACATCCGTGAGCGAGACAGCCACCTCCTCTCCCAGAGGCCGGGAACGGATCGAGTACGACGCCGACGTCATCGTCGTCGGCGCTGGCCCTTCTGGCTCCACCACCGCCTACTACCTGGCCCAGGCCGGGCTTGACGTCCTGCTCCTGGAGAAGACCGCCTTCCCCAGGGAGAAGGTCTGCGGCGACGGACTCACCCCGAGGGCGGTGAAACAGCTCACCGCCATGGGGATCACCTTCGAGGACGAGGGGTGGATCAGGAACCACGGCCTGCGCATCGTCGGCGCGGGCGTGCGCCTCGAACTGCCCTGGCCCGACCTCGCCGCGTACCCGGGTTTCGGCCTTGTGCGCACGCGCTTCGACTTTGACCAGATCCTGGTCAACCGGGCGGTCTCCGCCGGGGCCAAGCTCCTGGAGCGCACCAACGTCACCGGCCCCCTCATGGACGAGCGCAGCAACCGCATCGTCGGGGTCCACGCCAAGAACGCCGACCGCGAACCCGTGACCTTCCGGGCCCCGCTGGTCGTGGCCGCCGACGGCAACTCGTCGCGGCTCTCCGTCGCCATGGGCATCCGTAAGCGCGACGACCGGCCGCTCGGCGTGGCCGTGCGCACCTACTTCGAGAGCCCCCGCCACGAGGACGACTACCTGGAGTCGTGGCTGGAGCTGTGGGACCGCAGCGGAGACAAGGACGTCCTCCTGCCCGGGTACGGGTGGGTGTTCGGTGTCGGTGACGGCACCAGCAACGTCGGCCTCGGCATCCTCAACTCCACCACCGCCTTCCAGGACGTGGACTACCGCAAGCTCCTGCGCCGGTGGACCGAGTCCATGCCCGAGGAGTGGGGCTTCACCGAGGAGAACCAGAAGGGCAAGATCCTCGGCGCGGCGCTGCCGATGGGCTTCAACCGGGTCCCGCACTACGCGCGCGGCCTGCTGTTGGTCGGTGACGCGGGCGGCATGGTCAACCCCTTCAACGGTGAGGGCATCGCCTACGCCATGGAGGCCGGGCAGATCGCCGCCGACGTGATCGTGCAGGCGCACGGCCGTCCCACCCAGCAGACGCGCGAGCGCGCCCTGCTGCGGTACCCGGAGGTCCTCGCGGACACCTACGGCGGCTACTACACGCTGGGCCGCTACTTCGTGAAGGTCATCGGCCAGCCCGAGTTCATGAAGTACGCGACCAAGTACGGGCTGCGTCAGCGCACGCTCATGAAGTTCGTGCTGAAGATGCTCGCCAACCTCACCGAACCGAGCAAGGGCGACGCCATGGACCGGGTCATCAACGGCCTGTCCAAGATGGCGCCCGCCGCCTAGAGGGCGACGGCGGGATCGTACGGCCGGACCGCCGGTGTTCCGCGGTCCGGCCCCACCACACAGACATTTCGGGAAGAGCCGAGAGAAGCACGTGAAAACGTTCACAAGTCAGCCGGTCGCGCGCTCCGACCAGCCATTCAGTGGAGGAGGGTGAGCCGTGGAGCTGTACACACCGATATTCGTGCTCGGTGGGATCGGCGCCGCGTTCGTCGTCCTGTCGATGGTCGCCGGTGCGGTCATGGGACCCAAGCGGTACAACCGGGCCAAGATGCAGGCGTACGAGTGCGGGATCGAACCCACCCCGCAGCCCGCGGGCGGTGGCCGTTTCACCGTCAAGTACTACATGACGGCGATGATGTTCATCGTCTTCGACATCGAGATCATCTTCCTCATCCCGTGGGCCGTGCACTTCGACGCCCTCGGCTGGTTCGGCGTCATCGCGATCATCCTCTTCCTGGTGAACGTCTCCATCGCCTACGCCTACGAGTGGCGCCGCGGAGGCCTCGAATGGGACTGATCCCCCTGACCCCGCACACCCCCGACCAGACCCAGCCGCCCACCCCCGAGGAGGTCCGCAGCTGATGGGTATCGAAGAGAAACTGCCGGCCGGAGTCGCGCTCACCACGGTCGAACAGGTCGTCGGCCTGGCCCGCAAGTCGTCCATGTGGCCCGCCACGTTCGGCCTGGCCTGCTGCGCCATCGAGATGATGGCGGTCGGCGGACCCCACTACGACCTCGCCCGGTTCGGCATGGAGAAGTTCGGCGCCACCCCGCGCCAGGCCGACCTCATGGTCGTGGCCGGGCGGGTCAGCCAGAAGATGGCCCCGGTCCTGCGCCAGATCTACGACCAGATGCCCGAGCCCAAGTGGGTCATCGCGATGGGCGTCTGCGCCTCCAGCGGCGGCATGTTCAACAACTACGCGATCGTCCAGGGCGTGGACCACATCGTCCCGGTCGACATCTACCTGCCGGGCTGCCCGCCCAGGCCGGAGATGTTCCTGGACGCCGTGCTCAAGCTCCACGACAAGGTGCAGAACACCAAGCTCGGTGCCCACCGCGAGCAGGAGATCGCCGAGACCGAGGAGCGCCTGCTCCGCCGTTCGCTGCCCCTGGTGACCAAGGACTGACATGAGCAACGAGAACGAGCGCGACGAGGCGGCGGAGAACCTCCCCGACCAGCTCGGGCGCGAGCGCTTGGCCGCACCGGTCAGGCGCACCGGCATGTTCGGCGCCCGGACCTCCGGCGACACCTCCGGTTTCGGCGGTCTACAGGTACGGGGGAGCGCTCCCGTCCAGAGCCAGCGCCCCTTCACCGACCCCGACGACCCGCGCACCGCCGACTTCGACCGGGTAGCGGACGACCTGGAGACGGCCCTCACGGCGATCGGCCGTGAGGCCGAGGTCGAGCGCGTGGAGGTCGACCGGGGCGAGATCACCTTCCACGTGCGCCGCGAGGCCCTGCTGGAACTGGTCCGCGTCCTGCGCGACGACCCCGCGCTCCGCTACGAGCTGTGCACGGGCGTGGTCGGGGTCCACTACCTGGAGGACATCGGACGCGAGCTGCACGCGGTCTACCACTTCCGGTCGATCACCCACAACAGCGAGATCCGCGTCGAGACCACCTGCCCCGACTCCGACCCCCGCGTCCCCTCGATCGTGTCGGCCTACCCGACCAACGACTGGCACGAGCGCGAGGCCTGGGACTTCTTCGGGATCGTCTTCGACGGGCACCCGGCGCTGACCCGCATCCAGATGCCCGACGACTGGCACGGCCACCCCCAGCGCAAGGACTACCCGCTGGGCGGCATCCCGGTCGAGTACCGGGGCGCCACGGTGCCCCCGCCGGACGAGCGGCGGTCCTACACGTGATCCGCGCGGCCACCACACCAGCCACACGAAGGCCCCTCCGGAAGGGAGGCACGGCATGACCGTCACCGAGGACTACATCGACGCCTCCGGTGGGGACTGGGACGACGTCATCGAGAAGGCCCAGGGCACCAGCGCCGAACGCCTGGTCGTCAACATGGGCCCCCAGCACCCGTCCACCCACGGCGTGCTCCGCCTGATCCTCACCCTCGACGGCGAGACCTGTACCGAGGCCCGCGTGGCCATCGGCTACCTGCACACCGGCATCGAGAAGAACATGGAGTACCGGACGTGGACGCAGGGCACCACGTTCGTGACCCGCATGGACTACCTCACGCCGCTCTTCAACGAGACGGCGTACTGCCTGGCGGTCGAGAAGCTGCTCGACATCACTGACCGGGTGCCCGAGCGCGCCAGCGTCATCCGCGTGCTGCTCATGGAGCTCAACCGGATGGCCTCGCACTTCGTGGCCATGGCGACGTTCGGCATGGAGCTGGGCGCCACCACGGTGATGACCAACGGCTTCCGCGAGCGCGAGATGATCCTGGACATCTTCGAGCTCGTCACGGGCCTGAGGATGAACCACGCCTACGTCCGGCCCGGCGGCGTGGCGCAGGACCTGCCGCCCGGAGCCGTGGGCAAGGTCCGGGAGCTCCTCAAGGAGATGCCCAAGCGCATCCAGACCATGCGCAAGCTCCTGGACGAGAACCCCGTCTACCTGGCCCGGACCAAGGACGTCGCGTACCTGAACCTGCCCGGCTGCATGGCGCTCGGCGTCACCGGCCCGCTGGTGCGCGCCTCCGGCCTGGCCTGGGACCTGCGCAAGGCCAAGCCGTACTGCGGCTACGAGGACTACGAGTTCGACGTCCCGGTCTCCGACGGCGGCGACGTGTACGCCCGCTACCGGGTGCGCATCGCCGAGATGGAGGAGAGCCTCAAGATCGTCGAGCAGTGCCTGGACAAGCTCCAGCCCGGCCCGGTGATGATCGAGGACGCCAAGATCGGCTGGCCCGCGAAGCTGGCGCTCGGCCCGGACGGCATGGGCAACTCCCCGGACCACATCGCGCACATCATGACCGGCTCGATGGAGGCGCTGATCCACCACTTCAAGCTGGTCACCGAGGGCTTCCGGGTCCCCGCGGGCCAGACCTACGCGGCGGTGGAGAGCGCCAAGGGCGAGCTCGGCTGCTACGCGGTCAGCGACGGGGGCACCCGCCCCTACCGCGTGCACTTCCGCGACCCCTCGTTCACCCACCTCCAGGCCGTCGCCGCCATGTGCGAGGGCGGGACGGTGGCGGACGTCATCGCGGCCGTGGCCAGTATCGACCCGGTGATGGGAGGCGTGGACCGGTGAGCGAGTCCAACGAGAACAACCCCGTGGAGACCCCCGAGGTCTTCACCGACGAGGTCGTGGCGCGCCTGGAACAGGACGCCAAGGAGATCGTCAGCCGCTACCCGAAGCCGCGTTCGGCGCTGCTCCCCCTGCTGCACCTGGTGCAGGCCGAGGAGGGGCACGTCAGCGCGGAGGGCATGCGGTTCTGCGCCGACCAGCTCGGCATCACGCTGGCCGAGGTCAAGGCGGTCGCCACGTTCTACACCATGTACCGCCGCGAACCCGGCGGCGACTACCAGGTGGGCGTGTGCACCAACACCCTGTGCGCGGTGATGGGCGGCGACGAGATCTTCTCCGCCCTCAAGGAGCACCTGGACGTGGCCAACGCGGAGACCACCGGCGACGGGAAGGTCACGCTGGAGCACGTCGAGTGCAACGCGGCCTGCGACTTCGCGCCGGTCGTGATGGTCAACTGGGAGTTCTTCGACAACCAGACCCCGGCCACCGCCAAGCAGCTGGTGGACGACCTGCGCCTCGGCCGGGACGTCGCCCCCACGCGCGGCCCCGCCAGCCTGTGCACCTGGAAGCAGGCCTCGCGCGTGCTGGCCGGGTTCGACGACGGCCGCGCGGGCGAGGGCGTCCAGGCGGCCGGTCCCTCGCTGGCCGGGCTCCGGATCGCGGACCGCCACGGCTGGACCGCGCCGGACCCGAACAACCTCCCCGTCCGTCCCGACCAGGGTGAGGAGGGCGCCAAGTGACCACCCTGACCCCGATCCTGTCCAGGAACTGGGACCGCCCCGACTCCTTCACGATCGACGGCTACCGGGCCACCGGCGGCTACGAGGCGCTGCGGAAGTCGCTCACCATGGAGCCCGACTCCATCGTGGACCTGGTCAAGCAGTCCGGCCTGCGCGGCCGCGGCGGCGCCGGCTTCCCCACCGGGATGAAGTGGGGGTTCCTGCCCAAGGACAACCCCAACCCGCGCTACCTCGTCGTCAACGCCGACGAGTCCGAGCCGGGTACCTGCAAGGACATCCCGCTCATGCTCGCCAACCCCCACGTGCTGGTGGAGGGGGTGGCGATCGCCTCGTACGCGATCAGGTCCCAGCAGGCCTTCATCTACGTGCGCGGCGAGGTCGTCCACGTGATCCGCCGCCTGCGCCAGGCGGTGGCCGACGCCTACGAGGCCGGACTGCTCGGCAAGGACATCCTCGGCAGCGGCTTCGACCTCGACGTCGTCGTGCACGCCGGGGCGGGCGCCTACATCTGCGGTGAGGAGACCGCCCTCCTGGACTCCCTGGAGGGCTACCGGGGCCAGCCCCGCCTCAAGCCGCCGTTCCCCGCCGTGGCCGGGCTCTACGCCTCGCCCACCGTGGTGAACAACGTCGAGTCCATCGCCAGCGTCCCCGGGATCGTCGCCAACGGCGCCGAGTGGTTCACGTCCATGGGCACCGAGAAGTCCGCCGGGTTCGGCTTCTTCTCCCTGTCCGGGCACGTCACCAACCCCGGCCAGTACGAGGCGCCGCTCGGGATCACCCTGCGCGAGCTCCTGGACATGGCGGGCGGGATCCGCGAGGGGCACCGGCTCAAGTTCTGGACCCCGGGCGGCTCCTCCACGCCCATCTTCACCGAGGAGCACCTGGACACCCCGCTCGACTTCGAGTCGGTGGGCGCCGCCGGGTCCATGCTCGGCACCCGCGCCCTCCAGATCTTCGACGAGACCACCTGCGTGGTCCGCGCCGTCGGCCGCTGGATCGCCTTCTACGCCCACGAGTCCTGCGGCAAGTGCACGCCCTGCCGCGAGGGCAACTTCTGGATGGTCCAGGTCCTGGACCGCCTGGAGCGCGGCGAGGGCACCGAGGCCGACATCGACAAGCTCCTCCAGATCTGCGACAACCTGCTCGGCCGCTCCTTCTGCGCGCTGGGCGACGGTGCCACCAGCCCCGTCATGTCGTCGATCAAGCACTTCCGCCAGGAGTACGTCGACCACTTCGAGAAGGGCGGCTGCCCCTTCGACCACTCCAGGTCCACCCTCTGGGCGGACCGGCCGACCACGGAAGAGGGAGGGAACCGGTGACCGTCACCTCCAACACCTCGGGCGGGTCCTCGCCCGCCCCGCCCCCGGAGGACCTGATCACCGTCACCATCGACGGTTTCCAGATCCGCGTCCCCAAGGGCACCCTGTTGATCCGGGCCGCCGAGCTGCTCGGCATCCAGATCCCCCGGTTCTGCGACCACCCGCTGCTCGACCCGGTGGGGGCCTGCCGCCAGTGCCTGGTGGAGATCCCCGACATGGGCAACGGGCGCGGGATGCCCAAACCGCAGGCCTCCTGCACCATCACCGTCATGGAGGGGATGGTGGTCAACACCCACCTCACCTCCGAGGTGGCGGAGAGGGCGCAGCGCGGGATCATGGAGTTCCTCCTGATCAACCACCCGCTGGACTGCCCGGTCTGTGACAAGGGCGGCGAGTGCCCCCTCCAGAACCAGGCCATGTCCACGGGCCAGGGGGAGACCGAGTTCGTCGACGTCAAGCGGACCTTCCCCAAGCCGATCGCGCTCTCGACCGGGGTGCTGCTGGACCGCGAACGCTGCATCCAGTGCGCCCGCTGCACCCGCTTCGCGGCGCAGATCGCGGGCGACCCGCTCATCGAGCTGATGGAGCGCGGCGCCCAGGAGCAGGTCGGTGTCGCGGAGGGGGAGGCGTTCGACTCCTACTTCTCCGGCAACACCGTGCAGATCTGCCCGGTGGGCGCGCTCACCGGATCGGCCTACCGGTTCCGGTCGCGCCCCTTCGACCTGGTCTCCACCCCGAGCGTGTGCGAGCACTGCGCGGGCGGCTGCGCCCAGCGCACCGACCACCGCCGGGGCAAGGTCACCCGCCGTCTGGCCGGGGACGACCCGCAGGTCAACGAGGAGTGGAACTGCGACAAGGGCCGGTGGGCGTTCACCTACGCCACCCGGTCCGACCGCCTCTCCCGCCCCCTGGTCCGCGACGACGAGTCCCAGGCCCTGGAGTTCGCCTCCTGGCCCGAGGCGACCAGCCTCGCCGCCCAGAGGCTCAGCGCGGCTCGGGGGAAGGTGGGTGTGCTGGTCGGCGGACGCCTGACCTACGAGGACGCCTACGCCTACGCCAAGTTCGCCCGCGTGGCACTGGGCACCAACGACGTGGACGCCCGTGCCCGCGAGCACTCCGCCGAGGAGGCCGACTTCCTCGCCGCCCACGTGGCGGGGACCCCGGTGGGCGTGGACTTCACCGCCCTGGAGAAGGCGCCCGCCGTCCTGCTGGCCGGGTTCGAGCCCGAGGACGAGTCGCCCTCCACCTTCCTGCGCCTGCGCAAGGGATCGCGCAAGCGGGGCCTGAAGGTCTACTCGATCGCCTCGCACGCCAGCCTGGGCCTCACCAAGACCTCGGGCACCCTGGTCCGGACCGTCCCCGGCGACGAGGCACGCGCCCTCAACGCCCTGGACACCGAACACCCCGAGGTGGTCGAGGCGATCGGCCGGGAGGGCGCCGTCATCCTGGCCGGGGAGCGGCTCGCCGCCGTCCCCGGAGCCCTCACCGCCGTCGCCGCGCTGGCCGAGCGCACCGGAGCCCGGCTGGCCTGGGTTCCGCGCCGCGCCGGTGAGCGGGGCGCGATCGACGCCGGGGCCCTGCCGGGCCTGCTGCCCGGGGGGCGCCCCGTCTCCGACGACTCGGCCCGCGCCGAGGTGGCCCGCGTCTGGAACGTCGGCTCGCTGCCGGACACCCCCGGCCGCGACACCGACGCGATCATCGCGGCGGCCGCCGCCGGTGAGCTGGACGCCCTGGTGGTCGCCGGGGTCGAGCTGGACGACCTGCCCGACCCGGACGCCGCCCGCGAGGCCCTGGCGAGGGTGCCGTTCGTGGTCAGCCTCGAACTGCGCGCCAGCGACGTCACGGACCGCGCCGACGTGGTGCTGCCGGTGGCCGCCGTCGCGGAGAAGTCCGGCACCTTCGTCAACTGGGAGGGCCGCCACCGGCCCTTCGGTGACGCGCTCAAGGTGCCCGGAGCCCTCTCCGACCTGCGGGCGCTGTCCGCGATCGCCAACGCGATGGACGTCCACCTGGGCCTGCCGGACGCCGCCAGCGCCTACGACGAGCTCCTGGAGCTGGGCGTGTGGGTGGGGGACCGGCCCGCCGGGCCCTCCGCCCGACCGGCCGAGCCCGTCTCACCCGCCCCGGGTCAGGCCCTGCTGTCCACGTGGCGGCAGCTCCTGGGGACCGGCCGGATGGAGGACGGCGAGCCCTACCTCGCCGGAACCGCCCGCCAGCCGCGCGCCTACCTGTCCAAGGCCACGGCCGACGAGGTCGGGGTCCCCGACGGCGGTTCGCTCCGCGTCACGGGGGAGCGGGGCTCGGTGACCGTCCCCGTGGTCGTCACCGACATCGCGGACCGGGTCGTCTGGCTCCCGGCCAACGCCCACGGCTGCGACATCCGCCGTGACCTGGGCGGCACCGCCGGGCAGACGGTCATCCTGGCCGCGCCCACCACCAACGGGAGGCAGCAGTGACCCCCGCCGCTCTCGATCCGCGCGCGGCCGTACTGGCCTCGGAGAGCACCCTGAGCGCCTTCGGGAACGACCCGTGGTGGATCACCACCATCAAGGCGCTCGCGATCTTCGTCTTCCTGATGATCTGCGTGCTCATGATGATCATGGCCGACCGCAAGGTCATGGGCCGGATGCAGCAGCGCCACGGACCCAACCGGATGGGCCCCTTCGGCCTCCTCCAGTCCCTGTTCGACGGCATCAAGCTCTCCCTCAAGGAGGACCTGATCCCGCGCGGGGTGGACCGGTTCGTGTACATCGCGGCACCGATGATCGCGGCCGTGCCCGCGTTCATCGCCTTCTCGGTCATCCCGATCGGGCCCGAGGTGAACATGTTCGGGGTCATGACCCCGCTCCAGCTCACCGACCTGCCGATCGCCGCGCTGCTGGTCCTGGCCACCGCCGCGCTCGGCGTCTACGGGTTCGTGCTCGGCGGCTGGGCCTCCCAGTCGCCGTACGCCCTGCTCGGCGGCCTGCGCGCCTCCGCGCAGGTGATCAGCTACGAGATCGCGATGGGCCTGTCCTTCGTCGCGGTCTTCATCATGGCGGGCACGCTCACCACCTCCGGCATCGTCGCGGCCCAGGAGAACCTGTGGTTCGCGGTGCTGCTCCTGCCCTCCTTCCTCATCTACATCGTCACGATGGTCGGTGAGACCAACCGTCTCCCGTTCGACCTGGCGGAGGGCGAGGGCGAGATCGTCGGCGGCTTCATGACCGAGTACGGGTCCATGAAGTTCACGATGTTCTTCCTCGCGGAGTACGTGAACATGTGCACCGTCGCGGCCGTGTCCGTGACGCTCTTCCTCGGCGGTTGGTACGCCCCGCCCGGGGTCACCGCGATCCTCCCGGGAGCCAACGAGGGCTGGTGGCCCGCCCTGTGGTGGCTGCTCAAGTTCGTCGCCGTCATGTTCCTGTTCATCTGGGCCCGCGGCAGCCTCCCGCGCGTCCGGTACGACCAGCTCATGAAGCTCGGCTGGAAGGTCCTCATCCCGATCCAGCTCGTGTGGATCACCGGTGTGGCCGTCGTCCGCATGCTCGTCCTCGACGGCGCGCACCCGATGGTCATCGCCGCCGTGGTCGCGGGCTTCACCGTCGCCACCGTCGCGGCCATCGCCGCCTGGGTCCGCTTCGTGCGCCGCGAGCGCGCGGAGGAGGCCCGCCAGCGCGCCGAGAACGCGCGCCGCGCCCACAAGGAACCCTCCTTCGGCGGGTTCCCGGTGCCCCCGAGCACCGCCGCCCACTACGGCAGCAGCGTGCTCGCCGAACCGTCGCGGACGGCCACGGCCGCCACCGCCGAACGCAACCAGAAGAAGGGGGAGGTTACCGGTGCTTGAGTGGCTCAACCCCGTCAAGGGTTTCGGTGTCACCTTCCACACGATGTTCAAGAAGGTGCCCACCGTCGAGTACCCGGAGGTCAAGCGCCCCACGGCGCCGCGCTTCCACGGACGGCACCAGCTGAACCGGTGGGCCGACGGCCTGGAGAAGTGCATCGGGTGCGAACTCTGCGCCTGGGCCTGCCCGGCCGACGCCATCTACGTGGAGGCGGGAGACAACACCGAGGACGACCGGTACTCGCCCGGTGAGCGGTACGGGCGCGTCTACCAGATCAACTACCTGCGGTGCATCCTGTGCGGTCTGTGCGTCGAGGCCTGCCCGACCCGGGCCCTCACCATGACCAACGAGTACGAGCTGGCCGACGACAACAGGCAGAGCCTGATCTGGACCAAGGAGCAGCTGCTCGCCCCGCTGCGCGAGGGCATGGAGCAGCCGCCCCACCCGATGCGCCTCGGCGACAGCGACCTCGACTACTACGCCACCGGGCGCGGTGAGCACGGGACCCAGGACCGGCCGGAGAACACGGGGGCGGTCCGTTGAACCCGCTCACCCCCGACTCCCCCGCGCAGCACCTCGCCGCGTCGGCGCCCATCGGCTCCGGTGAGGCCGCGGTCTTCTGGGTCCTGGGCACGGTCGTCGTGCTCGGGGCCCTGGGCGTGGTCTTCTCCCGCAAGGCCGTGCACTCGGCCATGTCGATGGCGCTGGCCATGGTCGGCCTGGCGATCTTCTACGGCATCAACGAGGCGCCGTTCCTGATGGTCGTCCAGATCGTCGTCTACACCGGCGCCGTGCTGATGCTGTTCCTGTTCGTCCTGATGCTCGTGGGCGTCAGCTCCGCCGACTCCCTCGTGGAGACCCTGCGCGGACAGCGGCTCATGACCGCGATCGTGGCGATCTGCTTCGTCGGCGCCCTGACCACCGGGATCACCCGGATCGCCGTGGGCGACCCGGCCGGGATCGCGGCCGCCGCCACCCCGGTCGGCGGCACCATCCCGTGGATCGCCAGCGAACTCCTGCTGCGCTACGTGGTGGCCTTCGAGGCCACCGCCGCGCTGCTCGTGACCTCGGTGCTCGGCGCCATGGTGCTCGCGCACACCGCCCGCACGGGCAGGCGCCGCACCCAGCGCGAGATCTCCGAGGACCGCATCAGGGGCGACCACCCCACCCCACTGCCCGGACCCGGCACCTACGCCCGGCACAACGCGATCGACATGCCCGCGCTGCTGCCCGACGGCACGGTCTCGAAGCTCTCGCTCAACCCGGTCCTGGCCGCCCGCGACCCCGAGCACCGGTCGGGCGTCCCGATGGACGTCCAGACCGGGCGGGCCGCGCTCCCCGGCGGGGCGTCGGACTCGGCCGACTCCAAGGAGAGCGGGATCACCGCCGACCAGGGGGACGGACCCGCCGAGCACGGTGAGGACGGCCCGGCCGCCACCACCGACGGCGAAGAGAACGGCAACGGCAACGGACAGGAGGTCGAGTCCTCGTGGACCCGATGAACTACATCGTCCTCGCGGCGCTTCTGTTCACCATCGGCGCGGTCGGCGTCCTCGTCCGACGCAACGCGATCATCGTCTTCATGTGCGTGGAGCTCATGCTCAACGCCTGCAACCTGGCGTTCGTCGCGTTCGCCCGGATGCACGGGGACATCGAGGGGCAGGTCGTCGCCTTCTTCGTGATGGTCGTGGCCGCCGCCGAGGTGGTCGTGGGCCTCGCGATCATCATGCAGATCTTCCGAACCCGCAGGTCGGCGTCGCTCGATGACGCGAACCTGCTCAAGCACTAGAAGGCGACGTGGCAGTGACACAACATCACGCGTACCTCGCCGCCGATCCCGTGGTGGCGACCACGGCCGACAGCGCGGTGCTGTCGAACGCCTGGCTGCTGATCGCCCTGCCACTCGTGGGCGCGGCGATCCTGCTGCTGGGCGGGCGGCGCACCAACGGGTGGGGGCCGCTGCTGGCCACCGCCCTGCCGATCGGCTCCTTCGTCTGGGCGGTCCTCGCCCTGTTCGACCTCCTCGGCCGGAACGCGGCCGAGCGGTCCGTCTCCGTGCCGGTCTACGAGTGGTTCGCGGCGGGTGACTTCTCCGCCCGGATCAACCTCCTGGTGGACCCGCTCTCGATCAGCTTCGTCCTGCTGATCACCTTCGTGGGCTCGCTCATCCACGTCTACTCGCTCGGCTACATGGCCGACGACCCGGCCCGGCGGCGGTTCTTCGCCTACCTCAACCTGTTCGTCGCGGCCATGCTCGTGCTGGTCCTCGCGGACAACTTCGTGCTGCTCTTCCTCGGCTGGGAGGGTGTGGGCCTCGCGTCCTACCTGCTCATCGGGTTCTGGCAGTACAAGCCCACGGCCGCCACCGCGGCCAAGAAGGCGTTCCTGATCAACCGGGTCGGTGACGTCGGCCTGCTCGTGGCGATCATGGTGATGTTCACCGTGCTCGGCGCGGTGAGCTTCAGCGACGTCTTCGCGGCCGTCCCCGGCGCCAGCGACGGCGTCCTCCTCGCCATCGGCCTGCTCCTGCTCCTGGGCGCCTGCGGCAAGTCCGCGCAGCTCCCGCTCCAGGCGTGGTTGCTGGACGCCATGGAGGGCCCGACCCCGGTGTCGGCGCTCATCCACGCCGCCACCATGGTCACCGCCGGCGTGTACCTGATCGTGCGCGCCGGACCGATCTTCGAGGGCGCCCCGGTGGCGCAGACGGTCGTCATGACGGTCGGCGCCGCCACCATGATCGCGGGCGGCCTGATCGCCTCGGCCAAGGACGACATCAAGAAGTCCCTGGCCGGTTCGACCATGAGCCAGATCGGCATGATGGTGCTGGCCGCCGGGCTCGGCCCGGTCGGCTACGTCGCCGCCATCGCCCACCTGATCACGCACGGCTTCTTCAAGGCCGGGCTGTTCCTGGGCGCCGGTTCGGTCATGCACGGCATGAACGACGGCGTCGACATGCGCCGGTACGGCGGCCTGGCGTCGAAGATGCCGATCACCTTCGCCACCTTCGGCCTCGGCTACCTCGCCATCATCGGCGTCCCGTTCCTGTCCGGCTGGTGGACCAAGGAGAGCATCATCTCCGCCGCCTTCGGCATCGGCGGGACCGCCGGGGCGGTCTTCGGCACCGCGATCATCGCGGGCGCCGCGCTCACCGCCTTCTACATGTCGCGGATGGTCTTCATGACCTTCTTCGGTGAGAAGCGCTGGGACGAGGGCGTGCACCCGCACGAGTCACCGGTGAGCATGACCGCCCCCATGGTGGTGCTGTCGATCGGGTCGGTCGCCCTCGGTGCCTTCCTGGTCTTCGGCGACCGGTTCGCGGGCTTCCTCGCCCCGGCCATCGGCGCCGAGCCGCACCACTTCACCGTGGGCCACGCCTTCACCGCGCCCTACGGCATCGCCGCCCTGGTCGTGCTGGTCCTGGGCGTCGCCCTGGCCTGGTTCATGTACCTGCGCAGGCCCGTGGCGCGCACCGCGCCCAAGGGCAACCTCGTCACCGACACGGCCCGCAACGAGCTGTACGGCAACGAGATCAACGAGGGCCTGTTCATGCGCCCCGGCCAGGTGCTCACCAGGGCCCTGGTCGTCATCGAGGACAAGGTCATCGACGGCGCGGTCAACGGGATCGGTGCCGGGGTCGGAGACTCCTCCACCGGACTCGGCAGGACACAGACCGGGTTCGCCCGCACCTACGCGCTCACCATGCTCCTCGGCGCCGTGATCGTCGCCGCGACGCTGGTTGTGAGGTTCTAAATGTTCCCCTGGCTCACTCTCGCGATCGCGCTCCCAGCGATCGGCGCGGCCGTCATCTGGGCGCTGCCGCGCGTCAAGGCCCCGGCGGCGTCGGGCGGTGCCACGGCCTCGGTCGGCGCCGAGTCCGGCTCCGGCACGGCCACGGCCACCAAGGCCCGTCCCGCCACGGGCGGGGCGGCCTCGGCCGAGCCCGCCAAGCGCCTGGCCCTGGGCTTCTCCGTCGCGACCCTCCTGCTGGTCGTGGCCATGGCCCTGAACTTCGACACCTCCGGGGCGGGGGGCCTCCAGTTCGAGGAGGTCTACCCGTGGATCCCCTACTTCGGGATCCACTTCGCGGTCGGCGTCGACGGCATCGCCCTCGCGCTGATCCTGATGTCCGTGGTCCTCGTGCCGCTCGTGGTGCTGGCGGCCTGGCGGGAACACGACGACCGGGACGACGGCGGACGCGGCTACTTCGCGCTCATCCTCGCCCTCGAGGCGATGATGATCGGTGTCTTCGCCGCCACCGACGTCTTCCTGTTCTACGTGTTCTTCGAGGTCATGCTCATCCCGGTCTACTTCATGATCGGGCGCTACGGACGCGGCGCCGACCGCGCCAAGGCGGCCATGAAGTTCCTGCTGTACAGCCTCGCCGGCGGCCTCATCATGCTGGTCGCGGTGATCGGCGTGTACGTCATCGGCGGGACCTTCCTGTGGACCGAGCTCACCGACCCGGGCGGCGCCCTCGCGGCCGTCGACCCGGCCACCGCCCGCTGGCTCTTCCTCGGGTTCTTCATCGCCTTCGCGATCAAGGCCCCGATGTGGCCCGTGCACACCTGGCTGCCCGGCGCCGCCGGGTCGTCCAGCCCCGGCACCGCCGTTCTGCTGGTCGGCGTGCTGGACAAGGTCGGCACCTACGGGATGCTCCGGTACTGCCTGGAGATGTTCCCGGCGGCCGTGTCGTGGTTCGTGTGGCCCGTGGTGGCGCTCAGCCTGGTGAGCATCTTCTACGGCGCGATCCTCGCGATCGGCCAGAGCGACATGATGCGCCTGGTCGCCTACACGTCGGTGTCCCACTTCGGCTTCATCACCCTGGGCATCTTCGCCCTGACCGAACAGGCCCAGGCCGGGGCCGCCCTCTACATGGTCAACCACGGGTTCGCCACCGGCGCGCTCTTCCTGATCGTGGGCTTCCTCGTCGCCCGCCGGGGCAGCGCGCGGATCGAGGACTACGGGGGCGTCCAGAAGGTCGCGCCCAAGCTGGCCGGGGTCTTCCTGATCGCGGGTCTGGCCGGTCTGGCGCTGCCGGGCCTGGCGCCCTTCGTCAGCGAGTTCCTGGTGTTCGTCGGCGTGTACGCCTTCAGCCCGGTACCGGCGGTCATCGCCGCGCTCGGCGTGGTCCTCGCGGCGCTCTACATCCTGTGGATGTACCAGCGCACGATGACCGGTCCCACCCCGGAGAAGCTGTCCGCCCTGCCGGACCTGTCCGGGCGTGAGACCTGGGCGGTCGCCCCGCTGATCGCCCTGATCATCGCGTTCGGCGTCTACCCGCAGCCCCTGCTCAACGTGATCAACCCCGCCGTCGAACGCACCGTGGAGGCCCCGGCCGACACCGAGGTGGCGGTCGCGGACGGCGACGCGGAAGGAGACGAGGAGTGATCCCCCTCAATCTCGCGGACGGGGCGCCCCCGGCGCTCCACGGAGTCACCGAGGCTCCGCCGGTCCTGGACTGGTGGCTGCTCGCACCGTTCCTGGTGCTGTTCGGCGCCGGTGTGCTGGGCGTGCTCCTGGAGGCCTTCTGGCCCAAGGGGTCCCGCCGCACCGCGCAGATCGCCCTGGCGGCGGTCGCCCTGCTGGGCGCGTTCGTCCTGCTGGTCCTCCAGGTGGAGGCGGTCGGTGACGGCACGACCATCGCCAACGGCGTGCTGGCCGTGGACCGGACGGTGCTCTTCTTCCAGGGCACCATCACCGTGCTGGCCCTGATCAGCCTCATGCTGATCGCCGAGCGGCGGGACGGCCGGGACGCGTTCTCGGCCCAGGCCGCCACGGTCCCGGGCAGCGAGGAGGAGCGGACGCACATCCTCGCGGGCTCGCAGCACACCGAGGTGTACCCGCTGGTGCTGTTCGCGGTGCTGGGCATGCTCATGTTCCCGGCCTCGAACGACTTCCTGGTCATGTTCATCGCGCTGGAGGTCATGAGCCTCCCGCTGTACCTGCTCTGCGGGCTGGCCCGCAGGCGGCGCCTGTTCTCGCAGGAGGCCGCGGTCAAGTACTTCCTGCTGGGCGCGTTCTCCTCGGCGTTCTTCCTGTTCGGCATCGCCATGGTCTACGGCTACGCGGGTTCGGTGAACTTCGGCGTGATCCGCCAGGCCGTGGAGTCCGGCGGGGCCGAGATCTTCCAGGACGGCAACGGTGAGCCGCTGCTCCTCATGGGCGTGGGCCTGGTCGCGATCGGCCTGCTGTTCAAGGTCGGTGCCGTGCCCTTCCACAACTGGAAGCCGGACGTCTACCAGGGCGCCCCGACCCCGATCACGGCGCTGATGGCCTCCTGCACCCTGGTCGCCGCCTTCGGCGCCCTGCTGCGGGTGTTCTTCGTGCCGTTCGGCACCTCGGTGGCGATCTGGGAGCCGATGCTGTGGACGGTGGCCATCCTGACGATGGTCGTCGCCGCGATCGTGGCCGTGACCCAGCGCGACGTGAAGCGGCTGCTGGCCTACTCCTCGGTGGTGCACGCCGGGTTCATCCTCACCGCCGTGGTCGCGGGCAGCGTCGAGGGCCTCGCGGGCGCCATGTTCTACCTGGCCGCCTACGGGTTCACCACGCTGGGCGCGTTCGCCGTCGTCACCCTGGTGCGTACCAGGGACGGCGGGCAGGAGCTCGGGGACCTCGACCGGTGGGCGGGGCTCGGACGCCGTTCCCCCGGGCTGGCCCTGGCCCTGTCGCTGTTCCTGCTGGCCTTCGCCGGTATCCCGCTGACCAGCGGTTTCATCGGCAAGTTCGCGGTGTTCGAGGCGGCCGTGGCGGCCGGAGCGACTCCGCTGGTCGTCATCGGTGTGCTCAGCAGCGCCGTCACCGCGTACTTCTACGTGCGGATCATCGTTGTGATGTTCTTCCGGGATTCCGAGGGCGAGGGTCCCACGGTGGCCCGTGCCGGAGTGCTCACCGGCGGCGTGATCACTGTGGGTGTGGCGGCGACTCTGGCGCTCGGGATCTTCCCGGGGCCCGTCCTGGACACCCTTCTGCCGTCCGGCGAGCCGGGTCAGGAACCGGCCGCGGTGATGGTCGACCAGGTCACGGAGGTATCCGCCGACGAGTGAGCGCCGACCCGGGTGTGGCTTTGGACCTTCATTCCGGGTCGGATACCGTGGCAAGTCGGATCATGTTCATGTGCTGAGCGTGTGGTGGCCCCCTCCCGAGGGGGCCACCAGCACGCCCGTTCAACAGGTGGAGCTTTACGGTGAGCGGTGCTGTCCCGAGCGGTTTTCTCGCTCTGCCGAGAGTCGACCCGACCCTCGCCCGGGAGGTCCAGGACGACCTGGAGAAGGTCGAGGAGCTGCTGAGGGAGTCGGTGCGGTCCAGCGACCCCATGCTGACCGAGGCCGCCTCCCACCTGCTGGCCGCCGGAGGCAAGCGCTTCCGCGCCATGTTGGTGCTGCTCGCGGCGCACTTCGGTGACCCCCGGGTCCCCGACCTCATCCCGGCGGCGGCCGTGGTCGAGCTGACCCACGTGGCCACCCTGTACCACGACGACGTGATGGACGAGGCGGAGCTGCGCCGGGGCGAGCCCAGCGCGAACCAGCGCTGGGGCAACACCATCGCGATCCTCACCGGCGACTACGTGTTCGCCAAAGCTTCGACCATGCTCGCGGACCTGGGCACCGAGGCGGTCCGCCTCCAGGCCGAGACCTTCGCGCGCCTGGTCCAGGGGCAGATCCTGGAGACCTCCGGGCCGCGTGACGGGATCGACCCGCTCGACCACTACCTCAACGTCATCGACGACAAGACGGCGTCGCTGATCGCCTCGTCGGCCGAGTTCGGCGGCATGTTCGGCAAGGTCGACCCGGAGACGGTGAGCACCCTGACCCGCGCCTGCGACGCGCTGGGCATGGCGTTCCAGCTGGCCGACGACATCCTGGACGTGGCCAGCGAGAGCGCCGACTCGGGCAAGGTCCCCGGCACGGACCTGCGCGAGGGCGTGCTGACGCTGCCGATGTTCTACGCGATGCGCTCCCAGGACCCGGCCGACGAGCGGCTGAAGTCGCTGCTGGGCCGCCCGCTGGTCGACGCCGAGGCCGAGGAGGCCCTGGGCCTGCTGCGTCCGCACCCGGCCATGGCCGAGGCCGACGCCACCCTGCGCGGCTGGTCCGAGAAGGCCCGTGCGGAACTGTCCACCCTGCCGGACATCCCGGCGCGGGACGCCTTCCTGGCCCTGTGCGACTACGTGGTGGAGCGCTCCGGCTGATCCGCCCCCAGACACGTCGCGGGCCCCGCCCGGAACCACGGTTCCCGGCGGGGCCCGCGTGCGTGCGGGGGAGGACCGGGGCGCGCACCCTGGCCGGGGCGCGGGGGCTCAGACGGCGGGCAGCGGGACGCCCAGCCTCTTCCGGGTCCGCGCGTACTCGGCCGCCGGACTCCGGGACATGTACCCCCACAGGTTGCCCTGGCCGAAGGGGACGACGGTCCCGGCCCGTTCGAGGGCGGCCGCCGCGCGCTCGTCCTCGAAGCACAGGGTGAGCGCGGAGCCGAAGGCGTGCGCGTCGCGGGCCACCAGGGGGTAGTCCGGGTCGCCCTCCAGCCAGCGGTCGGCGGCCTCGACGATCTCCGCCGTCACCGCCGTCTCCGTGTAGTGGATCGTGAGCAGGTCGCGCGTCTCGCTGACGGTCTCGGCCTCCTGCTCCCTGATCCAGTAGATGGCCTTCTCGTAGTGCGCCTGGGGGACCAGGACCAGGGAGCGGTCCCCGGCCGGGGCCTCCCGGGCCACCTCCCGCGCGAAGGCGAACATCTGCTCCTCCGAGCCCGACCACTTCCGGCACAGCACCTGGAGCCGGGACTCCAGGGAGGCGTGGTGGCGCGGGTCGAGTTCGACGATCCGCTCCCACATGTGGTCCAGCTCCTCGCGCGGCAGGCCGGACCCGAGCCCGAACCACTGGAGCTGGTCGAGGGCCGTGGGGGTCAGGCTCATCCGGGCCGCGTACGCGAGCGGCTCGAAGGCCGAGGCCAGCGTCTCCCGGAAGAGCTCGAAGCGGTCGTGCCCGACGTCCTTGGCCCATCGGCCCGAGCGGATCTCCCAGGCGGCCTTGATCCGGGTGACGCCCGCCCACATGAGCAGGTCCGGCTCCGGGTCCGGCTGGTCCATCCCGGCCTCCAGCGCGTCCAGGAGCGCGGTGCCCTCCTTGGAGAGCACGTGCAGGCGCAGCGCGCGCAGCTGGGGGTCGTTCACGGCCAGGAGGGCCAGCCCAGCGGTGAGGTCGCCGTCGAGGACGGCGGGCAGGGCCGCGGTGAGCTCCGGGTCGTGCCAGGCGTCGCCGTGGGTGAGGCCGTGTCTGCGCACGACCTGATCATCGCTCCGGCCGAGGAGCTTGTTGAGAACCATGTCCTGATTCTTGTGCTCCGTGAAGAGGACGAACGCGACTTACGGGATCGAAACGGCAACGGTTCGAGGATCGGGTGAGGGCCGCAACCGCCAGCGCCCTTCCGACGTCTCACCCGGTGACGTCCCCTCGGTCCCCGACGGAAGGGCGGACCCATGCCGCACCGCTGGTTCACCGGCCCCGAGCCCCTCGCCGCGGGCGACCCCGAGCGGGTGGGCGGGCACACGCTGGCCGGACGGCTGGGGGAGGGGCGGTCGGGCACCGTCTACGCGGCGCTGGGGCACGACTCCCAGCCCTTCGCGCTGCGCGTCTTCCACTCGGGGTTCGCGGAGGACCCCGGTTTCCGGGCGCGGCTCCGCAGAGAGGTCGACCTGGTCCGTGGGATCTCGGGACCGTTCGTCGCCCGCCTCCTCACCGCAGACCCGGACGCGCCGCGTCCGTGGCTGGCGACGGAGCTGGTCCCCGGGCCCGCTCTGGACCGGTGGGTCCGGCACGGGGGGCCGCTGCGCGGCGGCGCCCTGCTGGGTGTCGCGGTGGGGACGCTGGACGCCCTGCGGACGCTGCACAGCCGGGGCGCGGTCCACCGGGACCTGCGGCCGGGCAACGTGCTCCTCACGTCCGGGGGCCCGAGGGTGCTCGACGCCGGGATCGCCCGAGCCCTGGACGCGACCGTGCTCAGCCGCACCGGCGGACCGTGCGGGGACTCGGGCTGGATCGCGCCCGAGAGGTACCGGGAGGGGGTCTCCGCGCCGGGCGGGGACGTGTTCGCCTGGGGCGCGCTGACGGCGCTGGCCGCGACGGGCCGGGAGCCCTTCGGAACGGGGACGCCGCAGGAGGTGGCGGGGCGGGTGCTCTGGGAGGAGCCCGACCTGGAGGGGGTCCCCGCCGATCTGCTCTCCCCGGTGGCGGCGGCGCTGGACAAGGACCCGGACCGGCGGCCGGGGGTCGGGGACCTGCTCCGGGAGCTGACCGGGCAGGCCGAGCCGTCCGAGGAGGCCGTGGCCGCGGCGGGGCGCGGCTGGCCGGGGAGCGCGCGGCCCCCGGAGCGCCGGGGGCGGTGGTCCTGGCGGTGGCCGGGGCCCCTCACCCTGCTCCGGCCGCAGGGGCACTGACCCTCCGGGCTGAGTCGGGGGTGTCCCCGGGGCGGGGGCATTGACGAGAATTTGAACGTACGTACAATCAAATCACTGCGCTCGTTACCGGGAGGCCGACATGACCCCAGCACGCGTCCTCATCTCCGGCGGAGGGATCGCCGGTCCCGCCCTGGCCCACTGGCTGCGCCGCCACGGCATGCGTCCGACCGTCGTGGAACGGGCTCCGGCGGTGCGGGACGGCGGCCACCGCCTCCAGATCGACGGCGCCGGTGTCGACGCCCTGCGCCGCATGGGCCTCCTGGCGGAGCTCCGCGGGCTGGGCGTCCCCTCACCGGACGGGATCCACCTCGACTACGGAGGGAGCCGGGAGGTGGTCATCCCCGGTGTGCCCACCCTCGTCTCCGGCGAGCCGGGGCTCGTGCTCCGCAGGGGAGACCTGTGCGAGGTGCTCCACCGGCACGTCCGCGACGACGTCGAGTACCTGTTCGACGACTCTGTGACCGCGCTCCACGAGTCCGAGGACGCGGTCACCGTGAACTTCCGCAACCGGGAACCGCGCTCCTTCGACCTCGTCGTCGGCGCGGACGGCATGCACTCCCGCCTCCGCTCACTGGTCTTCGGCCCGGAGGACGCCTTCCGGCGGTACCTGGGCACCAACCTCGTCCTCTTCGACCTCGACCGCCACCGCGCCCCCACCGGCCACGTGGTCGGACGCATCAGACCCCGGCGCGGCGTGCTGCTCGCCCCCCTGCCTGATCCCGCGCGACTGGAGTGCACGATCCTCACACGGGACCGGGACCCCGTGACCGACCCCGAGGCGCATCTGGTCGCGGTGCGGGAACGCTTCGCGGGCGACGGCGAGGGGACCGCCCGGGTCCTCGCCGCCATGGAGGACGCACCGGCGGTGCACGTGGCACCCAGCGCGCAGATCCGCATGGGCACCTGGACCCGGGGCCGGGTGACCCTGCTCGGGGACGCTGGCTACTGCCCCGACCCGATGACCGGCCAGGGCAGCACCCTCGCCCTGGTGGGGGCGTGCGTCCTCGGCGGCGCGATCGTCCGGGCGGGCGGCGACCACCGGGCCGCCCTCCCCGCCTATGAGCGGGCGATGCGCGCGTTCGTCGACGCCAACCTGGCCATGGGCGGCACGAACACCGCGGTGGCCGCCCCGGACACCGGCCCGGCCGGGCTGAGGGCGCGCGCGTGGGCCCTGCGCGGCCTCACCCGGCTCTCCTCCCTCGTCGGGACGACACCCGCGCTACGGCGGGCCTACGAGTTCCCGCTCGCGGAGCACGTCCCGCAGTGAGCGGACACGACGGCGGCGCCGCCCCGGTGCGTGGGGCGGCGCCGCGATGACGGTACGGGGAGGACTACCTGACGAGGGGGAGCGCCTCGGAACCCGGCAGGTCCATGAAGGTGGGGTGCTGGACCATGCCCTCGGGGGTCTCCTGCTCGGCGGTGCCGCCCTCGATCGAGACGAGGTCGCTGGTGTCCAGGTCGTTGAGCAGGTCCGTGCCCCGGCTCAGGCCGTGGACCAGGTCCTCGGCGGTGGTGGTGTCGATGCCCTCGGCGACCTGCGGCAGCTGCGCGTCGGCCAGCGGACCCTGGAGGGAGACCGGCTCCGCGGAGCCGAGGTCGGACGCGCCGGTCATCAGGGCGTCGGTCAGGTCGGTGACGCGGGGCGCCTCCGGGGCCTCCGCGAGGGTCGCGGGGGCCGCGGGGGAGCTCTGCGGAACGGTGGTGAGGTCGCGGTCCTCCCAGGCGCGGTTGCCCACCATGCCCAGGACCTCCTCCTCACCGAGGTTCACGTAGTTGTCGGCGGTCAGCTCGGTGGCCTCGACGACGTCCTGGAGCTGGTCGGGGGTCTCCAGGCCGAAGGCGGCGGCCAGGTCCCACATGTTGGGCGCGGTGAGGTCGGCGCCCTCGGGCGGGACGGCGGCGCTCGTGTGGACGGGCGTGGGACGGGGCTCGGACAGGGCGCTGACCGGGTTGAGCTCGTTCAGCACCAGGGCGTTGTCACCGGTGAGGTCGGTGACGTTGCCCGCGACGTCGTTCAGGGAGGGCGCCTCGCTCAGCTCGGGCAGGCGGCGCTCCTCCAGGCTCGGCAGCCGGGTGGTGTCCAACTCGGGCAGGACCAGCATCTCGTCACGCAGGTCGGCGGCGGCCTGGACCGTGTGGGGCAGCACCTCTGTGGCGGTGGACTCCGTGGTCGTGCCCGCCTGACGGGCGGTGTCCTCCACGGCGGTTCCGGCGTCCTGGGCCGTGGACTCCAGGTGCCGTCCCACCGTGTGGCCGACGGTGTCGTGCGGGTCGCCGTCCAGGCCGGTGGCGTCCTGCGTCTTGGTGACGGTCTCGGAGAGCGGGGAGTCCGGGAGGACGGCGCCCAGGTCGGGGGCGGGCTTCTCGGCCTTGGCGGTCTCCTGGAGCTCGGCCAGCGCGCGGTCGGCGATCGGGGTGACGCCTTCGGGGGCGAGCGTGTTCACGGCCGGGGCCACGCCCTCGACGAGCGCGCGCTCGACGACGGGCGCGAGCTCCTGGGCCGGGGTGGCCAGGCCCTCGGCTCCGGCGACACCGGCGCCGAGGGCCACGAAGCCCGCGGTACCCGTGACGAGGAGTACGGCTCGGGCGGAGAAGCGCTTGGTGTGCGTCATGGTTTTCCTTCCCTGGTGAAGCTCTGGATGAACGGGACGGCCGGGCGGCCGTGCGGAGCCGGGGCGGACCACCGGCTGACGTGAATCACGTGAACGAGGGCACGGGACTCAGGTCAGCTCCCAGGAGGAACGTGCTGGGAACGGTCCGGGGGCGCCTCAGGCGCCCGGGGCGGGACCGTTCGCTAGTCCGGCGAGACCGTCAGGTCGTCGGCCGGGTCGGCGGGCACGGTGTGCAGCCGGTGCGCGGCCAGGCGCACGGCGTCGGCGGTGGGCGCGGGAAGCGGCGCCGCCGAGAGGTAACCGGCGACGGAGGGCACGGGGGCCGGTCCGTTGGCGGTGGGCGCGGGAGACCCGGTGGCGGGCTGTACGCGCTGGTGGTCGGGGGCGCCGTCGGCGTCCTCGCGCTCGGAGTCGTCCGTCCCGGAGCTCGGTGTCGCGGCGGCCTGGTGCGAGGTGGTCGCGGGCGGCACGGGGACGCCGTGGCCCTCGGGCCGCTCGGCGCGCTCGGGGTCCGCGTCCTCTTCGGAGACCCGGTCCTCCCCGGTCTCCTCCGGGGCGTCCGTCTCACGGGGCGCACCGGGCTCGGACAGCGGCAGGCCCTGGACCAGGCCGTGCTCGGCCGTGTCCCCGCGGCGGTCGATCTCCGCGACGAACCCGCGCACCTCGGCCACGGCGGGCTCGGGCAGGCTGACGGCGGCCTCTGCGGTGTCGGCGGTGCCCTTCTCCAGGCGCTGGTGCACGGTGCCGAGGGTGGTGGCCACCGGCGCGGTGACCTCCTCGGGCACGAGGCCCAACCTCGGCGCCTCGCCCAGCCCGAGGGCCTCGCCCGTGGCGGAGGCGGTCTCGGAGACCGGGGTCCCGAGGGCACCCGAGCCCAGGGCCGCGGTGTCCGCCTGCGCCGGTGCGGCGCCGAAGAGCCACAGCACGGCGAGGAGGGCGCCCAACACCAGGGGCGGGACGATCGCGGAGGGCACCACCGCGCACGCGGCCGAGGCGGCACGGAGCGTGCCGGTTCGGCTGGTGCGAGGAATCAAGGGGGCCCTCCGGGACGTGTGACCAGGTCGGGGCGGGGCAGAGCCCGGCGCCCACGACCTGACGTTAGCACAGTGTCACGGAGGGTAGTTTTGTTTGACCGAAACTGTCGGGGTCAGGGTCTGACGGCCTCACGACGGGCCGCCGCCCGGGCCCGCGAGCTGCGCACCTGGTCGAAGACGAAGACGCACACGGCCAACCAGACGAAGACGAACCCGATCCACCGGCTCAGCGGCATCTCCTCGCCCTGGACCAGCCAGCCGATCAGGAAGATCATGGTCGGCGCGATGAACTGGAGCATGCCGATCACGCTGAGCGGCACCTTGCGGGCGGCCACACCGAACAGCAGCAGCGGAAGCGCGGTGACGAACCCGCCGCCCACCAACAGCGCGGTGTGCCCGGGCGAGACCGACAGGGCGGTGCCCGCCCCGGTGGCCTCCAGGTAGACGACGAACCCCAGCGCGGGCAGGAACATCACCAGGGTCTCGACCGTCAGGCTCTGCATGCCGTCGAGGCTCACGTACTTCTTCACCGCGCCGTAGGCGGCGAACGAGGTGGCCATCAGCAGCGAGAGCCACGGGGTGGAGCCGTAGGCGACGGTCATCACCCCGACCGCGACCACGCCGAGCCCCACCGCGACCCACTGGGCGGTGCGCAGGCGTTCGGAGAAGAGGACCACGCCGAGGCAGACCGTCATCAGGGGGTTGATGAAGTAGGCCAGCGAGGCCTGGAGGGTCTGGGCGGTGGAGACCGAGTAGATGAACCCCCACCAGTTCAGCGAGATGAGCACCGCGGCCGCCCCGACCGGCAACAGCTGCCGGGGGTTGCGCAGCACCTGGGGCAGCCAGGACCAGCCGCGCCGGGCCAGCAGGAGGAACACGCACATGGCGAGGAGCGCCCACACCATGCGGTGGGCGAGGACCTCGGCGGGTTCCGAATCGGAGAGGAAGGGCCAGTAGAGGGCGGCGAAGCCCCACATGAGGAAGGCGGTCGCCCCGAGGGCGACACCGCGGTTGGAGTCCGACACAACGGCAATGGTAGGACGAATCCCCCCGCCTGTCTCCTGTCCGTCCCAGCCTGTGGACAACCTCCGGGGAAGCCCTGGACGCGCCGGATAGCCTGGAGACATGTTCGGCAGAAGAACCACCATGGTCGACCCCGCCCAGGCCCTTCCCGGCCGGGACACCGCGATGCCGGTGCCCTTCGGCCACACGGTGCTGGGCACCCGGCTCACCCCGCCCTACCCGGAGGGCAGCGAGATCGCGGACGTCGCGATGGGCTGCTTCTGGGGCGCGGAGCGCATCTTCTGGAGGCTCGGAGCGGAGCGCGGGATCATCACCACCGCCGTGGGCTACGCCGGCGGCTACACGCCCAACCCCACCTACGAGGAGGTGTGCTCGGGCCTGACCGGCCACACCGAGATGGTCCGGGTCGTCTTCGACCCGTCGCTGATCACCTACACGGAGATCCTCAAGGTGTTCTGGGAGGGTCACGACCCCACCCAGGGGCTGCGGCAGGGCAACGACGTCGGCTCGCAGTACCGGTCGGCGATCTACCACCACTCGGAGGCCCAGCGCGAGGCGGCCGAGGCCACCCGCGACGCCTTCCAGCCGGTCCTGACCCGTGCGGGCCACGGCCCGATCACCACCGAGATCGCACCGCTGAGGGCCTTCTACTTCGCCGAGGACTACCACCAGCAGTACCTGTCCGACGCGAAGAACCCCAACGGCTACTGCGGCATCGGCGGCACCGGCGCCAGCTGCCCCATCGGCGTGGCCTCCAGCGACGACTGACCTGGGCCCTGGCCGCATCCGGCCAGGGCCCAGGTCAGGGCACTCCAGAAGCGTGATCGAAGGGCCTTCGGACGCCGGAGTCCGGCCACGTACCGTCGCCCCCTGGTAGAGATGGGCAGTGCCTCCCCCTGCTCTTGGTGATGGCCGCCCATCCCCCGCGTGCCTCCTGGAGACCCATGTCCGACGAAGCCGGTGTCAACCCCTTCGCATCCCTGTCCAAGGCCGAGCTCGCCGAGGAGATGTCCGAGGCGATGGTCTATCTCGGTGTCGACTTCGAGACCGCCGTCGATGACCTGCGCGCTGTGGTTTCCCGGCACGTCACGGCAGGGCTGGGTGACTTCGAGACGGACGCCTTCCAGCACATTCGGTCCGTGGCCGACCATGGCATCGGGCTGGCCATGAACGTCCAGGGAGCCACGATTGAGATCGTCGACACCGACCACGAGAACGCTGAGGCCTACCAGGAAGGGCTGGAGGCGCTGGACCTCCAGATCAACTTCCCCTGACCAGCTCCCTCCGGTAGGAACGGATATCCCCCATGTCTATCCCCGCCATGTCTTTGGGCCTTCCCCCGGACATCGACGCCGAGCCCTCGGCCATCGAGAGCGGCGCGGAGACCCTCGACGGAATCTGTCAGACGATGTACGGGCGAGCCGAAGGCCTGGATGGTCAGTTCACCAACACGGCCATCGAGTTCACTGACCTCGTCTCCTGGGACATCAGTTCCGCTTCGGCCAAGGAACTGGAGTCCTGGCGTGAGGCCGGGGCCGCTCTGACGAACGGTGCGGCCGTCCTTCGGCTCTGGGCCGAGGACATCAAGGCCTATCGTCTGGTCCGCTCCGAACTCCAGCAGATGAGGAAAATGTCCACATCGTCCAGGGCGATGACGACGACATCGACACTGCGCGGGAGCTGTCCGGTATGGCGAGCGATGGTTTCGGAACGGCGTTGCATACGGAGGAGTTCTATGCAGACCCGGAGAACCCTGGTGAGACTCTGGGCAACCGGCTCGACCCAGAGGAAGACACTGGTCACAGCGGTTACTTCGAGGACGAGGAGAGCCTTGGTTACTTGGGAGATGTTCTCACCGGGGGGCGTCCCTGATGGCTGGCTCCCCCTCCGGCGACCCATTGGAGACAGGGGCTGACCAAGACCCCGGATCATGCCAGCCCTCGGGCCGGGAAGCCCCACGTGAGGAGTGGCCTGGGATCCGTCATCGGTGGCTCCTCCTGACGCTCGCTCTGGGGGCGGGATTCGTCTGCGGATCACTTGCGGCGTTCGTCAACGGGTTACATCCCGAGGACGGCGGGTTCCTGGAACTGTCAGTCGGCCTCTATGTCGTGCCTCCCGTCCTGCTCGGCTTGTTGGCGGCGAGGCCCTGGCTGGCGACGGTCACCGGCCTGTCCGTCTACTTGGCAGCGGTCCTGGGACATCTGATGGTCTCGGTGACGCTCGTGGACGACGTCAACGTGTTGGAGTACCGGGCGTGGGTCTTGGTGGGCCTCGTTGTAGGGCCCCTGCTGGGATTTCTCGGGGACCGGCTCCGCTCGGGGTCCACGTTCGCCCGGGGGTTCGCGGGCGGTCTCCCCCTGGGGCTGGTGGCAGTTTTCGCGTGCCTGTCCTTCCAGGTCTCCTCGGTGTCCGGGAGGGTCGGCGTTCACCCGGTCCCCGTGCTTGTGGAGGTGTTCCTGGCCCTGCTGCTGCTTGCGCTCTGCCGAGGTTGGAAGACCCGGAGCACGGCAGTACTGTGCGCGGCGGCGCTCCTCCTGCCGCTGGCCTTCGGAGTGGCCGCCCTTTTCATGCTCGTGTGGGTCGCGAGCGGGGACTACTGACCACATCGACTCCCGATTCCACGGGGCCACCGCGCCATCGGCTCCGGCTGTCGGGTTCGGAGGGTGAGGGCCTCACCGACGTGCCCCCGGATTCCCGGGCTCGCCCGAGGCGGAAGGATTCGATGAGCGAGACCGCAACCGCTGCTTCGAGCCTCGTGCGCCTTCTGGGGCTGGACGAGCGCCCCGAACCTCCGCTGTCCGCGCTTCGTGCGTTCTGGGACCGACACCTGTGGGCTCTGCTGCTCACGACCGCTCCGCTGGGCGCGGCGGGTGGTGTGTTATCGGCGTTGTACGTGCTCAAGGTGAACGAGTACCCGAGCGTCTCGTTCGGTCTGTTCGTCCTCCCCACGGTGCTGGCGGGCTGGGCGGCGTCGCGCCCGGGACACGCCACGCTGGCTGGGACGACCACACTGCTGTTCGGGGTCCTCGGGCACTTCGTTGGCTCCCGGTTCGTCGAGTACGCCCAGAACGACCTCGAATACCGGGGGTGGCTCGTCATCGGCCTCGTCTTCGGGGCGCTACTGGGCCATTTCGGCTTCCGGCTCCGTTCTGAGCGGACCATGCGGCGGGTGATGGCCGCTGCGGTGATCATCGGACTCTTGCTCGCTCCCTTGTACGTCTGGCAGGATTCTCCGACCTACCCGCTGAGGTCGGTCGATCCGCGCCTGTACCTCTTCGACCTCTGCGGGGCGGTCCTGGTCCTCCTGGCGTGTCGGGGGCTGGCACCCAAGGTGTTCGCTCTGGTCGTCAGCGCGCCGTTCGCGGTGATCTTCGGCGTCCTGTCGGTGTTCTCCTCCATTTTCCTGTGGGCCTCCGGAGGGGGTCGCTGACCACGGAAGAGACCCGATCACTGACCCCGGGTAACGAAATCCTGACTTGCGTTTCAGGTAACGAACAGATATCGGTGAAGGTGTGCGAGTCGATGAAGCCCCCCAAAACGCCGTAGCCCCGCCTCCCGCCGCCCCGACGGTCTCGAAGACCGCGTGGATGGGTTTCGCGCGGGTGGCCGCCATGGCCGCCGTCGTGCTGGTGCACGCCTATTCGCCGTTCGTGAGCACGACCTACACCGACCTGGGCGGCCCCACCTGGTGGGGGGCGCACGTGGTGGACGCCGCGCTGCGCTGGTGCGTACCGGTGTTCGTCATGATCAGCGGTGCGCTCCTGCTGCGCCCGCGCGACGAGGACGTCCGGGGGTTCTACCGGAAGCGGTGGGCCCGGATCGGCGTGCCGCTGCTCGTGTGGACCGCCGCCTACCTTCTGTGGCAGTTCTGGCGCGACGGCCTCGGGTTCCCCGACTCCCTGGCCCAGGCGGCCTCGGGGTCGCCCTCGATCCACCTGTACTTCCTGTACGTCATCGCCGGGCTCTACGTGTTCACGCCCTTCCTCCGCACGGTGGTGGCGCACACCTCGCGCACGGGCCTGTGGTGGTTCGCTGGCGCGGCTCTGTCGGTGGGCATGGTCGACCAGTTGTCCGCCCTCGTCGACGGGGTCGGCGGGGTCACCGCCGCCACCAGGTTCCTGCCGTTCCTCGGCTACTACCTGCTGGGCTGGCTCCTGGCGGAACGGGAGCAGGGGCCGCGCGACGCCCTCCACGGTTCGGTGGCCCTGGTCCTGGGCACCACCGGGACCGTCCTGGGCGCCTGGGGCGCCGCCGCCACGGCGGGCGAGTGGGGGACCGGTGCCGCGTACGTCTACGACTTCCTGTCCCCGACCGTGATCGTCGCGTCGGTCGGCGCCTTCCTCCTGCTGCGCACCTGGGGCACCCAGGTCGCGAAGCGGGGCCCCGGGAGCCGGGTGAACCGGTCGATCGCGGTGCTGTCCGGGCTGAGCTTCGGGGTCTACCTCGTGCACGTCATGGTCCTGTACACGCTGCGGGACCTCGGCGGGACCCCCGACGGGCTGGTGGGCCTGACCATCGCCGCCGGGTACGCCGTCGCCACGACGCTGATCAGCCTCGTCCTGGTGGCCGTCGCCCAGCGGATCCCCCTCCTGCGCGTCACCGTCTAGGGGCGAGGGCCCGCGCGGGAGGCGGCCCGGGGCGACCGGGCCACCCGGTTCGCGCCGGACCCCGGAAGAACTTTGGTAACCCCTTGTGTCACACCGGTAACGGGCTCGGCCGGGTGACCAGCGCTTCGTCGCTCGGGGGCCTTTCCCGCCCACTGAGGGCTCCTTTCCCGGGGGAGGGACGCTGCATAGTCTCGGGATCCCGTGGCGCCTCCAGCGCGCGGATCACCGACTTCCAGGGGAGAGTCCATGACGGCCCTGCACGGGTTGACGGTCGACCACCTCAGAATCCACACGGCGGACGCCGAGAAGGCCGCCCTGCGCATGCGCGACGGGTACGGGTTGGGCACCCTGGCCGAGAGCGTCCAGAACGACACCGAGCGGTCCACCATGGTGGGCGCCGGCGACATCAGGATGGTGTTCACCCAGGCGCTCACCGACGACCACCCGGTGGCCGACTACGTCCGCGCGCACGGCGACGGGGTCGCGGACATCGCCCTCACCGCCGGGGACGCCCGGGCCGCCCACGACCTCGCGGTCTCCCGGGGCGCGGAGTCGGTGGCCGCGCCCACCGAACGCGACGGGGTGGTCACCGCCACCGTCGGCGGGTTCGGGGACGTCACGCACACCTTCGTCGAACGCCCTCCCGGCACCGACGTGCGCCGCCTGCCCGGCCTCTCCCCGGTGGCCGGGGGAGGGACGACCGACCTCGGGCTGCTCACCGTCGACCACCTCGCGGTCTGCCTGGCACCGGGGCGGCTCGATCCCACGGTCGAGTACTACCGGAGCGTCCTGGGCTTCGAGGTGATCTTCGAGGAGCGCATCGTCGTCGGTTCGCAGGCGATGGTCTCGCGCATCGTCCGCTCCGCCGGGGGCGACGTCACCCTCACCCTCATCGAACCGGACCAGGACCTCGACCCCGGACACATCGACGACTTCGTGCGCGACCACGGCGGCCCCGGGGTCCAGCACATCGCTCTGAGCACCGCCGACGCGGTGAGCACGGTGCGGGCGCTGCGGCGGCGCGGGGTCGCCTTCCTGTCCACCCCCGGCGCCTACTACCGGCTGCTGGCTGAGCGCCTGGACCTGCGTAGACACACGGTGGACGAGCTCCGGGAGCTGGACATCCTAGTGGACGAGGACCACGACGGCCAGCTCTTCCAGATCTTCGCCCGCTCCACCCACCCGAGGAACACCGTGTTCTTCGAGGTGATCGAACGCCTGGGCGCCACCACCTTCGGCAGCGGCAACATCCGGGCCCTGTACGAGGCGGTGGAGCAGGGGCGCGAGGACTGACACACGGGAGCGGCCCCCGGGGAACGGTACCCGGGGGCCGCTGGGGGACGGGAGGGTCAGACCCGCTCGGTGGTCCTCTCGACCCTGCGGTCCGCGGCGCGGCGACGCAGCAGGGAGATCACCGGAACCAGGGCCGCCACCAGGACCAGGGCGTACAGCCCGATCGAGATGCCGCTGCCCACCAGGATCGACGGGTCGCCCGACGAGGCGGCCAGCGCACGGCGGAACTCGGTCTCCGCGATCGGCCCGAGCACCACACCGATCAGCGCGGGGGCGACCGGGACCCCGAAGGTCCGCATCGCCAGGCCCAACAGGGCGATGGCCAGCAACATCACCAGGTGCGTGATCGAGGTGTTGATGGCGTACACCGCCAGCACCGAGAACAGCGTGATGCCCGCGTACAGGTACGGCTTGGGCAGCTTCAGCAGCTTGGCCCACAGCGGCGCGAACGGCAGGTTGATCACCAGCAGCAGGACGCTGCCGATCAGGAGCGAGGCCAGCAGGGTCCACACCAGGTCGGCGTTGCGCTCGAACAGCACCGGCCCCGGCTGGAGCCCGTACTGCTGGAAGGCGGCGAGCATGATCGCGGCCGTGGCGGAGGTCGGCAGGCCCAGTCCCAGCAGCGGGACCATCGTGCCCGCCGCGCTGGAGTTGTTGGCCGACTCCGGACCGGCCACACCCTCGATCGCGCCCTGGCCGAACTCGCTCTTCTCCCCGGTCCGGCGCTCACGGCGCTCAGCGAGCTTGCGCTCCAGGCCCAGGGACAGGAAGGTCGGGACCTCGGCGCCGCTGCCGGGGATCGGCCCGAAGGCGCTGCCCAGAGCGGTGCCGCGCAGCCACGGCTTCCAGGAGCGGCGCAGGTCCTTGCGGCCCAGCCACGGGCGGCCGGTGCGGATCGACGCGAAGTTCGGCGCCGACTTGCCCCGGGCCGCGATGTACAGCACCTCACCGAGGGCGAGCAGGCCCACGGTGACGATCACGATGTCGATCCCGTCCAGCAGGCTGGAGGAACCGAAGTCGAACCGGGCGGCACCGCTCTGCCCGTCGATCCCGACCATGCCGATGGCCAGACCGATGAGCAGCGACGCGATGCCGCGCACCACCGAGCCGGACACGACCGCGGCCACGGCCACGAACGAGAACACCGTCAGCGCGAAGTACTCGCCGGGGCCGAAGTTGAGCGCGAACGCCACCATCACCGGGGCGAACAGAGCCACGACCAGCGTGCCGATGACGCTCGCCACGAACGAACCGATCACCGCCGTGCCCAGCGCCTGGGCGGCCCGGCCCTTGAGCGCCATCTTGTGGCCCTCGTAGGTGGTGGCGATCGACGACGCCTGCCCGGGGGTGTTGAGCAGGATCGAGGTGGTGGCGCCACCGAACATGCCGCCGTAGTACACACCGGCGAACAGGATGAGCGCGCTGGTGGGGTCGAGACGGAAGGTGACGGGCAGCAGCAGGGCCACCGCCATGGCCGAGCCCATGCCCGGCAGGACGCCCACGGCGGTGCCGAGCAGCACGCCGAGGAAGGCCCACATGAGGTTCTGCGGGGTCAGCGCCGAGGCCAACCCGTCCGCGAGGCTGATCAGAGTGTCCATCAGAGCACCATCTCCAGGAAGCCGCCCGGCAGGCTGAGTCCGAGGCCGAGCGAGAAGCCGACCTGGACCGCCGCGGACATCGACAGCGCCACGATCGCGTCACGCAGGTGGGCGCGGGCACCGAAGGCGTAGGCCACGACCCAGAACAGCAGAGCGCCAGCGAACAGCCAGCCCAGGATCTCCAGCAGGGCCACGTGCACCACCAGCCCGGCCAGCACCAGCAGCACCGGGCGGCCCTCGAACCAGTCCAGGGTGGAGGAGCCGTCGCCGGTGTTCCGGTTACGCAGGTTGACCACGGTCATGCACGCGGCGACGACCAGCAGCAGCACGCCCACGGCGCCGGGGAAGGCGCCCGGGCCGGGCCGGGTGGCGTTGGGCGGCGCCTCGATGGTGAGGCCGCCCCAGAGGGCGACAGCCCCCAGCGCCGCCACCAGCGCGGGGATGACCCACGCGGTCGGGCCGCGCCAGACGGTGGTCTCGGGGTCGAGCGTCTCGGCCCCGGTGGTCTCGGGGGACGCGGCCTCGACAGCCTCGGCCGCGGGGGCGTCGGTCTCGGGGGCCTCGGCCTCCGGGGTGTCCGTCGACCCGGTCACGCGGGTCTCGTCGGGCGTCACAGTCCCAGCTCCTTCACGGTCTCCTGGGTCAGGGCGACCTCCTCGTCGAGGAACTCCTCGAACTCCGCGCGGCCCTGGTAGGTGTCGGTCCACCGGTTGCGCTCCAGCGTGTCCGCCCAGGAGTCGGTGGCCAGGAGCTCGCGCACCAGCGCCTCCAGCTCGTCGGCCTCCTCCTCGGAGAGGCCGGGAGGGGCGATCACCCCGCGCCAGTTCGACATCTCCAGGTCGTAGCCGAGCTCGACCATGGTCGGGATGTCCACGCCGTCCAGGCGTTCGGGGGAGGAAACCGCGAGCGCGCGCAGCGGGCCGTCCTCCTCGATCTGGTCGCTGAAGTCGCCCAGGGTGCCGAAGCCGACCGCCGACGTCCCGGAGAGCAGCGAGGTCAGGGTCTCGCCGCCGCCCGAGTACGGGAGGTAGTTGATGTCGCCGGGCGAGATCCCCATGGACTGGGCGACCTGCGCGGCGAAGATCTGGTCGACGCCGCCCATGGAACCGCCCGCCACGGGGAGGGTCCCGGACTTCTCGTTCCAGTCCTCGGCGAGGTCGTCGATGGTCTCGTACGGCGAGTCCTTGGGGACGACGATCGCGAGGTACTCCGACGCCAGCTGTGCGATGGGGGTCGCGTCCTCCATGGTGTAGAGCGACCCGGTGGTCTCCACCGCGCCCACCATGCCCAGTCCGGTCATGGTCAGCACGTTGTCCTGGCCGTCGCGGCCCACGGTCTGGGCCAGCCCGATGGTGCCGCCCGCGCCCTCGGCGTTGCGGACCTCGACGTTGTACCGCAGGTCCTCCTCGCGCAGGCCGTTCTGCATCTCCCGGGCCAGGGTGTCCCATCCGCCGCCGGGGCCGGCGGGTGCGATGAGCAGCACCTTCTCCTGGGCCCCGTCGCCGGAGGCGGCGCTCTGACGTACGTCGTACAGTGCCGTCCCGACGAGGAGGAGGGCACAGAGCCCTCCCGCCACGCGGAGCGGCACGCCACGATCGCGCATCGTCCTCTCCTTCCTGAATGTCCGTGCACGTCTCCCAGTGCGCGGACGCAGGGGAGATCCAGACCACAGTGTGACCGTGGGCACGCCACTGTGAGGTCTTTGTTAAAACTGGAGTCATATTGGTCGTATTGTTCGTGAAGCTTGCTAGCGAAGCCGTCCCCGCGACGCCGACCTGCGCGTTCACCGGCCGGGAGATCCCACCCCGGCCACTGGAGTGCTCATGAACCCTCATCCCGCATCCGGCCGCCTCACGCTCACCGGGTCCCTTTTCATTGGATATGTCTGTCTTCTGGCGGTGGCGCTCACCGTCATCGGCTCCCTCTGGGCGATCCACGTCGACCGCGAGACCGACCGCCAGTACGCCGAACGCGTGCTCACCGTGGCCCGGTCGGTCGCGGTCCTGCCCGAGGTCGTCGAGGGCCTCCAGGCACCCGACCCGTCCGAGGACCTCGATCCCCTGGCCGACCGCATCTCCGCTGCCACCGGCGCCGACTACCTCGTCATCGCCTCGCCCGACGGGACCCGGCACACGCACCCGGACAAGGACCGGATAGGGGAGACCGTGTCCACCCCGCCCGGCCCCGTCGTGGACGGCGCCGAGTGGACGGGCGTGCAGGACGGAACCCAGGGCCGCACGGTGCGCGCCAAGATCCCCGTGTTCTCCGGCGGGGGTTCGCTGAACGGCGGCGACGCCCACGGGGAGGTCGTGGGATACGTGTCCCTGGGCATCCTGGACTCCAGCGCCACCACCGACGCGCGCGCCTCGATCCCGGTGATCCTGGCCGCCACCGCGCTCGTGCTCGTCCTGGGCGTGGGCGGTTCCTGGGTGCTCTCCCGGCAGGTCCGCACCAAGACGCACGGCCTGGAACCGGCCGACATCACCACGCTCCTGGAGAGCCGGGAGGCCCTGCTGTACGCGGTGCGCGAGGGCGTGCTCGCGGTGGACCGCGACGACCGGGTCCTGCTGGTCAATCAGCCCGCCCGCACCATGCTGGGCCTGTCCAAGGGGGTGGAGGGCCGCCGCCTGGACGACCTCGGCCTCTCCGAACGGGCCCGCGACATCGTGTCCGGCGCCGACCCCGGGGACGACCTCATCCTGCTCTCCGGCGACCGCGTCCTGGTCGCCAACCGGATGCCGGTGCGTATCCGGGGCGAGGAGGCCGGGGCCGTGGTCACCCTCCGGGACCGCACCGAGGTGGACCGGCTCACCGGTGAACTGGACGGGGCGCGGACCGTCACCCGGGGACTGCGCGCCCAGACCCACGAGTTCGCCAACCGGGTGCACACCGTCGCCGGGATGCTCGAACTCGGTGCCCACGACGAGGCCCGCGCCTACCTGGCCGACCTCGCCGCCACGCACACCCGCACCTCCAGCGGCGTGGCGGAGCACGTCCGCGACCCCGCGCTCGCGGCGCTCACCCTGGCCAAGTCCGCCCAGGCCTCCGAGCTCGGCGTGGACCTTCGGCTCTCCCCGATGACCAGCGTTCCGGCGTCCCTCAAGGGCGATCTGCGCTCGGACGCGCTCCTGACCCTGGGCAACCTGGTGGACAATGCCCTGGACGCGGTCACCCCGAACGGGTGGGTGGAGCTGATGGTGCGCCTGCACACCGCCGCCGACACGGGACTGCCGCACGACCTCCTGGAGATCCGGGTGACCGACTCCGGGCAGGGGGTGTCCGACGAGTTGGCGGAGGAGATCTTCCGCTACGGGTTCACCACCAAGGCCTCCCGCGACGGAGGCACCCGTGGCCTGGGGTTGGCGCTGGTCAAACAGGTCTGTGAGAGCAGAGGGGGAAGCATCGAGATGGAGGCACCCGACGCCGAGGAGGGCGCGGTGTTCACCGCCTGCCTGCCGGTCGTCACGGCGGCGGTGACCCGGTGATCCGCGTGCTGGTCGTCGACGACGACGTCCGGGTGGCCCGCAACCACCAGGAGCTGGTGGAGTCGGTGCCCGAGTTCACCGTGGTCGGGGTGGCGCACACGGCGGCCGCGGCCCTGGCACAGGTACGCGGTCACCGCCCCGACCTGGTTCTGCTCGACCTCCACCTGCCGGACGCCTCGGGCACCTCGGTGATGCACACCCTGCGCTCGGCCACCTCCCAGAGCGCCCCCCAACCCGACTTCCTGATGATCACCGCCGTCCGCGACATCGCCCAGGTCCGCGCCGCCCTACACGGCGGGGCCGTCCACTACCTGCTCAAGCCGTTCCCGCTCAGCGCCCTGCGCGACCAGCTCGAACGCTACGCGGTGGCGCGTCGGCAGATGGAGGGGGAACGGCAGGCCACGCAGCAGGACGTGGACCGGCTGTTCGGGCTGCTGCGCCCGCCCGCCGCCCGCTCCCTGCCCAAGGGGCTGACCTCCGCCACCGTCGACCTGGTCGCGGGCGTGCTGCGCGAGGCCGAGGGCGAGGTCTCCGCCTCCGACGTGGCGGAACGGTCCGGGGTCTCCCGGGTCACCGCGCGCCGCTACCTGGAGCACCTGTGCGCCGACGGCCGCGCGGAGCTCCGCATGCGCTACGGCTCGGCGGGCCGCCCCGAACACCTCTACCGCTGGGTCGCCTGACCTGGGGGGTACCGGTCGGTTTCCACAGGACCGATCCGGACCGGACGCACGGCGGTTCGGAGCCGCGGGAACGTCAGTGGCGCGTGTCACACTCGGGGCATGCTCGATCACCTCGGTATCCAGGTCGCTGATCCCGAAGCCAGCGCCACCTTCTACGACGCCGTCCTCGCCGCGCTGGGCCACCGGCGCATGCTCCAGTACGGGCCGGTGATCGGCTACGGCAGCGAGCACCCCCAGTTCTGGATCGCCCCCAGTGAGTCCGAGGGACCGGCGAGGGAGTCGCACATCGCCTTCCTCGCACCGGACCGGGCCACGGTCGACTCCTTCTTCGCGGCGGCGGTGGAGACCGGAGCCGAGGTGCTGCACGAACCCAGGGTCTGGCCGGAGTACCACGAGCACTACTACGGCGCCTTCGTGCGCGACCCCGACGGCAACAACGTGGAGGCGGTCAGCCACGTCCCCGCCTGATCCGGCGGTCCTCCGGGGCCGGGGCACGTCGAAGCGTCCCGGCCCCGGAGGGATCAGACGGTGCCCGCCCCCGAGCGGGCGCCGGTGCGGGACGTGCTCCGGCCGGTGGCCAGCTCGGCGGCGCGCACGGCGCTGGTGAGGGCCACCTCGCCCAGCAGTCCGGGCGCGGCCACCGCGTCCCCGGCCAGGTAGAGACCGTCGCCCCGGTCGATGGCGGGCCGGTCCCGCCACGTGGTGCCGGGCAGGTCCAGGGCACCGGTGCGGCCCCGGGCCACCTGGTCGCGCCGCCAGGTCAGCCGGTCCCGCCAACCGGTCAGGGCCGTGTCGAGCAGAGCCTCCAGGCGTTCGGTGGTCGCCGCGCGCGACTCGCCGGGCCGGACCGGCAGCTGGGCCTGGACGAGGTCCTCCCCGGCCGGAGCGAGGGTGGGATCGACGACGCTGTAGCGCTCCAGGAACCCGCACTCGTCGGAGTCGAACACCAGGAACGGGTCCCCGGAGCGGTGCCGCACTCCCAGGTCCACCATGAGCGTGTGGCCGCTCTCCCAGGTCAGGGAGGGGTCACCGAGCAGGGCGCGCGCGGAGTCCAGTGACGTGGCCACGATCGTCGTCCCCTCCGGCCGCTCGGCGGCCCGGGCCTCCAACTCGATCCGCACCCCCGCCGCACGGGCGCGGTCGGCGAGGCGGTCCACCAGCGCGGTCCAGCCGCCGACCACGTACCGGGGCGAGGGCCACGCCGGGCGGGTCACCCGCAGGAACCGTTCCCACACGAAGGCGGCGGACAGCGTCCCGGGTTCCGCGTGGAAGAGGGCCACGCCCATCATGGAGCCCACCGCCCGCGCGGACTCGGCGCCCAGCTCCTCCTCCGCCCACGAGCCGAAGTCCCGGTCGTGCGGGGCGCGCAGCCTCCGGCGGGCGGCGGCGCGGAGCACCGCGGCCGGGGGGCCGCCGAGCGAGCCCCGGTAACGCCAGCGCACCCCGAGGGCTGCCCGCGCGGGCAGCGCCCTGGCGGGTGGCACCAGGTCGCGCTCGCGCAGCCAGGCGTAGGGCGCGGAGTCGGAGTACAGCACGTGCGGGCCGTCGTTGGCCACGTACGGCGGTTCGGTGGAGCGGGCCCTCCCGCCCAGCGTCCGGTGGGATTCCAGCAGGGTGACGTTCGCGCCGAGTTCGGCGCTGGCGATGGCCGCGGTCAGTCCGGCGAGGCCACCGCCCACAACGGTGATGTCCATGCCCCTAGGACGGATCGGGCACCCGCAGACGTGACATCTTGTCCGGGTTGGCCATCAGGTACACGTGCCGCACCCGGTCCTCGAAGACGTCCAGCGCCAGCAGGAGCACCGGGGAACCCCCGGCGGCCACCAGCGCGGCGGGTCCGCCGTTCACCTCGGTGACCTCCATGGACAGCTCCGCCGCGGTGTCCGCGCCCACGGACCTGAGGAAGCGCGAGATGTTGCGCTCCTCCGAGATCGCGGTGAGGAACCGGCCCACCTTCCGGGAGCCGTGCAGCACCCGCAGCGGGGCCCGGACCTTGCCGCCGCCGTCGCTCACCATCGTGGCGTCGTCCGCGAGCATCCCCTTGAGCCCGTCCAGGTCGCCCTCCAGGCACGCCCGGAGGAAGCGTTCGGTCATGAGGCGGCGCTGGGTCCGGTCGGCCTCGAACCGGGGGCGGCGCTCCCGTACGTGGTCCCGCGCGCGCCGGGCCAGCTGCCGGGTGGCGTCCTCGCTCCGGCCGATGACCTCGGAGATCTGCGCGTAGGGCAGCTGGAAGGCCTCGTGCAGGACGAAGACCGCCCGCTCCAGGGGGCTGAGGGTCTCCAGCACCACCATGAGGGCGAACTCCACCGAATCCGCGAGCTCGGCGCGCTCGGCGGCGTCGGGCAGGTCGCTGACCGGCTCGGGCAGCCACTCGCCCACGTAGGACTCGCGCCGGGCGCTGGCCCTGCGCAGCCGGTCGATGGACAGCCGGGACACCACGGTGACCAGGTAGGCGCGGGGGTTGTCCACCTCGCCCCCGGACACCCCGGACCACCGCAGCCAGGCCTCCTGGACCACGTCCTCGGCGTCGGCCGCGGTGCCGAGGACGCGGTAGGCGACCCCGGTCAGGAGGGAGCGGTGGGCTTCGAAGACCTCTGTCGTCGTCATGTCAGGAGAGACGTACCACCCCCGCCCCCGTGTGACACGCCCGAACAGCTCCGAGGGGGCAAAAGGGCTTGCCTCGGCCGCGGGGCGGTTCTAGGTTGGCGCGACCTGAACCGTCATGAGAGGGGTTGCGGTTGTACCGCCTACGTGAGTGGAACCGGGGCGACGCCGACCGGTTGCTGGAGGCCTTCCGCTGGGACGAGCTGGCCTGGCAGGAACCCGAGGTGCCGCGCACGCGTGAGGAGGCCCTGGAGTGGATCGCGCGGTGCGGGCGCCTGGCCGAGGAGGGTGACGTCCACGGGTTCGCCGTGGTCGACGGGACCGACCGGGTCCTGGGGCACACGCAGGTCGGTGTGACCAGCCGCAGGCACGGCCTCGGCTGGTTGTCGTACTGGACGCACCCGGCCGAGCAGGGCCGGGGCGTGGCCTCGGCCGGTGCCCGCCTGGCCGCGGAGTTCGCCTTCGACCGGTTGGACCTGTTCCGCGTGGAGACGGGGCACCGGGTGAACAACCCCGGTTCCTGCCTGGTCGCCCAGCGGGCGGGCTTCCGGCCGGAGGGGATCGAGCGGGCCAAGCTCCGCTACGGGACCTCGCGCTACGACTCCGGGACGCACGCGCGGCTGGTCACGGACCCGGCCGAGGGCGTGGTCGCGGGCGTCTGCGGGGGCTGAACACGCGAAACGCGGGGCACGGTGGGTGAACACCGTGCCCCGCGTCGTTCCCGTGCCCGGAGCCGGAACTACCAGTCGAAGGCGGCGACGCCGGAGGTGATGTTGTTGTGGACGACGTTGCAGCCCTCGGAGCTGAAGCCCGCGAAGGAGATCACGTCGGCGCAGATCGGCACGGTGATGTTCTGGATGTGGGCGTTGTTGTCGGCGGCGGCGGTGCCGGTCATGGCGCCCAGGGCGAGGCCGGTGGCGAGGATGAGACCGGAGACGGCGGTGATGCGCTTCATTGTGTGTTCCCTTTCGGTTGGTGTTTCTCAGGTGGATCGGGCAGGTCTGACGGGGGGTCGCGCGACGGCAGGGGCCTAGTCGTGGACGGCGATGCCCGAGGTGGAGTTCCAGTCGACGACGTTGCAGCCGCTCGCGCTGAAGCCGGAGGCCTTGAGGACGTCGAGGCAGATCGGGATCGTGATGTTCTGGATGTGGGCGTTGTTGTCGGCCGCGGCGGTCCCGGTGAGGGCGCCGAAGGCGAGGCCGGTGGCGAGGACGAATCCGGAAACCTTGGCGATACGGGGCATGGTGGTTACCTTTCGGAAGTGCAAAACACGTTGGCTGCGGCCGCCGTAATTAACTTAGCGTAGCTGGGCGCCTGCTCGAAGTGATTTTCGGGAAGAGTTCAGAGTTTCTCAGGAGTTTCTTCGGCTTCGCACCGGACATGGCGGACATGTCATTCCTTGGCAGCCACCTGCGTTACACAACCGAAAGCGAGGCGCAGTCGAACTTCCGGCAATTGCATCGGAACCCGCTTCAGTCCGGATATGGGCCTTCGTACACGGGCGAACGCGGACACGAAAAAGGGGCCCACACGGTCACACCGTGTGGGCCCCGCTGTTCGGGAGGGGGTTCGGCTACCAGCCCTGCTGCTGTCCGTAACCCGGGTACTGCTGTCCATAGCCGGGCTGCTGGCCGTAGCCCGGCTGCTGCTGTCCGTAACCCGGGTACTGCTGCGGGTCGTAACCGGGGTACTGCTGTTGCTGCTGACCGTAGCCCTGGCCGTAACCCGCGTACGGGTCCGGCTGCTGAGCGCCCGTGTGGTGGTGCTGGTAGGGCTGCTGCTGGCCGGACTGGTCCTGCGGCACCTGCTGCTGGGCCTGCGGCGCCTCGGCCTGCTCGGACTCCTTCTTCGCGGTGTCCGGGCGGAAGATGAACAGGCGCGCGGCGGCGGACTCACCGGTCTCGCTGGGGGTGATCAGCTCCAGCCGCCACCCGGCCTCCTCGATGCCCTCGAGGATGCGGGTCAGCCCCGGCCGCAGCTTGCTGGAGGCCTCGTCGTAGGCGTTGACCTCGAGCTGGATGATGAACATCCGGCGCTTCTGCTGCGCGGCGACCTTGGCGTGCTCGACGACAGTGCTGTCCCTCACGACCTGCGTGACGCTCATGAATAACCGTACCCATCTGCTCTGCGGAGCTGCTTCACCCGTCGGGGTCGTTCCCGGTCGTCCGCGTCCACCGTGGCGGGATTCCGCCGGGCTCCGGTTCCATCATGCCTCCTATGAGGGCATCTGGCCACAGAAGGCCGGAACCGCCACCGACGACGGAAACCGCCGTGGAACCGCCGTGGTGGTACCGGGAACCGACGGCCCCGGGCCCCGTCACCGGAGCCCGGGGGCCGGGCGGCTAACCGGCGACGGCGCGGACCGCCTCGACGACGGGCGTCTCACCGTTCACCAGGTTGAGAACCCGCTTGGCCGTGCCCGGTTCGTCCAGAAGGGCCACGATCACGGCGGCCACGTCGTCGCGGGTCACCGAGTCGCGCTCCACGGCCTCGCCCAGGTCCACCCGGCCGGTTCCGGCCTCGTCGGTCAGCCGACCGGGGCGCAGGATGGTCCAGTCCAGGTCGAGGTCGTGCTCGCGCAGGTCGTCGTCGGCCGCCTTCTTGGCGGCCACGTACGCGGCCCACACCTCGTCGGTACCCTCCGGCACCGGCTGGTCCACGTTGATCGCGGAGACCTGCACCAGACGGCGCACCCCGGCCAGCGCGGCCGCGTTCGCGGTCAGGGAGGCCGCCTCGTGGTCCACCGTGGACTTGCGGTCGGCGCCGCTGCCCGGACCGGCGCCGGCGGCGAACACCACCGCGTCGGCGTCCATGATCCTCTCGGTCAACTCGGTGACCGTGGCCTGTTCCAGGTCGATGACGACCGGTTCGGCCCCGGCGTCGACGACGTCCTGGGTGTGGTCGGGGTTGCGGATGAGGGCGACGGGCTGGTCACCGCGGGCGGCCAGAAGCCTGGCCAGCCGCAGTGCGATCTTTCCGTGTCCACCGGCGATGACGATACGCATGGGGGCAGCGTATTGCCTGGGACACGGACACACCGGGAGGAACCCCCGGGCGGCGGCGGTGAACTTCCCGACGCCGCCCGGGGGAATAGGTCACCCGGGGGTCAGTCCACGGTCCAGGTGTCCCCGCTGGCCAGCAGCGCCCCCAGCTCACCGTCTCCGTGCTCGGCCCGCGCGTCCTCCACCTGTTCGTTCAGCAGCTCGTCGTAGACCGGTCGCCGTACGTCCCGGAACACCCCGACCGGCACGTGCTCGAAGGCGGGCTGGTCCAGTCTGGACAGGGCGAACGCGTACCCCGGGTCCGGGCGGTGCGCGTCGTGCCGGATCAGCCGGTCCTCGTCGACCGACGCGACGTCCACGACCTCCAGGCCGCCGAACCCGTCCGCCACCACACCGCGGTCCGGGCCCAGCCGCAGCGGCTCACCGTGTTCCAGGCGCAGCAGCCGCAGGTCGCGGGCGGCCGGGTCCTTCAACGGCTCGAACGCGTCGTCGTTGAAGATCGGGCAGTTCTGGTAGATCTCCACGAACGAGGCGCCGGGGTGGTCGGCCGCCGCGCGCAGCACCGAGGTCAGGTGCTTGCGGTCGGAGTCGACGGTCCGCGCCACGAAGCCCGCCTCGGCGCCCAGCGCCAGCGACACCGGGTTGAACGGCTGGTCCAGCGACCCCAGCGGCGAGGACTTCGTGATCTTCCCGGCCTCGGAGGTGGGGGAGTACTGGCCCTTGGTCAGCCCGTAGATGCGGTTGTTGAACAGCAGGATGTTGATGTTCACGTTGCGCCGCAGCGCGTGGATCAGGTGGTTGCCGCCGATGGACAGCCCGTCGCCGTCCCCGGTGACCACCCACACCGACAGGTCCGGGCGGCTGGCCGCGAGCCCCGTCGCGATCGCCGGGGCACGCCCGTGGATCGAGTGCACGCCGTAGGTGCTCAGGTAGTACGGGAAACGCGAGGAGCAGCCGATCCCGGACACCATCACGATGTTCTCGCGGGGCACGCCCAGCTGGGGCAGGAACGACTGGAAGGCCGCCAGGACCGCGTAGTCGCCGCACCCCGGGCACCAGCGCACCTCCTGGTCGGACTTGAAGTCCTTCATGCGGTACTCGGTGTCGGTCGTGGGCACCAGCCGCAGGCCGGCCGGGGGCGCCCCGTTCGTCTCAGTCACGGTCGATGACCTCCCGCAGCACGTCCGCGAGTTCCTCCGCCTTGAACGGCAGACCGCGGACCTTGTTGTATCCGATGACGTCCACCAGGAACCGGCCGCGCAGCAGCAGCGACAGCTGGCCCAGGTTGATCTCCGGGACCACGACCCGGTCGTAGCTCCGCAGCACGTCGCCGAGGTTGGCCGGGAAGGGGTTGAGGTGGCGCAGGTGCGCCTGGGCGACCCGGCCCCCGGAGCGCCGGATCCGGCGCACGGCCGCGGTGATCGACCCGTAGGTGCCGCCCCAGCCCAGTACGAGCACGTTCGCGTCGCCCGTGGGGTCGGACACCTCCAGCTCGGGGATGTCCCTGGCGATGGCGTCCACCTTCGCCTGCCGGGTGCGGACCATGAGGTCGTGGTTGTCCGGCGTGTACGAGATGTCGCCGGTCCGCGCGTGCTTCTCGATCCCGCCGATCCGGTGCTCCAGGCCTGCCGTGCCCGGTACCGCCCACGGGCGGGCCAGGGTCTCCTCGTCGCGCAGGTACGGCAGGAACCCGCCGTCCGGCCCGTTGGGCTCCGTGGCGAAGCCGGGATCGATCACCGGCAGCTCCGACACCTCGGGCAGCCGCCAGGGCTCCGAGCCGTTGGCGAGGTAGCCGTCGGAGAGCACGATCACCGGGGTCCGGTACCGCACCGCCAGCCGGACCGCCTCCAGCGCCGCGTCGAAGCAGTCGGCGGGGGAGGAGGGGGCCACCACCGGCACGGGGGACTCACCGTTGCGCCCGTACAGCGCCATCAGCAGGTCCGTCTGCTCGGTCTTGGTGGGCATGCCGGTGCTGGGCCCGGCGCGCTGCACGTCCACGACGACCAGCGGGAGCTCGGTCATCACCGCCAGACCCACGGCCTCCTGCTTGAGCACCATGCCCGGGCCGGAGGTGGTCGTGACCCCGAGTGAGCCGCCGAACGAGGCGCCGATGGCCGCGCCGACCCCCGCGATCTCGTCCTCCGCCTGGAACGTGCGCACACCGAACCGCTTGTGTCGGGAGAGCTCGTGCAGGATGTCGGAGGCGGGGGTGATGGGGTACGACCCCAGGAACAGGGGCAGCCCCGACCGCCGCGACCCGGCGATCAGCCCGTAGGCGGTGGCCAGGTTCCCGGTGATGTTGCGGTACGTGCCCGGAGGGAGCTTCGCGGGCTTGATCTCGTAGGAGACCGCGAAGTCCTCCGTGGTCTCCCCGAAGTTCCACCCGGCCCGGAACGCCGTCAGGTTGGCGGCGAGGATGTCCGGCTTGCTGGCGAACTTCGACTTCAGGAACGAGGTCGTGCCCTCCGTCGGCCGGTTGTACATCCAGGAGAGCAGCCCCAGCGCGAACATGTTCTTCGCGCGCTGGGCGTCCTTCTTGGACAGGCCGGACCCCTCCAGGGCGGCCACCGTCATCGAGGTGAGGCCCACCGCGCTCACGTGGAACCCGTCCAGGGTGCCGTCGGTGAGCGGGTCGGCCGCGTAGCCGACCCTGGCCAGGCTGCGCTTGGTGAACTCGTCGGTGTTGATGATGACGGTCGCGCCCCGCCGCAGGTCACCGAGGTTGGCCTTCAACGCGGCGGGATTCATCGCCACCAGCACGTCCGGGGCGTCGCCCGGCGTCATGATGTCGTGGTCGGCGAAGTGGAGCTGGAAGCTGGAGACACCGGGGAGGGTCCCGGCGGGGGCACGGATCTCGGCGGGGAAGTTCGGCAGGGTCGAGAGGTCGTTGCCGAACGACGCCGTCTCCTGGGTGAAGCGGTCACCGGTCAACTGCATCCCGTCGCCGGAGTCCCCGGCGAACCGGATGATGACCCGGTCGAGCTGTTCGATCTGTTTGGCCACTGAGATCGAAGACCTCCTTGGTCAGCCGCCGGTCGTGACGGGCGGCGGCGCTGTGGTGTCTACCCCCGGCCGAACCTCACCGTCACGGGCCGGGTGCCTGGATCGGGGGCAGGAGGACGGCGTGGCCCCCACACGCCCTGGGTGCGCCAACCCCGGGTGGTGTTTCGGCGGTCTCGGACCGCGACCGGGCCGTCCTCGGCTTCCGCCTCCGACGGCACGGCCCCCCGCTCACCTCGAAGGGGACGCCCGCCCCGCCGGGGCGCCGTCCCGTCCCCGTGGTGTTCGGAGTGACAAGGGCCACGTTCGCACTATAGGTCGTCGTCCCGACCCCGCGGCGGGGCGGGTGGCCATTGTCACAACCCCTCCGAATCCGGGTTGGAAGCGGGATGTGACCGACAGCTGGTCACATGGGGAACGCAAGACGCGGACCCGCACGTTTGTCACCATGTACGCATCCGGAGCCGGGCAGCGGCGAACAGCGGAAGGAGGGCGCGTGCACGTCAACGCGATCCGCGCGGTCGGCCTGTTCGCCGGGGTCTCGGCGCTCGCCGTCGTGGTCGGCTGGCTGTGCGGTGCGGAGAAGGGGCTCCAGGCGTCGGTGGCGCTGGTGGCCTGCGCGGGGATCCTGGTCTACCTCTTCGGGAACTCCCTGGCGCTCCGCGCGATGCGGGCCCGCCCGGTCAGCGAGATCGAACGCCCCGAGCTCTACCGGATGGTGCGGGAGCTGGCCACGGCCGCCCGGCAGCCCATGCCCCGGCTCTACCTGTCCCCGGTGCGCTCACCCAACGCCTTCGCGACCGGGAACAGCCCCCGCCGCGCCGCCCTGTGCTGCACGACCGGCCTGCTGCGCGCCCTCGACGAACGCGAGCTGCGCGGTGTCCTCGCCCACGAACTGGCGCACATCCGTGCCCACGACACCCTCATCAGTTCGGTGGCGGCGACGCTGACCGCGCTCATCACCGCCCTGACCGCGGTCTCGTTCCTGATCCCGCTCGGGGACTCTGAGGAGACGGACCTGCCCAACCTGCTGGGCGGACTGATGATGGTGGTCCTCGCCCCGCTGGCGGCGATGGTCGTCTACTTCGGTGTGGGCCGGGCGCGCGAGTTCCGGGCCGACGAGAGGGCGGCGGAGATCACCGGCGACCCCCTGGGGCTGGCCGACGCCCTGCTCAAGCTGGAAGCCGGGAACCGCGACTACCCGCTGCCCCGTGAACGCGCCCTGCTGGCCGCCTCGCACCTGATGACGACCAACCCCTTCCCCGGGGGCGTGGGCCGCCTGTTCGCCGCCCACCCGCCGGTGGAGGAGCGGGTCCGGCGGCTCCGCGAACTGCGCCGCAGGTGGGACCTGGGCTGAACGCCAACGGCCGCCCGCCCCTGCCGGGGAGGGCGGCCGTTCGGCGGTGCCTAGCGGTAGTTCACGAACTGGAGCGCCAGGTCGAAGTCCTTGTCCTTGATGAGGTTCATGACGTTCTGGAGGTCGTCCTTCTTCTTGGAGCTGACCCGCAGCTCCTCGCCCTGGATCTGGGCCTTGACGCCCTTGGGGCCCTCGTCCCGGATGAGCTTGGAGATCTTCTTGGCGTCCTCGGTGGAGATGCCCTCCTTGAGGCTGATGGGGAGGCGGTACTCCTTGCCGGAGGGCTTGGCCTCCTCGGCCGCGTCCAGGATCTTCAGGGACAGCTTGCGCTTGACCAGCTTCTCCTTGAAGACCTCCAGGGCGGCCAGGGCGCGCTCCTCGGAGCCGCTCCTGATCTCGATGCCGTCCTCGCCCTGCCAGGCGATGGTGGTCCCCGTGCCCTTGAAGTCGAACCGCTGGGACAGTTCCTTGCCCGCCTGGTTCAGCGCGTTGTCGACCTCCTGACGGTCGAGCTTGGACACCACGTCGAAACTGGATTCGGCGGCCACGTACTCTCACACCCCGCTACGTCTCATGGGTCACGGACGCTGTGGGGCGCCCGTGTACGTCTCGTCCGGCCCGGTCCGGGCCGGTTCAGAGCTTAGCCGCGCCGTGCGGGCCCCGCCTGACGAGCCCTGTCGGGGCGCGCCCGCCAAACGATTTCAGGTTCGGGCCCATCATCCGCTATTGTCGTTCCTGCGCGGCGACGCCACGGCGTCGCAGCAGCCCAGGCGGGTTGCCCGAGCGGCCAATGGGAGCGGACTGTAAATCCGTCGGCTTAGCCTTCGAAGGTTCGAATCCTTCACCCGCCACACTGGGAAAAGACCCCGATGACCAGCGTCAACGCTGAGCATCGGGGTCTTTCGCGTTCCCGGTCGTTCATGGGCGTCCTTGGAACAGCCACGGAACACTTCTCTGGCGGCGACTCCGGGGTAGTCTCCGCCGGTTCGGATCACGGGTGACCACCCTCGCCGCTGAAACCGCCCTAAATCTTGAGCGGGTGGTGGCGGATCGATACCTCTACGAGCCACCCGACTGGTAGACGTACGAGACGACGGTGAGGTCGTCCTCCGCGATCTCCCAAGGGGAAGTGCAGTGGAGGACGCCCCCACTCGCGGTGGGTGGTGACACGCTCCGGTCCAGGTTGATCGAGTGGACGACCACGAGGGCGTTCGCGGGAACGAGTTCGCGCTGCCTCTCGACCTCGGCGCGGGTGAGGATCACTTGGGTGCCTTCCGAAGTGGTTCCCTTCACCTCCACATGCAGGCGTTCATCCTTCCGTGTCAGCAGGAGGTCGTACGACTCCTTGGCACCGACGTCCTTGACTGTCCAGCCGTCGGCTTCGAAGTAGGCGGTGGCCATGCCGACACTGTGCAGTTCCAGCGCCCGTCGATCAGGTGCGCTCAGCCGGAACCCTTGGCCCTTGGCGGGCTTCCTCCGACGACCGGCGGTCTTGGCGGCCGCTTCGGTGGCGTCCAACACCTCGGGGGGAGCGTCCCCCGGGACGTGGGAGGCCGTGTCCTCCCCATGGTGGATCGCGCGGAGCAAGCTCGCCATGTAGAGGAGATCTTCGACCAGGGTGTTCTCAGGCGGCATCTCGTGTCGGTCGTACTTGATCGCGATCACGTTGCCAGCCGCGTATCCAGGGGCCACCTTCGACTTCACCGATTGAAGGTCGATGTCTTCGACGAGGTCGTCGCGTTGAAGGAGCAGCTCCTTCAGGAGGGGGCGGGCCCATGCCACACGCTTGGCGAGTTCGTCGTGACCTCGAAAAGCGAAGACCGACCCCGTCCACCTGGTGGTGCCCTGAATCAAGGAGAGGTAGAGCCGGTCACCCTCGGCGCTGAAGAGGTAGACCAGGTACCAACCGGTCGTCGCGCTGGAGGAGCGTTGGGGGATGTAGACGCGAATCCAGGGGATCTCGGTCTTGCGCCCCGTCCCGTCGCGGCCCTCCACGCCTACGTCGGACTCGGGTACGCCCAGTGCGGTCGCCAATTCAGGGACATGCTGCCGGAGCTGGCTCGCCAGGGTCCTGCGCACGAGGACCCCGCGGCACTTCATCGCCTCGGTGTTCTCGGCGGTCCATTGCTTCTGAAGGTCAAGGATCTCGATCAAGGTCTCGTCCACGACGTCGACCTTAGAGAAGTCCATGCATAAGGGGCTAATCGGGCATTGGGTGCACCCCGGTTGATCCGGGGGCTTCGTCGTGTCCGGGGCCGAACGGTGTGTGTCCGAGGGGGTCCCCGGGCCCGGGGGCTCCGCCGTCACGCTTCGTGGGGGGTGCTCACGGGGGGTCGCCTGATTCGGGCGGTTGCGAGATGGTCACGCTCCGAGTGCGCTTCGATCACTCTGTGTGATCTTTGATTGTTTCGGCGCGGCCGGACCGTGCTGATAAATCACCGCATCGTCCCTTTTGTATTCAAGGGCAAAAAGAGCGCACCCGGCAATCTGGACAATTAGTTTCCCGAGTTTCGGCGTTGACAAAAATCGGGGGGCGGATGATGATTGCATCAGTCCACCGCGACACAGGTGCAAAAGCGCCTGCGTCTTTTTCTGTCAATGCCTCGCTTGAATTCTCGGGGGAAACATGATCAAGAAGCTGACCGCTGCTGGCCTGGTCGCTGGTGCCGCGATGGGCGCGCTCCTCATGGGCGCTCCGGCCTCCGCCTCCCACGGCGGTGACCAGCAGTTCAACCAGAACCTGCAGCTCGTTCCGATCCAGTCCTGCAACCTGACGGGCAGCGTCGGCCTGGTGGCCGTCACCATCCCGATCCTGTCGCCGCAGACCACGGGCGACTGCGTGAACGGGCCCATCGGCACCAACATCAGCTAGTCCCGGCAATCGGTTCGACCGAGACCATATCTCAAACTTCTCTGAAGGGTAATTCAATGCTGCGTAAGCTCGGTGTTGCCGGCCTCGTTGCTGGTGCTGCTTTCTCTGCCGTTCTGGCCGCCACTCCGGCCTCCGCCTCCCACGGTTCCCACGGTGGCGACCAGCAGTACAACCAGAACCTCCAGGCCATCCCGGTCCAGCTGTGCAACACCAGCGCCGCCGTGGGTCTGGTCGCTGTGAACGTCCCGGTCCTGTCGCCGCAGACCACCGGCGACTGCGTCAACGGCCCCATCAGCACCAACATCGACTAGGAGAACCCCACAATGCGTAAGTTCACCGCCGCCACCGCCATCGCCGGTGTCGCTCTCGGCGCCATCCTCGCGGCCGCTCCCGCGTCCGCCTCGCACGGTGGCGACCAGCAGTACAACCAGAACCTTCAGCTGGTTCCGGTTCAGCTCTGCAACACCGAGCTGGCCGTCGGTCTCCTGGCCGGCGTCAACGTGCCGATCCTGTCGCCGCAGACCACGGGCGACTGCGTCAACGGCCCGATCAGCACCAACATCGACTAGGGAGCCACCCATGCTGCGCAGGTTCACCGCCGCCACGGCGATCGCCGGTGTCGCGCTCGGCGCGATGCTCGCGGCCGCTCCGGCCTCGGCCTCGCACGGTGGCGACCAGCAGTTCAATCAGAACCTCCAGTTGGTTCCGATTCAGCTGTGCAACACCGAGCTGGCTGTCGGCCTGGTCGGCGCCAACGTGCCGATCCTGTCGCCGCAGACCACGGGCGACTGCGTCAACGGTCCGGCGAGCACCAACGTCAGCCACGACAGTGCTGACAAGGGCGAGCACGACCGTGCCGACGAGGGCAACCACGGCTACGGCTACTGACCACCTGAGCGTGGTCGACGGAGCCCCCGGGCTCCGGTGACGGAACAGAGCGGGTCCGAGGCCCCCCGGCGTGTGCCGGGGGGCCTCGCCGCATCCCGCGACAGGATGGTCGCGAACCCAACGGAGGAGGTCGGTTGAAGTCCACACTCGTGGCCGGTGCCCTGATGGTCGGGGCGGTCCTGGCGCTGACGGCCTGCGGTGAGTCCGAGGAGCCCGTCGAGGACCGCCCCACGGCGCAGGACGACGCCCCCGGCACGGACTCCCCGGAGCCCGCCGACGGGCCCGTCGCGGAGGGCGAGGTCCAGGTCCTCAACCTGCACGGAGACGAGGAGGGCTTCGAGGACCAGCGCCCGGAGGTCTACGTCGCCACGGGGTCCACGACCTTCTCCGACATGGAGTGGGACGAGTGGGGCGACACCCGCGCCCGGGGCGAGGGCGAGGTCCTGGGCACCTGGTGCATGGACCAGGGCTGCCAGAACGACCCCTACGACGTGGAGGTGGAGCTCGGGGACCCGGTGGAGGCGGACGGGACCTGGTTCTTCTCCACCTACTCGATCACCGAGTACGACGACGACATGCCCCAGGAGCAGCGGGACGCGCTGGCCGACGCGGACGGCGGACGCCTCACCCTTCCGGCGGCCCCCGACGACCAGTCGACGTGAGCTTCGACTCCGCACCCGCTTCCACGAATCCTCGCAAAGTCGAGAAAACTCTCGAACCCGCTGGTCAGATCGGACGCGGGATGCATTTCAGCGGGGTCCGGGGTGGCCGAACCGGGCGTGGCGGGCCCCGGAGGTCTCTAGTCTGCTGAGTTGTGGGACTCAACCAGTGGGCGGACGACCGCGCGGACGAAGGACAGGGCACCGGTGACCGGCCGGTGCCACGGCACGGCCGCGCCGCTCTGCTGCGCCTGGCGACGTGGTTCGAGGCCGCGGAACCGGACCGCGCGGAGGCGCTGGCCACCGCGGCCTTCGCCCTGCACCCCGCCCGCCACCTGGAGGGGCGGGTGGACGACACGGTCGCGGCCACCACCAGCTGGTGGCAGGCCGAGGCCGACCGCAGCGCCGTCACCGAGCACCCCGGGACCCGCCCGCCCGAACCCGTGCGCGACCACCGCGCCCAGCAGGCCCGCCTGCGCGACGCGGCCGAGTCCTCCGCGCACTGGCGCCGAGCCGGTGCCGAACAGATCCGGTCCCTGCTCACCGAACCCACCTCGGACCGCGCCCGCCTGGACCTGTCCGGCGCCGGGATGGAGGTCCTCATGGAGCTCCTCACCGCCGCGCTCGGCTCCGGTGACGCCTCCCGCCGCCCCACCTCGGCCGGGGACCTGGAGTTCGGGCTGCGCCTGCACGTCCACGCCTCGCCCGGGGCGGAGCTCACGATCCGGGGCGAGGGCGGGGACCTGACGCTGGAGGGCCTGAGCCTGTGCGTTACCTCCTACGAACAGCACGCCGTACCGACGACCGGTGAGCGCCCGCACAGCCTGGAGCTCCCCGTGGTCCCGGCCGCCGACGACCTCCGCGACCCCGACGTGGAGACCACCGGCCCCATCGACATCGCGAGCGGAGGATGGGACTGATGGAGACCAGCGCACACACCGAGGACGCCGCCCTCATCGGTGAGCGGCAGGCCGCCGCCCGCGCCCTCATGGCCCGCCCCCTGCTCACCCGGCGCACCCACCCGGCCGAGTTCTCCCTCGTGCGCTCCCACGCCGAGTGGCTGGTGCAGCGCTTCCAGCGGGTCCTCGGCTACCGGCTGACCGTGGCCGACGAACACGCCCGCCTGGTCAAGCGCGGCCTCGTGGACGAGGTGGTGCGCCCGGCCACGAGGTCCACCGGCGCCCGGTTCACCCCCCGGACCCACACCTACCTCGCACTGGCCCTCGCCGTCCTGGTCGAGCAGACCGGGCCCACCAGCGCGTGGTCACTCACCTCCCGGGTCCGCGCCGCCGCCCGCGAGGCCGGGATCGACGCGGACCCCACGAGGGGCCTCGGTGAACGCCGGGCCTTCTGCGCGGCCCTGCACCACCTGGTCGGTCTCGGGGCGCTCACCGAGACCTCCGGGACCGTCCGCGCCCACCAGGCCGACCCGGCGGCCGACGTCGGACTCACGCCGCACACCGGCGCCCTGCGCGCCGTCGCCGCCCACCTGCCCCGGGCCGGCGACGACCCGGACTCCTTCCTCGCCGACGCGGCGGACCCGGACCCCGAGGGCGACCAGGCGGGCGAGATCGGCCTGCGCCGCCTGCTGGCCGAGACCGCCGTGGTCTACCGGGAACACCTCCCCGACCGCCAGCGCGACCGCCTCGCCGCCCACCAGTGGAGGGCCGCCGCCGCCCTCGGCAACCTGCTCGGCTGCGACACCGAGATCCGCGCCGAGGGTGTGGCGCTCGTCATGCCGGACGAGACCGAGGCGACCGCGCGCTTCCCCTCGGACGACCCGGTGGGCCGCACGGCGCTGGCCCTGGTCCGCCACCTCTCCGGCCGCCTGCACCCCGGCCGCCCCGCCACCTCCGTCCCCGTCCCCGACCTGGAACTTCTGGCCGCGCTGGAGACCCTCGGCGGTGAGGACGCCCCGATCCGCGCCGAGTGGGCGCGCGCCGCGGGCCCCGAGATCCCCGATCCGGACCGGCTGGCCGCCCTCGTGCTGGAGCTCCTGACCGGCCTCGGCCTGCTCACGGGAGGCCCCGGGGCGTGGTCGCTCACCGCCGCCGGGGCCCGGTTCGGCGCCGACGTGGACGAGCGCGTCCCGCTGATCCAGGACAATGACGAAGACAGCCGGACACTCCCCGCGCGACCGCGTGGTTCCGGTCAGGACGAACCCGATCCCCAGACCGGCCCCCGAGGCGACCTCGACCGGGTGACGTCCGTGCTGCAAGCGGTGGCGAACGAGAAGGTGAGCGCGACCAGTGGTGACACAGGAGACGATCGAGGCCCCCGGGACGGCTCCGGCTGATCCTGCCGACTCCCCCCGCTACCGCCTGGAACGCGCGGGCATCAGGAACGTGTGGCAGTACGACGACCACGTCCTGGACTTCGCGGAGGGGCGGCTGCTGCTGCGCGGCCGCAACGGCGCGGGCAAGTCCAAGGCCCTGGAGATGCTGCTCCCCTTCCTGCTGGACGGCGACGTCCGGCGCCTGGACACCACCGGCACCAACCGCACCAGCCTGCGCTGGCTGATGGCCGACGACCCCCGCTCCGCGCGCGGTCCGGTCGAGGAGGACACCGGCCCCGACCTGCTCGGGGGCCCCGCCGAACCCGAGTCCGGGGAGGACGGGGAGCCCGCAGACGGCCCGGCGCCCGCCGACGCCAGCTCCGGACCGGCCACCCGCCTCGGCTACCTGTGGGTCGAGTTCACCACCGCGCGCGGCGACCGCGGCCTGGACTCCGCCACCCCCGCGCGCACCCTCGCGCCCGCCGCTCCCACCACCGCCTCCGCGCTGCTCGCCGCCCTCGCACCGGCCGCCGACCCCGAGGACGACGCGGACCCGGCCATCGACGGCACCGACCCCGCCCGGGCCCCGGCCGACACCGACGACGAGGACGCCCCTGGGGCCCCGCCCCGGCACCTCACCCTCGGGGCCGCCGTCATGGCCGTCGGGGACGCCGACCCGCGCTGCGTGTTCTTCGTGACCGACCGCAGGGTCGGCCACGACCTCGACCTCGTGACCGACGGCCGCCCCAAGCCCGTGGACCGGCTGCGCTCGGAGATCGGCGCCGACAACTGCTTCACGAGCGCCGTCCCCTACCGCGCCCGCGTCATGCGCGACCTGTTCGGGATCGACGACTCCGTCCGCTACCGCAACCTCATCCACCTGCTCTACCGCCTGCGCCGCCCCACCATCGGCGACCGCCTGGAGGCCGGAGAGCTGGTCGGCGTGCTGTCCGAGGCCCTCCCGCCCATGGACGAGTCCGTCCTGGACGAGGTCGCCCGCAACATCGCGGACCTCGAACAGGCCCGCAGCGACAAGAACGGGCTCACCGAGGCCGGAGCCGGGGTCGCCGCCTTCCTCAGCGACTACCACGGCTACCTCCTGCACACCCTGCGCGCCCGCTCCTCGGAGGTCCGCGAGCAGCTCGACGCCTGCACCCGCCGCACCGAGGAGACCGACCGCCTGCGCGCGGAGCTGGACGACCTCATCACCGCCGAGAGCCAGATCGCGGAGGAACGCGACCAGGCCCGCCGCACCCGCGACACCGCCGACGCCGACGACGGCACCCTCGCCACGGCCCAGGGCGCGGCCGCCACCGCCACCACCAACGAGCGCCGCGCCTACGACGCAGCCGTCGGTGCCTACATCCGCGCCGCCGAGGCGGCCTGGGCCGCCGCCGAGCACGCCGCCACCACCGAGTCCCACGCGGTGGAGCGCCTGGGCGAGGACACCACCGCCATCGAGCGGGCCCTGGAGATCCTGCGCCAGACCCACCTCGAAGCCGCGCGCGCCGCCACCGCCGCCGGACTCGACACCCAGGGGCTCGGGCAGGTCCCCGACGCCCACACCACCGTGCACGCCCCCAGGGAGAGCACCACCCGGGTCGACCTCCAGGGCCTGGAACAGGCCGTCGAGCGCGCCCCCGTCGAGGGCGTCGACCTCGCTGACCTGCGCGACCACCTCGGCCGCCTGCACGACCGGCTCACCACCTGCGCCGACGCCGCCGCCGACCGCACCGACCTCGCCACCCAGCTGACCGGCCTCACCACCGCCGAGGCCGCCACCGACCGCCACCTGGTCGCCCTCACCAGCGAGGCGGAGAGCGCCGAGGCGGTCCTGGAGCACACCCACACCCGCGAGCAGGAGGCCATCGCCGCCCTACGCGCCGAGAGCACCACCTACGCCGACGGCGTCCGCGCCTGGGCGGCCCGGCTGCGGGACTCCAGCCACGCCCACGCTCTCGGTGAGGCCATCCACGAGCTGGAGGGCAGCGTCGAACTGCCCATCACCGACACCCTGCGCGTGCTGGACCCCCAGGTTCCGGCCGCCGTCTCCCGCCTCGCCCACACCGCCGTGGACCCGCTTCTGGAGGAACTGCGCGCCCGCCGCGACGTCGCCGTCAACGAGGAGGGCCAGCTCTCCGACGAACTGGCCGACCTCGCCGCCCGACGCGCGAGGAACACCGACAGCGCCCCCGAGCGCCCCGCCTGGGCCACCTACCCGCGCCCGGACGGCGACGGCGTCCCCTTCCACCTGGCCGTGGACTTCGCGGACGGTCTCACCCCGCGCGAACAGGCCGGACTGGAGGCGGCCCTGGAGGCCAGCGGACTGCTCTCCGGGTGGATCCGCGCGGACGGCACCCTCTACGACCCCACCACCCGCGATCTCATGGTCACCCCGGCCCGCCCGGCCAAGGGCCGCACCCTCCTGGACGTCCTCGTCCCGGTCGTGTTCCCGGACCGGGGCGCGCACGGCGACAACCTCCGCGCGCTGTTGTCCTCCATCGCCCTGCACTCGGAGACGCCGGGCAGCGCCGAGGACACCGAGCCCAAGCACCGCCGGGACAGCGCCGTGACCACCGTCAGCTCCATGTCGCTCTCCGGCGGCTGGCGCCTGGGCGTGGCCTCCGGAGCCCACTACAAGGGCGAACCGGAGTTCATCGGTGAGGCCGCCCGCAAGCGCGCCCGCGACCGCCAGTCCGCCAACACCGACCGGCGCATGGCGATCGCGGAGGCCCTGCTGGCCGAGGCCGGGGAGCGCCGCTGGGCCGTGGAGCACTCCTACACCGAACTGCTGGCGGTCTCCCGCGACCTCCCCGAGGCCGCCCCGCTGATCCGCGCCTGGGCCACCCTCGACGTGGCCCGGACCGACGTGGCCGCCGCCCGCCGCGCCCACGACACCGCCCAGGCCGCCGCCGAGTCCACCCGGGGCGAACTCCTCGGCATCCGCACACGGCTGACCGAGGCCGCCCGGGACGAGCACCTGCCCACCGTCCGCGCCGAACTCGACAGCGCCCTGCGCGCCCTGGACCACCTCCGGGTCCTGATCGCCTCGGCCCTGCGCGACCTCGACGTCCTCGCCTGGGAACTGGCCGACCACGAACGCCACGTCGCCGCCTGGTCCCGCACCCGCGCGGCCCGCGTCCTGGCCGAGGACGCCCGCGCCGCGGCGATCGACGACATGATCACCGTGCGCCGCCAGTTCGAGCTCGGTGACCGCGCCCGGGGCGTGGCCCCGGAACAGATCGACGCCGCCCGCGCCCAGGTCCAGGCGCGCGCGAAGGAGGCCGCCGATCGCCTCCCCGAACTCGAACGCGACGCCCAGCGCGCCCGCGACGAACGCGTCAGCGCCGAGGTCCGGCTCGACGTCGCCACCACCGAACGCGCCGAACAGGTCCGCCGCGCCCTGGCGGCGGGGGAGGCCCTGGTCTCCTCCGTCACCACCGTCGGTGACCCCGACAGCCCGGCCGTCACCGGCACCGAGGACACCGTCCCCGACGCCGTGCTGCTCCGCGCCGCCGGGCTGGAGGACTGCGCCGGGAGCGACGCCCCCCTGGCCCGTTACCTGGCGGCCGTCAACGGCGGACCCGAGGTCGAGACCACCGGGCCGGACGAGCGCCTGGCCCTCCTGGCCTCCTTCACCTCGCAGCTGGAGGACGGCCTGGCCGCCCAGGACGGCGTCGACGAGGTCGACGACAGCGCCATCCTCGGCAGCCGCGAGGAGCTGCACCGCCTCCTCACCTCGGTGGGCTGGGCCCAGACCCGCACCGAACTCAGCGAGCCGCGCGGCGTGAAACGCCTCACGGTCCACGACGAGGACGGCGCCCACGACGTCACCTCCTACGCGGAACGCGTCGCGGAGGCGGTCGTGCGCGCCGAGGAGACCGTGGCCGTCGCTGAGGAGGAGGCCTTCGAACGCCACCTCCTGGGCGAGCTCGCCGGACACCTCTCCCGCCAGATCGACGAGGCCCGCGCCCTCATCGCGACCATGAACGACGTCCTCAAGGACGTCACCACCTCCGCCGGGCTCGGCGTCCGCCTGGACTGGAGCCTGGCGCCCGACGCCGGGGCCGACGTCGAGGCGGTCGTCCCGCTGCTGGCCACCCCGGCCGACGAGCGCACCCGGGTCCAGACCACCCGCCTGCGCGACGCCCTGCGCCGCTGCATCGAGGCGATCCGCCGTCTGGACCCGACCGCCACCGGCGGCGCCCAGCTGCGGGCCGCGCTCGACTACCGCTCCTGGTTCACCTTCACCGTCTACGTGACCGACTCCGCCGGGGACGAGCGCCGCCTGGGCCACCGCACCGCGCTCAGCCAGGGCGAGCAGCGCGTCGTCGCCTACCTCGTGCTGTTCGCGGCGGCCGCCGCCCAGTTCGACGCCCTGGCGGCCCGCGCGCCGTGGGCACCGCGCCTGATCCTGCTGGACGACGCCTTCGCCAAGGTGGACGAACCCACGCACGGACGCCTGCTCGGACTGCTGGTCGAACTCGACCTCGACTTCGTGCTCACGTCCGAACGCGTCTGGGGCTGCTTCGCGAGCGTGCCGAGCCTGAACATCTACGAGTGCCTGCGGGACCCGAACGTCCCGGGCATCGCCACCCTGCACTTCACCTGGGACGGCAGCAGGAGGAGGCTGGTCGGCGTGTGACCCGGCGGCCCCGGCACCGCCGACGGCCTGAGGCGTCGGGTTCCCCGAACACGCCGACGCGCGCCCGCCGACCGTGTCACAGTGGCCTGGGTCACCTCCGGTCCTCGGGGGAGTGAGGCGCCGGAGAGTCCGGGTTCCAGCAAGCACCGAGCAAGACGAAGCAAACCGCCAGCGAGGAGCGAGCGTCAGGCGTAGACGAGGATGCCGTGTCGCCTTCTGAACCCGGATCCCTCTGCGAAGGCGCCGAACACGCTCCGAAGCGAAGCGGAGGCGCAATCGGGTACGACGGGTATCGGGTGCCGTCCGGCGCGCGTATCACCAGCGCGCTTCCTCCCGTCCTGTCCTACTCTGCAGGTGCAGGTTCGAGAACGGAGCGGGGTGGCGAAGGTGACTCGGGGACCCGAGGCGGACACACGCACAGGACGGGACGGCCACGCGGCCGCACCCCAGACCGAGGACCCCACCACCAAGGCACTCCTCGACGCCCTGGCGCGTTCGGGGCTGCCCGAGGCGGTCCGTACCTGGGTCGGCGCCGCCCTGTGGGGTGAGGAGGCGCTGGAGGCGCTCCTGAGGGGTGAGCACATCCCCGGGATCGTCCCCGGGGAGTCGCCCGAGCCGCCGCCCGGACGGGTGCGCCGGGCCTACCTCACCGGCATCCGCGTCCAGGGGTTCCGCGGCATCGGCCGACCGGCCGACCTCACCTTCTCCCCGAGCCCCGGCCTCACCGTCATCGTCGGCCGCAACGGCTCCGGCAAGTCGAGCTTCGCGGAGGCCGCCGAGGCGGCCCTCACCGGCCGCAACCCGCGCTGGGACGCCATGCCCACCGGCTGGCGCGACGGCTGGCGCAACCTGCACTACGACGAGCGCACCGAGGCGACCGTGGACATCCACATCGCCGGGGACCCCGGACCCACCCGGATCAGCCGCCGCTGGACCGGGGAGAGCGTCCGCTCCGCGCGCGGCGAGGTCGTGCACCCCAACGGCGACGTCTCCCCGCTGCGCACCCTCGACTGGGGCGAGAACCTCGTCCGCTACCGGCCGTTCCTGTCCTACGACGAACTCGGCCGCACGGTCACCGGCCGCGCGGCGGAGCTGTACGACACCCTCACGGCGCTGCTCGGACTCACCGGGCTCGCGGAGGCCGAGCGCCGACTGGCCAAGGTCTGCGACGGGCTGGCCCGGCGCCGCGACCGGCCGTCCCGCGAGCTGCGGCCGCTCCTGGACGTCCTGGGCGCCTCCAACGACCCCCGGGCGGTCCAGGCCGTCGGTGTGCTCTCCGCGCCCTCCATGGACCTGGAGGCGCTGCGCCGGGTCGCCTCCGACGACGGCCCCAGCGACCCCGCCCTGCACGTGGTCCTGCGCCGCCTGCGCCGCCTGGCCGTCCCCGAGCGCACGCTCATCGCGGACGTCGTCAACGAACTGCGCGGTGCCGCCATGGAACTGGCCATGGCGGCCGGGAGCAAGGGCGACCACGCGCACGGCGTGGTCCAGCTCCTCGAACAGGCGCTGGAACACCACAAGCGCCACCCCACCGAGACCACCTGTCCCACGTGTGCCGCGACCGGGGCGCTCGGCGCCGACTGGGTGCGCCGCGCCAACGCGCAGCTCCGCGCGCTCCGGCCCCAGGCCGCCTCCGCCTCGGCCGCCTACGACCGCGCCTCCGCCGCGCGCGACCAGGCACGCTTCCTGCTCTCCCCGGTGCCGTCCTGGCTGCCGCCGGAGAGCGAGCTCGGTCAGGTGTGGGCGCTCTGGGAGTCCGGCTCCGACATCGAGGACCTCGGGGAGCTGGCCGAACACATCGAGACCGTGGGCCGCCGACTCCGGGCGGCGGCGGTCAGCGCCCGCCGGGACGCCTCCGAACGGCTGGAGGATCCCACCGAGGGCTGGTCCGACCTCGCGGAACGGCTCTCCGGCTGGCTGGACGACGCCCAGGACGCCGTGGCGGCGAGCGAGACCCTGGGGGCGGCGGAGGCGGCCCTGAACTGGCTGGCCGAGCACGCGCGCGGCGTGCGCGCGGAACGGCTGGGGCCCGTGATCTCCCAGGCGGAGCAGGTCTGGTTCCGGCTGCGCCAGGAACGCCACATCGACCTCCAGGGCATGCGGCTGATCGGCCGGGGCGCCCGCCGGAGGGTCGAGGTGGACGTCTCCGTCGACGGCGTGGACGACCAGACCAGCGCGCCCGGGCTGCTCAGCCAGGGCGAGTTCCAGGCCCTGGCGCTGTCCATCTGCCTGCCGCGCGCGCTGGTGGAGGGCAACCCGTTCGGCTTCCTGTTGCTGGACGACCCGGTCCAGGCGATGGACACCGAGACGGTGGAGGGGCTGGCGGCGGTCCTGGCCGAGGTGGGGCGGCACCGGCAGCTCATCGTGTTCACGCACGACACCCGGCTGTCCGACGCCCTGCGCAGGCTCGGCCTGCCCGCCGACATCCGGACGATCAACCGCGACGCGATGTCCAACGTCTGGCTGGCCGAGCCGAACGGCTGAGACCGGGCCCGGGCCGGGTGCACGGCGTCACATCCGCCCTTTTCCGGGCCCCGGGCCGGACGGTGCGGAGGGCCCCGAGAGCGCGTGTGAACCCCTGTCGACCAGGGGTTCCCGTGTTCCGTGCGGAGTGCGGGGGAGGGGGTCGGAGTACGTCCCGGCGGGCCTCCTCCGGGGCGCCCGGCGCTCGATTTGGCAGAGCACCCCCGGATCCCTGTATAGTCATGTTCAGCGCAAGGGGGCAACACCCCCGGGGCGGACGAGAGAAAGTCCCACAGCGCGCCCCTTTAGCTCAGTCGGCAGAGCGTCTCCATGGTAAGGAGAAGGTCTACGGTTCGATTCCGTAAAGGGGCTCCACCACTTGACGAGGTTCCGGTCCACTCAGGTGGGTGGCCGGTGGAACTTCACCGGCCTTGACAGAGGGACATCCAGGATAGGATGTCCTTCCGTTCTGATCGGGGCGGGGTAGCTCAGTCGGTAGAGCAAGCGGCTCATAATCGCTGTGTCGTCGGTTCAAGTCCGGCCCCCGCTACCAACCCGCTGACCCCTGAGGCCCAGTACTCAGGGGTCGTCGTGGGTCTCCAGCAGTGTTCAACTGCGCCCAGGTAATGTCTCCAGCGAGAAAGGCACTCCGAAGTGGCTGCCACAGACGTGAGGCCGAAGATCACCCTGGCCTGCCAGGAGTGCAATCACCGGAACTACATCACGCGCAAGAACCGTCGGAACACCCCCGACCGTCTGACGATCAAGAAGTTCTGCCCGAACTGCCGCAAGCACAACGACCACCGCGAGACCCGCTAGGTTCTCCAGGTCCGTCGTCCCCGGCAGGGAGCGGTCGGCTTCTCGTAGACTCCAGCCCGGTGAGCACTTCGCTCACCGGGCTTTTGTTATTGCTGACACGGGCGGCGGGCGCAGCCCCGGCCGCTCCGTGAGCGCACACCGCACAGGAGAGACAGAGCGTGGCGATCAACCCTGACTACCTCGGCCGGGAGTACCCCGCCCCCGAGGCCTACGAGGTGACGCGCGGCAAGATCCGCGAGTTCGCCGAGTCGATCAACGACCTCAACCCCGTCTACCTCGACACGGCCTCCGCCAAGGCCCTCGGGTACGCCGACGTCATCGCCCCGCCCACCTTCCCCGTCATCCTCGGCATGGCCGGGTCCGCGCTGGCCCTGGCCGACCCGGACCTCGGGGTGGACTTCTCCCGGGTCGTCCACGGCGACCAGAGCTTCCGCTACAGCCGTCCGCTCCAGGCGGGCGACGTCCTGAGCACGGTCACCCGCATCACCGACATCAAGGCGCTGGGCGGCAACGAGCTCATCACCATGGAGACGGTGGCCGAGGCGGCCGACGGTGAGCACGTGGTGACGGCGGGCATGATGCTCGTCGTCCGGGGTTCCTAGGAAGCGGGGAAGACTGTGAACACGATCAAGTACGCGGACGTCGAGGTCGGCACCCAGATCCCCGAGCGGACCTTCCCGGTCCGCCGCCTGGACCTGGTCCGCTACGCGGGCGCCTCGGGTGACTTCAACCCGATCCACTGGAACGAGCGGTTCGCCAAGTCGGTCGGCCTGCCCGACGTGATCGCGCACGGCATGTTCACCATGGCCGAGGCCGGCCGGGTCGTCACCGACTGGACCGGGGACCCCGGCAGCGTCGTCGACTACTCTGTGCGCTTCTCCGCGCCCGTGGTGGTCCCGGACGACGACCAGGGCGCCGAGATCACCGTCAGCGGCAAGGTGAAGGCCAAGAACGACGACGGCACCGTCACCGTTCTGCTCACCGCACGCTCCGGTGGGGCCAAGGTCCTGGCCAAGGCCTCCGCCGTGGTCCGCCTGGCCTCGTAGCCGCCCGGCCGCGACCGACCCGCCCGCACCCGCGTTCGTTCTCTCCGCAAGAGGTATGCCCCGTGTCCACGATGCTCGCTGACCACACCACCCTCGGCCTGGGCGGCCCCGCCAAGGCCTTCCGGACCGCCAGCTCCACCGACGAGCTCGTCGCCCTCGTCACCGGGGCCGACCGCGAGGGCGAGCGCGTCCTCGTGCTCGGCGGCGGCAGCAACCTGGTCGTCGCCGACGACGGGTTCCCCGGCACGGTGGTCCTGGTGGCCTCCCAGGGCGTCACCACGACCGAGGCCGGAACCGACCCGGAGACCGGCGAGGAGATCGTCCTGCTGAGGGCGGACGCGGGTGTGGAATGGGACCCGCTCGTGGAGCGGACCGTCTCCGAGGGGCTCAACGGCGTCGAGTTCCTCTCCGGCATCCCCGGGCGGGTGGGCTCCACCCCCATCCAGAACGTGGGCGCCTACGGCCAGGACGTCAGCCAGACCGTCCGCGAGGTGCTGGTCCTGGACCGCACCACCGGGGAGCTGGTCACGCTCTCCAACACCGACTGCGGCTTCACGTACCGCGACAGCGCCTTCAAGGGCCACGACCGGTACGTGGTGTGCGAGGTCGTCTTCGAGCTGCGCCGCGGGCCGCTGAGCCGCCCCGTCCGGTACGCCGAGGTGGCCCGCACCATGGGAGTGGACGCCGGGGAGCGGGTGCCGCTGGCCCGGGCGCGCGAGGTCGTCCTCGGTCTGCGCCGGGGCAAGGGCATGGTCCTGGACCCCGCCGACCCCGACACCCGCAGCGCGGGGTCGTTCTTCACCAACCCGGTCCTGTCGGCCGAGGAGTACGCGGCCTTCCGCGAGCGGGCCCTCGCGCGCCTGGGCGCCGACACCGAGGTGCCGGGGCACCCCGACGACGCGGGCAACGTGAAGCTCTCCGCCGCCTGGCTGATCGACCGGGCCGGGTTCACCAAGGGCTACGGCGACGGCCCCGCGCGGATCTCGGGCAAGCACACCCTGGCGCTCACCAACCCCGGCGGTGCCACCACCGCGGACCTCCTGGACCTGGCCCGCGAGGTGCGGGCCGGGGTCGAGGAGGCCTTCGGGGTGCGCCTGGTCAACGAACCGGTGATGCTCGGCGTCAGCCTCTGAACCAGGCGGTCACCAGCCGAAGGGCGCCAGCGCCTCCTCGAACTCCGCGAGGCGGTCGGGGCACATCTGGTCGACCCCGATGACGAGGAGGCCGGGGTCACTGCCCTGGTCCATGTAGCCCTCGGTCCAGGCCGCCGCGCTCTCCGCGTCGCAGGCCGACCGGGTCACCCGGGTGACGGCGTCCATGTCGTTGGCCCGGGCCCCGTACGACTCGACCATGTCGCGGTGCGCGTCCTGGTCGTAGACCTCCGCCGCGCATCCGGCCAGGAGCAGCGGTGTCATGAGCGCGCTCATGACCAGGGGTGTCTTGCGGTGCACGGGGGAGCTCCTCGCGTTGGGGAATGTGACCGGAGGGACGCATGAGGCAGGTCACCGGTTGCCAGGATCCCCAGCGTCAGCGGGGCGGCACGGCCCGTGACGATGCGCCCAAGAAATAAGTTAGGCGCATCCAACACCTTTATCAGGCCAACCTGATAAATCAATTCGACAGATCAATAAATTGCAATCAACAATGGTTCTGGTAATGTCGTGAGCGTCGAAGGGGAGTAGTCCCCAATGCACACGGTCGACACACTGGACGCCGCCGTCCCGGCCGTGTGAGCCCAGCGCAGCGGGCGGACGAGACCTTTGACCCGGTAGGAAACGACCGGGTTGAAGGGGCGTTCTCCGCCTCCTTCTGCCCATCACGGACAGCGGGAGAACCATGTCAGCTTTTCTGATCGGCCTCGGCGTGAGCTCGGGCGCCATCTTCATCGCCGAAATGGGCGACAAGACCCAGTTGGTCGCGATGTCCCTGGCGACCCGTTACCGCGCCCTCACCGTCATCCTCGGCATCACCGTCGCCACCGCCGTGGTGCACCTGGGCAGCGTGTTCATCGCCGAGGTCCTCGGCGCGGCCGTCCCGACCGACTGGCTCACCCTCGTGGCCGGGTTCGCCTTCCTCGTCTTCGGACTGTGGACCCTGCGCGGCGACGAGATGTCCGACAAGGACGAGGAACGCGCGGCCTCCCGCCGCATCCGCTCCGGCTTCATGACCGTGTTCGTGGTCTTCCTCGTGGCCGAGCTCGGTGACAAGACCATGCTCGCCACCATCACCGTCGGCACCCAGTACCACTGGCTCCCCGTGTGGATCGGCTCCACCGTCGGCATGGTCGCCGCCGACGCCATCGCCATCGCCATCGGCGCCGTCCTCGGAAAGAAGCTCCCGGAGCGGGCCATCCGGATCGGCGCCGCCGTGCTGTTCTTCGTCGCCGGGGCGGCGATGCTCGGCCAGGGCGCGTGGATGCTCCTGGCCTGAGCGCGCCGGGCGGGGGGAGACCCCCGCCCCGCTCAACCCCCCACGGGCTCCGGCTCCGCGGCCAGCCAGTCGTCCACCCCGGAGAGCATCTGCTTCTTCAGGGAGTCGGGCGCCCCGGCGCCCCGGATGGACATCCGCGCGAGGTCCGCGAGCTCGGCGTCGGTGAACCCGAACACCTCACGGGCGATCCGGTACTGCTCCACCAGGCGCGGACCGAACAGCAGAGGGTCGTCGGTGCCCAGGGCGATCGGAGCCCCGGCCTGGTACAGCCTGCGCAGCGGAACGCGTTCGAGCTCCTCGAACACCCCGAGGCCCACGTTGGAGGTCGGGCAGACCTCCAGGGTCACCTCCTGGGTCGCGATGCGCTCCAGCAGGTAGGGGTCCTCCACGGCGCGCACCCCGTGGCCGATCCGGTCGGCGTCCAGCTCGTCCAGGCACTCCCGGACGCTGCGCGGGCCGTTGAGCTCCCCGCCGTGGGGCGTGGAGAGCAGCCCCGCGCGCTTGGCGATCCGGAAGGCCGCCTCGAACTCACGCGCGCGCCCGCGCCGCTCGTCGTTGTTCAGCCCGAACGACACCACGCCCCGGCCCGAGTACTGGGCGGCCAGGCGGGCCAGGGCCCGGGCGTCGAGCGGGTGCCGGGTCCGGTTCGCGGCCACCATCAGACCGATCGCCACCCCGGTCTCGCGCTCCGCCACCCGGGCGGCGTCCAGGATCAGCTCCAGGGTCGCGGTGAGTCCGTCGAAGAGCGACGCGTACCCGCTGGGGTCGACCTGGATCTCCAGCCAGCCCGAACCGGCCTCCCGCTCGTCCTCCGCCGCCTCCAGCAGGAGGCGGTGGATGTCCTCTGGTCTGCGCAGCACCGAGCGGGCGATGTCGTAGAGGCGCTGGAAGCGGAACCAGCCGCGTTCGTCGGTGGCCCTGAGCTTGGGCGGCCACTCCTTCACCAGCGCCTGGGGAAGGTGCACCCCGCGTTCCTCGGCCAGTTCCACCAGCGTGTCGTGGCGCATCGAGCCGGTGAAGTGCAGGTGCAGGTGGGCCTTGGGCAGCCGGTCCAGCCGGCGGGCGGTGGTCGGTGTCTCCATGAACCAAGCCTGCCGTATGAAGGGCACCGAGCGTGCCAGGAATGGCCAACACCACAACGGCCGACGCGCCCCGGGCCGGAACCCGGGGCGCGTCGGCCGTCGAAGGCGTCCGGCGGGGCTACTCCGCCTCGGCCAGCAGCTTCTGGACGCGGCTGACGCCCTCCACCAGGTCCTCGTCGCTGAGCGCGTAGGACAGGCGCAGGTAGCCGGGTGTCCCGAAGGCCTCACCGGGCACCACCGCGACCTCGGCCTCGTCCAGGATGATCTCGGCCAGCTCGGCGGAGGTGTGCGGGGTCCGGCCGCGGATGCTCCGGCCGAGCACGCCCCGGACCGACGGGTAGACGTAGAAGGCGCCCTCCGGCACGGGGCAGAGCACGCCGTCGATCTCGTTGAGCATGCGCACGATGGTCCGGCGGCGGCGGTCGAAGGCCTCACGCATCGAGTCCACGGCGGTCAGGTCGCCGGAGACGGCGGCCAGCGCGGCGGCCTGGGAGACGTTGGCGACGTTGGAGGTGGCGTGCGACTGGAGGTTGCCCGCCGCCTTCACCACGTCCTTGGGGCCGATGATCCACCCCACCCGCCAGCCGGTCATCGCGTACGTCTTCGCGACACCGTTGACGATCACGGTGCGGTCCGCGATCTCGGGCACCTCGACGGGCAGCGAGGAGAACTCCGCGTCGCCGTACACCAGGTGCTCGTAGATCTCGTCGGTCAGCACCCACAGGCCGTGCTCGTGGGCCCAGCGGCCGATGGCGCGCACCTGCTCGCGCGGGTAGACGGCACCGGTCGGGTTCGACGGCGAGACGAAGACCAGGACCTTCGTCCGCTCCGTGCGGGCGGCCTCCAGCTGCTCGACACCCGCCCTGTACCCGGTGCTCTCGTCGGTGACGACGACGACCGGCACACCCCCGGCCAGCTTGATCGACTCCGGGTAGGTGGTCCAGTACGGGGCGATGACGAGGACCTCGTCGCCCGGGTCCAGCATGGCGGCGAAGGCCTCGTAGATGGCCTGCTTGCCGCCGTTGGTCACCAGGACCTGGGCGGGCTCCACCTCGTAACCGGAGTCGCGGCGGGTCTTCTCCGCGATGGCCGCGCGCAGCTCGGGCAGCCCGGCGGCGGGGGTGTAGCGGTGGAAGCGGGGGTCGCGCGCGGCGGCCACGGCCGCCTCGACCACGTAGTCCGGGGTCGGGAAGTCCGGCTCGCCCGCGCCGAAGCCGATAACGGGGCGGCCCTCCGCCTTCATGGCCTTGGCCCTGGCGTCCACCGCGAGGGTGGCGGACTCGGAGATGGCGCTGATACGTGCGGAGACGCGGGGTCGGTCAGTCATGTCTCCATCGTGTCACGTGCGCCTTCGCGGCTCCGGGCCGGAGGGGGAACCGGTTTGTCCATAGCCGTGATGAGGGCGTACACTCACCGCGTCGGCCGGTCGCGTGCGGGTGTCACATCCACAAGGGTGTGCGACAGCACTCCGGACCGGCTATGGTGGGGAACGCAGTTTCCGCTAAGGGCAGTGGCTCAATTGGCAGAGCACCGGTCTCCAAAACCGGCGGTTGGGGGTTCGAGTCCCTCCTGCCCTGCAAGTCCGCGCGTGGTCGGGGTGGCGCATCCGTCGCCGCCCCGATCGCGAGGGCGACGGAACTACGGGGATACGAAGCAACCCGCGACCCTAAGGACCCCAGGTGACTCAGACTGACGCCGACGCGAAGCCCGACAAGGAGCCGAAGCGTCGTACCGGTCCGGTGACGTTCACCAAGCAGGTCGTCGGAGAACTCCGCAAGGTCCGCTGGCCCACGCGCAAGGAACTGGTCACCTACACCATCGTCGTGATGGTGTTCGTCGTGATCGTCCTCGCCTACGTCTCCCTCGCCGACTTCGCCTTCGGTGAGGCCGTGACCTGGCTCTACGGCACCTTCGGCCGTCCCGCCGGAGCCTAGCTCCCACCCCGTGCGCCCTCGCGGGCGCCCTCGACGGTGGCCGTGCCCACCTTCACCCGGTTCCTCCCGACCGGACCTCGTCCGGTCACGCTCGTCCGCGCGTTGGTCCCGCTTCGCCCGGAGAGACCGTAAGCTGGCAGGACTGGGTTCGACGCACGGCCGGTTTTCGGTGTGCGTCGTGCGCACTAGCGAATCCGACGAGAGAAAGAGCAGCCGTGTCCGAGTCCCCACTGACCTCTGACGACTTCCCCGAAGAGGAGCCGGATCAGTCGTCGGCGGAAGAGACCGGCCTGGCGGGCGAACTGTCCGAGGAAGCGGTCGAGCCGACCGACGCCGACAGCCCGGAGCAGACCGAAGAGGCCGACGAGAGCACCGAGGACGCCGATGAGGCCGACGCGGAGCCCGAGCTGCCCCGTCTCGACCCCGTCGAGGAGTTCCGCAACGAGCTCGTCCTCCTGCCCGGCGACTGGTACGTCGTGCACACCTACGCGGGCTACGAGAAGCGGGTCAAGGCCAACGTCGAGAGCCGTACCCAGTCCCTCAACATGGAGGAGTACATCTTCCAGGTCGAGGTGCCCGAGCACGAGGTCACCGAGGTCAAGAGCGGCAAGCGCCAGCAGGTCACCGAGAAGGTCCTGCCCGGCTACGTCCTCGTCCGCATGGACCTGACCGACGAGTCCTGGTCGGCCATCCGCAACACCCCCGGCGTCACCGGTTTCGTGGGCCTGTCCAACAAGCCCGCCCCGCTGAGCCTCACCGAGGTGGCCAAGCTCCTGGCGCCCGAGCCGGAGGAGGAGCCGGAGCAGACGCAGCAGGCCCGGTCCGCCGGCGGCGGCTCCGAGTCCCGCTCCGACGTGGCGTACGAGGTCGGTGAGTCCGTCACCGTCATGGAGGGCCCGTTCGCGACCCTGCCCGCCACCGTCAGCGAGATCAACGCCGACACCCAGAAGCTCAAGGTGCTGGTGTCGATCTTCGGCCGCGAGACCCCGGTCGAGCTCTCGTTCAACCAGGTCGCCAAGATCTGACCCTGTGGGGCCTTTCCCACAACCCGCCCGGACCACTGTCCGGGCGACGTAGACTTGGTGGGTCCGTCCCTCGCGGGACGGGCCCACTGTCGCGCTGTACCACCCGGGTGCGAACCCGGGCGGAACGCGCTCCGGTCCGTCCGGTCCCGACGGACCGTGACCCCGTGCCCCCGGCACGGACAGCCTCCTTCGGCAGCGGCTCCACAGCGGTCCCCGTGGCCCGTGGCGTCGTGGGGGAGGCAGGGATCGGCACACAACGCAGATCAGGCAAAGGACCCGATATGCCTCCGAAGAAGAAACTTGCCGCACTCGTCAAGGTGCAGCTCCCCGCCGGTCAGGCGACCCCGGCGCCGCCCGTCGGTACCGCTCTCGGTCCGCACGGCGTCAACATCATGGACTTCTGCAAGCAGTACAACGCTGCTACGGAAGCCCAGCGCGGCAGCGTCATCCCCGTCGAGATCTCCATCTACGAGGACCGCTCCTTCACCTTCATCACCAAGACGCCTCCGGCGCCTCGGCTGATCCTGAAGGCCGCCGGGCTGGACAAGGCCGCCACCGACCCGGGTCGCAGCACCGCCGGTTCGATCACCGCCGACCAGGTCCGTGAGATCGCGCAGACCAAGCTGCCCGACCTCAACACCGACGACATCGAGGCCGCGTCCAAGATCGTCGCCGGTACCGCCCGCTCGATGGGCATCGAGGTCAAGTAGCTCCCCTCGGGGTTGCTCGACGGCAAGAACCACCGTGGCAGGGCCAGCGCTGGCCCTAGGACCACACGTTCCCGTAGGAGAACAGCGTGAAGCGCAGCAAGAACCACCGCAAAGCCAACAACCTGGTGGACCGCGACCGGCTCTACAGCCCCGCCGAGGCTCTGAAGCTGGCCAAGGAGACCACCAACGTCAAGTTCGACGCGACCGTCGAGGTCGCCCTGCGTCTGGGCGTCGACCCGCGCAAGGCCGACCAGATGGTCCGCGGCACCGTGAACCTGCCGAACGGCACCGGCAAGACCGCTCGGGTCCTGGTCTTCGCGACCGGTGAGCGTGCCGAGCAGGCCCGTGCCGCGGGCGCCGACATCGTCGGTGACGACGACCTGGTCGAGAAGGTCCAGAACGGCTTCCTGGACTTCGACTCCGTCGTGGCCACCCCGGACCTCATGGGCAAGGTCGGCCGCCTGGGCCGCGTGCTCGGTCCGCGTGGCCTCATGCCCAACCCGAAGACGGGTACCGTCACCCCGGACGTGGCCAAGGCCGTGACCGAGATCAAGGGCGGCAAGATCGAGTTCCGCGTGGACCGCCACGGGAACCTGCACTTCATCATCGGCAAGGTCTCGTTCGACGAGCCCAAGCTGCTGGAGAACTACCAGGCCGCGATCGACGAGGTCAACCGCCTCAAGCCGTCCGCCGCCAAGGGCCGCTACATCAAGAAGGCCGTGGTCACCACCACGATGGGCCCGAGCATCCCGCTCGACGCCTAAGGCTGTTTCTCTTTGGGCCTCCGCTTCGCTTTGGCCCGGGGCTCGGGCCTCCGCTTAGCTTCGGCCCGAGGTTCGTGACACGAGAACGGCCCCCGCACTCCCTGAGGAGCGCGGGGGCCGTTTCCGTGTGCGGGGGTGTTACACGGTGCCGATCTCGTCCTCGGCGGGGATCTCGAAGGAGGTCGAGCCCAGGGCGGAGAACTCCATCCAGACGTCGGACTCGTCGTCGGAGAACTCGATGCGCATCGGGAAGCCGTCGGCGTCCAGCCAGAGCTTGGTGTCCAGGGTGCTCTCCAGGCCGCCGCCGAACAGCTGCTCCACGGCGCCGCGCTCCTCGGCCGTCATCTCGGAGATGTCACCGGTGGACATCGAGCCCTCGACCACGGTGGTCTCGACGCCGTCGATCTCCTCGGTACCGACCTCGGTGACGTCCTCCAGCTCGGAGAAGGCACCGGCCAGGTCCGGGAGCGCGTCGACGTCGAAGCTCTCGGTCGGGTCCGCGTTCTCCTCGACGTCACCGCGCAGCCACGGGGTGCCGGAGCCGTAGAGACCGTGGGGGTCGGCCATGAGGGTGTCGCCGCCCTCCAGGAGGAGGACGGTGGAGGCGCTCAGGTCCTCGGCGGTGACGCCCTCGGGGAGCTCCCCGCTCATGGACATCAGGTCGTACATGGTCTCGCCCAGGAAGGGCATGTCCACGGTGGCCAGGACCGCCGCGGGGTCGTCGATCACCTGGTAGTTGAAGGTGACGGTGACGTCGCCCTCGGCCGCCGGGTCGACGGTGACGACCTCCATGTCGAGGGTGTAGTTCGTGAGTTCCTGGGTGCTGGCGCCCAGGTTGTCCAGCAGGTCGCCCAGAGAGGAACCGGCGGGGGAGGCCTCGGCGGTGTCGCCGCCGTCAGCCGCGGGCTCCTCGTTACCGCAGGCGGTGAGGGCGAGGAGCAGGGAGAGGGAACCGGCGGCGATGAAGGCCGGAGTGCGGGTGTTCACGCGTACGTGTGCTTTCTCTAAGAGGGCGCGTCAGAGAACGGGGACGCCCAAGTAAGTCATCATGTTCGCATGTCAGACGGACATTTCCGGCAAACGGTTCCCAAGAGGGCGGGAGTCAGTTCCGGACGGGCTCGCTGACCTCGTCGCCGTTGGGTACGTGGAAGCTCGTCCCGCCCCGCTCGGAGAACTCCAGCCACAGCGACGAGACGGGGCCGGCGGACTCCATCCGGACCGGGAATCCCTCGGCGTCCACCCAGACGGACACGTCCAGGTGTCCCGAGACGTCCTCGCCGAGCAGAGGCGCGAGAGCGGCCCGCTCCTCGGATCCGGTGCCGTCCGCCAACGCGGGCAGGACCCCGTGGAGGGGGAGTGTCCCGGTGTCCCCGACGTCCTCGGCCGGGCCGGACTCGGCGCCCTCCATCCCGGACAGCAGCTCGACCAACCCGCCCAGGGAGCCGAGGTCGAACACCTCGGCGGGGGACGGCGAGGGGAGCAGGGCGTCGCCCCGGACCCACTCGGTGGGGGCGCCCAGCAGGTCCTGGGAGTCGTGCAGCACGGCCTGGCCACCCTCCGGGAGGACCACCACCAGTTCGGGGCCCTCGGGTGTCCTCAGCGTGGCCCGCACGGCGGCGGGGGAGTCCGTCACCTCGTAGGTGAGCAGCGTCCCGGCGCCCTCCTCGGACCGAGGCCCGAAGCCCAGGTCGAGCGTGTAGTTGTCGGTCCGCGCGGTGGCGTCGGCCAGGGCGTCGAGCAGCGCCCCGGTGTCGGCCTCCTCGTACCAGGGCGGGTCGGCGGAGGGGAAGAGCGCGCACCCGGACAGGGAGAGGGACAGGGCACAGGCCAGGACCAGGGCGGAACGGGGGGATTCCACGGGGGAGGGGACTCCTTCGGAGCGGGGGGCTCGGGTCCCCCATCGTGTCATCCCGGCCCTCCGGGGAGGGTGGGAGCGCGGCACGTGTCCGTCATCACCCGATCCGTATCCGGCCGGATGCCCGAGCACTCCGATCCGCAGCTAGTATTGGTACTTGCCGAAGACCGCTGGTCGTCACCCGCTCGGGTGACCCAAGGACCCATTGATGGGCGCCCGCGCAGGTGTCACCAGAGCTTTCCCGTTCCGGGACGTGCCAGCCACGTACTGAGAACGCGGTCGTGCCCCGTGCGCCTCGCGCTCGGGGCTTTTTCTCGTGCTGACGCCGATCATGGAGCCCTTGGGAGTCAACCAGCGTTCACTGTTGGAAGGAGTCCCATGGCGAGGCCGGACAAGGCAGCCGCGGTCGCCGAACTCACGGAGGAACTCCGTGCGTCGAACGGCGCCGTGCTGACCGAATACCGGGGGCTCACTGTCGCGCAGATCACTGAACTGCGCCGCAGCCTCGGTCAGACAGCGCGTTTTCGCATCGTCAAGAACACGCTGACCAAGATCGCGGTCAAGGAGGCCGGCGTCGACGAGCAGATCACCGATCTGCTCGAGGGCCCGTCCGCCATCGCCTTCGTCCACGGGGACGTCGTCGAGGCCGCGAAGGGTCTGCGTGACTTCGCGAAGACGAACACGCCTCTGGTGATCAAGGGCGGCATCATCGACGGCAAGTCGATGAGCGCCGAGGACGTCACCAAGCTGGCCGATCTGGAGTCCCGAGAGGTTCTCCTCTCGAAGCTGGCCGGTGCGCTCAAGGCCAAGCAGGGCCAGGCCGCCGCCGTCTTCCAGGCGCTTCCCTCCAAGACTGTGCGTCTCGCGCAGGCCCTGGCGGACAAGCGTTCCGAGGAAGCCGCTTAAACCCCATGAACCACGGCGGGTGCTCACGGCGCCCGGCCACTGGCTCGCACGATGCGCCATTGGGCGCGCGTGTCGTTAGAGAAAGAGAGATCGCATCATGGCGAAGCTCAGCAACGAGGACCTGCTTACCGCGTTCGAGGGCATGACCCTCCTCGAGCTCTCCGACTTCGTGAAGCTGTTCGAGGAGAAGTTCGACGTCACCGCCGCCGCCCCGGCCGCCGTCGTCGCCGCCGGCCCCGCCGGTGCCGCCCCGGCCGCCGAGGAGGAGAAGGACGAGTTCGACGTCGTCCTCGAGAGCGCTGGCGACAAGAAGATCCAGGTCATCAAGGAGGTCCGCGGCCTCACGAGCCTGGGTCTCAAGGAGGCCAAGGACCTCGTCGACAACGCCCCGAAGGCTCTGCTCGAGGGCGTCAACAAGGAGGCCGCCGAGAAGGCCAAGGCCGCCCTTGAGGGCGCTGGCGCCACCGTCACCCTCAAGTAGTCCTCCGCGGGCGCCAGTCGCCCGCTGGTCTGCGTGAAGCGGCCGTTCCTCCCTCAGGGGAGGGGCGGCCGCTTTCTCGTGCCCGGGGCGGCTTCGGGGTTCACCGGGATTCGGTCGCCGGGAACCGGGAGGTTCCGGACCGGGTCCGGAGGCCGAAGGTCCCCCGCCGACGGCGGACCGACGTCCCGTATGTCGTGAACGACGCCGTGTCTGAACCGTCGTGAGCTGGGTGATGTGCGAAGCTGGGGCGGTTCGCGGGCGGGAACGCCGAGTTCCCGTGTGCGAACTGTCCCCGGGACGCGATAATGTCCCGTCCCGGGAATCCTGACGGGCTCCGGAGAGAGTGTTTACCCGCCTGGGGCGGGGGAATCCTTCCGGGTGTCCGTTGGCTCACATCCCCCGTGGGGCCAGGGCAGGCGCGCTGTTTCACCCTGATGGTCCAGGGCCTTCCCCCGGGGATGTGCGCGGTGGCGGTACCGCCGTCGGCCGGGTACGACCCGGGACCACCGGTCCCTCGCGAGGGTGCCGGTGCAGGCATGCCGGGCTTGACGGATCGCCCTCCAGGGGTGATCCTGCCGGTGTCGTGAGTGGTGCTGTGGACCGTGAGTGGACAGCGGTGTGGTGTTCGGCTACACTGCTCTTTTGCGCTGCCCTTTGGTGATCCCTGTGTCGGTGTACGGCTTCCGCCATCCCATTTTTCTGGATTCCGGAAGGCCCGTCACCCGCTCGATGTGACCGTCTCAACCGCGTTGCGGCGGTCCCTCTCGTGACGGATCGTCTGGCGTGCGCGCTTCAACCGCCACAAGCCTTCGGAAGGACCCCTGTTGGCAGCCTCGCGCAACGCCTCCGCTAACGCCCTTGGTCCGCACCGCGTTTCTTTCGCCCGTATCCAGGAACCCCTCGAGGTTCCGAACCTTCTGGCCCTGCAGACCGAGTCGTTCGACTGGCTGCTGGGCAACGACACGTGGAAGACCCGGGTCGAGACGGCCCGCAACGCCGGCCGCAAGGACGTTCCGGAGCAGTCCGGTCTCGAAGAGATCTTCGAGGAGATCAGCCCGATCGAGGACTTCTCGGGCACGATGTCCCTTTCGTTCCGTGATCATCGGTTCGAGCCGCCCAAGTACTCCGAGGAGGAGTGCAAGGACAAGGACATGACGTACTCCGCCCCGATGTTCGTCACGGCGGAGTTCATCAACAACGACACCGGTGAGATCAAGAGCCAGACGGTGTTCATGGGCGACTTCCCGCTCATGACCGTCAAGGGCACCTTCATCATCAACGGCACCGAGCGCGTCGTCGTGTCCCAGCTCGTCCGCTCCCCGGGTGTGTACTTCGACAAGTCCGTCGACAAGACCTCGGACAAGGACCTCTTCGGCTGCAAGGTCATCCCGTCCCGCGGTGCATGGCTGGAGTTCGAGGTCGACAAGCGCGACTTCGTCGGCGTCCGCATCGACCGCAAGCGCAAGCAGGGCGTCACCGTCCTGCTCAAGGCGCTGGGCTGGACCACCGACCAGATCCTGGAGCGGTTCGGCCAGTACGAGTCGATCCGCAACACCCTGGAGAAGGACCCGACCGCCGGTACCGACGACGCGCTGCTGGACATCTACCGCAAGCTGCGTCCGGGAGAGCCGCCCACGAAGGAGTCGGCCCAGGCGCTGCTGGAGAACCTGTACTTCAACCCCAAGCGCTACGACCTCGCCAAGGTCGGCCGGTACAAGATCAACAAGAAGCTCGGCCTCGACACCGACTTCACGCAGGGCACCCTCACCGAAGAGGACATCGTCGCGACCATCGACTACCTCGTGCGCCTGCACGCCGGTGAGGTCGAGAAGGAGACCGTCCTCGGTCTTCGCCCGGTCGAGACCGACGACATCGACCACTTCGGCAACCGCCGTCTGCGCACCGTCGGCGAGCTCATCCAGAACCAGGTCCGCCTGGGCCTGGCCCGCATGGAGCGCGTCGTCCGCGAGCGGATGACCACCCAGGACGTCGAGGCGATCACGCCGCAGACCCTGATCAACATCCGTCCCGTCGTGGCCTCCATCAAGGAGTTCTTCGGCACCTCGCAGCTGTCCCAGTTCATGGACCAGACCAACCCCCTCGCGGGTCTGACCCACAAGCGCCGCCTCTCGGCGCTGGGTCCGGGCGGTCTGTCCCGTGAGCGCGCGGGCTTCGAGGTCCGGGACGTCCACCCGTCCCACTACGGCCGCATGTGCCCGATCGAGACCCCTGAGGGCCCGAACATCGGTCTGATCGGCTCGCTCGCCGCCTACGGCCGGGTGAACTCCTTCGGTTTCGTGGAGACCCCGTACCGGAAGATCATCGACGGCAAGGTCTCCGACCAGGTCGACTACCTGACCGCTGACGAAGAGGACCTCTACGTCATCGCGCAGGCGAACACCCCGATGAACGCGGACGGCAGCTTCGCCGAGGCCGGCGTGCTCGTCCGTCGTAAGGGCGGGGAGTTCGAGCAGGTCAGCACCGACGAGGTCGACTACATGGACGTGTCGCCGCGCCAGATGGTGTCGGTCGCCACCGCCATGATCCCGTTCCTGGAGCACGACGACGCCAACCGCGCGCTCATGGGTTCCAACATGCAGCGCCAGGCCGTGCCGCTGCTGCGCGCCGAGTCGCCCTTCGTCGGCACCGGCATGGAGTACCGCGCCGCCACCGACGCCGGTGAGGTCATCCTCGCGGAGAAGGCCGGTGTGGTCGAGGACGTCACCGCCGACTACGTCACCGTGATGGCCGACGACGGCACGCGCAAGACGTACCGCATGGGCAAGTTCCAGCGCTCCAACCAGGGCACCTGCTTCAACCAGCGCCCCATCGTGTACGAGGGCCAGCGCATCGAGGTCAAGCAGGTCCTCGCGGACGGTCCGTCCACGGACCAGGGCGAGATGTCGCTGGGCAAGAACCTCCTCGTGGCGTACATGTCCTGGGAGGGCCACAACTACGAGGACGCGATCATCCTCAGCCAGCGTCTGGTGCAGGACGACGTCCTCTCCTCGATCCACATCGAGGAGCACGAGGTCGACGCCCGTGACACCAAGCTCGGCCCGGAGGAGATCACCCGCGAGATCCCCAACGTCAGCGAGGAGGTCCTGGCCGACCTCGACGACCGGGGCATCATCCGCATCGGCGCCGAGGTCGTCGACGGCGACATCCTCGTCGGCAAGGTCACGCCCAAGGGTGAGACCGAGCTGACCCCGGAGGAGCGCCTGCTGCGCGCCATCTTCGGTGAGAAGGCCCGCGAGGTCCGCGACACCTCCCTGAAGGTGCCGCACGGCGAGACCGGCAAGGTCATCGGCGTCCGCGTGTTCAGCCGCGACGAGGGCGACGAGCTCGCCCCCGGCGTCAACGAGATGGTCCGCGTCTACGTGGCCCAGAAGCGCAAGATCACCGACGGTGACAAGCTCGCCGGCCGTCACGGCAACAAGGGCGTCATCTCGAAGATCCTGCCCCAGGAGGACATGCCCTTCCTGGAGGACGGCACGCCCGTCGACATCATCCTCAACCCGCTGGGCGTCCCCGGCCGAATGAACGTCGGTCAGGTACTGGAGGTCCACCTGGGCTGGCTGGCCAAGAACGGCTGGTTGGTCGAGGGGGTCGAGGAGGAGTGGCAGAAGTCGCTGCACGCGATCGGAGCGGCCGAGGTCTCCCCGAACTCGCGCGTGGCCACGCCGGTCTTCGACGGCCTGCACGGTGACGAGCTCAGCGGCCTCATCCAGTCGGTCCGCCCGAACAAGGACGGCAACCGCCTCATCAACGAGGACGGCAAGGCCCGCCTGTTCGACGGCCGCACCGGTGAGCCCTTCGCCGAGCCGATCTCCGTCGGCTACAAGTACATCCTGAAGCTCCACCACCTCGTGGACGACAAGATCCACGCCCGCTCCACCGGCCCGTACTCCATGATCACGCAGCAGCCGCTGGGTGGTAAGGCGCAGTTCGGCGGTCAGCGGTTCGGTGAGATGGAGGTCTGGGCGCTGGAGGCCTACGGTGCCGCCTACGCGCTCCAGGAGCTGCTCACCATCAAGTCCGACGACGTGGTGGGCCGCGTCAAGGTCTACGAGGCCATCGTCAAGGGCGAGAACATCCCTGAGCCGGGCATCCCTGAGTCCTTCAAGGTGCTCATCAAGGAGATGCAGTCGCTCTGTCTGAACGTGGAGGTGCTGTCCAGTGACGGTATGTCCATCGAGATGCGGGACAGTGACGAGGACGTCTTCCGCGCCGCGGAAGAACTGGGAATCGACCTGGGCAGGCGAGAGCCGAGCAGTGTCGAAGAGGTCTAACTTCCGCGGAATTCGAGAGCAGGGGACGAATTAAGTGCTCGACGTCAACTTCTTCGACGAGCTGCGGATTGGCCTCGCCACCGCCGACGACATTCGCCAGTGGTCACACGGCGAGGTCAAGAAGCCCGAAACCATCAACTACCGGACCCTCAAGCCCGAGAAGGACGGACTCTTCTGCGAGAAGATCTTCGGTCCGACCCGGGACTGGGAGTGCTACTGCGGCAAGTACAAGCGCGTCCGCTTCAAGGGCATCATCTGTGAGCGCTGCGGCGTCGAGGTGACCCGTGCCAAGGTGCGCCGTGAGCGGATGGGCCACATCGAGCTGGCCGCTCCCGTCACGCACATCTGGTACTTCAAGGGCGTGCCCTCCCGCCTGGGCTACCTGCTGGACCTGGCGCCGAAGGATCTCGAGAAGATCATCTACTTCGCCGCCTACATGGTCACGTGGGTGGACACCGAGGCCCGCGAGCGCGACCTGCAGTCGCTGGAAGCGCGGATCTCGGTCGAGAAGCAGCACCTGGAGCAGCGCCGCGACTCGACCATCGAGGAGCGCCACCGCAAGCTGGAGGCCGACCTGGCCGAGCTTGAGGAGCAGGGTGCCAAGGGCGACGCGCGCCGCAAGGTGCGCGAGGGCGCCGAGCGTGAGATGCGCCAGCTGCGCGACCGCGCCCAGCGCGAGATCGACCGCCTCGACGAGGTGTGGAGCCGTTTCAAGAACCTCAAGGTCCAGGACCTCGAGGGCGACGAGATGCTCTACCGCGAGATGCGCGACCGCTTCGGGAAGTACTTCCGCGGCGGCATGGGCGCCCAGGCCATCCAGGACCGCCTGTCCAACTTCGAGCTGGACGAGGAGGCGGAGAAGCTCCGGGAGACCATCCGCACGGGCAAGGGCCAGAAGAAGGCCCGCGCCCTGAAGCGGCTCAAGGTCGTCTCGGCGTTCCTCAACACCACCAACAGCCCCATGGGCATGGTGCTGGACTGCATCCCGGTCATCCCGCCGGACCTGCGTCCGATGGTGCAGCTGGACGGTGGCCGCTTCGCGACCTCCGACCTCAACGACCTGTACCGCCGCGTCATCAACCGGAACAACCGCCTCAAGCGGCTGCTGGACCTGGGCGCGCCCGAGATCATCGTCAACAACGAGAAGCGGATGCTCCAGGAGGCCGTCGACGCGCTGTTCGACAACGGCCGCCGCGGTCGCCCGGTCACCGGTCCCGGTAACCGTCCGCTCAAGTCGCTGTCCGACATGCTCAAGGGCAAGCAGGGCCGTTTCCGTCAGAACCTGCTCGGCAAGCGCGTCGACTACTCCGGCCGTTCGGTCATCGTCGTCGGCCCGCAGCTGAAGCTGCACCAGTGCGGTCTGCCCAAGCAGATGGCCCTGGAGCTCTTCAAGCCGTTCGTGATGAAGCGCCTGGTCGACCTGAACCACGCGCAGAACATCAAGAGCGCCAAGCGCATGGTGGAGCGGTCCCGCCCCGTGGTGTGGGACGTCCTCGAAGAGGTCATCACCGAGCACCCGGTGCTGCTGAACCGTGCTCCGACGCTGCACCGCCTGGGCATCCAGGCCTTCGAGCCGCAGCTGGTCGAGGGCAAGGCCATCCAGATCCACCCGCTCGTCTGCACCGCGTTCAACGCGGACTTCGACGGTGACCAGATGGCCGTGCACCTGCCGCTGTCCGCCGAGGCCCAGGCCGAGGCGCGGCTGCTGATGCTCGCCACCAACAACATCCTCAAGCCGTCCGACGGCAAGCCCGTGACCATGCCCACCCAGGACATGATCATCGGCCTGTACTACCTGACGACGGAGCGCGCGGGTGCCGCGGGCGAGGGCCGTGCCTTCCGCTCGCCGGCCGAGGCCATCATGGCCTACGACCTGGGCGACCTGGACCTCCAGGCCAAGATCCGGCTGCGTATCGCCGACGGCGCTCCCGCGCCCAAGGACTGGACGCCGCCGGAGGGCTGGGAGCAGGGCGACGTCTACGTCCTGGAGACCACGCTGGGCCGGTACCTCTTCAACGAGGCCACCCCGGTGGACTACCCGTACGTCAACTTCCAGGTGGGCAAGAAGCAGGTCTCGGTCCTGGTCAACGACCTGGCCGAGAACTACCCCAAGGTCCAGGTCGCCACGACCCTGGACGCCCTGAAGGACGCCGGTTACCGCTGGGCCACCCGGTCCGGTCTGACCATCGGCATCGAGGACGTCGTCGCGCCTCCGCGCAAGGCCGAGATCCTCGGCGGCTACGACCGCAAGGCCGACAAGATCCAGCGGGAGTACGACCGCGGTCTGATCACCGACGACGAGCGCCGTCAGGAGCTCACCGAGGTGTGGACCCAGGCCACGGCCGAGGTCGCGAAGGACATGGAGGACAACTTCCCCATCGACAACCCGGTGTGGATGATGGTCCAGTCCGGTGCGCGCGGTAACCCGATGCAGGTGCGTCAGATCGCCGGTATCCGTGGTCTGGTCTCCAACACCAAGGGTGAGACCATCCCGCGTCCGATCAAGTCCTCCTACCGTGAGGGCCTGTCCGTGCTGGAGTACTTCATCTCCACGCACGGTCAGCGCAAGGGTCTGGCCGACACCGCCCTGCGTACCGCCGACTCGGGTTACCTGACCCGTCGTCTGGTGGACGTCGCGCAGGACGTCATCGTCCGCGAGATCGACTGCGGTACGGACCGTTCGCTCTGGCACGAGATCGGTGAGAAGAACGCCGCCGGTGTCGTCGTGCGCAAGCACAACGTCGAGAACACCGGTTTCGGTCGGACCATCGCCGAGGACACGCTGGACCCCGAGGGCAAGCTCGTCCTCCCGGCGCTGTCCGACACCTCCGAGCAGAACATCGACAAGCTGGTCGCCGCCGGGGTCACCCGCGTGCGCATCCGCTCGTCGCTGACCTGTGAGGCGAAGATCGGTGTCTGCACCACCTGCTACGGCCGCTCCATGGCGACCGGCAAGCCGGTGGACGTCGGTGAGGCGATCGGTATCATCGCGGCCCAGTCCATCGGTGAGCCCGGTACCCAGCTGACCATGCGTACCTTCCACATGGGTGGTTCGGCCGGTCAGGACATCACCCACGGTCTGCCCCGTGTCCAGGAGCTCTTCGAGGCCCGCATCCCCAAGGGTGTGGCCCCGATCTCCGAGATGGAGGGCCGGATCAGGGTCGACGACACCGAGAAGAGCCGCAAGATCGTCGTCATTCCGGACGACGGCACGGACGAGATCGCCTACCCGGTCCCGATGCGTGCGCAGCTCCTGGTGAGCGACGGCGACCACGTCAAGGTTGGCCAGCAGCTCATCCAGGGTGCGATCAACCCGCACGAGGTTCTTCGCATCCAGGGCCCCCGCGCGGTGCAGCAGCACCTCGTGTCGGAGGTCCAGGAGGTGTACAAGTCGCAGGGTGTGTCCATCCACGACAAGCACATCGAGATCATCGTCCGCCAGATGCTCAAGCGGGTGAACATCCTGGAGTCCGGTGACACCGAGCTCCTGCCCGGTGAGATGGTCGAGCGGCCGAAGTTCGAGCGGATCAACCGACGCGTCGTGTCCGAGGGCGGCCAGCCGGCCGCCGGACGTCCGGTGCTGCTGGGTATCACCAAGGCCTCGCTGGCCACGGAGTCCTGGCTGTCGGCGGCCTCCTTCCAGGAGACCACCCGCGTGCTGACCGAGAACGCGATCCACGGTAAGAGTGACCCGCTGCTGGGCCTCAAGGAGAACGTCATCATCGGTAAGCTCATCCCGGCCGGTACCGGTATTCCGCAGTACCGCAACATCCGGGTTGAGCCGACCGAGGAGGCCAAGGCCTCGATGTACTCGGTCTCCGGTTACGAGGAGCCCAGTGAGTACACCTTCGGGCAGGGTTCGGGCGAGGCCGTCCCCCTGGAGGAGTACGACTTCGGTCCGTACAACCGGTAAGTCCAACCTGAACGTTGGTTGAGCTGACGGCGGTGGTCAGCCACCCCCATCACCGGGGGTGGCCCCGCCGCCGTTTCGTCGTTGTCGGTTCGTACACTGCGGTGCGGACGGGGAGAGGGCGCTACGGCGCTGTCGGGAGAGCAGGCAAGTGACTGATAACGGGGGCGGGGCGCCGGGCAACCGTGCGTCCGATGCGGACGGGGACTCCTGGTTCAAACCCAGCGAGAACCGCTACCGCTCACAGTCGGAGTACCAGGACCCCCTGGAGGAGGACGCGGCGGCGAACCCCGGGGAGGACGGCGCCGTCTTCCCTGACAGCGGCGGCTACGCGGGGCTGAGCGCCTCGCGTCCGGCGATGGTGGAGCCCTACCCGGACGCCCTGGGCGGACCGCCCTCGGCGCCGGGCATCTCGTACCCGGGCGCGGGCACGTCGGCCTACGAGCCCGTGACGCGTTTCCCGGGGGAGGACCCGCTGGCCCAGCGGGAGCCCGAGGCTCCGGCGACCGGCGGCTACCCGGGCATCGCGGCCAGCGCCGAGGTCCCGCTGCCTCCGGAGGAGCCCGCGCGCGAGGCGGGCGAGCCCGCCTCCCAGGGCCCCTACCGGGACTCGTGGGCCGGGAGAGGCCAGGACTCCGGTTCCGACCGGGACCCGCTGACGCCCCAGACACCGGCTTCCGCCGGGTGGGGATCCGAGGGTTCCTCGGACTCCGCTCCGTGGTCCCCACAGGGCGCTTCCGATCAGGACCCTTACTCCCGACCCGGCCAGGAGCCCGGCTCCGCCCTGGGCGGTCCGCTGGACTCCGGGACGCCGCACGTGTCGGCTTCCGGCGCCGGGGACCCCTGGGGTTCCGAGGATTCCTCGGACTCTGCTCCGTGGTCCCCTCAGGGCGGCCCTGGTTCCTCCGACTCCGGTCGTGAGCCCTGGGATCCCGAGATCCCCGGGCACCCTCGTGTGCCCGGTGGTACGCGGGACTCCTGGTCCTCGGATGACCCCGCCTTCACGGCGGACCCGCGCACCTCGCAGGACTCGTTCTCTGCTTCGGGCCGTGAGGCGTGGGACCCCGAGGCTCCGGCGTCCGGTTCCGCCCTGGGTGGTTCGCCGGACTCCGGGACGCCGCACACGTCTGCCTCCGGCGCGGACCCGTTCTCCGGTCCCGGCCGTGAGCCCTGGGACCCGGAGGCCCCGGTTCCCGGCGCGGTCCCGGGCGGCCCGGATTCAGGTCCGGGTCGGGACTCGTGGGGTTCCGAGGGTTCCTCCGACTCTGCTCCGTGGTCCCCGCAGGGCGGCCCCGGCTCCTCCGACTCCGGTCGCGAGCCGTGGGACCCCGCGGGCCCGGTTTCCGGTTCCGCCCCGGGTGGTTCTTCGGACTCCGGTACCGACCGGGACCCGTGGTCCCCGGAGGGTGCGGACCCGTGGTCGCCACGCGCGACGGCCTCCGGTGCGGACCCGTTCCCTGGTTCCGGCCCGGAGTCGTGGGACCCGGAGGACTCCGGGCGCTCTCGTGTGCCTGGTGGTACGCGGGACTCCTGGTCTTCGGACGCCCCCGCCCACACGTCGGACCCGCGTAGCTCGCAGGACCCGCTCTCTGGCTCCGGTCGTGAGGCGTGGGACCCCGAGGCCCCGCTCTCCGGTTCCGCCCTCGGTGGTTCCCCGGACTCCGGGACGCCGTACGGGTCGGCCTCCGGCCCGGACCCGTTCTCTGCTTCGAGCCGTGAGCCGTGGGACCCGGAGGCTCCGGTGACAGGATCCGTCCTGGGCGGTTCGCCGGATTCGGGCCGGGACTCGTGGTCCCCGGAGGGGGCGGACTCCCGGATCCCGTATGCCCCGAGAGACTCCGACACGGAGTGGTCCGCACAGGGGGCTGGTGCTTCCGGTGACTCCTGGAGTTCGCGGGACTCCGCTGTCGCGGACTCGTTCTCCGGCTCCGGCAGTGAGCCGTGGGACCCGGAGTCCCCGGCGTCCGGTTCGAGTGGTTCGCCGGACTCCCGGGGGCCGCACGCCTCCGGCACCGCTGACTCGTGGGGCTCGGAGAGTTCCTCCGACCCCGCTCCGTGGTCCCCGCTGAGCTCGGACTCCTCCACTTCCGATTCCGGTGCGGACCCGTTCCCTGGTTCCGTTGGTCAGCCCTGGAACCCGGAGGCCCCGGCGTCCGGATCGGCCCTGGGGGGTTCCCCGGACTCGTGGTCGCCGCACGCGTCGGCTTCCGGTGCCGACGGTGACGCGTGGGCTTCGCGGGAATCCGCCTCCGGGTCGGAACCGTTCTCCGGCCCCGGAAGTGAGCCGTGGTCCCCGGAGGGATCGGACCCGCTGGGCTCCGCCCCCGCTTCCGGGTGGGGCCACCGGTCCTCGGACGACTCCGGCCTCGCGTCGGACGCGCGTCGTGAGCCGTGGGGCTCCGACGGTCCGGGCGAAGACCCGTTGATGCCGCAGGCGTCGGGACCGGGTCAGGAACCGTGGGGTACACGGGACTCGGCCCTCGACCGGGACCCGCGTCAGGGCTCCGCGTCGGACGCACGTGACCCGTTGGACCCCGAGACTCCGTGGTCCGCGTCGGGTCCCGGCGAGGAACTCTGGAAGTCCGACCGGGAACAGTCGGGCGAGTGGAGCGGCACCGGCGGACTGGACAGCTGGAGCCCGAGCGAGGACACCGGGGACACGTGGAAGGGCTCGGGCACCACCGAGCCGTGGGCGGAGCAGACCGAACGCCCGTGGTCCGACCACCACACCCCCTCGTACGGCGGCGACCGGTACGACGACGAACTCTCCCCGCGTCCTGCGGAGGAGCGCGGCGACCGGTACGACGACGAGCTCTCTCCCGCCCCCGAACAGGGTGGGAGCGGCAACACCTGGGCCTTCGACCGCAACGACCCGCGTCTGCCCGACGTCGTCCGCGACGCCGAGCGGCGCCGCAGGGAGTCGCCCCAGGAGCCCGCGTACGCGGACTGGGGGAGTGAGGACGCACCGGCGGAGCCGGACACCGGCACGCTGTCCGCCGCCGTCCCGGGTTCGGACGACCCCCTGGCCGCCATCGCGGACATGCAGTCGCGGGCCAGGTCCAAGGATCCCCTGGACGACGAGGACGACCGGCCCTGGGACGACGCCGAGGACCAGCGGTGGGACGAGGCGCCCGCGGAGGGCGACGACTCCTGGCGCGGTGGCGAGGGTGCCACCCAGATGTTCACGGCGCCCTCCTTCGACTCCGAGCCCGACACCGGTCGGCGGGAGGAGTACGAGGACGAGCGTGACGACCGGCCGGAGACGGGCTACGAGGACGAGAGTGACGACCGGGCGGAGTCGGACTACGAGGACGACTTCACCCCGGCCGACTACGGGATGCCGGAGCGGCCCAAGCAGGCGAAGCGCCGTCGCGACAAGATCGCGGAGGACTTCCCCGGCTTCGACGAGGCCCGGGACGACGGGGACTACCCCGGCTACGACAGCATCGACTTCCTGGCGGACACCGAACCCGGGGCGAACGTCACCATGTGGCTCGGTATCGCCTCGTTGGTTCCGGTCGTCGGTGTGATCACCGCGATCCTGGCGTTGTTCGTCACCGGACCCAAGGCGAAGAGGGCGATCCGCGAGTCGCGGGGGACCCTCGACGGACTGGGCCTGATCACCACGGGCACGGTCTTCGCGGTCATCGGCGTCCTGGTGACCGTGATCTCCCTCGTGATGTGGTTCGTTCTGTAGATTCCCGGCCGTTCCCGGGGGACAATGGGTCCTCCGGGAACGGCCGTTCTCTTTGACGGCCCTTCGTTGGGAAAACCCGGGGCGAAGCGCGCCGGGGAGCACGTAGACTGGTGGAGACCCACGGCTACGCGAGATCCGGTTCCGCTTGTCTCGCCATGTCGCACACCGTTTTGACCGCCTGTTCGGTTAGCGGTAGCCTGTGTGATTGTGCCCGTGAGTCGACGGGTCACACGTGCGTGTGCGGCGCCCCAGTTCTCCACAGGATGGACACAGGGCGCGCGGCGCAGGTGAACCCCCTCCTGTGAATCGGTCTCCGACCGGGTGTGCATCCGTTCGCCATGCGTGGGAACGAGGGCGACACGCCCGACCACGGGGGTCGGGGAGGTTCGGGGAATTCAGCAGGTCAATAGCGATATCGGCTACGAGAACCGGCGTAGGTCACGAGGAAGACGGAGACGCGGTGCCCACCATCCAGCAGCTGGTCCGCAAGGGCCGACAGGACAAGGTCGCAAAGAACAAGACCCCGGCGCTGAAGGGGAGTCCGCAGCGTCGTGGTGTGTGCACGCGTGTCTACACCACTACGCCGAAGAAGCCGAACTCCGCTCTGCGTAAGGTCGCTCGCGTCAAGCTGAGCAGCGGCATCGAGGTCACGGCCTACATCCCCGGCATTGGTCACAACCTCCAGGAGCACAGCATCGTGCTGGTTCGTGGCGGTCGTGTGAAGGACCTGCCGGGCGTTCGCTACCGAATTGTCCGCGGTTCGCTCGACACCCAGGGTGTCCGAGGCCGCAAGCAGGCCCGTAGCCACTACGGCGCCAAGAAGGAGAAGTAAGCATGCCGCGCAAGGGCCCGGCGCCGAAGCGCCAGCTCATCACCGACCCGGTCTACGGCTCGCCGCTCGTCACCGCACTGATCAACAAGGTGCTCCTCGACGGCAAGCGCTCCATCGCCCAGGCCGTCGTGTACGACGCCCTGGAGGGTGCTCGCGAGAAGACCGGTCAGGACCCGCTCGTCGTTCTCAAGCGAGGCCTGGACAACGTCAAGCCCGCGCTGGAGGTCCGCAGCCGCCGTGTCGGTGGCGCGACCTACCAGGTGCCGGTCGAGGTTCGCGCCTCCCGGTCCACCACGCTGGCCCTGCGCTGGCTGGTCTCCTACTCGCGTCAGCGTCGTGAGAAGACCATGACCGAGCGCCTGATGAACGAGCTGGTCGATGCCAGCAACGGTCTGGGCGCGGCTGTCAAGAAGCGTGAGGACACGCACAAGATGGCCGAGTCGAACAAGGCCTTCGCCCACTACCGCTGGTAACCCCGCGGCGAATCGATTCCTTGAGACCTAGGGAAGACGAGCCTCATGGCTAAGACTTTGCTTGACCTGGCCAAGGTCCGCAACATCGGCATCATGGCCCACATCGACGCGGGCAAGACCACGACGACCGAGCGGATCCTCTACTACACCGGTGTGACCCACAAGGTGGGTGAGGTCCACGATGGCGCCGCCACGATGGACTGGATGAAGGAGGAGCAGGAGCGGGGTATCACCATTACCTCGGCTGCTACCACCACCCACTGGGACGACCACACCATCAACATCATCGACACGCCCGGCCACGTCGACTTCACGGTCGAGGTCGAGCGGTCGCTGCGTGTCCTCGACGGTGCCGTCGCGGTGTTCGACGCCAAGGAAGGCGTCGAGCCCCAGTCGGAGCAGGTCTGGCGTCAGGCCGACCGCTACAAGGTCCCCCGGATCTGCTTCGTCAACAAGATGGACAAGATCGGCGCCGAGTTCCAGCGCTGTGTCGACATGTTCCGTGAGCGCCTCGGCGCGAACGCCATGCCGATCCAGCTCAACATCGGTGCCGAGAGCGACTTCAAGGGCGTCATCGACCTCGTGAAGATGAAGGCCTACGTCTGGAACGACGAGGCCGCGCTCGGTGAGATGTACGACACCGTCGACATCCCCGAGACGCACACTGACGCCGCCCGCGAGGCGCGCGACCAGTTCATCGAGACGCTGGCCGAGGCCGACGACGAGATCATGGAGCTGTACCTCGAGGGCCAGGAGCCCACCGAGGAGCAGCTGGTCACCGCGATCCGTCGCGCGACCATCGCGGGCACCGCGATCCCGATCGTCTGTGGCACCGCCTTCAAGAACAAGGGCGTCCAGCCCCTGCTCGACGCGGTCACCGCCTACCTCCCCTCGCCCCTGGACGTGGACGCCATCGAGGGCCACGACCCCAAGGACGAGACCGAGGAGACGAAGCTCCAGCGCAAGCCGAGCGTGGACGAGCCGATGTCCGCTCTGGTCTTCAAGATCATGAGCGACCCCCACCTCGGGCGGCTCACCTACCTGCGCATCTACTCGGGCGTGCTCACCACCGGTACCCAGGTGCTCAACAGCCTGAAGGGCCGCAAGGAGCGCATCGGCAAGATCTACCGCATGCACTCGAACAAGCGTGAGGAGATCTCCGAGGCCGGCGCGGGCGACATCGTCGCGGTCATGGGTCTGAAGGACACCACGACCGGCGAGACGCTCTGCGACCAGTCGGCTCCGATCGTCCTGGAGTCCATGACCTTCCCGGCTCCGGTCATCGAGGTGGCCATCGAGCCGAAGACCAAGAGCGACCAGGAGAAGCTGGGCATCGCGATCCAGCGTCTGGCGGACGAGGACCCCTCCTTCCAGGTGGCCTCGGACGAGCAGACCGGTCAGACCGTGATCTCGGGCATGGGCGAGCTGCACCTCGAGGTGCTGGTCAACCGCATGCGCGACGAGTTCAAGGTCGAGGCGAACATCGGTAAGCCCCAGGTGGCCTACCGAGAGACCATTCGCAAGAAGGTCGAAGGCCACGTCTACACCCACAAGAAGCAGACCGGTGGGTCGGGCCAGTTCGCCAAGGTCAAGATCAACCTCGAGCCGCTTGAGGCCGAGGAGGGCGACGCTTCCGGGTACGAGTTCGTCAACTCCGTCACCGGTGGCCGTATCCCGCGGGAGTACATCCCGTCGGTCGACGCCGGCTGCCAGGAGGCCGCTGAGCTGGGCGTGCTCGCGCACTACCCGCTCGTCGGCATCAAGGTGACGCTGACGGACGGTCAGTACCACGACGTCGACTCCTCCGAGATGGCGTTCAAGACCGCCGGTTCGATGGCCTTCAAGGAGGCCGTCAAGCTCGCGAAGCCCGCGCTGCTCGAGCCCGTCATGGCCGTGGAGGTCACCACTCCCGAGGAGTACATGGGTGACGTCATCGGTGACCTGAACTCCCGCCGTGGACAGATTCAGTCCATGGACGAGCGTTCCGGTGTCCGGGTCGTCAAGGCCCAGGTGCCCCTTTCGGAAATGTTCGGCTACGTGGGTGACCTGCGCAGCCGTACCCAGGGTCGAGCCAACTACTCGATGGTGTTCGACTCCTACGCGGAGGTTCCGTCCGCTGTCGCCCAAGAAATTGTGGCGAAGGTTCGCGGCGAATAGTCGCGAGCAAGCAACCCGGCTGTACCCCGCATCCGCGGGGTTGGACCACAGTCAGATAGATCTGTACGTCTAGGAGACTTCCAGTGGCGAAGGAAAAGTTCGAGCGGACCAAGCCGCACGTCAACATCGGCACCATCGGTCACATTGACCACGGCAAGACCACGCTGACCGCGGCCATCACCAAGGTGCTGCACGACGCGTACCCGGCGCTGAACCCGTTCACCCCGTTCGAGGACATCGACAACGCTCCCGAGGAGCGCGAGCGCGGTATCACCATCTCCGTCGCTCACGTCGAGTACCAGACCGAGGCGCGTCACTACGCCCACGTCGACTGCCCCGGTCACGCTGACTACGTGAAGAACATGATCACGGGTGCCGCGCAGATGGACGGCGCGATCCTGGTCGTGGCCGCCACCGACGGCCCGATGCCGCAGACCAAGGAGCACGTGCTCCTGGCCCGCCAGGTCGGCGTCCCCGCCATCGTCGTCGCCCTGAACAAGGCCGACATGGTGGACGACGAGGAGATCTTCGAGCTCGTCGAGCTCGAGGTGCGTGAGCTCCTCAGCGAGTACGAGTTCCCCGGCGACGACATCCCCGTCACCAAGGTCTCGGCTCTCAAGGCCCTCGAGGGCGACGCGGAGTGGGGCAAGGCCGTCCTGGAGCTCATGGGCACCGTGGACAGCTTCATTCCCGAGCCCGAGCGTGACACCGAGAAGCCGTTCCTCATGCCGATCGAGGACGTCTTCTCGATCACCGGTCGCGGCACCGTCGTCACCGGTCGTATCGAGCGCGGCGTCGTCAACGTCAACGAGACCGTTGACATCGTCGGCATCAAGGAAGAGAAGCAGACCACCACCGTCACCGGTGTTGAGATGTTCCGCAAGCTGCTCGACAACGGTCAGGCTGGCGACAACGTCGGTCTGCTCCTGCGCGGCATCAAGCGCGAGGACGTCGAGCGCGGCCAGGTCGTGATCAAGCCCGGCACGACCACCCCGCACACCGAGTTCGAGGGCCAGGTCGTCATCCTGTCCAAGGACGAGGGTGGCCGCCACACGCCGTTCTTCAACAACTACCGCCCGCAGTTCTACTTCCGCACCACCGACGTCACCGGCGTCGTGACGCTGCCGGAGGGCACGGAGATGGTCATGCCCGGTGACAACACCGAGATGACCGTCAACCTGATCCAGCCGGTCGCGATGGAAGAGGGCCTCAAGTTCGCCATCCGTGAGGGTGGCCGGACCGTGGGCGCGGGTCGCGTCACGAAGATCCTCAAGTAGCACACACGTTGGGGTGGCACCTTCCGGAGCCGCCCCGACGTGGTGGGTGGGCCGCTTCACGGCGGCCCGCCCACCACACTGACAAGACGTCATCGGGCTCTGTGACGGTGACGCACCGCAGGGGCAAGCCCTGTTGCGGTTTCTCAAGGGAATAGGGGCTCACGGCCAACACGCCGGCGGATTCGCCGACGGGCCTGGGCGTCTGTGACCGGACAGCTCACCGTTACGGACACTGAAGCGAAGGACGAACAGGCCACATGGCGGGACAGAAGATCCGCATTCGGCTAAAGGCCTATGACCACGAGGTCATCGACAGCTCGGCGCGCAAGATCGTTGAGACTGTGACGCGAACTGGCGCACAGGTCGCGGGCCCGGTGCCGCTGCCGACGGAGAAGAACGTTTACTGCGTCATCCGATCGCCGCACAAGTACAAGGACTCGCGCGAGCACTTCGAGATGCGCACCCACAAGCGGCTGATCGACATCATCGACCCCACGCCGAAGACGGTGGACTCGCTCATGCGACTCGACCTCCCGGCTGGCGTTGACATCGAGATCAAGCTTTAAGGACGCACAGACATGGCCACCAAGCAGATCAAGGGAGTTCTGGGCGAAAAGCTCGGCATGACCCAGGTCTTCGACGACGCGGGCAAGATGGTGCCCGTGACCGTCCTGAAGGCCGGTCCGTGCGTCGTGAGCCGCATCCGGACCCCTGACACCGATGGCTACTCCGCCATCCAGCTCGGCTACGGGCAGATCAACCCGCGCAAGGTCAACAAGCCCCTGGGCGACTACCTGCGCGCGAACGACCTGACCCCGCGCCGTCACTACGTCGAGGTGCGCACCACCGACGCCTCCGAGTACACGCTCGGTCAGGAAGTCGACGCCGCCGCGTTCGAGAGCGGCCAGAAGGTCGACGTCACGGGCAAGAGCAAGGGCAAGGGTTTCGCCGGTGTGATGAAGCGCCACGGTTTCCGTGGTCTCTCCGCCTCGCACGGCACCCAGCGCAAGCACCGCTCTCCCGGCTCCATCGGCGGCTGCGCCACGCCCGGCCGCGTTTTCAAGGGCATGCGGATGGCCGGGCGCATGGGCAACGTGCGCAAGACCGTCCAGAACCTGACCGTTCACTCTGTGGACGCGGAGAAGGGCCTCATCCTGGTCAAGGGTGCTGTCCCCGGTCCCAACGGCGGTCTGGTGCTCGTCCGCACCGCTGTGAAGGGGGACAAGTAAGTCATGGCCCAGATCGAGGTCAAGAACCCCGAGGGCGGCTCCAAGGGCAGCGTCGAGCTTCCCGAGTCCGTCTTCGCCCAGCAGGTCAGCATCCCGCTGATCCACCAGGTCGTGAACGGCCAGCTGGCCGCCGGCCGGCAGGGCACGCACGCCACCAAGACCCGCGGCGAGGTCCGCGGCGGTGGCAAGAAGCCCTACCGCCAGAAGGGAACCGGTCGCGCCCGTCAGGGCTCGATCCGCGCCCCGCAGTACACCGGTGGTGGAACCGTTCACGGTCCCCAGCCGCGTGACTACAGCCAGCGGACCCCGAAGAAGATGAAGGCCGCCGCCCTGCGTGGCGCCCTCTCCGACCGGGCCAGCCACGGCCGCATCCACGTCATCACCGAGTTCGTCGGTGAGGGCGCGGACAGCAAGCTCACGCAGACCGCTCTGAAGGCGCTGCGCCAGGTCACCGAGTCCGACAAGGTCCTCGTCGTCCTGGCCCGCGAGGACGAGCACAACCGGCGCGCCCTGCGCAACCTCGAAGAGGTCCACATCCTCGACGCGGACCAGGTGAACACCTACGACGTCCTCTACGCGGACGACGTGGTCTTCACCGAGGCGGGCTACGCCGAGTTCCTGGCCCACGCGGCCGGTGCCTCGAAGGCCGCTGAGTCCGAGGAGGACGACCAGTGAGGATCGCCGACCACCGGGACATCATCATTGAGCCGGTGATCTCCGAGAAGAGCTACGGGCTCATGGACGAGAACAAGTACACGTTCATCGTTCGCCCGGACGCCAACAAGACCCAGATCAAGATCGCGATCGAGAAGATCTTCGAGGTGAAGGTCACGAACGTGAACACGATCAACCGGAAGGGTAAGCGCAAGCGGACCCGTTTCGGTTTCGGGAAGCGTCCCGACACCAAGCGCGCGATCGTCAGCCTGGCCGACGGCCAGCGGATCGACATCTTCGGTGTCTGACCTTTCCCGGGTCTGACCGCTACATGTCAAGCAACACGTAAAGGAATGCGCGAAGAAGATGGGCATTCGTAAGTACAAGCCGACGACGCCGGGTCGTCGCGGCTCCAGCGTGAGCGACTTCGTCGAGATCACGCGTTCGGAGCCGGAGAAGTCCCTGGTCCGTCCGCTTCACTCCAAGGGCGGTCGTAACGGCCACGGCCGGATCACCGCTCGTCACCAGGGTGGTGGCCACAAGCGCGCCTACCGCGTGATCGACTTCCGTCGTCACGACAAGGACGGCGTGCCGGCCAAGGTCGCTCACATCGAGTACGACCCGAACCGCACCGCTCGCATCGCTCTGCTCCACTACGTGGACGGTGAGAAGCGCTACATTCTGGCGCCCGCTGGCCTCAAGCAGGGCGACAAGATCGAGAACGGCCCCCAGTCCGACATCAAGCCGGGCAACTGCCTCCCGCTGCGCAACATCCCCACGGGTACGTTCGTGCACGCGGTCGAGCTGAAGCCCGGTGGCGGTGCCAAGCTGGGTCGTTCCGCGGGGTCGCAGATCCAGCTCCTCGCCAAGGAGGGCCGTTACGCCACGCTGCGTATGCCCTCCGGTGAGATGCGCATGGTCGAGATCTCCTGCCGCGCCACGGTTGGTCAGGTCGGCAACGCCGAGCAGTCCAACATCAACTGGGGCAAGGCCGGCCGCTCGCGGTGGAAGGGCAAGCGCCCGACCGTCCGTGGTGTGGTCATGAACCCGGTCGACCACCCGCACGGTGGTGGTGAGGGCAAGACCTCCGGTGGTCGTCACCCGGTCAGCCCCTGGGGCAAGAAGGAAGGCCGGACCCGGTCGAAGAACAAGGCCAGCGACAAGCTGATCGTGCGGCGTCGGCGTAGCGGTAAGAAGAAGCGGTAAGGAGCACGTCTGATGCCACGTAGCCTTAAGAAGGGTCCCTTCGTCGACGGCCACCTCATCAAGAAGGTGGAAGTCCAGAACGAGAAGGGGACCAAGAACGTCATCAAGACGTGGTCCCGGCGATCCATGATCGTCCCGGAGATGATCGGTCACACGATCGCCGTCCACGACGGCCGCAAGCACGTTCCGGTGTTCGTGTCGGAGTCGATGGTCGGCCACAAGCTCGGTGAGTTCGCTCCCACGCGTACTTTCCGTAGCCACGTCAAGGACGACCGCCGCAGCCGCCGCTAGCGGTTGCAGCAGTTGTAAGAACCATTTTCTCCACGGTGAGTGGGGAAGGAATTTCCGTGAGCGAGGGAAAAGCGATGGGAACGAGGGCACAGGCGCGGTTCGTCCGCGTTACGCCCCGAAAGGCTCGCCGGGTGGCGGACCTTATTCGCGGGTTGCCCGCTGACGAGGCACAGGCGGTGCTCCGGTTCGCGCCCCAGTCGGCGAGCGAGCCCGTTGGCAAGGTGCTGGCTAGCGCCATCGCCAACGCTGAGCACAACGACAAGCTGGACCGTGAGTCCCTGGTGGTCGAGCGCGTCTGGGTGGACGAGGGTCCGACCCTGAAGCGTATTCGTCCCCGCGGCTTCGGCCGGGCTTTCCGGGTCACCAAGCGCACGAGCCACATCACCGTGGTCGTCGCTGAGGGCGCGGGCGCCTCGTCCAAGACCAAGGAAAGGACCCGATAGTGGGGCAGAAGGTAAACCCGCACGGGTTCCGCCTCGGCATCACCACCGACTTCAAGAGCCGTTGGTACGCCGACAAGTCCTACAAGGACTACGTCAAGGAAGACGTCGCGATCCGTCGGATGCTGACCCGTGGCATGGAGCGCGCGGGCATCTCCAAGGTCGAGATCGAGCGCACCCGTGACCGTGTCCGCGTGGACGTCTACACCGCCCGGCCGGGCATCGTCATCGGCCGTCGCGGCGTCGAGGCCGACCGGATCCGTACGGACCTGGAGAAGCTCACCGGCAAGCAGGTGCAGCTGAACGTCTTCGAGGTCAAGAACCCCGAGATCGACGCGCAGCTCGTCGCCCAGGGCGTCGCTGAGCAGCTGAGCAGCCGCGTGGCGTTCCGCCGCGCGATGCGCAAGGCCATGCAGAGCGCCATGAAGAGTGGCGCCAAGGGTATTCGTATCCAGTGCGGTGGCCGTCTGGGTGGGGCCGAGATGTCCCGCTCGGAGTTCTACCGCGAGGGTCGCGTCCCGCTGCACACGCTGCGCGCCGACATCGACTACGGCTTCTTCGAGGCCCGTACGACGTTCGGTCGCATCGGCGTCAAGGTGTGGATCTACAAGGGCGACGCCCCTGTGACCCGCGCCGAGCGCGAGGCGGCCCAGGCCGCCCAGCGCACCGCCGGTGGCGGTCAGCGCCGTGAGCGTCCGCAGCGCCGCCGTCGTGGCGGTGCCGCTGGCGCCCCGGGCACCGACGCCAAGGCTGGTGCTTCGGCCGAGGCCCCGAAGACCGAGGGGAGCTAACCGATGCTTATTCCTCGTAAGGTCAAGTACCGGAAGCAGCACCACCCGGACCTTCGTGGCAAGGCTCAGCGTGGTACTACGGTCGCCTTCGGCGAGTTCGGTATCCAGGCCCTGGAGTCGGCCTACGTGACGAACCGTCAGATCGAGTCCGCTCGTATCGCCATGACGCGTCACATCAAGCGTGGCGGCAAGGTGTGGATCAACATCTTCCCGGACCGTCCGCTGACGAAGAAGCCCGCCGAGGTCCGCATGGGCTCCGGTAAGGGTTCGCCTGAGTGGTGGGTCGCGCCGGTCAAGCCGGGTCGCGTGATGTTCGAGCTGTCGGGCGTGCCCGAGGCCGTGGCCAAGGAGGCCCTGCGCCGTGCGATGCACAAGCTCCCGATGAAGTGCAAGTTTGTTAAGCGGGAGGTGTGGGAGTAGTGGCGAAGTCCGTGACTGCCCACGAGCTGCGCGACCAGTCCGTCGAGGACCTGGTCACGAAGCTCAAGGAAGCCAAGGAAGAGCTCTTCAACCTCCGCTTCCAGGCCGCCACCGGCCAGCTCGACAACCACAGCCGTCTGCGCACTGTCAAGCGCGAGATCGCCAGGATCTACACGGTCCTGCGCGAGCACGAGCTGGGCATCGTCCCGCTGTCTGGTGAGTCGGCTGAGGAGACGAAGGAAGCAGCCGAATGAGTGAGAACCAGACCGCGACGCGCAACTACCGCAAGGTGCGCGAGGGCTACGTCGTCAGCGACAAGATGGACAAGACCGTCGTTGTCGAGGTCGAGGACCGCGTCAAGCACGCCCTGTACGGCAAGGTCATCCGTCGGACGACCAAGTACAAGGCGCACGACGAGGCGAACTCCGCTGGCGTCGGCGACCGGGTCCGCATGATGGAGACCCGGCCGCTCTCCGCGACGAAGCGTTGGCGCGTCGTGGAGATCCTGGAGAAGGCTAAGTAACCCCAGCCTGTTGGCGGCCGGCACACGTTGCCGGCCGCCGACCAGAGGGGTGAGACCACCTAGCCGTGCGGCAGTGGACCGCACGCATCACATCAGGAGCAGACGTGATTCAGCAGGAGTCGCGACTCAAGGTCGCCGACAACACGGGTGCCAAGGAGATCCTTACCATCCGTGTTCTCGGTGGCTCGGGTCGGCGCTACGCCGGGATCGGCGACACGATCGTCGCCACGGTGAAGGACGCCCTGCCTGGCGCTGGAGTCAAGAAGGGCGACGTCGTCAAGGCCGTTGTCGTGCGCACCGTCAAGGAGCGCCGCCGGCCCGACGGCTCCTACATCCGCTTCGATGAGAACGCTGCCGTGCTCATCAAGGACGGTGGGGACCCGCGAGGCACCCGCATCTTCGGCCCGGTCGGCCGTGAGCTGCGTGACAAGAAGTACATGCGCATCATTTCGCTGGCGCCGGAGGTGCTCTAAGCGATGAAGATCAAATCTGGCGACGAGGTCATCGTTCTCGCCGGCAAGGACAAGGGTGCCACCGGCAAGGTCGTCAAGGCCCTGCCGAAGGAAGACCGTGTCATCGTCGAGGGCGTCAACCTGGTCAAGAAGCACAGGAAGGCCAACCCGGCGGGCGGCCAGCAGGGCGAGGTCGTCACGAAGGAGGCCCCCATCCACGTGAGCAACATCGCGCTCGCGGAGGACGGCAAGGCCACTCGGGTCGGCTACCGCTTCGAGGAAGACGGAACCAAGGTTCGGGTCTCCCGTCGCACCGGTAAGGACATCTGATGACGGTTACCAACGACATCACCGCCCCTCCGATGCCGCGGCTCAAGGAGAAGTACCGCAACGAGATCGCTGCGGGCCTCAAGGACGAGTTCGACATCGCCAACGTCATGCAGATCCCCGGTCTCACGAAGATCGTGGTCAACATGGGCGTGGGCGAGGCGGCTCGTGACGCGAAGCTGATCCAGGGCGCGATCGCCGACCTTACGGCGATCACCGGCCAGAAGCCGAAGGTCAACCGGGCCAAGAACTCCATCGCGCAGTTCAAGCTGCGCGAGGGTCAGCCGATCGGCGCCAGCGTCACGCTGCGCGGCGACCGGATGTGGGAGTTCCTGGACCGGCTGCTCTCGCTGGCCCTGCCCCGGATCAGGGACTTCCGTGGCCTTTCCCCGAAGCAGTTCGACGGGAACGGCAACTACACGTTCGGTCTGACCGAGCAGGTCATGTTCCACGAGGTCGACCCGGACAAGGTCGACCGTCAGCGTGGGATGGACATCACGGTTGTCACGACGGCGACCACCGACGAACACGGCCGCAGCCTGCTCAAGCGGCTCGGTTTCCCGTTCAAGGAAGCCTGAGGGGTTACCACAGATGGCTAAGAAGTCCCTGATCGCGAAGGCGCAGCGGAAGCCGAAGTTCGGCGTTCGTGCGTATACTCGATGCTCGCGGTGCGGCCGCCCCCGCGCCGTCTTCCGGAAGTTCGGCCTGTGCCGTATCTGCTTCCGCGAGATGGCCCACCGGGGCGAGCTGCCCGGTATCACCAAGTCGAGCTGGTAGTTTCCGGTGGGGCCGACCCTGCGCGCTAGCGCGGTCGGCCCCCCGAAACGCCACCTGACGGTGGTACGAAGCAGTGCCCGTGCCCGCCTCCTGGCGGTGCACGGACCAGCTACATCCATTCAACAGGGCACGGCAGTCCCGGGAGGGACCGCGGTGCCCACGACCACGCCGAAGGTCCGTTTGTGCACTCTCCGGGGGTAACCCCGACGAGAGGCAGGCTCTGGGAAAGCCCGCACTCGGAAACCGCGGTGAGGAAGGGCCAGTCGGCCATGACGATGACCGACCCGATCGCAGACATGCTGACGCGTCTGCGTAACGCGAACTCGGCGTACCACGACACCGTGACGATGCCGTATTCCAAGATCAAGGCGCACATCGCCGAGATCCTCCAGCAGGAGGGCTTCATTCAGGGCTGGCGGACCGAGGAGGCCCCCGTGGGCCAGAGCCTCGTCCTCGACCTGAAGTACGGCCCCACCCGTGAGCGTTCCATCGCGGGAATCCGCCGGGTGTCCAAGCCCGGTCTCCGGGTGTACGCGAAGAAGGAGAACCTTCCGCGCGTGCTGGGTGGCCTCGGTGTGGCGATCATTTCGACGTCCGGTGGCCTGATGACTGACAAGCAGGCCAAGAAGCGTGGCGTGGGCGGCGAAGTCCTCGCTTACGTCTGGTAATAGGGAGAGACTGAAGCATGTCGCGAATCGGTCGACTGCCGCTCTCGGTCCCCAAGGGCGTCGAAGTCACGATTAACGGGCAAGACGTCACTGTCAAGGGGCCGAAGGGCGAACTCAAGCACACGATCGCCGAGCCGATCACCGTCTCCTTCGAGGACGGTATCGTCACGGTCGCTCGTCCTGACGACAAGCCGGAGAACCGGTCGCTGCACGGTCTGACCCGTGCGCTGGTCGCCAACCTCGTCGAGGGTGTCTCCAAGGGCTACGCCAAGACGCTGGAGATCCACGGTGTGGGTTACCGCGTCCAGGCCCGCGGCTCCAACCTGGAGTTCTCGCTGGGCTTCAGCCACCCGGTGGTCATCGAGCCCCCCGAGGGCATCACCTTCCGCGTGGAGAAGCCGACCATCCTCCACGTCGAGGGCATCGACAAGCAGCTGGTGGGCCAGGTCGCCGCGAACATCCGTGGTCTGCGCAAGCCTGACCCGTACAAGGCCAAGGGCGTGCGGTACAAGGGTGAGCACATCCGCCGCAAGGCCGGAAAGGCTGGTAAGTAGGCATGGGCATCACCGTGAGCCGTAAGCGCACCGCGAAGGCGACCACCTCCCGCAAGCGCCGGCAGTTCCGGGTCCGCAAGAAGGTCGTGGGCACCAGCGAGCGTCCGCGTCTGGCCGTGTTCCGCTCCTCCAAGCACATCGTCGCGCAGGTGATCGACGACACCAAGGGTCACACCCTGGTCGCCGCCTCCAGCGTCGAGACCGATGTGCGGGGCGCCGAGGGCACGAAGTCCGACAAGTCCGTCAAGGTCGGTGAGCTCGTCGCGCAGCGCGCGAAGGACGCCGGTATCACCCAGGTCGTCTTCGACCGCGGTGGTAACCGGTACGCCGGTCGTATCGCCAAGCTCGCCGACGCGGCGCGCGAGGGCGGGCTGGAGTTCTAGTTCGATGACCTCTGTACTGGCCAAGAACAAGCACGAGAAGAGGAATCACTGATGGCTGCAGCACCGCGGCGCGGCGCCGGTGGCGAGCGGCGTGATCGCCGTGACGATCGCCGCGGCGGCGCCGCAGACAAGGGTGTCTCCTACATCGAGAAGGTCGTGACCATCAACCGGGTCGCGAAGGTCGTCAAGGGCGGCCGTCGCTTCTCCTTCACCGCTCTCGTCGTCGTCGGTGACGGCAACGGCATGGTGGGCGTTGGTTACGGCAAGGCCAAGGAAGTTCCGGCCGCGATCGCCAAGGGCGTGGAGGCCGCGAAGAGGAACTTCTTCCGCGTCCCCCGCATCCAGGGCACCATCGTGCACCGGGTCCAGGGCGAGGAAGCCGCTGGCGTCGTCCTGCTCCGTCCGGCCGCCCCGGGTACCGGTGTTATCGCCGGTGGCCCCGTGCGCGCCGTCCTGGAGTGCGCCGGCATTCACGACGTCCTGAGCAAGTCGCTCGGTTCGTCCAACCCGCTGAACATCGTGCACGCCACGGTGGCGGCGCTCAAGGGTCTCAACCAGCCCGAGGAGATCGCGGCCCGCCGCGGTCTGCCGATCGAGGATGTGGCCCCGGCTGCCATGCTGCGCGCTCGCTCTGAGGCGAAGGCAGGAGCCTGATCATGGCCAAGATCAAGATCACGCAGACCCGCTCCAAGATCGGCGGCAAGGAGAAGCAGCACGCTGCTCTCCAGTCGCTGGGCCTGGGCCGGATCGGTAAGTCCACCGTGCGCGAGGACCGTCCCGAGGTTCGCGGGCAGATCACGATCGTCTCGCACCTCGTCACTGTCGAGGAGGTCGCAGAATGAGCGACTACAACCCCGACGAGCTGCTCAAGCTGCACCACCTGCGTCCCGCCCCGGGTAGCAACAAGGCCAAGATCCGCAAGGGTCGCGGCGAGGCTTCCAAGGGTAAGACCGCTGGTCGCGGTACCAAGGGCACCAAGGCTCGTAACACCGTTCGTCCCGGCTTCGAGGGTGGGCAGATGCCCCTCATCCGCCGGATCCCGAAGCTCAAGGGCTTCAGCAACGCCCGGTTCAAGACGACCTACCAGGTCGTCAACCTGGACAAGCTGAGCGAGCTCTACCCCGAGGGTGGCGAGGTCACCGTCGAGGGCCTGGTCGCCAAGGGCGCGGTTCGCAAGAACCAGCTCGTCAAGGTGCTGGGTACGGGTGAGATCACCGTCGCCGTGCAGGTGAGCGCCAACGCGTTCTCCGGCTCCGCGAAGGAGAAGATCACCGCCGCCGGTGGCACTGTCACCGAGCTGTAGGGGTTTCCCTACGATGCGTACTGGGGGCGCCCGCCCGGCAGGTCCGAAAGGTCCTGTTGGCGGGCGCCCTCACGTGTTGTGAGTGTTGATCGTTATGCCTCACGACACCAGGCGTCAGGTGATGACTGTTACAGTGCCATCTGTTTGAGCTCCCCGCTTGACGTAATGTGAGTACTTCCGAGCACCGGGCGACAGGCCCGGCGCTGACGTTCTACGACGATTCAGGATCGGCCGCGATGTCTGGAACCCGTTCCGCCGCCGAAGCCGCGCAGGAGGAGACGTGCTAGGTGCGTTCGTTCGTGCATTCCGCACGCCCGACCTGCGCAATAAGCTGCTGTTCACACTGTTCATCCTGACGATCTTCCGGCTGGGTTCGGTGATTCCCGCTCCGGGCATCGACTCGGCGGCGATCCGGGACCAGATGGACTTCATCACCGCGCAGGACCAGTCCGGTGTCTACGCGTTGGTGAACCTGTTCAGTGGCGGCGCCCTGCTTCAGCTGGCGGTGTTCGCGCTCGGGGTCATGCCGTACATCACCGCGAGCATCATCATCAACCTGCTCACTGTCGTGATCCCCCGTCTGGAGGCCCTCAAGAAGGAGGGCCAGGCCGGACAGAGCAAGATCACGCAGTACACCCGCTATCTGACCCTCATGCTCGCCGTGCTCCAGGCCACCTCCATCGTGGCCATGGCCCGCACCGGCGCCCTCTTCCAGAACTCGATCGACCCGTCGGTCTACATGCCCAACCAGGACATCCTCACCATGGTGACGATCGTCTTCGTGATGACCGCGGGTACCGCGATCATCATGTGGATGGGTGAGCTGATCACCGAGCGCGGTGTCGGCAACGGTATGTCGCTGCTGATCTTCACCCAGGTCATCGCGATGTTCCCCTCCTCGATCATGGGCCTCTACGAGGAGCGGTCGGTCTGGATCTTCATCATCATCTGCCTCGCCGGTCTGGCCCTGATCACCGCCGTGGTGTTCATGGAGCAGGCGCAGCGCCGTATCCCGGTGCAGTACGCGAAGCGCATGGTGGGTCGTCGTATGTACGGCGGCAGCTCGACCTACATCCCCCTGAAGGTCAACCAGGCGGGCATCATCCCCGTGATCTTCGCCTCCTCCCTGCTCTACCTCCCCCAGCTGGTCGTCGGTCTGATCGGACAGGACTCCACCCACCCGGTGGCGCAGTTCTTCCAGACCTACTTCCTCACGGGCACTCACCCCGTCTACATGGTGACGTTCTTCGTCATGATCGTCGGCTTCGCGTTCTTCTACGTGGCGATTACGTTCAACCCCACTGAAGTCGCGGACAACATGAAGAAGTACGGTGGGTTCATCCCGGGTATCCGTCCGGGGCGTCCGACCGCCGAGTACCTGGACTACGTCCTGACTCGTCTGACGACCCCCGGCTCGCTGTACCTGGGTGTGATCGCTCTCCTGCCCATGGTCGCTCTCGGCGCCACCGGTGCCGACATGAACTTCCCCTTCGGCGGGACGAGCATCCTGATCATGGTGGGTGTCGGGCTGGACACGGTGAAGCAGATCGAGAGTCACCTCCAGCAGAGGAACTACGAAGGTTTTCTGCGATAAATGCGTGCAGTATTGGTGGGGCCGCCTGGGGCCGGCAAGGGCACCCAGGCCCAGATCCTCGCGGAAGAGCTGTCGATCCCGAAGGTGTCCACCGGTGACATCTTCCGGGCCAACGTCAGCGGTGGTACCGAACTCGGCAAGAAGGCCAAGGAGTTCATGGACCGCGGCGACCTCGTCCCCGACGAGGTCACGAACGCCATGGTCAAGGACCGGCTGGCCCAGGACGACGCGGCGGGCGGGTTCCTGCTCGACGGGTTCCCCCGCAACGTCCCCCAGGCCGAGACGCTCCGGGGCATGCTCGCGGACCTCGGGACCCACCTGGACGTCGTCCTGGAGCTGCGGGTCGACGAGGAGGAGGTCGTCAAGCGCCTCTCGGGTCGTCGTTCCTGCCCCGAGTGCGGCCGCGTGTACCACGTGGAGTACGACGCCCCGAAGGTCGAGGGCAAGTGCGACAACGAGGGTGCGGCGCTGTACCAGCGCGAGGACGACCGTGAGGAGACCATCAGGCATCGCCTGAAGGTCTACCGCGAGCAGACGGCTCCGCTGGTCGAGTTCTACACCGGTGAGGGCCTGCTGGCCACCATCGCCGCCACGGGCCCCGTGGCGGAGGTGACGGCCCGCGCGAAGGCCGCCATCGAGGAGAAGCGGTCGGCGGTCTGATGTCTCCGAGGGACTCGGGCGTGCAGATCAAGACGCCGGAACAGATCGCCAAGATGAGGGCGGCGGGCCAGGTCGTGGCCCGCGCCCTGGACACCCTCCGGGCCGCGGTGCGGCCCGGGGTGTCCACCCTCGAACTCGACTCGGTGGCCGAGAAGGTCATCCGGGGCGCCGGGGCCGTTCCGTCCTTCAAGGGCTACCACGGCTTCCCCGGTTCGATCTGCGCCTCGGTGAACGAGGAGGTCGTGCACGGCATCCCGACCGCCGAGCGCGTCCTGGCGGACGGGGACATCATCTCCATCGACTGCGGTGCCATCCTCGACGGCTGGCACGGCGACTCCGCGGTGACCATCGCGGTCGGGGACGCCCGGCCCGAGGACTTCGCCATGATGGAGGTGTGCGAGGAGTCCATGTGGCTGGGGATCGCGCAGATGCGTCCGGGCAGGCGCCTGGGTGACATCGGCTTCGCGATCGGCGGCCACATCTCGGCCAACGGCGGCTACGGCAACGTGCGCGAGTACGGCGGCCACGGCATCGGCACCGAGATGCACATGGACCCGCACGTGCTCAACTACGGCAAGAAGGGCCGCGGTCAGAAGCTGGTCGAGGGCATGTGCCTGGCGATCGAGCCGATGACCACGCTCGGCAGGCACGACGTGGTGGAGCTGGACGACGGCTGGACGGTCGTCACCCGTGACGGTGGCCGCGCCGCCCACTTCGAGCACACCGTGGCGATCACGGCGGACGGCCCGATGGTGCTGACCGCGCGTGAGTCGAACCGCGATAAAATCACCCAGATGGGGCTCGTCCAGCCGACCTGGTGACGGCGGGCCCACCCCCCGGACCACTCCGGCGACCAGCCGGAGCGGCGGGGGTGGCGACCACCCCCACGGGTGAGAGGCGAGGTACGCGCTGTGTCCGACCCGGTGCCGTCGATGCGATCGTCCGACTCCGAACGCGACCGCGTGGCGGGGCTCCTCCAGGAGCACTTCGCCCAGGGGCGTCTGGACCACGAGGAGTTCACCGAACGCCTCAGCCAGGCGTACCGGTCCCGGACCGTGGACGAGCTGGCCCTGGTCACCCGTGACCTCCCCGAGCGCGACCTCGCCGACGTCGGCCGGGTTCCGCTGGCCGACGCCGCGGCGGCCCCGCCCCTGCGGCTGAGGGACCCCGCCCTGATGGTGCCGTGGGTCCTCTACGGCGGAGTGAACGTCCTCTGCTTCTTCATCTGGCTGATCCTGTTCTTCACGACCGGGGCCAGCTACCCGTGGTTCCTGTGGGTCCTGGGCCCGTGGGGGATCATGATGTCCGTCGTGACCTTCGGGGTGCTCGCCGCCCAGCGAGGGCAGGGCGAGGACTAGCCTCCGCCGGCTCCCCTGAGCGGTGCCTCGGGGCGGGGAACAGGGCGGCCCGCGCGCCGGTTCGCCCCAGGGGACGTACGGTGTAGGGTTCTGTGCCCTTCGGTTAGGAGTACTTGCCCGAAGGGGATAGACTGTCACTGCCCATACGCGGGCTGTTGGGTCAGTCTGCCTTCTTTGTGCCACGTCATTCCACTCGACGTACGCTCTCTCGCAGTTGGCCCGAGCTTCCAGTGTGTTCAGGCTCTGGCGACCAGGGATCCCCCCGGTCGTCCGGGCTCTCGTGTCATGCGAGGCCCACTGGGGTCGCGTCGGGTTGTCATGATCAACCAATTGATGAGCGAGGCGTGGAGGACATGGCGAAGAAAGACGGCGCCATCGAGATCGAGGGTTCCGTTGTCGAGTCGCTACCCAACGCTATGTTCAAGGTAGAGCTCGACAACAAGCACACGGTCCTTGCCCACATCAGCGGCAAGATGCGGATGAACTACATCCGTATTCTCCCCGACGACCGCGTCGTCGTGGAGCTGAGCCCGTACGACCTCACGCGCGGGCGCATCGTTTACCGCTACAAGTAGCCCGTCAGGGGCCGACGGCCCAAGACTGGTGATGTGATGAGTTCGGAGTCACCATGAAGGTCAAGCCGAGCGTGAAGAAGATCTGCGCGAAGTGCCGCGTGATCCGTCGTAACCGTCGGATCATGGTCATTTGCTCGGACCCGCGTCACAAGCAGCGCCAGGGCTAACACCCCGGTCCGCTCGCCGCGGCTTCCGCACAGCGAGGACCCGGTAGGGGGAGGATCCCCCCGCCGGGCAGTGAAACAACGAAAACCTGTTCCGATCTCCCGCCGTCGAGGACGCGCGGGGGAGAACCCCCGGTCGGAGGCCGGGGCCTCGTCGATTGGGCGACGAGAGGATGGAACGGGTCAGACCTCCGCATATGCATGGATGGAGTCTCGCCCACATGGCACGTATTGCCGGCGTTGACCTCCCCCGCGACAAGCGGGTGGAGATCGCTCTTACTTACGTCTTCGGGGTTGGCCGTACCCGCGCCCTCGAAACCCTGAAGAACACCGGTGTCGACGGGAACACCCGCGTCTACCAGCTGTCCGAAGAGGACCTGGTCAAGCTGCGCGAGTGGATCGACGCCAACTACCAGGTCGAGGGTGACCTGCGTCGCGAGGTCCAGGCCGACATCCGTCGCAAGATGGAGATCGGCAGCTACCAGGGCATTCGCCACCGTCGTGGCCTTCCGGTCCGCGGTCAGCGCACGCAGACCAACGCCCGTACCCGCAAGGGCAAGAAGAAGACCGTGGCCGGCAAGAAGAAGGCCGGCAAGAAGTAGTCCGCCTCGGACCTTTCGACCGCGTCCGAGAAGATACACACGGACCGATGATCTCTGGGAGTTTCGCTCATGCCGCCTAAGGGCCGTCAGGGTGCCGCGCGCAAGGTGCGCCGCAAGGAAAAGAAGAACATTGCCCACGGGCACGCTCACATCAAGAGCACGTTCAACAACACGATCGTGAGCATCACCGACCCCACCGGTGCGGTGATCGCCTGGGCCAGCTCGGGTCAGGTCGGCTTCAAGGGGTCGCGTAAGTCCACCCCCTACGCCGCGCAGATGGCCGCCGAGGCCGCGGCCCGCCGCGCCCAGGAGCACGGTGTCCGCAAGGTCGACGTCTTCGTGAAGGGTCCGGGCTCCGGCCGGGAGACCGCCATCCGTTCGCTTCAGGCGACCGGTCTCGAGGTCGGCTCCATCCAGGACGTCACCCCGGTTCCGCACAACGGCTGCCGTCCGCCGAAGCGCCGCCGCGTCTGATTGGCACCGGTGCCCGCGCCTCCTACCGCGCGGGCACCCCGTGGTGCGGTCCGCCACCGTCTCCCGTGCGGAGACGGGGCGGACCGGGTAGGAATCCGAACAGGGGACACCACCACTCCGGTGGTGTCCGTCCGGTGGCCGTCAAATAGCGGGCGGCCATGTGGAAGGGAAGTCACGGACCATGTTGATCGCACAGCGTCCCACGCTCACCGAGGAAGTCGTCTCGGACCTGCGTTCGAGGTTTGTCATCGAGCCGCTGGAGCCGGGTTTCGGCTACACGATCGGTAACTCTCTCCGGCGCACGCTGCTGTCCTCCATCCCCGGTGCCGCTGTCACCAGCATCCGCATCGAGGGCGTCGAGCACGAGTTCACCACCGTGCCCGGGGTCAAGGAGGACGTCACCGAGATGATCCTCAACCTCAAGGGTCTGGTCGTCAGCTCCGAGCACGACGAGCCGGTGCTGATGTACCTGCGCAAGCAGGGCCCCGGTGTGGTGACCGCCGCGGACATCGCTCCGCCGGCCGGTGTCGAGGTGCACAACCCCGACCTGCACATCGCCACGCTGAACGGCAAGGGCAAGCTGGAGATGGAGCTGACGGTCGAGCGCGGCCGCGGTTACGTCTCTGCGACGCAGAACAAGCAGCAGGGCCAGGAGATCGGTCGGATCCCGATCGACTCCATCTACTCGCCGGTGCTGCGCGTGACCTACAAGGTCGAGGCCACCCGAGTCGAGCAGCGCACCGACTTCGACCGCCTGATCGTCGACATCGAGACCAAGCCGGCCATCCGTCCCCGTGACGCCGTGGCCAGCGCGGGCAAGACCCTGGTCGAGCTGTTCGGTCTGGCGCGTGAGCTCAACGTCGACGCCGAGGGCATCGACATGGGCCCGTCGCCCACGGACGCCGCGCTCGCGGCGGACCTGGCGCTGCCGATCGAGGACCTCAACCTCACGGTCCGGTCCTACAACTGCCTCAAGCGTGAGGGCATCCACAGCGTTGGTGAGCTGGTTGCCCGCTCCGAGCAGGACCTGTTGGACATCCGTAACTTCGGTGCCAAGTCCATCGATGAGGTCAAGCAGAAGCTCATCGACATGGGCCTGTCCCTGAAGGACTCCCCGCCCGGATTCGACCCCAGCACCGCGGCCGACTCCTACGGCTCCGAGGACGACGAGGGTGAGTCCTTCGTCGAGACGGAGCAGTACTAACCTTCGTCGCCCCAAGGTCCCCGGCCGAGTGCGGCCGTGGACCGCATCACTAGGAGAACGACACCATGCCCACGCCTACCAAGGGCGCCCGTCTGGGTTCCGGGCCCGCTCACGAGCGGCACATCCTGGCGAACCTCGCCACCTCGCTGTTCCAGCACGGCCGTATCCGCACCACGGAGGCCAAGGCCAAGCGCCTGCGTCCGTACGCCGAGAAGCTCATCACGCTCGGCAAGCGCGGTGACCTGCACGCCCGTCGTCAGGTGCTGACCAAGATCACGGACAAGTCCGTGGTGCACGAGCTCTTCACCGAGATCGGTCCGCGCTTCGAGAACCGCCCCGGTGGTTACACCCGTATCACCAAGATCGGTCCGCGGAAGGGCGACAACGCCCCGATGGCCATCATCGAGCTGGTCGAGGCGCTGAACGCGCCCGCCGCTCCGGCCGCCGCTCCCGTCGAGGAGACCGCCACGGCCGAGGAGACCACCACGGAGGCCCCCGAGGCCACCGAGGAGAGCTCCGAGAGCAAGTAGGGCCGACGTGCGCCGGGCCCCAGGGCCCGCGCGCCAGGCTCGTCGAGTGCCCGACCCTCGCGGGGGTCGGGCACTTCTTCTTTTCACGGGGGCGTGTCCCGTGGGACGCGTCCGGATGCGGGGTGGGGATGGACGAGAACGAAACGACCGTCCGGCTGCGACTGGACATCGCCTACGACGGCACCGACTTCTCCGGGTGGGCGGTCCAGCCGACCCGGCGCACCGTCCAGGGTGAGCTGGAGTCCGCGCTGGCGAAGGTGCTCCGGCTGCCGTCGGCCTCGGTGACGTGCGCGGGGCGCACCGACGCCGGGGTGCACGCGCGGGGCCAGGTGGCGCAGGTGGACGTGCCGCTCGCGACCTGGGAGAGCGAGGGGGAGCGGGTGCTGCGCAGGCTCGCCGGCGTGTTGCCCCGGGACGTGCGGGTGAACGCCGTCCGGGTCGCGCCGCCGGGGTTCGACGCGCGCTTCTCCCCCCTGTTCCGCCGGTACGTGTACCGGATCAGCGACGCCCCGTACGGGGTGGATCCGCTGCGCCGCCGGGACGTGCTGTGGCACCGGCACCCGGTGGACGTCGACCGGATGAACGAGGCCGCCGCGCTGCTGGTGGGTGAGCACGACTTCGCCGCCTTCTGTAAGAGGCGCGAGGGGGCCACGACCATCCGTGAGCTGCTGCGCCTGGAGTGGGTGCGGGAGGAGCGGCACCTGATCGCGGGGACGATCCAGGCCGACGCGTTCTGCCACAACATGGTGCGCGCCCTCGTGGGGGCGCTCCTGGCGGTGGGGGACGGGCGGCAGGGGGTCGAGTGGCCCGGCCGGGTGCTGGGCGCGGCTGTGCGCGACTCCTCGGTGCACGTGGTGGGTCCGCAGGGCCTGAGCCTGGAGGAGGTGCGCTACCCGGCCGACGAGGAGCTGGCCGGGAGGGCGAGCCTCACCCGGCGCGTGCGCGAGCTGCCCTGCAAGGGGCACGCGGAGTAGGCGCCACGGGGAGGCGGCCCTGGGACGGCCCCGTGGCCCCACTGGTCGAGCTGGAGACGCGGGAGGGCGCCACCCCGGTCCACGGTCTGTGGACAACCGGGTGGCGCCCTCCCGTGCGTCAGGCGCGGTCGTCGGCCAGGGCCGTGTGGGCGCTCTCGATGAACCCCTCACCGATGTCGCGCAGCTCGGTGGCGTCGGCGCCGTCCTCGGTGCCCTCGTCGCTGCCGTCACTGTTGGCGGACAGGGAGAAGAGGAGGTAGCGGCCCCACTGGCCGCTGCTGCCGTGGCCGCCCGAGTAGCCGAGGCGTTCGGCCGGGGTGCCCTCCTCACCGGGCAGACCGGCGAACCAGGCGGCGCCGACCAGGTCCTGGGCGGCCAGCGCGGTCTCGGCCTCGGAGTCGCTCGGCAGGGCGGCGATCCCCACCGTGACCGCGTGGTTCTGGTCCTCGCTCAGGTAGGAGGCGCGGACCAGCTGACGGCAGTCGTTGTCGCTGAGGACCTGGCCGTAGTCGCCGTGGGTGCCTGAGGCGCAGTCCTCGCTGTCGTCCACGGCCACGCGGCTGAACGTGCCCTGGCCCTCGATCTCGATCTCCTCGGGGAAGAGGCCGTCGGGGGTGAGGGCCCCGGAGTCGGCGTCCTCGTCGGAGACCGCGGCGCCGCCGCCGGATCCGGACCCGAAGTAGAAGGCGCCGCCGCCCGCGATCGCGAGCAGGGCGACGAAGCCCGCGCCCATGAGGACGAGCTGGCTGCGGGGACGCTTCCGCGCGGGCCGGTCGTCGTAGTCCTCGTAATCGTCGTAGTCGTCGTAGTCGTCCCGCACGCTCTGGACGTCGAACTGGGCGGTGTCCGCACCGGCGTCCTCGGGCACCTCGTCCCGGTACAGGGGGCGGGCGCCCGCGGCGGGGGCGGCCGGGACCGCGCGCAGGTTCTGGGTCGCGCCCATGGCGTCGGCCGGGAAGACGGGGTCCTCGGCGGGTCTGGGCGGCTCGGGCGGCTGGACGGGGTACGACGGCGGGCGGGCCCCGGCGGGCGCGCCGTGCGGGGGCATACCGGGACCGCCGGGACCGCCGGGACCGCCTGGCGGAAGGGAGTTGGGCGGGGGCGGGATCGGCCCGCGCATCGACTGCTGGCCGCCGGTGGGCATCGCCTGGGGGCCTCCGGGCGGACCGGGAGGCGGGCCGGGCTGGCCGGGCTGGCCGGGAGGAGGCTGTGGCGGACGGCCCTGCGCGTACGGCGGCACCGGGGCGCCCTGCCCGGGGTGCGGTGCGCCGGGGGGCAGCGGCTGACCGGGGTGGGGGTGGCCGGGAGCCTGCGGTCCGGTGGCCGGGCGTCCGGGGCCCTGCGGGCCGCCCTGGGGGCCGCCCTGGGGGCCGCCGGGGGGGCCGCCGGGGGGGACGTTCGGGCCGCTCTGAGTGAGATGTCCCATTCCGGGGTGGCCGCCCGTGGGGACGCCGGGGCCGCCAGGGCGCGGGCCGCCCTGCTGCGGACCGCCCGGGTACGGCGGCGCCTGCGGGCCGCTCAGACCCGCGTGCGGCGGAAGCTGGGGGCCGCTGTGGGCACCGGGAACGCCCTGCGGGCCGGTGCCGCCCTGGGGCGGCTGGGGGAACTGGCCGTGCGGAGGGAGGCCAGGAGCGGGCTGCGGCGGCTGCGGGCCGGAGGGCCCCGCGTGCGGTGGGAACTGCGGACCCGAGGGTCCCGCGTGCGGAGGGAACTGCGGCCCGGATGTGGAATGCTGGCCCTCAGGCTGGGAGGGCGCACCGAGCAGGTCCCGACCGTCGCCGGCCTCCGGCTGGAGAGGTCGTCCGTCTGGGCCGTACTGAGGCGGGTTCGGATGGGTACTGATGGGAGTCTCCGAAGGCTCTGAGAGTGGGACTGGGCCGCGGTTCGCCGGGCCCGTGGCCTGTGTCCGCGCTGTGGCTTCCGTACTGCTTCAGCGGACGTTCGGCGATCGTGACGGGCGTCTCCAAGGTGCGGTTCACCGCCCGTGGTACCGGGCGGATACCGGCCTTTTGGTGCAAGGGTAACCAACGCGCGGGCGAGAGCAGGACGAAGCACTCCCGGCGACAGGCATAATAAAAGGCGGAGAGGTCACGGATGTGAACCCGTCCCGGCGCTTTCCCGCCAGACGTATCCCACCGGTCGGCCCGACGCTCGCTTTGACCTGCGTTAGGGTGGACAGGTAGGATATTTCGTCGTTGTGCGTTGAGTTGCCGTGGGCCCCAAACTCCCGAAGCTGGGTGCCGATCCACGCACCATCGTCTGCGCACTCACGACCGGGTCGTCCTGATTGGACATGGGACATCCGGCCAAGTAACAGCCCCGCACCCGCGGCGGCTGTTCCCGGCCCCGCACCCGTAGGGGTGTTCCGTAATACGAGTCCACCATCCCGTTCGGGATGGGGCAGCCGACTGAAGAGCGAAGGCGAACGATCGTGCGCACATACAGCCCCAAACCAAGCGATGTCCAGCGTCAGTGGCACGTTGTCGACGCTACCGATCTCGTGCTCGGGCGTATGGCGAGCCAGGTCGCCACGCTGCTTCGGGGCAAGCACAAGCCCTACTACGCGCCCCACATCGACACCGGCGACTTCGTCATCGTCGTGAACGCCGAGAAGGTCGCCCTGACCGGCAAGAAGCTGGACCAGAAGCGCGCCTACCGGCACTCCGGTTACCCCGGCGGTCTGCGTTCGATCGCGTACGCCGACCTGCTGGAGAAGAACCCCGAGCGGGCCATCGAGAAGGCCGTCAAGGGCATGCTCCCCAAGGGCTCCCTCGGCCGTCAGATGGGCAAGAAGCTCAAGGTGTACGCCGGTGCGGAGCACCCGCACCAGGCCCAGCAGCCGGTTCCGTTCGAAATCAAGAAGATCGAGCAGCCCGCCTAGGCGTTCGCAGACTTTTACAGGAAGCACGAGGATAACCGTGGTCGAGCCCACCGGCATCGAAGACGTCGAGCAGGAAATCGCCGAGAACCCGGAGGAGTTCCCCTCCGAGTACACGAGCGAGTCGGACGAGACGACCGCCGCCTACGTCCCCACCGCGTCCGGCCCCAGCGCCGGCACCGGTCGTCGTAAGCAGGCCGTCGCCCGCGTCCGCATCGCCCCCGGTTCGGGCGAGTGGAAGATCAACGGCAAGCCGCTTGATGTCTACTTCCCGGACAAGGTCCACCAGCAGACGGTCAAGGACCCCTTCGTCTCCCTCGGGTTCGACGGCGCCTACGACGTCTTCGCCCGTCTTGACGGCGGCGGCACCAGCGGCCAGGCCGGCGCCCTGCGTCACGGCATCGCCCGTGCGCTGGCGACCCTGGACGCCGAGAACAACCGTCCGACCCTGAAGAAGGCCGGCTTCCTCACCCGTGACGACCGTGAGGTCGAGCGGAAGAAGGCCGGTCTCAAGAAGGCGCGCAAGGCTCCGCAGTTCTCCAAGCGCTAATGCTCATGCGCCGGCTCCTGCTCGGCTGAGCTTTCGCCCGTACGTCGTTCCCTCTGTCGGGGACGGCGTACGGGCTTTTGGTTTTTCCGGTGGCTTTCACCGCCACGCTGAACTTCACCGGCGCCCACTCCGGCGCCGCTTTCGAAAGGGGCTGTCGCCTGTGGCTCGGCTGTTCGGAACCGACGGTGTACGCGGTCTCGCGGGACGCGACCTGACCGCTTCGCTCACCCTGGAACTGTCCATCGCGGCGGCGCGGGTCCTGGCCCGCACCGAGGGGGAGCGTCGACCGCTCGCGGTGGTCGGCCGCGACCCCCGCGCGTCCGGTGAGTTCCTGGAGGCCGCGGTCGTCGCGGGTCTGGCCAGCACCGGTGTGGACGTCGTGAAGGTCGGCGTGCTGCCCACCCCGGCCGTGGCGTACCTCACAGGAGCCCTGGGCGCCGACTTCGGCGTGATGCTCTCGGCCAGCCACAACCCGGCGCCGGACAACGGGATCAAGTTCTTCGCCCGGGGCGGCCAGAAGCTGGAGGACGCCCTGGAGGAGGAGATCGAGGGCATGCTCGGCGTCCCCTCGCCCCCCGCCGTGGGCGACGCGGTGGGCCGTGTCACGGAGTCCCACGACGGTGCCGAGCGGTACACCCGGCACGTGCTGGACTCGCTCCCGCACGCCCTGAACGGGCTCAAGGTCGTCATGGACTGCGCGCACGGAGCGGCCAGCGCGGTCGCCCCCGAGGCGCTGCGCCGGGCGGGTGCGGAGGTCATCGCGATCGGTGACCGGCCCGACGGTCACAACATCAACCAGGGGTGCGGGTCCACCAGCCTGGCGGCCCTCCAGGAGGCGGTGCGGCTGCACGGCGCCGACGCGGGTATCGCCAACGACGGCGACGCCGACCGCTGCCTGGCGGTGGACGCCGAGGGCAACGTGGTGGACGGCGACCAGATCCTGGCGATCCTGGCCACCGAGGCCAAGGACGCCGGGCGTCTGGAGCGGGACACCCTCGTGGTGACGGTCATGTCCAACCTCGGTCTGAAGCTGGCGATGGCGCGCGAGGGCGTCACCGTGGTGGAGACCGCGGTCGGTGACCGCTACGTGCTGGAGGAGATGAAGCGCGGCGGGTTCGGTCTGGGCGGCGAGCAGTCCGGCCACGTGATCCTGCTCGACCACGCCACCACCGGCGACGGTCTGCTGACCGGCCTGCACCTGCTGGCGGCGATGGCGCACCGTGGACAGGGCCTGGCCGAGCTGGCCAAGGTGATGACCCGCCTGCCGCAGGTACTCATCAACGTCCCCGACGTGGACCGGTCCCGGGCCGCGGAGTCCGAGGAGCTGGCCGCCGCCGTCCGCGAGGCCGAGGCGGAGCTGGGCGAGACCGGCCGAGTGCTGATCCGCCCGAGCGGGACCGAGCCGAAGGTCCGCGTGATGGTGGAGGCCCCCGAGCTGGAGCAGGCCACGGCCGTGGCCGAGCGTCTGGCCGGAGTGGTGCGCACCGCCCTCGGGTAGGGCGTTCCTCCCACGATTCCAGCGCGCATCCGGGCACATCGCGGCCCGGGTGCGCGTTTTCGTGTGTGTGCGGTGTGGTGGGGCGGCCCCGGACGGGCCGCTCCCTAGGGTCGGACGGGGATCGCCTGGTCCCCGGCGGGTGGAGCGGAGCGGGCATGATGACGGACGCGCGGTACGGGCACTCCCTCACCGTCGGTGTGGACATCGGGGGGACCAAGGTCGCCGCAGGGGTGGTCACGCCCGGCGGCCGGGTGCTGGCGCGGCTGCGCACGGAGACCCCGGCGCGGAGCAGGAGCGCCACGGTGGTGGAGGACACGATCGTGTCGGTCGTGTCCGAGCTGCGCCGCGAGTACCGGGTGCGGGCCGTGGGCGTCGGCGCGGCCGGGTTCGTCGACGAGCGCCGTTCCCGGGTGCTGTTCGCCCCGCACCTGTCCTGGCGTGAGGAACCGCTCAGGGACGCCCTGTCCGTGCGTCTGGGGCTGCCCGTGGTGGTGGAGAACGACGCGAACGCCTCCGCCTGGGCCGAGGTGCGGGCGGGTGCCGCACGGGGTGTGGACGACGTCGTGGTGGTGAACCTGGGCACGGGGATCGGCGGCGCGATCGTCCTGGGCGGTGAGCTCAGACGCGGGCGCTACGGGTTGGCGGGCGAGTTCGGTCACATGACGGTGGTGCCGGGCGGGCACCGCTGCGAGTGCGGGAACCGGGGTTGCTGGGAGCAGTACGCGAGCGGCAACGCGCTCACCCGTGAGGCCCGCGAGCTGGTGACGGCGGAGTCCCCTGTGGCGGAGGTGCTCTGGCAGGCCGTGGGCGGGGACCCGGCGCTGATCACGGGGCCGCTGGTGAGCGAGCTCGCCCGGAAGGGGGACCGTGCCTGCCGTGAGCTCCTGGAGGAGGCGGGCGGGTGGCTCGGTGTGGGGTTGGCCAACCTGGCGGCGGCCTTCGACCCGGAGCTGTTCGTGATCGGCGGGGGTGTGTCCGAGGTGGGCGAGCCGCTGCTCGGCCCGGCGCGGAACGCGTTCGCGAGGAGTCTGACCGGGCGCGGCTACCGGCCGGAGGCCCGTGTGGTCGCCGCCGCCCTGGGCAACGAGGCGGGCCTGGTGGGCGCAGCCGACCTCGCGCGCGAGGCCCTGCCGAGGGGGCGCGGGCGCCGCCGCCAGCAGCGTCTGGGCAGGGCCCGGTGGTGAGTGTCAGCGCCGAGGGGTCAGCGCCCTCACGTCGACGTCGATGGGGAAGGGCACGTCCAGCTTGAGTCGTTCCCGGGCGACGGTGGTCGGGACGTACCGGGGCGAGGCGGTGCCGTCGAGTTCGTACACGTGGATCGCGGGTCCCGTCTCCTCGGGTTCGATCCGCCAGAAGTGCGGGATCCCGGCGGCCGCGTACTTCATCGGTTTGGTGGTGCGGTCCCGCTCCCGGGACTCCGGGGAGACGATCTCGATCGCGATGAGCACGTCCTCGGGCGGGACGTGGGTGGCCTCGTACCAGTCGAGGTGGTCGTCCCTCCCCTCCGCGAACTCGTAGACGAGGATGTCGGGCTCGGGCCGCTGGTACCTGCCCAGCTTCATTGTCATCCCGACCACGACGTCGACGTTCCCAGACGCGGCTCGTTGGATCTCGTTCGCCAGCCTCGTCCGCACGTGTGAGTGGAACCGGGTCTGAGGGGAGAGCGGGACGAGCGCTCCGTCGACGAGTTCCACTCGGGGTGCCCCCGGCGGAAGGTCGTCCATGCCGTCGGCGGTCCAGCCTCCGGGGGGTGTGAGAAACCGTTCGGGGGGCGGCTCGGCCATCGAATCCTCCTCGGTTGAATCCTGAAGTCCCTCTCAGTGTCGCTGGTCAGGGCGTTACCCGCGATTAACCGAACCCGGTTCTAGTGCGCGGGTCACATTCTCTGTAGAGTGCGGCCATGGATCTCAACGGAATCTCCGCCCTCGTCTCGGGCGGCGCCAGTGGCCTCGGTGAGGCCACCGCCAAGGAACTCGCCTCCGCCGGAGCCACCGTCGTCGTCGCCGACCTCAACGCCGAACGCGGCGAGGCGGTCGCCAAGGAGATCGGTGGCGTCTTCGTCTCCACCGACGTCTCCCAGGAGGACCAGGTCAAGGCCGCGGTGCAGGCCGCCGTCGACACCGGCAAGCCCTTCCGGGTCGCGGTCTCCTGCGCCGGGATCGGCTGGGCCACCCGCACGGTGGACCGGAACGGCAACCCCCACGACCTGGACAGCTACCAGAAGGTCATCCAGGTCAACCTCATCGGCACCTTCAACGTGCTCCGCCTGTCGGCGGCCGAGATCGCCAAGACCGAGCCGGTCAACGAGGACGGCGAGCGCGGCTCCATCCTCAACACCGCCTCCCTCGCGGGCATCGAGGGCCAGATCGGTCAGATCGCCTACTCCTCCTCCAAGGGCGGCGTGATCGGTATGACCCTCCCGGCGGCGCGCGACCTCGCCGCCATCGGCGTCACCGTGAACACCATCGCCCCCGGCATCCTGGAGACGCCCATCTACGGCGACGGCCCGGGTTCGGAGGAGTTCAAGCAGCGCCTCGCCGCCCCGGTCCCCTTCCCCAAGCGCCTGGGCACCGCCGCGGAGTTCGGCAAGCTGGCCCGGACCCTGCTGGAGGTCAGTTACGTCAACGGTGAGGTCGTCCGGATCGACGGCGGCCTCCGCATGCCCCCGAAGTAGGAGGACACCGTGTCCGACGAGGTTCTCTACACGGCTGAGGACGGCGTCGCCGTCATCACCATCAACCGTCCCAAGGCGAAGAACGCCGTGAACGCGGCGGTCGCGGCGCGCATCGCTGAGGCGCTGGACGACGTGGACGCCCGCAAGGACGTCAACGTCGCGATCATCACCGGCGCGGGCGGCACCTTCTGCGCCGGGATGGACCTCAAGGCCTTCATGAAGGGCGAGGTCCCGGTGGTCGAGGGGCGCGGGTTCGGCGGCTTCGCCGAGCGCGGCCCGAAGAAGCCGCTGATCGCGGCGGTCGAGGGGTACGCCCTCGCGGGCGGGTTCGAGGCGGTGCTCGCCTGCGACCTGGTCGTCGCGGCGGACGACGCCAAGTTCGGGATCCCCGAGGTGAAGCGCGGCCTGGTCGCCGGGGCCGGCGGCCTCCTGCGGCTCCAGCACCGCATCCCCCGCAACATCGCGATGGAGTTCGCCCTGACCGGCGACTTCGTCGGCGCGGGGCGCCTGGCCGAGCTCGGTCTGGTCAACCAGGTCACCGAGAGCGGCGGCGCCCTGGAGGGCGCCCGGGCCCTGGCCGCCCGGATCACCCCCAACGGCCCGCTGGCCCTGAAGGTCTCCAAGGAGATCATCCAGGCCTCGGACGACTGGTCCTCGGACCAGATGTGGGACCGGCAGAACGAGCTGGCGGGCCCCGTGTTCGTCAGTCAGGACGCCATGGAGGGGGCGATCGCCTTCTCCGAGAAGCGCGCCCCCGTCTGGAAGGGCGAGTAGCGCTCACCTGCCCGGCGGCCGTCCCCGAGGGGGCGGCCGCCGTTCGTGTTCTCCGAACCATGCGTTCCCGAGTGGTCACGCTCCGTGTGTAGCCTGGGATCTCCATTCCGAACGCCAAGGAGACGGCTTCGTGACCCTCATTCCCACTGGGAGCCGCCCCGCTACCCGGGTCGGGGCGCCCACGATCCTGGCGGTGGCCGACTCGTCGGAGCGGGTCGGGCTCACCGTCACCATGCTCGACCGGCTCTCCGGTGCCGGGACCACCGTCGGACTGGCGGTCGCCCGCACCGACCGGACCCCCTCCCCGGCCCGGATCCGCGACGAGACCGAGGGCAGCCGCCAGGCCGGTCTGCGGGTGCCGGTGCTCACCGCGCGCCAGGTCCGCTCCCTGGTCCGGCGCCACCGCCCCGACGTCGTGCTGCTCAACTGCTCCGGCCCGCTGGTGGAGACGCTGTCCTGCTCCCTGAGGTCCGTGGTGCGCCGGTACCGGCCCGTGGTGGTGTCCGCGCTTCCGCCGCTCTCGCTGCCCGCCACCGAGGGGGAGTGGCTGCACCGCTCCAGGGTCGACCTGCTCGTGGCGCACAGCCGCCGCGAGGTCGCTGAGTACGCCGCCCTGGGCGAGGGGCTCGGCGTCCGGGGGGAGGTGGGGCTGGGCAGCCTGCCGTTCGGACGGCGGACGGAGGGCGCCCGGCGTGACCGGATCGTGTACGCGGCCCACCCAGGGGCGCCGGACACCGAACGCGGGCGCCGGGGCGTCCTGCTGGCCCTCACGGAGCTGGCGGAGGGCCGACCCGACCTGGAGGTCGTCGTCCACCTGGGACGTGAGCGGGGGGAGCGCCACCCGTTCGTGGAGTCCTGGCGCTCACTGGTCCGCGCCGACCTGGCCGAGGACCACACGCTGGTCTTCCGCTCCGGGCGCCTGTCCGACCAGCTGGACCGGGCGCGCGGCCTGGCGGCGGTCGGTTCGGCGGCGGTGGTGGAGGCCGTCGCGCACCGGGTGCCCACCCTCGTCCTCACCGACTTCGGGGTCGGCCCGGAGCAGGGCAACGCGGTCTTCGAGGGCAGCGGCCTGCTCGGCACCCTCGCGGACGTGCGCGCCACCCGGTTCCGGCGGCCCAGCCGGGAGTGGGGAGAGCAGAACCACTTCCACGCGCCCGAGCACGACGACTGGGTGGACCGCCTGCGCGTCCTGCACGGGCGCAGGCTCCGGGGCGAGCTGGGGTGAGGCCCGCCGCGGTCAGGACTGGTTGCCCTCCTCCACCGCTTCCTCCTGGAGCGGCAGGGCGGCCTCCGCGAGGGTGAGCTCCGCCTCCGGCGCCCGGTTCGCGGCGGCCAGCAGGTAGGGCTCCATGACCATCGCCAGCGACTGGGAGAAGGAGTAGGAGAAGTGGTTGGTGTCGTAGTACACCAGCTGGTTCCCGATCACTCCGTGGCACACCTCCTCCTGGCACAGGTAGTTGGTCATGTCCAGGAACCGGGTGTTGGGCGGGACGTCGGTGAGCTCCTCGTAGGGGGCCTCCGCCGCCATCGAGTTGGACCTCGGCTCCGAGCACTCCGACCGGTGGTTGCGGTCGGTGCAGTCGGGGACCCGGAAGGAGAACCGGGGGGTGTCCCGGACCGCGACGACGTCCACGCCCCGCTCGTCCAGCTGGCGCCAGCGCTCCACGAAGCCCTCGGGGACGTGCTCGTCGGGGCCGGTGCGCACACTCGTCAGCGAGGCCAGGGTGAAGACCGTGTCCGGTTCCAGCTCGTCCAGCGCGGCCATGACGTTGTCGTTCCACCGCGTGCACTCGGGGTACTCCGCACCCCGGTACCACTGCTCCTCGGCGCTGAACTGGCAGGCGTTCTTGGTCATCGTGACCAGCCGCCACCCGTGCTGGTCCGCGAGGGTCTCCAGGGCCTGGAACCAGTGCCGCACGTGGGAGCTGCCCACCAGGGCGATCGTGTAGTCGGAGCGCACGTCCCCGAACTCGCAGGTGACCACCTCGGGCTGGTTGGTCAGCGCGTTGCACTCGCGGGTCTGGTCGATGGTGTCCCGGGCGACCGTGGTCGTGTCCGGGTAGATCGGCAGGGCGGGCAGGTTCCGCGCCAGGTCCTGGTCGAGGTGGACGGCGGCGCCCGGGTAGGCGAGCGGGTTGGAGCTGAGCTCGGTGCGCAGCTGCCGGTCGCGTTCGATCGACTGCCCCCACAGGGACCCCGCAACCAGCACGGGGGCGACGAAGAGCACCCCGGCCGCCAGTGACCACACCGGGGCGCGGAGCCCCCGGGTGGCCCGGTTCACGCCGCCGTCCACCAGCCAGCTCGTGGCCAGCGCCGCCGCGAAGGACACCCCCAGGACGAGCAGGCCGCCGCCGGGGGTGGGGCGGTCCAGCCCGGTCAGCTCCAGGTGCAGGACCAGCACCGGCCAGTGCCACAGGAACAGGGTGTAGGCGTGCCCGCCCAGCCAGGTCAGCGGACGCGCGCCCAGGAGGCGGTTGGCGGACAGGCGGCCGTTCGCCGCCCGGCCCGCGCCCGCGAGGATGATCAGCAGCGCGGCCAGGGTGGGCCACAGGGAGGCGTAGCCCGGGTAGGCCAGGGAGTCACCGATCACGAACCCGCACAGGACCAGCGCGACCAGGCCGAGCCATCCGGCGGCCGTGCGCGCCCAGCCGGGCAGGTCCACCCGGTGCACGAAGAGCGCGAGCAGGCCACCCAGGGCCAGTTCCCACAGGCGGGCGCCGGTGTCGAAGTAGGCCCACACCGGCTCGGTGGAGGTGATCCACAGCGAGTAGGCGAAGGAGGCCGCGAACACCGAGCCGACCGCCACGGCGGCGCCCCGGCGGACGGAGCGGCCCAGCCGGGCGGCGACCAGTGCGGCGACGCCGACCAGAACGGGCCACAGCAGGTAGAACTGCCCCTGCACGGCCAGGGACCAGAAGTGCTGGACGGGGCTGGCGGCGGAGTTCTCCGCCATGTAGTCGACCGATCCCAGCGCCAGGTGCCAGTTCCCGTAGTAGAGGGCGGCCGCCCACACGTCCTCGATGACGGTGGTCCACTGGGAGCGCGGGAAGTACGCGTGGGCCATCAGGAGGACCGCGGCGAGCACCACCGCCCCCGCGGGGAAGAGCCGTTTGACCAGCTTGGTCCAGAAGGCGGCGAGGTCGACGCGCCCGTCGCGCTCCATGGCCCGGACCAGCGACCCCGTGATGAGGAAGCCGGTGAGCAGCAGGAAGACGTCGACACCGCCGGAGACCGTGCCGAACCAGATGTGGTAGACGGCGATCAGCAGGGCGGCGACGGCGCGCAGCCCCTCGATGTCGGGGCGGCGGCGGGTCACGCGGGGTGTGACGGGGTCGTGGGCGCGGTTCAGGGCGGGAACGGACACGGGTCTGCCTCGGGCTCGAAGGAGGTGAGGGCAGGGGCCAGCCGGGCCGTTCGGTGCTTGCGACGGGGTGCCGGAACGCGGTGGGGGCTGAGGGAGACGCCCTGCCGGTCCAGTATCAGCAGCACCGGGGTGTGTCCTGTGTGAGGTACGGGCGCTGTTGTCGAGTCGAGATGGAATCTGTGTGAATGCGTATCCCTGAACAGGGGAAACGTGTGTGCCGGGTCACATGTGAGGTTGCGGGTCCACCCGCACGGGGTTCGTCGCCCCGGCGCTCCCGTGGGGTGCGCCGAACCTCGCGTTCATCACGATGTGTCCCGATCTTGGTTCGTGTGAACCCCTTCGTTCACTTCGGCGTCTTCCTTTGGCTGACGAACACAACAGAGATGCCCCGGAGTACGGCCCTGACCGCGCCGGACCCCGGTCTTCGGTCCCCCCCTGCGAACCCGCTGGCGCCGAGATCCCCCAGGCACCTCCGACGACGGCCACGTGGCCACGGGTCCCGCATACCCCGTGCCACGAGTTGCCCTACGCCGCCCCTCCGTGGCGGCACCCCCAGAACATGCCTGGAGTCACCGGAATGTCATCCTTCACCCTCCAAGACGTACGGGAACAGACCTACAAACCACGCGACTCGTGGTGGACGGTCTGGCTGGTCGATCCCCTCGCGTCCCGCCTGGTCCGCTTCACCGCCAACCGCACCTCGATCACCCCCAACCAGCTCACGCTGGCGGCCCTGGTCCTCGGACTGGTCGCCGCGCTCTGCTTCTACCTCGCTGACTGGTACTGGCTGCTCACCGGGGCCGTCCTCTTCCACCTGAGCTTCGTGCTCGACTGCATGGACGGCAAGATCGCCCGGCTCAAGGGCAACGGCTCGGTCTTCGGTAGCTGGCTGGACTACGTCTTCGACCGCATCCGCGTTCTGATCTGCGGAATCGCCCTCATGGGCGGCCAGTTCGCCGTCACGGGGAACCCGCTCTTCCTGTGGGTCCTGCTGGGCATCGTCTTCACCGACATGTTCCGGTACCTGAACTCGCCGCAGATGGCGAAGGTCCGCTCCGCCATGCGCCGCCACATCGCGCAGGCCATCCGCGAGGTGGAGGAGCACGCCCAGGACCAGGACACCAGCGGCGTGCGCCGTGTGGCGGCCGGGTTCGACGACGACGGTGCGGGCGACGACGACGGCGTCGCCATCGGCCGGGTCGAGCAGGTCAAGGCCCCGGTCGCCCGCGCCGAGAGCCGGTCGGACGAGCCGGAGGACGCCGACGGGGCCGACGGAGCCGAAGGGGCCGACGGCCCGGTCGTCCTCACCCCGAACCGCAAGGCCAAGGCGCTCCAGAGCACCGCGCTCCAGGAGGGCTTCCACCAGCGGTTCCCCTGGTACCGGCGCTACCGTGACGTGCTGCGCGGGAGCCGGATCCGCCCGCACCTGTTCAGCGGTATCGAGTTCCAGATGGGCGTGTTCATCGTCGCCCCGCTGGTCGGGATGTTCTCCCCCGTCGGCATGGTGGTGACCATCATCGCCTCCGCCGCCATGATGCTCGCCTTCGAGATGCTCATCATCTACAAGCTGTGGCTCTCCACCCGGGAGTTCGCCCGGGTGACCCGGGACATCAACCAGGCCCTGGAGGAGCTGGAACTGGCCGCGCCCGAGAACCGGAAGGCCGCCTGACACACACCCTGACGAGAGTGGGCCCGCGCGAGGATCGCGCGGGCCCACTCTCGTCGATGACCGTCTCCGGCCCCGTGGCGGTCAGTCGGCCACGGGCACCGGGGTGTCGGCCGGGCCCCGGAACGGGTCGGCCGGGATCGGCTCGGCGGTCGTGCCGAGCGGGAAGTCCAGCAGCGCCCGTTCGTAGAGGTCGTTCACGGCGGTGTCGAACCGGGTCAGCGAGTCCGGCTCGTCCGGGCCCAGCAGGTACTGCTTGAGCACCGCGCGGCGTCCGGCCAGCTCGTCGCCCTCCGGCTCGCGGGCGGCGGCCAGGACGGTCTCCAGCCCGGCCAGCCCGGGGCGCAGCACGTAGCCCGCGCCCGCCGACGGGAACTGCCGACGGAACTCGTCGTCGTCGGTTCCCTGCATGTCCACGATCGCGTACGGCTTCCCGCTGGCCACGAAGTCCGCGACCACGCTGGAGATGTCGCTGACCATCACGTCGGACTCGTTGAAGCACGAGAGCAGCGACGGAAGGGTGTCGGTGACCACGTGGTGGCGCAGTGGGCCCGAGGAGGTCCAGTACAGGGAGTGCCAGCGGTCCAGCAGCTCCCGGTAGCCGACCAGGTCCTCGGGGGACACGTGCCGCTCCGAGGCGCCCTCCCGGAAGGCGTCGATCCGCTCCCGCAGCTCGGTGAGCTCGCGCACGGCCTCGGGCGTCACCGGCTCCAGGCGGCCGTTGGCCTCCTCGATCAGCTCGATGATCCGCCGGTGCGCCGCTCCGGCGGCGGGGGCGCGCCGCCCCAGCAGCGGGTGCGGTTTGTAGATCACCCTGACCGGTTCGGGTCCCCTGACCAGCCGTTCCACCAGCTCCAGCCCGGCGGTGTCCGCCGAGGTGAGGTAGTTGTTGTCGTCCACGCCCTCCCAGGTCGGCGCGTAGATGACGGTCGGTACCGCGCGCTGTTCGGGCGGCCGGTGCCCCCGCACCTCCACCAGCTGCGGACGGCCCACCTCGACCACGTCGCGGTCGTCGATGGCGTGCCGGACCCGCTCGTAGCGGTCGCGGCCGCCGCGCCCGGCCACCCAGATCTCGTCGAAGATCCGGCTGACGCGGTTGCTGCTGGGCAGCTTGTCGCTGTCGCCGTGGCCGACGAACACGTGCTTGATCTCGGCGCGCTGGATCAGGTGGATGTTCTTGCCGGTGTTGCCCGGGTAGAGGGCCACCCGCACCGCCGAGAGGTCCAGGGCGGCCAGGTCGTCGGCGCGCGGCACGCACACCACCGGCAGGGAGGTCGGCTCCAGGTGCGGCAGGTTCCCGCGTTCCCGGAAGATCACCAGCGCGCGCCGGTCGCCCTTCTCCAGGGCGTCCAGCCACATGTTCGCCTGGTAGACGGCGTTCTGCTGGCCCACACCGAAGGTGAAGTACAGGACCACCTCGGGCTCGATCCCCCGCAGCGCGCGGTTGACCTCCTCGATGACCTCCTCATGGGAGGGCATCCGCAGGTGGGCCAGGAAGACCGGGACCACGAACCCGACCGCGACCACCGCCAGGAGGATCGTGAGCGCCGCGCCGGCCTCGGCCAGGACGGCCGGGCCGCCCGCGAGATAGCCGACGGCGCCCAGGACCAGCGGGAGGTCGGCCAACAGGAGTCGGCTCATGGACAGTTTCCGCAGCGGCTCGGGGACCTCGGGCACCCCGAGCGCGGACAGGTCCAGGTTGCGGGTCTTCACCGGCATCCTGGCCCGGCGGAACACCTGCTGGCGGAGCAGGTCGTAGGCGAGGGTCAGGACGAAGAACGCGGCCACGGCGCCGACGGTCCACCAGTAGGCGGGGGTGCCGACCGCGTCCACGGAGGCGTACAGCGCCAGCACCAGCACCTGACGGGCAAGGGTGCGCACGGTCAGGCCGAACCGGATGCGGCTCAGGACCTTGCCGAGCGCGGTGACGCGCTGGGAGACCAGCCACTCGGTGGCGTACAGGACCAGCGCCAGCGCGCCGAAGACCCAGACCTGAGCCAGGGCGACCTCGATCGCCTGGAGGAGGAAGGTCAGACCCATGATCCCGAGGACGGCCAGGGCGGTGCGGTCCAGCCCGAGCCGCGCGAGGTAGTTCTTCACTTCGCCGCTTCCCGTTCCTTCTCGTGCGTGCGGGCTCCGGCCGGGGACAGGGCGGGGCCGTCCCGGCGCACGTCGACGACGTGGCCGGTCAGGTCGGAGAGGAGGACGTCGACGGAGGTGCGGGCGACCTGGTCGGAGCTGAGCAGGCTCCCCGCGGGCTCGTCACCGAAGGCCCTGGTGCGCATGGGCGTCTGGGTGCGCTCGGGGTTGATGCAGTTGATCCGCACCCCGTCGGCGGACCACTCGTCGGCCAGCGCTTGGGTGAGGTTGACTGTGGCGGCCTTGGTGGAGGAGTAGAGGCTGTACTCGGCGCGGCCCCGCGTGTAGGAGCTGGACGTGTAGAGCAGCAGCTGCCCGCCGGTCCGGGCCAGGTACGGGAAGGACGCGCGGGCGATGTTCACCGGCGCCAGGTAGTTGACCCGGAGGGTGTCCTCGATCTCGGCCGGGTCGGTCTGGTCCAGGCGGCCGATGCGCAGGACCCCGGCGGTGTTGACCACGAAGTCCACCCGTCCGGTGGCGGTGTAGGCCTGTTCCAGGGCACCGGCGACGTCGTCCGGGTTGGCGACGTTGGTGCGGGTGGCGCTGCGGGAGTAGCGGAAGACGCGGGCGCCGTGCCTCTCGGCCAGGTCCGCGACCCCGGCGCCGATGCCGTAGCTGCCGCCGAAGACCACCACGGTCCTCCCGGAGAGCTCGCGGGCGTACTCCTCCTCGGACAGTTCCGGGGTGGCCGAGGTGGCGAGCTGGAAGAGCTTGTCCGCGATGAAGATGTCGACCGGCTGGGTGACCTTCATGTTCTGCTCTTCACCGGCGACCACGTGGATGGGGACGTCGGGGGAGTAGCGCAGCACGACGGAGCAGTCGTCGGTGGCCTCGAAGCCGGGGTCCTCCCACGCGCGCGTGTAGGCGTCGCGGATGGCGGAGAGCCGGAAGGCCTGCGGGGTCTGCCCGCGGCGCAGTCGCGACCGGGTGGGGACGTCGGTGATCAGCTCGTCGTCGACCTCGATGATGGTGTCCGACGACGGGATGGCCACGTCCACGGCCTCGTGGGTCTCCAACGCCGTCACGCAGTCCTCGATGATCCGCTGGGAGAGCATCGGCCGGACGGCGTCGTGGAACAGGACGTTCGTGGTGGGCGCGGGCAGGTGGGCCAGCGCGTCCAGGGCGAGCTGCGTGGTGGCGTTGCGGGAGGTCCCCCCGGGGATCACCTGGGTGACCTTGGTCAGCCCGGCGCGGTCGACGATGTTCTGGGCGTCGGTGACGAAGCCGGGGTTCATCATCACGATGACCTCGTCCACCCGCTCGGCCCGCTCGAAGATGGTGAGCGTGTGCTCCAGGATCGTCTTCCCGGCGATCTTGAGCAGCTGCTTGGGCGTCGCCAGGCCGATGCGTTGGCCGCTGCCTCCCGCCAGGACGACCGCCACCGTGCGGGTGGCGGGGGCGGGGATGGGACGCGGGGTGGTGATATCAGGCAAGTTCGTCTCCCGTGGAACTCGTGGAAACTCTGTGCCCGACCTTGGGGGGACAACGTGCTCGGTGGCGGCACGTCAGGCCGAGTCGCGGATGACCGTGACGCCCCGTGGGGTGAAGGGTTTCGCGGATGGTGTACTGACGCTTTTCTGGTGTTCACGCACCATTCGTACGAGAACTCCACATTGATGACGGCATGGGGCACGATCCGGTTCACACGCCGGGTTGACGTGTCGCCCACGGGGACGCGGTGGCGTGAGTGTGCCTGAGAGGTCCGCTGGCCGTCGTTCCCCACGTGGCGGATGCCCGGGGGATGTACGCAGATTTCGACGTTACCCCCCTCTGACCACGGAAAACAACGAAACATGCCGTGCTGTTCGGCACGCTGTGTCCGGTTGGTCGGCCCGGGAAGCGGGGCCGGGCCCGGCGTGTCGGGAGATGCCGGACACGGACCCCGCGCGGTCGTGGACCGGGTCAGTGGCTCCGCGTTTCGGTGCGCGCCCGGGAGAGGAAAAGGGTCGACCCCGGTTCTCGCATGGTCACTGGCCATTGCGAGGAACCGGGGTCACGGTGTCACGGGGGCGGGGTCAGGCCGCGGGCTGGGCGGGCCTCCCCGCGGCGGCGAGGTCGGCCTCCTGCTGGCGGCGGTCCGGGACGAACCGGCCCAGCGCCCAGTGCAGCAGCAGTGCGCTGAGCAGTGCCACCACCCAGCCGTAGTCGGCCAGCGGGGCCAGGAACCCGATGACCGGGCCCGAACCGAGGTCGGCGCCGCCCACGGCCAGCAGGGCGCCCACACCGAAGGCCACCAGCGCGCGCCAGTTCCAGCCGCGCGAGTACCAGTACTCGGAGTCGCGCGTGTAGAGCGCGGGCAGGTTCACCCGGGTCCGGCGCAGCAGCCAGTAGTCGGCCAGCAGGATGCCCGCCACCGCGCCGAGCAGGCTGCCGACCGTGCCCAGCCACGAGAAGATGTAGACGTTCTCGTCCTCCATGAGCTTCCAGGGGAAGATCATGACCCCCAGGAACGACGTCGTGATCGCGCCCACCCGGAAGCTGAACCAGTTCGGCTTCAGGTTGGCCAGGTCGTAGGCGGGGCCGACCAGGTTGGCGGCGATGTTGGTGGACACGGTCGCCAGCAACACCACGAAGATCGCGAAGAGCAGGCCGATCCCGCTGCCCATCTGGTTCACGACGTCGATCGGGTTCCACAGCGCCTCGCCGTAGACGACCGACGTCCCGGCCGTCACCATCACCGCGATCAGCGAGAACAGCGTCATCGTGGTGGGCAGGCCGAGCGACTGGCCGAGGACCTGGGAGCGCTGCGAGGAGGCGAACCGGGTGAAGTCGCTGATGTTCAGGGTCAGGGTCGCCCAGTAACCGATCACGCCCATGAGCGAGGGGAAGAACAGCACCCAGAACGACGGCCCCCAGCCGAGGCCGTCCTCCGTGCTGAGCATCGGGCCGAAGCCGCCCGCCTCGAAGGCCATCCACACCAGCAGGGCCACGCCGCCGACGGCCATCAGCGGCGCCGCCCACACCTGGAGTTTGCGCACGCCCTCCATGCCCCACAGGATGATGGCGACCTGCACCAGCCAGAACAGGCCGAACGACAGCCACAGCGTCCACGCGTAGCCGCCGATCGCGGCGGCGCCGGTCCAGGAGTCACCGAACAGGCGACCGGCCAGGACGTACACGCCCTGCCCGCCGACCCACGTCTGGATGCCGAACCACCCGCAGGCGACCGCGCCGCGCAGCAGGGCGGGCAGGTTGGCGCCGCGCAGTCCGAAGGAGGACCGGGCGAACACCGGGAACGGGATGCCGTACTTGGCGCCCGCGTGGCCGGTCAGCACCATCGGCAGCAGCACGATCAGGTTGCCCAGGACGATGGTGACCATCGCCTGCCGCCAGTCCATCCCGGCGGCGATCAGCCCGCTGGCCAGCGTCCACGCGGGGATGCTCACCGACATGCTCACCCACAGCGCGGTGAAGCTCCCGGTGCCCCAGGTCCGCTTGGACATGGGGACGGGCTGGAGGTCGTCGTTGACGAACGGGCCGTCGGGGAGCGTGGTGCCCTCGGGCATCGACACCCGGCCGTCGGGGTGCACGACCTGGGACGTTGACTCTGGCGCGGATGGCGTGTGGGACACGGGACACCTGTGTTTCGGTGGTGCTGACGGGGAGCGAGGTGCGTGGGCGCGACGCCGGGCCCACGCGCGTGCGGCCTGTGCGAGACCCCGGGCATACCCGAAATATCCTGATCTGCTTCAGGCCATCGAATATCTTCGCACGTCATCCGTGTCGTACTGACGCCTCGTGGGCCGGGACCCGCACGGGTACCGGCCCACGAGGGCGGGGGAGCGGCGTCAGGCCACGGGTTCCCCGGACAGGGCCGGTACGATCTCCCGGCCGTAGGTGTCGATCACCCCGTCGACGTCGTCGTGCATGGCGTAGACCGCGAACTGGTCCACCCCCACGGCGCGCAGCCGCTCCAACTTCTCCACGTGGTCGGACACCGGTCCGACCAGGCAGAACCGGTCCACGATGGCGTCGGGCACGAAGTCGGTGTCCGGGTTGTCCACCCGGCCGTGATGGCTGTAGTCGTAACCCTCCCGGGCCTTCACGTAGTCGGTGAGCTCCTGGGGCACCATGTCCGACTGGTCGCCGTACCGGGCCACGAGGTCCGCGACGTGGTTGCCGACCATCCCCCCGAACCAACGGCACTGCTTCCGGGCGTGCGCCAACCCCCCGGCCGACCCGTCGGTGACGTAGGCGGGCGCGGCCACACAGATCCGCACCGCGTCGGGACCGCGCCCGGCGGCCTCGGCGGCGGTCCGTACGGCCCGCACCATCCACTCGGTCAGGTACGGGTCCGCGAGCTGGAGGATGAAGCCGTCCGCCTCGCGCCCCACCATTTCGAGGGCCCTGGGGCCGTACGCGCCCATCCACATGGGCAGGGAACCCTCGCGCACCCACGGGATGCGCATACCGGCCCCGCCCACCTGGGCCTCCCTGCCCTCGGCCAGGTTCCGGATCACGGTCATCGCCTCGGAGAGCTGGGCGAGCGTGGCGGGTTTGCGTCCGGCCACCCGCATGGCGGAGTCGCCCCGGCCGATCCCGCAGACGGTCCGGTTGCCGTGCATGTCGTTGAGGGTGGCGAACGTCGACGCCGTCACCTCCCACGAGCGGGTGCCCGGGTTGGTGACCATCGGGCCGATCACCAGCCGTTCGGTCCGGTCCAGCACCCGGCTGTGGATGACGAAGGGTTCCTGCCAGAGCACCGCGGAGTCGAACGTCCACCCGTGGGTGAAGCCGTGCCCCTCGGCGCGGACCATCCGTTCGATCAGCAGGTCGGCGGGCGGATCCGTCTGGAGGACGAGTCCGAAGTCCATGTGAGCCTCCTCAGACCAGGTACTGGCAGGTGGACCGGGGCACGTAGGAGCCGTCACCGGCCGAGCCCAGGTAGGAACCGTCGTCCACGATCACGCGGCCGCGCGAGAGCACGGTGCGGGCCCGGCCCGTCACCCGCTTCCCCTCGTAGGCGGAGTAGTCCACGTTCATGTGGTGGGTGGCGGCCGAGAGGGTCTGCTCGGCGCCGGGGTCGTAGACCACCAGGTCGGCGTCGGCTCCCGGGGCCACGGTGCCCTTCTTCGGGTACATCCCGAACATGCGCGCCGGGGTGGCGCAGGCCAGCTCGATCCACCGGCGGCGGCTGATGCGCCCCTCCACCACGGCCTGGTGCAGCAGGTCCATCCGGTGCTCGACCCCCGGCATGCCGTTGGGGATCTTCGAGAAGTCGCCCGCGCCCAGGTCCTTCTGACCGACGAAGCAGAACGGGCAGTGGTCGGTGGAGACCACGGACAGGTCGTTGGTGCGCAGCGCCCGCCACAGGTGCTCCTGGTGGTCCCGGGGGCGCAGCGGCGTGGAGCACACGTACTTGGCGCCCTCGAACCCCGGTTCGGAAAGGTTGTCGGTGGACAGGAACAGGTACTGCGGGCAGGTCTCCCCGAACACGTTGAGGCCCAGGTCCCGGGCGCGGGCCAGCTCGGCCACCGCCTCGGTCGCGGACACGTGCACGACGTACAGCGGCGCCCCGGCCACCCGGGCCAGCTGGATGGCGCGGTGGGTGGCCTCGGACTCCAGCAGGGCCCGGCGCACCTCCCCGTGGTACCGGGGGTCGGTCCGGCCCTCGGCCAGCGCCTGTTCCACCAGGACGTCGATGGCGATGCCGTTCTCCGCGTGCATCATGGTGAGCGCGCCGTTGGCGGCGCCGCGCTGCATGGCCCGCAGGATCTGCCCGTCGTCGCTGTAGAACACGCCCGGATAGGCCATGAACAGCTTGAACGAGGTGATGCCCTCGTCCACGAGGACGTCCATCTCCTTGAGGGACGACTCGTTGACGTCGGACAGGATCGCGTGGAAGGCGTAGTCGACCGCGCAGTTGCCGTCGGCCTTGGCCATCCAGGCGTCCACCCCTGAACGCACGGACTCGCCCGGCCGCTGGATCGCGAAGTCGACGATGGTGGTGGTGCCGCCCCACGCGGCCGCGCGGGTGCCGGTTTCGAAGGTGTCGGCGGACCGGGTACCGCCGAAGGGCATCTCCATGTGGGTGTGGCCGTCCACGCCGCCCGGGACGACGTAGTGGCCGGTGGCGTCGATGGTCCGGGCGCCGCTCTCCGCCCAGGAGCGGGCCGGGTCGCTGCCGCGCAGGGCGAGCGCGGCTACCCTGCCGCCCTCGACGAGGACGTCCGCCTCCAGTTCCTCGGAGGCGGTGACGACGAGGCCGCCGCTGATGAGGGTCCGAGTCATGGGCCTACCCCTCCACCAGCGGTCCGTAGGCGTCCGGCCTGCGGTCCCGGTAGAACGCCCACTGCTGGCGGACATCGTCGACCAGGTCGAAGTCGAGGTCGCGCACGACCAGTTCCGCGTCGGTGTCGGAGGCCACGTCTCCGACGAACCGCCCACGCGGGTCCACGAAGTAGCTGCTTCCGTAGAAGTCGTTGTCGCCGTACTCCTCGACCCCGACCCGGTTGATCGCCGCCACGAAGTACTCGTTGGCGACGGCCGCGGCGGGCTGCTCCAGCTTCCACAGGTAGGCGGACAGGCCCCGGCTGGTGGCGGAGGGGTTGTAGACCAGCTGGGCCCCGGCCAGTCCGAGCGCGCGCCACCCCTCGGGGAAGTGCCGGTCGTAGCAGATGTACACGCCGATCCGCCCGACCGCCGTGTCGAAGACCGGCCAGCCCAGGTTGCCGGGGCGGAAGTAGTACTTCTCCCAGAAGCCCTTGACCTGGGGGATGTGGTGCTTGCGGTACTTGCCGAGGTAGGTGCCGTCCGCGTCGATGACGGCGGCGGTGTTGTAGTAGAAGCCGGGCTTCTCGACCTCGAAGACCGGTAGCACCATGACCATGTTCAGTTCCCTGGCCAGGGCGCCGAACCGGGTGACGGTGGGGCCGTCGGGGACGGGCTCGGCCCAGCGGTGGTGTTCGGGCTCCTGCACCTGGCAGAAGTAGGGGGCGTTGAAGACCTCCTGGAAGCCGATGACCCGCGCTCCCTGGGCGGCGGCGTCGCGTGCGTACTTCTCGTGGGCGGCCATCATGGATTCGGCGTCACCGGTCCACTCGGTCTGTACGAGTGCGGCCCGGACGGTGTGCGGCATGGTTCCCTCGCTCCTCTTCGAGCGCCGCCCCGACTGCGGGCGGCGAAGGACGCGGCCGGCGCGTTGTAGAGGTCGCACCTTAGGTAAGAGGGGAATGGCCGGTCAACGTCCGACATCCGGGCGACGGAAAAGAAACCGGTGAACCCTGCACACTCCCGTGGCCAGGGTTGCCAATGTCCTTTGTGCGGTGAAATCAATTCGGAGGAAGCGACAGGTTTCGCCGCGCCTTGGGCATGGATTTTCATGCCTTCGTACACGCGCCCGAGGGCGGCCGGGCGGGTGTGCCCGGCCACCCTCGGGCGGTGCTGCCCGGACCGTGGTCGCGGTCCGGTGTGGAGGAGTGCGGCTGGGGCGCGCTCGGTCGGAGCGGGTCAGCCGGTGACGTCCACCTCGATCTCGTCGCCGCCGAGGAACTCGGCGCTCAGACCCATGTACGAGATGTCCGCGGGGTCGTCGACGTCGAAGACGATCGGCGCGACCTCGGACTCACCCGGGGCCAGGTCGACGTCCATCTTGAGGTTCGAGTCGAAGCTCTCCGTGGCGACGTAGTCCTCCTGGATGGCCTCGTCGTCGTAGGTGTAGAGGTGCTGCTCGTCGCGCCAGAACTCGATGTCCTCGTTGCCGTCGGGGGTGACGTTCACGTACACCACGACGAACTGGCCGTAGGGGGTGTGCCCCGGGACGTCGGCGTCGACCTCGATCTCCGTGATGGTGAAGGCCATGCCGTTGTGGCTGACCTCCTCACCGACCCCCGGAATCTCCGGGTTCGAGCGCTCCTCGTTGCCCAGGCCGGTGCTGGTGTTGCCGGAGGCCTCGCCGGTGCCCTCGGACTCCTCGGACTCCGAGGTGCCGCCGGAGGAACCGCCGCCGTAGGGGTCGTCGCCGCCGTCGTCGGAGAGGAAGAAGACGAGGAGGACGACCAGGGCCACGCCGATGACGAAGAGGCCGCCGCAGCCCAGACTGATCCAGAGCCAGGGGCCGCCGCCCTTGGACGGGGGAGGGGTGGGCGGACCGTACTGGCCGCCCGCGTACTGGCCGCCGTAGGGGTTGCCGCCGTAGCCGGGGCCGCCCGGGGCGCCGTAGGGGTCACCGCCGTAGGGGCCGCCGGGGCCGCCCGGGCCGCCGGGAGGGAACCCACCGGGCGGGGGCGGGCCCATGGGCGGCGGTCCGCCGCCGGGGGGCATCCCACCAGGAGGCATTCCGCCCGGGGGCATCCCGCCGGGGGGCATTCCGCCGGGGGGCATTCCGCCGGGCGGGGGCGGACCCATCGCGGGCTGGCCACCGGAGGGCGGGCCCATGGCGGGCTGACCGCCGGAGGGCGTTCCGTAGGGAGGACCACCCTGATAGGGGTCCTGTCCGTGGGGAGGAGGCTGATTCATGGGGTCCTTGGCTTTCTTCCGCGGTGCTCACGGTGAGCGGGAGCGTGTGACCGGGCCACGCCAGGGGGGATCTGCCTAATGTGGGGGGCATGGCACGACTCCTCATCGTTCACCACACGGTCTCCCCCGCCACCAGGGAACTGCTGGACGCGGTGCTCGACGGCGCCCGTACAGACGATATCGAAGGCGTACGAGTGCAGGTCAAGGCAGCACTCTCCGCGAACGCCGCGGACCTGCTCGAAGCCGACGCCGTGGTACTCGGCACCCCCGCCAACATCGGTTACATGTCCGGAGCCCTCAAGCACTTCTTCGACACCGTGTACTACCCCGTGCAGGTCGACACACAGGGGCTTCCGTACGCACTGTACGTCCACGGTGACAACGACACCTCCGGAGCGGTCCGCTCGGTGGAGTCGGTGGCCAAGGGTATGGGGTGGCACCGACACCGGCCCCCGGTCGCCGTCACCGGCCGTCCGGACGCGGACGCCCGGGAGGCCTGCTGGGAGCTGGGCGCGGTGACCGCGCTGGCCGCCCTGGAGCACGCGGGAGAGGACGGCGGAGGAGGGTAGGCGCGGGTCGTCGTTCTCCGCCGATCGCGGTGGATCGCCGACCGTGCCCGGAGACGGCCGAGAATTCCAAGCACATACCGTTCTCTGATCACTTATGGGACAGTGTAGAGAGCCTCGCTGAGGGAGGATTCGCTGGTGAACTCCCCCATTGTCCGGATTCTCGGAACCGCCGTCAGCGAGCCGATCCGGAAACCCGGTATTTCGGTTATGCGCAATAGGAGTTCTGGTGAGTCCCCACCCCCTGTCACCCGCTCGGCTGAACTACGCCTCGGAGGAGGTGGTGGCACCGGCGGCCCCGATCAGGGTCCTCGTGGTGGACGACCACGCGCTCTTCCGCAGGGGGCTGGTTTCGGTCCTCAACGACGAGGCCGACATCGACGTGGTCAGTGAGGCGGCCGACGGCGACGAGGCGGTCGTGCTCGCCACCGAGTTGCGGCCCGACGTGGTGCTGATGGACGTCATGATGCCCAACTCCACGGGGATCGAGGCCTGTCCGAGGATCCGCGCGGCGGTGCCCGAGGTCAAGTTCGTCATGCTCACCATGAGCGAGGACGAGGCGGACCTCTTCGAGGCGCTCAAGGCGGGGGCGACGGGTTACCTGCTCAAGGAGATCGCCGTCACCGACATCGCGCGCGCCGTCCGGGCGATCGCTGAGGGGCGTTCCTTCATCAACCCCTCCATGGCGATCAAGCTGATCAGCGAGTTCGCCGGGTTGGCCAAACAGGAGCGCACGCCCAAGGCCGCTCCCGCCATTCCCGAGCTCACCCCTCGTGAGACCGAGGTGCTGAAGCTGTTGGCGCGTTCGCTGAACAACAGGGAGATCGGTGAGCGCCTCTTCATCACGGAGAACACCGTGAAGAACCACGTCCGGAACATCCTGGAGAAACTCCAGGTGCATTCCCGTACGGAGGCGGCCATCTACGCGGTGCGCGCCGAGTACCTGGGTTAGTCCCCTCTCCGGCGGCTCCGCCGCGTGCGCTTCCTCGCTGAATCGGGGCCAGCGGGCCGACCGTCGCTACGGCCGGGTGAAGGTCATGTGCGTGACGCCGCTGGGGGTGGTCACGGACTCGGTCTCGAACCGCCCCTCCAGCCCTTCGAGGCCGTCCCACAGGCGCTCGCCACGGCCCAGGACGATCGGGACGACGGCGACGTGCAGGTGGTCGACGAGGTCCGCCGCGAGGAACTCGCGGACCGTGGTCGGCCCGCCGCCGATTCGTACGTCCAGGCCGCCCGCGGCCTCGCGCGCCTGGCGGAGCGCGTCCCGTGGTGCGGCGTCGATGAAGTGGAAGGTGGTGCCGCCCTCCATCTCCAGCGAGGGGCGGGGGTGGTGGGTCAGAACGAAGACCGGCGTGTGGAAGGGCGGGTTGGATCCCCACCAGCCCTTCCAGTCGTCGTCCTCCCAGGGGCCGCGCTCGGCGCCGAACTTGTTGCGGCCCATGATCTCCGCCCCGATGCCCACGGCCCAGGTGCCGGCGATGGCGTCGTCGACCCCGGTGCTCCCGCCCGGGTTGCCCTGCATCCGCTGGAAGGTCCTGGTCGGGAAGAACCACTGGTGGAGCCGCGATCCGGCGTGGCCGAACGGGGTGTCGAGGGCCTGCCCCTCACCGGTGGCGAACCCGTCGACGGAGACGGAGAAGTTGTGGACCCTCACACGGGACATGACGGGACTCCCACCCTCGAACCGATGCGGCCGCGAACCGCGGTCACTCACCACAGAGCCTGGACTCCGCGACGCGGGAATGCAATCACCGGCACCGGAAGTGGGAGCCGTGCTTCGGGTTGGCGCGGCTCGACCGCACCGAACAGGGGATCGGGTCGAGCGCCCCCGGCGGCCGTGTACACCGCTCCTGTGGTTGACTTCGATCCGTAGCTTGCTGATGACCCTCGGTGTTCTTTCGGGGTCGAGTCGAACGGAGTCCGATGTCGAAGTTCCCTCTGCTGGCCGGGGTCACCCTCGCCCTGCTGATGACCGCCACCGCCACCGCCCCCGCTCACGCCGAGCCCTCGGGCTGTCCGGTGCTGTCCCCACCGCCCAGCGCGGAGGACCTGGAGCGCTACCTGTGCGGCGACCCCCGTCTCGGCCCGTCCGAACTGCCTCAGGACGGCCCCGTGGGAACCCTGGTCGAGGGGTACGACCGGTTCGGTGGCCTGTCCCCCGTGGAGTTCCTCGACCGCTGGTGGACCGTGGACGGCAGCTGGGACTACCCGGAGCACGACGGTTTCGTGGTCGTCGACGGCCAGCCGGTGAAGGAACTCCAAGAGCTGCCCTCGGGCTGGATGCTGGACCGCTTCGGCTCCCCGTGGGGCTCGTTCCTCGCTCCGGCCGGCGCCTCCTACGAGGAGCGTGCGCTGCCGCCCAACTCGCTGAACACGTGGCCGGACGGGCCCGAGCACAACTACAACTGCTACGAGGTCACCGAGCCGGTCACCGCGTGGGTCGGCCCGATCGCTCCGCACTTCGAGCAGCCCGGCGGCGGCGAGCAGCTGCTCGTTCCGGCGGAGGAGGTCCCCGAGGCCGAGGGCGAGGGCAACGTGCCCGTCAACGACCTCCTGGAGTGGGGCTACCTGGAGCAGCGCCCCGCCGAGGAGTGCGTCCTCGTCGACGGTTACGGCCTGAGCGCCTGATCGATCGCCTCGCGCCCTGCTCAGGAACGAGGCTCGCGCCTCAGGGGAGCGGAACCCCTCCACATGGCCACTCCAAGGGCAAGAGGTGACACCCGTCGGCCGCATCTCGGGATTGAGTCCGGGGTGCTCGCTCCCCAGGCCAAAGACGTCCGGACTCGCGTAGTTCGGTCCAGTGAAGCCATCCACGGGAACTCTTGAGCCGTGCCCGGTCGGACACCACTTCTCAGACGGTCCGGCCGGGCACCGTCGCGTCCAGGCTCCGGGCGCGGAGCACGGCCGACAGCAGGCCGGGGAAACGCTCCTCCAGGTCCTCGGTGCGCAGTCCGCTCATGCGGGAGGTGCCCTCGTAGTGCTGGCGGATGACGCCGGCCTCGCGCAGGACGCGGAAGTGGTGGGTCGAGGTGGACTTGCTCACCGGGAGTTCGAAGGCGATGCAGGCCATGTCGTCGTGGCCCAGGGAGAGGTCGTGGACGATGCGCAGCCGGATCGGATCGGACAGCGCGCTGAGCACGTCCTCCAGGCGGATCTGGTCGGTCTCGGGATGCGCGCACTGTCGCCCCTGGCTGGCGCGGGCGGTCCTGGCCATGCTCTGACCCCCTTCCGTTCGGCTCGTGTCTCAATGTACGAACACCGTCGTAGTTTGACAAGCGCCGTAGTACGACTTGTACCGTACAAAGGTCGGTCCCGCCGACACCCGAGACCGCCTATGCGAAGGAACGCCTGTGAGCACCCTGTTCACCCCGCTGACGCTGCGAGGGCTGGAGATCCCCAACCGCGCGTGGATGTCCCCGATGTGCATGTACTCCGCACGTTCCGAGGGCCCCGAGACCGGGGTGCCGACCGACTTCCACCTGGCGCACCTGGCCGACCGGGCGGCGGGCGGCCTCGGCCTGGTCATGGTCGAGGCGACCGCCGTGCGCCCGGACGGGCGGATCAGTCCGTGGGACCTGGGCCTGTGGAACGACCGGCAGCAGCAGGCGTTCGCGCGGATCACCGCCGCCGTCCGCGCCCACGGATCGGTGCCCGCCATCCAGCTCGCGCACGCCGGACGCAAGGCCTCGGTCGACAGGCCCTGGCTCGGCAACCGGCCCGTCGCGCCCGCCGACGGCGGATGGACCACGGTCGGGCCCAGCGCCGAACCGTTCCACGACCACCCCGCACCCGCCGAGCTGACCGTCGAGGAGATCGGCCAGCTCGTGAGCGACTTCGCGAAGGCGGCCGAGCGCTCCCTCGCCGCCGGGTTCGACGTCGTGGAGGTGCACGGTGCCCACGGCTACCTGCTCAACTCCTTCCTCTCCCCGGCCGCCAACCACCGCACGGACGCCTACGGCGGCACCCTGGAGAACCGCATGCGGTTCCCGCTGGAGGTCGTCGAGGCCGTGCGGGCGGTCTGGCCCGAACACCTGCCCGTGCTCTTCCGCACCTCCGCCACGGACTGGATCTCGGAGAACACCGAGGACCCGCGCGCGGGATGGACCGCCGAGGACACGGTGCGCCTGGCCAAGGAGCTCCAGACCAGGGGTGTCGACCTGCTCGACGTGTCCACCGGCGGCATGGTCCACGACGCGTCGATCCCCGCCGCTCCCGACTACCAGGTCCCCTTCGCCGAACGTGTGCGCCAGGAGACCGGCCTGCCCACCGCGGCGGTCGGCCTGATCCTGGAGCCCGCCCAGGCGGAGGAGATCGTGGCCTCGGGCCGCGCCGACGCCGTGTTCCTGGGCCGCCAGCTCCTGCGCGAGCCCTACTGGGCCCACCGTGCGGCGGATGAGCTGGGAGCCGAATCCCGCTGGCCTGTCCAGTACGGCTACGCCGTCGGCCGCGGCCCGAAGTAGCACCGGCCCCGGTTGGAGGGAACCTTCGCGGGGGCGGAGGTTCCCTGGTCCGTCGCCCGGGTCAGGTGAGACGCAGGAACGCCGTCCACTCAGGGGAGGGGAAGGCGAGGTGTCCGTGCTCGCGGTGCCTCGTGTCGCGGACGGCGGCACCGCAGGGCAGGTCCGCGACCTCGATGCGGTCGTCACCGGAGCCGCTGTGAGTGGACCTCCGGAAGTGGGCGACCTCCACACACTCTCCCGCGGTGTTGCTGTGAGAGGACTTGCGGAAGGTGAGTGCTTCGGCCTGGGGGTACATGTCTGGAGCCTCCGAGGGGGATGGGTCTGTGGACTCACCCACTGTCCTGCCCACGGTGACACCCCGAACTCGGCGGAGAACGTCCTGTGCCCGTGTCCAGCTGTGGCCACTCCCGGTCGACGCCGCCGACGTCCCGCTCAACGGCCCACGCTCACGGTGATCGGGACCCCTCCACCGGGAAGGGCTCCAACACCGTGTCCCGCGCGCTCAGCCCGCCCAGCGGCACGTACCCGCCGGTCGACCCCTGGGCGAAGGTGATCATGTCCGGCCCCGCGGTGAGCACTCCATCCTGAGTGCCCCACTCAATAGAAACAGTCGCCCCAGGCCAGCCTCTGTCAAGTATTCCGTCGAGCCGCCCAAACTTCACAACGGAATCCCTTGGTAAGGCTTGAAGTCGCCCAACGGTGATGGCAGTGTCGGGTCACAGGCCACACACACCCGCGCGCCCGCTGCGCCCGAACCCAGGGAAGCCGCCGTGACCCAAGGGCCCGAAACCGAACACCTGCGCAACTTCGTGAACGGCGCGTACGCCGACACCGTCGAGGGCCGCCGCGGCGAACTCGTCGACCCCGCCACGGGACGGGTCTTCGCCACCGCTCCGGTCTCCGGCCCCGAGGACGTCGACGCCGCCTTCCGGGCCGCGCACCGCGCCTTCGAGGACGGCTGGCGCGACTGGACCCCGGCCGAACGGCAGATCGCGCTCAACCGGTTCGCGGACGCCGTCGAGGCCCGCGCCGACGACCTCGTCGCCGCCGAGGTCCGCAACTGCGGCAAACCCGTGGGCCTCACCCGGACCGAGGAGATCGGCCAGGTCCTGGACGCCCTGCGGTTCTTCGCCGGAGCCACCCGCAACCTGGAGGGCCGCGCCGCGGGCGAGTACCTGCGCGACCACACCTCCTGGGTCCGCCGTGAACCCCTCGGCGTGGTCGGCCAGATCACCCCGTGGAACTACCCGATGGCCATGGCGGCCTGGAAGATCGGCCCGGCCCTGGCGGCCGGGAACACGATCGTGCTTAAGCCCTCGGACACCACCCCGGTCTCCACGCTGCTGCTCGCGGAGATCGCCGCCGAGTTCCTGCCTGCCGGGGTGTTCAACGTGGTCTGCGGCGACCGCGACACCGGCCGCGCCCTCGTGGACCACCCGATCCCCGCGCTGATCTCCCTCACCGGCTCCACCCGGGCCGGGATGGAGGTCGCGCAGGCCGGTTCGCGCGACCTCAAGCGCCTGCACCTCGAACTCGGCGGCAAGGCACCCGTGATCGTCTTCGACGACGCCGACGTCGAACGGGCCGCTGAGGGCATCGCGGAGGCCGGGTTCTTCAACGCGGGCCAGGACTGCACCGCCGCCACCCGCATCCTCGCCGCCCCCGGCATCCACGACGACCTCGCCGCCGCCCTCACCGAACAGGCGCGCGGCACCGTCACCGCCGGGCCGGACCACGCCGACGCCGCCTACGGCCCGCTCAACAACGCCGACCAGCTGGCCCGGGTCACCGGCTTCCTGGCGCGCACCCCCGACCACGCCGAGATCCTCACCGGTGGCTCCCGGGTGGGTGAGCGGGGGTTCTTCCACGCGCCCACGGTCGTCTCCGGGCTGCGCCAGGGCGACGAACTGGTCACCGACGAGATCTTCGGCCCCGTGCTCACCGTCCAGCGCTTCACCGACGAGGACACCGCGGTGAACTGGGCCAACGCGGTGGAGTACGGCCTGGCCTCCAGCGTGTGGACCCGCGACCACGCCCGCGCGCTGCGGGTCTCGCGCCGCCTCGACTTCGGCTGCGTGTGGATCAACACCCACATCCCGATCACGGCGGAGATGCCGCACGGCGGGTTCAAGCACTCCGGCTACGGCAAGGACCTGTCCGCGTACTCGTTCGAGGAGTACACCCGGGTCAAGCACGTCATGAGCTACATCGGCCCCTGACACGACCACCGCCGCGCCGCCGACCGACCCCGCGCCCCCCAAGCTGGAGGGACCGGCCGCCGAACCCCGGCGGGCCGGTCGAACGACGAGAGACGAGTGAGATCCTTGGCCGACACCACGCGCGACGCAGCGGCACGGGCCCTGGAGGGCGCCCGTGCCCGGGTCTTCTGGCTGGACCCGGACGTCCCCGGGCACGAGGTCCCCGAAACCGCCCCGACACTGGTCGGGGACGTGCACACCGACCTGGCCGTCGTCGGCGCCGGATACGGCGGACTGTGGACGGCGCTGATCGCCAAGGAGCGCGACCCGGACCGCGACGTGGTCGTGGTGGAGGCCCGCACCACCGGCTGGGCGGCCTCGGGGCGCAACGGCGGGTTCTGCGCGGCCAGTCTGACCCACGGCCACGAGAACGGCGCCGAGCGCTGGCCCGAGGAGATCGACGAGCTCGAACGCCAGGGCATGGCCAACCTCGACGCCATCGAGGAGACCGTCCGGCGGTACGGCATCGACTGCGAGTTCGAGCGCACCGGGGAGACCCTCGTGGCCACCGCGCCCTGGCAGGCCGAGGGGTTCGAGGAGGCCGCGGAGGCCGTACGGGCCCACGGCGGCACCGCGCACGTGTGGGACGCGGAGGAGACGCGGCGGCACATCGACTCACCCACCTACCTGGGCGCCCTCCACGACCCGGACGGGGTGGCGATGCTCCACCCGGCCAAGCTCGCGTGGGGGCTGCGCGCCGCCTGCGAGGAGCTGGGAGTGCGGTTCTTCGAGAACAGTCCCGTACGCGCCATCGGCTCGGTGCCCGCCGGGCTGCGCCTGGAGACGCGGTCGGGGAGCCTGCACGCGCCCAAGGCGGCCTGGGGCGGCGGGGCGTTCCCCGGCCCGCTGCGCCGTCTGCGGCACTACCTCGCGCCGGTCTACGACTACGCGCTCATGACCGAACCCCTGACCGACGAGCAGATGGCGTCGATCGGGTGGAAGGGCCGCCAGGGGGTCTCCGACTCCGCCAACCTCTTCCACTACTACCGGCTCACCGCCGACAACCGCGTCCTGTGGGGCGGCTACGACGTGGTCAACCACTCCGGGAAGGTGCGGCCCGAGTACGACCAGCGGCCGGAGACCTTCCAGAAGCTGGCCGAGCACTTCCTGGAGACCTTCCCGCAGCTGCGCGGCATCCGGTTCGGTCACACGTGGGGAGGGGTGATCGACACGTGCAGCCGCTTCTCGGTGTTCTTCGGTGAGGCCCACGGAGGCCGGCTCGCCTACGCCGCCGGGTACACCGGCCTGGGCGTGGGCGCCACCCGGTTCGGCGCGCAGGTGGTGCTGGACCGGCTCGACGGGCTGGACACCGAGCGCACACGGCTGCGGATGGTCCGGGAGAAGCCGCTCCCGTTCCCGCCCGAGCCGGTCCGGTCGCTGGGCATCGAGCTCACGCTGAGGGCCACCGCCGCCGCCGACCGCAACGGGGGACGGCGCAACCTGTGGCTGCGCGGTCTGGACTCCGTGGGGATGGGCTTCGACAGCTGACCAGGGAGTCGGGCGGCGGAGCGGGAGCCGGGCACGGGCGGGGTACGGGGCCGGGCGAAGGACGACCGGTGCTGGATCCGGGCACTCACGCACACCAGGCCGGAAACCAGGCCTTTCCGGCAAGGATCGGTAAGTCTGTGCCAAGGGTTGTCATGTGGGGCGATGCGGGCGGCGTGGCGTGTGTGCCGCCCACCCGGCGCGGGCGAGGATGGAGATCGGGCCGCAGGGGGGTCGACGAAGGTGACCGGACCCCTCGCGCGGTCCGCCCCACCTCCCCAGGACCCACCGCGTGGCCGCCCACTGGCCCAAGGTTCCAGGTCGCGCGGTGTCAGACGTGAACGGCGCCCGTACCCCCGGTACGGGCGCCGAACGCGTGCGGTCACCGGTGCGAGGAGCCGTCGGTGCGTCGCGTCCCACCGCCCCCTGCCCGTGGAAACGAATGGCCTCGGCCCTGACGGGCGAGGCCTGCGCGGGACACCGGCGGAAGACGGGCGCACTCAGCTGGGCGGGTCGGCGGCGCGCAGCTCCTCGTTGATGCGCAGGGCCTCCTCCAGCTGGTCCTCAAGGATGATGATGCGGCAGGCGGACTCGACCGGCGTCCCCTGGTCGACGAGTTCGCGGGCGCGGGCGGCGATCTTGAGTTGGTACCGGGAGTAGCGGCGGTGTCCGCCGTCCGAGCGCAGGGGCTCGATCAGTTTGGCCTGGCCGAGGGTGCGCAGGAAGGCCGGCGTCACGCCGATCATCTCCGCTGCGGCGCCCACGGTGTAGGCGGGGTAGTCGTCATCGTCGAACCGGTGGCCGGTCTCGGGACGGGGCAAGTGCGTGTCCTTCTTCTCCTGAACGCACGTCGAGGGCCCCAGCGCCGTACGGCGCTGGGGCCCGAGAGTTCAATACCACCTACCGGCGACTGCCGGTCTTCCGCCACCCGACGTCAAGCTGGGTCGGGATCGCGGGGATCGCGGTTGTGTGACCGTGGACCACCTTCTTCCGAACCGGGGCCTGCGGTACCCGAGCGGAACTGTCTCTCGCCCAGGCGATCCTGATGGCATCTACTCCTCTCGTTCTCACTTCGTGCACTGCTTTCGACTGCGGTCCTACCGGCTCCCGGCGCCGTACAACCGTGCGCCGGTCGAGCCCTACCGCGTCCTTCCCTCTGCTGCGGTCTCCCCTGTGTGAGCGAGAGACCGGTACTGCGTTACTGCGGGTACTGCTGTACTTCGGCACTGCGGTCCTACCGGCTCCCGGCGCTGAACAACCGTGCGCCGGTCGAGCCCTACCGCGTCCTTCCCTCTGCTGCGGTCTCCCCTGTGCGAGCGGGTGACCGGTACTGCGGTACTGCTCGACTTCCGTACTGCGGTCCTACCGGCTCCCGGTGTCCTGAAGCACGTGCACACCGTCGAGCCGACCTGCTCTCCACCGGCGTATCCGGTGGTCCAGCCGTGTGTCTCAGTGGCTACGACAGAAAACATAGCAGGGTGCGGTGCGCATGTCTACAGCGGCCGGTGCAAGTTTGTGGACGTGTCGGAGGGAGCTTCTCCGGGGGTTCTCGCCCCGTGCCCTCCGTACCCTCGATCAGTAGCCGCGCCAGGCCTGACGGTCCTGGTGGTAGCCGATGATCCTCGGGTGCATCATCGTCGAGGACTCCACGTCACCCTCCCGGCGGTCGATGGGGAAGACCAGCGCCGCGCTCAGCAGGTCCTGGTCCAGGAAGCGCAGCTCGGGGGCGTCCTCCGCCAGGGTCAGCTCCGGAGCGCCGCCCGGATCGGAACCGGACACCCCCAGGTAGAAGCCCCAGTTCCCGAAGGTCGGCACGTCCACGTTGTACGGGGTGACCGCGAGCCCGGCCTCCTCCAACGAGTGCCCCACGCTCCAGTAGGCGTCCGGGGCGAAGAACGGCGAACCGGCCTGCACGACCACCCGGCCCCCCGGATCCAGGGCCTGCTCCAACAGGGCGTAGAACTCGATCGTGTACAGCTTCGAGGTACCCACGTCCGTGCCGTCGGGCAGGTCCGCGATCACCACGTCGAAGTAGTCCCGGTTGTCGCGCAGCCACTGGAAGGCGTCCGCGTTGACCACCTCCACGCGCGGGTCCTGGAAGGAGTCGTCGTTGAGGTCGCGGATCACGGGCTCCGTGGAGGCCAGCTCGATCACGGCCGGGTCGAGGTCCACCAGGGTCACCGACTCGACGTCGTCGTAGCGCAGCAGCTCGCGGATGGCCAGGCCGTCCCCGCCCCCGAGCACCAGGACGTCCTCGCGGGGCCCGTCCATCGCCGGGTGGATCAACGACTCGTGGTACCGGTACTCGTCCAGGGTGGAGAACTGGAGGTCGCCGTTGAGGAACATCCGCACGTCACGGCCGTCCAGGGACTGCGTGAGCACGATCTCCTGGTACTCGCTGCGCTCCGCGTGCGCGATCGGGTCGCGGTACATGGCCTGGCGCGCGTCCACCTCGAAGTTCTCCGCGAAGTAGTAGGCCAGGCCCAGCACCGCCACGATGAACGTCAGCCCGACGGTCAGTCCCACGTAGGCCAGCCGGGTCAGGTCCGTGCGGAACAGCCACAGCACCACGGCCACGCCGATCACCGCGTTCAGCACACCGACCATCAGGGCTCCCTTGGGCAGCCCCAGCAGCGGGAGCAGCAGGAACGGGAAGGCCAGACCACCGATCAGACCGCCCACGTAGTCGGCGGCGAACAGGTCCGCCACCGCCTCGGAGGCCTCCTGCTTGCGGATGCGCTGGATCAGCGTCATCAGCAGCGGGATCTCGATACCGATCAGCGTGCCGATCACGAACGCCAGGAGCACCAGGGTGGGCTGGTAGGCGGAGGCCGACAGCCAGGCGAAGGACCCGTACAGCAACAGGACCGACAGGCCGCCGACGAGGGACAGCAGCCCCTCCACCACGGCGAACGACAGCGCCGGCCGGGACTGGTACCGCTTGGAGAGCAGCGAACCCACACCCATGGCGAACACCATCACGGACAGGACCACGGAGGCCTGGGTGATGGTGTCACCGAGCAGGTAGCTGCCGATGGCGACGAGGGCCAGCTCGTACACCAGGCCGCAGGCGGCGCAGATGAACACCGCCAGCAGAACGAAGAACCGGGCCGCGCGCGGCGGCACCGGGAGTCGGGGCCGTGCGTGGGCCGTGGTCTCGCTCAAGGTACTGCTTTCTCAGGAAGGGACACGAGGGTGTGCGGAGGGCGTCGGGGGGTCGGGCTGGGTGCCCAGCCCGACCCCCCGAACGCGCGGACTACTTGCCGAAGCCCGAGCCTCCGCCGCGGTTGTCGCTTCCGCTACCGCCGCTGTTGGAGTTGTTGTTGCCTCCGCCGCCGAAGCCGCCGAAGAAGAAGAACCCGCCACCTCCGCCGCTGCGGCCGTTGGAGCAGTCGTCGGTCGGGGAGGGGCTGGGCGTGGGTCCGGACGCCGTGTTCGAGGTCCCGGTGCTGGTCGAGCTGGTGGAGCTCGTCGTGCTCGCGCTGGGGTCGTCCTTCGGCTCGCAGTCGGCGTTGTTGCCGCCGCTGGAACAGGCAGAGAGGAGGATCAGCAGGGCGGTCGCCCCGCCGATCGCGGCGAGCTTGTGTCTGGGAGCACGGGCTCCCCTGGTCGTGGTCGTGGCCATGTCGGCCTCCTCTTAGGGGGTCAGGGTTGTGGTCGTCGTCACCAGCTCGTCGCTTTGCGGGTAGGCGTGCCAGGTACGCCAGCGCAGGGACGCCCCGCTGCCGGAGGTCAGGTGCAGCGCGGTGATCGCGAGTGGATCACCGGGAAAGGCGACGAGGAGCCCGCCGGGCGAGTCGGAGGCGACGTCGTGCACCTCCGCCACCCGGCGGGTGAGTTCCGCGCGAGACAACGACTCGACGACCGAGTCGAAGCGGTAGTCGCCCACCCCAGGCAGGGGGTGCTCGGCGTTGCCGGGTAGCCCGCCGGAGGAACCCGGCAGACAGGCGACCGTCTCCACCAGCTCGCCGCCGTCGGAACCGGGGCGCAGGACCACCTGGTGTGAGGCGCCGAGCACCCGTAGCTCGATCTCTCTGCCCGACACCGTGACGGTGCGGGTGGCGAGGGGTTCGACCAACGGGTGGTTCAGGGTCCAGACCAGGTCGTCGGCCTTGGTGTCGACGAAGGCGGCGCTGATGCTCGCGCGCATGTGGGTGTCAGCTCCCGGGGAAGATCGTGAAGGTACCGGGGGCGACCTTGGTTCCGGTGCTGACTTCCCAGCTGCCGTGATCGAACCGCTCGAAGGCGAGCAGCTGGCCGTCCTCGGACTCGTAGTCGGCGTAGTCCATGCCACCCTCGGCCTTGAGGCCGGTGGTGCCCTCGGAGCGGTAGGAGCCGGAGCCCTTCTCCTCAAGCTTGTAGGTGACGCCCTCAAGCTCGATGGACTTGCCCTGGGGGACCATGGTCAGGTCCGGGCGGCCGGTCCACAGGGCCAGTTCGACGTCCGGGTCCTCCTCGACCGAGAGCCAGCGCTTGCCGCCCTCGACCTCCAGGAAGTGCTCGGACCAGACGTAACCGCCCTCGGAGAGGCGGAGGGTGCCGCGAATCCAGGTCCGCTCGTTGCCCCAGTCGATCATGTCGCCCGCCTTGATGTTGCGCGGGTCACCGGCGGTGTCGGTGGTGGCGGAGGCGGCGAAGGGGTCCTGGGGAGGCGGGGGCGGTGTGTCCTTCTTCTGGGCCTGCGAGCGCTGCTTGTATATCAGGACCGCGATCACGATCCCGGCGATGAGAATCAGTAGCAGGAGGAGTTCGATCACCAGTGTTCCTCGATTCGCGGTGAAGCACGTCTTGGGGGTTCTCCCGGGGCCGGGCGGTCCCGTGCGATGTGACGCCGGTGCGGGAGGTGTGGTTCCGCTCCTGGCCGGATCGGGTCAGGGAAAGAGGGCGCTGGGGGGAACTCGTCTCGGGTGTCAGCAGTGCGCAGGACCAGCACGTTCCGGATTTTTCGGACCGTTGCCCTCCCAGCCTAGGTGGTTTTCGGCCCGTCTGGGGGCCCTGTACGCAGCGTGCCGGGAACGCCACGGGGCCCGCGCGGAAGGCGCGGGCCCCGTGGTGGTCGGTCTTGGTCCTGTCGTCAGGACCGTGGGTCCCCGGTCTCCAGGGGGAGGGAGTCGTCCCCGCCCCAGCGGCTCCACGAACCCGGGTAGAGGCGGGTCTGGCCGAACCCGGCGTGCTCCAGGGCCAGGAGGTCGTGGCAGGCGGTCACCCCGGAACCGCAGTAGGCCGTGACCGTGCGGGCGGAGTCCGCGCCGAGAGCGGCGAAACGCTCGCGCAGGACCTCGGGGGCGGCGAGGAGGCCGTCCGGGGCCAGGTTGGCGGGCCACTCGGCGCTGCGGGCACCGGGGATGTGACCGGCGCGGGCGTCCACCGGAGCGGGGGCCTCACCGGTGTAGCGGCCGTGCACGCGGGCGTCCAGGAGCAGCTGGTCGGGGTCGGCCAGCTCCTTCTGGAGGGCTTCGGTGCCGACGATGCGGTCGGCGGGCCAGGGGAGGGCGGTCCGGTGCGCCGGCTCGGTGCTCACCTCGCCCTTCTCCAGGTCGCCGGTCCAGGTCTGGAGGCCGCCGTCGAGGAAGGCGGCGGGGGTGCCCAGCACCCGCAGCATCCACACCAGGCGCGCGGCCACGGAGCCGTTCGCGTCGTCGTAGACGACCACGGAGGAGCGGTCGCCGATCCCGAGGCGGCCCAGGGTGCGGGCGAAGTCGGCGGCGGCCGGAAGGGGGTGGCGGCCACCCTCGTCACTGGACGGCGCGGCGAGGTCGGTGTCCACGTCGGCGTGCACGGCCCCGGGAATGTGGCCGTTCAGGTGGGCCTCGCGGCCGGAGCGGCCGTCGAGGTACCAGCGGGAGTCGACGAGGACCACCTCGTCGCGGTGGTCACGGAGCCAGGCGGCGGAAACGGCCACCGGCAGGGACAGCGTCTGATCGGACATGGCGACAGCCTAGTGGGGGCATCTGTCGGAGAGTCGCCGCGCCCCGACGCACGGTGGTGGTCAGGAGCCGGACGGAGAGGGGCCCGAGGAGGGGCGGAAGGCCGCGTAGGCCAGCCCGGTCAGGAGCGGGACGGAGAACCACAGCTGGTACCAGAACACCGAGCCGAGGTCGGACCACGGCATGGTGGCCACGGAGGCGGCGCCCACCAGGCCGATCGCGAACGTCACCGCGCTCCGGGGCAGGTACGGGGCGGAGGGCAGGCCGTCGAGGAACAGCCGGGCCGCCAGGAGGACGGCGCCGAGGAACCACAGGGAGAGGAAGATCTGGTGCCGGGCGGGATCGGGGACCGCGTCGCCCCAGGCCGAGAGGGTCAGGACCAGGCCGATGGCGAGGACGGTCGGGCCGCCCACCGCCGCAGGGGTGAGGTGCGTCCGACTGAGGGTGCGCGTTCGGGTGTGTGCCTCCATAGGCATCATCCATGCCCCGAGGGTGCCGGTCCATGCCTGGGCGGGCGCGTCGGCTTCGCCACAGGTCGGGCTGGTTTGAGTGGCTACGCGTCCCGGTCCATGCGGTGGACGTGCAGGATCCACCACAGACCCAGCGCCGGCAGGACCAGCGGGATGAACAGGTACCCGCTGCCGAAGTGCGACCACACCGTGTCGTCCGGGAACGCACCGGCGGCGAACACGCTGAGCGCGCCCACCACGAGGACCCCGATCATCTCCACGGACACCGACACCAGCGCGACCATGCGCGAGGTGCGTCCGGCTCGGGCCAGGCCCACCGCCGCGACCAGGTAGATCACCCCGGCGAGCACGGAGAGCCCGTACGCCAGCGGGGCCTCGTCGAACCGGGTGGCCAGCTGGTAGGAGCCGCGCGCGGTCGCCGCGAGCGCGAACACGGCGTACACCGCGACCAGCAGTCGGCCGGGGCCGGTGCGCAGGGTGCGGTCGACGGATGCCTCAGACAACGGGACTCCACATCTGCTCGACCCGGACCATGAGCACGGGGAGGATCAGGCAGGCGAAGGCGATCACGGCCGGACCCCACTTGCTGCGCTCCATGAACCCCCACACGGCGCAGGCGGGCGGCAACAGCGCGACGGTCGCAAGGTAGGAGACGAGCATGACCGTCTCACCGGGGCGCTCGCCGCCGACCATCGCCACGGTGATCGCGCCGACCTGCCCGAGCACGAGCAGCCACAGCACGCCCATGCCCACCAGGTGGGGGACGAGCATCGGCTGGTCGCGGAAGGTGGAGACGAGACACCACACGGCCATCGCCAACGACACCATCTGAATGGTCATGGTCAGCCAGTCGACCACGCCGCCTCCGCTCCGCACGTCCGCCCATGTCAGCGGACCACAACAAACTACGACGCATCGTAGTCGTTGGCGGGCACCACCGCGTACCCGGCCCCGTCCCGGGGCCGGGTCCCCCGGTTCAGCGCTTCCAGTAGAAGACGTCGGCGGTCGCGGACGTGATCTGGGCCTCGACCTTGCCGTACTGGGCCACCCGCACGCGTACCCGGCGCCCCTCGCCCAGGTTGCCCTTCCACGAGTAGGTGAAGTGGGCCCGGCCGCCCACGTGCACGGGGCTGTCGATCGGCCGGTTGCGCGCCACCTTCCAGCCGCCGTTCCCGTTCGGCTCGTACTCGGTGAGCCGGATCTGTGCCTCGGCACCGGAGTCGAGTCCCTCCAGGGTCACCCCGACGGAGATGTCGTAGTAGGCGCCCTTGGTCTCCTCGACCCCCACGAGGGCGTAGAACTCGCCGGTCTCGCCGTCGTGCCGCTTGTCGAAGGCCAGGCTCGCCCAGCTGCCGGGCTCCAGCTTCTGGGTCTTCTCCTTCTCGAACCTGCGGTGAGAGGGCATGTCGTCGTCTCCTTCAGTGTTTCCGGGAGCTTTGGCGAAGGTGCCGTCCTTGACCAGCGCGTAGGCCTTGTCGCCGGGGCAGGACGTGGAGATGAAGTCGCGGTGGCCGAGCACCTTGCCGGAGATGGAGGTGTCGGGTTCCATGAGCCACTGCCGCAGCTGGCGGACCGCGTTGATCTGTTCGGGGGTGATGGGGTCGGAGGGGCCGGTGGCCAGGGTGCAGGAGTAGTGGGAGGAGTTCCCGCCCGGCTGCGCGGCCTGGGTCCGGTACAGTCCGCGCCCTTCGAGCACGTACCCGTGGGGACAGGCCATGAACGAGTTCCCGGTGAAGTACACCGTGCCCCGTCGACGGGCCAGCCAGGTGCCGTTCGGGGTGGTCGGACACCACACGTGCCCGCCGTGGGTCTCCTCGCTGATGGTGAAGGCCCCTCGACGGGACGCGGCGGCCTTCGGGGAGAAGTGGGTCTGGCGACGCAGTTCCACCTTCCACATGGCGTGGTCCGTCGCGTCGGTGGGCGGCCTGCGGGTCAGCGAGGTGGCATGCCCGGCCAGGATGGCCGCGAACTGGAACGCTTCCGCCCCGTCCCTGTTCTTCTGGCTGAGTGCCCGTGAGCCGTTGGTCCTGTTGTTGTGCCCGTCCGCCAGAAGTGAGACCTCGATGAAGCGTTCGAGCTGCGTTCCGGTGAGGGAGGACAGGAACGCGTGGGTGGGAACCCGGTTCGGAGCCAGCTCCAGCAGGACCCGTTCCGCGTCCGCGGACAGGTGGAACTCCACCAGGCCCCGGTTGAGGGCCTCACGCCAGCGGGGAACTCCGTCCGAGGCCGAGCCGGTGCGGGGGAACCGCTCGCACGGGGGGCCGAAGAGGTCGAGGAGGGCGGCCCTGATCCTGGCGACGTTGTCCGGGTCGCGCTCGGCTGACTGGTGGACGGCCACACCGGAGCTGGGTTCGCGGCTCCGGCTCTGCGGCTTGACGTGGCCCTCGGTCCAGAACCAACCGATCAGCTCGACGAGGGAGTCCTCCCACTTGGGTTCGGCGGGCAGGCTCTCGCAGGGCGCCGACAGGGGGATGCGGTCCCAGTGGGTCAGTGACTCCGTGGTCGCCCACACCCGCTCACGGCCCTGGTCCCCGCGCTCCGCGCGACCGGTCGCGGCCCACCGTCCGTCAGCCGACTTCTGGCGTTCCGTACCCGTTGAGCGGTGGAACCGCTCAACGGGCCAGCGGTGCTGGGGGGTGGTCAGGGAGGAGTGTGAACGCCCCTCCATGCGGATGAGTGTGCGCTCGGTGGCCGGGAAGACGTTGACGGCCTGGACCGGCTGCCAGCGGGAGGTGCCGGTCTCGTGGTCGAGGGTGAGGACCGCGTCGCCCGTGCGGAGGTCGCGGAAGGACCGCCAGCCGTCCTCGGTGAGGATCTGCGTCTCCTCGTCGGCGCAGTACCCGATGTCCGCCCAACCCCGGGAGGGACCGGTGTGGAAGTTGCGGGTGTTGCGCCAGTAGGTGACGCAGGAGGAGTGGTTCTTGTCAGCGAGGTTCTGGTCGCTGCTGTCGTAGTGGATGACGAGACCGGAGCGGGGGTTGGACCGTTCGGCGGGGGAGGCACCCCAGCCCAGATCGGACCTGGACACATATTTGCTTGGTCGAGGCATGCACCCATTGTCCCCTGCGAGGACTTCTCTACGTGTCGATTCCGTGACAACGGGCTATATGTGTAGAAAGTGATTTCTGAGCAACAAGTCCCTTTCGTGGCCCAAGTGGCTAGAGGGGCCAGAGGAAGACGACGGCCTCGGCGGAGACCAGGTGCGCGTCGGCCTCCCCGAACTGCGCGGCCCACATCTCGACGCGGTGGCCCGGCTCCAACCGGTCCTTCCAGGCGTAGGTGAAACCCCCGTGCCCCACTGCGTGGGTGGTGACCTCCACCGGCAGCTCCCGCCCGAGGGAGCCGTCCGGCGCGAACTCGACCGCGCGCAACTGGACCTCCCGGCCCGGGGTGATGTTGGTGAGCGTGACCCCCACGGCGAGGTCGTACAGCGCGCCAGAGGGCTCGGTGGATCCCACCAGCTCCGCCGGATCGGTCGGCGGTTGGCCGTCGCGCAGGTCGAAGCCGATCCGGTGCCACTCCCGTGGCTTCAACGGCTGGCCGGTGGACTTGGTGAAGCGGCGGTAGCCGGGTGCCATGGGTGCTTCCTCCCGTGGGAATCGGGTGGCTCCTGCCCCTGCCACCTGCGGTCACATCAAAAAGTAGTCCAGTATCACTCTCGGTGTCCGCACTGCTCCGGGCGCGTCCCCGTCCGAGATCGTCGCCCCGCCCGGTGCCCGTGGCGCGGCGCGGACACGCTCCCTTCGGTCCGGGACGGAGTGCTCCGGGAGGGGCGCCCCGTGTGCCGTGCGCGCTCGTTCGAAGTAGGTGCGCGTCCCCGCGGGGTGCCCAAGGGTGGCGGTGGCTCCAGGCGCGGCGGTGGCTGGTACGTGTGCCGAGGCGGAGCGTCCTCAAGGATCGTGTCGGGGCAGGGGGTATCCGGGGTGCGTCTGGGGCCTCTGTGCGTGGTGGTGCGCATGTTCCCTCTGGAGGTGCGGAGGGGGCTGGGGTGGCGATGTGCGTCGGGGTGCGAGGGAGAGCTGGTGTCTCGGGGCTGGTGTGGTTCGTGTGGCTGCTGAGGTGGAGCGTCCTCAGGGGGAGGTGCCCGGGGTGTGCTGCGCTTGTGTGCGTGGTGGTGCGCACGTGCCCTCTGGAGGTGCGGAGGGGTGCCGAGCGGCGATGTGCGTCGGGGCGGCGGTGCCTTTGGGGCTGGTGAGGCTCGTGTATCTGCTGAGGTGGAGCGTCCTCAGCGGGTCGCGTCGGGGGAGGGGTACCGGGGTGCGTCTGGGGCCTCTCTGCGTGGTGGTGCGCATGTTCCTTCTTGGGGTGCGGAAGGGGGGCTGGGGTGGCGATGTGCGTCGGGGTGCGAGGGAGCGCTGGTGTCTCGGGGCTGGTGTGGTTCGTGTGCCTGCTGAGGTGGAGCGTCCTCAGGGGGGGAGGTGCCTGGGGTGTGCTGGGCTTGTGTGCGTGGTGGTGCGCACGTGCCCTCTTGAGGTGCGAAGGGGTGCCGAGCGGCGATGTGCCTGGATGCGTGGTCGTGCCGTTGGGGCTCGCAGCTCGTGTGCGTGCTGGGGCGGGTGTTACCAGCGGGGCGCGCTGGGTGGCAGGCGAGGGGGGCGATGCCTCCTGTGTGGTGGTGCGCATGTTCCTTCTTGGGGTGCGGAAGGGGGCTGGGGTGGCGATGTGCGTCGGGGCGCGGGGGAACGCCGCTGGCTTCGGGATTGGTGTGGCTCGTGTGCGTGGCGGTGTGGGTGCGTTCCGGGGCGTGCGCCACGATGGAGGCACCGCCCCTCGAAAGGTGTGACCCATGCGCTCCGCCCACGTCGTCAGCGTCGTCCGGGAGGCCGAGCAGGCGCTCATGGCCCGACTGCCCGAAGGCGCGCTGATGCGCCGGGCCGCCATGGGCCTGGCCGTCCACTGCGCCCGCATGCTCCCCCGCGTCCACGGCGCCCGCGTGACGCTGCTGGTCGGCGGCGGCGACAACGGGGGCGACGCCCTCTTCGCGGGAGCGAGCCTGGCGTCGCGCGGCGCGTTCGTGCGGGCGGTCCTGGCGGGCAGGCGGGTCCACCCCGAGGGGATGGCCGCGCTGCTGGCGGCGGGCGGTCGGGTCATCGACAACGGCCCGGCCGTGGCCTCCGGGGCGCCTGAGGCCACAAGGAATTTCGGGGCTGGTGGGGAGGGTGGTGCACCTCGCGCGCTGATCACCGCCGAGGCGGAGTCCGCGCTCCTGGACACCGACCTCGTCGTGGACGGCCTGGTCGGGATCGGCGGGCACGGCGGACTCCGTGAACCCTATGCCTCGCTCGCCGTCCTGGCCTCGGACTCGTCCGCACCCGTCGTCGCGGTGGACCTGCCGAGCGGGGTGGACGCCGACACCGGCGAGGTCGCCGGGGAGGCGGTGCGCGCGGACGCCACGGTCACCTTCGGCACGTACAAACCGGGGCTGTTCGTCGACCCGGGAGCGGTGCGGGCCGGGAGGGTCAGCCTCGTGGACATCGGGCTGGAACCGGAGCTGCCCGAGGCCGGTCTCGTCCGTCCACAGGCTGTGGACATCGCCCGACTCCTGCCCGTCCCCGCCGCCGAGGACGACAAGTACCGCCGGGGCGTGCTCGCCGTCCGGGCCGGTTCCGACCAGTACCGGGGCGCCGCCGTCCTGTGTGTCGGCGGCGCGCTCCGCACCGGGGTGGGCATGGTCCGCTACGGCGGCGGCGAGGACGTCCTCTCCCAGGTGATCGCGCGGTGGCCCGAGGTCGTGGGCCTGCACATGGACCCGAGGAGCAGCACCGACCTCGGTCCGGGGCGGGTCTCGGCGGTGGTGGTCGGGCCCGGTCGCGGCACCCACCCGGCCAACGCGGACGAGCTGCGCGCCCTTCTGGAGAGCGACGTCCCGGTGCTGCTGGACGCCGACGCGCTCACCCTGGTGGCGAGCAGCGTCCCCCTCACCGAACTGGTGCACCGGAGGGGCGCGCCCACGCTGCTCACCCCGCACGCGGGGGAGCTGTCCCGGCTGCTGCCGGACACCGACCGCGCCGAGATCGAGGCGCACCGGCTGGCGCAGGTCACCCGCGCCGCGAAGCTGTACCGGTCGACGGTCCTGCTCAAGGGGTCCACGACGGTGATCGCCCACCCGGGGGAGCGGACCGTGGTCAACCCCACGGGCACCCCGCTGCTGGCCACCGCGGGCTCGGGTGACGTGCTGTCGGGCGTGGCCGGGGCGCTGCTGGCCTCGGGCCTGTCCGGGCAGGACGCCGCGATGTGCGCCGCCTACCTGCACGGGCGGGCGGCGGTCCTGGCCCGTGAGGGCGCGCCGATCAGCGCCTCGGACCTGTTGGACGCGCTGCCCCTCGCGGTCGCGGAGGTCAGGACCGGGCGGCCTCCAGGCCGAGCCTGACGATGTCGGTGATGAAGTAGTCGCCGGGGTCGCGGGCGTCGCGCAACAGGTGCAGCTTCGAGTCGTCGACCCACATGTACTCGGTGTGCTTGTCGGCCTCCAGCACGGGGGCGGACAGGTCGCCGTCCACCCGGACCAGGTAGTCCACCTCGCGGCGGGTCACCCCGTCGCCCGGGTCCCAGTCCAGCCGGTACAGCTCCGCGACCACGGCCGACAGGGTCCAGCCGGTCTCCTCGCGGATCTCGCGGGCCAGCGCCTGGAGCATGGTCTCGCCGTCCTCCACGTGCCCGCCGACGATGTCCCAGCAGTGCGGGAACACCTTGCGGGTGGCCGACCTGCGCTGGGCGAAGGCGTGGCCGCGTTCGTCGACGACCACGGCTCCGGCGACCCAGCGCTCCCCGTCGGCGGTGTCGGGGAAGACGATCCCCTCGCTGATCTCCACGTTCACGGTGCTCTCCTTCACGGGTTGCTCTTGTCGGGGGTCCCGCGGCGGGGCAGGCGCAGTGTGAGCAGCTTGGCGCGTGGCGCGAGCCTCCCGGCCAGGTCGAACACGCCCTCGGTGCGGCTGCGGTCCTCGTCGAGCACGGAGAACAGGTTCACGCCCAGGTAGAAGGTGATCGCCGCGTACGCGACCTCCTGCGCGGGCAGCAGCCGTCCCAGGGGCGACCCCCCGAGCACACGATCCCACTCGTCGGCGATGAAGTCGATCCACGGCTGGGAGCGCTCGTTGATCTCCGCGCGCAGCTCGGGCTTGGTGACCGCCGCCGCGACCAGCTCGGAGAACTCAGCGATGTGGCCGCGCTCCAGGTCGGTCCGGTAGATGCGGGTGGCCACCTCCACGAGCTCCTCCAGGGTGCGGGCCTGCGCGGCGAGCTCCCGGTAGAGGGTCATGCGCTCGGCGCTGGAGCGGTCGAGCGCCGCGAGCAGCAGCTGGTCGACGCCGCCGAAGTGGTAGAAGACCAGCGCCGAGTTGGCCTCCGCGCGGGTGGCGATGGCCCGGGCCGAGGCCCCGGCGTACCCCTCCTCGCGCAGTACCTCGCTGGCCGCCGTGATCAGGCGCTCCCTGGTCTCGGCGCTGTTCTTGCGGCTCCCGCCGCCGGTCCTGGCCATGGTCCTCCCTCGGGTCGGGATTCATCATACGGTTTAATCGAGTGATTAAACCGTGTGCTTTAATCATGTCGTCAAGTCAGCGACAGCCGAGGAGCCCCCACCGTGACGCAGCCATCCCTCGAACCGGACCGTCCCTCGCCCCGGGCCAGACCCACGGCGGCCCGGTGGATCCTCGCCGGGATCGTCCTCGCGGCCTTCACCGCCCTGCTCGCCGTCCGGGTGACCAGGTTCGGCGGCCTGGACCAGACCGCCCTGTTCTACGTCGGGCTGCCCGCCCTGCTGGCCCTGTTCGTGGTCCTCTGCGTCCGGGCGCGCGGCGCCGTCCGCGTCGCCATGGCCGTCACCACGGTCTGCCTGCTGGTGGCCGGACCGATGCTCGGGGAGGGCATGGTCTGCCTGCTCATCTCGGCCCCGCTGATCTACGGCGTGGTCGCCCTGGTCGCCTGGGTGGTCGACGCGCTCCGGCGGCCCAGGCGGAGCCACCCCCACGCCCTGCTGGCCGTCCCGCTCCTGTTCGCCCTGGCCCTGGAGGGGGTCGCCGGGTTCTCCCTGCTTCCGAGGGAGGACGCCGGAACGGGGTCGGTCCTGGTCACCGCGGACTCCGCCGACGTGGCCGACGCTCTCGCGGCGCCGCCCGCGTACGCCGCCCCGGACGCCTTCCTGCTGAGCGCCGTCCCCTTCCCCGAGCCGGTCGAGGCCGTCGGCTCCGGGCTGGAGGAGGGCGACACCCGGGTCGTCCACTTCACCCCGCGCCGGACCCTGGCCCTCGGCGCCGAGCCCACCCCGCGCCACCTGCGGCTGGAGGTCGTGGAGAGCGAGGTGCGCGCCGACGGCGGCCGGGTGGTCTTCGCCGTCACCGAGGACACCGCCTTCGCCAACTGGATGGAGATGGAACGAGCGGTGGCCACCTGGCGGGGCGAACCCGACGGGACGCGGCTGACCTGGGAGATCGAGTACACCCGCACCTACGACCCCTCCTGGTACTTCGGTCCGGTGCAGTCCCACGTCACGGACCTGGCCGCCGACTACCTCGCGCGGACCTTCCAGGCGGAGGCCCGGGCGCTCGCGGGAGGTGGGTCCCGATGACGCCCGAACTCCCCGCCCTGGCGGTCCGGGGTACGGGCCTCCTCCTGCCGGTGCTCGCGGTCGCGGCGCTGTGCCTGTGGCGGGCCCCCGGGCAGCGGGAGATCGCGGCGATGGTCGTCGCCTCCGGCTGGGCCCTGCTCACCCTGCTGCCGCTGAACCTGGTCGCGCAGCGGACGGGCTGGTGGTCCTTCCACGCCCAGGGCGCGGTGTGGCAGGGCGTTCCGGTGGACCTGCTGCTCGCCTGGGTGCTGCTGTGGGGCGCGCTGCCCGCCCTGATGCTCCGCTTCCTGCCCGTCCCGCTGGTCACCGCCGTGCTCGTGTGGCTGGACCTCATCCTCATGCCGCTGGCCGAACCCGTGGTGGTGCTCGGTCCGCTGTGGCTGCTCGGTGAGTTCCTGGGCGCCGTCCTCTGCCTGATCCCCGCGCTGCTGCTGGCCTTCTGGACCCGGCGCGGCCAGCTGGTCCACGCCCGGATGTGGGCGCAGGCGGTGCTCGCCCTCGGCCTGATGGTGGTCCTGCCGGTGTACGTGCTGGCCACCGCCCCGGTCGGGCCGTCCTGGAGTTGGACTACCTCCCCGGAGGCCCTGACCGCGGGCGCGCAGGTGCTCGCCCTGATCTGCCTGCCCGGCCTGGCGGCGGCACGGGAGTTCGCGACGGTGGGCGGCGGGACCCCGCTGCCCTACGACCCGCCCTCGCGTCTGGTGACCAGCGGCCCCTACGCGTACGTGCGCAACCCGATGCAGCTCACCATCGTGCTCCTCTACCTGGTCCTGGGCCTGCTCCATCCACCGCTGCTGGTGGGCGTCCCCGTCGCCGTGGCCTACGGCGCCGGGTTCGCCTCCTGGCACGAGGGCGGGCAGCTGCGCGCGTCCTTCGGGGCGGACTGGGAGGTCTACCGCGCGGGTGTGCGGGCGTGGCTGCCGCGTTGGCGGCCGTGGGCGGGACGGGCGCGGGGCACCCTGTACGTCGCGGCCGACTGCGGCCCATGCCGGGACGTGGGCGCCTGGCTGGCCGCGCGCGGACCGACCGCCCTGACCCTGCGCCCGGCCGCCGAGCACCCCGAGGTGCTGTACCGGCTCACCTACGAGAACGCGGAGGGGGTGCGGTGGAGCGGTGTCGCCGCCCTGGCGCGGGCCATGGAGCACCTGCACCTGGGCTGGGCGATCACCGGGTGGGCGCTGTCCCTGCCGGTGCTGCGCCACTTCGTGCAGCTGTGCGGCGACGCCTTCGGCGCCGGACCGCGCCCCTCCAGAACCGCCACCGGGCGTTCCGGAGAACCGCCGAAAACGGACACGGTGGCCATGACCCGTCCTTTCACCTGACCACGTCCGGCAACCGAACGATCGCCGCGAACTCACATGTTCCACGGGACCCCCTCGCCGTTATGCTCATGCGGGGCCGCGCCTCCCACAGGGCACGCCCGACCCACGCACCCAGCCCCCCGGCACGAGGATGTCCATGGAAGAACAGGCGATGCTCGCGCGCGACCTCGTGCTGCGCGTCTGTGCCGGCCCCACCGAGTTCTCCCACCAGTGGATCCAGGCCAGGGGCAAGGTCACCACCCCGTTCGTGGTGCCGCGCGACCGCAACCTCATCCGGGGCGTCGTCGAGGCCGGACGGGCCCTGGGCGTCGACCGGCTCCTGGTCTGCCGCACCCGCGCGGAGTACTCCTACGACCCGGTGACCGAGGTCCCCCTCGACACCGACACCCTCATCGACCTCATCCGGGGATGGGGGCCCACCCCGACCGACTTCCTCGTGTGCGTCGAGGACTTCTCGGCCGCCGTCCTGGTCTCCGCCAGCGAACTCACCGTCGCCTCGGGACCCGTGGACTTCGTCCGCGAGATCGTCGGCCCGGACATCCCCCGGGTGCGCGCCGACTTCGCGACCAGGGCCCTGGACGCCAACCGGCCGGACCTGCTCCGCGCCGCGCAGCACTACAACTGCGTCGAACCCGGCGCCCGGCATGCGCGCGCCCCCCGTGCCCCCGGCCCCGACCTGGCCGAACGGCTCGCCCGCGGGGCCGAACGCGCCCGCGAGCGCAGACCGGGAACAGTCCGGTCCCTGCGCGCCCTGCGCGGCACCTGGGGCTGGCTCATGCTCGGCGTCCTGCTGGTCGCCCCCCTCGCGGTCCCGGCCCTGGGCGCGGCCCCGCCCGCCCTGTTCCTCGCCTACCTGCTGCTGTTCCAGCTGGCGCTGCTGGCGCGCTCCCGGACCGTCTCCTTCGCGGCGCTCCTGCGGGTGACCGCGCTCGGCGCCCTCCTGCTCTGGCCGCTGGCCCTGCTGTCCTCACTGATCAGCGGGGCTCTCGGGTGGGACGTCGACGGCGTGCTCAGCCAGACCTACGTGGCGGTCACCGTGGAGGAGGTCGGCAAACTCGTCCCGCTGCTGGTTCTGGTGCTGCTGGCCCGCCGCCGCGTGCGCCGCCTGTCCGCCGTGGACTTCCTGCTGCTCGGAGCGGCCTCCGGCGCCGGGTTCCAGCTTGCCGAACGGCTGTTCGTGGGGATCTCCGCGCCCCTGATGGACCCCGCCACCGGGCTGGTGAGCGGGACCGCGCCCGAACCGTACTCCGGGCACGCCGTCGCCACCGGCCTGATCGGCGCCGCCCTCGGCCTGGCGATCGTCGGTCGCCGGTACGGGGGCTGGCTGTGGCTGCTTCCGGTCCTGGCCACCTCGCTGGTGTTCCTGGACCACCTGGACGTCAACGCCCGGGCGGCCGGGGCCCGCCTCGACGGCTTCTCCACCCTCGTGCACACGCTGTTCGGCGGCGGCGCGCTCACCCCGTGGCTGCTGCTGCTCGCCCTGCTGTTCGCGGTGGCCATGGACTACCGGGTGATCGCCACGGCGGCCGAGACCACGCCCCCGCTGCCCGGCCGGACCCCGCTGCCGGGGCTGCGCCGCTGGGCGCACGGCAGGTCGGTGGCCCTGCGGGTGCGCGTCCCCGCCGACATCGCCCCGCTCTTCCGTCGGATCGCGCTGTCCTGGGTGAACCTGCCGGTCACCCTCGCCACCACGCTCACCACGATCGCGCACGAGCTCGCCACCGCCACCATGGCCGCCAAACAGGGCCCGGGAGCCCTGGCCGACGCGCTGCGGTTCCTCCGCTGGCGACGGGCCAACGCCATGGGCGAGGCCCGATCACGGGGCCGGAGCTGGCGCCGCTATCCCTCCCAGGAGGAGCTGGCCGACAACGCCCGCGACCTGGCCCGCCGGATCGGCCTGGCCGGGACCGGGGGCATCGTGGTGGCCGTCGCCGCGCTGCTCGTCCTCGGGGCCGGGGCGGTGCCGGAAACCGCGCCAGAGGGGACCCCCGGCTACGCGGTGCGGGCGGTGGAGCTGTTCCTCGGCTGGGTCACGGCGGCCGACACCGCCACCCTGGTGTGGACCTCCCTCACCGGACTGGCCGTGCTCACCCTGCTCACCACGGGCAACGCCGTGCCACGCGCCCACCCGCGCATGGGTGAGTTCCTGCGCGCCCCCACCGCCAACACCGGAGCGATCCTGGGCATGCTCGCCCCCGGCCAGGTCGGCTACGCGTTCCTGGGGCTGGTCGGGCTCATCCTGCCCGCCGGGGTGAACCGCCTGATCCGCCGCTGACCGACCCGGTCAGCCCTCGAACGGCTCCACACCCACCGGGGGGTCGAACGCGCGGACCCTCGGCGGGGTGCCCGCGTACGGCTCCACCCGCACCCGCACCAACTGGCCGGTGCAGCCCTGGGACAGGGACGAGGTGCCCACGTCCTCGGTGAGGGCGTTCGGGTTGCCGTGCACGCAGGTGACGTCGGCGCCCGACGGGTCGTACCAGGCACCGGTCGAGAGCTGGACCACCCCCGGCCGCAGGGCGTCGCTCACCACGAGCCCGGCGAGGCACGACCCCCGCGCGGCGGACACCCGCACCACGTCGCCGTCGCGGACCCCGGCCCGCTCGGCGTCGTCGGGGTGCATGCGCAGCGGGTCGCGGCCGTGGACCTTCCGGGACGCGCTGTACCCGCCCATGTCCTGCTGGCTGTGCAGACGGGTGGCGGGCTGGTTGGCGACCAGCACCAGCGGCCGTTCGTCACCGCCGACGGCACGGTGTCGTCCGCCCGGCCCGTCCTCCGAGCCGTCCTGCCCGGTCACCGCGGGACCGGGCAGCCAGACCGGGAGCCCGGGGCAGTCCTCGTAGCCGAAGGACGCGATGGTCTCCGAGTACAGCTCGATCCGCCCGCTCGGGGTCCGCAACGCGTTGCCCTCGGGATCCGCACGGAACTCGCCCAGGTGGGTCTCGTCCTGGACCCGGGCGGGCATGTCGATCCGGCCCCGCTCCCAGAACTCGTCGAAGCCGGGGACCTCCAGGTCGCGGCGGGCCAGCAGCGCCCGCCACCGCTCGTAGACCACCCGCGTCCACTCGCCGCTGGTCCGGCCCTCGGTGAACTCCTCCCGCACGCCCAGGCGTTCGGCCAGGTCGGCGTAGGTGTCGTACTCGTCGCGCGCCTGCCCGTGCGGCGGGACCACGCGGGGCATCGCACGCAGCGCCAGGTCGCCCTGGCTGGCCGCCATGTCGTTCCGCTCCAGCACGGTGGTCGAGGGGATCACGATGTCGGCGTGCCGCGCGGTGGCCGTCCAGTGCGTCTCGTGCACCACCACGGTCTCCGGACGGCCGAAGGCCGTGGTCAGCCGGGCCAGGTCCTGGTGGTGGTGGAAGGGGTTGCCGCCCGCCCAGTACACGAGTCTGATGTCCGGGAAGACACGGCTCTCGCCGTTGAAGTCGTAGGTCTGCCCTGGACGCAGCAGCATGTCGGAGACCAGCGCGACCGGGATGGACGAGCGCACCGCGTTGTTCCCCTGCGGCATGCGCGGCAGCCCCAGCGGGGTGGCCCCGCCCCCGTAGTTGCCCATGGAGCCGTACCCGGACGCGAACCCCGCCCCGGGCAGCCCCACCTGGCCCAGGGCACAGGCCAGCGCGAACCCCGCCCACAGCGGCTGCTCGCCGTACCGCGCCCGCTGGAGCGACCAGCCCACGTTCACCAGGGTGCGCTTCTCGGCCATCCGCCGGGCCAGGGCGCGCAGGTCGGCGGCGGGCACCCCGCTCACCCGCTCGGCCCACTCGGGGGAGCGCTCCACCCCGCCCGGGTTCCCGTGCTCGTCCCGCTCACCCAGGACGTAGGCGCGCAGCCGGTCGGCGCCCACCGTGTGGCGGTCCAGGAAGGCGGTGTCGGCCAGCCCCTCGCGGAACAGCACGTGCATGAGGGCCAGCATCACGGCGGTGTCCGTCCCCGGGCGCAGCGAGACCCACGCCGACTTCACCCCGGCGTCGGTGTCGTCGCGCAACGGGGACACCGACACGAACTCCACCCCGGCGTCCGAGGCCGCCCGCATCGCCGCCCCGGCGGTCTGGGCGGCCCGACCGCCCGAGGTCGTCCACGTGTTGGAGACCCGCAGCCCGCCGAAGCTCACCAGCAGCTCGGTGTGCTCCCGGATGCGTTCCCAGGACGGCACCCGGCTGAACAGGCGGTTGGCGTCCCTCGTGCCGATCAGATGGGGGAACAGCACCTCCAGGGCGGCGTGGCTGTAGGTGTTCACCGACCGCGTGTACCCGCCGACGGTGTTCAGGAACCGGTGCAGCTGGCTCTGCGCGTGGTGGACGCGGCCCGCGCTGCCCCAGCCGTAGGAACCCCCGTAGATCGCCTCGTTGCCGTGCTCCGTGCGCACCCGGTCCAGCTCCTTGGCGAGCAGGTCCAGCACGGTGGACCACTCCACCTCCACGTAGGCGTCCTCCGGGTCGCCCCGGCGCGGATCCGGGCCGGGGCCGTGTTCCAGCCACCGGCGGCGCACCGCCGGGCGGGCCACCCGGGTGCGGTGGTGCTGGGCGGCGGGGGTGTTGCCGATGACGGGAGACGCCTCCGGGTCCTCCGGGTTGGCGCGTACCCCGACCACCCGGTCGTCGTGGACCTCGACCTGGTAGCTGCCCCAGTGGGCGCTGGTCGGGCGAAGCGTCGCGGACATGTGCACTCCCGTGTTCCCCTGCGTGGCCACGGACGGCGGTACGGACCCCCGTCCCGGCTCACACTCTACGCAGCGACGGGGGCGCGCCCTCGTGCGGCGTCCGCGGCCGGTGCGATGATGAGCCGCGCAGCCAACACGAGTGGACACACACGGCAGGGGAGCGGACGACGATGGGCGAACTCAGGTCACGGCGGTCGGTACTCGCGGTCCCGGGGTCCAACCCCCGGTTCGTGGAGAAGGCCCGGGGACTGGACACGGACGCCTTCTTCCTCGACCTGGAGGACGCCGTGGCGCCGCTGGAGAAGGAGGCCGCCCGCGCCACCGTGGTCCGGGCGCTCAACGACGGCGGCTGGGAGGGCCGGGTCCGGTCGGTGCGCGTCAACGACGTCTCCACCCCATGGGCCTACCGCGACGTCATCGCCGTGGTCGAGGGCGCCGGAGCCCACCTCGACACCCTGGTCCTGCCCAAGGTCACCGGGGCCCGGGACGTCCACTGGCTGGACACCCTCCTCACCCAGATCGAACGCGCCTCCGACCTGCCGGTCGGCCGGATCGGGATCGAGGCGCAGATCGAGGACGCCAGGGGCCTGGTCGAGGTGGACCGGATCGCCGCCGCCTCACCCCGTCTGGAGACGCTGGTCTACGGACCGGCCGACTTCATGGCCTCCGTCAACATGAAGAGCCTGGTGGTGGGGGAGCAGCCGCCCGGCTACGACACCGGCGACGCCTACCACCACGTGCTCATGCGCATCCTCGTGGCGGCGCGCGCCCACGGGCTCCAGGCCATCGACGGCCCCTACCTCCAGATCCGCGACGTCGACGCCCTCCGCCGGGCGGCCGGGCGCACCGCCGCGCTCGGGTTCGACGGCAAGTGGGTCCTGCACCCGCTCCAGGTGGAGGCGGCCAACGAGGCCTACGCCCCCTCCCAGCAGGACTACGACCACGCCGAACTGATCCTGGACGCCTACGCGCACGCCACCACCGTGGACCGGCGCGGCGCCGTGATGCTCGGTGAGGAGATGCTCGACGAGGCCTCCCGCAAGATGGCGCTGGTGGTGGCGGGCAAGGGCCGCGCCGCCGGGCTCAGCCGTACCCGGACCCTCGACCCCGACGCCTGAGCCACCGGTCTCGTATCCCTCCGGCCCGCCTCTTACCGACCTCTCACCAAGGTGGGAGAGCATGGGCCCCATGGAAAGCACCGCCACCGTCCTGATCGCCGACGATGACCGGGCCATCAGGGAGTCCCTGGAACGCGCCCTCCAACTGGAGGGGTACACGGTGCGGACGGCGGCGGACGGCGTCCAGGCCCTGGCCGCCGTCCACGCCGACCCCGTGGACCTGCTCGTCCTCGACGTGATGATGCCCGGGGTCGACGGACTCGGCGTGGCCCGGGTACTGCGCGCGGAACACGACCGCACCCCGATCCTCATGCTCACCGCGAGGGTGGAGACCCCGGAGCGGGTGGCGGGGCTGGACGCCGGTGCCGACGACTACCTCGCCAAGCCCTTCGAGCTGGACGAACTCCTGGCGCGGCTGCGCGCCCTGCTGCGCCGGGCAGCGCCGGTGCCGGAGGAGTTCGACGGGGACGCGCCGCTGCGGGTGGGCGAGCTGAGGCTGGACGGCCGGGCCCGCCGGGTGTGGCGGGGCGAGCGGGAGATCGAGCTGTCCAAGACCGAGTTCGACCTGCTCGAACTCCTCATGCGCAACGCCGGGATCGTGCTGGACCACGCCACCATCTACGACCGCATCTGGGGCTACGACTTCGGCCCCGAGTCCAAGAACCTCGCGGTCTACATCAGCTACCTGCGCCGCAAGCTGGAGGACGGCGGTCCACCGCTGATCCAGACGGTCCGGGGCGTCGGGTACACGCTGCGTCCCCAGGGGTGAGGCCGGTGACCGCTCCCACGACGGATCCCACCGGAGCCCCCGGCCCCGGCCCCGCAGCCTCCGGCGCCACGCGCGGCAGCGTGGTCCTGCACCCCGGTGAGTGGCGCCTGGGCACCCGGTTCGCCGTGCTGTTCGCCCTGGTCGCGGCGGTCACCATCGCCCTGGTCGGCACCCTGGCCTACAGCACCGCCGCCGCGCTCATCCGGGCCGACGCCGAGAGCGAGTTCAACGAGGCCGTGCAGAACCTGTCCCGGCAGCTGGAGATCTCCGCGCGGAACAACCAGGACGCCCCGGACGGCAGCACCTTCACCTTCCTGGCACCGGGCAGCCTGGACGCGCAGATCCTCACTCCGGACGGCACCTGGGCTCAGCTGCTCGCCAACCGGCACGAACTCGCCTCCTTCCACCCCACCGCCGAGGACCTGGAGGTGGCGCGGGCCGACGACGCCGGGGTGGTGGACACCCGCGAGACCCTGGTCCAGGGCCAGGAGTACCGGGTGGGCACCGTGTCCCTGGGGGAGGGGCACGGGGCGATCCAGCTCCTGCAACGGCTGTCGCCGGTGGAGCAGATGATCGGGCGCCTGGCCGTCCAGATCCTGTGGGTGGGGCTGCTGGTCGCCCTGTGCGCGGCCTCGGTGGGCTGGCTGGTCGGCCACCGCATCACCGGCCGCCTCGTCCGGCTGACCAACGCGGCGGAGTACGTCAGTTCCACCGGGCGCCTGGACCCGGTCACCCCGAACCGGAACGGCAACGGGGACCAGGCCGACGCCGTCGGCGGGGTCGGCGCCCCGGAGGAGCCGGGCAACGACGAGGTGGGGCGGCTGAGCAGCGCGTTCAACGCGATGCTGGCCCGCCTGGCCCGGTCCAAGGACGAACAGCGCCGCCTCGTCCAGGACGCCGCGCACGAGCTGCGGACCCCGCTCACCAGCCTGCACACCAACGTCCAGGTGCTGGGCCGGGTGGACCGGCTGAGCCCGGAGGGCAGGCAGCGGCTCATCGACGACCTCCAGGGGGAGACCCGCGAGCTCACCGGACTGGTCAACGAACTGGTCGGGCTGGCCACCGGTAACCACGAGGACGAGACGCCGAGCGCGGTGGCGCTCGCCGGGGTCGCGGACCGGGTGGCGGCGCGTAGCCGGCGGCGCACCGGCCGGGAGATCCTGGTGGACGCCGACGACAGCGTGGTGTGGGGCCGTCCCGGTTCGCTGGAGCGGGCCCTGGCCAACCCGGTGGAGAACTCCGCCAAGTTCGACCCCGACGGGAGGGAGCCGATCGTCATCCGGGTCCGCCGGGGCGTGGTGGAGGTCCTGGACCGGGGCCCGGGGGTGGACCCGGCCGAGATCGGGCACCTCTTCGAGCGCTTCTTCCGGGCGACGGTCGCGCGTGGTCTGCCCGGCTCCGGGCTGGGACTGTCCATGGTCCAGGAGATCGCGCAGACGCACGGCGGCCAGGTGTTCGCCCGCAACCGCGAGGGCGGCGGCATGGTGATCGGCCTCCAGCTGCCGCTCCACCAGCCTCCGCAGGACGGTCCGCCGCCCGCACCGCAGGGACCACCGGCCGCTCCTCCGGGATCTCCGCCGTCGCCCGGGAGGCAGGGGCCTCCGCCCGCGGGACCATCCGGTCCGTCATTCGGACCCCCGTCCGGTCCGCCACCCGGCCCGCAGGGGCCACCACCCGGCCGGTCCGCTCCGCACCACGGACCGTCGGGCCCGCCACCTGGAACGCCTGGTCCTCCCTCCGGGCCACCCGGTCCGCCGTCCGGTCCGCAGGGGCCGCCACCCGGCTAGGTCGTCGGCCGGTCGGTACCCGCCCTCACCAGGGGCGGGTGCCGGCCGTCGCGTCCCGGTAGATCCGCTCGAAGCGCTCCAGCGAGTCCTCCAGGCGGTGCCGGGACGCCATCAGCCTGCTGTGCCCGCCCATCCGCGCCCGCGTGGCCTCGTCCTCCACCACCAGACGCAGCCGCTCCGCCAGCTCGGCGGGGCGGCCCGGCCGGTACAGGTAGCCGTTGCGGCCCTCCTCCACCAGGTGGGGCAGGGCCATCGCGTCGGCGGCCACCACGGGCAGACCGCTGGCCATGGCCTCCAGTGTGGCGATGCTCTGGAGCTCGGCGGTGCCCGCGATGGTGAACACGTCCGCGCACCGGTACACGTCCGGCAGGTCCTCGTGGGCGACGAACCCGAGGAAGACCACCCGGTCGGTCACCCCCTCCGCGCGGGCGAGCTCCTCCAGCCTGGCCCGGTGCGCGCCGTGCCCGGCCAGCAGCAGCTGGACACCGGGCAGGAGCCGGACGGCCCTGACCAGCTCGTCGGCGTTCTTCTCCTCGTCCAGGCGGCCCACGAACAGCATCGACGTGAGGTCGGGGACTCCGAACCGCTCACGCAGGCGTCGCCGCTCGGTCGTACGGGCCCTTTCGGGCAGCGGCTGGAAGCGCGCCAGGTCGATGCCGCAGGAGACCGGCTCCACGGGCCGGGCGAACCCCTGGTCCGTCAGGAGTCCGGCGGCGGCCGGGGTCGGCGTGGTCACGTGCTCGACCCTGGACAGCACGCGGCCCAGGTCCCACCAGGCCAGCCGGGCCGCGTACGGACGCAGGGGCTCGGGTATCCGCATGGGGTCGAAGAGGTTCTCGGGCATGAAGTGGTTGGTGGCCACCACCGGGATGCCGTGGGCGCGCGCGGCGTGGGTGAGCATCCGGCCGACCAGGAAGTGGTTCTGGATGTGCACGGTGTCGGGGCGCAACCGGTCCAGGAGCCGGTTCAGGTGCCCGCGCACCCCGGGTGGCAGTGCCAGCCGCACGCTCTCGTGCGCCAGCGACGGCATGGACCGCAGCCGGTGCTCCACCACCCCGTCCCGCTCGGTCACGTAGGGGCGGCCGGTGGGCGAGGGGCCCAGGACGTGCACCTCGGCTCCGCGCCCGGCCAGGCCGTGGGCGAGCCGGGCGGTGAAGTAGGCGGCGCCGTTCACGTCCGGCGGGTAGGTGTCGGTACCGATGAGGACCCGGACGCGGCGCCTCCCGCGGCCCTTCTCCGGAGACCGGGGAACGGTGGGGGACTTCGGTGCGAAGGACGTGGACATACCGGTTCTCCTGGAGGCGTCGAGCGGCTGGGCCGTGCTCTGGTCCGGTGTGGCTGCCACGAGTGTGGTCCACCGGTATGGACCGCCGCCGACCTTCCGGTGACGCCGAGGCGACCGGCGACGTAGCACAAGGCGCAGGGATGAATACTCTCCGTGTCCGCCTTTGTGTGTCAAGTCACCATCGCCGCGTGCGGAGTGTCGGTTCGGGACCAACGACCCGCGCACAGCGGACGGGGGCGGGCTGGCCCCCGCGGCCAGCCCGCCCCCGTCCTGGGATCGGAGAAAGGGAAGGAAGACGCCCCCGTCAGTCCTCCTCGATCTCCGAGGCCTCCTCCTCGGCCGACGCCGCGCTCTGCTCGCCCAGCGTCACCTTGACCTCCTGCTCCGAGCCACTGCCACCGGGCAGCACGCCCAGGGTGGCCTCGTCGCCGGGCCGGAGGGCACGGATCTGGGCGATCAGCTGGTCCGGTGAGGACACGGCCTCACCGTTGACGGACACGACCACGTCCTCGACCTTCAGGCCCGCCTTCTCGGCGGCCCCGCCCTCGGTCAGTTCCATGATCTGCGCTCCGCCGACCGGGCTGGGCGCGATGGTGGCCTGGATGGCCGGGTAGCTGGCGCTGCCGGTCTCGATCAGCTGCTCGGTGATCGGCCGGACCTGGTTGATGGGGATGGCGAACCCCAGACCCACCGAACCGCTCTCCTGGGACAGCCCGGCGATGGCGGTGTTGACGCCGATCACCTCACCGGACATGTTCACCAGCGGACCGCCGGAGTTGCCGGGGTTGATCGCGGCGTCGGTCTGGATCGCGTTGATCACCGTCGCGGTCTGACTGCCGCCGCTCTCGGTGGCGCCGGTGTTCACCGGACGGTTGAGCGCGCTCACCACACCCGTGGTCACGGTGCCGGACAGGCCGAGCGGCGAACCGATCGCCACCACGTCTCCGCCGACGCCGACCTGGTCGGAGTCACCGAGCTTGGCCGGGGTCAGGTCGGTGCGGTCCTTGGCCTTGACCACGGCGATGTCGGAGACCGGGTCGGCCCCGAGCAGCTCCGCCTCCGCCGAGGTGCCGTCGTTGAACCGCACGAGCAGGGGGCCGTCACCGGCGGCCTCCACGACGTGCGCGTTGGTCAGGATCTGGCCGTCCGAGGAGATGATCACCCCGCTGCCGCCGCCCGCGCTGGTCTGGATGGAGACCACGCTGGGCAGGACCTGGTCCGCGACGTCACCGACGGCGCCCTCGGTGGCGGTGGACCCCTGCTCGCCGGTGAGCGAACTGATCGGGGAGCTCGCCCCGCCGGGCATCAGGTAGGCGGTGCCCAGAGCGGCGGCCGGTCCCACGATGAGGCTGGTGACCAGGGCGGTCGCCGCCGCCACGGCCACGATCCGGCCGGTGCCGCGCTTGCGCTGGGCCTGCTGCGGCTGGCCGGGGAAGGGCCCCGGGCCGAACTGCTGGTACTGCGGCGGTCCGAACGGGCCGGGCTGCTGCGGTCCGCGCGGGTACGCGCCGCCGAAGCCGCCGGGTCCCTGCGGGCCGCCGTGACCTCCGGCCATGAAGGCCGCGGTGGGCGGGCCCTGGGGCGGTGCCCCGGGAGCCGGGTGCCCCGCCGCACCCGGACTCTGCGGAGCTCCGAAGCCGCCGGGCCGCTCGGGGCCGTCGGCGGGCCGGGGGCCCTCCGGGGCGGTACCGGGAGCGGTACCCGGGTGGCCTTCGGGGCCGGGGAAGACGTAGGAGGCCCGGTCCGTGTCGTTGGGTCCGGTCGCCCAGCCGGGCTCGGGGCCCTCGGGCGCGGAGAGGCGGGGCGCGGACGGGCCGGGGGCCGGCTCGCCCGGCGCCTCCTGACCGGTCACGCCGTCGTCCTTGGGAAGGGAGTCCTCGAAGGACGTCCCGCCGGTCTCGGGCTGGTCCGTGGCACCGGACCCGGTGCGACCGTGCTCGGCGTCGCCGTGCTCGGCTCCAGCACCGGTCTCCGGACCTTCACTCGGGTCGTTCGGGTGCAACTCATCCTCCAGCGGACGGGACGATGTACTGACTTGCTTCATCTTGGGGGGCGTGGGTTAGAACAGGGTGAGAGCCCGATACAGCGTGGTTTCGAGTTGGCTCCGGCCCTGGTCGGCGGTGTGTCCCGATGTGCGGTCCCCGCGAAGACAGGGACTTATGCACCACAATGTCCGAAACGATACCCCGCGCCCGCCTCCGGAACCCGGTACGACAGGGAAGGCCCCACCCGTGATCAAGCTCGTGCTCGCCGACGACGAACACCTGGTGCGCGGAGCGATCGCCGCGCTCCTCGGACTGGAGGACGACCTGGAGGTCGTCGCCGAGGTGGGCCGCGGCGACCAGGTGGTGGACACCGTCCTCGAACACGGGGCCGCCGTCGCCGTCCTGGACATCGAGATGCCCGGCGCCACCGGGCTGGAGGCCGCCGCCGAACTCAAGCGGCGCGCCCCCGACTGCGGGGTCGTCATCCTCACCAGCTTCGGCCGCCCCGGATACCTGCGCCGCGCCCTCACCTCCGGGGCCCGGGGCTTCCTGGCCAAGGACGCCCCCGTCGAACAGCTCGCCGGGGCCATCCGCAGGGTCCACGAGGGCGGCCGCTACATCGACACCGAACTGGCCGCCGCCGCGATGGTCGGCGGGGAGAGCCCGCTCACCGACCGCGAGGCCGAGGTGCTGCGCGCCGCCGCCGACGGCGCCACCGTCGCCCGCATCGCCGGGACCCTGCACCTCACCGAGGGCACGGTCCGCAACTACCTGTCCAACGCCATCGGCAAGACCGGCGCCGACAACCGCATGGCCGCCATCCGCACCGCCCAGGACATGGGCTGGCTCTGACCCGTCACGCACCGACCCCGTTCCGGACGGGACGGGGCCGGTGCGGGCCCGGGACGGGCTACAGGAAGCGCAGGACCAGCATCGCGGTGTCGTCGGAGTTGCCGCCCGGGGCGTACTCCTCCAGCTCACGGTCGATCCGGCTGATCACGGCCTGGGCGGTGAGGCCCGCGGCTCCGGAGAAGATCTTCATCAGACCCTCGTCACCGAGCATGTCCGAACCGCTGCGGCGCTCGGTGACGCCGTCGGTCACGGCCAGGACCACCTCACCGGGGCGGATGTCCACGCTCTCCGTGCTGAAGCCCACGTCCTCGAAGGCGCCCAGCAGCGGCTGGGAGGTGCCGAACGGCTCGACCTCGCCCTTCTGGTTGAGGCGCAGCGGCAGCGGGTGCCCGGCGGACACCATGCGCACGCGCATCCCGCCCGCCTCGTCGGTGGCCGGGGTCATCTCCCCGTAGAGCATCGTCAGGAACCGGGTCGAGGTGTTCTCGTCCAGGATCGCCAGGTTCAGCCGCTGCATGATGTGCGCCGGGGTGAACCCCTCCCGGGCCAGGGCGCGCAGCGTGTGCCGGGCCAGCCCGGTGACGGCCGCCGCCTCCGGGCCGGTGCCGCACACGTCACCGATGGCGAAGCACCAGCGGCCGCTCGCGGAGAACACGTCGTAGAAGTCCCCGCCCACCTCGCTGCGCTCGTCCGAGGGCCGGTAGTAGACCGCGTGGTCCACACCGGGGATCACCGGCTCCTTGTCCTTGGGCGGCAGCAGGCTGCGCTGGAGAGCCGTGCTCATCGCCGTGTGCCGCTCGTGCAGCCGGGCGTTCTCCATCGCGGACGCCACCCGTCGGCTGAGGTCGTCCGCGACGTCGGCCTCCTCACGGGTGAAGTCGTCCGAGTCGTTCTTGCCGATGGTCATCCGGCCGAGCGCGCGACCGTGGGCCACCAGCGGGATGCTGATCGCCGGACCGCGCGCGATCGACCCGGTCATCTGCTCGTCCAGACCCTCCTGGACCAGGTCCTTGTTCGACCACAGCGGGCCGGGCTCGCGCTGCTCGCGCGGGGGCAGCGCGGTCAGCAGGGACCGCAGGACGTCGTTGAGGTTCTCGTCGCCGTGCACCACGTGGGTGAGCGTGGAGCCCCCGAGCTCGTTGATGGTGTGGATGGCGCACCACCGGCCCAGGCGCGAGGTGATCAGCTGCGCGGCCAGGGCACCCGTCATCCGTTCGTCCAGCGTGCCCGCGAGCAGGTCGCTGGCCTCGGCCAGGAAGCTCAGCGAGGCGCGGCGGCTCAGCTCGACCTCGGCCAGCCGGGACCGCTCCACCGGCAGGGCGATCAGGTCCGCGCCCTCCTGGAGCCGCTTGGCCGCCGCCGGACCGAAGTGCCGGGCCCGTGTGGAGGCCACGCCGAGCAGACCGGTCACCCGGCCGTCGACGATCAGCGGCGCCGTCACCAGCGAACGCATCCCGGCCCTGGCCAGGGCGCCCCGGGTGGTGCGGGAGATCATCATGTCGTCGTTGATCACCGGACCGGGCTCGGGCGCCGCCGACGGGAAGATCTCCTCGGAGCGCACCCGCAGCGGTCGCCAGGGAGCGCCGCCGGTGAGCCCCACCGCCGAGCGCACCTCCCACATGGTCTCGTCGGAGGTCGCCAGCGCTATGTACGCGGCGTCCCCGCTCAGCGCGGTGGTCGAGTACTCCACGGTGCGTTCGAGCAGCTGCGGCAGGGAGAGCCGGGAGCCCAGGGCCGAGTCCAGCGCGGACCACGCGGGCGGCCGCACCGGGCGGGACGGACCCCGGCGCACCGGCGGGGACTCCAACGACGGGTGGTCACCCGGCCGGTCCTCGATCCGGAACCACACGGCCTTGTCGTTGCGCCCGTAGCTCACGCCCCAGCTGGACGCGATGGCCGACGCCAGGGCCAGCCCCAGACCGCCGCTGCGCTCGTCGCCGGTGGAGGGCGAGGTGTCCACGGCGAGCGGCCCCGCCTGCGGGACGGCGCGCTCGGGCGCGGAGTCGGTGACCATCACCTCGGTCGAACCCTCCGCGCGGCGCACCGCCACCTCCAGCGCCGAGTCCGCGTGGATGACGGCGTTGGTGACCAGCTCGCTCACCAGCAGGATGATGTCGTCGAAGGGATCGGGCACGCCCCAGCTGAGCAGGGTGTCGTGCACGAACTCCCGGGCCGCCGCCGCGGTCTCGGGGGCAGGCGGGAACTCTCGTCGTGCGACCTTCAACGCGTCTTGTGCTGCCAAGCCGTCGGTGTCCTTCGTCACTGGGCGCGGGTGTGGGAGGGGTGGCCACTGCCACGATACGCGTGCCGTCCTCCCGGGGAACCCCGAACCACCCCGAACCTTCCGTGACCCCTCACGGGAACGGTGTGTACGGGCGGGACCCGGGGTCGGTCAGCCACGAGCGAAAGGGCAACATGGCCAACACTCCTGTGCGCTTTGGCTCAGGCAGTTAGTGTAAGACGACACATCCGCTTCTTTCGGGTGGTATTCCGCGACGATAGCGTGACGGGATGTCACCAGGGGTGCGCGTGAGGCACGTGCCACCCCCGAGTCCCGTGCGTGCGATTCGCGCGGGACCCTTTCACCGTGGGCCGTGCGCGGTCGGTGGCCGAGAAGACGTGCGGGATTGAGGAGGGGTTCATGCCCGAGGCGGTCACGGGACTGGCCGACGACCAGCTCGACGAGATCCTGAGTGCCCTGTACCGGATGCGTGACGGCGACTTCAGTGTCCGGCTCAGGTCGCGGGGCAGCGGCAAACTCCGCGAGATCACCTCCGTGTTCAACGAGGTGATCGACCACAGCGAGCAGCTCAGCACCGAACTCCAACGGGTCGGTGACGTCGTGCGCGACGAGGGCCGACTCAACGAGCGGGTCAACGTCCACCCGGCACGGGGAGCGTGGGGCAACAGCGCCAGAGCCCTCAACATCCTCCTCGACGAGGTCGCGGAACCCGTCACCGACGTCGCCAGGGTCCTGGACTCGGTGGCCGAGGGCGAGCTGAACCGCAGGGCCTCCACCGAGGGCCGCCGGGGCGAGCTCAAGGGAGACCTCCTGCGCCTGGCCAACACCGTGAACCGGATGGCCGACCAGATGAGCGGCTTCACCGAGGAGGTCACCCGGGTCGCCCGCGAGGTGGGCACCGAGGGCAAGCTGGGCGGCAGCGCACGCGTCGAGGACGTCTCCGGTGCCTGGCGCGAGGTGACCGAGTCGGTCAACCAGATGGCCTCCCGCCTCACCCTCCAGGTCCGTGACATCTCCACCGTCACGACCGCCGTCGCCCGCGGTGACCTCAGCAAGAAGATCACCATCGACGTCCAGGGCGAGATGCTGGAGCTGAAGGACACCTTCAACACGATGGTGGACCAGCTCTCCACGTTCGCGGACGAGGTCACCCGCGTCGCCCGCGAGGTCGGCACGGAGGGCAAGCTCGGCGGTCGCGCCAACGTCCGCGGGGTCCAGGGCATCTGGAAGAACCTCACGGACAACGTGAACTCCATGGCGGACAACCTGACCAACCAGGTCCGCGACATCTCCAAGGTGACCACGGCGGTGGCCCGGGGCGACCTGACCCGCAAGGTCGAGGTGGACGTCCAGGGCGAGATGCTGGCCCTCAAGAACACCGTGAACACCATGGTCGACCAGCTCGACTCCCTGGCCGACGAGGTCACCAGGGTGGCCCGTGAGGTCGGTACCGAGGGCAAGCTGGGCGGCCGCGCCAACGTCAAGGGCGTGTCGGGCATCTGGAAGGACCTGACCGACAACGTCAACTCGATGGCCAACAGCCTCACCTACCAGGTCCGCAACATCTCCCAGGTGACGACGGCGGTCGCCAAGGGCGACCTCAGCAAGAAGATCACGGTCGACGCCCAGGGCGAGATGCTCGACATGAAGGACACCATCAACAAGATGGTGGACCAGTTGTCGACGTTCGCGGACGAGGTCACCAGGGTGGCCCGTGAAGTGGGTACCGAGGGCAAGCTGGCCGGTCAGGCCCACGTGCGCGACGTGTCCGGGGTCTGGAAGGACCTCACGGACAACGTGAACTCCATGGCCAACAACCTGACGTACCAGGTGCGGCAGATCTCCATGGTCACGCGGGCGGTCGCCGCCGGAGACCTGACCAAGAAGGTCACCGTGAACGCCAAGGGCGAGATGCTGGAGCTGAAGGACACCATCAACGTGATGGTGGACCAGCTGTCCGCGTTCGCCGACGAGGTGACCCGCGTGGCCCGCGAGGTGGGTACCGAGGGCAAGCTGGGCGGCCGCGCCAGCGTCAAGGGCGTCTCCGGCATCTGGAACGACCTCACCGAGAACGTGAACTCGATGTCGCACAACCTGACCACCCAGGTGCGCAACATCTCCGAGGTCACGACCGCCGTCGCCGCCGGTGACCTCACCAAGAAGATCGACGTCAACGCCCAGGGAGAGATCCTTGAGGTGAAGACGACGGTGAACACCATGGTCGACCAGCTGTCGGCCTTCGCCACCGAGGTCACCCGCGTGGCGCACGAGGTGGGCAGCCAGGGCCAGCTCGGCGGCCAGGCCAAGGTCGAGGGCGTCACCGGGACCTGGAAGCAGCTGACCGACAGCGTGAACGGCCTGGCGGGCAACCTCACCACGCAGGTCCGCGCGATCGCGGAGGTCGCCAACGCCGTCGCTAAGGGCGACCTGACCCGGAACATCCAGGTCGACACCCGCGGGGAGATGGAACAGCTCAAGTCCAACATCAACCTGATGGTGTCCAACCTGCGCGAGACCACCGCGGACCAGGCCGACGCCGACTGGCTCAAGTCCAACCTGGCCCGCATCTCCGGTCACATCCAGGGCCACCGCGACCTCAACGAGCTCGCGCGCCTGATCATGACCGAGGTGACGCCGCTCATCCACGCCCAGCACGGCGCCTGCTACCTGCCCGAGGACCAGGACAACGAGGGCGTCTTCCGCCTCTACGCCGGGTTCGGCTTCGACCCGCCCGAGGGGCGCCAGCGCATCCGCAAGGGCGTGGGGCTGGCCGGAGAGGCCCTGTCCCAGCAGGTCGAACAGCACGTGTCCCACATCCCGCCCGGCTACGTGATGGTCGAGTCCGGACTGGGCGGGGCGCAGCCGCGCCACCTGTACATCCTCCCCATCGTCACCGAGGGGCGCTCGCTCGGCGTGATCGAGTTCGCGTCCTACGACGAGTTCCGGGAGATCCACAAGAACTTCCTGCGCCAGCTGGTGGCCCTGCTCGGCACCACTATCAACACCATCCTGGCCAACAACCGCACCGAGCACCTGCTCGAACAGTCCCAGCAGCTCACCAGCCAGCTGCGCGAACGCTCCAACGAGCTCCAGCGCCAGCAGGAGGAGCTGCGCGGCAAGAACGCGGAACTGCGGCAGAAGGCCACCCAGCTGGCCAACCAGAACCGGGCGATCGAGCTCCAGAACCAGCAGATCCAGCGCTCCCGGAACGCGTTGGAGGAGCGCGCCCACCAGCTCCAGGTCTCGTCCAAGTACAAGTCCGAGTTCCTGGCCAACATGTCCCACGAGCTGCGCACGCCGCTGAACAGCCTGCTGATCCTGGCCCGCCTGCTCGCGGACAACGCCGAGCAGAACCTGTCCGCGAAGCAGGTGGAGTTCGCGCAGACCATCCACAAGGCCGGCAGCGACCTGCTGCTGCTCATCGACGAGATCCTCGACCTGTCCAAGGTGGAGGCGGGCCGCGCCGAGGTGCAGCCCAGCGAGGTGTCCATCGCCCAGCTCGTCGACTACGTGGAGGCCACCTTCCGGCCGGTCACCGGCGAGCAGGGGCTGGCGTTCGCGGTGGACGTGTCACCGGACATCCCGGAGACGCTGTGGACCGACGAGCAGCGCCTCCAGCAGATCCTGCGCAACCTGCTCTCCAACGCGGTCAAGTTCACCCCGCAGGGCGAGGTGCGGCTGCTGATCGAGCCCGCCTGGGCGCTGGAGGACACCGACCTCGACATGTTCGTGGAGAACGAGGAGGTCATCGCGTTCACCGTGGCCGACACCGGCATCGGGATCGCGGAGGACAAGCTCCAGGTGATCTTCGAGGCCTTCCACCAGGGTGACGGCGGCACCTCGCGGCGCTTCGGCGGCACGGGCCTGGGCCTGTCCATCAGCCGGAACTTCGCCCGCCTGCTCGGCGGCGAGATCCGGGTCCAGAGCGTGGCCAACCAGGGGTCGACCTTCACCCTGCTGCTCCCGGTCCGCCTGCCCGACGACGCCGGGGAGAACGCGGACGAGCTCACCGCCCTGGAGCCGGTGCCCGCGATCGAGCCGAGCCGGATCGAGTACGACTCCCTGCCGGACCTGTCCGACGATGACCTCAATCTGCCCGACGAGGACTTCGACGCCGTCGTGGCGGCCCTGACCGACTCCGGGGAGACGGTCGAACCGCTGCCCATGGTGCAGGTGCTCAAGGCGCCCGAACCCGCCGAGACGGAGTCGGCCGAGAGCTCCCAGGAGACCGTGGAGGCCCGCACCGACCCCGAACGGCGCGCCGTGCTCGCCGGTCAGCGGGTGCTGATCGTCGACGACGACGTGCGCAACGTGTTCGCCCTGACCAGCGCCCTCGAAGCCCAGGGGCTGGAGGTCCTCTACGCTGACAACGGGCACACCGGCATCGAGAAGCTGGAGGCCAACGAGGACATCTCCCTCGTCCTGATGGACGTGATGATGCCCGAGCTGGACGGCAACCAGACGACCCAGCGCATCCGTGAGATGCCGCAGTTCGAGGACCTGCCGATCATCTCCCTGACGGCCAAGGCCATGCAGGGCGACCGGGAGCGCAGCCTCGCGGCGGGAGCCACGGACTACGTGACCAAGCCGGTGGACCTGGACCACCTCCTGGACGTGATGCGGCGGTGGCTCACGGCGGGCCCGGAGGAGACCAGGGCCGGTGCCGCGGGCGACGACCTCAGGGCCGGTGGGACGGCCGGGTCACAGGCCGGGCACAATGGCGCCACGGGTCCCGACAACCGCAGTGACACCAGGGATAACAACGACGCGAGCGGGGACACCGACAGCACCGGTAACACCCCGACCGAAGACTCGGAGTAGCCAGCAGTGACTCAGAAGGCCAACATCCTTCTCGTCGACGACCGCGACGAGAACCTCATCGCGTTGGAGGCGGCCCTCACGTCCCTCGACCAGAACCTGGTCCGGGCCAACTCCGGTGAGGAGGCGCTGAAGCACCTTCTGGGCACCGACTTCGCGGTCATCCTGCTCGACGTGATCATGCCGGGCATGGACGGCTACGAGACCGCCGCGCACATCAAGCAGCGCGAGAAGACCAAGGACGTGCCGATCATCTTCCTGACCGCCCAGGAGGTCGATCGGCACCAGGTCTTCCGCGGCTACTCGTCACGCGCGGTGGACTTCCTGATCAAGCCGTTCGACCCGTGGGTGCTGCGCTCCAAGGTCGAGGTGTTCGTGGAGCTGCACCAGCTCAAGGCACAGATGCGCGAGCAGGCGAGGTCGCTCCAGCGGGTCCTCAACCAGGAGACCGGCGAACCCGGCCGGGTCCTGGCCGAACAGCTCGCCCAGCGCTCCCGCCAGGTCCAGACCGACCTCGCCGCCCTGCGCGAGCACATCGTCGACAACTACCAGGAGGTCGACCAGCCGCTGGTGGACGCCGTCCGCAGGGTCGACCGGTCCGCGTCACGGTTGTCCACCCTGGTGGACACGCTGCACGGGCCCGAGTAGCTGTACTCCTTCGCATCTCCGCTTCAGTTCGACGCGAGTTCGGTTGTACCTCTTTGGGCCGAAGCGGAGCGGAGACGCGAAGAAAACACGGCAACACCCCTAACGGGGCGGCAGGGCCAGGCCGATGTGCTCACCGATCTCCTCGATGAGCCCGAGGTCGGCCAGCCGGAAGCTGCCCCGGTTGCTGCGTCGGATCAGCGTGAGCGCACCCCGTACGCCCCGGCTGCCCCTCAGGGGCACGGACAGCAGCGATCCCGCGCCGAGGACCGACAGGAGGGGCGCGCCGCTCTCCGAGTGGCCCAGGACCGTCTCGTCCTCGATCAGGGGGAACAGCAGGGACTGGCCCCGGCCCAGCACCTCGCCGGGGATGTCCGAGTCGCCCGGGGTGAGCCCCGCGACCTCCTCGCGCTGACCCTCGGGGGCGTCGGCGGGGCCGACCACCGCGGCGCGGCGGGCCGCCCTGGGCCCCTCGGGCAGGTCGCAGACGTCGATGATCACCCAGTCGGCGTACGAGTCGGCCAGGAGGTCGGCGGCGTCGGTCAGGGCCAGGTCCCGGGTCGGGGTGGTGCCGCGCAGCAGGAGCCGGGTCATCCTGGTGAGCACGTCCAGCCGCCGTGCGGCCAGCACCACCACCTGGTCCTCGACCTCGGACTCCAGCGGGGCGGGCCCCTCCTCCTCGGAACCGCTCATGGGCGGGGACATCGCCACCAGCACCAGCGGCTGCGCCTCGGTGGGTAGCTCCAGACGCGTGAGGGTCAGGTGCACGTCCTCCGCCCAGCCGCGCTGGGCCAGCCGCGACTCCAGGTGTGCCGGGCCGTCCCCGCGCAGGACGGCGGCCAGCCAGGACTGCATGGCGGCCCGCTTGCGCAGGTCCACGAAGTGCGTGAAGGGCTTGCCGGTGAGGTAGCCGGGCGCGCTGCCCAGCTGCGTGGCCCCGGCGCCGTTGATCCTGCGGACGTAGCCGTCGTGGTCGAGGAGCACCACGGGCACGCTGAGCTCGTTGAAGACCGCGCGCAACAGGGCGCGGTCGCCCTCGTCGGCGGGTCTGCGGGGTTCGGGGGCCTCGCTGTGCGTCCGGGCCAGTTCCGACCCGGCCGTTCCCAGCAGGCGTTCGGCGTACTCCAGCTCGGCCAGGGCGGCCTCGGCGGTGCCCCGGGCGTCGTCCGGGTACATGGCGTGCGTGGTGCGCAGGGCGCTGATGCGCTCACTCAGAGCGGCGATCTCGCGTTGCAGTTGTGCGAGGTTCTCCGGCACGCACGGTCTCCCGGTCATCATCGAGGGCGTCCCGCCGGCGACGGGTCTGACACCCGGCCGGTCCGGTCGAGGGTCCCCCGAAGGTTACCTTTGGAGCGGGGAGCCGGGAATCGTCTGAGGAGGTTCGGACTGTGTGGATCGAACACCTCGCCCGTGACATCGGTGCGTTGGGGCAGGAGGAGCACACCACCCTCGAACGCGCCCTGGACCAGATGAGCAGGGCCGCATCCCTCGGGGTCCCCGGCTGTTCGGCCGCGCTCGTGGTGGTCTGGCGCGAGGTGGTGGGCCGGGACGGCTCCATCCGCCACGTGGTCACCGACTACGGCGCCTCGCACTCCGACCTCGCGGAGGCCCTGGAACACCAGTACACGACCGACCAGGGCCCCACCGTGGAGGCCGTCCGGGAGATGACGCAGGTCCGCGTCGGGGACGTGCTGCGCGAACACCGCTGGCCCCGGTACACGAGCATGGCGGTCCAGTGCGGCGACCGCTCCTCCGTCACCCAGCCCAGCAAACTGGCCGGGGACGACGGTGACGAGGACCGCATCCTCACGTTCGGCGTGCACTCCGGGCGCCCCGACGCCTTCGACGAGGAGGTCGTCACCCAGCTCACCGCGCTGCTGGCCGAGCACGCGGCGATGGCCCTGAACACCGCCGACCGCCGCGCGGACGCGGCCCGCGAGTCCGCCCACATGCGCCGTGCGATGTCCGCTCGCACCGTGATCGACCAGGCCAAGGGCATCATCATGCACGCCCGGGGCTGCGACGCGGACACCGCCTTCGCGGCACTGCGGGAGGTCGCGCAGCGTAACCGGAAGAAGGTCGTGGACGTGGCCCGGGAACTCGTCGCGGAGAACACCGGGCCGCAGCGGTCGCGCCGTCCGAGGCCAGACGGGCGCTGAGACGGCGGGTTCGCCTACGTGTCGAGGTCACTCCGAGTCCAGAGCGTGACAGTGAGCCGTCATGATGAAGGTTCGGGGCCGTCGCGGTACGCGGTGGCGGTCGGTCCGCCCGGGGGAGCGTCGAGCTCCTCATGGTGCACGCGAACGACAAGGAGAACCGAGCGTGACGTCAGACATCTCGATCCGCCGCGAGGATGGCGTCGTCGTCGTGACACCCGTGGGAGAGATGGACGCGGTCACCTCGCCCGCCCTCGCGGAGGCTCTGGACGAGGTGCTGTCCGCACCCCTGCCCGTCGGGGTGGTGGTGGACCTGGCCAAGGTGGGCTTCTGCGACTCCCGCTGCATCGGGGTGCTGGTCTCGGCCTTCCGTCAGGCCCGTGACCTCGGGCTCGGACTCGTCGTCACCGAACCCCAGCCGCAGGTGAACCGCCTGTTCGTGATAGCGGGCATCGACCAGGTCATCCCGATCGACGCGAGCACGGACAACGCCGTGGACACGCTCAAGGGGTGACCCCGGCACTCCGGCCGCACCCCGTGCGGCCCGAGTCCGCGCGCGCCGGATCCACGAAGTGGAGCCGGGTCAGCGACCCCTCGCCGCTGCCGCAGATCTCCAGGAAGTCACAGGTCTGCCGGGTGATCCACAGCCCGTAGCCGCGCGACCGGAGCGTGTCGGCCGGGCGGTATCCGGCGAGCGGATCGCTGAGGTCGCCGTGTTCGTCGAACACGTCGCACACCCACCGGTCCGGCGCCCGCCACAGGTGGACGCTGCCCTTGCCCGCGCCGTGTTCGAGCACGTTCGCCGCGAGCTCGTTCACCGCCACGACCATGCTGTCCACCCGGCCCCGGGGCAGGCCGACCGCGTTCGCGAGCGACCCGATCTCCTCGCGCAGCCGGGGCAGCGACTGCCCGATCTCCAGACGGTGCACCGGCCCCCGCACGGGGAGCGGCTCCGGCGCGAGCGGCCGCTGTCCGAAGGCCTCCGTGCCCAGGTACGCGGGGTTGGGTCGGGGCCCCGCCTCCCCCACGAGCGTCGGGTGGGTGGCCCGGACCGCGGCGCGCACCCCCGGACCCAGGGGGCGCTCGTCGTGCACGCACAGCATCCTCATGCGCATCGGCGCCAACGCGGTGCTCAGCACCGACTCCAGCCGGTGCCACTCGCGCAGCTCCATCGCGGGGCCATGGGCGAGCGGCGCCAGCGGCGGCTCGGCCACCACGCTCACCGGTCCCGGCCCGTGGAGGAGGGCCAGCCGGTGCAGGGCGGCCAGAGTGCGCCCAGGGGCCTCGTAGAGGTCGTCCCTTCCGATGACGTCCACCCTGCCGCGCTCGTGCCGGTCCAGCCCGTTCAGGAGCGGGGCGGGGTCGGCGACGGAGAGCACGACGTGGGCGTCGGCGCGGACGGAGGACCGCAGCCGCTCCAACGCCACGTCGTGGAACCGTCTCTCATGGCGGAAGAGGAGTCCCTGGTGTTCGAACGTCATCGGTGTGGGCGGACCGTTCAGTTGGGGGAACCGGACAGGAGGAGGTCCGCCTCATCTTCCTCGATCTCGTCGCGCGCGGCCAGCTGCGGACGGGAACGTTCGTAGGCGAGCTCGGTCTCGATGGCGATGCGCTGCCACGTGAACCGGGAACGGGCGCGGTCCACGGCGGCGATCCCGTAGGCGGTGCTCATCGTGGGCGTGTTCAGCACGGCGCGCACTGAGCGGGCGACCTCGTCGGGACGGCCGAAGCGCATCAGGACCCCGCTGGTGCGGTGCAGGACCGCGCCGGGGACCGCGCCGGTGGCGGTGGCCACCACGGGCAGCCCGCAGGCCATGGCCTCCAGGACCGCGCCGCCGTAGGGGTCGTAGGACGCGGCCGACACGAACACGTCGGCCGAGCGGAGCAGGCGCGGCAGCTCCTTGCGCTCCACCGGGCCGGTCAGGTGCACGCGGTCGTCCACGCCGAGCTCCTTGGCGAGCAGCTCGATCCCCCGGGCGTTCTCGTCCAGGGCCACCTCCTGGTCCTCGGCCGTGGAGACGAGCACCAGCTCGGCCTCGGGCAGGCGGACCATCGACTCCACCAGACGCCGGGCGCCCCCCGCCTCGGTCAGGGAGGTGACGGAGACCAGCCGGGCGCGCTCCTCGCGGCGGGAGTGCCACGGCTCGGCCGAGGCGCTGCCCTCCACGCTGAAGTGGTCGGGGTCCACGCCGAACGGCACGACGCTCACGTGGTGGCGGGGCACGCGCAGGCGGGCCAGCTCCCCCTGCTGGTCGGTGGAGTTGACCAGGACGTGGTCGGCGCGTGCGGCGAGGATCGTCTCCATGCGGGCGCGGTCGGGCCGGTGGGGCAGACCGGAGCGCTGCTCGCTGGCGTTGAGCGAGTGGAAGGTCTGGACGATCGGGGTGCCGCTCTGGTCCTTCTCGCTGTGCGCCTGGGCGTGCAGGGCGGCCAGTCCGCTGGTCCAGCCGATGGCGTGCAGGACGTCGGGGACGTCCTCGTCCAGGACGGCGGCGAGCGCGGTGCCGAAGGCCCCGGTGTGCTCGGCGTGCTCGTCCTCGGAGAGCGGGCGGGCGGGCCCCGCGTCGAGGTAGGCGACCGAGACGCCGCGCGCCATGCGGGTGCGGCCGTCGGGCTGGTCGGGGTCACTCCGGCGGACGTAGACGGTCACCCGGTGCCCGCGCTTGGCGAGCTGGCGGGACAGGGCACACACGTGCAGGCTCGCGGGGCAGGCCGGTTCGCCCCGGTGAGCGGGAAGGGGATTGGCGTGTTCGGCGACCATGGCGATCTTCACTGGGCTTGGACTCCTTGGACACCGCCGTGGTGTCCGTCGTGGATGGGCCCGGTGGGACTCCGGAGCGGGGAGTCGGAATCCTCCCGGGCGGGACTTGCGCGGGTGGTCCGTCGTCGGCGGCCGCGGTGGCGCCGGTGCCGCCCGGGTACGGGGGCGGCGGGACCGGGGGATCGTGGCGGACGGTTCAGTGGAACGCGCGTCCGGGATCGGGGCCCGGTGGAGGGGGATGGCGGGCGGCACCGAGCGCCGCGCGTGCGCGGCGCGCACGGACGGTGGAGACCGGAGAGGAGAGAGGAAGGGAAGGACGCATGAGACCACACCAAACGACCGTCGAAAGGGAGTTCGAGCCACCGGGGAGCCTGAGGAGGTCAGGGCACCGCCCGGGGCGGTCGTGTGTGTCTGCGTCTTAGACACCCAACGGGACCATTCTGCCAGACCCTCAGGGAACCGACAACGTGGCACCGATCCCCTCCGGGGTGCCGGGGGAGTGTCCGGACCCGGCCCGGGAGTCGTCGGACCGGACCCGTACAGGGCCTCTGGTCTGCGGGTTGACCGAACCTGGCGGTGGGCCCTGTCGGGAGGTCCCCGGCACCGCTACTGTCAGACCCGAACCGAACGACGGCACCACACACGTCCCAGGATCAACCGCCACAACACTTTTGGCGGCGAAAACCGGTGCGGGAACTGCATATCCGGGTGTTTTCCGCCATGATGTACGCGGATTTTGACCGACTCCGGCGGTGGCTCGGTACGGTTACAGAATCCAGACGATGTACGGGACTCGACCAAGGCCCGGCGCCAGACGCCGGGCAACCGGCCACGGCCGATGAAACGGGAGGAAGGGCGTATGGGTGTCGCTGGTGGGGAAGTCATTGTCACGGCCCTCACGCACCGGGGCGCTATCCGCCCCGCCAACGAGGACTCCGTGGTCATGGGTGCTCTCACCGTCGCCAGCGCGAACATGACCTCCCCGGTCCGCTGCGTGCTGCCGGTGAGTGAACCGGTCATCCTCGCTGTCGCGGACGGGATCGGCGGCCAGGCCGCCGGAGAGATCGCCTCCGAGCACGCGGTGCACCGCATGGCCGAGATGGGGCCGCGCCTCAACGGCCCGGAGGAGATCGCCCAGCTCCTCACCAACATCGACGAGGAGATCAAGGACCACGCGCTCCAGCACACCGAGTTCTCCGGCATGGGGACCACGGTCGCGGGTGTCCTGCTCAACAGCGACGGCAACTTCTGGTTCAACGTGGGTGACTCCCGCACCTACCGTCTGGAGGGCCGCCACCTGCGCCAGCTCTCCGAGGACGACTCCCCGGCCCTTCCTCCCTCCGAGGACGGCCGCCCCGTCACCACCAACTTCATCACCCAGTCCCTGGGCGGCAGCTCCGGCGGGTCGATGGTCCCCCACGTGGGACGGGACGACGCCGCCGACCCCAGCGCCTGGCTCATGTGCAGCGACGGCCTGTCGGATCTGGTGCTGCCGGAGGAGATGGAGCGGATGATCGCGGAGGCCGGGAGCGACGAGGCCGCCGTCCACGCCCTGTGGCAGGCCGCCATGGAGGCCGGAGGCAAGGACAACATCAGCATCCTGCTGGCCCGGAGACGGTGACGGTCCGTTGACCGGGGAAGGGGCCCGCACGCCGAAGCGTGCGGGCCCCTTCGTCGTTCCGCGCTACTTCCGGGATCCCTCCCCGGAGCCGGGGCGGTTGCGCGAGCGCACCACCACGAGCACGACCGCGCCGATGGCGGCGACGGCCACGACCACACCGGCCAGGACCATCAGCGGGGAGGTCCCGCCCTCTTCGGCGGCGGTGTCCTCGGCGGCGGCGGGGGTCTCGCTGGCGGCCTCCTCAGGGGCCTCCTCCTCGGCGGCCGGCTCCTCCTCGGTCTCCTCCGGGGCGGCGGCCGCGACGGCCTCCTCGGACAGCGAGAAGCTCAGGGTGTCCTGGATGGGGTGACCGTCCGAGGAGACCACCCGGAACGAGAGGCCGTACTCGCCCGCCTCGGTGGGCGTCGCGAGGGCGACGGACACGTCGGTGCCGTCGAAGGTCAGCTCGCCCTCCTGGATCTCCGTGCCCTCGGGGCTGGTCACGACGATCGCGCTGCCGCTGCCACCCGCCATCGGGGAGTTGTTGAAGGTGAGGGTGACCTCCTCGGGGGCGGTGTCGAGGGCGGCGCCGTCCTCCGGGTCGGAGGCGATCAGCACGTCGTGGGCGAAGGCGGGGGCGGGGGCCAGCAGCAGTGCGGCGGCGAAGGGGGCGACCAGGGCCGCGGTACGGATTCTTCTCATGATCTTCTCTCAGGCCGTTCGGGTGCGGTTCGCGCCCGGCGGGCACGGGTCGGGGACCGGTGCTCGTCCGGGGCTTTCTGGGGGACCGCCTCGACCGCCGGAACCGGGGGTTACGGGAGGGCCGGGCGGAACGCGGGCGAACCGGGGGGCCCGCGGGGACCGTGCGTCGACGGCTCTGGGGAAGTGGGCGCCGGGGAAGGGGGCGCGACGGGCGCGGCCCCGGACTCCACGGGCGCCAGGTCGGGCAGGCGTGGCGGTCGCGGGAGGGCCCGGGCGACGGCGGTCGCCAGGAACCAGAGCGCGGACTCGCCGTGGGCCAGCAGCGCGGAGGCGAGCAGGGCCGCCCACAGGTGGGCGAACAGCATGCCCGGCGCGAGGCCGAGGACGGCGGATCCGTGCCCGGCGTGGTCGATCGGGACGACCCCGGGGCCGGACAGCTGGAGGATCAGGTGCAGGGCGACCTGTGCGAGGGCCATCACGGCGAAGATGTCGCCGAAGCCCCGCATGATCCTGGTGAACCGCCACAGGAGGCCGAACAGGAACGCCGTGGCCAGAAGGAAGCCCCAGGCCCCGGCGGGGGTGTCGGCCCCGATGTTGTGGCCGACCCAGGCCAGCCCGGTGCACGCACCGGCGAGGAGCGCCGTGCGTGTGAGTCGGAGCGTGCCGTGAGCGGGTCGCACGATAGTGAACCTAGGCCGTGCCACAGGGGCCCGCAAGACCTCCGGACGTGAGAACGCGCTCCAACGTCTCGGAGTGGGGGCCTCGGTGACAGACGTGAGCCGCCGGACGCGAGTGTTCGCGTCCGGCGGCTCCGCCTTCGTCCTAACCCGCCGGGACCAGCTCGCGGCGCATGTAGCGACGCTGCTCCGGGGTGGTGCCACCCCAGACTCCGTGGGCCTCTCCGGCGCGCAGGGCCCACCGCAGGCATTCCGGGCGAACAGTACAGCTGCGGCAGACGGCCAGGGCGCGCTCCGTGTCGGTGCGGCCGATCCCGGTGCTGCTCACCGGGAAGAAGATCTCGGGGTCGTACGAGCGGCAGTTCCCCTGCTCGACCCAGTCCTCGCTGTCGTGGTACAGGCGGTTCACGGACGCCTCCGATCCCTGGTCAGTGGTCCTCGCCGTGTTCCCACGGCGGGGGCGACGAAGTTCGAGTCCGCACTGCCGTCCCGGGGGTGCCGGACCCGCATGGGCTGCGGCGAAGCGGTGCGACTAATTGTAGTACTACATGAGGTCGTACTACACAGAGTCTGATGGAAAGTCAGGGATTCATCAAGGTCGTCCGACGGTGGCGCCGGTCTCCGCGCGTCCGGGCGCACCGGGCGCGAGGGGCGCTTCCGGCCCGCCCGAGGGGCGGATTCCCCGGCTCGCGAGCCGGGGAAATTCCTGCGTACAGGTGGTTCCAGCGGGCGGCGCGCGTAACGTGTGACGTGCGAGGCGACCCTGCCCGGGCGATATGTCGCGAGCTTTCCACCGAATTGATGTGACTTAACGCACGCTTAATATTCGCCGTGGAGGCTCTATGTTTGACCCTGACGGTTGCCGACCACCCGCCCGCGAGTCACCTCCCACCTCGCGCGACGCAGGTCCGCCCCAGGGGCCGAACCCCCTGATAGACAGGGCGTGGACGGGGAGGACGGCCGCTACCCAGCGTCACCTGGGAGCCCCGTCCAATGCGGAATCAAGCTGCTAAATAAACAAGCCCTACCCATTGGTAATCCTCCCAAACATCTGCGCGGAATCTCGCTGAAACTCCTTTGACCTTCTTTCGCTAAGTTCGATCGACGTGCCACATCAACGAACGAACCTCCAAGCACGCGACCGAATCGAAGGTGGGGCTGTGAGCTCCGAGACCACGGAGGCCGCGGGCCGTGAGGACGTGCGCCTCTCGCACCCCTCCCCGGAGGACGGGCCGCACATGTGGCGGTTGGCCGGCGACACGGGGATGGACGTCAACTCCCCGTACGCCTACACGCTCTGGTGCCGGGACTTCGCCACGACCAGCGTCGTGGCACGGGACGCCGACGGCCGGATGGCGGCCTACGTCACCGGCTACGTCCGTCCCGACAGCCCGGACACGTACTTCCTCTGGCAGGTGGCCGTCGGCTCCGAGTACCGGGGCCAGCGGCTGGCCCGCCGGATGCTCGACTTCATCGGCGAGCGCCTCGTCGACCAGGGCCTGCGCTACCTCGAAGCGACCGTCACCCCCGACAACGAGGCCTCCCGGGCCCTCTTCTCCTCGTTCGCGCGGAGCCTGGGCGCCGAGGCCGCGTGGAGCCCGCTCTTCGGCGCGGAGCACTTCCCCAAGGACGGAGAAGGGCCCCACGACCCCGAGGACCTCGTGCGCATCGGGCCCATCGGCGCGCACTCCGACACCGACGACTGACCGTCCGCTCCGGATCGAACGCGATCCCCACCCGCCCCTCGTCTCAGCCCTGAGCCCACGAAGTTGGGGAAAGGAACCAAGGAACATCACGATGGAGACCTTCCAGCGCCTCGAGTCCGAAGTCCGCGGATACTGCCGGAACTGGCCTGTCGTCTTCGACAAGGCGGTCGGCAGCCACGTCCACGACGAGAACGGCCGCCCGTACCTGGACTTCTTCGCCGGGGCCGGATCGCTCAACTACGGGCACAACAACCCCGAGCTGAAGACCTCGCTCATCGAGTACCTGACCGACGACAAGATCGTCCACAGCCTCGACGCGTACAGCGTGGCCAAACGCGAGTTCCTGAAGACCTTCGACGACGTCATCCTCAAACCCCGGAACCTGGACTACAAGGTCCAGTTCCCCGGCCCCGCGGGAAACAACGCGGTCGAGGCCGCGCTCAAGCTGGCCCGCAAGTACACCGGCCGCCAGACCATCATCAACTTCACCAACGGCTTCCACGGCATGACCCTGGGCGCCCTGGCCGTCACCGGCAACTCCATGAAGCGCGGCGGCGCCGGTGTGCCGCTCGACCACGTGGCCACCATGCCGTTCGACAACTACCTCGACGGGCAGACCCCGGACTTCCTGTGGCTGCGCTCCCTCCTGGAGGACAGCGGCAGCGGTCTGGACGCCCCGGCGGCCGTGATCGTCGAGGCGGTCCAGGGTGAGGGCGGCATCAACGTCGCCAGCGCCGAGTGGCTGCGCGGCCTCTCCGACCTCTGCCAGGAGTACGGGATCCTGATGATCCTGGACGACATCCAGATGGGCTGCGGCCGCACCGGCAAGTTCTTCAGCTTCGAAGAGGCCGGCATCACCCCGGACATCGTCACCCTGTCCAAGTCCATCAGCGGCTACGGCCTGCCGATGGCGCTCACGCTGTTCAAGCGCGAGCTGGACGTCTGGGAGCCGGGCGAGCACAACGGCACCTTCCGCGGCTTCAACCCGGCCATGGTCACCGGTACCGAGGCGCTGCGCCGCTTCTGGTCCGACGACACCTTCGCCCAGGCCACCCTGGCCAAGGGCCAGCTGGTCGAGGGTCGCCTCGCGGAGATGGCGGCCGAGCACGCCGACTTCGGCGCCCACGTGCGCGGCCGCGGCCTGGCCCGCGGTCTGGCCTTCGACGCCGAGGGCGGCATCGCCAAGAAGGTCGCCGCCGGGTGCTTCGACCGCGGCCTGCTCCTGGAGACCTCCGGTCCCGAGGACGAGGTCGCCAAGCTCCTCCCGCCGCTCACCACGACGGAGGAGGAGCTCACCACCGGTCTGGACATCATGGCCGACGCCGTCCGCGAGGCGGTCAAGGTTCCCCAGACCGCCTAGACGCGACACGCCGGTGCCGTTTCGGACCGGCGTGCCCACCGAATCGGGCGCGGGGCCGGCCAGTACCTCTACCCGGGGTGCCGGTCGGCCCCGTACCGTGTACCACCAGCGCATACACAGCGCGCATCAGAGCGTGAAGGAGACACAAGTGATCGTTCGCAGCATGGACGAGGTCAACGACACCGACGCTGACATCAAGACCGAGAACTGGCGCAGCCGTCGGATCGTCCTGGCCAAGGAGAAGGTCGGCTTCTCCTTCCACGAGACCGTCCTGTACGCGGGCACCGAGTCGACGTTCTGGTACGCCAACCACATCGAGCTCGTGCACTGCATCGAGGGCGAGGCCGAGCTGACCAACGAGGAGACCGGGGAGAAGCACATCATCACCCCGGGCACCCTCTACCTGCTCAACGGCCACGAGAAGCACACGGTCCGCCCGAAGACCGACTTCCGCGTGCTGTGCGTCTTCAACCCCCCGGTCACCGGCCGTGAGGTCCACGACGAGAACGGCGTCTACCCGCTGGTCGTCGAGGAGGACGTCAACGCCTAGTTCCACAGGGCGCGTCGAGCCGACGCGGGGCGGGGTCCGGAGGTCCGGGCCCCGCCTTCGTGTTACCGGGGGTAGGAATCCCTCGGTAACGGGCATAAGAACCCATAGTCACGAACCACAGGTGGCCAGCTCGGAGGGAGCTTGTCGTCGGGTCACCCGACGAACAGAGACTCATAACCAGTGCATAACGGACCAAACGGGTTCAGTTACTGCACCTCGGGCTCGGGGAGGGAGACCCCGTACCAGCGCCGTCGTCCCGAGCACCCGGGCAACGGTCACGACCGCGGCCACCGCGCCGCGGAACGCGCCCACACGAGGCGAACCAGCATTCCGAACGCGTGAGGCCTCGCCCCGTCCTTCGGGCGAAGGCTCCGCACCCGCGAGTTTTCGAGGAGCAGTCGTGAAGAATCAGGTACCAGCGCGTCGGCGGGGAACCTGGGGACGTCGAGACGCCTTCCGCCTGGCCGGAGCAGGTGCGGCGGTCGCGGGCCTCGCGGCGTGCAGTCGGGTCGACTCCGGGGCCGGCGGCCAGAACGCGGAGGGCCAGAGCACCCTGGAACGCCTGCGCGAGCAGGGGTTCGTGGCGGTCGCCCTCGCCAACGAGGTGCCCTTCGGCTTCGTCGACTCCAGCGGCAACCCCGCCGGGCAGTCGCCCGCGGTGGCCAAGGCGGTCTTCGAGGAGCTGGGCGTCCCCGAGATCCAGGCGTCGGCCACCTCCTGGGACGGACTGATCCCCGGCCTCCAGGCCAACCGCTACGACGTCATCGCGGCCGGTGTGTTCATCACGCCCGAGCGCTGCCAGGAGGTCGCGTTCAGCGAGCCCACCGCGACGTCCCCCGAGGCGTTCCTGGTGGAGAAGGACAACCCGAACAAGATCCAGCACTTCGAGGACTTCGTCGAGAACCCGGACCTCAAGCTGGCCGTGCTCAACGGGTCGGTCGAGCAGACCTACGCCGAGTACTTCGAGGTTCCCTCGGGGCAGCTCGAACTCATCCCGGACCAGACCCGCGGCTTCGAACTGCTGGAGAGCGGCCGCGTCGACGCCGTGTCCATGCTCGCGGTGTCCCACTCGTACCTGCTCATCGAGCGCGACCTGGAGGACCAGTACACCGTGTCCGACCCCTTCTACCCCGTCATGGACGGTAACGAGGAGAAGGGCTGGGGCGGACTGTGCGTCCGTCCCGAGGACGAGGAGCTCCTCTCGGAGATCAACCGCGTCGTCGCCGAGTTCACTGAGAGCGGTCGCCTGCTCGAACTCGGTGAGGAGTGGGGGTTCACCGAGGACGACCTGCCCGACGGGACCACCACCGCCGCGCTCTGTGAGGGCTGATTCCGCGTGGAGTTCCTGATCGCACAGTGGCCGCGCTTCCTCGACGGGACGCTGCTCACGATCCAGCTCACGCTCGGCGGCATCGTCCTGGCGTTCGTCCTGGCGATGACCTTCGGGATCATGGGCACGATGCGGCACTGGCTGCCGCGGGCCGTCGCCACGGTGTACGTGGAGGTGTTCCGGGGCATCGCGGCGCTGGTCGTCATGTACTGGCTGATCTACGCCCTGCCCCTGGTGAGCGGCTTCCAGCTGGAGGACATGTTCGCCGCGATCCTCGCGCTGGGCCTCAACCTCGGCGCCTACGGGGCCGAGGTGGTGCGCTCCTCGATCAACGCCGTGCCCAGGGCGCAGGTCGAGGCGACCGTCGCCCTGAACATGTCCTGGGCGCAGCGCATGCGCCTGGTGGTCCTGCCGCAGGCGTGGGCGCAGATGCTGCCGACCTTCGGCAACCTGGTCGTGGAGCTGATGAAGGCCACGGCCGTGGTCTACCTGGTGTCGATGCACGACCTGTCCTGGATCGCCGACGACCTGCGCCGCCTCACCGGTGAGACGATCCCGGTCTTCCTGGTGGCCTTCGCGCTCTACTACCTGATCGCGCAGGTCCTCATCTTCGGCGTGCGGCTCCTCGAACGACGGGCCAACCGCAAGCTGGGCCGCGTCCCGCCGTCCGGCGGAGGGATCATCGGGCTCCTGCGACCCCCGACAGTCGGTACGAAGGTGGGGGTGGCCAAGTGAACGGCCTCATGGAGTTCGTGAACGGCCTGTGGGACTTCCAGTACACCGGCCAGGTCCTGCCCGACCTGTTCAGCGGCCTGCTGGTCACCATCCAGGCGACGGTGATCGGCTACGCCATCGCCCTGACCCTCGGCCTGCTCATCGCGGTGGTCCGGCGGGTGCCGGTCTTCGGCACCCTCCTGCACTTCCTGATGGAGTTCATCCGGACGACGCCGCTGGTGATCCAGCTGGTGTTCGTCTTCGCGCTGTCCCCCGCCAACATCTCGGTGTTCACCATCGGCGTCGTCGTCATCGGCGTCCACTACGCGGCCTACACCGCCGAGGTGTACCGCTCCGGCATCGAGGGCGTGGCCAAGGGGCAGTGGGAGGCGTCCCGGGCGCTGAGCCTGCCGACCTCGCGGACCTGGACGGCGATCGTGCTGCCCCAGGCCATCCGCAGGGTCATCCCCGCGCTGGGCAACTACCTCATCGCGATGTTCAAGGACACGCCCCTGCTCTTCGCGATCGGAGTCGTCGAGCTGTTGGCCGTGGCCCAGCAGGTCGGCAGCAAGGACTTCCGCTACGTGGAGACGTTCACCATGGTCGGGTTCCTCTTCCTCCTGGTGAGTGTCCCGTCCGCGATTGTGATTCGACGACTGGAGAAGCGATATGTCGCCGTCTGATACCCCTGAGAACACGACGGCGCCAGGTGTCGGAGACAGCGCCGCCGACGGACCGCTGATCGAGTTCGACCAGGTGGTGAAGCGCTTCGGCGACCTCACCGTCCTGGACCACCTCGACTTCGGTGTGGCCGCCGGAGAACGTGTCACCCTGATCGGGCCCAGCGGCTCGGGCAAGACCACCATCCTGCGTCTGCTCATGACGCTGGAGAAGGTCACCGAGGGCCGCATCAACATCGGCGGGGAGCCGTTCAGCCACATGCCCAAGGGCAGCGGCCTGGCCCCGGCCAGCGAGAGCTACCTGCGGCAGCGCCGCAAGAGCATCGGCATGGTGTTCCAGCAGTTCAACCTGTTCCCCAACATGACGGTTCGCAAGAACATCATGGAGGCGCCGGTCCACGTCCTCGGCCTGTCCAAGGACGAGGCCAGTGCCCGGGCGGAGGAACTGCTGGACCTGGTGGGCCTGGGCGACAAGATCGACGCCCACCCGACCCAGCTGTCCGGCGGCCAGCAGCAGCGCGTGGCGATCGCCCGCGCCCTGGCGATGCGCCCGGAGATCCTCCTGCTGGACGAGGTCACCTCCGCCCTGGACCCGGAGCTGGTGGCGGGCGTGCTGGACGTGCTGCGCGAGGTGGCCGAGACCACCGACATCACGATGCTGTGCGTCACCCACGAGATGGGCTTCGCGCGGGACGTGTCCCACCGGGTCCTCATGTTCGACCAGGGCCGGATCGCCGAGGAGGGGCACCCGGACCAGATCTTCGGGGACCCCCAGGAGGAGCGGACCAAGACCTTCCTGAAGTCGGTCCTGGAGAACGGGCACTAGTCCCCTCCAGGGAAGCCCGCGAGAGCGGGGCGGGCGCCGCCCGCCCCGCCTCTGACGTGGGAAGGTGTCCGCGAAGGCCGGGAGTCATGGGATGGTCACACCATTGCCGTGGCCATGATTCACTGTCGGTTGCACCACAAGTGCACCTCCAGGACACCTGACCGTACCCAGGCCGCTTGCCGGGTTCCCTCGCGCGTATCCCGCCGAGCCCGTTCCCGTGAGACTCCAGGCCTCTGGCCTTCTTAGGAAGACCGTTGACCACAACGCAGAACGGGGCCAAGCCCCCCACACGCAGGATGCGACTGACTCTCGGCGTCCTCTCCGCCATCGAACGCGTCGGCAACAAGCTGCCGCACCCGTTCTGGCTCTTCGTCATCATGGCCGGCCTGGTGATCCTGACCAGCGCCGCGCTCAGCGCGCTGGACGTCTCGGTCGTCTCACCGGCTGACGGCTCCACCATCGCGGTCCGCAGCCTGCTGAGCCCCGAGGGCCTGCACTTCATCGTCGGTGACGCCGTCGCCAACTTCGCGGCCTTCCCGCCGCTGCCGCTGATCGTGTCGGTCATGATCGGCGTCTCGGTGGCCGAGCAGAGCGGCCTGATCACGGCGGCGCTGCGCGGCAGCGTCACCCGGGTGCCGAAGAAGCTGCTGACCTTCGCCGTGGTGCTCACCGGCATCTGCGCCAGCGTCGCCTCCGACGCGGCCTACGTGGTCTTCATCCCGCTGGCAGCCATGGTCTTCAAGGCCGTCGGGCGCAGCCCCGTCCTCGGCCTCATCGTCGGCTTCGGCTCGGTCAGCGCCGGATACAACGCCGCGCTGACCGTCACCCTCACCGACGCGCTGATGTCGGGCATCAGCACCAGCGCCGCCCAGATCATCGACCCCGACTACGTGGTCAACCCGCTGTCGAACTTCTTCTTCACGTTCGTCTCCGCCCTCTTCCTCGCGGTCGTCATCACCCTGCTCACCGAGCTGGTGCTGGTGAAGCTGACCGACAAGGTCCAGGAGGACGGCGACGGCGGAGCGGGCGACCTGGGCTCCATGCTCCTCACGGGCGAGGAGCGCAGGGGCCTGCGCTTCGCCGGGATCGCGCTCGTGCTCTACCTCGGCGCCCTGGCCGCGATCGTGCTCCCGCCGGCGTCGCCGCTGCGCGGTGAGGACGGCGGTCTCCTGAGCTCACCCATGCTGACCGGCGTGGCCGTGGTCCTCGCCGTCGGGTTCCTCATCGTCGGCATGGTCTACGGACGCGTCGTCGGATCCCTGCCCACCACGGCCTCGGTGCCGCCCGCGATGGCCGTCGGCGTCCGGGAGCTGGCCCCCGTCCTGGTGCTGTTCTTCGCGGCGGCCCAGTTCATCGCGTACTTCTCCTGGTCGGGGATGGCCGACGTGATCGCCGTCTCCGGCGCGGACATGCTCGACTCGCTCAGCGTGCACCCGGTGCTGTTCTTCGTCGGGTTCCTGCTGCTGGCGACCGTTCTGAACGTCTTCATCACCAGCGGTTCGGCCCAGTGGGCCCTCATCGCCCCGGTGTTCATCCCGATGTTCATGCTCATGGGGGTCAGCCCCGAGACCACCCAGGCGCTCTACCGGATCGCCGACTCGGCCACCAACATCATCAGCCCGATGAGCGCCTACTTCATCCTGGTGCTGGGCCTGCTCCAGAAGTACCGCAAGGACGCGGGCGTCGGCACGATGATCTCGCTGACCATGCCGATCAGCGTCACGGTCTTCGTGAGCTGGTCGCTGTTCTTCTTCCTCTGGTGGGGCCTGGGCATCCCCCTGGGGCCGGGCTCGTCCTACACCTACTAGGCGGTGGTCGGTGATCGACGGGGGCGGGGTCCGGGCGGGCCCCGCCCCCGCGTGTGTCCGGGCGGGCCTACTCGGCGACGAGGACGAAGAAGAGGAACCCGAGGAACCGGGTGTGCCCGTGGCGGAACTCGGGCAGCAGGTGGGCGGGGGTGTCCTCCGCGACGGGCGGTTCGTCGATGTCCGCGACGCGGAACCCGGACCGGGTGAAGTCCTTCACCATCGCGTGCAGCGGGCGGTGCCAGACGTTCAGGACGGCCCGGACTCCCCGGAACTCCTCCTCCACCAGCCAGGGGGCGACCGTGAAGTAGTCGGTGTCCGGCCTGATGAGCACGTGGGCCGCCGGGTGGTCCACGGAGACGAGGAGACGGCCCCCGGGCCGCAGGACCCGGCGCAGCTCCCGGAGCGGCCCCGCCCACTCCCTGAGGTAGTGCAGCGACAGGGACGAGACGACGTCGTCGAACGCGCCGTCGGAGTACGGGAGCGGTTCCGCGAGGTCGAGCACGCGCAGGTCAATGTCGTCCCCGAGGCGCTTCCTGGCCAGTCCGATCATCTCCGCGCTGGAGTCGAACCCGGCCACCACGGCGCCCCGGTTCCGGAGTTCCAGTGCGAGGGGGCCGGAACCGCAGCCCGCGTCCAGGACGCGGCGGCCCTCGACCTCACCCGCCAGGTTCAGCATGGCGGGGCGTTCGTAGTGGGCGTTCATGAGACTGGAGTCGTTGTCGGCCGAGTACGCCTCGGCGAAGGCGTCGTAGTCGCTGTGGGTCACGGGGGGCTCTCTTCCTGGTTCACCGCGCGTGTCGGGACGCCGGTGACAACGGGGTAACGACATACCGTAGTCATTAAGTCGCTTTTAGTTTTCCCTGGTGCAGAATGTGTGTTCTGAGACAGGGGGGACACTTGTGACCATGGTGCGAAGATGGGGGCTCGCCTGGGCCGTCGCCCTCGCCGCCGTCCTGATCATCGGGCCGGCGCTCATCCGCCCGGCGATGCGGGACGACGTCGGTGGGTCGTCCGTGCTGTTCCTGATCTCCTGGATGCCGATGGTGATCGGCATGGTCATCGCCTGGGGGCTCGTCCGGGCGTTCGGGCGGCGGGAGGAGCTCGACCGGCGGATCGCCGCCGCCATGGACGGGCACCCCGTCTACCGTGAACTCGGCTGGATGGTGCTCCTGCTCGCGGGGCTGGTCCTCTCGATGGTCGTGCTGTCGTGGATCTTCACCGTCTACGGGGAGCAGACCGGCGTCTCCCCGGACCTCGCGATGTCCGTCGCACTGGTCTCGCGTCTGCTGTTCCTCTTCGCCGTCCCGCTGCTGATCCTGGACCGCTCGGGCCTGACCGTCGACGGCAAGGGTACGGCCATGCCCTCGATCGCGCTGAAGGTGAGCGAACCCTGGCGCTGGCTCGGGGTGGTGCCCGTGGTCGTCTCGGTGCTGCTGATCGGCCTCCTGATCACGCCGCACATCGGACTGCCCCCGCCCTCGCTCACCCTGTACGCCATGCTGGTCGCCTTCACCGTCATCGCCCTCTGCGAGGAGATCTTCTTCCGGGGCATGATGCAGAGCCGACTCGAACTGCTCCTGGGGCGCTGGGGCGGCATCGTGCTGACCTCGGTGGTGTTCGCGATGACCTACGCGTTCATCCAGCCCTACGACGCGGTCTCCCAACTGCCCGGCATCGACTTCGTACACGACACCGGCATGGCGATGCTCACCTACGGCGCCGCCGGTCTGCTCTACGGATACCTGTGGGCGTGCTTCCGCAACACGTGGATCAACATCCTCATGCGCGTGTCGATGTTCCTGCTCATCCTCCCGCCCGACCTCCAGATCGGTATCGGCCAGTAGCACCGACGCCCGACAACGCCCGCCAACACGCGCGTCCCGCCAGGTCAGGTGGGGCGCGTGGTCGCGTCATGAGGGAAAACTTGCCCGTCGTCCAGGGACACGGGCAGCGATATGGGTACAGATGCTCCATAGCAGTCGCGTTGCGGTCATTTTCCCCTCACGGGGTTGTCACCGTGTGGTCATGAAAAAGGGGGAGTCTGCCCACTGTGAGCACGGAATCAGCGCCAACGCCAGCGGGACCCGCCACCGCCGACCTTCCCGCCGACAGGTTCATGGACCGAGAGGAGGGATGGCTCCGCTTCAACCAGCGGGTGCTCGAACTCGCGGAGGACGAGGACATCCCGCTGCTCGAACGGACGCGGTTCCTCGCGATCTTCTCCAGCAACCTGGACGAGTTCTTCATGGTGCGGGTGGCCGGCCTCAAACGCCGCCTGGCCACGGGGCTGTCCGTCGCCTCGCCCAGCGGACACCACCCCAGGGACCTGCTGGAGCGCATCTCCCTGTTCACCCACGACCAGATCCTGCGCCTGACCGCCTGCTTCGAGGACAGCGTCGCCCCCGCCCTGGCCAGGGAGGGCATCAGCATCGTCCGGTGGAACGAACTGGACGACCGCGAACGCGAGTACCTGCACGGCTACTTCCGCCGTTCCATCTACCCGCTGGTGACGCCCTTCGCCGTCGACTCCGCGCACCCCTTCCCCTACATCTCGGGCCGCTCGCTCAACCTCGCCGTCACGGTGCGCGACTCCAGCGACGACCGGCACATGTTCGCCCGCGTCAAGGTGCCCAGCGCCCTGCCCCGGTTCATCGAGCTCACCACCCACGGCGGCGGCCGCTTCGTCCCGGTCGAGGACATCATCGCCGCGCACCTGCCCCAGCTCTTCGAGGGCATGCGGGTGGTCGAGCACCACGCCTTCCGGGTCACCCGCAACGCCGACCTGGAGGTCGACGAGGACGAGACCGACGACCTCGTCCAGTCCCTGGAGAACGAACTGCTGCGCCGCCGCTTCGGCCCCCTCGTGCGCCTGGAGGTCGAACAGTCCATCAGCGACGAGGTGCTGTCGATCCTCAGCCAGCAGCTCGGCGCCGAGGACGAGGAGGTCTACCGCGTCCCCGGCCCGCTCAACCTGGCCGGGCTGGCCCAGATCGCGGACACCGACCGCCCCGACCTGCGCTACCCGCCCATGGTCCCGGTCGAACCGCGCGCCCTCACCTCCGGCGACCTGTTCGCGACCATCCGCGAACGCGAGGTCCTGGTTCACCACCCCTACGAGTCCTTCGCCACCACCACCGAGCGGTTCCTCGCCCTGGCCTCCACCGACCCCAAGGTCGTGGCGATCAAACAGACCCTCTACCGCACCAGCGGCGACTCACCGATCGTCGAGTCGCTGATCGAGGCGGCGCGGGAGGGCAAGGAGGTCGTGGTCCTGGTCGAGGTCAAGGCCCGCTTCGACGAACAGAACAACATCCAGTGGGCCCGCAAGCTGGAGGAGGCGGGCTGCCACGTCGTCTACGGGGTCGTGGGGCTCAAGACCCACTGCAAGCTGTCCATGGTCATCCGCCAGGACGACGACGGCCTGCTCCGCCGCTACTGCCACGTGGGCACCGGCAACTACAACCCGAGCACCGCGCGGATCTACGAGGACTTCGGCCTGTTCAGCGCCGCCTCGGAGGTGGGTGAGGACGTCAGCGACCTCTTCAACAGCCTCACCGGGTTCTCCCGCAAGAAGCACTACCGCAGGCTCCTGGTCGCCCCTGCCGCCCTGCGCCAGGGACTGCTCAGGCAGATCGAGACCGAGGTGGAGAACCGCCTCAAGGGCGAGCCCGCCCACATCAGGATCAAGGTGAACTCCCTCGTCGACGAGGAGATCATCGACGCCCTGTACCGCGCCTCCCAGGCCGGGGTGGACGTCGACCTGTGGGTGCGCGGCAGCTGCGTCCTGCGCGCCGGGGTACCGGGCCTGTCCGAGAACATCCGGGTGCGCAGCATCCTGGGCCGCTTCCTCGAACACTCACGGGTGTTCGTCTTCGCCAACGGGTGGCGCCCCAAGGTCTGGATCGGCAGCGCCGACCTCATGCCCCGCAACCTCGACCGGCGCGTCGAGGCCCTCGTCCGGATCGCGGACCCCGAGCAGTGCCGCCGTCTGGTGGGCATCATGGACCTGGCGATGTCCGACAGCACCTCCTCGTGGCGGCTCGAACCCGACGGCTCATGGAACCGGGTCACCCGTGACGAGGAGGGCCAACCGCTGGTCGACCTCCAGGACACCCTGCGAGGCGACCGGCACCTGAGAGTGGTGGACGGGTGAACACCCACGAGTACGGGGCCGGTCACGGGGGCCCCGACGCGGGACCCCCGGAGACGAACGCCCCCGAGATCCGTATGACCAGCGCGTTCCCGCCGCGCGACACGGCGGTCGGCGGGTATCTGGAACCCATCCGGGCGGGCGGGGCCGTGCTCTGGCGCGACGGCCCCTCCGGCCGGGAGGTCGTCCTCATCCGGCGGCCGGACCGGGGCGACTGGACCCTGCCCAAGGGAAAGCTCAAGAACGGCGAACACCCCATCATCGGCGCCGTCCGCGAGGTCGAGGAGGAGACCGGCCTGACCCCCGTCATGGGGCGCCGCCTCCCTCCGCAGCGCTACCTCAAGGACGGCTGGCCCAAGCAGGTGGAGTGGTGGGCGGCCACCCCCGCCCAGCCGGGAGGGCGGATCGACTACGAACCCAACGAGGAGGTGGAGACGGTCGAGTGGGTCCCCGTCGCGGAGGCCCGGACCCGTCTCACCTACGACCACGACGTCCAGGTCCTCGACAACTTCCGGGTCGGCCCCGCCCGGACCTTCCCGATCATCCTGCTGCGCCACCTGTCAGCGGGGGAGAAGCGCTCCTGGACCGACAGCGACCTGCTGCGGCCCCTCGACGCGACCGGCCGCGCCGACGCCCTGGCCCTGCCCCGGGTGCTGGGCGCCTACGGGAGCCTGCGGGCGGTGTCCTCGGCGGCGGCCCGCTGCACGGAGTCCCTGCTCCCGCTGACGGTCGAGTGCGACGTCCCCATGAGCACCGAACGCGCCCTCACGGTGGGGGCCGAGGGCGGGGGCCACGACGTCGAGGACGCCCGGGAGGTCATCGCGCGGGTCCTGGACGAGCGGCGGCCGACGGTCGTCTGCACCCACGGTGAGCTGGTCCCGCACCTGCTCACCGAGGCGCTCACCCGCCTCGGCGCACCGCTGTCGCAGCAGCGCGGCCTGCGCAAGGGGTCGTTCTGGGTCCTGCACATCTCCTCGGAGGGCGAGCTGGCCGGGGTGGAGCGGCACGAGGTTCGCGAGTGAACCCCGCCCGACAACCCCGGTGGGGGAGTGGTCCGCGACGGTGACATGATTCCGTCATGCCCAAACACATGGTGGCCCGGAGCGTCGTGGTCGACGCACCGGCCAAGCGGATCTTCGACCTCGTCGCCACACCGTCCCAGCACGCCGTGCTCGACGGTTCCGGCACCGTCCAGGGCGCGCAGCACGGCCCGGAGCGGCTGGAACTCGGTTCCGAGTTCGGCATGGACATGAAGATGCTCGGCCTCCCCTACCGGATGACCAACCGCGTGGTGGAGTTCGAGGAGGGGCGGCTCATCGCCTGGAAGCACGTGGGCTCGCACCGCTGGCGCTACGAGCTCAGGGAGCTGCCCGAGGGCGGGACCCTGGTCACCGAGACCTTCGACTACTCACGGGGCCAGACCGCCTTCTACGTGCTGAGCGGAGCCCCCGCGCGCAACGCGCGGGGGATCGTCCGGACGCTGGAGCGGCTCAAGGCGGCCGCCGAGGCCGAGGAGGTCTGACCCGCGCTCCGGCTGACGCGGCCCCCACCCCCCACCCCCCACCCCCCCACCCCCCACGCGCACTCCGGGCCCCGGTCACACGGCCGGGGCCCGCCGCGTGCGCGGACCGGTCCCGAGCGGTCGGACACCGAGACGGCGGCGGCCCCCGGGCCGGTCCGGGGGCGTTCGACCAGTTCACCGAGGCCCGGAGCGGCGCCCGTTTCGGTCCGGTCCGCGGCAGCCCGACACACACGGCACTCTCCGAAATGCCCTAAAGTTCGGCAAGGGCCGCGTTCCCCCGCGCCTCCCAGCCGCCGCGGCGCCGGGTGAGCGGGCCCGCTGACAGGGAGTTCCGGTGGCGGGCGCGCACCGGTCGATGCGGGAAGTCGGGAGACCAGTGGTGGGAACGAGCTTGGGCGACGTGTGGCAGGACGTGGTGACCGGCCAGCCCGATCCGGAACAGTGGATCATCGTCACGACCGCCGTGGTGGCCCTGGCGGCGGTGCTGCTGGGTCCGCCCTGGCGGGTGGCCCGCAACGTCGTCACCATCGCCCACGAGGGCGGGCACGCACTCGTGGCCCTGCTCAGCGGACGTCAGCTGACCGGGATCCGACTGCACTCGGACACCTCCGGGGTGACGGTCTCCCGGGGCAGGCCCACCGGCATCGGCATGATCCTCACGGTCTTCGCGGGCTACGTCGCCCCGAGCGTGATCGGCCTCCTCGGCATCATGATGCTGAAGGCGGGCTACATCACCGCGCTGCTGTGGCTGAGCATCGTCGTGCTGGCCGCCATGCTGCTCATGATCCGCAACTTCTACGGCGTGCTGTCGATCGTGGTCACCGGGGCGCTGGTCTTCGGCGTCAGCTGGTTCACCCCGGACGAGGTCCAGGGGGCCTTCGCCTACCTGTTCATCTGGTTCCTGCTGTTCGCCGGCGTGCGTCCGGTCATCGAGCTCCAGTCGCAGCGCGTGCGCAACCCCTCCCCGCACTCCGACGCGGACCAGCTGGCCCGCCTCACCGGCCTGCCTGGCACCCTCTGGGTCGGGGTGTTCCTGCTGGTGAACGCCGCCGTCACCCTACTGGGCGTGTGGCTGCTGTTCTTCTGACCGGCGGACGCCGCCCCCACACACGAAGACAGGCCCCGCGTCCTGACGCGGGGCCTTCGTGGTGCCCGGAGGCGGGCGGGGCTACTGGGCGGTCTGCGGGGCGCTGAGCGCCAGGGCGACCGAGGAGAACACCGGGATGCGGGTGTCCAGCGAGGTGACGCGCAGGATCTGCGTGACGCGCGGCACCGGAGCGGCGATCACCAGGAGGGCCTGCTGCTCCTTGGCGGCCTTGTGGGCTCGGATGAGCACGCGCAGCCCACTGGAGTCGATGAACCGCAGATCGGCGCAGTCCAGCACGACGCGACCGAAGGGCTGCGTGGTCAGCGCCTCCGTGACCGCCTCCTGGAAGCGGTTCTCGGTGGCCATGTCGATCTCCCCGTCCAGGGCCAGGACTCTTCCGGCCTCATGGAGGGTGGAGGAAATGGTCAGGTCGGGCATGGCGACTCCGGCGTACTCGGGCCGTGCCCGACGGGTCGACGAGGCAGGCCGAACGTCTCCCCACCGGGGACGTGCGGTGACCGGTGCGATGGTTGCGTTACCGCGTGAGCCAAGCTGATGGTTCATCAAGTTCCTTGCGTGGTGCCCCGGGCTGGGAACCGGGGAGGAAACGCCTTTCTCGCCTGGTTTGCTCGGAAAAGCACGGCACCCCTACAACGCCTGGCCTGGGCCAGGCGTTCCTGGTGCCGTGTGTCATCGGTGTGACTTGCGTCGTGCGACGAGGGCGCGGTTCATGGTGTCCCCGTGCTCGGCCGTCCTGCCGGAGCCGGCGGCCGGGCCGGGCCCTCCGCCAGTGAGAACCCGCCCGCGGCGGCGGGCATTCCCCGGTGGGCCGCGGCGGGGACCGTGACTGGGCCGGTGGTCCCCGGTGGACCCGACTCCTCCCGGCGCGCCGTCAGGGCGCTGGGACGCGTTGGTGTCGGGGCCGTCCAGCCTCGGACTTTACCACAGGGCCGTGGCCGTTTCGTGACGGGAGCGACGCAAGGTCGTGCCCCCGCCGATTGACCGTTTCCTGGATTACTGGTGTATGGATCACGCCTTGGGGACGTATGCGGTCTCCACCGGGTCCTCTTCGGGCTCCCGCTCGCGCTGCTGGAGCGCCCACACACACGCGGACAGGGTGAGCGGGACCGCCACGGTCAGCGCCAGCGCGGGGATGGCCACGCCGGAGTCGTTGGCCGCGAACCCCACCAGTGCCGTCACCAGGGAACCGGTCAGACCGGCCCGGAGCGTCGGCGCGTACTCGTAGGCACGCTGGAGCGCGCCGATCCGCCATCTGCCCGGCCGGTTGAGGACGGCGAACAGGAAGACCAGGGCCCCGGCCGCCAACAGGGTCAGGTGCCAGTTGCCCAGGGTGCCCAGCATGGCGCCCAGCTTGCGGGCGAGCACCGTCCCGGCGTCCCCGCTCACCACCTGCTCCGCGAACGCGCCGAAGTGGCTGCGGTCCTCCACCGGCCGCATGTAGTCCATCCAGGCCAGCAGGGAGATCGCGGTGACCGAGACGACGCCCACCGCGGCCAGGCGCAGGGCGGTGATCCGCACCCCCGCGATCATCATCGTGGTCACCGCGAGGCCCGGGATCAGGGCGATCACGCCGCCGAAGTCCGTGCCCAGCCCCGGCCAGCCGATGATCAGCACCGAGGCGGTCCCCACCAGCAGGGTCGTGATCACCGCCGCGCGACGCCTGCCCCGCGAGATCAGCGAGTGGGAGATGCCCGCGACCGCCATCAGCATGCCGGTGGCGAAGGTCGCGAAGGCGATGTTCCCTATCCCGTAGAAGCGCCCGGCCACGATCGGTGAGTACCCCGTGGGCGAGTTCATCTGGAGGTGGGCGCCGAAGCAGAGGTCGAGGAAGAGCACGAGGGTGGTCGCGCCCGCCACCACCGTCATCGGGCCGAGGATGGTCCGGCGCCACGGTCCGGCCACCGCCAGCGCCACCACCAGGGCGTCCACGGCCAGGACCGACGCCAGCAGGGCCAGCGGCGGGACCTGCGTCGCCCACCACGGGATGAGGTTGGCCAGGTAGCTCGCCACGGGGAAGGCCGCGCCCGCCAGCGCCACGACCCGGGTCACCGACAGCACCACGGCCCGCTTGCCGCGCTCACCCCAGGAGTACCGGTGCATGGCGTAGGCCGCCGCCGCGTAGATGAGCAGCTGGATGGCGACCAGCCCGCTGAAGAACCCGGGGATGGCCGCGCCCACCACCACCGCCGCGGTGTTGAAGTCCACCAGGCGGACCACCGCCTCCTCCACCGGCTGGGGGCGGTCGGTGGTCTGCCACACCCGTCCGCCGGTGGGGCCGCCCGCGTCCAGCCCCAGCTCGGCCAGCACCGTCACGGTGGTGTCGGTCAGGGCCACCAGCCCGGGGCGGCGGGTCGACTCCGAGGCCAGGTAGGAGGCGGGACCGGCCAGCCCCTGCTCGGTCACCTCGCCGGTGAGGGCGACGGTCAGCTGTGAGGGGCCGGTGTCCATGGAGACCCCGACCACCATCAGGGTGGATCCGGCGGGCAGGTTCCCGACCAGCGCGGACAGCCGGGAGTCGAGGGTCTCCAGGGTGTCCTCGCGGACCTGTTCCGGAACGTCCTCGGGTTTGGCCTCCTCGGGCTCGTCCCCGTCCTCGGTTTCGGCCGGGTAGAGGCTGGTGAGCTCGGGCAGCTCCACCGCCGCGAGGGAGACGCCGCGCAGGCGCTCCTGGGAGAGGTCCCGCGCCGAGTCGACGTAGTGGTCGACCCGGCCGGACTCGTCGGCGGCTCCCAGTGCGGCGCCCGGCCCGGCGGCCAGGGTCAGTCCGCCCTGGTCGCGGACGGTCTGCCCGAGCAGGCCCACCGGCGCGGCGAAGACCGACCGCGCGTTCTGCTCGACGAAGTCCCGGAACCCCGGGACGGTCGCGCCCGACCCGTCCACGACCGGCTCCGGAGCGGGCTCGCACACGGTGAAGCGCTCCCGGTCGGAGAGGGAGCGCTGCCCCGCCGAGACCGAGAGCCAGCCGTCCGTGGGGCAGGTCCGGGAGGTCACGGTGCGGATGGAGACGTTGCCGATCGCCCCGGCCTCGGCCAGCTCCCACAGCGCGGGCGTGTGCTCGGGGGTGACGTCCTCCCAGAGCAGCCCCGGCACGCCCACGAGCACGACCGGGCCGTCGGACGGTCCGGCGCGGCCCGGGTCGAGCCCGGGCGGGCTCCCCGAGCCCGCGGCGGCGGGGGCCGTGCAGAGCAGGACCGCCACCACCAGCAGGAGGGCGTACAGGCGCCTGGGCGGGCGCCTTCCCGGCTGCCCTCCCGGGCGCCCGGCCCGTTGTCGGGCACGGCCTCCGGCCGCACACCGTTCCGAGCGCACGCCGAGCCGTCGACTCGGTGACATGGCGGTCCCCCCGATCGCGATCACCTCACTGGTCGCCCACCCTAGTGATCACACGGCTCTGAGCGGGGAAAACGGCGATTCCGGACAGGGGAATCGCGGGGTGCGCCGGGGAGGGGAACGGCCGGGCCGGGGGAGCGGTCCGGGCCGGGGGAGGTGAGGGTCAGGGGGTGAGGCCCCACTCCTTCAGGGTCGCGTCGGTGTCGGGCAGCGGGCGCCCCCGGGTGACCTCGCCGGGGGTACGGCCGAACCTCGGCGCCGGTCCGGCCACGACCCGGTCGCCCTCGCGCACGAGCGCGCCCCGCGCCCGCACGTGCGGGTGGTCGGGAGCCTCCGCCAGGGACAGGACCGGCATCACGCAGGCGTCGGTCCCCTCGAAGACCGCCCCCCACTCGTCGCGGTCGCGCGTGCGCAGCACCTCCGCGAAGCGCGCGCGGAGCCGGGGCCACCCCTCGGTGTCCCACTGGTCGGGCAGCTCCTCGGCGTCCAGCCCCGCCCCCGCGAGGAACGCCGCGTAGAACTGCGGCTCGATGCAGGCCACGGACAGGTGGCGGCCGTCGGCACACTCGTAGACGTCGTACCAGGGGGCCCCGGTGTCGAGGTAGTTGGTGCCGCGCTCGTCGGTCCACGAACCCCGCGCGCGGTCCTCGTGCACCATCGACATCAGCAGGGCGCTGCCGTCCACCATCGCGGCGTCCACGACCTGGCCGAGCCCGGAGCCCCGCCGTTCCAGGAGGGCGGCCAGGATTCCGGTGACCGTGAACATGGTGCCCCCCGCGAAGTCACCGAGCAGGTTGATCGGCGGGACCGGAGGGCCGTCCGCGCGTCCGATGGAGTGCAGGGCGCCGTTCACGGACACGTAGTTCATGTCGTGTCCGGCGGTGCGGGCCAGTGGCCCCTCCTGGCCCCAACCGGTGACGCGCGCGTACACCAGGCGCGGGTTGAGCTCCAGACAGTCGTCGGGGCCCAGGCCCAGGCGTTCCATCACCCCCGGGCGGAAGCCCTCCAGGAGGACGTCGGCGCGGGAGACGAGTTCGCGGGCGCGGGCGATCCCCTCGTCGGACTTGAGGTCGGCGCCGAGCACGGCGCGGCCCTCGCTCATGTGCGGTCCCGTGGAGCCGGAGGCCATGGCCTCGGCGGCCCCGGGGCGGTCGATCCGGATGACGCTGGCACCCATGTCGGCCAGGAGCATTCCGGCCATCGGCGCCGGGCCGATCCCGGTGAACTCGACGACGCGGATTCCGTTGAGGGGTCCCATGGTGCCTCCGGGGCGTTGGTCGGGAGAGGTGACTGGAAGGGCGGTGGCTCGATCGGGGTGACGATCCGCAGGTGACTAGAACGGCGTTCGGTTCATTGTGCAGGCTACGCCGCCCCGAGACCAGGCCGTCGCGTGGGGGCGGGGCGGAAAAAAGAATAGGGGGAAATGCACGATTTGCAGCGTAATGGTTTTCGGGCCATGTAAAAAACCCACGCTCACCTGGTGTTAATGTGACCCTGTTCGGCCCTCGGAAGCCCCTCCACCACCGAGGACTCCCACGGACCACCCCTTGAAGAAGGGCTCGGAAATCATGCCCACAGAATCCGGGAAGAACGGCTCCCGGCGCCGTTCCCGAAGGCGCCGACGCCCCAGGGCGTCCCTCCTCCTCCCCCTGCCGGTCATGGCGGGCGCCGTCGCCTTCGTCCTGGTCCTCGCGGGCGGAGGCACCGCCCTGGCCATGGAGAAGACCGTCCTGCTCGACGCCAACGGCCAGGAGAGCGAGGTCAGCACCTTCGGGGACAGCGTCCAGGACGTCCTCGACTCCGCCGGGATCGAACTCGGTGAACACGACGTGGTCGCCCCCTCCCCGGACACCGAGGTCACCGCCGGCGACCACGTGGTCCTCCGCTCACCCCGCGAGATCACCGTCGACCTCGACGGCCACGAACTCAACCACCGGGTGCACGCCGCGACCCTCGACGAGGCACTCCGGCAGATCGGCCTCGACCCCGAGGGCGTCGAACTCTCCGAGGAGCACGACACCCCGATCCCCGAGGACGGCCTCACGGTGACCGCCGAGCGCGCGCCCCGCATGGTCGTCATGTACGACACCGTCCGCTCCGAGACCCGCACCACGGGCGCGACCGTCGCGGACGTCCTCAGCGCCGCCGGGGTCGAGACCGGTGAGCACGACATCGTCTCCCCGAAGCCGGACGAGCCCGCCGAACCCGACATGGTGGTGCGCGTCCTGCCCGCCCTCGGTCAACCCGAGACCGAGGAGGTGGTGATCGAGGCGGAGACCGTCGAACGCGAGAACCCCGACCTCCCCGAGGGCGAACGCGAGGTCGTGACCGAGCCCGAGGACGGGCTCAAGGAGGTCACCACCCTCCGGGTCCTGCGCCACGGCGAGGAGGTCGACCACGAACTCTCCGAGGAGGTCGTCACCGAACCCGTCGAGGGGTTGGTGGAGATCGGTACCAAGCCCGAGGAGGACGACCCCCAGGCCAGCGGTGAGGCGGGCGGCCTCAACTGGGCCGGGTTGGCCCGGTGCGAGTCCGGGGGCGACGCCTCCGCGGTGAACGCGGCGGGCGGCTACTACGGGCTCTACCAGTTCAGTCCGAGCACCTGGGCTTCGGTCGGCGGCAGCGGACTGCCCTCCGACGCCAGCGCCGCCGAACAGACCCAGCGCGCCCAGCAGCTCTACGACAGCGTCGGCGGGAACTGGCAGAGCCAGTGGCCGCACTGCGGGGTCCACCTCTTCGAGTGATCGGGGTCCACCGGTCGATCAGCCCGCCCCGACCGGTGGCCGCCCCCCGCGGCGTGGATGAGCGGGTGGGCGGCGGCTGGCAAGATGTGTGGGTGACACAGACACCCGAACCCGACCCCGCCGACCGTTCCCGCCTGCTCACCCCCGCCGACGTGCGGGCCCTCGCCGAGCGGTTCGGTATCCGGCCCACCAAGACCCTGGGCCAGAACTTCGTCATCGACCACGGCACCGTCCGCCGCATCGTCCGCGTCGCGGGCGTCGGCGCCGACGACGTGGTCGTCGAGGTGGGGCCCGGGCTCGGATCGCTCACCCTCGCGCTGCTCCCGCACGTACGGCACGTCACCGCGATCGAGATCGACCCGGCACTGGCCGAGGCGCTGCCCGGCACCGTCACGGACCACGCGCCCGACCTCGTCGACCGGCTCACGGTGGTCCCCGGTGACGCCATGCGCGTCACCGAACTGCCAGGCCCCGCGCCCACCGCGCTCGTGGCCAACCTGCCCTACAACGTCTCCGTGCCGGTCCTGCTGCACCTGCTCGAACTCCTGCCGAGCCTGGAGCGGGTGCTGGTCATGGTGCAGGCGGAGGTCGCGGACCGGATCACCGCCACCCCGGGCGGGCGCATCTACGGGGTGCCCTCCGCGAAGGTCGCCTGGTACGCCAGCGCGCGCCGGGCCGGAGCGGTCGGCCGGAACGTCTTCTGGCCCGCGCCCAACGTCGACTCCGGGCTGGTGGAACTGGTCCGCCGCCCCGAGCCCAGCACGAAGGCCCCGCGCAAGGAGGTCTTCAAGGTCATCGACGCGGCCTTCGCCCAGCGCCGCAAGACCCTGCGCGCCGCGCTGTCCGGCTGGGCGGGGTCGGCCCCCGCGGCCGAGGCCGCGCTCCGGGCCGCCGGGGTCCAGCCGAGCGCGCGCGGGGAGTCCCTCGGCATCGAGGAGTTCGCCGCGATCGCGGAGCACCGCCCGGAGTAGCACCCCGAGCTCCGCCCCGGGGGACGCACACCGGACACCCACGGGACACCGGACCCCGGACACCGGACACCGGACCCCAGACACCGCACTCCGGCACCGGGGGTTTCGGTCAGGACATCAGATGCGGGACACCGGTCGCCAACGGTCGCCGGGCACGGGAAAGGGGCGCCCTCCGAGGAGGACGCCCCTTTCCCGTGTTCACCGCTCCCCTCTCGGGGGCGATCAGCCCTGGTCCGTCGGGGGAGGCGGGGGAGGCAGCTCCTCGGCCTCCCGGGGGCGCGACCGGAACAGCGCCCGCGCCATCGCCGCCACGCCCAGGCCCACCGCCAGCACCGGCAGCAGCCACATCACGTTCGGTTCCCAGTCACCGCTGCCCCGGACGGCGATCGCCACAGCCAGCCCCAGGAACAGCACTCCCGCGACGAGCGATCCCCAGTCAGTTCCCCGCTTGGCCATACCGCACCTCCACTGTCCCGGCCACGCTGCTGGTGTGCACGTTGATCACCGGCACCCCCTCCGGCCCGTTCCTCGTCTCCCCGGTCCGTTCCGAGCCCCGTGGGGGCTCCGTCGGCTCGAAGGTCTCCTCGTGGTTCACGCCCAGCCCGGCCACGAAGTCGCCGTCGGGTTCCATGCCGCCGATCCCGACCGCACCCGCCGTGACGTCCGACACCAGGTTCACCCGGGCGTCCTCCGGAATCACCAGCAGCAGGCTCCCCACGTCCACCCGGGCCACCACGTCCACGGACCCCTCGGGGCCGAGTTCTGCGGGCAGGGACGTCAGGTCCAGCGTCCCCGAGCCCACGTTCAGCCACTGGTCGTCCGACCGCGCCTCCGCGACCGTGGTCGGCCGCCACAGCTCGTCACCGATCCGCGTCCGGGTGACGTCGACCGAGGACACCAGGACCGCGCCCAGCACGGCGAGCGCACCGAGGACCATCAGGCCCCGGGGGTTGCCCACCCAGGTCCCGACCAGCGCGTACAGGCCGACCACCGCCACCACGGCGGCCATGAAGAAGACGCCGAGCTCCGGTCCCACCAGCAGCTGAGCGGCGCTCGCCTCCGACACCGGCGGACCGAGGTGCGGAGCGGTCAGTGCCCAAGCGACCGCCATGATGACGACGGTCCACACCGCGTGTGAGGCCAGTGGTGAGGAGCGCGGCTTCGGCCCGTGCCCGGAACCGTCCCCACGACAGCCCCCGCCGTGGCGGTCCGCGTCCCTCGGCTCCTCCTCCTGCCCCGCTTCCTCGTCGTCCTCGTCTTCCTCATCGTCGTCCGCGCCCAACGACGTGCGCTCGGAGACCACCGCCAGGTCCACCGGGCCCTGCGGGGCCGAGGCCCACGGCTGGGCCGGGTTGTAGTAGGCGGGCACCGGCTGCGGCAGCGGCCCCGTGGGCGGCGGTTCCCGCGTGGCCAGGTCCGCGCGCAGGCCGAGCAGCGAGGTCCGCAGGTCCACACCCCGGTTCCTCGCGGTCAGCAACCCCAGCACCAGCGGGATCGCCAACACCAGCGTCCCCCAACCGAACCCGCCCACCAGGCTGAGCGCCGTGGCCCCGGCCAGGCCGAGGGTCAGCAGCTTCAGCACCGCGTGCGGCGGAAAGCTCCGGTTCAACATCTGCTCGAAGGTCGCCGGACCGCCCTGCGGGTCCCGCATGAGCATCCACGCCGCGATGTACAGCAGCAGCCCCGCGCCGCCGGCGAACGCGGTGAGCACGAACGCGGCGCGCCACACCACGGGATCCACCCGCGTGTACGCGCCCAACCCGGCGCACACCCCGGCCAGGGCCTGCCGCTGGTCGTCGCGGCGCAGCTCGGGGCCGGTCACCGGGCCCGGTGAATCGCTCCCGGGGCCGTTCTCCGTGGCGACACCCTCGGAGGACCCGGCCCCGGCCCGGGCGGAGCCGTCCTCCGGGGAACCGTGCCCGAAGGCCCCGCCCCCGAGGGGATCGCTCCCCGCCGACGCCCCGGTCGGCGTCTCTCCGTCAGACATGGACGCTCACCACACTTTCCTCATGGAACCATCGTGACCTCTGATGCGTCGCGAAGGGAATCCGGGACGACCCTGAACCCACCCTGACCGGAACACCAGGGCCGGACCAGGGCCGCGCCCCCGATGTCCCACGAGGGTCACACAGGGCATGCTGGAACCGTCCACAACCACGCGCGCGCCAGGCCACGGGCGTCGCGCCACACACGAAAGCGGTGATCCGGCGGTGCCAACGACGGCCGTGGAGACCCCGCGGCTCACCCGCGCGGTCGACGGCAGACTCCTCGGCGGCGTCGCCTCAGGGCTGGCCCGGCACCTGGGGCTGGACCCGGTCGTGGTCCGCCTCGCGTTCATGGCGCTCGCCGTCGGCGGGATCGGCGTGGCCGTCTACGCGGCCCTGTACTTCCTCGTCCCCAAGGAGGAGGTCGGCGCCGACGGGTCCGCACCGGGCGAGGACGCCCGGCGCAAGGGCCGCGACATCTCACAGCTCATCGCCTACGTCGGCCTCGCCGCCGGGCTGGGGCTCCTGTTCCTGGTGTTCGGCGGGGTCTTCGACCCGCTTCTGTGGTTCGTCATCTTCGGTGCGCTCGGGGCCACCATCCTGTGGCAGCAGGCCAACCCCGCCGAACGCAACGAGTGGATGAACAGCACCGTCAGCCGTACACGGCCCAAGAGCATCATGCGCACCACCGCCGGTGTCCTGCTGGTCGTGGTCGGCGTCATCGGCTTCCTGGTCTTCCAGCAGCAGCTCCAGGAGGCCCGCGCCGGGCTGACCTTCGCGTTCACGCTCATCGCGGGCATCGCGCTCATCGTCGCCCCCTGGATCATCGGTCTCATCCGCGAACGCGACTCCGAGCGCCGCGAGCGCATCCGCAACGCCGAACGCGCCGAACTCGCCGCGCACATCCACGACTCCGTCCTGCACACGCTCACGCTCATCCAGCGCCGCGCCGACGACCCCCGCGAGGTGCAGCGGCTGGCCCGCGTCCAGGAGCGCGCCCTGCGCAGCTGGCTCTACCAGCGCCCCGCCGACGCCGAGACCACCGTCACGCCGGGCCTGGAACGGGTGGCCGCCGAGGTGGAGGAGGAGCACGGCGTGCCGATCGAGGTGGTGTGCGTCGGAGACGCGCCCATCGACGACGGCATCAGCGCGATGCTCCGCGCCGCACGCGAGGCCATGGTCAACGCCTCCAAGTACGCCGGAACGGACACCATTTCGGTGTTCGGGGAGGTGGACGAGGCGGAGGTCCTGGTGTTCGTGCGCGACCGGGGGGCCGGGTTCGACCTCGACGACATCCCCGAGGACCGCATGGGCGTGCGCGGCTCCATCGTCGGACGCATGGAGCGCCACGGCGGGAGCGCGCGCATCCGCACCGAACCCGGAGAGGGCACCGAGGTGCAGCTCCGTATGCCCCGCATCCCCGACATGTGAGCCCGGGGGGACACGGGGACGGAGCGGAGGGGCCGAGGAACGGGCAAACCGTGGGCGCCGGGGCCGGGGCGGTGGGCCTTCCGGACGCCGGGCGCGGTGGCCGCTTCGGGCCAGAGGGCGGGCCGGGCGACGCGGGCCACTACCTACCGGGTGACTTCCCTGGATAGGGTCCAGGTGTGGGAGAAGAGAGCACGAACTTCAGTGACGGAGACGCGGTTCCCCGCGTCGTGATCGTGGACGACCACCGGCTGTTCCGCAGCGGAGTGCGCGGGGAGCTCGGGGACGCCGTCAACGTCATCGGTGAGGCCGGTGACGTCGACAGCGCGGTGCACGTCATCGGGGAGACCCTGCCCGACCTCGTGCTCCTCGACGTCCACCTGCCGGGTGGCGGGGGAGTCGAGGTGCTCCGGCGGGTCCTGGCCAAGCACCCCCAGATCCGCTTCCTGGCCCTGTCGGTCTCCGACGCCGCCGAGGACGTCATCGGCGTGGTGCGCGGGGGCGCGCGCGGCTACGTCACCAAGACCATCTCCGGCAAGGACCTGGCCAACGCCATCGTGCGGGTCGCGGACGGCGACGCGGTGTTCTCTCCGCGGCTGGCCGGGTTCGTGCTGGACGCCTTCTCCGCGACGGACGCGCCCCCGGCCGACCCCGAGCTGGACCGCCTCACCCAGCGCGAACGCGAGGTCCTGCGGCACATCGCTCGCGGCTACGCGTACAAGGAGGTCGCCAAGGAGCTGTTCATCTCGGTCAAGACGGTCGAGACGCACGTCTCCTCGGTGCTGCGCAAACTCCAGCTGTCCAACCGGCACGAGCTCAGCCGCTGGGCCACCGCCCGACGACTCGTCTGACCCGGCGCGGACCGGGACGCGGGCCCCTGTCTCCAGGGGACCCCGAATCCCTCCGTGCCGCCAGCCCGCATCCCCAGCCTGTGGACAACCGGCCCGCCGGACGACCGGTGACCGGTCAGCGCAGCGAGTCGAGCATGCGGTCGAGGAACTCGTCCTCCCGCACCTCGGTGACCACCCGCGCGGCCCGGCGCTCGTCGTCGCTCGGACGCAGGCGACGGTCGGCCACGGTCATCCCACGGGTCAGCCCGCCGGTGAGCTCCACCCGGACCGGAGCCTCGAAGGCCCCGGTCACCAGGTGCGGGTCCACCAGCACGGCCGCGGCCAGCGGGTCGTGCATCGCGCACTGGCGCACCCCGAAGATGCCCCGGTAGAACTCGGCGTAGAAGTCCAGGAACGCGGACGTGTTCTGGGCGCGCGCCCCGGGGACCTCCTGGAGCCGGTCCAGCCACGCCCCGGTGGCCACCGTCCTCATGGTGATGTCGAGCGCGATCAGGTCCAGGTCGAACCCGGCCGCGAACACCGCCTCGGCCGCCTCGGGGTCGTTGGCGATGTTGGCCTCGGCGTGCGAGGACACGTTCCCGGGCACCTCCACGGCACCGCCCATCACGACCAGGCGCCGCACCAGCTGCGGGAGACGCGGCTCCAGGCCGAGCGCCAGGGCCAGGTTGGTCAGCGGTCCCACGGCCAGAACGTCGACCTGCCCCGGGTTCTCACGCACCAGACGCACGAGGAGTTCGGCGGCGGACTCGGCCACCGGTGCACGCACGGGCTCCGGAAGCTTCACGTCGCCCAGGCCGTTCTCACCGTGCACGTGCCCGGCCAGCCGCGGCTCCTGCACCAGCGGCCGGGCGGCGCCCACGGCCACCGGTACGTCCGGGCGGCCGTACAGGTCGAGCAGGCGCAGCGCGTTCAGCGCCGTCACCTCGACCGTGTTGTTGCCGAACACCGCGCCGACACCGACGATCTCCACCTCAGGCCGCGCGGCCAGGTAGGCGAGCGCGACGGCGTCGTCGATCCCCGGGTCGCAGTCGACGAACACACGCATGGACTCCTGGTCAGCCAAGACCAATCTCCCCCCGAACAGGACATGGACCAGCCAGGCGGATGACCTGGTTGGTGTGTGGGGCGTGACCGGAGAGGTTCCGTGGTCGGTCGTGCGTCACAGGAGGCACGCGCACGACCGGAGACATCCGCCGAAAACGCCCCCAACAGGGTAAGCCGCCGGCCGCACCGCACGTCGACGGCGGCCCCGCCCCCACGGGGCGGGAGTGAGGGGAACGACGGAAGGGGCGGGAGGGAGCGGGCACGGGGAGAGCGGGGCGGCCCCTCGGGGGCGCCGCCCCCGGGTGGACGGTCACGTCACCGGTCGGCCGTAACCTGGTAGGCGTGTCCTCCCAAGAGCAGCTTCTCGAAGGTCTGAACGGTCCCCAGCGCGACGCCGTCACCCACGCCGGGGCGCCGCTCCTGATCGTGGCGGGCGCGGGATCGGGCAAGACCCGTGTCCTCACCCACCGCATCGCGCACCTCATGGCCGAGCGCGGGGTGCGCCCGGGGGAGATCCTCGCGATCACCTTCACCAACAAGGCCGCGGCCGAGATGAAGCAGCGCATCGAGGCCCTCCTCGGCACCCGCGCCGCCAACACCATGTGGACGATGACCTTCCACTCGGCGTGCGTGCGCATCCTGCGCCGGGAGGCGCACCGGCTCGGCTACCCGAGCAGCTTCACCATCTACGACGCCGCGGACTCCCAGCGCCTCATGCAGCTGGTCTGCAAGGAGGTGGACCTGGACCCCAAGCGGTTCCCGCCCAAGTCCTTCAGCTTCCAGGTGTCCAACCTCAAGAACGAGCTCGTCGACTACGACACGTACACGGAGCAGGCCCAGACCGAGCAGGAGAAGAAGCTCGCGGAGGCCTACCAGCTGTACCAGCGCCGCCTGCTCGAAGCGGGCGCCATGGACTTCGACGACCTGATCATGATCACGGTCAACCTCTTCCAGATGTTCCCGGACGTGGCCGAGTACTACCGGCGCCGTTTCCGGCACGTCATGGTCGACGAGTACCAGGACACCAACCACGCCCAGTACGCGTTCGTCCGCGAACTCGTCGGCGCGGCGGAGGGCTCCGACACCAGCGTGGTCCCGCCGGCCGAACTCTGCGTGGTGGGCGACGCCGACCAGTCGATCTACGCCTTCCGGGGCGCGACCATCCGCAACATCCTGGAGTTCGAGCGCGACTTCCCGAACGCGCGGACCATCCTGCTGGAGCAGAACTACCGCTCCACCCAGAACATCCTCTCCGCCGCCAACACGGTGATCGACCGCAACGAGGGCCGCCCGGCCAAGAACCTGTGGTCGGAGCAGGGCGAGGGCCCGATGATCACCGGGTACGTCGCGGACAACGAGCACGACGAGGCGGCCTTCGTGGTCGGTGAGATCGACCGGCTCACCGACGAGGGCGCGGTCAAGCCGAGCCAGGTCGCGGTCTTCTACCGGACCAACGCCCAGTCCCGCGTGTTCGAGGACGTCTTCATCCGGACCGGCCTGCCGTACAAGATCGTCGGCGGTGTGCGCTTCTACGAGCGCAAGGAGATCCGCGACATCCTCGCCTACCTGCGGGTGCTGGCCAACCCCGAGGACACGGTGAGCCTGCGCCGCATCCTCAACGTGCCCAAGCGCGGCATCGGCGCGCGGGCGGAGGAGTCCATCGAGCTGCTCGCCGCGCGTGAGCGCGTCTCGTTCTCGAAGGCGCTGCGCCGCGTGGACGAGGCCCCGGGCCTGGCGACCCGTTCGGCCAAGGCGATCCGCAACTTCACCGCCCTGTTGGACGAGCTCGCGGAGGTCGTCCCGGGCAGCACCCCCGCGGAGATCGTCGAGGCGGTGCTCAGCAAGACCGGCTACCTGTCGGAGCTCGCGGAGTCCAAGGACCTCCAGGACGAGAGCCGGGTGGAGAACCTGGAGGAGTTCGTCGACGTGGCCCGGGAGTTCGAGCACACCTTCGCCGCGCTCATCGAGGACGAGGCGGAGCTGGAGGGCGAGGAGAACCAGGGCATCGACCCGGGCGAACCCACCCTGGTCGACTTCCTGGAGCGCATCTCGCTGGTCGCTGACACCGACCAGATCCCCGACGAGGACGACGACGGCGGGGTGGTCACCCTGATGACCCTGCACGCGGCGAAGGGGCTGGAGTTCCCGGCTGTCTTCCTCACCGGCATGGAGGACGGGGTCTTCCCACACACGCGGACGCTGGGGGACAAGACCGAGCTGGAGGAGGAACGGCGCCTGGCGTACGTGGGCATCACCCGCGCCGAGCAGCGGCTGTACGTGAGCCGCGCGGCGGTGCGCAGTGCCTGGGGGACGCCCTCCTACAACCCGGCGTCCCGGTTCCTGGACGAGATCCCGTCGGCGCTGATCGACTGGCGCCGCGCCGAGTCCACGCTCTCCGCCCCGCCCAGCCGCACCATCGGCGGCCGCTCCGGCGGAGGATTCGGTGGTGGCGGCGGCGGCTTCGCGAGCCCCTTCGGCAGCGGGAGGAAGAAGGCCGTCAAGGAGGCGCCCACGCTCAGTGTGGGCGACCTGGTCAACCACGACTCCTTCGGGATGGGCCGGGTGCAGCTGGTCGACGGCGCCGGGGACAAGACCAAGGCCAGAATCGACTTCGGCGCCGACATCGGTGAGAAGGACTTCCTGGTCAAGTACGCCCCGATCGAGAAGCTCTAGGCGGTCGGATCCCCTGGGGACAGGGGTCCCGCTCCTCTGAGGGGAGCGGGACCCGGAGCGGTGGACGGGTGGTTTCCGGCCCGCGACCGGGTCGCTCCGAGGCGATGTAGGCCAGGACACCGAAGAGATTTCGCAAACCTGTCACGAGCACTCCACCCCAGGGGTACAGTTGGTCAAGACCGAGCGAGACGAACGCGGATAACTCCGCGGGCGGGCCGGTCCACCTCCTCCGAAACACACTGGTTCGAGCAGTCGCTCGGAGCATGTAGGCTCGGGGAGTTGCTTCAAAAGCCCGGCGGAAACGCGGAGCGGACGAGGCACCGGGAATTCTTTCTCCGGATCAGGTTTGAAAGCGAAAACGCCGATTTGGCGGGGCGCGGAACACCTGATAAAGTAAAGACACAATAAAGCGGAAACGCAGAGGCCTTCTCCGGAAGAGCAGACGGAACCTTGAGGTTCTGGCGCTTGTACGGGAAGAGCGATTGTTTCTTGAGAACTCAACAGCGCGTGTTTGATTTTCTTTAAGCCATGTTTGTTTTGGCCCCGACGCACTTCGGTGCGTAGGGTTCCTTTGATTAACCAACGCGAGTTGGTTGGTCAGGATTTCTTCTAGGTTTACTCGCCCCAGGCTGACCTCTGGTCGCCGGGACGGGTTGTTTGACCTTTATGGAGAGTTTGATCCTGGCTCAGGACGAACGCTGGCGGCGTGCTTAACACATGCAAGTCGAGCGGTAAGGCCCTTCGGGGTACACGAGCGGCGAACGGGTGAGTAACACGTGAGCAACCTGCCCCTGACTCCGGGATAAGCGGTGGAAACGCCGTCTAATACCGGATACGACCCGCCACCTCATGGTGGAGGGTGGAAAGTTTTATCGGTCAGGGATGGGCTCGCGGCCTATCAGCTTGTTGGTGGGGTAACGGCCTACCAAGGCGATTACGGGTAGCCGGCCTGAGAGGGCGACCGGCCACACTGGGACTGAGACACGGCCCAGACTCCTGCGGGAGGCAGCAGTGGGGAATATTGCACAATGGGCGAAAGCCTGATGCAGCGACGCCGCGTGGGGGATGACGGCCTTCGGGTTGTAAACCTCTTTTACCACCAACGCAGGCTCCACGTTCTCGTGGGGTTGACGGTAGGTGGGGAATAAGGACCGGCTAACTACGTGCCAGCAGCCGCGGTAATACGTAGGGTCCGAGCGTTGTCCGGAATTATTGGGCGTAAAGAGCTCGTAGGCGGCATGTCGCGTCTGCTGTGAAAGACCGGGGCTTAACTCCGGTTCTGCAGTGGATACGGGCATGCTAGAGGTAGGTAGGGGAGACTGGAATTCCTGGTGTAGCGGTGAAATGCGCAGATATCAGGAGGAACACCGGTGGCGAAGGCGGGTCTCTGGGCCTTACCTGACGCTGAGGAGCGAAAGCATGGGGAGCGAACAGGATTAGATACCCTGGTAGTCCATGCCGTAAACGTTGGGCGCTAGGTGTGGGGACTTTCCACGGTTTCCGCGCCGTAGCTAACGCATTAAGCGCCCCGCCTGGGGAGTACGGCCGCAAGGCTAAAACTCAAAGGAATTGACGGGGGCCCGCACAAGCGGCGGAGCATGTTGCTTAATTCGACGCAACGCGAAGAACCTTACCAAGGTTTGACATCACCCGTGGACCTGTAGAGATACAGGGTCATTTAGTTGGTGGGTGACAGGTGGTGCATGGCTGTCGTCAGCTCGTGTCGTGAGATGTTGGGTTAAGTCCCGCAACGAGCGCAACCCTTGTTCCATGTTGCCAGCACGTAATGGTGGGGACTCATGGGAGACTGCCGGGGTCAACTCGGAGGAAGGTGGGGACGACGTCAAGTCATCATGCCCCTTATGTCTTGGGCTGCAAACATGCTACAATGGCCGGTACAATGGGCGTGCGATACCGTAAGGTGGAGCGAATCCCTTAAAGCCGGTCTCAGTTCGGATTGGGGTCTGCAACTCGACCCCATGAAGGTGGAGTCGCTAGTAATCGCGGATCAGCAACGCCGCGGTGAATACGTTCCCGGGCCTTGTACACACCGCCCGTCACGTCATGAAAGTCGGCAACACCCGAAACTTGTGGCCTAACCCTTCGGGGAGGGAATGAGTGAAGGTGGGGCTGGCGATTGGGACGAAGTCGTAACAAGGTAGCCGTACCGGAAGGTGCGGCTGGATCACCTCCTTTCTAAGGAGTCTTTTGAAGACCAACACCTTTCTATCGTTGGTCGGACTCGAAAGTGGACCTCACACCCTTCGGGGTGATGGGGAGTGGCTGAAGTGAAATCGAACTTAACCTCCGGCGACTAGAAGCGTCGGGGGGCGCGCTGTTGGGTATCTGAGGAAGCAATCCTTGTGGTTGGTTCCCGCTACCACCTCCAGTAACTCCCACGATCCTGGCCCTTGCGGGTTGGGTTTGTGGTTTGAGGTAGGGGAGTTTGTGGTTGGTGTTTTGATTTGTGAATAGTGTGCGCGAGCATCTTATTATCTGTAGTGGCCAAGTGATAGTGGCACACGGTGGATGCCTTGGCATCAGGCGCCGATGAAGGACGTGGGAGGCCACGATAGGCCGCGGGGAGCTGTCAACCGAGCTTTGATCCGCGGGTGTCCGAATGGGGAAACCTAGCCCGAGTTGTGTCGGGTTGCCGCTACCTGAATGTATAGGGTAGTTGGTGGTGACGCGGGGAAGTGAAACATCTCAGTACCCGTAGGAAGAGTAAACAACAGTGATTCTCCTAGTAGTGGTGAGCGAACGGGGAAGAGGCTAAACCGTGCGCGTGTGATAGACGACAGTCGTTGCGTGTGCGGGGTTGTGGGATGCATCTTTTCAGGTCTGTCGGCCTGGAGCGCTGATGATTTTTCTAGCTGAATCCGTTGGGAAGCGGTACCGGAGTGGGTGAGAGTCCCGTAGGTGAAGGAAGAGTCTAGGTGTTGATGTTCTCCCGAGTAGCGCGGAGCCCGAGAAATTCCGTGTGAATCTGGCAGGACCACCTGCTAAGCCAAAATACGTCCTGATGACCGATAGTGCACTAGTACCGTGAGGGAAAGGTGAAAAGTGCCCCGGTGAGGGGTCGTGAAATAGTACCTGAAACCGTGTGCTGTCAAGCCGTCAGAGCAGTCCTTCGGGGTTGTGATGGCGTGCCTTTTGAAGAATGAGCCTGCGAGTCATGGTGTGTGGCGAGGTTAACCCGGGTGGGGTAGCCGTAGGGAAACCGAGTCTGAATAGGGCGTTTGAGTCGCATGCTGTGGACCCGAAGCGGAGTGATCTACCCATGTCCAGGGTGAAGCGGGGGTAAGACCTCGTGGAGGCCCGAACCCACCAGAGTTGAAAATCTGGGGGATGAGGTGTGGGTAGGGGTGAAAGGCCAATCAAACTCCGTGATAGCTGGTTCTCCCCGAAATGCATTTAGGTGCAGCGTCGCGTGTTTCTTGCTGGAGGTAGAGCTACTGTTTGGCTGATGGGCCCTACAAGGTTACTGACGTCAGACAAACTCCGAATGCCGGTTAAGTGAAGCGTGGCAGTGAGACTGCGGGGGATAAGCTTCGTAGTCGAGAGGGAAACAGCCCAGATCATCAGCTAAGGCCCCTAAGCGTGTGCTAAGTGGGAAAGGTTGTGGAGTTGCCCAGACAACCAGGAGGTTGGCTTAGAAGCAGCCATCCTTTAAAGAGTGCGTAATAGCTCACTGGTCAAGTGGTTCTGCGCCGATAATGTAGCGGGGCTTAAGTACACCGCCGAAGCTGTGAAGTCCAAGTTTATTCTTGGGTTGGTAGGGGAGCGTCGTGCATCCAGTGAAGCTGCCGAGTGATCGAGTGGTGGAGGGTGTGCGAGTGAGAATGCAGGCATGAGTAGCGAAAGCAACGTGAGAAACGTTGCCGCCGATTGACTAAGGGTTCCTGGGGCAGGTTAATCCGCCCAGGGTGAGTCTGGACCTAAGGCGAGGCCGACAGGCGTAGTCGATGGATAACGGGTTGATATTCCCGTACCCGTGCACGAGCGTCCAGTATCGAATCAGGTGATGCTAACCACGCTGGTTCTTGGTGGTCCCTTCGGGGAGTGCCTCTGAACTGGTCTGGGACCCGAGCTTGTAGTAGGTAAGTGATGGGGTGACGCAGGAGGGTAGCTCTACCCGGCGGTGGTTGTCCGGGGGTAAGCGTGTAGGCCGAGGGGTAGGTAAATCCGCCTCTCATGAAGGTTGAGACGTGATGCCGAGCCGTTTTTGGCGAAGTGAGTGATCCCATGCTGTCGAGAAAAGCCTCTAGCGAGTTCGTGTGTGGCCAGTACCCTAAACCGACGCAGGTGGTCAGGTAGAGAATACCGAGGCGTTCGGGTGAACCATGGTTAAGGAACTCGGCAAATTGTCCCCGTAACTTTGGGAGAAGGGGAGCCCTGTCCGGTGAAGAAGCATGCCTTCGGAGCTGGGTGGGGTCGCAGATAGCGGGGGGAAGCGACTGTTTATTAAAAACACAGGTCCGTGCGAAGTCGTAAGACGCTGTATACGGACTGACGCCTGCCCGGTGCTGGAACGTTAAGAGGACTGGTTAGTGGGTTTCGGCCCGCGAAGCTAGGAATCTAAGCGCCAGTAAACGGCGGTGGTAACTATAACCATCCTAAGGTAGCGAAATTCCTTGTCGGGTAAGTTCCGACCTGCACGAATGGCGTAACGACTTCCCCACTGTCTCAACCATGGGCCCGGTGAAATTGCACTACGAGTAAAGATGCTCGTTTCGCGCAGCAGGACGGAAAGACCCCGGGACCTTCACTATAGCTTGACATTGGTGTTTGGGATGGTTTGTGTAGGATAGGTGGGAGCCTGTGAGACTGTCACGCTAGTGGCGGTGGAGGCGTTGGTGAAATACCACTCTGACTGTTTCGGGCATCTAACTTTGGACCGTGATCCGGTTCGGGGACAGTGTCTGGTGGGTAGTTTAACTGGGGCGGTTGCCTCCCAAAGAGTAACGGAGGCGCCCAAAGGTTCCCTCAGCCTGGTTGGTAATCAGGTGTTGAGTGTAAGTGCACAAGGGAGCTTGACTGTGAGACGGACGTGTCGAGCAGGAGCGAAAGCTGGGACTAGTGATCCGGCACCGGCGTGTGGAAGCGGTGTCGCTCAACGGCTAAAAGGTACCCCGGGGATAACAGGCTGATCTTCCCCAAGAGTCCATATCGACGGGATGGTTTGGCACCTCGATGTCGGCTCGTCGCATCCTGGGGCTGGAGTTGGTCCCAAGGGTTGGGCTGTTCGCCCATTAAAGCGGCACGCGAGCTGGGTTTAGAACGTCGTGAGACAGTTCGGTCCCTATCCGCTGTGCGCGTTGGAGACTTGAGAAGGGCTGTCCCTAGTACGAGAGGACCGGGACGGACGAACCTCTGGTGTGCCAGTTGTCCTGCCAAGGGCATGGCTGGTTGGCTACGTTCGGGAGAGATAACCGCTGAAAGCATCTAAGCGGGAAGCTTGCTTCGAGATGAGGTCTCCTGCCTCCTTGAGAGGGTAAGACTCCCTGTAGACGACAGGGTTGATAGGCCGGGTGTGGAAGCCTTGTGAGGGGTGGAGCTGACCGGTACTAATAGGTCGAGGGCTTGTCCGCTGCAGATAATTGGATGTTCGCGCACACTTTGTTCACGAAGCTTGCTCGTGGCTGTCATTCCCTTTCGGGGTTGAGTGGTGGTTGTGGGTGTTGGTTTCCGTGGTGGTTTTGGCAGGAGGGTCACACCCGGTCTCATTCCGAACCCGGTCGTTAAGTCTCCTTGCGCTGATGGTACTGCCCTGTGATGGGGTGGGAGAGTAGGTCGCCGCCACGGTTTTTCTTGGAAGGGGAGGGGAAGGGTTCACGCCTTGGGGTGTGGGTTCTTCTCCTTCTCTTTTTTGTTGTCCTGGTTTGTGCGTTTGTGAAAATGGTGGTGGGCAGGCCTGTGTGTGCGCCTCCCTGGGGCTGAGGGGGTCTTCGCCGTGCGGGTTCAACCACGGGGGTGGTCAAGCACACCCCCTGGGGCTGAGGATGCTCCACACCCGCACGTACACAACCCCTGGGGTTGAGGGGTTGTGTACGTGCGGGAGGAGAGGGCCGAGCACACGGGGAGAGGGGCCCCTGAAGCCAGGGGCCCCTCTCCCTTTGGGTCAGAAGCCGTAGTTGTACATCGAGCCGCCCGGGTAGACGTTGCCCACGCCGTTGCGGTAGGCGTAGCCGCCGTAGTTGGCGCCCTCGACGAAGGTCCAGCCGCCGAGGGTCAGGCCGTTCAGCGCCACGTACCAACCGGCGGCGTTCGGGTCCGTGTAACCGCGCAGCGCGAAGTGGATGTGGGCGCCGGTGGTCGAGCCGCCCGCGCAGAGGCTGTTGCCCTGGGTGCCCAGGTAGTGGCCGGTGCCGACGTTGTTACCGGGCAGCCACTGGTAGTCCTCCAGGTGGTAGTAGTCCGTGGAGTATCCGTTGTCGTGGATGACCCGGGTCCAGCCTGAGCACAGGGAGTAGGCGTAGCCGCCCCGGGCGGCGCGGGCCTGGCCGTTGCCCCCGGCGAAGTCCACTGAGCTGTACGGCGGGCCGGAGCTGAACCCGTGCGGGCCGCCGGTCATGATCATCGAGGTGCCGATCGAGAACGGCAGACCCACGCCGGTGTAGGCCATGGGGGAGAGCTGGCCGGGGTCGGTGGAGGCCGCGACGGTCTCGCGCTGTTCGGTGTCCATCAGCCCGGACGCGGCGAGGATCTGGGAGAACTCGTCGGTGCCTTCGAGCCCCACCTCCCAGGCGCCGTCGAGCTCTGCGGCGAACAGCCAGGCGTAGGGGTCCTCGCCCTCGACCTCGGGGGCGGTCACGATGGCCACACCGAAGGCGGCCTCGTCGTTGGCCTCCCGGATGTCGACTCGCACGTCACGGTCCTGGGCGGCGAGGGTGGACAGCTCCGTGGAGCGCTCCGCCAGGACGTCCTCGATGACCGAGTCGGCCAGGGAGGGGGCGGCGGTGGGGAGGTCGTCGGCCACCTCGGACTCGAAAAGGATCTCGACGTTGTCAGCGGTGCTCAGGGGCTCGTTCTGCGCGGACGCGGGGGTCATGCCCGTGACCACGAGGGCGACGGAGGCGGTCAGTACGAGGGGGATTCGGGGGGTTGGCAGTGTCAACGCTTCTCCTGGGGGAGTCGTGCGAACGGGGAGTGACACACCACTTCGTGTTCGTGGCTACCGCAGAGTAACCAGGCACCCAGGCACGGACAAGGGGTGTAACCGGAAAGTTCCTTCGGCTACACCCCTGATTTGGTTGGTTTGTTACCGCTCCAGGGCCAGGAGGAACTCCTTGCGCTCCAGTCCGCCCGCGTAGCCGGTCAGGCTCCCGTTGGCGCCGATGACCCGGTGACAGGGGACGATGACGCTGATCGGGTTCCGCCCGTTGGCCATGCCCACGGCGCGGGACGCGGTGGGGCGGCCCAGCTCCTGGGCGAGCTCACCGTAGCTGGCGGTCTCCCCGTAGGGAATGGTGGTGAGTGCCTGCCACACCCGGAGCTGCCAGGGCGTACCGGCGGGAGCGAGGGGCAGGTCGAAGTGCCGGAGCCTCCCCTCGAAGTACGCGGTCAGCTGCTTCCTGACCTCGGTGAACGCGGCCTCGTCCCGCACCCAGTCGGACGGCACGGTCCGTCCTTCCTTGGGCGGGGTCAACAGCCCGCCCAGGGCCTCGCCGTCGCCGTACAGCGTCAGTTCGCCGAGGGGCGAGTCCATCGTGGTGTGGCGGGTCGGGCCGGGGAGCGGAGTCCGGAAGGTCACCGCCGCCTCGCGTGGCGGGGCCACCGGCTCCAGGTCCATGGGAAGTGCTTCCTGTGTGTTCATCCTGATCCTTCCTCGTCGGGTAGTCCCAGCGACGCCCACAGGAGGTGGGTCGCGTACGAACGCCAGGGGCTCCATGCCTTCGGTGAGACCGGGCCCGTTCGTTCCAGGGCCTGCCGCACCCCGAGGTCCGTCTCCAGGAACACGTCCGGGTCGCCCAGACCGCGCATCCGGACGTAGCCGGCGGTCCACGGGCCGATCCCGGGCAGCTCCATCAGTCGGTGTTCCGCCTCGTCCCGGTCGCAGCCCGGACCCAGGTCCACGCGGCCGGAGGCGATCGCCCCCGCCACGTTGGTGAGGGCCCGCCCCCGGGACACGGGGATGGACATCCCCGCCGGGTCGGCGTCGGTCAGCGCCTCCGGGGAGGCGAACGTGTGGGTGAGCCCGGGGAACAGGCCGTCGAGCCCGGGTCCCAGCGGTTCCCCGTACCTGGCCACCAACCGTCCTGCCAGGGTACGCGCGGCCCTGACCGAGACCTGCTGGCCCAGGACCGCGCGGACCGCCAGTTCGGCGGGGTCCACGTGGCCCGGCGCGCGCACCCCGGGGCGTCGGCGCAGGACCGGGCCGAGCACGGGGTCCGGTCCGAGGACCTCCGCGACCGCGTCGGGGTCGGCGTCCAGGTCCAGCAGGCTCCGGCAGCGGCGCACGGCGCTGGTCAGGTCGCTCGGGTCGGTCAGCCACAGTCGGCACCGCACGTGCCCGGAACCGGCGGAGAGTTCGACGATCCCCGGACCGTGGGGCAGACGGAGCGTGCGCCGGTAGCTGCCGGAGTACTCCTCCACGCCCGGGACCGCGCGGTCACCGAGGAAGGAGAGCATCCGGTCCAGGTCGATCGCGCCCCGGTACGGGAGTCGCAGCACGATCCCGCTGGTCGGTGGTGTGCTCGACCGTCGGGTGGCGGCGCGCATCTCCGAGGGGGAGCGGTCGAAGACCGCCCGCATCGTCTCGTTGAACTGCCGCACACTCGCGAACCCGGAGGCGAAGGCGACGTCGGACATGGGCATGTCCGTGGTCTCCACCAGGACCCGCGCGGTGTGGGTGCGTTCCGCCCTGGCCAGGGCGAGCGGTCCCGCGCCGACCTCGGCGCTGAGCAGGCGGTTGAGCTGGCGTTCGCTGTATCCGAGGTTGTCCGCGAGGGCGCCCACCCCTCCTCGGTCGACGGCGCCGTCGTGGATCAGCCGGATCGCCCGGCCCACCACGTCGGCCCGCACGTTCCACTCGGGGGAGCCGGGCACGGTGTCCGGCCGGCACCGTTTGCAGGCGCGGAACCCGGACTCCTGCGCGGCGGCCGCCGTCCTGTAGAAGCGGACGTTCTCCCGGCGCGGGGTCACCGCGGGGCAGCTCGGTCGGCAGTAGATGCCGGTGGTGCGCACGGCGGTGTAGAAGACCCCGTCGAAACGGGAATCCCTGCTCCGTACCGCTCTGTAACGCTGCTCGTCGTCCATCACAACCACCATGTTCGCCCAGTGGAGAGGGGGATGCTGGCGGTTTTCGGACACCCAGGTGGGGTCAGTCCTCCCCGTTGAGATAGTCGATGTAGACGGGGCGCAGCGCCTCGTGCACCTTCGGGTCGTGCTCCGACGAGAACGCCTCGTAGAGGAGCCCCGACACCTGGGCGACGCTGGCCTCGCTGGCGTCCCGGTTGCCCGCGGCGGCCTCGGCGGCCGGGATCAGGCTCAGCAGGCGCCAGAGGAAGCCCACGTCCCAGCGCTTCCGTGCCAGTTCCAGGGCGCGTTCCCGCAGGTCCTCCGTGCTGGTCTGTTCGTATCCGTCGTCCATGGTCGGACGATACCCGCCCCCGTGCCCCGCACCCGCGAGTGACCTGGGTTACTCTTCACACGAGTTCATCATCTCCCCGGCGGGAGGGCCCTCACGAGGGGCGCCCCGCAGGGAACGTAGTGAGGGGTACGCCATGGCCGAGGCCGCCGCGCGCGTCGTCGTCGCGAAGCCGGGACTGGACGGGCACGACCGGGGGGTCAAGATCGTCGCCCGGGTCCTGAGGGACGCCGGGGTGGAGGTCATCTACACCGGACTGCGCCAGACCCCGGAGATGATCGTGGCCGCCGCGCTCCAGGAGGACGCCGACGCCATCGGGCTGTCGGTGCTCTCGGGCGCCCACATGACGATGTTCGGCCGGGTCATGGAGCTGCTGCGGGAGAACGACGCCACCGACATCAGGGTGTTCGGCGGGGGCATCATCCCCGACTCCGACATCGCGGAGCTGGAGGCGATGGGGGTCGCCCGGATCTTCACACCGGGTGCGCCGACGGCGGAGATCGCGGACTGGGTGCGCGAGAACATCCGGCCCGCGCACGCGGCCTGAGGGGTCGTGACCTTCGTCGCACTTCGGTGGAAGTCCGATGCGGGGCGGATCGACCCCGGATCGGTGTTATCAGTCGTGTCTCTGGTCACATATGTTCCCATGTGGGAGGCCCCGCAGTGCCGCATGAGCGGCATTTGTGCGCAAGGCCATGGGGTCAACGCGACCCTGGTGTCCGGTGGCCGGACAACGGGCGACTAAGCTTTGCGCATGTCGCGGGTGGCAACGCCGCGGCGATCTCGATCTCTGTAGGCGGCTCACCCCCAACGAGGGGTGTGCGTCGTGTGACACCCCTTCAGTGCGTCACCGCCGATCCGGACACGCCACCCCGGTACACACTTGAGCCAGCGAGTTACAAGGACGGACCCTCGTGGACCTGTTCGAATACCAGGCGAAGCAACTCTTCGCAGAGTACGGGGTTCCCGTACCCCAGGGGAAGGTGGCGAGCACGGTCGCTGAGGCGCGTGCCATCGCCGATGAGTTCGCCGCCGCGGGCAAGCCCCGCGTCGTCGTGAAGGCCCAGGTCAAGACGGGCGGCCGCGGGAAGGCCGGCGGCGTCAAGGTGGCCGACGGCCCCGAGGACGCCGAGGCCAAGGCCGAGCAGATCCTCGGCATGGACATCAAGGGCCACACGGTCCACCGTGTCCTCGTCGAGGAAGCGAGTGACATCGCTGAGGAGTACTACTTCTCCTTCCTGCTCGACCGCGCCAACCGCAACTTCCTCTCCATCTGCTCCAAAGAGGGCGGCATGGAGATCGAGGAGGTCGCGGAGACCAACCCCGACGCCGTCGCCAAGATCTCGATCGACGCCCTGAAGGGCGCCCCGGCCGACGTGGCCGCGGAGATCGTCAAGGCCGGCAACCTGCCCGAGGCCGCGGCCGCGGGCGCCACGGAGATCGTCTCCAAGCTGTGGGACGCCTTCGTGGGCAAGGACGCCACCCTCGCGGAGGTGAACCCGCTCATCCTGACCAAGGACGGCCGGGTCGTCGCCCTCGACGGCAAGGTGACCCTGGACGAGAACGCCGAGTTCCGCCAGGACCTGGAGAGCCTGACCTTCGCCGAGGAGGGTGACCCGCTCGAGGTCGCCGCCAAGGCCAAGGGGCTCAACTACGTCAAGCTCGACGGCGAGGTCGGCATCATCGGTAACGGTGCCGGTCTGGTCATGTCGACCCTGGACGTGGTCGCCTACGCCGGTGAGAACCACGGCGGCGTCAAGCCCGCCAACTTCCTCGACATCGGTGGCGGTGCCTCCGCCGAGGTGATGGCGAACGGCCTGGAGATCATCCTGGGCGACCCCGCCGTCAAGAGCGTGTTCGTCAACGTCTTCGGTGGCATCACCGCCTGCGACGCCGTGGCCAACGGCATCGTGCAGGCTCTGGAGCTCCTGGAGCAGCGCGGCGACGACGTCAGCAAGCCGCTGGTCGTCCGCCTGGACGGCAACAACGCCGAACTGGGTCGCCAGATCCTCGACGAGCGCGCCCACCCGGCCGTTCGTCGGGTCGACACGATGGACGGCGCCGCCGCTCAGGCCGCCGAGCTCGCGGCGAAGTAGGGGACAACACACCATGGCTATCTTCCTGAACAAGGACAGCAAGGTGCTCGTCCAGGGCATGACCGGCTCTGAGGGCACCAAGCACACCCGCCGTATGCTCGCGTCCGGCACCAACATCGTTGGTGGCGTGAACCCGCGCAAGGCCGGGCAGAGCGTCGACTTCGACGGCACCGAGGTGCCCGTCTTCGGCTCCGTCGCGGACGGTATGGCCGCCACCGGCGCCGACGTCACCGTGATCTTCGTTCCGCCGAAGTTCTCCAAGGACGCCGTCGTCGAGGCGATCGACGCCGAGATCGGTCTGGCCGTCGTGATCACCGAGGGCATCCCGGTCCACGACACCGCCGCCTTCTGGGCCTACGCCGGCTCCAAGGGCAACAAGACCCGCATCGTCGGCCCGAACTGCCCCGGTCTCATCACCCCGGGCCAGTCCAACGCCGGCATCATCCCGGCCGACATCGCGAAGCCGGGCCGCATCGGCCTGGTCTCGAAGTCGGGCACGCTCACCTACCAGATGATGTACGAGCTGCGCGACATCGGCTTCTCGTCCGCCGTCGGCATCGGTGGCGACCCGATCATCGGCACCACGCACATCGACGCCCTGGCGGCCTTCGAGGCCGACCCGGACACCGACGTGATCGTGATGATCGGTGAGATCGGCGGCGACGCCGAGGAGCGCGCGGCCGACTTCATCAAGGCCAACGTGACCAAGCCGGTCGTCGGCTACGTCGCGGGCTTCACCGCCCCGGAGGGCAAGACCATGGGCCACGCCGGCGCCATCGTCTCCGGCTCCTCCGGCACGGCCGCCGCCAAGAAGGAGGCCCTCGAGGCCGTTGGCGTCAAGGTCGGCAAGACCCCGAGCGAGACCGCTCAGCTGGTGCGCGACCTCTTCTAGGGGACGTGCCCCGCAGGGCGCTCGTTCAGCACGGCTCCGCCCCGCCGCCGGTGACATCCGGTCGGCGGGGCGGAGCCGTTTCGTGTGCGGGGGTCAGCCGTTCCGGTCCCGGCGCCCGCGCCGAGCGACGAGCTGCCCGACGAGGGGGCCGATCACCATGAGGCAGAAGAACCCGAGGAAGACCGTGATGGCGTAGACGTTGCCGCTGACGAAGGAGGGCGTGCCCCACACCAGGAGGAGGAAGCCGCCCCAGCCGAGGAGGCCGCCGACGTTCACTCCCTTGTCCTTCTCGGAGACCTCGGCCGTGTCCTCGTCGGGGACGGCGGGTGAGGCCGGTTCGGGGACGGCGACGGCGTCGGGGGCCAGCCCGGGCGGGAGGTCGTCGAAGAGCGGGACGAGGTCGGCGCTGTTGACGGCCCGGAGGGCGGCGTCCGAGCGCTGTTCGTGCTCCTCGGTGTCCAGCCGCCCCTCCTCGAAGGCCACGCGGAGCTTCCCGAGGGCGTCGTCGCGTTCGGTGTCGGACAACCGGTAGCCGCGGTCGGGTTCGAGCTCTGACATGGGGCGTCCTTCGTGCGGGGGGCGGGCTGTCATCTTACGACGTATCGCGTTTGTCGGGCGTTCCCCCGAGGTGACGCGGGCACGACACGCGCCGCCCGGATACCACGGAGCATTCCGGTCCCTGGCAGCATAAGTCGGGTGAGTACGCCAGGATCTCCCCCCGACCGAGGCCGACAGTCGAAGCGGTCCACGAGCACCAGCGACGGGGCCTCCGAGGGTGTGCCCGCGTCACCGCCGGAGGCGGCGGGCCGTCCGATCTACGCGACCGGCGGGATCGCCGCCGCGTCCGCGGCGGGCATCGGCCTGGCGGTGATCGTCACGCTCACCCTGGCCGGGTGGGTGGCGGCGCCGCACGACACCTTCGGCGAGGACATCGCCGACCTCCTGCGCGGGGCCGTCCTGGCCTGGCTGGTGGGCCACCACGTCTCCTTCTCCTTCGCGGAGGGGCAGATCAGCCTGCTGCCGATGGGCCTGGTCCTGCTGCCGGGGATGCTGCTGTACCGGTTCGGCCGCTGGCTGGCGCGCGGCTGCGTGATCGGGCGGCTCCGGCACGTGCACCGGGCGGCGCTGGCCATCGCCGGTCCCTACGCGGCGATCGCGGGCACGCTCGCGCTCCTGGCCCGCACCGACGAGGCCGTGCCGAGCATGCCGCGCGCGCTCCTCATGGGGTTCGTGATCGCGTTCATCGCGGGCGGGCTGGGGGTGCTGCGCCAGCTCATGCGGGACAAGGGCGTGGCCGCGCGCGACCTGCTCGACCTCATGCCCGCGCGGTCGAGGTCGCTGCTGGTGGGCATGCTCGCGTCCACGGGAACACTGCTGGTCGGGGGGCTGGTGCTGTTCCTGGTGGCGTTGGGGCTGAACCTGCCGGAGGCGGTCGAGATCACGCGGTCGCTGGGGCCGGGGATGGTCGGCGGGACGCTCCTGCTGATCGTGCAGCTGGCGTACCTGCCCAACGCGGTGGTGTTCGCGGTCTGTTACGCGCTCGGTCCGGGGTTCGCGATGGGGGCGTCCACGGTGGTCGCGCCGACCGAGGTGTCGGTGGGCGCGGTTCCGGCGCTGCCGATGCTGGCGGCGCTGCCCTCCAACGGAGCCGCCCCGGTGCTGTCCCTCGGCGCCCTGGTGGTGCCGTTCGTGGCGGGGGCGATCGGCGGGGTGCTGACCCAGCGCAGCGCGCCGGACGTGGTCAGCGAGGCGGCGCCCCTGTGGGGGTTCGTGTGCGGTGTGACGACGGGCTTGCTGTTCGCGGCCCTGGCCGGGGTCGCGGGCGGTTCCCTGGGGGCGCAGCGGCTCAGCGAGGTGGGCCCCTCGGCCTGGCAGGTGGGTGTGGTGGCCGCCCTCGAAGTGGGGGTGGCGGCCGCGGTGGCGGCCTGGATCGCCAACTGGTGGTACACGCGCAGGCAGTCCCGGCGGGTCGCCGCCGAGCGGGGGGAGACCGCCGCGGAGCCGCGCCCCGCACCCGCCGTGCCCGTGGTGGAGCTGCCCGACGACGTGCCGGTCGGCAAGGGGCTGGCCACCGTCACGGCGCTGCGCCCCCGCGAGGAGGAGCGGGTGGTGGAGGAGGTGCCGGAGCCGACCGTCGCCGAGCGCCGGGCGGCGCTGCGCCGTGTACGCCGGGCCCGCGGGCGCGACCGCGTGGTGGAGCGCCGGGCGCGCAGGGACGCCCGCCGGGAGCTGCGGGCGCAGCGCCGCGCGGACCGGCGCGCCGAGGGCGGCTGGTGGCGCCGCGGCCGAGCGGACGAGGAGGCCGAGGAGGAGATGTACGGCATCACCTACGAGGCCGCTCCCGACGAGGTGGAGCGCCGCGACTGAGGTCGGGGGACGAACGTGGGGGCACGGCCGTCGGCCGTGCCCCCACTGTCTCCTCCGGGGAGGTCAGTCGCCCTTGGGGACGACCCTGCGCTTGTCGGGCTCGAAGATGGAGTTGACCAGGTCGGTGCACCACTTGAGGAGTTCGAGGTCGCGCAGCGGCTTGCCGCCGAGCCCGCCCGCCTTCGGGACCGGCACCAGGAGGGTCTTCGCGGACTCCTTCTGGATGGATCTCGGGTACATCCGGCGCAGCCGCAGCTCCTGGGACTCCCTCAGCTCCACCGGGGAGAAGCGGATCTGGTTGCCCTGCATGACCACGTCGGCCAGCCCGGCGGACTTGGCCAGCACCCGGAACCGGGCCACCGCCATGAGGTTGTCCACCTGCTGCGGCGGGGTGCCGTAGCGGTCGGTGAGCTCCTCGTAGGCGGCGAGGATGTCCGCCTCGCTGGTGACGCTGGCGATGCGCTTGTACGACTGGAGGCGCAGGCGTTCGCCCGGCACGTAGTCGTGCGGGATGTGCGCGTTGATCGGCAGCTCCACCTTGGTCTCGACCTCGGCCACCGCCTCCGGGTCGCCCTTGAGCTCGGCGACGGCCTCACCGACCATGCGCACGTAGAGGTCGAAGCCCACACCGGCGATGGTCCCGGACTGCTCCGCGCCCAGGATGTTGCCCGCGCCCCGGATCTCCAGGTCCTTCATGGCCACGTACATGCCGGCGCCGGTCTCGGTGTGCTGGGCGACGGTGGCGAGCCGTTCGTAGGCGGTCTCGGTGAGCGGGCGCTCCGGCGGGTACAGGAAGTACGCGTAGGCGCGCTCGCGGCCGCGCCCCACCCGGCCGCGCAGCTGGTGCAGCTGGGACAGGCCGTAGGTGTCGGCGCGGTCGATGATCAGCGTGTTGGCGTTGGGCACGTCCAGGCCGGACTCGACGATGGTCGTGGAGACCAGCACGTCGAAGTTCTTCTCCCAGAAGTCGACCATGACCTTCTCGAGCTGCTGCTCGTTCATCTGGCCGTGCGCGTAGGCCACCCGGGCCTCGGGGACCAGCCGCTTGATGGAGGCCGCCACCTTGTCGATGGAGGCCACCCGGTTGTGCACGAAGAACACCTGTCCCTCGCGCATGAGCTCGCGGCGGATGGCGGCGGTGATCTGCTTGTCCTCGTAGGGCCCCACGAAGGTGAGCACCGGGTGGCGCTCCTCGGGCGGGGTGAGGATCGTGGTCATCTCGCGGATGCCGGTCAGACCCATCTCCAGGGTGCGCGGGATGGGCGTGGCCGACATCGCCAGCACGTCCACCTGGGTGCGCAGCCGCTTCAGGGCCTCCTTGTGCTCCACACCGAAGCGCTGTTCCTCGTCGATGATGACCAGGCCGAGGTCCTTGAACCGGGTCTCCTGCGACAGCAGGCGGTGGGTGCCGATCACCACGTCGACCTCGCCGGAGCGCAGGCCCTCGCGGGTCAGCTCGACCTCGCCGTCGGTCTGGAACCGCGACATCGGCTTGACCGTGACGGGGAAGGACGCGTAGCGCTCGGTGAAGGTCGACAGGTGCTGCTGGACCAGCAGGGTGGTGGGCACCAGCAGCGCCACCTGCTTGCCGTCCTGGACCGCCTTGAACGCGGCGCGCACCGCCACCTCGGTCTTGCCGTATCCCACGTCGCCGCAGATCAGCCGGTCCATCGGGACCGACTTGGACATGTCCTTCTTGACCTCGTCGATGGCGGCGAGCTGGTCGGGCGTCTCCACGTAGGGGAAGGCGTCCTCCAGCTCGTTCTGCCACGGGGTGTCCGCGCCGAACGCGTGCCCGGGGGAGGCCTGCCGGGCCGAGTACAGGCGGATGAGGTCACCGGCGATCTCGCGGACGACCTTGCGGGCGCGGCTCTTGGCCTTGCTCCACTCGGCGCCGCCCATCTTGGACAGCGTGGGCGCCTCGCCGCCGACGTACCGGGTGACCTCGCTGAGCTGCTCGGTGGGCACGAACAGGCGGTCGCCGGGCTGGCCGCGCTTGGAGGGCGCGTACTCGATGAGCAGGTACTCGCGGGTGGCGCCCTGGATCTGGCGGCTGACCATCTCCAGGTAGCGGCCCACACCGTGCTGTTCGTGCACGACGTAGTCGCCCGGCTTGAGCTGGAGGGGGTCGACCGTGCCCTTGCGGCGGCTGGGCATGCGGCGCATGTCGCGGGTGGAGGACTTCTGCCCCACCAGGTCGGTCTCGGTGAGGACCACCGTGCGTACCGACCGCAGCAGGAAGCCGTGGTCGACCAGACCGGTGGTGACGGTCGCGATCGCCTCCTTGGGCGGAGCGACCAGGTCGGCGGAGAGCGCGGCCCCCAGCCCGGCGTCCCGGAGCATGGCCACCAGGCGTTCGGCGGGACCGTGCCCCTGGGTGACCAGCACGACGCTCCAGTTGTCGTGCAGCCAGCTCTTGACGTCGGCCAGGGCGCGCTCGGTGTCGCCGCGGTAGGAGTCGGCGGGCACCGCGCCCACCACGACCGCGTCGTCCTCCTCACCCGCGTCCTCGCCGGCGCTGAAGGGGGTCAGCCCCCACCAGGGCAGGCCCAGACCGCTGGCGACCGAGCGCAGCTCGGAGATGGACATGTAGGCGGACTCACCGAGGTCGATGGGGGCCTCGCCGCCGGAGGCGGCGTTGATCCATGAGGCGTCCAGGAACTCGGCGCTGGTGGCCTCCAGTTCCACGGCGCGGGTCCGGATGCGCTCGGGGTCGCAGCCCACCACCATGGCGTTCTTCGGCAGGTACTCCAGGAAGGGTTCCATGCGCTCGGCCAGCACCGGGGCGAACGCCTCCATGCCCTCGACCGAGACGCCGTCGGCGATCTTGGTGAGCACCTCGGCCAGCGAGGGGTGCTCGGCGGCCAGGGCGCGGGCCCGCTCACGCACGGTCTCGGTGAGCAGGAGCTCGCGGCAGGGCGGGGCGAACAGGCCGGAGGCGGCCCGGGAGTCGGCGGCCTCCCCGTTCTCACCGGGAGTGATGGAGCGCTGGTCGGCCACCTGGAAGTACCGGATGTCCTCGACGGTGTCGCCCCAGAACTCCAGCCGGAGCGGGTGCTCCTCGGTGGGCGGGAAGACGTCCAGGATGCCGCCGCGCACGGCCATGTCGCCGCGCTTCTCCACCAGGTCGACGCGGGCGTAGCCGGTGTTGGTCAGGGAGCTGACCACGTCCTCCAGGGACGCCTCGTCACCGGGCCGGATACGGACCGGTTCGAGGTCACCGAGCCCGGCGACCAGGGGCTGGAGGACGCTGCGGACCGGGGCCACCACCACACGCAGCGGGGTGGTGAGGGGGTCCGAGGGGTCGGGGTGCGCCAGACGGCGCAGGACCGCCAGACGCTGGCCCACGGTGTCCGAGCGCGGGGAGAGCCGCTCGTGCGGCAGGGTCTCCCAGGCGGGGAAGAGCGCGACGGAGTCCGCGGGCAGCAGTGAGCCGAGCGCGTCGGTCAGGTCGGCGGCCTCCCGCTCGGTGGCGGTGACGGCGAGCACCGGCCGGTTCGCGCCCACGGGGGAGTCGGCGGCGAGCGCCCCCACCATGAAGGGGCGCAGAGCCGCCGGGGCGACGAGGTCGAGATGGGGATCGCGGCCGCTTCGGGCGGTCTCGATCGCACTGTGCAGTGCCGGGTCCGTGGAGACGTCGGCGAGAAGTCCAATGAGGCTCATAGCACCAAAAACTGGAAGTGGTCCGGTTCAGGAGTCGGGTCCTGCCCTGACGCCGACACCCGCGTGCGGCGGGCACGGTTGCCGCCGTCCCGCGAGTCGAGTGGGGACGGTCCGGTGACGGTTGTGGGCGGCCGTGTGTGTGGATGGGCGTGGCCACCCGGCTTCCCTCAGCTTATCCAGTACCACCGTCGCGCGCGGGCCCGGTCGCGAGGTCGGCGGTTCGGTTCCCGCGCGTCCCCGACCTGCCCTCGGCCACGGTGATCCGGAGAGGTCACAAGGAGGAGAACCCGCTCTGAACTGCTGATATTCCGGAGTGACGGGTTCGCCGCCGGGGCGGGCGATCCGCCGGGCATACGCTGGACGCTCGTGGAGGGTTCCGCTGAACGGCCAGAGAAGAGGAAGCGCGTGGTGAGTGCCCACAGACACGGGAGCGGACGGGACGGCGACAGCGGCCGACCGAGTGCCCCGGCCTTCGCACCAGGTCCGGACGGCCTCGCCCACTTGGAGCTCATCCTCAGCGGCGCCTACCCGCTGGCCGGGTTCATGACCCGCGAACAGGCGGAGTCGGTGGCGCTCCGGGGACGTCTGCCCGACGGTCGGCCCTGGCCGGTTCCGGTCACCCTGGAGGTGCCGGAGGAACTGGCGGGACGGGAGCGGCTCACCCTCACCGACCTGGAGGGCGCGCCCCTGGCCGAGCTGGTGGTGAGCGAGAGCTGGGAGTCACCCGGTGAACCTGGCGTGCACCACGTGGCGGGGGACGTCACCCTGCTGCGGCCGCCGACCTACGGGGTCCTGAGGGAACTGCGGTCCACCCCCGCCGAGGTCCGCGCCCAGAGCGGGCTGGAGCCCGACCGCCCCCTGCTGGCCGTGGTCACCGACCGGCCGCTGCACCACCGGGCCCTGCACCAGATCCGGGCCGAGGCCGAGGCGCTGGGGCGGGCCGAGGTCCTGGTCATCCTGGACACCGGCCTGCACGACGCGGGACTGGCCGACGCCGTGCTCGCGGCCGAACCGCTGCTGCCGCCCCGGACGTCGTTCGCCGTCGTCACCCTGCCCCGGTCCCGGGCCCGCGCCACGGGCGCGCTCGGCGGCTCCTGGACCGAGCGGGACGCCGCGCTCGCGGGCCACGTCGCCGCCGCCTACGGCGCCACCCACCTGCTGGTCGAGGCGGGCGGGCACGCGCCCGAGACCGAGCGGGTCATGGCGCAGCGGCCGCCGCTGACCGTCCTGGACCCCGAACCGTGGCGGTACGACGCGAACGAGGCGCTGTGGAAGCCCCTCACCCACGTGGACCCGCGCACCGTCCTCGCGGAGCCGACCGACGAGGAGGTCGCGGCGGAGCTCGCGCACGGCCGCGAACTGCCCGCCTGGTTCACCCCGGCCCGGGTCGGCGCCGAGCTCGCCCGGCTGCGCCCCGCACGCACCCGGCGCGGCCTCACCCTGCTCTTCACCGGCCTGTCCGGTTCGGGCAAGTCCACCATCGCCCGCGGTGTGTGCGACGGCGTCCGCCGCTCCGGCCGCACCGTGAGCCTGCTCGACGGCGACGTGGTGCGGCGCGTGCTCTCCAAGGGGCTCACCTTCTCCCGGCAGGACCGCGAGCTCAACATCCGGCGCATCGGCTACGTGGCCGCCGAGATCACCCGCCACGGCGGGGTGGCGGTCTGCGCGCCGATCGCGCCGTACGCGTCGGGCCGGGCCGAGGTCCGTGCCATGGTGGAGGAGTTCGGGGACTTCTTCCTGGTACACGTGGCCACGCCCCTGGAGGAGTGCGAGGCCCGGGACCGCAAGGGCCTGTACGCCCAGGCCCGCGCGGGGGAGATCCCCGAGTTCACCGGGGTCTCCGACCCCTACGAGGAGCCGACCGACGCCGACCTGGTCGTCGACACCGTGGGCGCGGACCCCTCCGAGTCCGTGGCCCTGGTGCTGGACGCCCTGCGTGCGGGCGGCTGGCTCCCCTCCGACCAGCACGTGAGCGAGGACTGATGACGAGCGACGCCCCGACCCCACCGGTGCCCGGGCACCGGATGCTCCGCCTGGTCGAGGTGATGGAGACGCTGCGCCGGGAGTGCCCGTGGGACAGCACCCAGACCCACGAGTCCCTGGCGAAGTTCCTGATCCAGGAGTCCTACGAGACCCTGGAGACCATCGAGGACGGTGACTACCCGCAGCTGCGCGAGGAGCTGGGGGACGTGCTGCTCCAGGTGGTCTTCCACGCCGCGATCGGCGCCGAGCGCCCCGAGGGGGACCCGGCCCGGTTCACGGTGGACGACGTGGCCGACGCCATCATCGACAAGATGACCCGTCGCCACCCGCACGTGTTCGGCGGCCAGGACGTGTCCGGCACCGACGAGGTGTGGTCGAACTGGGAGGCCATCAAGGCGGCCGAGCGCTCCGCGAAGGCCAAGGCCAGGGGCGGCAGCGGTGAGACCTCGGTACTGGACGGGGTGCCCTTCGCCCAGCCGGCCGTGCTGTTGGCCTACGAGCTCCAGAAGCGGGCCGTGCGCAACGGGTTCCCCGCCGACCTGGTGGGTGACGACGGTTCCGAGGGCGGGGAGCTGTTCGCCGCCGTGGCCGCGGAACGGGACCAGGGCCGTGACCCGGAGAGCGACCTGCGCCTGGCGGCCCGCCGCTTCGACACCCGTGTGCGCGCCGCCGAGGAGGCCGCCCGAGCCGAGGGCCACGAGCCCCGCGAGCTCACCGACGAACAGTGGCGCACGTACTGGTCGAAGACCGGATAGGCGGAGGGTGACGGCCCCGGCGCGGTTTCCCGCCCGGGGCCGGAACGCCACGGAGCGGTCCCGGCCTGCGGCCGACCACGGTGCACGCGACCCGGTGGGAGTCGCGCTCCGCCCCGGCGTCCGGAGCAGCACGATCGTCGCTCCCCGCCCCGTTACGGCGGGTCCACCCGTCGACCGCACCCCGCGAACGGCTGGGCCAGCTCGGAAGAACCTCACATAGGTCAAGTTGATCTTGACTCCCGTGTGACCCGTGCAACACAGTGCTCTCACCTCGGGGCCCGGGGCTCCGGCACCCTCCGCCGCGGTCCGGGCCCCCGTACACGTGGGAGCCCCTCATGCGCCGCTTCGGAAACGCCCTCGCGGCGTTCAGCACCAGATGGGTGCCGGACGCCTTCGTCTTCGCGGTCATCCTGTCCGCCCTCGTCTTCGGGATGGCCCTGTTCCTCACCGACCGAACGCCGATCCAGCTGGTCGGGGACTGGTACGGCGGGTTCTGGGGCCTGCTGGAGTTCGGCATGCAGATGGCCCTGGTCCTGGTCACCGGGTACGCACTGGCGTCCTCGCCCCCGGCGCGGCGGGCGATCCTCCGGGTGGCGGGGCTGGCCCGGGGGCCGCTGACGGCGGTCCTGGTCACGGCCGTGGGCTCCGCGCTCCTGGGCATGGTGCACTGGGGGCTCGGTCTGATCGCCGGTGCCCTGCTGGCCGTGGAGGTGGCCCGCTCCTGCAAGGAGCGCGGGATCAGGGTGCACTTCCCGCTGGTCGTCGCGGGCGGCTACACGGGGCTGATGGTCTGGCACAGCGGCCTGTCCGGTTCGGCGCCCCTGCTGGTCAACACCCCCGGGCACTTCCTGGAGGACCAGATCGGCCTGATCCCGCTCAGCGAGACCGTCTTCCAGCCCTTCAACCTGGTCTTCCTCGCGGCCATGCTGATCGGCGCACCGCTGCTGCTGATGAGCATGACCCCCAAGGCGGAGGAGAGCGAGGAGATCGGTGACACCTCCGACAGCGAGCCGGGCCCCGGTCGGCCCGGCCGCGACGAGCTGCGCGCCCTGTCCCCGGCGCAGCGCCTCATGCACAGCCGGGTGCTGGTGTACGCGGTGGTGGCCGTGGGGCTGGTCCACCTGGTGCCCGCGCTCGTGACCAACGGTGTGGTGGGCATGGACATCAACCTGCTCAACTTCGCGTTCCTCATGGCCGGGCTGGGCCTGCACGGGACGCTGGCGGGCTACTCGGCCGCCGCCGCGGAGGGGGCGCGGAACGCCTCCGCCGTGATCATCCAGTTCCCCTTCTACGCCGGGATCATGGGGATCATGGACACCTCGGGGCTGCTGGAGGTCATCACCCAGTGGTTCATCTCGTTCTCCACCCCGTTCACGTACCCGTTCTGGGCCCTGATCAGCGCGTGCCTGGTCAATCTCGCGGTGCCCTCGGGCGGTGGCCAGTGGGCCGTGCAGGGGCCGGTGGTCATCGGCGCCACCGAGACCCTGGGCATCCGCCCCGGGGTGGGCGTCATGGCCGTGGCCATGGGCGACCAGCTCACCAACGGCATCCAGCCGTTCTGGGCGCTGCCGCTGCTCGCCCTGACCAAGCTCAGGGCGGGCCGCATCCTCGGCTACTCGGCGGTCGTGATGCTCTTCGGCATCCTCGTCGCCTCGCTGTGCATCACGTTCCTGACCTGAGTCAGCGGATGCCGTCGGGCAGGTCGCGCACGTTGATCACCTCGGTCGAGGGGTCGCCGGGCGCCAGCCCCGAACTGAACGACTCCTGCGGTCGGCGGGCGGACTCGCTGATGGTCAGCAACAGACCCACGATCAGCCAGTTGGCCATGAGCGCGGATCCGCCCGCCGACATGAAGGGCGTGGTCATACCGGTGAGCGGGATGATCAGCGTGGCGCCGCCGAGCACGATGAAGACGTCGAACGCGGTGATGAACCCGTAGCCCAGGGCGGTGAGCTTCAGGAACACGTCGCGGCAGCCCAGGGCGATGCGCAGGGCCCGCTGGGCGAACAGCAGCAGCAGGGTCAGCACCGCCATCAGCCCGGTCAGGCCCAGCTTCTCGCCCGTCGACACCAGGATGAGGTCGCTGTCGGCGGCGAACAGGTTCTGCGCGTTGCCGCCGTCGAACCCGGTGCCCAGCAGCCCGCCGTAGGCCAGGGCGATCATGCCCTCCACCACCTGGAAGCTGCCGCCCGCGCTGTGGTACACCTCCGGGTCGAACGCGTTCAGCCAGATCCGCACCCGGTTCTGCACGTGCCCGAACATCAGGTAGGCGACGTACGCCCCGCCGGAGAAGGCCACCAGCCCGATCAGCACCCAGGACTTGCGGGCGGTGGCCGCGTACAGCACCGCCAGGAACGTGCCGAAGAGCAGCAGCGAGGTGCCCAGGTCCTTGGTGCCCACGAGTAGCAGGATCGCCACGCCCCAGCCCACGGCCATCGGGGCCAGGTCCCGGGCGCGCGGCGCGCTGAACACCTTCACCCCGCCGATCCGGAAGGTCCGGGTGACCAGCGCCATCACCTCGCGCTGGCGGCCCAGGTACGAGGCCAGGAAGATCACCAGGAGCACCTTCGCGAACTCCGAGGGCTGCATGGTGAAGGGCCCGATCATGATCCACCGCCGGGCGCCGAGCACCTCGTGGCCCAGCGGCGACAGCGGGAGCAGCAGCAGGACCAGCGCGACCAGGGCGATCAGGTAGGTGTACATCGTGAGGCGGCGCGGCTGCCGGACGAACGCGATGGCGGCGGCGCACAGGACCATGCCGACCAGCGTCCACATCAGCTGCCGGTCGGCCTCGCTGCTGCCGGGCGCCTGGTCCCGTGTCATCTGGAGCGCCCAGATCATGGTGAGCCCGATCCCGCTGAGCGCGGTGGCGACGGGGAGCAGCACGGGGTCGGCGTAGGGCGCCACGAACCGCATCAGCACGTGCAGGGCGAGCGCTCCGGCGCCGAGCACCAGTCCGTAGACCAGGACGCGGTTCTCCACACCTCCGGTGACCGACAGCGACGCGTAGAGCAGGGCCGCGAAGGTCACCCCGATCGAGGCGAGCAGCAACGCCAGCTCGGCGCGTCTCTGTCGTGCGGGGCGCAGGGCCCCGTCCACCGGGTCGGTCTTCGGGTTGGCCATGCTCGTCCTCTACCGTTCACGCGGGGCCGTGGCTGTTCCGGGCACGGATGGGGGGACGGTGGCCCTCAGTGGGAACTATAGACAGGCCCGTGGACCCGGCAAGGGGAACGGCCACTTCCGGGCGGTTCGGTTTAGCCGGTTCTGGGCGGCGCGGGGGCGTCCAGGTCGATCCCCTCGGCGGCGTCGGCCACCCGTGTGTCCAGACCGGACAGCCGGGACAGGAGCCCGCTGAACCTCAGCAGCACGTCGCGCCCGACCAGGCCCAGGCGGGAGCGCGGCGCGAGGAAACCCAGTCCGGTGTCCGCGATGGCCTGGTTGGCCAGGACGTACGGGCGCATCCGGGCCTCGTACGCGTCGAGCGCGACGGCGGGGGCTGCGTGCCGGGACAGCTCCTGGGCCAGCACGTACGCGCCGACCAGCGCCAGAGTGGTGCCCTGGCCGGACATGGGGGAGGGGCCGTACCCGGCGTCTCCCAGCAGCGTCACCCGTCCCCGGGACCACCGGTCCATGCGGATCTGTGTGACCGAGTCGAAGTAGAAGTCGGGGCTGTCGTCCAGCCCGTCCAGGAGTCGCGCGCACTCCCAACCGGACCCGGCGAAGCGTGCGCGCAGGTACGCCTTCTGCTCCTCCTCCGGAGCCCGGTCCACGCCCCGCGGCTCGCGCTCGTGTATGAGGAAGAGGGCCTTGGCCCCCGGGAAGCGGGGGGAGGTGCTGATCCCGGCGGCGCGGCCGGGCTCGTTGTACAGGCGCACCTCCCGGTCCTGGCCGAGGAGGTCGGGGACGGTGGCGATGCTGATCAGGGCGCCCAGGTAGCGGGCGTAGCGCTCCTCGGGGCCGAAGACCAGTCCCCGGGTGCGGGAGTGCAGGCCGTCGGCGCCCACGACCAGGTCGAACACGCGGGGTTCGGTGCGCTCGAAGGTCGCGCGGACCCCGTGCGGGGTCTCCTCCAGAGCGGTGACGGTGTCGTCGTACAGGTACTCCGTGTACGCGGTGGTGGGCTCGTGCAGGATGCGGGTGAGATCGCCGCGCACGACCTCCAGGGACCGGTCGTGGTCGGTGTCCATGGTGGTGCCGATGTCGGCGCGGATCCGGCCGTCCGCGCGGACGAACACGGTGCGGGAGGTCTCGGTCACACGGGCGCGGAGGGCCTCCAGCACTCCCATGCGCCGAGCGACGTCGACGGCGACGCCGCGCACGTCGACGGCGTGCCCGCCGGTGCGGGGAGCGGGGGCCCTCTCCACCACGGTGACGCGGATCCCGTACCGGTGGAGCCAGTGGGCGAGGGCGGGTCCGGCGACGCTGGCCCCGGAGACAAGGACGGTTCGAACAGCGGTCACGGTCGACAACTCCTTGGGTGTCGAGGATCCCTCACGCTAGACCGAGAAGCCTGGGAGGACCAGCGGGGAGGGGCTCCGGGGGCCGATGACCCGTATGGACTAGACCAATGTGGCAGGGCGGACGCCACTGACCGGCTCAGGGGTCGCTAGTCTCGTGTCCGGGTCCGGAACTGTGGGCCCAGACACCGAAGATACGGAGAGATCGTGGCGTCCATCGAGTCAGTCCAGGCGCGGGAGATCCTTGACTCCCGGGGCAACCCGACAGTCGAGGTCGAGGTCCTGCTCGACGACGGGACCATCACCCGAGCTGGTGTCCCCAGCGGTGCCTCCACCGGCAGGTTCGAGGCGGTCGAGCTGCGCGACGGCGGCGACAGGTACGGCGGCAAGGGCGTGACGAAGGCCGTCACCGCCGTCAACGACGAGATCGCGGACGAACTGCTCGGCCACACCCCCGACGAGCAGCGCATCATCGACCGCGCGCTGATCGACCTGGACGGCACCCCGGACAAGTCCCGGATCGGCGCCAACGCCATCCTGGGCACCTCCCTCGCCGTGGCCAAGGCCGCCGCCGAGGAGGCCGGTCTGCCGCTGTTCCGCTACATCGGCGGTCCCAACGCGCACGTCCTGCCCGTGCCGATGATGAACATCCTCAACGGCGGCGCGCACGCCGACAGCAACGTCGACATCCAGGAGTTCATGGTCGCGCCCATCGGCGCCCCGACGTTCTCCGAGGCCCTGCGCTGGGGCACCGAGGTCTACCACTCCCTGAAGGCCGTCCTGAAGTCCCACGGCCTGGGCACCGGCGTCGGTGACGAGGGCGGATTCGCCCCCGACCTGGAGAGCAACCGCGCCGCCCTGGACCTCATCGTCGAGGCGATCGAGAAGGCCGGGTACAAGGTCGGCACCGACATCGCGCTGGCCCTGGACGTGGCCGCCAGCGAGCTGTTCTCCGACGGCGTGTACACCTTCGAGGGCAAGACCCGCACGGCCGAGGAGATGGCCGCCTACTACGCGGAGCTCGTCGACTCCTACCCGCTGGTCTCCATCGAGGACCCCCTCGACGAGGAGGACTGGGACGGCTGGAAGAAGCTCACCGAGCAGCTCGGCGCCAAGGTCCAGCTGGTCGGGGACGACCTGTTCGTCACCAACCCCGAGCGCCTCCAGCGCGGCATCCTCGCGGACACCGCCAACTCGCTCCTGGTGAAGGTCAACCAGATCGGCACCCTCACCGAGACGCTGGACGCGGTCTCCCTCGCCCAGCGCAGCGGCTACACGGCGATGATCAGCCACCGTTCCGGCGAGACCGAGGACACCACCATCGCGGACATCGCGGTGGCCACCAACGCCGGGCAGATCAAGACCGGGGCCCCGGCGCGCAGCGAGCGGGTCGCCAAGTACAACCAGCTTCTGCGCATCGAGGAGGAACTGGACGACGCCGCCGTCTACGCGGGCGTGTCGGCCTTCCCGAGGTTCGCCAGGCGCGGCTAGTCTGCCCCAGTGTCCCGCGAATCCAAGCAGCCGCCCACAAAGGCCAAGAAGGCGACCAAAGCCGACAGGCCTGCGAAGGCCGCTGCCCGGAACGGCGCCAGGCGCGCCGGTGACGCGGGCACGAAGGACTCCGGCGTGGGCCGCACCTCCCGGGTGCGGCCCATGCTCACCAGCCGCGCCGCCATCCTCGCGCTGGTCGTGTGCGTGATCGCGCTGAGCCTCGCCTATCCGCTGCGCGAGTACGTGATGCAGCAGTCGCAGATCGCGCAGCTCAAGGAGGACCGCGCCCGCATGGAGGAGAACGTCGCCGACCTCCAGGAGCGCGAGGAGGCGCTGAGCGACGAGGCGTTCGTGGAGCGCGAGGCCCGCGCCCGGCTCCACTACCAGTACCCCGACGAGACCGCCTACATCGTCATTCGGCCCGAGTCCGAGGCCGAGACGGAGGCTGACCCGGCGGAGCCCACCGAGCCGTGGTTCACCGAGCTGTGGCGCACGGTCGAGGAGGCCGACAGCCCGGACCCCGACGCCGGTCTGTAGGCCCCGCGGACCCGGCCCGTCCGGGTGCGGCGGCAACTATGCTGGGCTGGTCATGACTTCCGCAGATCAGCCCGTTCCGGGGCACACCGATGGCGGTCCCGCGTCCGAACGGGACCTCGCCGCGATCGAACTCCAGTTGGGCCGCCAGCCGCGCGGGGTCCGTGCCGTCGCGCACCGATGCCCCTGTGGCCTCCCCGACGTGGTGAAGACAGCTCCCCGCCTGGAAGACGGCACCCCCTTCCCGACGTTGTACTACCTGACATGCCCGCGAGCCGCCTCCGCGATCGGTCGTCTGGAGAACGAGGGCCGCATGCGCCGGATGCAGGAGCGCCTGGGGGAGGAGCCCGAGCTCCAGGAGGCCTACACCAGGGCCCACGAGTCCTACCTGGAGGAGCGCGCCGAGCAGGCGCGCGCCGACGGGTTGGAGCCGTTGCCCGAGGGCATGCAGAGCACCGGTGGCATGCCGACGAGGGTCAAGTGCCTGCACGCGCTGGTCGGCCACGAGCTGGCCGCGCCGGGCACCAACCCGTTCGGGGCGGAGGCCCTGACCGAGCTTCCCGAGTGGTGGGCCAAGGGCCCGTGCGTGTGCGTGGACGAGAGCGCCCCCGAGGGCGCTGAAGGGACGGACGCTTCATGAGCGGTGTCGCGGCGATCGACTGCGGAACCAACTCGATCAGGCTGCTGATCGCGGACGTGGTGTTCCTGGGCGACGACGAGGTCCAGGTGGTCGATGTCGACCGCCGGATGGAGATCGTGCGGCTGGGTCAGGGGGTCGACGAGACCGGCGCGTTCGCGCCCGAGGCCCTGGAGCGGACCCTGGAGGCGCTGCGCGGCTACGCGGAGACCATCGAGGCGCACGGCATCGAGCTGGGTCCGGACGCGGTGCGCATGGTCGCCACCAGCGCCACCCGGGACGCCAGCAACCGCCAGGAGTTCGTGGACGGTGTCCGCGCGATCCTGGGTGTGGAGCCCGAGGTGGTGACCGGTCTGGACGAGGCCGAGCTCTCGTTCGTGGGCGCCACGGCCGAGCTGGAGGCGCAGGCCGCCGAGGGCGAGGCCAACGTGGACTTCACGCCGCCGTTCCTGGTGGTCGACATCGGCGGGGGCTCCACGGAGTTCGTGCTGGGCGGCCTGGACGACGACGAGGACCTCGTGCGCGCGGCCCTGTCGGTGAACGTCGGCTGCGTGCGCATGTCCGAGCGCCACCTGCGCGACGACCCGCCCACCAGGGAGCAGATCGAGGCGGCCACGGCCGACATCGACGCCGCCCTGGACGAGGTGGAGAAGGTCGTCCCGTTGCGGGAGGCCGGTTCGGTGGTGTGTGTGGCGGGGACCGCGACCACGGTCGCGGGGATCGCGCTGGACCTGCCGGAGTACGACTCGGAGCGGATCCACCACGCACGGGTCTCGGCCGAGGACCTGGAGCGGATCACGGGTGAGCTGCTGGCCTCACGGCACGCGGAGCGCGCGGAGATCGGCGTGATGCACCCGGGCCGCGTGGACGTGATCGCGGCGGGTGCGCTGGTGCTGTCGCGTGTGCTCGCGCGCACCGGCGCGGACCGCTTCACCGCGAGTGAGCACGACATCCTCGACGGTGTCGCGTGGAGTCTCATCGCCCCTGAGTAGAATCAGGGCAAACTGGTACTAAAGAGGACATAGCCTCCTCGAAGGGGACCTTCGGCCGATCCGGAGGGGTCCTTCGAGGGGGGCCCACAGGGCCCCTGGGTGAGACGCGTCACCCGGAAGACTCTTGTGAATGCATTCACAACCCGCCTGACCTGCATAAACGTCGTCGCCTTGCACGTGAGGATGGTGGGAAGGTGGGCGAATGTGAACCTTCCTGCGGGGAGGGGCTTGTGAAAGAATGCACAAGCAGGACGAACCACGGCACCACGGACCCCGGTGCGGGGCACCGAAGACCGTGACAGCCTTCGCGGCCCTTGAGGCAAGGGCGCCAAAGATTAACCGTTAGGGCGGAAATGCGATGACCGAGAGCAGGAACTACCGGCTGGTGCACGGCGGCGGGGACGAGGCGGAGATCCCGCACATCCTCATCGTCGGCGGCGGTTACCTCGGGATGTACACCGCGAGGCGACTGGAGAAGAAGCTCGGGTCCGGTGAAGCCCGCATCACCGTCATCGACCCGAACTCCTACATGACCTACCAGCCGTTCCTGCCCGAGACGGCCGCCGGCAACATCTCCCCGCGCAACGTCGTGGTCCCGCTGCGGAAGGTCTTCGACCGCGTCCGCGTGCTGGGCGGCCGCGTCGTGCGCATCGACCACGCCGACAACACGGTCCGCTACGAGCCCAATGTCGGTGAGCCCCAGACGCTCCACTACGACTACCTCGTGATGGCGGCCGGAGCGGTCTCGCGCACCCTCCCCATCCCCGGCCTGGCCGAGTGGGGCATCGGGATCAAGACCGTCGAAGAGGCGGCCTACCTGCGCAACCACGTGCTCAACCAGCTCACCATCGCCGACTCCACCGACGACGAGGCCGTGCGCGCCAAGGCGCTCAACTTCGTGTTCGTCGGCGGCGGGTTCGCCGGTGCCGAGGCCATCGCGGAGCTGGAGGACATGGTCCGCGACGCGGTCCGCCTCCACCCCTCCATCGACCTCTCCGACGTGAACTTCTACCTCATCGAGGCCGCGGACAAGATCCTGCCCGAGGTCGGCCCGGAGGTCGGCGGCAAGGCGCTCAACCAGCTCCGCCGCCGGGGCATCGACGTCCGCCTCAAGACCTTCCTCGAATCCGCCGTCGACCAGCGCATCAAGCTCAGCGACGGCGCCGAGTTCGACGCGGGCACCCTGGTGTGGACCGCGGGCGTCAAGCCCAGCCCGGTCGTCTCCGCCAGCGACCTGCCGCTCGGCCCCAAGGGCCACGTCGACACCAGCGAGTACCTGACCGTCAACGGCACGGACAACGTCTTCGCCGGCGGTGACAACGCCCAGGTCCCCGACGGCAACGGCGGCTACTACCCGCCCAACGCCCAGAACGCGGTCCGCCAGGCCCCGGTGCTCGCGGACAACGTCATCGCGACCCTGCGCAACGGCAAGCTCAAGGCCTACCAGCACAAGAACCTCGGCGCCGTCGCCGGGCTCGGCCTGCACAAGGGCGCGGCCCAGCTGTTCGGCAAGATCAAGCTCAACGGCCGCCTCGCCTGGTACGCGCACCGCTCGTACCACCTGCTCGCCGTGCCCACCTTCAACCGCAAGCTGCGGGTCCTCTCCGACTGGACTCTCGCCTTCTTCCTGCGCCGCGACTTCGCCGCGCTCCCGGAGATGTCCGAGCCGCGCCAGGCCTTCGAAGAGGCCAGCCAGCCCCAGGTGGAGGACGGCCGCCTGCGCCGCGTGAGCTGACCCCGCGCGACGCCTTCGGCTGCGAACACGAACGAAACGACCGGCTTCCTCGCGAAGCCGGTCGTTTCGTGTCCCCATCCGGCCAAGCCGAACCAAAGTGGGCAATCGGCCCGGCCGGTATGATGGGCCACGCCCTCGTAGCCCAATGGAAGAGGCAGGCCCCCTAAAAGGGTCACAAGTGTCGGTTCGAGTCCGACCGGGGGTACTTTGTCTTCCTGCATCTCCGCTTCGCTGTGGTGCGGGTTCAGGTGTGCTTGCTTCGCTTCGGCCCGTGTTCGGTCACCCCCAGCGGCTGAGGTGCACGGACGGGACTCACAGTTGGGGGTGAGGGCCCGGGTGGGTCTCACGGCCCGTGGTTGAGGAGAACGGTCGGGACCCACGGTTGAGGTGACCAGGTGGGGCTCGCAGGCCGGGCTGGCCGGGGACCCGTGTGCGGATCAGCCCTGTTCCATGAGGAGCTGGAGCTGGGTGAACAGGCGCTCGCCCGGGTCGGAGAGGTCGATCCCGCTCACCGAGGCGGCGCGGCGCACCCGGTACCGGAGCGTGTTCGGGTGGATGTGCAGCCTCTCGGCGGCGGCCCGTGCGTCACCGAAGGCCTCCAGGTAGGCCAGCAGGGAGTGCACGAGGTCGGCGCCGCCCGCCCGGTCGTACTCGATCAGTCGGCTCACCCGGGGGTCGCGGAGCGACGGGTCGGCGCGCAGGTGCGCCAGGGTCTCGCTGATCAGCACCCGGGAGCGCACGTCGGAGATGGTGGCCACCTCCCAGTCCGTGCCGCCGTCCAGGTCGCGGCCCATCGCGTCCAGCACCCGGTCGGCCTCGCCACGGGACTCGGGCACGTCGCGCAGCCGCTCCACCAGTGAACCCACGGCCGCCTGCACGCGCAGGCCCAGGGCGGCCCGTGCGGCGGCCACGGTCTTGCGGGTCAGCGCCAGCACCGACTGCTCCACACCGCGCCAGCCGTCGCCGCCGGGGCCGCGGGCCAGGTCGGGCAGCAGCACGTACACGCGGCCGTCGAGCTCGGTCACCAGGGAACTGCGCCGGTAGGCGGCCGTGTGCACGGACACCAGGTCGATCAGCTGGCGTCGGCGCAGCTCGCGTACGGGCCGGTCCGGGCGCTCACCGTCCGTGCCCTCGGGTTCGGCCTCGGGCTGGCTGAGGGAGAAGGCCGCCACCAGGGCGGCCCGCTCGGTGTGCACCTCGACGGTGTCCGCGAGGGCGCTCGCGTCGATCCGCCCCTCAAGCAGGCTGGACAGCAGGTCCTCGCGCAGCCGGAGCCCGGCGCTGGTCTGGGTACGCTGCCGGATCATCTGGAGCGCGGTCGTCCGGGCGGCGCCGAGCAGGGCCTCCTCGGCGTGCTGGGAGAGGGGCTGTGAACCCTCCTGCACCCAGATGGCGCCCAGCGGTTGGCGTCCGGCGTGGATACCCACCGCGAGGCGGCGGCGGATGCCGAGCTCGGGGTGCTCCTCGATCCGGACCACCTCCTCGCCCGCGCGGAGCTTGGTGAACACGCCCCACTCCCGCAGGAGCGCCAGATAGGACTCGGGCCCCTGGCGGCCGAGCACGGACAGGCGCCGCAGCTCGTCCACCTCGGCGCCGCTGGAGTAGGCCAGGACCCGGCTGGCGGAGTCCTCGATGCTCACCAGCCCGCCGGTGAGCTGGGCGATGGTCTGCGCCATGGAGAACAGGTCGCCGGTGGCCTCGCCCAGATCCTCGGAGGTGGTCAGCCGGGCGTCGTCCACGATGCTCTGGCACACGGACTGGAGCTGGTCCCAGCGCACCTCGGGCCGGACCGCGAGGAGGGCCACGCCGTTCTCCTGGGCCTCGGCGCGCAGGGTCCGCAGCTCGTCGGCGCCGGACCTGGACCGGCGGGACTCGGAGGAGGGCGGGATGGTCTCCTCGGCGGGCGCGTACCCGCCCGCCTTGACCGCGACCGCCGTCGCCCCCTGCGCGGCGAGCGCTCGGACCAGGCGGCGGGCGGCCCCGCCGCGCACACCGATCAGGAGGACCAGGTCCCCCTCGCGGGCCTCCACCCGGTCCTCGGGGTCGATGATCACGACGTTGTCCACCTGAACATCCAGCCCGTCCGGTGCGGCGGCGACGTCCAGAATCGGGTCGCCAAGGGCCAGGAGGAGTCTGCGCAGGGGCAGCCCCGCGCCTTCTTCACTCTGTGATCCTGATTGACCAGGCATCATGTGGTTCCTCACCGGTCGGGTCCGGGAACCGACACTACTGGAGGGGCGAGGGAGCGGCGCCGGGGCGCGTGTGCCTGAGTTTGTTCTGGTGAACAAATAAGGCTGGCAAAGAGTGGCCCGTCCCACAAGGTCGGCGGGGGGCGGTTCTGGGACTGTTGAATCAGTCAACCCTGCTCATTCAGGGACATTCTTTCCAGGGAGGTGCCCATGGACGCCGTGACCAACGTCCCGCAGCCGGTGAACGAACCCGTTCTCACCTACGCGCCCGGGAGCGCGGAGCGCGCCGAGCTCGTAGCCAAGCTCGAGGAGCTCGGTCGCGAGAGCATCGACCTGCCGATGCGCATCAACGGCGAGAGCCGTATGGGTGGCGGCGAGCCGATCGACGCCGTCCAGCCGCACAACCACGCGTCCGTCCTGGGCACCATGCGCAACGCCACCCACCAGGACGCCCGCGACGCCGTCGCCGCCGCGAAGGCCGCCGCCCCCGCCTGGCGCGCCATGTCCTTCGACGACCGCGCCGCGATCATCCTCCGCGCCGCCGAACTGCTCGCCGGCCCTTGGCGCGCCACGATCAACGCGGCCACCATGCTCGGCCAGTCGAAGACCGTCCAGCAGGCGGAGATCGACTCGGCCTGTGAGCTCATCGACTTCTGGCGCTTCAACGTCGCCTACGCCCGCCAGCTCATGGAGCAGCAGCCCCTGAGCGTGCGCGGCGTGTGGAACCGCATGGAGCAGCGTCCGCTGGAGGGGTTCGTCTACGCGATCACCCCCTTCAACTTCACCGCCATCGCGGGCAACCTCCCCACCGCCCCCGCCCTCATGGGCAACGTGGTCGTGTGGAAGCCGTCCCCGACCCAGCAGTTCGCCGCCGAGCTCACCATGCGCCTCCTGGAGGAGGCCGGGATGCCCCCCGGCGTCATCAACATGGTCACCGGTGACGGCCTCGCCGTCTCGGACATCGCGCTCAACGACCCCGAGCTGGCCGGTGTGCACTTCACCGGTTCCACCAAGACCTTCCAGCACCTGTGGAAGAGCGTCGGCGAGAACATCTCCAACTACCGCTCCTACCCGCGCATCGTGGGCGAGACCGGTGGCAAGGACTTCATCGTCGCGCACCCCTCCGCCGACCCGGAGATCCTGCGCACCGCCATCGTGCGCGGCGCCTTCGAGTACCAGGGCCAGAAGTGCTCCGCCGCCTCGCGCGCCTTCGTCGCCCGCTCGGTGTGGGAGAAGATGCGCGACGACCTGGTCGCGGAGACCGAGGCCCTCACCATGGGCGACGTCACCGACCTGTCGAACTTCGTCGGCGCCGTCATCGACCGCCGCTCCTTCGACAAGCTGGCCAAGGTCCTGGAGGACGCCAAGTCCGACCCGACCCTGACCATCGTCGCGGGCGGCACCGTCGACGACTCGGTGGGCTACTTCGTGCGCCCCACCATCATCGAGGGCACCGACCCGACCAACGACGTGTTCCGCACGGAGTACTTCGGTCCGGTCATCGCCGTCCACGTCTACGAGGACGACAAGTTCGAGGACGTCCTCAAGATCGTCGACGAGGGCTCCGCGTACGCCCTGACCGGCGCCATCCTGGCCAACGACCGCGCCGCGGTGGCCAAGGCGACCGAGGCCCTGCGCTTCGCGGCCGGCAACTTCTACATCAACGACCGCCCGACCGGCTCCATCGTCGGTCAGCAGCCCTTCGGCGGCGGTCGCGCCTCCGGCACCAACGACAAGGCCGGTTCCGCCCAGAACCTGTCCCGCTGGGCCAGCCCGCGCGCCATCAAGGAGACGTTCGTCGCGCCGACGGTCTCCTCCTACCCCCACCAGGGGTAGTCACCGGCGGCCGCGCCCCCTCCTTCCGTCCGAAGGGGGCCGCCGCCACCACGGGGCCCGCTCCCCGGTGCCGCGAGCACCGGTGGGCGGGCCCCGGCCCCCCGAGGAACCCACCGCGCGGACGGCACACCGCCCGCGCGCATCGCCCGCGCCAGCCCCTGCGGCTCGCGCACGTCTCTTCGAGGTCACCATGCTTCGTAAGCCCCTGTTGCTCGCCGCCAGGTCCGCCACCTGCCGCAAGATCGTCGAGCGCACTCCCATGACCCGGGCCATGGTCACGCGCTTCGTCGCGGGCTCCAGCCAGGAGGAGGCCCTTCCGGCCGTCCACGAGCTGGCCAAGGACCGCTTCGTCACGCTGGACTTCCTTGGTGAGGACACCACGGACCTGTCCCAGGCCACCGCCACCGTGACCGCCTACCAGGACCTGCTCGCCGCCCTCGGTGAGGCCGGTCTGGGCGACCGCGCCGAGGTCTCCGTCAAGCTGTCGGCCGTCGGCCAGTTCCTGAACCAGGACGGCGAGAAGATCGCGCTGGAGAACGCGCGCCTGATCGCGGAGGCCGCGCAGGCGATCGGCACCACGGTGACCCTCGACATGGAGGACCACACCACCACCGACTCCACGCTGGGCATCCTGCGCGAGCTGCGCGAGGACTTCCCGTTCGTGGGCGCGGTGCTCCAGGCCTACCTGCACCGCACCGTGGCCGACTGCCGCGACCTCAGCGGCGCCGGTTCCCGCGTGCGCCTGTGCAAGGGCGCCTACGACGAGCCCGAGTCGGTGGCGTTCCGCGACAAGCACGAGGTCGACCGGGCCTACGTGCGGGCGCTGAAGGTCCTCATGGAGGGCGACGGCTACCCGATGGTCGCCTCGCACGATCCCCGCATGGTGGCCATCGCCGGTGAGCTGGCCGCCGCCAACGGCCGCGGCGCGGACGACTACGAGTACCAGATGCTCTACGGCATCCGGGACGGCGAGCAGGTCCGCCTGGCCGCCGAGGGCAAGCGCATGCGCGTCTACGTCCCCTACGGCGACGAGTGGTACGGCTACTACATGCGCCGCCTGGCCGAGCGCCCGGCCAACATGCTCTTCCTCGCGCGGTCCCTGGTGACCCGCAACTAGGAGTGGCCGTCGCCACGTGCGACGGCGGCGGGGCCCGCACCGACGTGAGTCGGCGCGGGCCCCGTTTCGCAACGGTGACCTTGGCCCCGGAACCCCTGGTCCGGGCCGTACGTTACTTTGTGGGCAGCAATCCACGCGTGAAAGGCCATTACTAGACATGCGGATGCGGAGTTCCAACCCCGTCCTCAAGCGGGCGCTTCAGCAGCAGTCCGGACCCCAGCAGGGTTACGGACAGCCCGGCTACGGTCAGCAGGGCTACGGGCAGCAGGGTTACGGACAGGCGTACCCGCAGCCCTACGGCCAGCAGGGTTACCCCCAGCAGGGCTACCCGCAGCAGGGCTACCCCCAGCAGGCGCAGGCCGAGCAGCCGATGACGATCGACGACGTCGTCGTGCGCACCGGCATGACCCTCGGCGCCGTCGCGCTCTTCGGCGTCATCAACTACTTCCTCTTCTTCTCGGGCAACCCGGGCCTGGCCATGGGCCTGATGTTCCTGGGCATGATCGGCGGGCTCATCCTGGGCCTGGTGATCGCGTTCAAGCAGATCACCAACCCGGTCGCGATCCTGTCGTACGCGGCCCTGGAGGGCCTGCTCGTCGGCGGTCTGTCGGCCGTGCTCGGCAACATGCTGTCGATGCAGATGGGCGACCCCTCGGCGGGCACCTCTCTGGTCTCCCAGGCCGTGATCGGCACCGTCGCCGTCTTCGGTGTGATGCTCGCGCTGTACAAGTTCCGCATCATCAAGGTGACCGACGGCTTCGTCAAGGCCGTCTCCTACGCCGTGCTCGGTGCGGCCGCGCTGATGCTGGTCAACTTCGTGCTCAGCTTCTTCATCGCGGGCGGCATGGGCCTGCGTGAGCCCACCTGGCTGGGCCTCGGCGTCGGCATCGTGTTCGTCGTCCTGGCCGCGCTCACCCTCGCCATCGAGTTCCGCGGCATCGAGGAGGGCGTCAACGCCGGCATCCCGAACAAGTTCGCCTGGCAGTTCGCCTTCGGCCTGACCGTCTCCGTGGTCTGGCTGTACATCGAGATCCTGCGTCTGCTCTGGTTGATCAAGACGATGTTCGCGGACTAGTAGGCAACGCCGCACGTGACGAGGGGCCGTCGCCCGGGATCTTCCCGGGGGCGGCCCCTCCGCCGTGTCGGCGGGTCAGGCGGACTTCGGGCGGGGCGACGGGATGGAGCGGTTCCGGCGGCGGCGGTCGTACTCGGTGACGATCGCGTGCGCGTAGCCGTGGGTGAGGTCGTACTCGTCGGCGAGCCAGCGCGACCGGTCCGTGGGGCGCAGGAGGCCCGGTCCCTGGTCCAGCGAGTCGAACCACTCGTGGAGTCCTCGGCCGGTCACGACCGGGATGCGTTCGATGAGCTTTGCGTGGATCTCCGGCGAGTGGGTCACCGTCATAGGCACCTCCGCAGCGCGTTGAACGTGTGGCACTTACCTGTGACCCTGCATCAGGATTCCGACGGGGACAAGACCCGGCCACCAGCTTTTACCTTGGCGGAGTGGGAACGTTTGCCCCTGGGACATCCGCAGGCGATACGGGGGCGCCGCGCGGTCCGAGGGCACGGAAAAGGGGCCCCGGACCGGATCCGGGGCCCCTTCCCGCACGCGGCGCGTACTAGCTCAGGCGCTCGAAGACGGCGGCCATGCCCTGGCCACCGCCCACGCACATGGTCTCCAGACCGAAGGTCCTGTCATGGAACTGGAGGCCGTTGATCAGGGTGCCGGTGATGCGGGCGCCGGTGCTGCCGAACGGGTGACCCACGGCGATGCCGCCGCCGTTGACGTTCAGCTGGGAGTCGATGTCGATGCCCAGCTGGTCGGCGGAGGGCAGCACCTGGGCGGCGAAGGCCTCGTTGATCTCGGCCAGGTCGATGTCACCGATGGCCATGTTGGCGCGGGCCAGGGCCTGCCTGGAGGCCTCGACCGGGCCCAGGCCCATGATCTCGGGGCTGAGTCCGGTCACGCCGGTGGAGACGATGCGGGCCAGCGGGGTGATGCCGAGCTGCTTGGCCTTGGTGTCGCTCATGATGACCAGCGCGGAGGCGCCGTCGTTGAGCGGGCAGGCGTTGCCCGCGGTGACGGTGCCGTCGGGGCGGAACACCGGCTTGAGCTGCGAGACCTTCTCGTAGGTGGTGCCGCGGCGGATGCCGTCGTCGGTGCTGACCACGGTGCCGTCGGGCAGGGTGACCGGGGTGATCTCCCGCTCCCAGAAGCCGTTGTCCAGCGACTTCTCGGCGAGGTTCTGCGACCGGACGGCGAACTCGTCCTGGCGCTGGCGCGAGACACCGGTGATCTCCGCGACGTTCTCGGCGGTCTGGCCCATCTCGATGTAGGCGTCGGGCAGCAGGCCGTCCTCGCGCGGGTCGGTCCAGGTGCCCTGGCCGCCCTCCTTGCGCCTCTCGGTGCGGGCCTTGGCGTCGGCGAAGAGGGGGTTCTCGTTCTGGGGGTTGTCGCTGCTGCCGTTGACGAAGCGGCTGACGGTCTCCACGCCCGCGGAGACGAACACGTCGCCCTCGCCCGCCTTGATGGCGTGGTAGGCCATGCGGGTGGTCTGGAGGGAGGAGGAGCAGTACCGGGTGACGGTGGTGCCCGGGACGGTGTCCAGCCCCAGCTGCACGGCGACGATGCGGGCCAGGTTGAAGCCCTGGTCGCCGCCGGGGAGGCCGCAGCCGAGCATGAGGTCGTCGATGCTCTTCGGGTCGAGCTCGGGGACCTTGGCGAGGGCGGCGCCGACGATCTGGGTGGTCAGGTCGTCCGGGCGCAGGTCCTTGAGGGAGCCCTTGAAGGCTCGGCCGATCGGGGAGCGCGCGGTGGCGACGATGACTGCTTCGGGCATGTTCTTCGTCCTTGTTCGGGTCACGGCGAGACTTGTTACTGACCAGTTAACCCGCCGGGCGCCCTCACGCGCCACCCGGGGTCGGCCTTGGCGCGTCCTCCTCCTCGGGGGACTCGGGCGGTGTCGGCCGGGTCCCCGCGCCGAGGCGGAAGGGCCCCCGGACCAGCGCCGTCCACCTGCCGTGGACCCCGCTCGACGTCTGGTCGGCGGCGCGCGTGACCTCCGTGCCGGGGGTCTGCGCGGCCACCACGGCGGCGCGGTCCACCGGCAGGACGCCCTCGGTGCGCCCGGCCTCGTCCAGTTCGGGGAGCAGGCCCAGGGCGGCGCAGGCGGAGGGCAGGACCACGAAGGCCGCCTGCGCGTACCCGCGCGCGGACGGGTGGAACCGGTCCGGCCCGAACATCGAGTGGGGGTCGGTGCGGAAGTCGTCCGCGAGGATGTCGCTCAGGGAGACCGTGCGACCGCCCGCCTCCGTCACCGCGATGGTCTGCGCGGCCGCCAGCTGCCGTGAGGCGCGGCGGGCCACCGACCGCAGCGGCCAGCCGATGGGGCGCACGGTGCCGAGGTCGGGGCAGGTCGCCACCACCACGGGGGTGCCCAGCCCGACCAGCTCGGCGGTGACCTCGCGCAGCGCGGCCACGGCGTCGTTGGGGCGGACCCGGCGGATGACGTCGTTGGCGCCCACGAAGACCACCGCGACGTCGTAGCGCCTGTCCGGCTGGCGGGCCCCGGACCGCTCCACCTGGGAGTCGAGATCGGCGGAGGTGGCACCCGGGCTGGCCGTGCAGCGCAGCCACACCGGGCGGTCGGCGGCGGCGGAGATCCCCGCGGCGAGGAGGGCCCCCGGCGTCTGCCAGGACTCGTCCACCGCGAATCCCGCGGCCGTGGAGTCACCGAGCATCAGCAGGCGCAGCGGCGGCCCCTCACCCTCACCGAAGGTGCCGTTGGCCCTGGGCCGGTCCCACGGGGTGTGGCCGATCGCGTTCTGGGCCAGCCGGGCCTGGAGGTAGAGCAGGGCGACGGTGCCACCGCCCACCAGCGTGAGCCCGCCGCCGCCGAACGCGGTGGCGGCGGCGATGCGCCGGGCTCGCGCGGCTCGCAGCATCGGTACCCCCCGGAAGCGTCCGACCAGCCAGTTCTCCCCACCGACGTTACCGGCGGGCCTCCTCGGGGTCACGTACCCGAAGGGCACACAATCGTGCCCGGGGGTCACCGAAGTCGGTCGCCCCGGTACGGGGTACCGGTCCACTGGTCCGAACCGGTCCACACCGCGCGTCGGCGCCTTGATCCAGGTGAGCGGCGCGAGACCGGTGAAATCGGCCTAGAGTCTGGTGGGGAGCCGGACCGGCCCCATCTGCCTCGGACGTCACCGGGGAAACAACACGGGCGGGCCGAAGACCCGGTCGCCACGATGCGAAGGAGCGAAGTTGCGGGTACACGACTCACTGATCGACCTGGTCGGAGACACCCCCCTGGTCCGTCTTCGGAAGGTCACCGAGGGGTTGGCCCCGACGATCCTGGCCAAGGTCGAGTACTTCAACCCGGGCGGGTCGGTCAAGGACCGCATCGCGCTGCGCATGGTCGAGGCCGCGGAGAAGAGCGGAGAGCTCAGGCCGGGCGGCACGATCGTCGAGCCCACCTCCGGTAACACCGGAATCGGTCTGGCCCTCGTGGCGCAGGAGAAGGGCTACCGCTGCGTCTTCGTCTGCCCCGACAAGGTCGGCCCGGACAAGCTGTCGGTGCTGCGCGCCTACGGGGCCGAGGTCGTGGTGTGCCCGACCACGGTCGCGCCCGAGCACCCCGAGTCCTACTACTCGGTCTCCGACCGCCTCGCCGCCGAGATCCCCGGTGCCTGGAAGCCCAACCAGTACGAGAACGAGAACAACCCGGAGTCCCACTACCACTCCACGGGTCCGGAGATCTGGGACCAGACCGAGGGCCGGATCACCCACTTCGTGGCGGGTATCGGCACCGGCGGGACGATCAGCGGCACCGGCCGGTACCTCAAGGAGGCCTCGAAGGGCTCCGTCCAGGTCGTCGGCGCCGACCCCGAGGGTTCGGTGTACTCGGGCGGCAGCGGCCGTCCGTACCTGGTCGAGGGCGTGGGCGAGGACATCTGGCCCGGTACCTACGACACGGCGATCTGCGACGAGATCGTGCCGGTCAGCGACAAGGACTCCTTCCTCATGACCCGTCGCCTGGCAAAGGAGGAGGGCCTGCTGGTGGGCGGCTCCTGCGGTCTGGCGGTCGAGGCGGCCCTGCGCGTGGCCAAGGACGCCGGTCCGGACGACGTCATCGTGGTGCTGCTGCCCGACGGCGGCCGCGGTTACCTCGGCAAGATCTTCAATGACGAGTGGATGGCCGACTACGGCTTCCTGTCCGCCGAGACCGAGGAGGCCACGGCCGGCCAGGTGCTCGCGGACAAGGAGGGCGAGATGCCCGACTTCGTGCACAGTCACCCGGACGAGACGGTCGGCACCGCCGTGGCGATCATGCGCGAGTACGGCGTCTCCCAGCTGCCGGTGATGAAGGAGGAGCCGCCGGTCATGGCGGCCGAGGTGGTCGGCTCCATCGCGGAGCGGGACCTCCTGGACGCCCTGTTCGACGGTCGGGCCGAGCTGGACGACCTCGTCGAGACGCACATGGGCAAGCCGCTGTCCACGGTGGGCACGGGCACGCCGGTGAGCGACTGCGTGCGTCTGCTGCGCACCTCGGGCGCGCTGGTGGTGCTCCGCGACGGCAAGCCGGTGGGCATCCTCACCCGTCAGGACCTGCTGGCCCACCTGTCCGGCTGATCCCGGCTCCCCGGGGTTCCGAACGAGGTTCGGGCCCCGGGGTTCACGCACCGGACACAGTGCCGCATACTCGGACACTGCTAATGTTCGCGTCAGTATGTACTGGCCGGTAACTAAGTAGGTGCACCCGTGTCGCGGCTCCTCAACTGGATCATCCGCTCCGCCTGGTCGTACGCGCGGAGCCACGGAGAGATCCGAGCCGACTCCAGGGCGGCCCGGAAGTTCGCGCGCTTCGGCGTCGGTTCCGCGATCGCCTTCCCCACGGCCACCCTCTACGGTGAGCCGTGGATCGAGATCGGCGTGCACACCGTCCTGGGCGGGGACATGACCCTCGCGGCCGGGATGGGGCCGGACTACGACCTCGGTGAGGGCACGGTCGTGCGCATCGGGTCGGGCTGCGCCATCGGCCGGGGGTCGCACATCGTGGCGCACCGCTCGGTGGACATCGGGGATCACGTGTACACGGGGCCGTACGTCTACATCACCGACCAGAACCACGCCTACGCCAACACGGAGATCCCCGTGGGCCTCCAGTGGCCCGTGGACGACCCGGTGAGCATCGGGGACGGGAGCTGGCTCGGCGCCAACAGCGTGATCCTGCCCGGGGTGCACCTGGGGCGGAACTCCGTGGTGGCGGCCGGGACCGTCGTGCGGCCGGGCCGGTACCCGGACCACGCGGTGATCGCGGGTGTCCCCGGGAAGGTCGTGCGCACCCACGACCAGGAGCTCGGCTGGGACCCGCCCCTGCGCGAGACGGGGACGCCGACCCGCGTCCCGACCCCGGTCTCCGGGCTGCCCCCCGAGGCACCCACGGAGCCTCCCGAGCCGGGTTCCCCGACCCGCTTCCCCCCGGCCTGACTCACGGCCTGAGAGCGACGCGCAGCCCGGTGGGCGGGTGGGTGACCGGCTCGTCCGACGCGCAGGTGGGGCCGGACCACGCGAGGAGCTCGTCTCCGGCGCGCACGGTGTACCTGCTGGACAGGCAGGGGCCCAGATCGGTGGGGACCCTGAGGGACACGAGGTCGTCCCCGCTACCCGGATGGACGCCCACCGCGGCGTCGCGCACGGACAGGAGCCGGTCCCCGTCCCAGACGGTGAACGCCGGAAGCCCGCCGCGTACCCCGGTCCCGCTGGCCGGGACGAGAAATCCGTGGGGGTCGGTGCGCACCAGGGTCCACTCGCCCTCCGGTCCGGGGTCCCGCCGGTAGAGGCGCGCGGTCAAGGCCTCGGCGAACTCCTTGCTCTCGGTGTTCGCCAGCAGGACCCACAGGGCGCCGTCGGGGTCCGGGGCGACCGCGAGATTGGACCACGGCCCCGGCCCGATCCCTGCGGTGGACAGCCCCCGTGTGCTTCCGTCCACGGGGGAGAACAGCGCGGCCCTGGCCTCTCCCTCCGGGTCGACGCCCACCAGGGCGACTTCGCCTTCCGGGGTGGGCGCGCCGTCGACCACGGTGAAGTCCACCTCCTCCCGTGCCCACGAGTCCGCGGCGACGTCATGGACGAGAACGGTCTCCCGGGCGACCGTGACCATGTGGTCTCCGGCCATGAACGCGGTGAGGGACCCGGTGGAGGCGGGTGCGTCCGAAACGGGGCGCCATCGGTCGGTCCGAGGGTCGTACGCTGCGCCGTCCACGAGGCCGCCCCCTCCCGCCCGCCCCTGGGAGACGATCATCTCCTCGCCCGTCCAGACGGCGGTGTGTCCGTGCCGTCCCCGAAAGCCCTCGGGGCGCGCGATGGCGCGCCACGTGTCCGTCTCCGGCGTGTAGGCGGCACCGTCGTCGAAATCCGTTCCCGCCTGACCTCCCCAGACGATCATTTCGTGCCCGGTCCACACCACGGAGTGTCCGTAGCGTCCCTGGAGCGGAGCGTCCTCGATCAGGGAGGCCGCGGCGTCGACCGGTTCGGGTTCCGGGGAACACGACGTGGTGTACAGGACCGCCAACGCCGTGGCGGCGGCTCTGAGGGGGACGGAACGGCGCATGGACTTCATTTCTATGATGAGAGGGCTTCCGAATTCCTCCGGAAGCCCTCATGCCAAGCTCACAAACTGCTCTGAGGATCTACCAGGGAACCCATCCCAGGTCCCGCCAGAGAATAGTGTCGACGTCGGTCACACCTTGGGGGCCCCGGTGGCGTACCTCGGTCCACGTGTAGTCGGCAAGCTTCGGGACCAACGCCGGACTGGTGGCCTCCAGGAGCATGCCGTAGCTCAAAGTCTTCTGACGGTCCTCTGTTCCGTCGAAGATCTGGCCGAGCTTGCCCTGGGTAGGAACCGCGTCGATCCAGGTGTGTTCGCAGTCGGTGATGGGGAAGGTGAGCGACGCTACCCCGGACCCGATGGTCACCTCGGCTCTGTCCGTGCAGTCGACCTCCATCTCCTTCGGTGCCCATTGGACCATCTCGCTAACGAACCCTTCGTCCCCGTTCCAGGGTTGGGTGCGAGCAGAGAAGTCAATGATCTGAGGTGAAATGGCTGGCCTGTTGTTCGGGATCGCGTTGGTCCACACTGCGGTTCGGTAGTAGCCCCACAATGTGGTTCCCGATTCGGCGAACTTCTCGTAGCAGGTGGTCAGGTGGTGTTTCTGATTGAGTTCGGGAACGCTCTGATCCGGAGCGTACTTGGGTTCGTAGAAGAAGTCGAGGCAGAATCTGTGGTCCAGGTACATGTTCTCAGGATTGGCGACGGATTCGTCGTTGGCCACAGTGCGCATGTCAACGGCGTTAGCATCTTCCTCCACCAGGGCGCCAAAGCCGGTCTGGCCACCGTATTCACCGAAGTCGGCATAGGCGACATCGATCGAAGAAGGCTTGATTCCGACGTCCCAAACTACTTCGATATCACCGCCGCCAGCAGTTGGGTCGGTGATTCGGGCGTAGTTGACATCCTTGGCGGTGGCGTTCCAAGAAGTACGTTCCGGACTGGCCAGAGTGAGCGCTACGGCGTCGATGCTCTCGCTTGGATTGGAAATGACATCGATATCGTCGAATGCGATTCTAGAGCTCGTGATTTCGGCATCCGCCTGGGATGAAGCTTCGGTCATCGCGGAAGCAGGAGCCACTGTCGTCAGCGTGAGAGAGAGTGCGATGGCACTGATCACTGACGTTCTGGCCATGGAATGGCAGAGAGAAGGCATGGGGGTGCTCTTCCTTCGTGGGGGATATTTCGTTTTCAGGTTAGGGAACTCAGTGGCATCGTGTCAATCGCTGGGAGGATGTCGAATCGGTGGGGCCGCTTGGTTTTGCGATTGTCGCTAAGGCTCTAAGCAGGCCATATGGTCCAATGTTGCATTGGTGGAACTTAGGGGCTCAGTATTGGTGTGGAATGCCCCTGTGTCGAGAATTTCGAGAATTCGCAGGTCAGGTCCACGGGCTCCGCGGGAAGCCGCGAGTGGTTCCTGTGTGACGAAGAGCACCCCGCCCGCCGCGACTTGGGTCCGAGGGCCTTCGCCGTGTCGGCTCCAGCCGAGCCGGGCGGTGCCCGGGAAGAGGGTGACCACATCCTGAGATATGCCTGTTGACAAAGGGTTCCGGCGGGGTTCGGGGCACTAGGCTGGACCCATGAAGTTCGACGGTTTTGAAACGCTGGCCATCCACGCGGGGCAGGAGCCGGACGCCGGTACCGGCGCCGTGGTTGTGCCGATCTACCAGACGAGTACCTACGCCCAGGACGGCGTCGGCGGGATGCGACAGGGGTACGAGTACTCCCGCACCAAGAACCCCACGCGCACCGCGCTGGAGGAGTGCCTGGCGGCCCTGGAGTCCGGGGCGCGCGGCCTCGCCTTCGCCTCCGGTATGGCGGCCGAGGACACCCTGCTGCGCGCGGTCCTCTCCCCGGGCGACCACGTCATCATCCCCGGTGACGCCTACGGCGGCACGTTCCGGCTCATCTCCAAGGTGGTCGAGCGCTGGGGCGTCAGCTGGGACGCCGTCGACCAGACCGACGTGGAGGCGGTCCGCGCCGCCATGCGCCCCAACACCAAGGTGGTGTGGACGGAGACGCCCACCAACCCGCTGCTGGGCATCACCGACATCGAGTCGGTCGCGCAGGTCGCCCACGACGCCGGCGCGCTGCACGTCGTGGACAACACCTTCGCCTCCCCCTACCTCCAGCGCCCCCTCACCCTGGGCGCCGACGTGGTCGTGCACTCCACGACCAAGTACATCGGCGGGCACTCCGACGTCGTCGGCGGCGCGCTGGTCGTGGCCGACGCGGAGCTGGGCGAGCGGCTGGCCTTCCACCAGAACACCATGGGCGCCATCCCCGGCCCGTTCGACTCCTGGCTGACCCTGCGCGGGGTCAAGACGCTGGGCGTGCGGATGGACCGCCACAGCGAGAACGCCGAGCGCGTGGTGGCGGCCCTGGAGGGCCACCCGGCGGTGCGCAAGGTCTACTACCCGGGCCTGGACAGCCACCCGGGGCACAAGATCGCCGAGCGGCAGATGCGTTCGTTCGGTGGCATGGTCTCCTTCGCGCTGCGTGACGGGGAGAAGGCCGCCCTGGAGCTGTGCGAGCGGACCCGGGTGTTCACCCTGGGTGAGTCGCTGGGCGGGGTGGAGTCCCTGATCGAGCACCCGGGGCGGATGACGCACGCGTCCACCGCTGGTTCCCCGTTGGAGGTGCCGGCCGACCTGGTCCGGATCTCCGTGGGCATCGAGTCCGGTGACGACCTCGTGGCGGACCTGACGCAGGCCCTGGAGGGCTGATCTCCCGGTTCGGGGTGCCCGCGTCGAGCCGCGCGGGTCCCCCGGCCGTGTGCCGGGCCCGTCGCGGCCTGTGCCTCGGTGGTGCTCCTCGGACGTGGGTCCGGTCAGACGGCGGTGGGGGTACGGCCGCTGTCCGGAAGCTCGCGCCGGTCGTCCCGGAAGCGCAGGCCGACGACGGCCCGGCTCGAACGGGAGAGCGCGCTGTGGTTGCCGTCCTGGCGCAGGGAACGGTAGGTGCCGTTGCGGTCCTGGCGCCGGATGCCGATGGACACGGCGAGAAGGAACCCCGTGGCGAGTCCCAGAAGGAGGAGTCCGGCGAGGATGAGGAGGGCGAAGGCGATCTGCATGGGGAAGTTGTCCTCTGTGTCGGTGGTCGTCAGTTCCTGGTCGGCCCCCTGGTGCACCGGGGGAGAGTAGGGCTGGGGTTCATCGGTCGCGGGTTCCTCTGGCGGTATGGGGCGGGTGGTCCTGGAGGGGGCTGTGCATGCGGGGGATCTCCGATTCGGGGCCGGGGCGCCCTGTACTGAGGGTCACCTTCCTCTAGGATGGGTTCAGGAAAACCAGTGGGACCTGTTCTGCTGGCGTAGCACCTAGCTTGTTGGTACAAGCTGTGTTGTTGGTCTTTTACCCCTCCTAGGGCGGACTTATGCGGGCAGAGAGCAGATATCGACAGATCGCCCGTGTCCTGCGGCGGGAGATCCAGGACGGGAGCCTGCCCCTGGGTGGGCAACTCCCCTCGGAGAAGCAGCTGGAGGAGCGCTTCGAGGCCTCCCGCAACACGATCCGCCTCGCCCTGGGCATGCTGCGCAACCAGGGGCTCATCGTCAGCAGGCCCGGACGCGGGCACTTCGTGCAGGACGTGGTCCCCGAGATCTTCTACGCCACCCGCAAGGCGGGCGGCCCCGACGGGCTCAACGAGTTCAACATGAGCGGACTGACCCTGGAGGAGCTCCAGCTGCTCAGCGCCACCCCCGACATCGCCAGCCGACTCCGCGTCCCGGAGGGCGAGATGACGGTGGTCCGGCGCATGCACCGCTTCTCCGGTGAGCGCTCGGGGTCGATCAGCTCCGCGTACTACCCGGTGGACCTGGTCCAGGGCACCTCACTCATGATCCCCGAGAACGTCGAGAGCGCCCTGTCCGTCCTCCTGGAGCACGGACACCGGCAGGTCGGGTACGTGGACGAGCTGGAGACGCGCATGCCCACCCCCCAGGAGGCCTCGGAGCTCGAACTCCCGCCCGGGGTCCCGGTCCTCAACGTCCACCGCACCGACTACTCCGACGACCGCCCCCTGCGGATGGTGCACACTGTCCACGCGGGGCACAGCATCCGCTACCAGTTCGAGCACGGCAACCTCCAGGCCTACTACCGGGACTGATCCAGCCAATGAGCGCGACGAAGAAGACCGTGGTCGCCGACTACCTGCGCGAGGCCCTGTCCAGGGGCGACTACCGTCCGGGCGACCGGCTCCCCGGTGAGGAGGAGCTCGCGGACGAGCTCGACGTCTCCCGTGCCACCGCGCGCCTGGGGATGCGCATCCTCCAGGACGAGGGCCGCGTCTCCATCCGCGTCGGCCGGGGCGCCTTCGTCTCGGACCACCACCCGGTCATGCACAAGGCCACCCCGGACGGATCCGACGACCCCGCCCGGTTCGACCTCGGCTACCACGACCGGCTACGGCAGGCCGGATACAGCAACATCGACGAGAAGGTCAAGGTCAGCCTGGACACCATGCGGCCGAAGGTGGCCAAGCGGCTGGTCGACGCGGTCGACGGCCAGGCTGCCGGGGGCGGACTGGTCGTGATCCGCTCCTCGGAGTACTACGTGGACGGCGGCCTGTGGCAGTCCCACGTCACCTACTTCCCGTTCGGGATCGCCAACAACACCCCGCTGATGTCGCCCGAGTACCTGGAGAACGGCATCGGCTCGGTCATGCGGGAGCTCGGCTTCCACGAGAACTGGAACTGGGACGTCGTGGGCGCGCGGATGCCCTCCCAGGACGAGGCGGACGCCTTCGGCCTGGGGCCCGGCCTCCCCCTGCTGGTCCAGGAACGGGTGACCTACGAGGGCCAGCGCCCGCTGCGCTACACCCAGACGCTCATGCCCGCCAACCGCCACCAGCTCCTGTACGCGGGCGGCGACGCCCCGGACGACCTGCCGGTCATGGACTCCGACGTCAGCGTCTTCGAGCACTGACCCGTCTTGGGGCACTGACCCGCCTCGGGTACCGACCCGTCCTCGGGCACCGACCCGGCTCAGGGGCGGCGCCGCAGGTACCGGTCGATCACCATCGGCCCCAGGGCCTCCGCGTCCGCGCCCACCACACCCACGCCCCGGCGGCGTTCGAGCAGCCCCCGGAACTCCCGCAGCCGGGGGTCGTCCGCGAGCAGGAAGAACGTGATCCCGGCGCCCTCGGCCAGCGCGGCGTCGAGCTCGGCCGCCGTGAGCTCCACCGTGCGCGGTGCGGGCGGCCAGGCGAACCGGGCGTCCCCGTCCTCGCCCAGGTGCGCGGTGGGCTCTCCGTCGGTGACCACCAGGACCAGGGGGCTCAGCCCCCGGTGGCGGCGCAGGTGCCGCCGGGCCAGGTGCAGCGCGTGCTGGAGGTTGGTGCCGGGGACGCGCCGCCAGTCGTACTCCACGAGTTCGGCGGGGGTCATCTCGCGGGCGCGGTCACCGAACCCGACCAGCAGGACGCGGTCCTCGGGGTACCGGGTGCGCACCAGGGTGTGCAGGGCCAGCGCGGTGCGGGTGGCGGCCTCGTGCAGGCCGCGCGCGGTCATCGAGTGGGACAGGTCCACCAGCAGGCACACGGCGGCTGCCCCCGCCGGTTCGGTCTCCGCGTACCGGACGTCCTCCGCCCGCAGGGGAGCGGCGGACACACCCTCGGCGGCGCGGCGGAGCATGGCCTCACGCAGGGTCGCGACGGCGTCCAGGGCACGGTCGCGGCCGTCGTGGGCGAGCGCGGCACCGGTGGGTTCGCCGCCCGCGCCGTCGCCGCCCCGGTGGCTCCCGGGCGCGGCGCGCCGCGCCGACTCGATCTCGCCCAGCGCCACCTCGCCCAGCCTGTGGAGTTCGCGCGGGGTCAGCCCGTGGTCGGCGGCGTCCAGGCGTTCCAGGAGCCCGGACGCGGCGGCACCCAGGAAGCCCCGCAGAGCCCCGGTGTCCCATCCGGCCAGGGCGTCGCGGTCGCCCTCGGTATAGCGGGTCAGCGCCTCCTCGGCGGCGGTGAGCGCCTCCTGCGGGGCGTCCTCCTCGGAGCGCTCCCCGGCGATCATCTCCAGCAGGCTCTCGGCGGCCCGCACCGCCTCCTCAGGGGGCGGATCGGGCTCGGCCAGGGGGTCGGGGCCACCCATGTACTCCCGGTACCTGAACCTCATCAGAAGCGGTACACACCTCCGTCGGGCACGGTGTCCTTGGACAGCCGCCGTTCCAGGTAGAGCCCCTCCAGCGCGAACTCGACCACGGCGGCGGCCAGCCCCGGCGTGGGCGGCCCGTCGACCGACTCGGGGGCGGCCCGCTCCAGGAGGTCGGACAGCCCGGGCACGGTACCCACCCGGCGCAGCAGCTCGGCGGCGCCCACGAGGTCGCCGCTCTCCACCGTCCCGCCGCCAGTGAACCGGTCGCTGAGCGGTTCCAGGTCCGCCTCACCCAGCCGGGCGCGAAAGGTCTCGGCCACCGCCCGGCGCAGCAGGGTCTCCAGGACCGACGCCTCGCGGCCCTCCGCACCGGTCTCGAACTCCACCTTGCCCAGGAGCGGCTCGGCCACCCCGGACAGGTCGCAGACCCGGGCCACCGGCACCTCCTCCCCGGTCAGGGCGGCCCTTCGCAGCGCCGAGGCGGCCAGTGTCTCGGCGGCGGCCACCGAGAAACGCACGGACACCCCCGAACGCTGGTCCACCCGGTTGGAGGCGCGTACCAGCCTGGTGAAGCGGGCCACGCTCTCCAACAGGTGCGACGGGACGGTCGTGCCCGGGGGCAGGGCCGCCTCCTGCCGGATCAGGGCCAGCTCGTCGTCGAGGCCGGGCGGGTAGTGCGTGCGCACCTGGGCACCGAACCGGTCCTTGAGCGGGGTGACGATGCGGCCCCGGCTCGTGTAGTCCTCGGGGTTGGCGCTGGCCACCAGCAGCAGGTCCAGGGGGAGGCGCAGGGTGTGGCCGCGCACCTGGAGGTCGCGTTCCTCCAGCACGTTGAAGAGGGCCACCTGGGCGCGCGCGGGCAGGTCGGGGAGTTCGTTCACGCAGAACACGCCGCGGTTGGCGCGGGGCAGCAGGCCGTAGTGGATCGTCTCGGGGTCACCGAGGGAGCGCCCCTCGGCCAGCCGGGCCGGGTCCACGTCACCGATCAGTTCCGCGGTGCCGGTGTCGGGCGTGGCCAGCTTCTCGCCGTACCGGGCGTCGCGGTGCCGCCAGGCCACGGGGAGGCCGTCGCCCTCGGCCGCGCTCCGGCGCAGGCAGGCGGGGCAGACCGGGGCGAAGGGGTGGTCGTTGACCGGACACCCCTCCACCACGGGACTCCACTCGTCGAGGAGCCCCGCGACGGTGCGGATCAGCCTGGTCTTGCCCTGGCCGCGCTCACCCAGCAGGACGACGTCGTGCCCGGCGATCAGCGCCCGTTCCAGCTGGGGCAGCACGGAGTCGTCGAATCCGTGCACCCCGGGGAAGCGGGGGCGGCCCGAGGCCATCCGGGCCAGCAGGTTCTCACGCACCTCCGCCGTGGTCGTGCGGAGGACGTGGCCGGACTCGCGCAGCGCGGCACGGGTGCGCGGGAGCCCGCTCGGAGCTTGTGCGGCATGGGTCACAAGGGGAGTGTAGGGCGTGCCCGGCCGGTACCGCCCTCCCCGTAAGGGGGGAAGATCCGGGGCACACACGCCGGGGCCGGGGCGTTTGAGCGGCCACCAGGAGGAAAGCTCCTGTTGGGAGTCCGGATGGAAGAATGAGACGGCAAGGTTCCCAGGGACCGGTCCGCACGACCGGTGAAGGCGGGGGTGGCAGCTGGTGGCTAGGTTCGGCGATGCACTGACGACGGGGGCCGACCTCGTGAACGCGGCCGAGCGCGCCGCGCTTCAGGCCCTGGAGCAGATGGACGGCCCGGCCGACCTGGTCTGCTTCTTCGTCAGCGGGGCGGACCCGGACGAGGTCACGCTCGCCGGCAGGCGGGTCATGGAGCTGACCGGCGACGCGCTCACCCTGGGGTGCAGCGCCACCGGCGTGGTCGGCGGCGGCCGGGGCGTGGAGGGCCAGGGCGCGGTCAGCGTGTGGTGCGCCCGCCTGCCCGGGGTCGAACTGACCCCCTTCCGGCTCGACACCGTCGTGGAGGGCGACCAGCTGGCGGTGGTGGGCATGCGTGAGCCGTCCCCGCGCGACCGGGCCGGAATCCTGCTCACCAACCCCTACGAGTTCCCCACCCAGGCGTTCGTCCGCGAGACCACGGCGGCCCTGGGCGGCCTTCCGCTGGTCGGGGGCATGGCCGACGGGCTGCGCGGCGAGGAGTCCGTGCGGCTGTTCTGCGAGGGCGAGGTGGCCGACAACGGCGCCGTCGGCGTGCTGATCGGCGGCGAGGGGGTGCTGGGCACGGTGGTCAGCCAGGGCTGCCGCCCGGTCGGACCGAGCATGACCATCACCAAGGCCGACGGCAACCTCGTGCTGGAGCTGGCCGGGACCAACGCCTACGAGCGGTTGGAGAGCCTGGTGGAGGAGCTCTCCGAGGAGGACCGCGAGCTGGCCTCGCGCGGGCTGCACATCGGGATCGCGATGGACGAGTACGCCGACCACCACGAACAGGGCGACTTCCTCATCCGCACCCTCAGCGACGTGGACCCGGAGTTCGGGGCGCTGACCATCGACGAGATGGTGGAGGTCGGCCAGACCGTCCGCTTCCAGGTCCGCGACTCCGGCACGGCCGACGAGGACCTCGCCCGCAAGCTGACGGAGTTCGGCGCCGAGCACGCCGTGGGCGCGGGGCTGCTGTTCTCGTGCAACGGCCGGGGCGAGGCGCTGTTCCCGCAGTCCGACCACGACGTCCTCGCGGTCCGGCGCATCCTCGGGGCGGGCCCCGTGGCGGGCTTCTTCGCGGCGGGGGAGATCGGCCCGGTCGCCGGGGTGAACCACGTGCACGGCTTCACGGCCTGCCTGCTGGCCTTCGCCGCCTGAGAGCCGCCAAGTCGGACTTTTACCCTCGGATCACCAACACCCTGACCAACCTGCTTGAGTGCGGGCACACCAGGGTGATTACTAAGAGTGACTAGATTCATCACTTTGCGTGTTTGGTGAGAGAAGGAACGATGGCCGACAACCGGCGCACGACCACGTCCCTCGTTGCCCTCGGGGCGTTCGCCCTCCTGGCTCCGCTGGCGACACCCGGCGCCGCCCTGGCCGAGTCGGCCTGGCTGGAGCAGGACCTGTCCTCGGCGGACCGGATCGGGCTCACCCTGGACGCCGAGGGGCTGCGCCTGAACACCGGGGAGGCGACCGAGCGGCTCGGCGCCTCCCCGCGCCTGGACCCGGCCCAGCGGCGCGCGGGGCTGGCGACCTTCCCCGAACAGGAGCTGGAGGGAGCCACCGACACCCTCGACGTGGCCGTGCGCGTCACCGGGGACGCCGAGGAGGTCCTCACGGAGGCCCGGGGCGTCCGCGCCGACGGCATGTGGACCGAGTGGCACCCGACCGGAACCGGCGGTGGCCGGGTGACGCTGCCGGAGGCGGTCAGCGAGGTCCAGCTGAGGGTCGGGGTGGAGGCGACGGGCGCCTCGGCGTCGCGGGAGCGGGGCGATCGGACCTCGGTCACCGAGGTCAGCGTCCGCGCGGTCGAGGGCACCGGAACCCCTCCGGACCCCCGGACCGGGGATCCGGAGGTCTCCGTCGAGGGCTCCGGCGGCGGAGCGGAGGAGGCACGGGGCGACGACCTTCCGAGGCCGTTCTCCGCACGCCTCTTCGCCACCCGCATCGGCCTGGTCGGCAACAAGACCGCCAACGGCCACACGGTCCGCACCGACGACCAGTTCGCGGCGCTGCCCTCACGGCGGGGCCTGTCCACCCGGGGCGGAGGGGAGTACACCGTCCGGGTGTGCAGCACCGGCGCGCTGGGCCCCGACGCCAGCGGCGACACCGAGAACCACGTCCCCCGCTGTGCCTACCTGCCCGTGTGGGACGTCGGACCGTGGAACATCACCGACGACCACTGGAACGACGACCGCGAGTCCTGGCGGGACCTGGACCGGGGCCGCCCCCAGGCGCAGGCCGCCTACACCGAGAACCACAACAACGGCCTCGACGGTTTCGGTCGCCAGGTGCGCAACCCCGCGGGCATCGACCTCGCGGACGGCGCGTTCCACCAGGGGCTCCAGCTGCCCACCAACGGGTGGGTGCGGGTCGACTACCTGTGGACCGCCGAGTACCGGGCCCGCGCCGAGATCACCACGGCGACCGGCACCGATCCGGTGGTCGTGCGGGAGGGGCCGGGCACGGGGTTCGACACCGTGGGCCTGGCCGCGCACAAGGCCAACGTGGACGTGGCCTGCCGCACCACCGGAGACCGGGCCACCGGACCCACCGGTGTCTCGGACGTCTGGTACCGCATCGGTGAGGGCCACTACGTCCCGGCGGCCTTCGCGGAGGGCGGAACGAACGCCCCCGAGTGCGTCAGGCCCTAGCGGAGGCACGCGGACACACGACAGGGGCGGCCGGAGCCGCCCCTGTCGTACTGCTCATACGCGCCTGGTCCACCCGGTGGCCGTACGGCGGCGTGTCACATGCCGCTGTAGGGAACCGCCTCGATGATCTCGACACCGAGGCTCTTGCCGTTGGGCAGGTTGTAGCTGACGGTCTCGCCGACGGGCTTGCCGTTGATGGCGGAACCGAGCGGGGACTTGGGGGAGTACACGTCGATGGGGGAGCCGCTCTCCTCACGCGAGGCGAGCAGGAAGGTGACCTCCTCCTCGTCGCCGTCGAACTTGACGGTGACGGTCATGCCGGGGCCGACCACGCCTTCGGTGCGGGGCGCTTCGCCGACCCTCGCCGTGCGCAGGATCTCGGTGAGCTGGAGGATGCGGGCCTCCATCTTGCCCTGTTCCTCCTTGGCGGCGTGGTAGCCGCCGTTCTCCTTCAGGTCGCCCTCTTCACGGGCGGCCTCGATCTTCTCCGCGATCTCGATGCGCCCGGGCCCCGACAGGTGGTCCAGCTCTCCCTTGAGCCGGTCATACGCCTCCTGGGTGAGCCAGGTGACGTTGTCATCGCGGGTCTGGGTCACGGGAACTCCTTGTGTACTAGTAGCAATGGCCACCAGGCGGCCAGAGCTGAACTCACGAGAATATCACCGTGCGCGATCGCGCACCGGTGACGCCGTTCTCGGGGGCTCCGTTCCGGTACCTGGGCCGAACAGGGGGAAGGCTCGGTGGATCAGTCTTGCGAACCTTGTTCCCTGCACGAGGCCACTTCTACCGTGGAAGCCTGACGAACCGTTTCAACGGTCTGGCTGACCATTCGGTTCCCGCCCTCCACCTCGACCCGTTCGGTCCCGACCTCGACCATCTGGCTGTCCAGCGCGCGCAGCAGGCACTCGGCCCCGTTCTTGCTGTTCACCTCGAAGTCGATCCGGGCCGCGTCACCGGTGGGCGCGGTCACCGCCACCACCTGGTGGTACACGCCCCCGCTCAGCCCGGTGTAGTTCATGACGGAGTAGCCCCAGCCGACGCTGACGGCCACCGCGAAGACCGTCGCGACGACGAAGAAGACGGGCCCGTTGCCGTGGCGCTTGCGTAGCGCTGGCGCGGTGTCGGCACTGTTCACGGCATCATCTTCCGGGGTCGCTGACATTGGGAATCTCCGAGCGAGGGGACGGTGTTGTCTAAGATATCCCCGACCTGACAGCCCCCCTACGCGGCCCGCACGTGAGTCGTCCACGCCGTGATCCGGGGTGGTGTCGGACAGCCGCGTGCAGTGGCCGTCGACCGAGCCAAGGAGAAGCCTTCGTTGTCCGAGCGCCTGCGGCTTATGGCCGTCCATGCCCATCCCGATGACGAGTCCAGCAAGGGTGCCGCCACCATGGCGCGCTACGCCCGCGAGGGCGCCGAAGTGCTGGTCGTCACCCTCACCGGTGGCGAACGCGGTGACATCCTCAACCCCGCGATGGAGCGCCCCGAGATCCGCGAGAACATCGCGGAGGTACGTCGCGAGGAGATGAACCGCGCCCGCGAGATCCTCGGTGTCGAGCAGGAGTTCGCCGGGTTCGTCGACTCCGGCCTGCCCGAGGGCGACCCGCTGCCCCCGCTCCCCGAGGGCTGCTTCGCGACCCTTCCGGTGGAGGAGGCCGCCGAGCCCCTGGTGGCCGCGATCCGCCGCTTCCGCCCCCACGTCATCCTCACCTATGACGAGAACGGCGGCTACCCGCACCCCGACCACATCATGACCCACAAGGTGTCGATGCACGCGTTCGACGCCGCGGCCGAGCCGAACGCCTACCCGGACGCCGGTGACCCCTGGCAGCCGCTCAAGCTGTACTACTTCGTCTCGTTCCCGCCCGAGCGGTTCGAGGCCCTGGCGAAGATCCTGGCCGAGCGCGGCCTGGACAACCCCTTCGAGGAGTGGATGGAGCGCCTCAAGGACCGCGAGCGCCCGCGCTGGGAGATCACCACCCGCGTCGAGTGCAGCGAGTACTTCGACATCGCGCACGACGCCCTGCGTGCGCACGCCACCCAGATCGACCCGAACGGCTTCTGGTTCGCGGTGCCCAACGAGGTCGTGGCCGAGGCCTGGCCGACCGAGGACTACCACCTGGTCCGCTCGCTCGTGGACACCGAGGTCCCCGAACAGGACCTCTTCGCGGGTGTCCGCGAGGCAATGAGAGTATGAGTGACATGAACACCCTTCTCGCGTCCACCACGGTGCTCGCCCAGGACTTCGCGCTGGACAAGGACACCGTCACACCCGGTGTCCTGGGCTTCCTCGCGGTCTTCGCGATCGGCGTGTGCCTGTACTTCCTGATGCGCAGCCTCGTCGGCAAGCTGCGCGGCGTCTCGGCCCGGGCCGAGACCGAGGAGGCCGAGGAGACGGCGGAGAAGGACGGTCAGGAGGCGACCTCCGGGGTGGAGGCCGCCGCCGGCGGATCCGCCGAGGACTCCTCGACCAGGGCCTGACCCCGCGTCCGCCCCCGCCGCGCACCCGCGGGGGCGGTCCCGGCGGGCGCGTCCCCCGAACGGGGGGAGTGCCTACGATGGGGGGATGCAGCCCGAGCCCTCCCGAACCCCCTCCCTGCGTGACCGGGTCCACGACCGGCTCAGGTCGCGCATCATCGACCTCGAACTGCTCCCGGGGCACCGGATCACCGAGCGGGAGGCGTCGGCCGAGCTCGGCGTCTCACGGGTGCCGCTGCGTGAGGCGCTGCGCCTGCTGGAGGCGGAGGGACTGGTGGTCCTGGTGCCCCGGCAGGGCGCCATGGTGGCCAGCTGGTCCCGTGAGGACGTCGTCCGGCTGTTCGAGGTCCGCGAGGAGCTGGAGACGCTGGCCGCCCGTCTGGCGGCCACCCGGCGCACCGACGCCGACCTGCGCCGGATGCGCGACCTCCTCGACGACGCCGAGCACGCGCTGAAGGCCGGTGACGAGTCCGCCACGGCCGCGGCCAACGCGGGCTTCCACCGGGCGGTGGTCGCCGCCTGCGGCAACCCGCTCCTCCAGCAGATGATGGCCCCGCTGGACTCCCGCGTGCAGTGGCTCTTCCACCTCACCAAGCACCGTGACACCCGCGAGCAGCGCGAGGAGCACGTCCGCCTGCTCGCGCTCGTCGAGGCCGGGGACGGCGACGGCGCCGCCGCGCTCTACCGCGCGCACATCGCGGCCGGACTCGAACCGACCCTGGCCGTGGCCGAGACGTGGGAGCGGTTCGACCCGGTGGACGTCACCCGCACCCGTACCCGGAGGTAGGACCCCGCTCCGTGGGACGCGGCTCCGTGAGGCTCCGCCCGAGGGTGTCCCCGCGTCCCGATTAGTGGTATACCGCTATTGCACGGAAGTGGACCCACGGAGAAGGCACCGATGACGCTCATCCTCACCCGTTCCGAACTCGCCGGTCTCGTCACGCCCCGCCAGGCGGCCGAGGCCGTGGAGACCGCCTTCACCGACCTGGCCGAGGGCCGGGCCGCGCAGCCCCACGCGGAACCCGCGCGCCTGGCCGGAGCCGACCCCCAGTTCGTCCCGATGGTCGGACTCCTCGGCAGCGGCGGCCTCGCCGTCAGCAAGCTCCTCAGCGACATCCCCGGCAACCGCGAGCGGGGGCTCCCCACCCAGCAGTCGGTGGTGGTCCTGGCGGACGCGGAGACCGGCGGACCCCTCGCGATCCTGGACGGCGCGGTCCCCACCCGCCTGCGCACCGCCGCCACCACCCGCGTCGCCACCCGCCACCTGGCCCGCCGGGGCTGGGCCACCCTGGGCGTGGTCGGCGCCGGACCGCTGGCCGCCGCGCACGTCGTCGCCCTCGCCGACGAACGCGACCTGGAACGGGTCCTGGTGTGGTCCCGCTCCAGCGCCACGGTCGAGGCGCTCCGGCGCACGGTGGCCGAGGAGGTCCCCGGGCTGGAGGTGGTCGCCGCCGCCTCCCCCCGCGAGGCCGTGGAGGGCGCCGACGTCATCTGCACGGTGACGCCGTCCCGCGAACCCCTCGTACAGGGGGCCTGGCTGCGCCCCGGGCAGCACCTGAACGCGGTCGGCTCGCCGCCTCGGACCGACCACCGAGAGGTCGACGCCGCCGTCCTCGGCACCGCCCGGGACTCCGGGCTCCCCGTGGTGGACTCCACCCCGGCCGCCCTGCACGAGTCGGGCGACGTCGCGCACGCGGTGGCCGAGGGCGCGATCACCGCCGAGGACTGCTCGCTCGAACTGGCCCGGGTGGTCGGCGGTCGGCATCCCGGACGCACCTCGGACCGGCAGGTCAGCGTGTTCAACTCCGTGGGCATCGGCCTGGAGGACGCCGCTGTCGGCCGACTCCTGCTCGACGCCGCCCGCGAGCGGGGCCTGGGCACGGAGATCACCCTGTCCGCCTGAGACCCGTCCGCCTGAGAACGGGCGCGGGACCGGGCCGCGTGTCCCGGCTCCGGAGTGGCACAGTGGAACCATGCCCAACCGCCTGAGCGACGCGACCAGCCCGTACCTGTTGCAGCACGCCGACAACCCCGTCGAGTGGTGGCCCTGGGGTGAGGAGGCCTTCGCGGAGGCCCGCCGCCGCGGGGTCCCCCTCCTCATCTCCGTCGGCTACGCGGCCTGCCACTGGTGCCACGTCATGGCCCACGAGTCCTTCGAGGACCCCGAGACCGCGACCCGGATGAACGCGCTGTTCGTCAACGTCAAGGTCGACCGCGAGGAACGCCCCGACGTCGACGCCGTGTACATGGAGGCCACCCAGGCCATGACCGGCCAGGGCGGCTGGCCCATGACCGTGTTCGCCACCCCTGACGGCGCACCGTTCTACTGCGGCACCTACTTCCCCCGCGACCACTTCCAGCGCCTGCTCGAAGGCGTCGGCACCGCCTGGCGGGACCAGCGCGCCGACCTCCTCGACCAGGGCCGCCGCGTGGTGGAGGCGCTGGGCGCCCCGCGCCGCCTGGCCAGCTCCCCGCCGCCCACCGCCGACGACCTCGACCTGGCGGTGCAGGCCCTGATCCGCGACTACGACGTCGTCAACGGCGGGTTCGGGGACGAGCCCAAGTTCCCGCCGTCCATGCTGCTGTCCTTCCTCACCGCGCAGCACGAGCGCACCTTCCCGTTCCAGAGCTCCGACGAGCCCACACCCGCCGCGCTCATGGCCGGCGGCACGGCCGTGGCCATGGCCCGGGGCGGCATGTACGACCAGATCGGCGGCGGCTTCGCCCGCTACACCGTCGACGGCGCGTGGGTGGTCCCGCACTTCGAGAAGATGCTCTACGACAACGCGCTGCTGCTGCGCGCCTACACCCGCCTGTCCCGGCGTCCGGTGGGTTCCGACCCCGCTGCGACGGCCGGTCGGGCGCTCATGCTCAGGGTGGTCCAGGAGACCGCCGACTGGATGCTGCGCGACCTGCGCACCCCCGAGGGCGGGTTCGCCTCGGCCCTGGACGCCGACAGCGAGGGGGAGGAGGGCACCTACTACGTGTGGTCCCCCGACCAGCTCACCGAGCTGCTGGGGGAGGAGGACGGGGCCTGGGCCGCCGCGCTCTTCGACGTGACCCCGCAGGGCACCTTCGAGCACGGCACCTCGGTGCTCCAGCTCCGTGAGGACCCCGACGACCCCGAGCGCTACGACCGCGTCCGCGCCGCCCTGCTCGGCGCCCGCGCCGACCGGGTCCCGCCCGCGCGCGACGACAAGGTGGTCGCCGCGTGGAACGGGCTGGCGATCGCCGCCCTGGCGGAGGCGGGCGCGCTCCTGGAACGCCCCGACTGGATCCGGGCCGCCCGTGAGGCGGCCGACCTCGTCCTCGACACCCACCTGGTCCACGGGCGGCTGGTGCGTACCTCGCGGGACGGCCGCCCCGGACCCAGCGCCGGTGTCCTGGAGGACTACGCCGACCTCGCGGAGGGGCTGCTGGCCCTGCACGGCGTGACAGGGGAGGCCCGCTACGTGCGGGAGGCGGGGGACCTGCTCGACACCGTCCTGAACCACTTCGGGGACGAGGACGGCGGGTTCTACGACACCGCCGACGACGCCGAGCGGCTGTTCAGCCGTCCGCAGGACCCCACGGACAACGCCACCCCCTCGGGCCGGTTCGCCGCCGCCTCCGCGCTGCTCTCGTACGCGGCCCTGACCGGAGGGGAACGCTACCGGGCCGCAGCCGAGGGAGCCCTGAACGTGGTTCCCCTGCTGGCGGAGAAGGCCCCGCGCTTCGCCGGTTGGGGCCTGGCCGCGGGCGAGGCCCTGCTGAGCGGGCCCCGCGCGGTCGCCGTCGTGGGCGAGCCGGGCGCCCCGGAGACCGAGGAGCTGGTGCGCACGGTGCTGCGGTCGGCGCCCCTGGGCACGGTGCTCTCACGCGGGGACGGCGAGGACAGCGGGGGAGTTCCGCTCCTCGAACAGCGGGTGCGCGTCGGAGGCCGGGCCACCGCCTATGTCTGCGAGGGCTTCGTCTGCAAACTCCCCGTCACCACCCCGGAGGAACTCCGGGCCCAGCTGACCCTTTAGTCGGCCTCGCCGCATTTGGTTGAAAAATCAACTTCATTCGCCATTGGCCGCCCGGACGGCACCCGTTCTTCGGGTGCTCTCCGAGGCGCTCCCAATGGTCGAACGGCAGGCCACGGCCACAGGGGGGTTATTCGTTCGGGGAGTCCGGCCGTTCCGCCTCGAACACGCGGAACACCGCCGAGGGGAAACGGCGGTCCCGGGTCAGAGGATTTCGATGCCTTCCACGATCTCGTCCACGACGTCGGGACGGTACTCGGGCTGACGGATCTCCAGGTACACGGTGCTGGGGGTGTCCGGCGGGTGCACGGCGACGGAGCTGAACGCCCCGTTGCCGTTGCACTCGGGCCACTCCCAGACCAGGCCCTGCCATTCGTCGTCGTTGATCGCCCGCTCCTCCGGCGGCCCGGGGCACGGCTTGGTGTCCGCGACGGAGTCCAGGTTCGGCGCTCCCGGGACCACCGTCGCGTAGACCCCGTAGGCGGGGACGTCGGTGGAGTGCCAGTCGTCCACGTCCGTCGCGGCCAGCAGGCCCGGTCCGGCGCCGGCCTCGGCGACGGAGTCGCGGGAGTCCTGGTCGGTGTGGAACTCCCGGGCCCACACCGAGGGCACCTTCACGCGGATCTCCAGGGCGGAGTTGCGCACGGTGGTCAACATCATGCCGGGCGAGCCCAGGGAGGAGCTGACCCCCGCCAGGAGGAGGCCGCAGGCCAGGACGAGGGCGCCCGCACGCTGCCAGGGCATCCGGTAGCGCCGCCACCAGGAGGAGTCCTCGGGCACGTTGGGCGCCATACGGATGGCGCGGACCCGGTCGGTGAAGGTCTTGGCGTCGGCGGGGCGGCTCTCCCGGTCCACCGACAGCGCGGACAGGATCAGTTCGTCGAGGGCCGGCGGCAAACCTGGCCGAATCCGGCCAGGCGCGACCTTCACCGGCGGGCGGGACGGCGGCCGTCCGGTGATGAGCTCGTAGGCGACCGCGCCCAGGGAGTACACGTCGGAGCGGACGTCCAGGTCCCCGCCGGGGATGCTCTGCTCGGGGGACATGTACCCGGGGGTCCCGGCGGCGGCGGTGAAGCCGGAGGCCTCGTCGATCGCCTTCGCGAAGCCGAGGTCGGCCACCAGCACCCGCTGGCCCACAGGGGAGGACTGGAGGAGCACGTTCGAGGGCTTGATGTCCCGGTGGATCGTGCCGTGGCCGTGCAGCACGGTGATGCCCTGGCCGATCTCCGTGAGCAGCCGCAGCGCCTCGTCCAGGGGCAGCTGGCCCCGGTGTACGAGGTCGGCCACGCTGCCCTGGTCGGCGTAGGTCATCACCATGTAGGGGCGCCCGTCGGGCAGCACGTCGACGTCGTGCACCGCCACCAGCCACGTGGAGTCGGTCTGGCGCAGGATGCGCGCCTCCTCCAGGAACCGGTGCTGGATGTCCATCTGGTGCGCCCAGTTCTCGGCGAGTACCTTGATGGCCACCGGGTAGTTCAGCAGATCGTCCTGCGCCAGCCAGACTGTGGCGAAGGAACCGGAACCCAGGCGCCTGATGACGCGGTAACGTCCGAAGGCCTCCGGTTGGCTCATCTTCGCCTCGGTCTGTCGGGGGTGAATACGCGGTCGTTGCCCACTAATACACCATCTGCGCCTTCACGTTGACTTCCGTGGATATGATCCCCTCCCCCGGGTATCGTCGACGCCTTCGGGGCATGGAGACTGGAGGTGCCCTTCGAGTTCCGTGCGCCCATGTGCACCGGGGCGGAGATCATGAGGATTCGCGAGGCGGGAGCCGAGCGGGGCTCATAGACGTCCCATTGACGTGTGACCCTCTCATAAGTGGGCGCGTACGCGTTCGTACGGACGATCGGACGTCTGCCGCAAGCCAGGAAGAGAATGAGCCATGCACAGTAGTGACAACTCGGAGAACGAGGAGACCCCCACCCCCCGACGTCGGGTGGCCAGCAACGTCGACGAGGAGCTGGAGGAGCTCGCGCGCCGCGCCAAGCACGGTGACGCTGTGGCCCTGGACGACCTCCTGCGCCGCATCCAGCCCGAGGTGCTGCGCCGCTGCGCCCGGTTCCTTCCCTACCGCCAGGACGCCGAGGAGGCCTGCCAGGACGCGCTCCTGCGGGTCGCCCGCAAGATCGACAGCTTCAAGGGCGACTCCCTCTTCACCACGTGGCTCTACACCGTGGTGTCCAACTCCGCCCGTCAGACCTACCGCTCCATGAAGCGCCGGTCGGCCGAGTTCCCCACCGAGGCCGAGCGCATGCCGCACCAGCGGGACCCGCGCACCACCAGCGTCATCGCCGGTTCGCGGATCGACCTGCTGGAGGCGCTGGACCAGCTGGAGAAGGACCGCCCCAACCTGGTCGCCCCCCTGGTGCTCCGCGACCTGTGCCAGATGGACTACAACGAGATCGCCTCCGAACTGAACCTCGCCCTGGGCACGGTGAAGTCCCGCATCCATCAGGGCCGCAAACACGTGCGCAAATCGCTCGCCGTGACGTGACGCCCACGGGCGAACTACTCTGGAGGCATCCCCGTCGGCACATCCGTCACAGGAGTGCGCCGTCCCAAGATCCAGCTCTGAGAGGTTTCGCCAATGGGGCTCCGTGACCCCCTGTACTGGCTGTACGAGCGGCGTCTCGAACGCGGCCTGACCAGCCAGGAGATTCCCAGGCACGTCGGTGTGGCCATGGACGGCAACCGGCGCTGGGCCAAGAGCAGCGGTCTTCCGGGCGCCGAACAAGGCCACCAGGCCGGGGCGAACAAGATCTTCGAGGTGCTCGGCTGGTGCAACGAGATCGGTGTGCAGGTCGTCACGTTGTGGATGCTGTCCACGGACAACCTCACCCGTGACGAGACCGAGCTCGGTCCCCTCGTGCGCATCATCGAGGAGACCATCGCCCGACTGCGCAAGGAGGGGTGGAACACCCGCCCCGTCGGAGCGCTCGACGTGCTGCCCGATTCCACCGCCCGTGCCCTGAAAGAGGCGGAAGAGGCCACATCCGGCAACCCCGGGCTGGTTGTCAACGTCGCCGTCGGGTATGGAGGTAGACGTGAGATCGCTGATGCGGTTCGGTCCCTCCTCCAGGAGGAGGCGGCCAAGGGCACCGGTATCCAGGAGCTGGCAGAGCGCCTGGACATCGAGGACATCGCTCGGCATCTCTACACGCGCGGACAACCCGATCCGGACCTGCTCATCCGGACCTCCGGCGAGCAGCGCCTCTCGGGTTTCATGCTCTGGCAGAGCGTGCACTCGGAGTTCTACTTCTGCGAGGTCTTCTGGCCCGCGTTCCGCAGAGTGGACTTCCTGCGCGCGCTGCGTGCCTACGGCGCGCGCAACCGGCGCTTCGGCTCCTGACACCCGCACCCTCGTCCCCACCCGCCCCCGTTCCGCGGGGCGCGCCGTGTCTGTCCACGGCGGGTCCGTAACGCGGAGTTCACCGGATGGTGGGCACGGGACCTGGAAAACGGGCTCTCGGCCGCGTAGCGTCGACAACAGCGGATGGCGTTCGCCCATCCGTTCGGGAGGCCCCGTCTCGTTGATCTTCTCCGCCCCGGCGGGATGTCGAAGAGGAGGGCCGGACCCGGCCCTCGTGGGCCTGGTCCCGGTCCTCCATGATCCCGTGACAGCAGGGCACCCACGCGGTGCCCAAGGGGAGAACGAGTGGCTAGTTCCTCGACCGATCACCGCGACACCCAGTCCCCCGCCGCCCCTGAAGCGGAGGTGGGAGAGGGCACGCGCGTCTACGTGCTCGACACCAGCGTCCTGCTCGCCGACCCGATGGCCATGGCCAGGTTCGCCGAACACGAGGTCGTCATCCCCGTGGTGGTGATCACCGAACTGGAGAGCAAGCGTCACCACCCGGAACTCGGGTACTTCGCTCGCAACGCCCTGCGTCGGCTGGACGACCTGAGGGTCGCCCACGGCCGTCTGGACGTGGCCGTCCCGGTGAACGACATGGGCGGCACGCTCCGGGTGGAGCTCAACCACAGCGATCCGACGATCCTGCCCGCGGGTTTCCGGCTCGGTGACAACGACACCCGTATCCTCACGGTCGCCCGCAACCTGCAGGCCGAGCGTGCGGACGAGAACTCCGTCATGCTGGTGAGCAAGGATCTGCCGATGCGGATCAAGGCCTCCTCGATCGGCCTCCCGGCCGACGAGTACCGGGCCGAGCTCGCCATCGAGCACGGGTGGACCGGGATGGCGGAGCTGGACGTGCCCGCCCACAACATCGGCGAACTGTTCTCCGCCGGTGAGAGCGAGATCGAGCAGGCCATGGACCTGCCCTGCCACACCGGTCTGGTCCTGGTCTCCGAGCAGGGCAAGGCGTTGGGGCGGGTGCAGGCCGACAAGTCGGTGAAGGTGGTGCGCGGGGACCGGGACGTGTTCGGTCTGAAGGGGCGCAGCGCGGAACAGCGGGTCGCCCTCGACCTGCTCACGGACCCGGACGTCGGCATCGTCTCCCTGGGCGGCCGCGCGGGCACCGGGAAGTCGGCGCTGGCGCTGTGCGCCGGTCTGGAGGCCGTCCTGGAGCGGGCCCAGCACCGCAAGGTGATGGTGTTCCGCCCGCTGTACGCGGTGGGCGGCCAGGAGCTCGGCTACCTGCCGGGGAGCGAGAACGACAAGATGACGCCCTGGGGTCAGGCGGTGCACGACACGCTGTCCGCCGTGACCAGCGAGGACGTGATCGAGGAGATCGTGGACCGGGGGATGCTGGAGGTCCTGCCGCTCACGCACATCCGGGGCCGCTCGCTGCACGACGCCTTCGTGATCGTCGACGAGGCGCAGTCCCTGGAACGCAACGTGCTGCTGACCGTGCTGTCCCGGTTGGGGGAGAACTCGCGGGTGGTGCTCACCCACGACATCGCCCAGCGCGACAACCTGCGGGTGGGCCGCCACGACGGGGTCGTCGCGGTGATCGAGAAGCTCAAGGGCCACCCGCTGTTCGCCCACGTGACCCTGACCCGCTCCGAGCGCTCACCCATCGCCGCCCTCGTCACCGAGATGCTGGAGGCCTAGGTCTGGGCCCTCGGTTCGGGCCCCGAACCGGGACAGCGTGAGTGCGCCCGCCGCACGAGCCGTGCGGCGGGCGCACCCGTGTGCGCGGCTCGGGCTACCGGAGCCGGGAGAGGTACCGGCCGACCCGCCTGAGGCGGGCGAGGCTGGCCTCGTAGCGGGCGCCCACGAACAGCAGTGCCGCGCCGATCACGGCGAAGGGCAGCCAGTTGGGCGCCAGCTGGCCCAGCTCCCACAGGGGCGGCCCGAAGGCCCGCAGCGACGTGACGAGCAGGGTGAGACCCCCCAGGACCAGGACGGCGAGCAGGCGCTGGCGCAGGCCCCACACGGTGACGGCCAGAGCCGTGGCCAGCACCGCCGGGAGCCGCCAGACCGTGTCGTCCCCCATCAGCACCTCCCACACCGTGGGGCCGAGGAGCAGCGCCAGACCGCCGCCGTAGGCGAGCCAGCTCGACGGAACCTCGGCGGACCGGCGCGACCACTCCCAGCCGATCACCAGGAAGGCGAGCGCGGGCGGGGCGGTGTACGCCTCCGGGACGGTGACCTCCCACGAGGCGAGGGCCGTCCACAGGGCCAGGAACATCAGCACGGCTCCGACCCCGGCGTACCACCGGCGGTGCGGGCGGACGGCGCTGGCCAGGCTGATCACCCCGACCACCGCCAGGGCCGTGGCCACCAGTTCCAGGCGTCCGCCGTGCAGGACGGAGAGCAGCAGGGTGACCCCGGCCCACGCGGCGGCGGGGATCTCGGCCGCCGTCACCAGCGGCTCACGCAGGCGTGGGGCGACCGCCGCCACGGCGGCGACCACGGCGAGCGGGGCGAGGGCCGCGTACTCGACCGGAGCGTCCAGGGCCAGCGGCAGCGCGAGGGCGAAGCCGCCGGTGGCCGCCGTGGACACCGAGGTGGAGGTGATCGCCACGAACCTGGTGCGGGCGAGAGCGGTGACGACGGACAGGAGCGCGGCCGCCGCCATCAGGACCGCCACGGTGGAGTAGCGCTCCGAGAGCGCCCAGCTGAATCCGAGGGCCAGCGAGAACAGGCCGCTCGCCCACGGGATCCAGGAGACCCGGCCGTCGCGGAGCAGCGCGGCCCCGGCGAGCAGCAGGGAGCCGACCACGAGGGTCCACAGCAGGGCCACCAGGAAGGGCAGACCCAGCGCCACCGGCAGCGGGAGCAGGGTCAGGGGCGCCACCAGCGCGCCGACCGGGACCAGCAGGGACCGGTCCACGAGGAGGACGGCGAGCAGCGCCAGCGTCCCCGCGGTGAGCAGCCCCGCCGCGACGGTGAGCGCGCTCAGGGCGTCACTCGGTCCGGGAACACCCACGAACACGTGCGCGGGCTCCAGCAGGGCGGAGAGCGGTGCCCCGCCGAGGACGTGGGACCTGGAGAAGAGGGCCAGGGCCGGGAGCCCGCGCGGGCCCGCCAGCAGCGGGACCAGAGCCATCAGCAGCACGCCCGCGGTGCCGAGGGAGGCCGGGGCGAAGGGTCGTTCCCGCCGCACCGACCGCTCACGGTCCGTGCGGCCCAGCACCAGCGCGGTCGCGCCCAGCACGAGGGCGGCGGCGGCCAGCAGCCACCCGGTGGCCTGACCGGCGGCTCCCACGACGGAGGAGGCGACCAGGAGGGCGAGGCCCGAGGCGAGGGCGAGGGCCCACGCGGTGACGGTCAGCCCGTACACGAACCGCTCGGGGGAGCCCGCCGCGCGCGGATCCAGGTCGTGGCGCAGCCGCGCGGAGACCAGCGCGGCGAGGGCGAGCAGGAGCAGGGCGACCAGCGCGGAGTACTGCTGGGGGAGTGCCCAGACGAGTCCGAGCAGCATCGTGGCCAGACCGCTCACTCCGGGAAGCCAGGGGAGCGGGCCGCGGAGCCGGGAGGTCCAGAGGAACAGGGCCGCGCCGACCAGCGTCGTCCACACGACGGTGGGGAGGAAGGGTGCTCCCACCAGCACGGGCAGCGGGACCAGGGTCGGCGGTACCGTCAGGGCCGCACCGGCCGCGAACCAGCGGCGGTCGACGACGGCCACCAGCCCCAGGACGAGGAGGCCCGCCACGAGCACGCCCAGAACGAAGAGGAGACCTGTCTGGGCGGGCACCCCGAGCACCGCGTGCGCCGGGTCCCACAAGGCCGGGACCGGGGCCGACAGCGGCGCCGTACCGGGGAACGGGGACAGTGCCGGGGAGTCTCCCGGCAGGGCCAGCAGCGGGGCCGCGGGAAGCAGCGCCAGGCCCACCGCGCTGAACAGCCAGCGCGGGTCGGAGGCGGACCGTGCGGCGTCGGCGGTCCCGCTGGGAACCGGGGGCGTGACCCGGCCCAGAGTCAGGGCGGTCGCCCCGGAGAGCAGGGCGGCGGCGGTCAGCAGCCACCAGTGGGCCTGGACCGTGTCGTCCGCGCCCCGGTTCCCGAGCAGGAAGGCGACGCCCACCACCAGGGCCAGGGCCCACAGCAGCGTGGCTCCCATGTGGAGGGTCGCGGCCCGGCCGCCCGGTTCGGGGCGGGCCCCGGTGGAGAACCGGCGGGCACCGACCGCGCAGACCAGCGCCGTGGCGGCCAGCATCAGCACGGCGGCCAGGGTCATGTACCGCTCGGGCAGCGCCCAGACCAGGCCGGTGACCAGGGTGAGCGTCCCGGTCACCACCGGGACCGCGCCGGTCCACCGGCCCAGGAGCACGGAGCCCAGCACCAGGCCGCCGCCGACCAGGAGAGCCCACACCACCGCCACGACCTGGGGAAGCCAGAGGAGCAGCGGGAGCGCCAGCAGCGTGGCGGGGGCGACGAGGGACAGGGCGACCGGCAGGGCGGAGCGGCGCAGCAGCCGGACCGTCCCCACGGCCAGCGCGGCGGCCACCAGGACCCCGGCCAGGTACACGAGGTTCAGCGGGGGCAGCGTGCTCGCCCGGTCCAGCTGGAGGAGCTCCGCGGCCGGGAGGAGCATGGCGGACGGCTCCAGGCTCCACGGAACGGCCGTGAGGCGGGGCAGGACCGGCAGTTCGGCGGGACCGGCCACGAGCGGGGCCAGGGCCAGGGAGCCCAGGCCGACCACCGCGGACGCGGGCCAGGTCCTCGGCGCGGTTCCGGCCCGGGGCCACCGGGCCAGCAGCAGACCGGTGGCCCCGGCCAGGATCAGGGTGGTCGCCATCGACCACCAGCCCACGGGGTCGGTGGAGGCGTGGACGGCCGCGGAGAGGACGGCGACGGCGGTGGCGACGAGGGTGAGTACCCACAGGACCACGGCGGACACCCGCAGCGTGCGGACCGGAATCCCGGGCCGGGGTTCACCGAGGAGCCGCACGGCGACGAGGTCCGCGAGCGCGGTGGCGGTGATCACCGGCAGCACCCAGCCCGGATTGGCGTCGGTCGGCAGCGAGACCACCAGCAGCACCGGCACCGGCTGAGCGAACAGCGCGGCCAGGACACGGGGCGAGCGGAGCGGCACCAGGGCGGGGTAGAGCAGCAGGAGCGCGCTCATGACCGCCAGCGCGGCCGCCGTGTACCCGGGGCCGTTGCTGATCCGGTCGCTCAGCAGCCAGAGGGCGAGCGCGTCCACGCAGAGCAGGCCGGCGGCCACCGATCCGAAGGTCTCGGCGGTGGCGCGCAGCCCGCGCCGGTGCAGCGGCAGGGCCAGCCCGGCGAAGGTCAGGGTGGTCAGACCGAGCACCGCGGCACGGGTGCCGGTGCTCAGGTCGCTCCACGTCCAGATGGCGAAGACCAGGGCGGCGACGCCGATGAGGAGGCCGCCGAGGCCGAGGATGACGTTCTGGGCCGAGCGCTGGCTCACCTCACCGGACCGCTCGGGCCCCGGGGCGGACCGCTGCTGGGCCGTGGCGGGCGGCCCGACAGCCGCCGGGGCCGGGACCGGGGCCGGGGGAGCGGGCACGGGCACCGCACGGCTCGTCAGCGCCACGGACTCGCGCCGCAGACGGCCCAGGACGTGGGGGCGCTCCTGGGAGAGCGCGCGCTCCCGTCCGCGCAGCGTCGCCAGCTCCGTGTCGATCCACCACAGTCGCTGGGCGGTCGGTCCGACGAGGCTGAGCCCGCAGCGCTGGCACGCCTGACCGGCGGTGCCGAGAGGAGCCGCGCAGTCGGGACAGTGGCGTGGGGCGCCGGGGGGTGGCTGGGGGAGTCCGTGGGCGTTCATACCGGCCATGCTCCTCGCGGACCCGGCGCGGCGCATCCGTACGGGTACTCAGTCGCCGGTGCGCGGCCCGGGAAGCCCGGTGACCTCGGTCTCCCCCAGCGACGGTGGAGATGAGTGACACAGGGCCAGGGCGTCGGGGCGCCCCTGACTCTTTGTGTTCCCTTGCAGGTCAGAAGTGCGCAAAGTGCGCACATTCCGTGATGTGAGTCAGGACACGGTAAAACTGGCGTTACTTCACCGTGACGATGATGCAGGCTGAGTGCGCTGCACCGAGAACCCCCTCCCGTGTGGGAGCCCCGCTCCGTGGACGGTCGAACGGCGACTCCGTCCCCTCCACGGCAGACACGACGGGCCACGCGGTCCCATGGCGGCGACCCACACCACGCGAGATCCCAGTCAGGGCACGCGTGCGTCAACGTGAAAGGGCGATCTTGATAGTCAACCGGATCTCGCTGCGCCAGATGAGCGCGGTCGGAGCCGCGGCTCTGGTCGCGGGCGGCATGTTCACCGTCTCGGCCTTCGCACAGACCGGCGATCTCGACCCCGGTCAGGCCGCCTCGGCGGCGACCCCCCAGGAGCAGCCCGAGCCGCCCCGGGAGGAGTTCTTCGCGAGCCCTCCCGCGGTCGACGACGCCGAGCGCGAGACCCAGCGCGAGCAGGGCCGGGACGACGTGCGGACCGCGGCCGAGCAGGCCGTCCAGTCCGCCAGCGGCACCGGCGCCGAGATCGCGGAGCCGGAGCCCGAGCCCGAGGAGGAGGAGACCTCCGACACCGGTTCCTCCGACGGTTCCGGCTCGTCCGGAAACTCCGCCCCCGCCACCCCGGTCCCGGCGGGCTCCGCCAAGGAGATCGCGCTCCAGATGGTCCTCGACCAGGGCTGGGACGCCGACCAGTTCCACAGCTGCCTCGAACCCCTGTGGGAGAAGGAGAGCAACTGGAACCACACGGCGGAGAACCCCAGCTCCGGGGCCTACGGCATCCCGCAGTCCCTGCCCGGGAACAAGATGGCCTCCCACGGCTCGGACTGGCAGACCAACCCGGCCACCCAGATCTCGTGGGGCCTGAGCTACATCAAGGACCGCTACGGGAACCCGTGCGGCGCCTGGTCCCACTCGCAGGCCAACAACTGGTATTAATAGGTTTTTCCCTGCCATTAACCCCCTTTTGGGAAAGGCAATCGTGCTACTCAACCGAATGTCGCTGCGTAGTACCGCGGCGGTCGGTGCGGCGACCCTGGTCGCCGGTGCGACGTTCGCCGTCTCCGCGTTCGCGGACGACGGTGTGGACCCGGACGTGGCGGCCAGCGCCGCCGTGCCGAGGTCCGAGGAACCCGCGGCCGACACCGAGACCGAGGGCGACGAGTTCTTCGCCGCCTCGGAACAGTTGACAGAGGACGAACTCCTGGAGCTCCGCGAGCAAGCGCAGAGCCAGAGGGACGCCGCCAACGGCCAGGGGGTGCAGTCCACCCAGGCCAGCGGTAGCGACATCGAGGAGGAAGAGGAAGAGGAGGAAGAGGAAGCGGACGAGGAGCCGACCTTCTCCGGCGACCCCAAGGGCATCGCCCGCCAGATGGTCGCCGCCGAGGGCTGGGGCGCCGACCAGTTCGACAGTTGCCTCGAGCCCCTGTGGGAGAAGGAGAGCAACTGGAACTACCAGGCGCAGAACCCCAGCTCCGGGGCCTACGGCATCCCGCAGTCGCTTCCCGGCGACAAGATGGCCTCCCACGGCTCGGACTGGCAGACCAACCCGGCCACCCAGATCTCGTGGGGCCTGAGCTACATCAAGGACCGCTACGGCACCCCCTGCGACGCCTGGGCGCACTCCCAGTCCGTCGGCTGGTACTGATCCGGCACCCGGTCCCCCCATCCCCCGAACGACGAGAACGGCCCCGCGCACCCGTGCGCGGGGCCGTTCCCCTGTCCGGCGGTGGTCGCCGTCCGGACCTACTTGTGGGGGGTGAAGGTCTCGATCACGTCCTCGTGGACGTTGTCGAAGTCGTCCGCCTCCGCCAGGGGCACGTTCACGCTCACCAGGTAGAACACCCGGTGGTCGCCCTGCTCCATGATCACCGCGTACGCCCAGAGCCGACGCTCCTGCTGACCCCAGTTGGTGTTGACGAGGTCGGCCTCGACCATGGCGACGTCCAGCCCCGCCAGACCGCCCTCGAAGTCGTCCCGGTCGAAGTTCTCGGAGTCGTGCTGCGCGTAGCCGCTGGTGGCCTCCTCGATGTCGGTGCCACCGCTGGTCTGGGCCAGGAACTGCTCGGCGGTGCCGGTGAACTCGGTCTCCTCCCAGCCCTCCACCACGACCTCGTGCTCCATGCCCGGAGCGACGAACACGGCGATGGACTCGGAGATTCGGCTGTCGTCGGGCGACCAGCCGCCCGGGTAGGCGATCGAGAACCACTCGGAGTCGAAGGTCTGGAGGGCCTCCTCGTCGTACTCGGGGGGAGTCCCGTCCACCCGGATGTCGCTCTCCGGGGTGTCCTCGACCTGTTCGCGGCTCTCCGCTCGTCCGGGCTCGAAGACCTCGGGCTGGGACGCGTCGGGGGGCCCGGAGGGGCGCATGGCCAGGGCCACCACGAGGCCGCCGACCAGCAGCACCGCCAGGACCAGCGTGCCGACCGCCAGCACGGCGCCGAGACCGCACCCGCGCCTGCTCTTGGCCGCCGGGGCCGCCGCTCCGTGCGCCGCGGCCGGCTGGGGGCCGCTGTGGCCGCCCACGCCGTGGCCGCCGTGGTCCCCGTGGCCGCCGTGCCCGACCGAGCCGACCGAGCCGACCGCCTGCGTGTACCGCCCCTGGTCGTGGCCGGGGTAGGAACCCTGCCCGTAGTAGCCGCCGGAGGGGTGCGCGGCCGGATGGGGGGTCTGCGGGCCGCTCACGGCGGTGGCGGCCAACGCCGCACCCGCGGCGCCCGCCGCGGCGGCCGTGCCCGCCGAGGCCGGGCCCTCCCCGTCGCGGCACCGCCGCAGCAGGTCCAGGGCCTGTTCCACCGTGAGCCGCCGGTCCGGGTCGCGGTCCAGCAGACCGGCGATCACCGGCTCCAGCCACGCGGCCCGCGTCATCGGCGGGAGCTGCGCGGAGATCACCGCCGCGATCGCGGCGGTGATGGAGTCGCGGCGGAACGGGGAGCTCCCCTCCACCGCCGCGTACAACGTGACGCCGATGCTCCACAGGTCGCCCCGGTGCTCCGCCGGGCCGCCCTCCAGCCGCTCGGGCGGCATGTACTCGGGTGAACCGATCAGCGCGCCGGTCCGCGTGATGGCCGGACCGCCCTCCATGGTGGCGATCCCGAAGTCGGTGAGGATGACCCGCCCGTCGGCGGACATCATGATGTTGCCCGGCTTGATGTCCCTGTGCAGGACACCCGCCGCGTCCGCCGCGCGCACCGCCTTGAGCAGCGACTCCGCGATGTCCGCGACCTCCTCCGGCGGCAGGGCCCCGGACCTGCCGAGCAGGTCCTGGAGCGAACCGCCCTCGACCAGCTCCATGACCACCCACGGGTCGTCCTCGTACTCGAAGACGTCGTGGATGGTGATGACGGTGGGGTGGTTGATCCGCGCGGCGGACTGGGCCTCGCGGCGCACCCGCGCGTGCGCGTCGGCGCGCTCGGCGTCGGTGAAGTGGCCGGGGAGCAGTACCTGTTTGATCGCCACGACCCGGTCCAGGGCCGTGTCGTGCGCCTCCCAGACGATCCCCATGCCGCCACGGCCCAGCTCACGGAGCAGGACGTAGCGGTTCGCGATGGTCGGCTGGCTGTTACTCGACATCTGTCGCCCTCTCGGAGCGGGCTCTGTGCGTGAAGTTCTGACTACTGGTTCCGATGTCCACGGTAGGGGGATGGTTCCGGCGGCTTGGCCGCCGGTTCCGGATCGGAACGGTGAGGTGACGCACGAGGGGCACCCCGCTTCCGCGAGGTGCCCCGGGGCCCCGTGGACCCGTGTCGACGACTACTGCTGCGAGTTGGTCATCTTGAGGACGTCGAGGGCGGCGTCGAGCTGCTCCTCGGTGAGCTTGCCGTCCCGCACGTAGCCGCGCTCCAGCACGACCTCGCGGATGGTCTTCTTCTCGGCCAGCGACTGCTTGGCGACCTTGGCGGCCTCCTCGTAGCCGATGTACCGGTTGAGCGGGGTGACGATCGACGGGGAGGACTCCGCGTACACGCGGCACTGCTCCTCGTTGGCCCGGATCCCGGCCACGCAGCGGTCCGCGAAGACCGTGGAGACGTTGGCCAGCAGACGGATCGACTCCAGCACGTTGCGCGCGATCATCGGCAGCTGCACGTTGAGCTCGAAGTTGCCGGAGGCGCCGCCGAAGGCCACGGCGGCGTCGTTGCCGACGACCTGCGAGGAGACCTGGAGCATGGCCTCGCACAGGACCGGGTTGACCTTGCCCGGCATGATCGACGAACCCGGCTGGAGGTCCGGGAGGAAGATCTCGGACAGGCCGGTGGTCGGGCCGGAGCCCATCCAGCGGATGTCGTTGGCGATCTTGCAGTAGCCGACCGCGATGGTCCGCAGCTGGCCGGAGAGCTCGACCAGGGCGTCGCGGGCGCCCTGCGCCTCGAAGTGGTCGCGGGCCTCTGTGAGCGGCAGGCCGGTGTTGGCGGCGATCTCCGCGATGACCCGGGCGGAGAAGCCCTCCGGGGTGTTGATGCCGGTGCCGACGGCCGTGCCGCCCAGGGGCAGCTCGGCCACGCGCGGCAGGACGGCCTCCAGGCGCTCCACGCCGTAGCGGACCTGCGCGGCGAACCCGGCGAACTCCTGGCCCAGGGTGACCGGGGTGGCGTCCATCAGGTGGGTGCGGCCGCTCTTGACGATCGAGGCGAACTCGATCGACTTGCGGGTGAGCTCACCCTCCAGGTGGCGCAGCGCCGGGACCAGCTCGTTCTGCACGGCCGAGGTGGCGGCGATGTGGATGGAGGACGGGAACACGTCGTTGGACGACTGCGAGGCGTTCACGTGGTCGTTCGGGTGAACGTCGAGGCCGGTGCGCTCCTTGGCGACGGTGGCCACGACCTCGTTGGTGTTCATGTTGCTGGAGGTGCCCGAACCGGTCTGGAAGACGTCGATCGGGAACTCGTCGTTCCACTTGCCGTCGGCCACCTCGAGGGCGGCCTCACGGACGGCCTTGCCGAGGTCGTCCGAGATCACGCCGAGCTCGGCGTTGACCTTGGCGGCGGCGGCCTTGATCTCGCCGAGCGCGGCGATGTGGGCGTTCTCCAGCCCCTGGCCCGAGATCGGGAAGTTCTCGACGGCACGCTGGGTCTGGGCCCGCCACTTGGCCTTGGCCGGGACCTGGACCTCACCCATCGAGTCGTGCTCGATACGGAACTCACTCATTGCAACCCATCTCTCCTGGGAAAACCTGTGACCTCAAGCCTGCCAGACGCAGGAGGACACAACGCACCTCACCCTGGGTTCCCGGTGTTGCACGTGTCATGTTGACATCAGCGCAGGTCACCACCTTCGCACCGACCCCGCCCGTCAACCGCCGAGCTGGCGGCGGGCCCGGCGGCGGCCGAGGCGGAGGCGGCGCCTGGGCGCGCGGACCCGCACCGTCCCGAACAGGCAGAAGCCGTCGATCTCCAGGACCGGCGGGTGGGACATCGCGCTGCCGCGGGCGTTGGTGCTGCGTCTTCCGAGGAAGGACCACCCGTGGAGCCGGACCTCCACACCCTCGGGGACGTCGATCACGACCCGGCCGAGGAACGTGCTGACCGTCATGCGGTGGTGGTTGTGTGTGAGCAGCGCCTCGCGCATGTCGATCTCGGCGCGCCCGCACACCGCCCCGGCCTGTTCGTCGGGGAGCGCCACCCAGCGCCCCTTCCGCCGGAGGGTGGTGAACCAGCTGACCATGGGTTCCGGGTCCAGTTGGAGCGGCTGCTCCTCGGCGGGCAGCAGGTCGGCGGTGAGCTCCGGCAGTTCCCCCAGGGTCCTGGCCGCCTCGACGCGGTCGAGGCGCTCCTCGAACTCCTCCATGTCGATCCGACCGTCGGTCACAGCGGAGCGCAGGACCTCGCTGACGCGTTCACGGTCACTGTTGGACGCCCTCATCCGGGCGGGGGACACATCCTCACTCACCCCACCGAGCCTAGGCGAGAGGTGGCGTCGGGGCGGTCGCGACGGCGGCGGCCGTGGGGCCGGGCGGACCCGGCCCCACGGACGACCACGGGTCGTGCCTGATCAGAGGCGTGTCAACGCGCGCCGGGCCGGGGTGGCGGCCGAAAGCGGCCGCACCGCGATCCGCACCAGCGCGCGGGCGTTGTCGTCACCCGCGACCCGGTTGGCGCTGAGCTCGCCGCACGCCAGGCAGCGGTGGACGACCAGCCATTCGCCGTCCGGACGGGCACTGACACCGGCGGCCTCCATCCGGCCCCGGCAGTCGGCGGCCCGGTCACCCGGGACCCGGCCGTCCACGTGCAGGCTGGTGAGGCAGTGCGGGCAGTGGTTGCGGTGCGCGGTGCCGGGCGCCCGCAGCGGGACGTCCAGCCGACAGTGGGCGCAGCGGAACGACTCCCCGGCCTGGCCGTGGTGCCGCCCCTGTTCGCCCCGGGCCCGCAGGACGGTCTTCGGGCGCTGCTGTCGGCGCTGGCCGCGCCGCTGGTTGCCGCGACCCACGCTCACACCTCCCCGAACATCTCGAGCGGGAACGGCGGCTCGGCGAGCGGGCGGACGGCGATCCGCATGAGGACCAACGGGTTGTCGTCGGCGGTCACGGCGCTCTCGGAGAGCTCGTCGCAACGCACGCAGCGGTGGACGAGCCGCCATCGGCCGTCACGGGCGACGACGACGGAGATCGGGGTCATGCGGCCCTCGCAGTCGCTGACGCCGTCCTCGACCTGGTCGTGGACGTGGAGCGAGGTCAGACAGCTCGGGCAGTGGTCACGCGGGGTGCCGTCGGGGCCCAGGAGGGCGACGGACAGACCGCAGAGCACGCAGCCGAAGACGGTGCGCGCGGACGCGGTGGTACTTGGGTCGAAATCGTGGTGGGACAACCCGGAGGCTCCTTGCTGGAGTGGTGTGGAGACGACAGCAAGAGCGCCGAGCGGTTCTCGACGGGGAACGGGTCCGTTCAGACGTCCGAAGGGTGTCGGGGCATGAGGAGACCCGCGCGGCTGTGAGGCGCGCTCGGCGCGTTCCGGGGCATGGTCCTCAGTCCTTCTAGGCCTGGGCGCGGCGTGTGCCCCAGACACCGTGATCGGTTCCGACCCCTCAACGGTAGACACGGGCCGGGGCGCGGCGCAACGGGTTTTCCGCGCCTGTGGACGGCCGGGTCGGCGGCGGTGGGAGCCCCCGAACAGCGTCCGGCGCGTGCGGATAAACGATGGATTTTCACCCGGTCCGCTGCCTACCGTGTTCCCATGACCACACCAGAGCCCGGTCGGGCCGTACCGGGGAGCGCCGCCATGAGCTCCCGGGAGGCCTCCGCCGTGCCAGCCCTGAACCTGCGCGGCGTCGTGAAGCGCTTCGGTTCGCTCACAGCCGTCGACGGCCTCGACCTGGAGGTACCCCAGGGGACCGTTCTCGGCCTGCTCGGTCCCAACGGCGCGGGCAAGTCCACCACCATGAAGATGCTCACCGCCCAGTCCATCGCGGACGAGGGCACCATCAGCATCCTCGGCCACGAGATCCCCGCCGAGTCCAAGTGGGCGCGGGCCCGCATGGGCGTCGTCCCCCAGCACGACAACCTCGACGAGGAACTGACGGTCGAGCAGAACCTCCGGATGTTCTCCTTCCTGTACCGGGTCCCGCGTGCCCGCCGCAAGGAGGCCATCGCCCGGACCCTGCGGCTGGCCCAGCTCAGTGATCGGGGCGACACCCCCGTGGACGACCTCTCCGGCGGGATGCGCCGCCGCCTGCTCATCGTCCGCGCGCTCCTGCACCGGCCCGAGCTGGTCCTCATGGACGAGCCCACCGTCGGTCTGGACCCGCAGGTGCGGCAGGAGCTGTGGGGGGTGATCACGGCCCTGCGGGACGAGGGCGCCACCGTCCTGATGTCCACCCACTACATCGAGGAGGCCGAGCGCCTCTCGGACGAGGTCGCCCTCATGGCCAGGGGGAGGGTCGTCGAGCGCGGCGCGCCCGCCGACCTGGTCGCCAAGTACGCGGGGGCCAGCGTCGAGGAGTACACACCCGACGCGGACGGGATGGCCGCACTGGAACGCCTGATCAACGGCTACGGCTTCACCACCCGGCGCACCGGCACCACGCTGTCCGTTCTGCGCGCCGAGGAGCTTCCGGAGTCGGCGCGGGACCAGCTGGGCACCCCCGTCCGGCGGGACAGCAACCTGGAGGACGTGTTCGTGACCCTGACCGGGGAGTCCGTGGAATGAACCTGTCACAGCGTCACGAGGACGCCCGCCCGGAACGGCACGCCCGGCCGGGCCGGTTCGAGGCCGACGCGGTCCGCGGGGTGGTCGCCCGCGAGTGGATCCTCTACGGGCAGTCGTGGCGGGCCACCACCTTCGCGGCGGTGGTCGAACCCACCCTCTACCTGCTCTGCTTCGGGTTCGGCATGGGAGCCCTCATCGGCACCCTCGCCGGGTTCAGCTACATCGACTTCCTCGGCACGGGGATCGTCGCCGTGTCGGTCATGTTCCAGTCGATGATGCCCGCCGTCATCAACACCTTCATCAAGCGCCGCTTCCTGCACACCTACGAGGGCATCCTCGCCGCCCCCGTGGACGTGCGCGAACTCGTCACCGGCGAGGCCCTGTGGCTGGCGCTGCGGTCCGGCGTGTACGGCTGCGTACCGCTGCTGGTGGCGATCGGCTTCGGCCTCCAACCCGGTTTCGGGATGGTGCTGGTGCCGTTCGTCGCCTTCCTCGCCGGGTTCGCCTTCGCGCTCTTCGGCATCTGGATCTCGGCGGTGATCACCTCGGTGCGCTCCATGGACTACGTGTTCAGCGGCCTGTTCACCCCGCTGTTCCTCATGGCGGGCACGTTCTTCCCGCTCACCGAGCTGCCCGACTGGGTCCAGACCGCCGCCATGGTCAACCCCCTGTACCACGCGGTCGAACTCATCCGAGGGGCGGTCTTCGGCGGACTGGACGTCCTCGGGGCCCTCGGCCACGTCGGGGTCCTGCTGGCCTTCGTGGTGCTGATGTGGAACCTGGCCGCCTTCCAGATGCGCCGCCGGGTCGTCAACTAGGCGGTCCTCAACCAGGGGAGCGGCCGCGACGACGACGGCGCGGGAGGGTCGCCCCTCCCGCGCCGTCGTGTCGTTCACGGGTCACCCCGGGGTGATCAGCCCCCGCTGGGCGCCCAGCGCAGTTCGACCACGGCGCGCTGGCCCTCCTCGACCACGCTCACGCCGACGCCGACCGCGCCCCACTCGCCGGGGGCCTTCACCTCACCGCTGACCAGCAGCTCGCGCAGGTCGAAGTACCCGGCGACCACGGCGTCGTCCATCTCCTGCATGGTCTGCTGGAAGACGTCGTCCTCACCGAGCTGGCCGGACCCGGTACCGCCGTGGGTGACCACGACCGTGTCGCCGTCCTGGCTCACCTCGGGCATCACCATGGACGAGTAGGGGCCGCCGAAGGACTCCTCCAGGAAGCCCTCGATCGCCGCCTGGTCGCCGCCGACCGCGTGGTACGCGAAGGACGGCTCCGAGCCGAGGGAGACCTCCTCGAAGCCGGAGAGGCCGACGGCGGTGGAGCCGCCCAGCAGGGAGGTGAAGCCGTCCGGCAGCGGAGCGCCGACCGAGTTGAAGAACGACTCCATCTCGCTGCGGGAACCGTCGTCGAGGAACGGGAGGCCGTCGTTCTCCCAGGCGGTGGCCAGCGCCTGGTCCATGCCGCTCCCGGCGAAGGCCGCCGTGGTGCCGGAGGGCAGGCCGCCCATGGCCTCGACGCTCGCGCCGGGGGCGTCGGCCAGCCAGGTCAGGCCCTCGTTGTCCACCTCGAAGCCGAAGACGTCCATCCGGGCCTCGAGGTAGTCGCCGTCCACCCGCACGGAGGCGGTCATCCGGCCCTCGACGGTGGCGTCCACACCGGTGCCGAGCTCGGCGGCCAGTTCCTGGTCGACCCCGGTCAGGTTCCCGAACGCGCCCAGGTCCATCCAGGCCAGGGCGATGCTGCCGCTCGGCACGTCGGCGAGGTCGCCGCTGTAGGTGTCGTTGGACTCCAGGTCGCCGTGGGCCGACATCTGCTCGTTGTACTCGCTGATCGCCTCCTCGTCATCGGAGATGACGACGAAGTCGTCGACCAGCACGTAGTCCAGGTCGCCGTCCTCACGCAGCCCGTTGAGCGTGGCCTCGGCGGCACCGGCGTCCTTGACGGACAGCGCCATCGCGAGCGCCATGCCGTCGTCCACGATGGCCCCCTCGTTGGCGGCGGGCCAGGCGGCCATCCCGGCCTTCTGCCCGATCCACGCGTCCACCTCGGCCTTGTCGACGTCGAACTCCTCGGCGAAGGCCTCGGCGAAGACACCCGTGGTGTCCTCCTCCACCTCCCCGGTCTCCTCGGTGATCTCGTCCGGGAGCTTCTGGGAGAAGCGGATCAGGTCCATGACCTGGGAACCGTTGATGTCGAGATCGACCTTGCCGAAGGCGACGGAGTTACCGGGCAGGACCGACTCGGGCTGGGGACCGCCGAAGTCGACCAGCGAGACGGCCGCCCACAGGGTGCCGCCCATGACCACGACGGCCACACCGGCCGCCGCGGGGATCAGCCACTTGCGGCCGCCGCGCGAGGGCGGGACCTGGCCGCCCGAGTACTGGCCGCCGTAGGGCGGCTGGCCGGGGCCTCCGGGGCCCATCGGACCGCCGGGACCCATGGGGGCACCGGGACCGCCCGGACCCATGGGGGCGCCGGGGCCCTGCGGGGGCGGGCCGCCGGCGCCCGGGTACTGCTGCCCCGGGAACTGGCCGCCGGGACCGGGCTGCTGGGGCGGGGCGAACTGCGGCTGGCCGGGGCCCTGCTGCTGGGGGAACCCCTGGCCCGGCTGCTGCGGCGGCTGCCACTGGGGCTGCTGTGGGGGATCTGGGTAGGACATCGGACCTCCGACGAGGATGTACGTGGGACAGACGCGGGCGCGGGGCCAACGACGAGTCTGATGCCGGGAAACACCGAGTTGTTCACTCGCACCCGAAACACGAAACCGGCGGTGCCCGTCCAGGTGGACGGGCACCGCCGGTTCGCGGTGACTACTCCGGGGCGGAGGTGAGGTCCACGCCGCTGTAGGCGGACAGTTTGCTCAGACGGTGCTCGCTGCGGACCTGGCGCACGGTGCCGCTGCGGCCGCGCATGACCAGGGAGTCGGTGGTCACACCGGTCGACTCATACCGGACACCGCCCACCAGCTCGCCGTCGGTGATGCCGGTCGCGGCGAAGAACACGTCGTCCGAGGAGACGAGGTCGTCGGTGAGGAGCACGCGGTCCAGGTCGTGGCCCGCGTCGACGGCCTTCTGGCGCTCCTGGTCGTCCTTGGGCCACAGACGGCCCTGGATGACCCCGCCCAGGCACTTCATGGCGCACGCGGTGATGATGCCCTCGGGCGTGCCGCCGATGCCCAGCATCAGGTCCACGCCGGTGCCCCGGCGCGCGGCCATGATGGCGCCCGCGACGTCACCGTCACTGATGAACTTGATCCGGGCGCCCGCGTCGCGCACGTCCTGGACCAGCTGCTTGTGGCGCGGACGGTCCAGGATCACGACCGTCACGTCCTGCGGCGACTTGCCCTTGGCGCGGGCCACGGCGCGGATGTTCTCGGCGGGCGAGGCGGCGATGTCCACCACGTCGGCGGCCTCGGGGCCGGTGGCCAGCTTCTCCATGTAGAACACGGCGGACGGGTCGAACATGGTGTTGCGCGGGCTCATCGCGATCACCGCGATGGCGTTGGGCATGCCCATGGCGGTCAGGGTGGTGCCGTCGATCGGGTCGACCGCGACGTCCCAGTCGGTGCCGCCGCCGTCACCGACCCGCTCGCCGTTGTAGAGCATGGGCGCGTTGTCCTTCTCGCCCTCACCGATCACCACGGTGCCGTTCATCGACACGGTGCTGATCATGTGGCGCATGCCTCGCACGGCCGCACCGTCGGCGCCGAGCTTGTCGCCCTTGCCGACCCAACGGGCCGCGGCGAGCGCGGCGGTCTCGGTGACGCGGACCAGTTCCAGCGCGAGGTTACGGTCGGGCGCCGAGTGCTGCGCGGACGGGCTACTGGACTGCGACATGGACGTGACACCTTCCGTCGGGAACAGGGTGGGGTTCTCTCTTAGGGTAGTCACCCGACGTGACCTCCGTTTATCGCGGACCCCGGGGAGGACGGCGCGCGTGTCGGACGCCACCCGGGACGAGGAGCGCCCGAGCGGGGGCGGATCGTGTGCCAGGTCGGGTGATCCGGGGGCGGGTGGTCGGGTAACGCCGAGCCCGACGCGGCCCGTAACATCGTGGACCTGTACCGGATCGACCACGACGTGGCGGTCCCGGCTGCCGGGAGAGCAGTCGTCAGGCGCGTCTGTCGCGTCAAGCCCGCCGCCACGAGGCAGGGGGGAGTTCCCGTGGTCTCCCAGGGGAACGCTTCAGGTTTGCGGGGACCCGGACAGAAGTGAGGGCGTGACAGTGGACAAGACGGACAGGCCCGCGCGGGTCTCGCCGCGCGGCGCGGCCACCCGCAGTGCCCTGCTGCAGGCGGCGGCCCAGGTGTTCCGCACGGTGGGGTTCGCCAAGGCCGGGGTGAGCGAGGTCGTCTCGGTCGCCGGGGCCAGCGTCGGCAGCCTCTACCACCACTTCACCGGCAAGGCGGACCTGTACGTCGCCCTGTACGAGGAGTTCCAGCAGCGCCAGCAGGAGCGCACCCACCAGGCGGTCCGCGACGCCCGCTCCGAGGGTGAGAGTGATCCCACACGGCTGATGAACATCGCCGCGCACGCCTACCTCCTCGGCTGCATAGAGGAGCGCGACACCGCGCGGCTGTTCTTCAGCGGCGACGGCCCGCCCGGGTTCGACTACCAGCTGCGGTCCCGGCTCACCCAGTGGACCGACCGCAACGTGGCCCTCTTCCGCAAGGCCGACGAGCCCGTCGACGAGGCGCTGCTGATCGTGGTGAGCGGTTCCATGCTGTTGGCCGTGGCCGAGGTCGTGCGGCGCGACGACGCCGACGCCCACCGGCTCGCGGACGAGATCACCGGGCTGCTCACCGAACTCGAACCCCGCCACCGCCAGCGGGACTAGGCCGCCGCGCCGAGCGGGCCGGGTTCGACTGGGTGGAGGTCCCCGCGGCCCGGCACCCTCCCGTCGTACGCCCTGCTCTCGGAACGCGTCGGGCAGCGGCGGGCGCCGCGCCGCCACCGCGCCTGGCTGTCCGACCGGAGGGACGCGGCGCCGACGGCCCGGTGACCGAAGGTTCCCGTCCGGGACGAGTCGCCGCTCACGTGCGCTAACCGCACCCCAGGTCGAAGCGGCCCGGGCGCTGGGGCAAGCTGGTCATGTCATGAGTTCATACAGCCGGGCCAACGCCACCTTCAAGAACTACGCCATCTCCCTCGGGGTCGTCGTCGCGATCATCCTGGTGATGGCGTTCGTGGTCTCCACGCGATCGGGTGAACGCATCCCCGAAGTCCAGTTCCGCCCGGACATCGAGGTGCTCCGGAGCAGCGCCGAGTATCCGGTCACCGCACCCGACGAGAACCTTCCCGAGGGTTGGACGCCCACCAGCTCCACCCTGGACCTGAACGGCCCGGTCGAGTGGACCGTGGGCTTCGCCACTCCGAAGGACAGCCACGCCAGGCTGGTCCAGAGTGACGACGACCCCGACACCGTGGTGCGCGACACCGTCAAGGACGCCGAACCGGTGGGCACCGTCATGGTGGGCGACCGGGAGTGGGAGCACCTGGAGTCCGAGGACTGGGGCGCGCTCGTGCTGCGCGAGGAGGGCTGGACCCTCATCGTCGCGGGCAGCGCCGGTGTCGACGAGTTCGCGGAGCTGGCCGAGCACCTGGAGACCTTCCCGGTCCCGGAGCCCGAGGCCGCCGAGGAGGGCGACGAGGCCGAGCCCTCCGAGGGCGCGGACGCCGACTCCTAGCCCGCCGGGCTCCCCGGTACGTGACGAAGGGCCCCGCCGAACCGTGTGGTTCGGCGGGGCCCTCGACGTTCGGGAGGCGACTACTCGGCGCGCAGGTCCCGGCGGAGCTCCTTGGGCAGCGAGAACGTGAGGGTCTCGTCGGCCGTCGTCACGGGGCTGACCGAACCGAAGCCGTGTCCGGCCAGCTTGTCCAGCAGTTCGCGGACGAGGATGTCGGGCACCGAGGCGCCGCTGGTGACGCCCACGGTGGTGACGCCCTCCAGCCAGGCCTCGTCCATCAGGGTGGCGTTGTCGATCAGGTACGAGGCGTTCGCCCCGGCGTCCAGGGCGACCTCGACCAGGCGGACGGAGTTCGAGGAGTTGTCGGAGCCCACCACGATGACCAGCTCGCACTCCGGAGCCATCGCCTTGACGGCGTCCTGGCGGTTGGAGGTGGCGTAGCAGATGTCGTCGCTGGGCGGGTCGAGCAGGTTCGGGAAGCGCTCGCGGAGGGCGTCGACGGTCTGGTTGGTCTCGTCCACCGAGAGGGTGGTCTGGGACAGCCAGGACACGTTGTCCGGGTCGCGGACCTCGACCTTGTGGACCTCGTCGGGGCTCTCCACGATCTGGATGTGGTCCGGGGCCTCACCGCTGGTGCCCTCGACCTCCTCGTGGCCGATGTGGCCGATGAGGATGATGTCACGGTCCTCGGAGGCGAAGCGCTGGGCTTCCTTGTGCACCTTGGTGACGAGGGGACACGTGGCGTCGATGGTCTTGAGCTGGCGACGCTGGGCCTGCTCGTGGACCGCGGGCGAGACACCGTGAGCGGAGAAGACGACGATGGCGCCCTCGGGCACCTCCTCGGTCTCCTCGACGAAGATCGCGCCCCGCTCCTCCAGGGTGCGCACGACGTGCGTGTTGTGCACGATCTGTTTGCGCACGTAGATCGGGGCACCGTACTGTTCCAGTGCCTTCTCGACGGTGATGACCGCCCGGTCGACTCCGGCGCAGTACCCCCGCGGGTTGGCGAGAAGCACACGGCGTTGGTTCGTGGCAGTCGTCATCGCACTCATGGGACACATCCTAGGTGTGATCCGGCGCCGTGGGTCCGTGTGTGGGATAGGGCACGGAGTGGGTAGGTCCATGGCGGGTCCGCAGGCGGGTGGGGTCGGTGCGACCGAACGCACACGATCCGGCGGCGAAGTGGCGGAATCGTTCACTTCCCGCCCGCTCATGCTGCTACTCCCTCCTCTATCCTGGTTCACCATCGCATCTGTTATGAGGCGGTTCGCCCTCAACTCGGCCTTGCCTTGTTCGCTGGACGCGCGCCGCCGGCCCAACGCCGAGAGCATCAGGAGCCCCCGTCCTATGTCGAACCCGACCATCGTCACGAAGCTGACCACCCTCGTCAGGGGCATCTTCGGGCGCAAGGACCCGGTCATCACGACCGTGCAGGACAAGAAGGACGAGATCCCCGCGCAGGAGAGCGCGGAGAAGGTGGAGACCCCCGCCACCGCGGACGCGGCGTCCGAGGAGAAGGCCGTGAAGGCCGAGCCCGCGACCGAGAAGCCTGAGGTCGAGAAGCCGGAGGAGAAGGCCGAGGAGAAGGCCGAGAAGCCCGAGGCCCCCGCCGAGAGCACCCCCGAGACCGCCCCGCTGGTCGAGGAGCCCAGGGACGAGCCCACCGTCCCGGCCACCGCCGACCTCCCCGAGGACGGCCCCGCCCTGGCCGAGGAGCTCGAGGCCGCCGAGGCCCACACCACGGTCGCCAGCGACGACGTCCTGGAGCGCGTCCGCAAGGAGGCCGCCCCCGCCGCCGAGGACCTGGCCGTCCCCACCTACGACGAGCTCACCCTGCCGTCCATCCGGGCGCGCCTGCGCAAGCTCACCATCGAGCAGGTCCGCGACCTGCGCGCCTACGAGGTCGCGCACCAGGGCCGCCCCGAGTTCATCAAGATGTACGACAACCGGATCGCCAAGCTGGAGTCCGAGGCCTGAGCCCGGACGTGTCCGCGGGCCCGCCCCGGACCGCCCCCGCCGTCGTGCCCGCCCCGGAGGCCGGTGCCCGGACCCCGGTCCGGCACCCCTCCGTCTCCGGGGCCGCGCGGCCGCTCCTTCACAGAACTGTCCTCACCCTGGCCTAGGCTCTGGAGCCATGGGCATGGAGAGTTCGGCGGAGTCACCGCAGCCGGTCAGGACCGTACTCCAGGCGGTCGGCGGCTGGATCGACCGGCTGGGCGCCATCTGGGTCGAGGGGCAGATAGCCGAGCTCAACTCGCGCGGACGCATGTCCTACATGACCCTGCGCGACCCGGTCGCCAACGCCTCCATCCGCGTGCTCTGCGAGACCTCCGTCCTGCGCCGCCAGGAACCGGCCCCCGGCCCCGGCGACCGCGTGGTCATCCACGCCAAACCGGACTTCTACCAGCTCAAGGGCACCTTCTCGCTTCGCGCCCGGGAGATCCGGCACGTCGGGATCGGTGAGCTCCTCGCCCGGCTGGAGCAGCTGCGCCGGACCCTGACCGCCGAGGGCGTCTTCGACCCCGCCCGCAAGCGCCCGCTGCCCTTCCTGCCCAACACCGTCGGCCTGATCTGCGGCCGCGACTCCGCCGCCGAGCGCGACGTGCTGGAGAACGGACGCCGCCGCTGGCCCGCCGTGCGCTTCGAGGTGCGCCAGGTGGCGGTCCAGGGCGACCGGGCCACCCGCGAGGTGATCGAGGCCCTGCACGACCTGGACACCCGCCCCGAGGTCGACGTCATCGTCATCGCCCGGGGCGGCGGCTCCATGGAGGACCTGCTGCCCTTCTCCGACGAGGCCATGGTCAGGGCGGTGGCCGCGGCGGGCACCCCCGTGGTCAGCGCGATCGGCCACGAACAGGACGCGCCGCTGCTGGACCACGTGGCCGACGTGCGCGCCTCCACCCCCACCGACGCCGCCAAGCGGACCGTCCCGGACGTCGGGGAGCAGCTGGAGATCATCCGTCAGCTCCGCGACCGGGCCCGCCGCGTCATCCGGGGCGGGGTCGACCGGGAGCTGGCCTGGCTGGAGAGCGTACGCTCCCGCCCGGTCCTGGCCGATCCGGTCCGGGAGACCGAGCGCCTCACCGAGCAGGTCCTGGAGCTGCGCGACCGCGCCCGCCGGAGCCTCACCGCCGCCCTGGACCGCGCGGCCGACGCCATGGTCCACACCGAGGCCCGTCTGCACGCGCTCTCTCCGGCCACCACGCTGGCGCGCGGCTACGCGATCGTGCAGCGCGAGGACGGATCCGTGGTCCGCTCCGCCGCCGAGCCCGCCGTGGGGGAGACCCTGCGCGTACGGTTCGCCGAGGACGGCCTGAGGGCCACCGTCGACGCCCTGGACGGCGAGGGTGAGTCCGAGCCCCGCCCGGCGGGGAAGAAGGCGGCCACGGGCGGCTCACGCGGCAGGAAGAAGAAGGCGGCGCCCGCCGCCGAGGACACCACGGACAACCCAGCCACCACAGAGGGGGAGTAGGCATGGCCGACCAGAGCGAGGCCCCGGAACTGAGCTACGAGGAGAGCCGGGAGGAGCTGAACAACGTCGTCCGGAGACTGGAGTCGGGCGGCCTCACCCTCCAGGAGTCCCTGGAGCTGTGGGAGCGCGGCGAGAAGCTGGCCCGGGTCTGCGAGCACTGGCTGGAGGGGGCCCGCGCCAAGCTCGCGGCCGCCATGGACGAGCGCCGGGCCGACGAGTCCGGGAACGACGACGCCCCGTTCTGAGGGGGCTGGGTCTTCTTTGCGCCTCCGCTTCGCTTCGGTGCGTGTTCGGCGCCTTTGCAGAGGGATTCTTCATCCTCGTCTACGCCTGGCTCGTTCCTCGCTGGCGGCTTGACTTGTCTTGCAGAACCCTCTCCGGCGCTTTCACGTTCTTTGCGCCTCCGCTTGGCTTCGGTGCGTGTGCGGAGGAACCTTCGGCGCCTTCGGTGTGATGGCTCGTTCCTCGCTGGCGGCTCGCCCCGTCCTGCGCAGCGCCTGCTGGAACCCAGACTCTCCGCTGCGTTGAGACGCGGTCAGCTGGCCGCGTGGGTGTGCCCCGTGACTTCAGCGTCTCGGGGGAGCGCTCGGGTTCTACTTACGGCCGTTGAGCTCGTCACCGAGGTTGCGCAGGTTGCCGGGCAGGCCACGGAAGACCGCGACGACCAGGACCAGCGCCGTGCCCAGGAACAGCCACGGGGCGACCTCGGCCAGGCGCGAGGCCAGGCCGAGGATGAGGACCCGGGCGAACCCCTCGTTGCCCAGGGCCAGGATGCTCTCGGCGGCGACCACCGCGACGAAGTAGGCGATGGGCGGGCTCACCGACAGCGACAGCAGGTCGGCGGGGCGGACCAGGGCCGCCGTCGTCAGGCAGGCCAGGGTGAAGGCCAGCCCGGGAGCGGCCGGGGTCGACGTCAGGTGGGCGATCATGGTCCCGGCGAAACTGAACACGACGATGATCAGCACACCGCCCCGGCCGGTCAGCCGTGGAGGTTGCCAGGCGGGGGCCGCCGCCTTCGGGTGACTGCGCGCTGTCCTGTCCGGGTTCGGGTGGCTGCGCGCGGACCTGTCCGCACCCGCCGCCCCCCGACCGCGACCGTTGGACCGCACGAAGTACGGGGCCTGTCCGGGATCCGGACCGTCCGACTTGCGCGGGGGCATGGTCGTCCGCCTCCCCAGTTTGTTACTCACAGTGTTTAGTGTGTCACTTCTCGTGAAACTTCGGGGGTCATTCCTGGGATCGTGTCGTCATTTCGGCCACTTGCCCCTTCCGGGGCGATCGCGGCTTCCACCCCTTGGACGCCGAGATCTCCCCTCCTGGTTCCGGCTGGTTCCGGGGTCGGGGCCGGTCGGTCACTCGCCGTGAACGGCTCCCCCCGGTTCCATTTGGGTCGAACCGTTGCGGACGTTACTCCCATGCCGAATACTGCCGACATCGGCGGCACCGGCGAGCTTCAGGTCCGACATGTCCGTATCGTGCGCGGACGTCTCCGCCATCCCCGCCGACGTCTCCGCGAGCTCCGGTGCCGCCACCGTACGCGGCCGCTCCTCCACCCCGGAGAGCCGGTCCAGGTCACCGTCGACCAGCCCCAGCTCACCGAAGCGCCGCGCGGTCACCAGCACCCTGCTCTCCAGCGACCCCACGGTCTGGTTGTAGGCGCCCACCGTACGGTTCAGCGCCCGGCCCAGCCCCTCCACGTGGCCGCCCAGCTTCGCCAGCCGCGCGTACAGCTGCTTGCCCAGGTCGAACACCTCGCGGGCGTTCTCGCTCAGCGCCTCCTGCTGCCACGCGTACTGCGCGGTCCGCAGGAGCGAGATCAGCGTCGTCGGCGTCGCGATGTGCACCCGCCGCCCCATCGCGTGCTCCAGCAGCCCGGGGTCGTACTCCAGCGCCGGGGCCAGGAACGCCTCACCCGGGATGAACAGCACCACGAACTCCGGCGCCGGGGTGAACGCCGACCAGTACGACTTCGCCGCCAACTGGTCCACATGGGTGCGCACGTGCTTGGCGTGCGCCCGCAGCCGCTGCTCCGACGCGGCGCCCTCACCGGCCTCCACCGCGTCCAGGTAGGCGGCCAGCGGCACCTTCGAGTCCACCACGATGTTCTTGCCGCCCGCCAGCCGCACCACCATGTCCGGCCGCTGTGCCCCGGACACCGCCTGTTCCTCGAAGTCGCAGTACGCGGACATCCCGGCCAACTCCGCCACCCGGCGCAGCTGGAGCTCGCCCCACCGGCCGCGCGCCTCCGGCCTGCGCAGCGCCGTCACCAGCGACTGCGTCTGGTCCCGGAGCCGCTCCGACCCCACACGCACGTACTCCACCTGCTTGGCGAGCTCCGCGTGCGCGGCGGCGCGACCGGCGTCCACCTCCCGCAGCTGGGTCTCCACCCGGTTCAGGGTCGCCGTCAGGGGCTCCACCATCCGCTCCACGGCGCGGCGCCGCTCGTCCAGGTCGCCCCCGGCCTCCGCGCTGACCGCCCGCAGCCGCCCCTCAGCGAGTTCGAGGAAGCGCTGGTTGGTCTGGTCCAGGGCCTGCGCGGACAGCGCGCGGAACCGGTCCGCGAGCTGCTCCTCCACGTAGGCGGCGCGCTCCTCCGCCGCCCTCGCGTCCGCGCGGGCCTCGGCGTCCCGGCCGCGGGCGAGCAGCCAGCCCACGGCGGCGCCGACGGCCAGACCGATGACGAGTACGAGTACGAGAGCGAGGGCGTCCATGGCGCCATGCTCTCAATCCCCGAGGGTCGCGCGCCCGGCAACGCGCAGGACTCCGCGCGTCGCTCCGCACGGCGGCCCTGACCGGAACCGGCCACGGGCGGGGGTTGCCGCGGCGGAGGCCAACGCCGACGCTTGGAACCCCCGTGACGTCGGGGGCGCGACACCGGTGGAAACCGCGCCCACCACGCGGCGCCCGAGAAAGGTCACCCACATGCGCCTCGCCACCCACACCAGCGGAGCGGGGGACCGCCGCGCCCTCCTCGTCCACGGCGGCGCGTCCCTCCACCGGACCTGGCACGCGGTCGAGGCCGAACTCCTCCGGCGCGGGTACCGGGTGACCGGCGTCGACCTACGGGGACACGGCGCGAGCCCGCGCGGCGCGTACTCGGTCGAGGCGCTGCGCCAGGACCTGGTGGACACCCTCCCTCCCGGCGCCGAGCTGGTCATGGGCCATTCCATCGGCTGCCTCGCGCTGTCCCTGGCCCTGGACCACCTGCGCCCGGAACGGGCCGTCCACGTGGACCCGGCCTTCCGGATCCCGCCCCAGACCGAGGGGGCCAGCGACCGGCTGCGCGCGGCCGTGGCCACCGCCGACGCAGCCCGGGTGCGCGAACTGCACCCCGGTTGGAACGACGAGGACGTACGGATCGAGCTCGCCGGGTTCGCCGCCACCGACCCCGACTTCCACACATGGGTGATCGACCACGTGGCGGGCGTGGACAACTTCCCCAAGACCGCCGAGGTGCCCTCCCTGGCGGTCATCGCGGGAGTGGGCTCCCCGATCGGCCCCGAGGGCGCCCGCACCCTGGCCGAGCGCGGCTTCACCGTCCGCACCGTGGAGGACGCCGGGCACCACGTCCACCGCGACGACCTGCCGGGGCTGCTCGCGGCCCTCGACGGCTGGATCTGACCGGTCGGCGTCAGGGATCCGACGGGCGGCGGCACTCCCCGAGGGCCGCGCGCCACACCGTGACCGAGTCCCAGAAGCCGCTGGGGGGCTCCTCCGGGGCGAACATCCACATCCGCTCCCACGCGGGGGAGGCCCGGCCGGAGATCTCCTCGCGCGCCTCGTAGGGAGGGTCGCCGCTGATCGGGAACCACCGGTACTCCAACGGGTCCATGAGGGCCATCAGCCGCTCCTCCACACCCCGGTCCGGTCGCACCTTGGCCATCACCCAGGGGCGGTACCGGCGCAGCACCTCCAGCCCCCCGGCGACCACGTCCGGCTCGGTTCCGGAGGTGTCGATCTTCACCACCGTCGGGAAGGTCGCGGCCGTCTCGTTCCAGCGGGACAGGGTGGCCGTGCGCACGGTGATGTGGGAGAGCCCCAGCCGCGCCGAGCGCACCAGCCGGTTGCACATGTCGTTGTGCAGGGCGCGGCGCAGGTGCCCGCTGCCGTTGTGGTTGCTCAGGGCCAGGTCCACGACGCTGAACCCGAGGTCGCCCGAGGCGGAGACGGCGCGCGCGGCGGCGGCCAGCTCCGGGGTGGGCTCGAACGCGAAGACCGGCCGTCGGGTGCGCGCGGCAGCGAGCATCGAGTAGACGCCCACCCCCGCTCCGACGTCGAGGACCGAACCGGGAGGGGTGTGGTCGAGGATCGCCATGAAGCTGGCCAGGCTGTCGGGTTCGTGCCTGGACAGGCCGGAGGCGGCGAGGCGGCGCGGAACCGTCAGGTCACCGGACAGCTGGAGGGTGATGGTGTCCGGTCCGACCCGGCGCCGGTCGTCCTCGGGGCGGGGCAGGACCAGGGTGAACCTGCGGTTGCGCGGCGGGACCCGGGCGGGGTCCAGTCCGCCGAGCCTCCTGGGCAGGTGGACGCGGAGCTGTCGGGTGGCGAAGCGCACGAGCGGATACCGGTGTACGAGTGCGCGCAGCTGGTCCTGGACCACAGTGTCTTCCCCCCAAGAGAACGGAGCCGCGGTGACTGCTGCCGGGGGCCGTACGACGCTGTCCTGTCGGCTCGTTCCCTGCTCGTGGTGCCCGGCCGCACCTCGAACCTACTCTTCGTGTCCATGTGAGCGCACTCTGTTTCCATGATTGGCCGCCGGTGTCCGGGTCGGCCCACCCGCCGCTCCGCATAGACTCTGACCTTGTGAGTCTGTCTATCGGGATCGTCGGCCTGCCCAACGTTGGCAAGTCCACCCTCTTCAACGCGCTGACCAAGAACGACGCTCTGGCGGCGAACTACCCGTTCGCCACCATCGAGCCCAATGTCGGAGTCGTGGGCGTGCCCGATGCCCGGCTCGGGAAGCTGGCCGAGATCTTCGGCTCGGCGAAGATCCTGCCCGCCACGGTGGACTTCGTCGACATCGCGGGCATCGTGCGCGGCGCCTCCACCGGTGAGGGCCTGGGCAACAAGTTCCTCGCCAACATCCGCGAGAGCGACGCGATCTGCCAGGTCATCCGGGCCTTCGAGGACGCCGACGTCACCCACGTCGACGGCGACGTCGAGCCCTCCCGCGACATCGAGACCATCAACACCGAGCTGATCCTCGCGGACCTCCAGACCCTGGAGAAGGCGATCCCGCGCCTGGAGAAGGACGCCAAGCGCAACGCCAAGGACAAGGACTCCCAGGAGCTCCTCAAGGCCGCGCGGGCGGCGCAGGAGATCCTCGACGAGGGCGTCTCCCTGTCCCAGGCCAAGGACGTGGACCTGGACCGGCTGCGTGAGCTGAGCCTGCTCACCGTGAAGCCGTTCATCTACGTGTTCAACCTCGACACCGACGAGCTCGCGGACGAGGCCCTGCGCGCCAAGCTCCAGGACCTGGTCGCCCCGGCCGAGGCCATCTTCCTCGACGCCAAGATCGAGGCGGAGCTGGCCGAGCTGGACGACGACGAGGCCCAGGAGCTGCTGGAGTCCCTCGGCCAGACCGAGTCCGGCCTGGCCCAGCTGGCCCGGGTGGGCTTCGCCACCCTCGGCCTCCAGACCTACCTGACCGCCGGGCCCAAGGAGGCCCGCGCCTGGACGATCCGGAAGGGTGACACCGCCCCCGAGGCGGCCGGGGTCATCCACACCGACTTCCAGCGCGGCTTCATCAAGGCCGAGGTCGTCTCCTTCGACGACCTGGTCGCGGCCGGGGACATGCAGTCCGCCCGCGCCGCGGGCAAGGTCCGCATGGAGGGCAAGGAGTACGTGATGGCCGACGGCGACGTGGTGGAGTTCCGCTTCAACGTCTGAGCCACACGCGAACCCACGAGGGCGGGCCGATCCACTCGGCCCGCCCTCCGTCGTCTCCGGGGTCCCCTGGTGCACGCGAACACGCTCCACCCCGCCGCCACGGGGCCGCGGGGTGGAGCCGCCGTCAGCGGTTTCCTGCGGGACGCATCCTCAGAAGACCTCGCGGCCCTGGGCCGCCGAGGTGACGAGGTCGCTCTTGGCCAGGGGCCTACCGGCACGCGACGCGGCTGACCAGGCGTCCACTTCCGCGACGGCGGCCCAGTTCGAGTGAAGCAGGGCCATGAGGGTTTCGTGGACCTGTCGGGCGGACGCCCTGCCCGCGTCATTGGCGATGTCGATCGCGCCGGTCGCGTCGGAGAGGACCTCGACGGCGAAGCCGAGGGGTTCGGCGGAGGCCGCGGAGGAGAGCACGCAGTTGTTCGTCATGTATCCGACGAGGGTGATCGTGTCGACGCCCTGGTCACGCAGCCAAGCAGCGAGATCGGTGCCGTCGAAGACACTGGAGAAGTGCTTGCTGACGCGCTTGGCCGCGCGGTCTTCGAGGGCGGCGATCTCGGAGTGGTTCTGGTAGGTGGCCGAGCCGGAGGCGAAGACCGGAGCCTCGGCGGGGAGTCCGTGCTGGACGAGCACGACCGGAGCGCCGGACTGCTCGGCCACGTCGACCGCGGCCCGGATGCGGGCGATGGACTCGTCACGGTCCGGGTACTGGATCGGGAGGAGGCCGTCGAAGTACTCCTGCTGGGCGTCGATGACGATCAGTGCTCGTTGTGGTGTGGTCATCCCTGATCTCCTGTGGATCGATGGAGCGGTGGCGACGGGGCAGCGGTCGTCCTGAGGACAGTGCCGCCTCGGGCCAGCGCGGACAGTGCGAACGGTGGGGTGCCCGCTGAGCGCCCGGACTACGGGTGAAGCCTCGTGTCTCACGGAAAAAGAACGCCTTAGACGTGATGAGACTGTAGCAGGTGCATCATGGAAAATCATTGGTGTTACCGTGAGGGCGTGATGGAGACCGAACAGATGACCGTGCCGGGCGTCGCGGAGCATCCGTGCCTCGCCCTGGTCAACAGCGTGAGTGAACTGGTCGCCGGAAAAAGGCGTGACGAGCTGGCCACACCCGAGGGCCTGCGGGCCTGGCTGGTCACCCGTGATCTGATCGACCCGGACGCCGTGCTGCACGAGTACTGCCGAGGTCGTGTCACGGCCCTGCGCGACCATGTGCGGGACCTGCTCACCGCGTACACCGGTGGAGACGTCCCCCCACCCGAAGCGGTGCGAGCCGTCAATCAGGCGCTGACCAGTGCTCCGGGGGCCCTGCTCCTGCGCTTCGAGCCGACGACGGGTTTCACCCGAGGCGCCGATCATCCGGTCACGCAGGTCGTCGAGCACGTCATGGCGCTCATCGCGGAGGACGCCGCCGCACTGCTCACCGGTGACGACGCGCCGATGCTGGCGATGTGCGAAGCGAACGGGTGTCAGTGGTTCTTCCTTCGCACGCATGCGCGACGGCAGTGGTGTTCGACCCGCTGCGGAGACCGGACGCGCGCGGCGCGCGCCTACGCCCGTAAACGAGTGCGACGCGGAGCGCACTCCGACTGAGCGGGCCCGCCCTCTCCTGGCTCAGCGGGAGCGGGCGCCCCGCCGTGGCTGACCGCCGCCGCGGTCTGGGGCGCCGCCGGGTGGGCGAGCGTGCCGACGGTGCAGCAGGCGCTCACCCACGACCGGCCGGACCGGGCGATGCCGATCATCGCCTTCCAGATGGCCGCCATGTACCTCGGCTCCGCCGTCGGAGCGGCGCTCGGCAGCGGTCTGATCAGTGCCGGGACCCGCGCCACCGACCTCGCGGGGTGGGCGCTGGTCCCGACCGGGGCGGCGGTCCTGCTCGCGGGGTGGATCAGCGTCACGGCGCTCCGCACGCGGGGCCGGGCACCGACGGAGGAGTGCCGCGTCTGACCGGACGGCCGTCAGGCGGCCGACCCGTACCCCGTCCCCTTCCTGGCCACGGCCGGTTCGGTGGGCCCGTCGCCGCGCGGCCACAGCAGCGGCGCGGCGACGGTGCCCGCCACGGCCAGAACCGCGAGGAGCGACCAGGCCGGGACAGGGCCCGCGGCCGTGCCGAGCCAGCCCGCTATCGGATAGGTGACCAGCCAGGCCAGGTGCGACAGGGAGAACTGGGCCGCGAAGACCTCCGGGATCGCGTTCGGCTCCACCGAGGACCGCAGCACCCTGCCGGTCGGGGTGACGACCAACGCCATCCCCGCGCCGACCACCGTCCACACGGTCGCGGTGCCGGACCAGGTGGCCGCGTCCGCCACGACCATCGCCACCGCACCGAGCGTCCCGGCGACGAGGACCCCGGCGCCGACCACCATGACGGTGCGCTCGGGGACCCGGTCGAGGACCCGGGGCAGCGCGAGGGCGGCCAGCAGCGTTCCGCCCCCGGAGGCGGCGAGCATCCAGGCCACGTCCGACTGCGATCCGCCGAGCTGGTCGCGGACGTGGTTGACGGTGTTGACGACCACGATCGACCCGGCCGCCGCGACCACCAGGTTCAGCGCCATCACGCCGCGCAGCCTCGGGGTCCTGACGAAGGTGCCGATCCCCGAGACCACCCGGTCCCGCAGGTTCGCGTGGGGGCTCGGCCGGGCGTCGGGGACGCGCGTCGACACGACCAGCAGCGCGGAGAGGACGAACCCGGCGGAGGTGCCCAGGAACAGCAGGTCGAAGCTGAGGAAGAGCAGTGCCACGGCGGCCAGGACCGGGCTGAGCAGGCTCTCCATGGTGTAGGCGACCTGCGAGGCGGACAGCGCCCGGGTGTAGGCCGACCTGTCCGTGACGATGTCCGGGATCACGGCCTGGAAGGTCGGGGTGAACGCCGCCGACGCGGCCTGGAGCAGGGCGATCAGGACGTAGACGTGCCACACCTCGGTGACGAAGGGCAGCGCCAGGACCACTCCGGCGCGCACGAGGTCGAGGAGGACCAGGAAGCCCCTGCGGGGCAGCCGGTCGGCGTAGGCGGCGGCGAACGGGGCGACGACCACGTACATGACCATCTTGATGGTGAGGGCGGTGCCGAGGACCGCCCCGGCCCGGGGCCCGGCCAGCTCGTAGGCGAGCAGTCCCAGGGCCACCGTGGTGAGTCCGGTGCCGAACAGGGCGATCACCTGGGCTCCGAACAGGAATCGGTAGTCGCGGATGGCGAACAGGCGCATGGTGTGTTCCTTCCGTGTGCCCGCGCGGGCGGGGCCCGGCTTCGGGGCCGGGTCCCGCGACACGGGACCGGGACGGGGCTACGCACCGGAGTGGGGGCCCGGTGCGGGACCGGCGATCGGGGTGACCGCGCCGGTGCGGGTGTTCGTGGCGGAACGGGCGGTCGGGCTCGGACAGGTCATGGTCGTGCTCCTCCGGGGGCGCGGGTCAGTGGTGGCCGTGCGCGGCGTGCGCCGGGTCGGGGTCGGGGTCCGGGGCGGTGGCCCGCACGGTGAACTCGGCGGTGCGGACGACGCCGTCGTGCCGGAAGTCCAGGAACAGGCGGTAGGTACCCGCCGAGGGGGCGACCGCCACGAAGCTGATTCCGGGACCGGGAGCGGTGACGCCGGGGCCGCCCTCCGGGTGGACGTGCAGGTAGCCGAGGTCACCGACGCGCAGCGCCACCAGGTGCCCGTAGGCGGCCAGGTAGGGCTGGAGGTCGGTGACGGGGCGCCCGCCCCGCTCGACGGTGAGGGTGAGGGCGCGGGCCCGGCCGGAGACCAGGGCTCCGTCGAGGGTGACGGTGTACCCGCCGGTCCGGGCGGTCCGGGTGGCCTCGGGGAGTGGGCGCGGGTCGTAGTGACCGCCCACGGCGACGTCGATCCCCAGGGTCAGGGTTCCGTCGTGGCCGACGGGGTGGACGTCCGCGAGGAACCGCCAGTCACCCGGCTCCAGGGCCACCTCGACACTCCAGACGCCCTTCTCGTCCCGTACCGGGTGCACGTGCTGGAACCCGGCGGTGTCGCGGCGGACGACGACGAGGTGGAGCTCCTTCTCGTGTTCGGGCACGAACCGGGTGACCGGCCGCCCGTCGGGGCCGAGGACGCGGAAGGTGACCGTCCGTCTCCCGGCGGCGAGGAGCGTCGAGTCGAGGTCGAGGGTGTACCCGTGCTCGGAGACCGCGAGCCCGCCCGGGCCGCCGTGGCCGGTCAAGTCGTGTCCGGTGTGGTCGCTCATGGTGCCTCCCGAGGTCTTCCGCCGGTCCCCGTGGTCGGGGGCGACTGCGCCGAACATATACCCCTGGGGGGTATATCTGCAAGAGGGGGATTCCCGGCTCCGGTTCGGACGACGGCGCGACCGTTCGCGCCGGTCAGCGTGGCCGAGGGGCGTTCACACCCCACCGGGAGGGTCGTTCCGGCGCCACGGCGAAGGGGTGGGGGAGAGGGGTATCCGTTCCGTGCCGGAGTCAGACGCCCACGGCATGCCTCTCCGATGCGGCCTCACGGCGGAGGAGGCCCAGGACGATCAGGACCTGGGCGGCGATGTACGTGCTCATCACCAGGAGGTCGCGCTGGGGCAGGTCCAGGCCGGGGACGAAGGCGTTCAGGGCGATCAGGGAGTCCGAGACCAGGAAGAGCGCGCCGCCCGCCGCCACCCACGGGCCCATCCCGGTGGCGAGGACCGCCATCAGACCCAGGATCAGGCCGTAGAGCAGCACGGGAATCAGCAGGGCACCGGCGTGCGGCGCGCAGACCCACACCAGGACGGCCACGTAGGCCGCGTACGGGACGAGGAGGAGGCGCCTCCGGTGCAGGAGACTCCCGGCCCGATGGGGCCAGAAGGCGGCCACGAACACCACCTGCGCGACCAGGAAGAAGCCCACCATCAGCAGGAACGCGGTGTCCCCCGACGCCAGGCCCGGGGCGGAGTCACCGAGCCAGGAGAACCCCAGGGCCACCAGCGCCAGCCCCAACAGCCGACCGCGCGGCCTCCGGGACGCGGCGAGCAGCACCAGGGCCAGCGCGGGCATCAGGAGGACCTGGGTGGGGCGCGACCAGGCCTGGGGCCCCAGCACCTGCACACCGAGGTGGACCAGGGACAGCAGGCCGAGGACCAGCAGCGCGGCCCGCACCAGGGGAGCGTGTGGGATCATCGCGCCATCCTGGGCACCGGCTTCCTCGGAGTCCCGGCCGCCTGTGGGGCCCGAGGGCCGGGAGTGTCTCTGGTTACATCCGGTCAACGGTTTCCTGACCTCTCAGGACACATCTTGCTCACCAAGCGGTGACCAATCCCTTTACGGTCCGGACAGAAATGCCCTGACGTGCACATACGTGAGAAGAGATCAGTGGTGAATTGCCGTACTCTGCACCTTTTAGGTAGATCCTTCGCTCCGGGCAATGTGACCTCGGTCCGGAAACACGGACCCGTCCTGGCCACTCCCAACCCGCACAATGCCTCACTATAGGGATGGGGTAGACAAGGGCATGGCGGAAAGCGTCGGCGACGACGCGCGGAAGACCGGCGTCGGCGCAGCGGCCGACGCGTCACTGTGTGCAGGATCAGGAGGCGGGGATGGCCAAGACGGCGCGGCGCGACACCGCGGTGCGTGACCGGGTGGACGACGTCGAGCACGAGCTCGACGCACCGCGCCCCCGAAGGCCACGCGCCGGTGCGGGCGGGCGCTGGTGGGTCGGCGTCGGACGCGTACTGCTGTGGGCGTTCATCATCGTCGTCATCTTCAACGGCATCTGGTTCCCCATCCGCAACGGTTTCTCCCTTCCCAGCACCGGTGCGGAGCCCGAGGTGAGCGAGACCCTCGACTTCCCCGAGACCTCCGCCGCGGCCTTCGCGCTCCGCTTCGCGGAGACCTACCTCGACACCTCCGACCCCGAGGCCCGGCTCACCTCCCTCGCGGCCTTCGTCCCCGACGGACAGGTCAGCGACCTCAACCTCCCCGCGGACAGCATCTCCGGCGAGAACCTGACCGTGACCGCCGTGGACGTGCGCGACGGGCACAACGCGGTCGTGGCCATCCGCGCCGACGTCAACGACGAGGCCATGAGCCTGGAGGTGCCCGTCTACAGCGACGGCTCCTCACTGGTGCTCTCCGGGCGCCCCGCCCTGCTGGCCGCGCCCAGCCAGGCGGAGCTGCCCGCGGGCCCCTCCTACGACACCGACTCCCAGGCCGCCGAGCAGCTCGAGAGCGTGCTCACCGGCTTCTTCGAGGCCTACGCGGAGGAAGCCGGGCACCTCGACCGCTACGTGGAGCCGGGCGCCTCCGTCACCCCACTTCCGGCGAACAGTGTGGAATTCAGCGAACTGTCCGTTATGCCGGTGCCATCCAAGTCCTCGACCGGGGATGATGACGTACGACAGGTGGCGACCACCGTGGTCTGGGGCCTCCCTTCCGCCGACGCCGGCGACGGTGCGGGGGAAGCCGGACAGCTGGTGCAGAACTACCTGGTCACGGTCGTGAACTCCGGAAACGAGTGGTACGTGCGTGACATCCAGGGCGCCCCGCACTCGTTCGGTGACTGACCGACGACGGGGCCTGTAGGCAAGGAGACGAGACCAACCATGCGCACACCAGTAACGACAGCGGAGGAAGGCGCCTGACATGCTCCCCCTGTTGTCCGCCACGGCCGACACCATGACGGCCCTCGGCGCCGCCGACCCGATCTCCCTCGCGGTCGAGGCCACCCCCGCGCAGAACGCCCCCGACACCGGCGGCCTCGCGGACTTCCTGCGTGGCTTCTTCGGGCCGCTGTTCCTCGTCATCGTGTCCATCGTGGCGATCTTCTTCCTGTTCACCAGGGAGATCACCCGCTTCATGCAGTTCATCATCCTGGCGATCTTCATCGGGATCGTGTTCTACGTGCCCGGCATCATCGAGGTCATCGCGGTGGCGCTCGCCCGAGCGATGGGCGTATCGACGGAATAGGCGAGGGAGGCCGGAAAACGTGGATCTGCCCACGTACACCAACATCTGGCGTATCGAGAAGCGGCTGTACAAGCTCTACGATTTCCGGCTGCCCATGCCGCTCCCGGTGGGGACCTTCGGGGTCGCTCTGGGCGTGTTCGCGCTGTGGGTGGTGCTGCTCAGCATCCTCAACGCCCCGTTCGCCTTCGGTAACGGCTGGCACCTGGTGCTGTGGGTCGTCCCGCCGGGAGTGATCACCGTGCTGGCCACCCGGCCGGTGATCGAGGGCAAGCGCCTCACGGAGCTGCTCATCTCGCAGGCCCGGTTCCTCACCGAGGCCCGTGTGTTCACCCGGCTCGCACCCGAGTACGAGCCCGCCGAGATCAGGGTCTCGGTCCGCGTGTGGCACCGGGACGCCGAGGCCGGGCCGCTGCCCCTGCCCCGGGGTGCCCGAAAGGTCCAGGCCGAACCCGAGACCGAGACCGCCGAGGTCCACGTGCCCGAGGAGGCACCGGCCCTGGAGAGCGGCCGCCGTGCCGCGCCTCCGCTGCGCGGCATGCCCGCGCGCCCGCCCGTCCCCGTCGTCGAGCACGACGACTCCGTCGAGTACACCCCCGCACGGAAGGTGCCGGTCGCCGTCGCCGCGGGAGCCGGAGCAGACCAGGAGGACGACGGCGTGGCGGAGCCCGGGGACCGGTCGGACGACACCACGGAGGAGCCCCGCCCGGGCGTCGGCCGTCGTGTCCTCAACTACTTCGGCTTCGGCCTCCCGGACGCCCAGGAGGAGCGGCGCGAGCCGACCCCCGCCGGTGGGTTCGACGAGCCCCTGTACGTCACCGAGGAGGACGAGCAGCGCGACCGCGACGAGTGGTTCGCGCGGCTGCGCGCCTCCTCCGGGGAGACGCCCCTGGGACTGACCGCCAAGAGCGCCTACTCCGACAGCGACACCGGTGCCATGAGCAACGCCGAACTCAACGAGGCCGTCACCCCCCGGCGCAGGGCCGAGGAGATCATGGCGGCGTCCACGGACGAGGAGTCGCCCGCCGCCCGCCGCCTGCGCGGCCGGACCCAGGGCATCCGGGTGGCCAAGGACCTCGCGGACCGCCGCGAGCACACCTCCGAGCCCGCCCGCGAGCGCGCCCAGCAGGCCCCGCCCGCACGGCCCGCCCGCGCTCGCGGATCCGCCCTCCCGGACACCTCCGAGGACCAGCCGGCGCGGCAGCGTCGCGAGGGTCGGCCCCACGCCACCCCGTGGGCGATCGAGGAGAACCGCACCGAGTACCCGGACCTGTCCGACTACGCCACCCGCTTCGCCGCCGCCACGGGCCGCCCCTCGGCGGTCGGGAACGTGTCGGCCGCCCCCTGGCTGCCCCCGGCCGCCGGGACCCCCGAGGAGCCCGAGGGCACGGACGAGCAGACCGGCCGCTCCGAGGCGGGCCCGCAGGTCTCCCACGCCACCCAGAGTGTGGGTCGTCCGCCAGCCGAGGAGGCGCCCAAGCCGCCGTTGCAGCTGGACCACGGCACCGGAGAGCACGAGGCCATGCCGGTGGAGAAGGGGCACGGCACCCAGTGGAACGAGCACATGTCCGTGCTCGACCGCCACCTGATCAAGGCCGACACCCCGGCTCCGCCCCGGCCGAAGTTCGCCGACGCCGTGCCGAGCGAGGAGCGGGACGGTGAGCACCGCGACCCGGCGGACTGGTTCGACGACGGCAAGCGACGCCACCCGGACCAGCCCAAGGTGGGGGACCGGGACAACCCGGTGATCGTGGTCAGCGAGCTCCGCGAGGAGCGCCGTGCCGCCGCCGAGGCCCGCGAGGAAGCCAAGCGCCAGAAGGCCGAGAAGGCGCCGAGGCCGGAAGCGGTCCAGGACTCGAAGGACACCGGGGCCGAGTCGGTGGCTGCCCAGGGGACCGCGCGGGTCCAGGGCTCGAAGGACGCTGGGGCGAGTACGGAGGCCCCGGAACTCCGGGACCAGGCGTCACTGTCCGGCGAAGGGGCAGAAGACTCCCGCGACACCGTGCAGGTTCACGGTCCGAATACCCAGGACGTCGCGGAGGCCGTGCAGGACCACGAGGCGGCCCACGAGCCGTCAGTCGTCCAAGGTGCCGGAGAGCCTAGCGACAGCGATCGGGTGGAGCGGGCTCACGGCTCGCAGGACGTCCAGGAGGCCACGGAGACCGAGCAGCGGGGTCAGGAAACGGTGGCCGCCCAAGGGTCCGACCACACCGAGCTTGCGGAGGCCCGGGGGCAGATCGCGCAGCCGCACGGGCGCGAGTCGCAGTCGGGCCACGGGGCAGAAGACTCCCGCGACACCGTGCAGGTTCACGGTCCGAATACCCAGGACGTCGCGGAGAGCGTGCAGGGCCACGAGGCGGCCCACGAGCCGCTTTCCACTCAAGGCACCGAAGGGTCCGACCACACCGAGCAGGTTGAGCAGGCTCCTGGCTCGCAGGACGTCCAGGGCGCCACGGAGGCCGAGCAGCGCGGTCACGAAGCAGCCCACGAAACGATGTCCGCCCCGGAGGTCGACGGGTCCGAGACCAGGCGGGCTCAGGGCTCGAAGGCGCCGGAACTCCAGGCGCCGGAGGTGGATGCCGAGGCTGAGACGGTGCAGGAGTCTCCGGACGCGCGCGAGCCTCGCCCCGCTCAGGCGGTGGACAGCGACGAGGCGTCTCCCGAGGCGCAGGCCCAAGGGGACCAGGCGACTCGGGAGTCCGTGGAGGCCGCACGGCTTGAGGCGGTCAGCGAGCCCGACCACGTCGAGGGGCCCAAGCCGCCGACCCAGCTGGACCACGGCACCGGCGAGCTCGTCAGCTTCGCGGAGGTCCGCAAGGAGCCCCGCGCCCCGAAACCCAAGACCCCCGCACCCCGGCCGACGGAGGACCCCGCGCACCGGCCCACCGAGGCCGAACTGGCCGAGGCCGAGGCAGCGGCGCTGCGGGCACGCCAGCCCCGGACCGAGCCGGACCAGGAACCGGAGGCCGCCGCCCGCGAGGGCGGTGACCCGGGCGAGCACGACCCCCACGACGGGGTTTTCCACCGGGTCGCGCAGAACGCGCGCCGGATCGGCCAGCTCTTCGGACAGCCCACCCCGGGGGAGGAGCCGGAACCGCCCGAGACCAGGGCGGACGCCACCAAGCCCGACCTCGAACTGGACCACGGCACGGGTGAACAGGCCCGGCTGGGCGACACCCCCAACGGGGTGCCCTCCCAGCGGCCCGAGCCCGAACCCGCCAGGCCCGAGGAGGAGCCCGACTCGGGAGCCCACTCCGGCGGCACCCGGGGCTGGCGCCGACTGGCCAAGGTCGTCACCGGCGGCGCGGCACCGGTCCGTTCCGACCTGCCCTCCAGCGACATCGAGCGGCTGCGCACCCCGCTGGCCGAACCCCGGTCCCTGGTGGTCCTCGGCTGCACCGGCGGCGCGGGCCAGACGGTCACCGCCCTGATGATCGGCCACACCCTCGCGGCGCACCGCGACGACCGGGTGGTGGCGGTCGACGTCAACCCCGGTCCCAACGGTCTGTCCCGCCGGGTCGGGGCCCAGGCCCCGGAGACGCTGACCGCGCTGCTGGCCAACGCGGACTCCGTCGACGAGTACGAACACATGCGCGCCTACGCGGGCCGTGCCGGGACGGGGCTGGAGGTCGTGCAGACACTCGACGACCCCTACGTCCAGACCCTGGACGACCGCGACTACGGCCAGCTCACCGGGCTGCTCGGCGGGTTCTACGGTGTGACGCTGCTGGACCCGGCCGCCACCGGTGTGGCGCGGGCCCTGCCGGTCACCGACGGCCTCGTCCTGGTGGCCCCGGCGAGCGCCGACGCCGAGCGCGCGGTGTCGATGACCTTCGAGTGGCTGGACGGCAACGGGTACGCGACGCTGCGGGCCAACTCGATCCTGGTCGTCAACGGGGTCAGCAAGCGCAGCCTCCAGGACGTGGACGCCGCCGAGCGGGTCGCGCGCGGCCGCTGCCGGGCGATCGTGCGCATCCCCTGGGACGACCACCTGGGCTCCTCGTACACGAAGATCGACGTCGGCGCGCTCCGTCCGGCCACCAAGCGGGCCCACGGCGCCCTGGGCGGGGTCCTGGTCAACACCCTGGCCCCGGCCTGAGCCACACACTTGTGGCCCGCACCCGGGACCGGGTGCGGGCCACAGTGCTCCTAGCGTCCCGCGGGGGTGGTCTCCCTGGCCGCGAGGAACTCCGGGCGGGCCCGGTTCGCGCTGAACGGCTTCGCGCACGCGTTGTCCACGCTGTTGAACACCACGAACACGTTGGAACGCGGGTAGGGCGTGATGTTGCCGCCCGACCCGTGCATGCAGTTGGAGTCGAACACGGTGACGTCGCCCGCCGAGCCGGTGAGCACGTCGATGCCGTGCCGGTCCGCGATCAGGTTGAGCGACGCCTGGTCGGGTGTGCCCACGTGCTGGCTCTGCAGCGAGGAGCGGTGGTGGTCGTCCGGGGTCTGGCCCACGCAGGAGACGAAGGTGCGGTGGGACCCGGGCATGATCATCAGCGCGCCGTTGTGGGTGTAGTTGTCGGTGAGCGCCACGGAGAAGCTGACCGCCCGCATCCGGGGCATACCGTCCTCGGCGTGCCAGGTCTCGAAGTCCGAGTGCCAGTAGAAGGAGCCGCCGCCGAAGCCGGGCTTGTAGTTCACGCGGCTCTGGTGCACGTACACGTCGGAGCCGAGGATCTGCCGGGCCCGGTCGACGAGCCGGGGGTCGTTCACCAGGTCGTGGAAGACCTGGCTCACCTTGTGCACCTCGAAGACCGAGCGCACCTGGTCGGAGGAGGGTTCGACGACGACGCGTTCGTCGGCCCTCAGCACGGGGTCGGCGCTGAGCCGTCGCAGCTCGGCGCGGTAGGACTCGATCTCCACCGGATTGACGATCGACTCGACCTGCGTGTAACCGCGGCGGTCGTAGCCGTCGAGTTCCTCGGCGGTGAAGGGGCCGTCGGCCGCACCGGGCCAGACGACGGGATCGCGGCGGTAGAGCAACGCGGGCTCGGGCGCCTTACGGGTGGGGTAGTCGTCCGCTGTCGGAAGTTCCATTTGCAGAGTCATGGCGCTCCCCTCGGCGGGGGTGCTCCTCTCGGCTTGGGGTCCTTCTTACGACATGTGAACCTAACAAACCGCGCTTTCACGAATGAGATCGACTTCTTCTCGCCGTGTTTACACGTTCACTATCTGGGTATTACTGGTCTACTATATAGGCGAAAACAGGGAAACCCGAGAGATCTGCTTTCGTGTTCTGATTCGCCGGTTGCTGTTTTTCCGGGTGCTCACCTGCGCGAGGTCCCTCCTGGTCCGTGTCTCGGGTCCCACCCCTTCTGCATCCCTCGTCGTCGCAGCTCATCGCGGTGCGCGGTGAATCGTTCAACCCTGCGCCGGTCCGAGGCGCCGGGATCCTGTGATCTATTTCACGAGCACTTGCCGCAGGGCTCGGTGCAATGAAACACTGCCGCGCTCCAACCGTTATTCCCGAGTGACCTCCGATTCACTCGGAATTCTCGCGTGGGGGCTGGCGTGCGGGCTTTCGTTACCGCACAGTAGTGGGGTCCGGATTTCCTCGACCCGCTCAAGAGGAGAAACACAGTGCCCCCCTTCCCCCGTGTGCTCGCACGCACCGCGGCGACCGTCTCCGCCGCCGCCGTGGCCATGGTCCTCGTCTGGGCCGCCCCCGCCTCGGCCGACCACACCCTGCCCCCGAACATCCCCAGCGAATCCGAGGCCCAGACCCAGCTGAGCTCGCTCACCGTCGCCCCCAAGGGCCCGCAGACCGGCTACGACCGAAGCCTCTTCCCGCACTGGAACGTGGTCGACAGCCCCTGCACCGCCCGCCAGGTGGTGCTCCAGCGCGACGGCCACGACGTGGTCACCGACTCCAACTGCCAGCCCACCTCGGGCAGCTGGTGGAGCGCGTTCGACGACGAGTGGGTGTACGACGTCCCCGGCGACATCAGCGTCGACCACCTGGTCCCGCTCAGCGAGGCCTGGAAGACCGGCGCCGCCGACTGGTCCACCAGCCAGCGCGCCGACTTCGCCAACGACGTCACCAGCTCCCAGCTGTGGCTGGCCACCCCCTCCAGCAACGGTGCCAAGGGCGACAAGGACCCGTCCGAGTGGATGCCCGACAACACGGCCGTCCACTGCGACTACGTCAAGTCCTGGATCAACGTGAAGCACGTCTACGACCTCACGATCACCTCCACGGAGGAGTCCACCCTCCAGAGCACCCTCGACACCGCCTGCTAGCGGCCACGGCGGCTGACCTCCGTGAAGACGACGGAGAGTGACGCGGTCCGGCCCCCGTGAGGGGTCGGGCCGCGCCCGTGTTCCCGGTCGCGCGGTATTTCCGGTTTCTGGCGCACCGACGTCTCGGCTTCTCACCCCCCGGCCTGATGCAGCACTATGGGTGATGGCTACGGGGCGGAACTCGTCAGCGCTGTCACGAGGAAGGGCTAGCAGATGACCGGTACCAGGGGCACCCGGGGCGCGACCCGTCTCGCGGTTCGCTACTTCGACGACCGAGTGCTCTTCAGCGACAACGAGGCCTGGGCCTACTTCCGGCTCCCCACGGTGTCCTACGAGTTCACGACCCCCGAGGAACGCCAGGCGCTGGCCACCAACATCACCATCGCCCTCGCCGCGATCCGGATGAACGACGCCGAGGTGCACCTGCGCGTCGCCCACCGCACCTACCCGGCCGCCCAGTGGGCCACCCGCCTGGACGAGACCGCCGACGCCGGGCCCGGCTGGTACGACTACCTCGAAGAGATGTACCGGCACGTGTGGGCCAAGGACTTCTGGACCAAGGAGGTCTACCTCGGCGTGCGTCTGGGGCTCCGCAACGCCGGTGCGGGCCTGGGCCTGTTCTCCCAGTTCTTCGGCGCCTACCAGCGCACCGAGCAGGTCCTCGGGATCAACGACGACGCGATCGACGACAAGGAGATCGCCCGCTGGACCGACCAGTCCGAGCGCCTGGGACGCGCCCTGGCGGCCAGCTCCCTGCACGCCCGGCACGCCACCTCCGACGAGATCGCGTGGCTCATCCGGCACGCGGTCAGCGGCACCGCCGAGGAGATCCACCCGTCGGCCACCGGCCGCCGCACCTGGGGCCGGGGCGAGATCGAACAGCTCGTGGACGGGGTCATCCACAACGGCCGCTCCACGCTCCGCCTGGAACAGCCCGCGGGCTCCACCCACGTGGCGTTCCTGTCGTTCGCCCGCTTCCCCGACCTCATGCCCTTCCCCGACGGCGAACCGTGGCTGCACCACGCGGACGCGCTGCCGTTCCCGGTGGAGATCTCGCTGCGGATGAAGCTCATCCCGCCGGCGAAGGCCTCCAAGGACGTGGGCCGCAAGCTCGCGCACGCCCGCGACATGGACGCCCACATCCGCGAGGCCGGGGTGGAGGCGCCCATCGCGCTGGCCGAGCAGATCGACGCCGCCCGCATGCTGGAGCACGGCATCACCAAGGAGCGGCTGCCGTTCGTCTACGGATGGCACCGGCTCATGGTGTCCGCGCCCACGGAGCGCCTCCTGGGCCAGCACGTCGAGGCGGTCGTGGAGCACTACCGCGACATCGGCATCGACGTCATCAACTCCACCGGCGACCAGTTCTCCCTGTTCAACGAGTCGCTGCCCGGCGACCGCATCCGACTCAACGCCTACGCCCAGCGCCAGCCGCTGCGCACCATCGCGGGCGGCATGCCCACCGCCACCGTGGAGGTCGGTGACCGCACCGACCACCAGGGCGGCGGCTGGGTCGGCCCCTACGTGGGGGAGACCATCGGCCGGGCCCGGTCCATCGTGCACTTCGACCCCATGGTCGCCGCGGCCCGCAACCGCCCCACCGCCATCGCCATCACCGGCGAGCCCGGCGGCGGCAAGACCACCCTCGCGCTGCTGATGATCTACCAGCTGGCCCTGCGCGGGGTCACCGTCGCCGCCATCGACCCCAAGGGCGACGCCGAGTCCCTCGTGGAGCTGCTCAAGCACCGGGGACGCAAGGCGCGCATCATGTCGCTCGGGTCGGCCCAGCCCGGTCTGCTCGACCCCTTCGCCTTCGGGGACGACCTCGCCGCCAAGAAGACCATGGCCACCGAGACACTGCGGCTCCTGCTGCCCCGCATGAGCGAGGAGCGCGAGTCCGCCATGATCCAGGCGGTCGCCACCGTCGCCAACCAGCCCCAGCCGTCGCTGGCCAAGGTGGTCGACCACCTCGTCTCCGCCGAGGACGCCGCCTCGCGCAACCTGGGTGCGGTGCTGGGCTCCATGGCGGAGATGCGGCTGGCGTCGCTGTGCTTCGACCCGCAGGGGGAGGCGCGCATCGACACCGAGGGGTGGACCACCGTGTTCACCCTGGGCGGGCTCACGCTCCCCGACTCCGGGGTCAACCGCGACGACTACTCCTACGAGCAGCGCCTGTCCGTTGCGCTCCTCTATCTGGTGTCCCAGTTCGCCCGGCGCCTGATGAACGGCCTGGACCGGCGCCTGCCCAAGGCGATCTTCCTCGACGAGGCGTGGGCGGTCACCTCCACCCCCGAGGGCGCCAAGCTCGTCCCCGAGGTCTCCAGGATGGGCCGCTCCCGCAACACCGCGCTCATCCTGGTGTCCCAGAACGCGGGGGACATGCTCAACGAGCAGGTCACCAACTGTCTGTCCTCGGTGTTCGCCTTTCGCTCCAGCGAGGCCCACGAGGTGGCCGACGTGATGGCGCTGCTCGGGGTGGACGTCAACGAGGACCACATGGCGGTGCTGCGCAACCTCGGCAACGGCGAGTGCCTCTTCCGCGACCTCGACGGCCGCTCCGGCCGGATCGGCGTGGACCTGGTCTCCGAGGGACTGCTGCGCTGGCTGGACACCAACCCCACGCGTGAACGGCCCGCCGGCGACCCGCTCGTGTCCGCTAACGGCCGCGACCAGTAACACGCGCTCCGGGGCAGGTCAGCGGCGGCCAGCACGGCCAGGGGCGGACATCGGATGACAAAGGGTGCGGGGAAGTCGGGTTCGGGCATGACGAGGATGGGGATCAAGGAGATTACCCCCAGCCCTCCGAACCCGGCCCGCTGAACCCAGCCTCCCCGCACCCCCCGACCGACACTCACGAGGGACCGCCCATGAGTGAGGACGTCATCCGGCCGCGCCCCGTCGTCGACACCGCCCTGCCCGAGGAACTACGCGAGGACATCCTCCGAGAGGCCAGCGCCCCGGAGCCCGGACGCCCGTGCGACGACGGGGAGGCCCCCGGCCGCGCGCTGCGCCTGCGCGAGGGCGCGGTCCAACTGTTCGGGGTCGGCTTCACACTCGTCCTGGCCATGCTCACCGCCGGGTGGTACCTGGGCATGGTGATCGTCAGCATCGGCCTGGTCGCCTACGTCGGCGCGCTGGCCGTGCGCAGGGAGGCCGACCCGATGGTGCGGGCCGTCGGCGGCGTGATCGGCGCGGGCGCCTTCGCGACCGCGCCCCTGTGGCTGTTCGACTTCCTCCCGCAGGACCCGCCCGTCGGCGTCCCCTGGCTGATGTTCGGCCTCCTGGCGGGCCTGGTCACCGCCGACACGCTCACGGTCCGGGACCACGAACCGACGGAGGAGCGCCACCGCGACCGCGTCCTGCTGCCGGAGGACATCAGCGCGGCCGACCACGGCCTCCTCGTGGCGGTCCAGCAGACCATGGACAGGGTCACCGACGCCCGCGTGGAGCTGGGCTCGTCCGACACCCTGGACACCGCACGGAGCCTCAGCGTCCTTCGGGAACAGGAGTGGCGGATCGCGTCCCTGCTGGCCCGCCAGCGCGAACTGCGCCGGGGGTACGTCCGCCGCTGGCAGCGGGCGTCCTCACCCCGGGTGCGGGAGGTCCTGCGGCCCCAGCGCGAGCACCTCGTCGCTGTGGAGGCGCACATCCGCGCCCGGGTGGACCAGATCGTCGAGTACGGGCGCCTGGTGGACGAGTCGGTCCTGGCCCACCGCGAGTGGGAACAGTGCCAGGAGGCGCTGGCCGCCATGGACGCCTACGCGGACCTGAGAGCCGAGGCCTCCCTGATGTCCGTCCCCTCCCCGGAGGTCGCGGAACTCACCGACACCGCCGAGGTGGCCCGCCGGGTGCGCGACGACAGCGTGGCCCGGGTCCACGCCGCCGCCACCGACCTCGCCGAGCTGCCCGAGCGCCAACCGGGACCGAGGTAGGCGCCGAACTGGCCTCGCGGGCTAGGCTGGTGCTCCCGTCTGCCGCCTGCTTCCCCTCGCCCTCCCCGGCACCGGTGATCGTGCGACGGCCGTCCCGCGTACGCGGAGGCAGCAGGTCCGGCCGACCGGCGCGAACCATCCTCGGACTGCACGGGAACGACTCATGAGCGACACCAGTAGCGGCACCACCGAAACCGAAGAACCCCGCGTGGAACGGACCGTGGCCTTCGTCGCGGACCCCGGGGCGACGACCTTCCTGCTGCGCGCGACCGTCGCCCGCCTGGTGGAGAGCCTGGGTGTCCAACGCGGACTGGTGGACCTGACCACGCTGCCCGGGGTCGCCGTCGCCCTGGCCCTCGAAGGCGAGGGCGTGCCCTACGACCTGCTCGACTTCGGTCAGCTGACCCCGGGCGGGGACCCGAACACCGAGCCCGTTCCGGTACCCGGGGAGGACGTCACCATGGCGGAGGCCCCGCGCCTGCGTGAGGCGGCGGCCGGAACCGTCAGGGTCGAACCCGACCGGATCGGTGCGCTCGACGCCAACCTCATGCTCATCCCGACGGTCCGCGAGGACGGGGCACCGCAGGCCGAGTTCGGCATCGGGACGCTGCCCGGTCTCGTGCTCGACCAGGCCGAACAGCTGGGGCTCCGCATCCTCGTGATGTGCCCTCCCGAACAGGGCGTGCGGCGGTACCAGGACGGCTCCTGGGTGCGTCAGATCATGCACGTGACCACCGAGCGGGAGGCCGCCGAGGCCAACCGGCGGCCCCAGGGCGAAGCGGAGAACGCCTAGGTGGACGCTCCGAGTGTGCGCACCGAACGGTCGTCCTCCTGGTGGGCGATCGGCGCCCAGTGCGCAGCCGGGCTCGCCCTGTACGTCGCCGTCTCGCTCTCGGTGGCGCTTCTCTCGGGCTCCGCGGTCCTCGGCGCCGTCGTCTCCGGTCTACTGACTCTGGGCGCGGTCGTGGCCTGGCGGCGACGGCAGCGCGGCACCTGGGCACCGGGTCCGCTGTCCGCCCGTGCGCAGGATCCCGGGTTCTGGGGGCTGGTCCTCTTCGGCCTGGTGCTGTGCTTCTTCGGAGGCCAGTCGTTGGCCCTCTGGCTCCACGACCGGTACGGCTCCTCGGGCTTCGACTCCGTCCAGGGCGCCCAGAACGCGGTTCCGGTGCTGCTCCTGCTGTTCGCCATGGTCGTGGCGGCCCCGGCGGGGGAGGAGGCGCTCATGCGCGGCCTGGTCTACCCGCTGCTGCGCCGCCGCTGGCCGGTGGTCGTCTCGGCCCTGGTCAGCTCGCTGGTCTTCGCCGTCCTGCACGGCAACCTGGTGCAGATCGCGGTGGCGCTGCCGCTGGGAGTGCTGCTGGCCTTCGTCTACGAGCACGTGAACCGGCTCTGGCCGGTCGTCGTGCTGCACGCGCTGTTCAACCTCGCCTCGGCCCTGGTGCCGGTGTCCCTGATCGAGGTGCTGGCGACCCCGGCCGTGTTCTCGATCGCACTGTTCGGCGCCGCGGCCGTGCTGGCGGCGGTGCACCCGGTGCGTCAGCCGCGCGGGCTCGGGGTCACCAGCTGACGGAGCAGCCGCTCGGCGGGCCCGCGCACCCCGTGGCGTTCCGCCACCCGGCAGAGCAGCACCGTGACCGACCAGACGACGACCGCGACCACCAGCTGCCAGACCAGTGCCAGCGAGTCCACCCCGACCAGACGCAGCACTCCGGCCGTGGACGCCATGAGCACGGTCTGCGCCAGGTAGGCCGACAGGGCACGCTTCCCGGTGGCCGTCAGCGCCCGCCCGAGGAGGCCCGCTCCCACCGTGCGGCAGGAGGCGACCAGGGCGATGACGGCCAGACACGCGGCGCCCGCCAGGACCCCGGCCAGCCCCTGGTGCCAGGCGACCAGCGCACGGGCCAGGATTCCGGTGCCGCCCGTGCCCGCCCAGAGCAGCGGGGTGACGGCGACGGGCACGACGAGCCCGACCAGAACCAGCACGGCCAGCCGTGGCCGGTACCGGTCAGGGCGCTCGATCGGACCGCGCCCGGCCAACCAGGCGCCGAGCAGGACACTCGGCAACACCATGGACGTGAGCACCGTCGCCGGTGCCACGATGATCCACAGCGCGAGGTTGGTGGCGACCCCGAGCAGCCCGTCCTCGAACAGGAGCCGGGCGGCCGAACCGTACCCGCGCGACAGGGCCGCCTCCGGGCCGACCACCAGCAGGAAGATCGTGGAGAGCGCACAGACGACGGCGCCCAGCACCAGGGCCACCCGCCAGCGGCGGGCCGTGACGATCCCGGCGACCAGGATCGCGACGATCCCGTAGACCCCCAGGATGTCCTGTGCGAAGACCAGGGCGTGCGCCCCGCCGAACACCACCAGCCACATCCCCCGCCTGCGCAACAGCGAGACGGTCCTGCGTTCCGCCCCCTCCCGGTCGAGCCCGGAGTCCAGTCCGGCCCGAACCGACCGGCGCGCCAGCATGGCCAGGCCGAAACCGAGCAACAGCGAGAAAAGCGGATAGACCCTCACGTCCACCAGGAGAAACAGGAGCATGGAGAGGAGGTTCTCCAATGCTTCGGACGCCCCGGGATCCTGCCGGAACCAGAAATGCACGTTGCCGACGGCCACGAGCAGCAGTGCCGCTCCGCGTGCCAGATCCGGCACCAGCAGCCGTGAACGGGCGGGGGCCGTTGTGCCCAACGCCGGAGTTTCTTCCCGTCCGTCAGTTCGCATGTCTGGAAACTAGCAGCGGGGAATGGGCCTCATGACAACGGTGCGGTCACCAAAACCCGAGGTGAAGCGGTGGGTCGGGTGCTTCCTCGGCACTTCTCGGTCACTGGTGCGTCGTTGCGGTGCGGGTGACGTCCCGGGGTCTGGGATTCCGGAGTTCATCGCGGTGCGGTAAAACAGAGAGCGTTATGATCCCTGGGTTTCAGCCGAGTTTGAGGAGATCAACCCCGTGACCAGCATTAATCCTCCTGTGCGGCTGGCGGCTGCGAGCCTGGCCGCTGTGTTCGCCCTGACTGCCTGCTCTTCTTCTGAGCCGTCCGAGGGGGCTGGTTCCGCCGATGATCCGGTGGAGTCGGCTGGGGACGCTGAGTCTTCGAACGTGTTCGATTTCACTGAGTTGTCCATGGGCCCGGCTGAGACCATCGAGTTCAGAGTTCCTGATGAGCTACTCGAGATGGATCAGGAGTATTCGCAAAATCGTGTTGTCGATTCCGTGACCCTGACTGCGACCGAAGCCGAAGACCCCTCGCAGTGCGCTGTGAAGTACGACTTCGAATACACCGATGCTGACTTCGCGCGTCTCACCGAGTTCGCTGAGAATCACTACGAAACCAGGCCACCGCAGGAAGCTGCGTTCAACGCCTTTACCAATGAAGCCCCGAATGATACTGACATGGAAGAGGACTACTCCTCGGCGGTGGTCCAGCTGAAGTGTGGCCTCTCGCCGACCGATGACGGTGACACCGCCGAGGTGAGGTTCGTGCGGACCAACGACAAGGGCGGGACCACCTTCTTCATTGGGGCCGAGGTCTCCGTCATGAGTAGTGGTGAACTGTTCGTCCATGGTATTGAGGCGCGTAGCTGGCAGTTGGACAGTAACGGAAGTTGGGTCAAGGGATAGCCTTCGTCCCCCACCGTTCACTTACTCCCCTCCTGTAGCGCCCGAGAGGCCGTGTCTCCCGGGCGCTACCCTTGTACTTGTTCGCTTCATGCCGGCAACCAGGGAAGACAGTAGTCCCAGCGATTCCTCTTCGGTGACGTTGAAAGACCGGGTCATGTCCGGGATAATATGGCATTTGAAGAAATGATCGACTCGAGATGGTGAAGGCAGTGGCTATCTGCGTCAGTGCCCAAACTGGGAGGTCGTGAAGCAGTCAACATGAAAAAATCCACTGTTACGTCAACTTGCTCATCCATAACGAAACGGCCGCACCGTGGAGCCACTACTGGGTCGACTCGCTTGGTCGAAGGGCGCACCAGGCACACGACGACGGTCCATCGCTGAACTGAGGCGGGGCACAAGGGACAAGGAAGGAACTGGCCGTGACGAAGGTGCAGAAGAAGAGGAAGCTGGATACCACCCGGTATCCGGAATCGGTGTCATCGGGTTCGGGCACCAACGGCGGTCCCGGCACTGGTCAACCGACGCAACGTCTCACCAGTAAGGTCGTCCCGCAGCGGCTCCAGCAGAAGGCGTACGACAATGGAGTGGAGCGCAGGCAGAAGAAGGCCAAACGCGACGCCCGTGGACGCAACCCCGACCCGGCGGCCCAACTCCAGGTCGACCTGGACCAGGCACGGTCGAGTTACCTCAGGCAGATGCGGGCCTCGGGCATCACCAGTCCGGGTGAGACCCAGGACGCCCAGCGCCGAAAGATGCGGCGCAAGCACAGCGGCCTCGCGGCGAAGTCGGCGCGCGCCTGCCTCGGCGCCGTCAAGCTCGGCCTCCTCCCCAAACGCATGGTCGCGAAGGTGACCGTGGGAACGGCGATGTGGGCGCTCTCGCCAAAACGTCGCAGCAGAGCGGGTGGTGACCGTCCGGGGGTGCTCGCGGCCGTCACCGACAAGGTCAAGCGCCAGGAGCGGCGCGAGGCCCGGATCGTGGACAAGGGCGCGGTCTCCCGCCAGAAGGAGAGCGAACGCCTCGCCAAGACCGGTGAGGGCCGCGAGAGCATGAGCCGTCGGCACCGCAAGCGGTTGGAGCGTATGGACCGGGTGGAACGCGACAACCGCGACCCGTTCACCGAACACAGCGCGGCACTCACACACGTGGCCATCCTCCAGAACGCCCACGACGAGATGCGCAGGCCCGGCGCCGACCCGGCGAAGGTTAAGCAGCAGTACGAGAGTGCGCTGAACCTGCTCTACAGCGACGCGCAGGCAGACGGGCTGGACCGCGCCGCAGTCGAGCGCAACACGCGCGTCATCGCCGGTCAGCTCATGGAACGCGATCCCGCGCAGGCGGCGACCTTCGCCGAACTGGGGCACGGCAGGCTCGCGAAGTCCGACCCTCAGGCGGTCAGGATGCCCGGTTCCACCGAGACCGCGCAGCTCTGGACCGGCGACTACGACGACGCGTACGGGGGCACCAGGAAGTCGAAGGGGGCGATGACCCCGCGTCGGCCGATGGGCCCCAAGGGGCACAGGACGGCGGTGGCCCGGACCATGTACGGCGAACTCGCCAGTGCGCGGACCCCTGCTGAGTTCAACGAGACCATGAAGCAGTACGCCGCCGGGGCCGACGTCCGCAAGCACCCGGAAATGGCCGAGATGACCGGGGACCCCAAGGCACGCGCGCGCATGGGCCGGTCCGGGGCGATGTTCTCGTCCATGCGCGCCGACGGGCTCACCGACCAGCAGCAGAGGGTCGCCTACATGAGCGGGCTCCAGGAGTCCGTCAGGACGGTGGAGCGGACGCATCCCAAGAAGGCGGCGGAGTTCCGGCGGACCGCCGGGCCCGAATGGGAGCGGGACACGCGGGACCTCGCCGGGAAGTACCGGGCCTCCGGCCAGAAGGCCGCTCGCGAACGCGGACAGCGGGACGAGCCGCTCCTGGCGGGGCCGGACACGGGATCGCTCCCGGAGCCCTACGAGGACTACGTTTCCTACGGCGAGGCGGCCGACGGAAGGACGGGGCAGGGTGGACCCACCCCGCAGGCCGCCCCCAGACAGGCCTCGGCCGACCAGCGGAGCTCCGGGCAGCACCCCGCACCGGCCACCCAGTACCGGAACCCGGGGCCGGAGACGCTGCACAAGCAGGCGTCGGCCAAGGGCGGCGTGCGCAGGAAGCCGTCCCAGGTGGGTGCGGAGCTGCGGAGACTGGCCTCACGTGACCGGTCGCGCGTGCGGACGAACCAGGTCCACGGCGGTGTGCAGGGTCCCGATTACGGCGGCTGAGCGGGCACCACGGCGGGATGACGGCGAACCGAACGGACCGGAGGAAGGCAGAGCATTGGAAGAGCCGAAGGAATCGATCCTGGATGCGATCGACTTCAAAGGACTCCTAGGTTTCGTCCCCGGCGAGGACGACGAGCTCTGGGAGGAAATGGAGGAGTCGCGGCGGGACCGTGAGGCTCGGGGCGGGGGCATCGGCTGGGATGCCCAGCGGTCGGCCGAGACCGACGGGTACCCGGAACAGCGGAACTGACATCCCGGCCCGTCGAACCTCAGGCATCGGTCCGACTCGTGGGAGCGGCAGGGCAGACGAAGGGGTGCACGGGAGGTCCTCCCGCGCACCCCTTCGTGGTGGTCTGGCCTATTCGAAGATGAAGAACAGCACCAGCATGTGGGGGATGGCGATCGCGGAGAAGGCCAGCAGTTGACCGCCCCAGTCGATCCCCAGCGGATCGTTGATCATCGCGATCACGTGCTCGATCGCGGGACCGGCCAGTTCCACCAGCGGGGCGGCCAGTCCGGACTGGAACACCAGCCAGAACAGACCCCACAGCATCGCCACGGCGACGAACGCGCCGAGGAGACGGCGCAGACTGAGTGAGCGCCGCCTGTGCCAGGTGGCTCTGTTCGGGGGCATGAACTCCTCCTCGTGTGCGAGCCGATTCGCGCACTACCTTATGACTTGTCGCTTATTGTGGTGATTCCTCGGTAAAGGGAACTCAATCCTCAAAGGCCTTTCGGCGCGGCCGCACCGACCGCCCTGGAGTCGCTGGAGCGGTGATACGCGCGGAAGTACCGTGAGATCCGGAGAGCGTGCATTCATGGCGAGAGGCCGGTGGACAGCCGATGAGCGACGGTGCGACGGGTGGGCGGCCCACGACCGTCGGAGTGGTGGCCTCACTCGTCGGGGTCACCGTCCGCACACTGCACCACTGGGACGAGATCGGTCTGGCCGGGCCGAGTGAGCGCTCCGCCGCCGGTTACCGGATCTACACGGCCGCGGACATCGCCCGCATCCACCGCGTGATCGTCTACCGGGAGCTCGGGGTCTCCCTGGAGGAGATCGCCCAGCTGTTGGAGGCGGACGCCGAGGAGGCCACGGAGACCCTGCTCCAGCAGCGGGACCGGTTGCGAGAACGCATCCGGAAGCTGGACCGCATGGTGGACGCCCTGGACCGAATGGCCGAGGCTCGGCGGGAGGGGGTCCTGCTGTCAGCGGAGGAGCAGGTCGCCATCTTCGGTGCGGACTGGCAGCCCTCCTGGGCCGCGCAGGCCCGTGAGCGCTGGGGCGACACCCGGCAGTGGGCGCAGTTCGCCGAGCGCGCGGCGGAGCGAACCGCCGAGGACTGGCGACAGGTCGCGAAGGAGGTCACAGCACTCAACGCCGATCTGGCGGACGCGCTGCTAGCCGGAGTCGAGCCGGGGAGCCGAGAGGCGAACGCCCTGGCCGAACGGCACCGGGGGTCGATGGGTGTCTACTTCGACTGCACGCACTCGATGCAGGTCATCCTGGGCCAGACCAACGTGGACGACCCGGGGTTCCGCGCGCACTACGACGGGCTCGCGCCCGGCCTGGCTGTCTGGTTGCGCGACGTCATCAACGCCAACGCCCGGGCCCACGGCGTCGACCCGCGGACCGTTGTGTGGGAGTGAGCGGGGCCTCTGCCCGGCCTGTGAGCAGGGCGGAGCCGGATTTCGTTACCACCTGGCGATTTATAATGTGAAGTGCATCACATGGCCGATTTCGGCCATCCGCCACATTCTTCGCCCGGTGTGTTCCCGCTGTGCGTTTGACCTCGCGCGACACCTGAGGCCGTCCCGGGAACCCCTCTCCGTGTAGTGGAAGTGACAGCCACGGGGCGAGATAAATCCTGTCAAAATGAGAACTGCGGATACGCGCAGCGCAACTCACACCACGCAAGGCGATCTGGCCGTGTGGGCACGAGAGCGGAGAAGCAGACCCGTGAAGTTCGAGTTCACCCCACAAGAGGAGTGGGACTCACCCCCGAACGCGATCCAGTCGACGAGCGTGAACAGCCGAGGGAGAGACCCCCTCCTCCTCAGCGCTGCTCGCTTCGACCGGAGGGTGACTCGATATGCGGGCACGTGCGGACCCCGCCCAACCGAACCGCCGACCGGGTCGAGTCCGCCACACGGTCGACTCCCTACTTCCCGACCACGGGTCGCTCTGGCCCGCTTATCCCGATGAGCAGGGCGTGGAGGTCCTCCCCGAGACCCGTGAAGCCGACCGCGGTCGGCTGACCCCCTGACCGACCGACCCCGACAGTCACCGCCCGGCTGCGGTGCACTGACCAGACCACCGACCGCACGGACCGACGGTGGCGGAGCGCCCCGGCTCTTCGCCGAGCTCCGCTTCCGCAGGCAGCTCGTGTCGGTGGGACGCGCTTGGATGAGTCCGACGGTCGAACCGCGGGCACCTTCCCTTCGCGTTCGCACGGAATTGCTCGACTACGAGTGGAAACGGAGTACGTGGCGTGGCCAAGAGCACCTTCAAGATCCCCACCAGCCTGAACCGGTCCTTCCTGGACCACGAGATCGCGCTGGCCGGCGGCGGGTTCCAGATGCGCCCGGTGCCGACGAAGGTGCTCCTGTTCTGGCTCGCCTCCGTGATGATCCTGTTCTGGGTCTGCACGTCCACGTTCGTGTCCAGCGCCGACGGCTGGCTCATCTTCCTGGTGGCTGTCTGGTGGCTGGCCGCCACCGCCTTCTTCGGCCGGTACTCCAACACCAAGGAGATGCGGTTCACCTCCCTGCCCGCGCTCCTGGAGTACGTGCCCCGCCCCGCTCGCCGTGTCGTCACCCGGCGCGGTTCCGACCCCAGCCCCTTCGCCTCGGTGACGAACATCAGGGGCGTCGACGACAACGGTCGCATCGAATGGGCGGACGGCTCCGTGGGCCAGGCCTACCTGGTGGTCGGTTCCGCCTCGGTACTGGTCTTCGAAGAGGACAAGAAGGCCATCCTCAACCGGGTCGACGCGTTCTGGCGCAAGGTCGACACCAGCGTCGACTACCTCTGGATCACCACCAAGGAACCCCAGCGGGTCTACCGCCAGCTCGGCAACCTCGAACTGCTCAACCAGGGGTTGGAGAACCGCGATCCCGAGTTGTTCGAACTGCTCGACGAGCGGTACTCGATCCTCAAGGACTACGTGGGCGGCCAGTTCAACTCCATCCACCAGTACCTGGTCGTGAAGGCGGACAACCTGGAGGCCCTGCGGCGGGCGCACGCCCTGGTGAAGGCCGAGGTCGAAGGCTCCAGCCTGATGATCAAGCAGGCCTCCATGCTGGGCGCCGACGACCTCTTCGAGATGTTGCGGACCATCTACACCGCCGAAGGGTGAGACGAGCCCGGACATGACGCTGCGCAGAGTATCGGCCGACGAACGCGGAGAAAGTGAAGGGCGCGCATGAGCACCGGAGCACAGTTTCCTGGCGGCGCGTCCGGGCCCCCGCACGGGCAGTGGCCCGGCGGGCGCCCGGACGGTGGTCAGGGCTCGGCGTCCCCGGATCAGGACGCGCTCGCCCAGTGGACCGGTCAGCCGACGAGCGCGAAGGCACCGACCTTCAGCGAGCTCTTCCCCGACCTGGCGGGTAGTGGCCCGAGCGACGATGAACCAAAGGGCGGCAAGCGCAGGGGGGACAAGGGCAAGCGCAAGTCGGGCAAGGCACGCAGGGGCAGGGACGGCCAGCGCGGGGGCACCGAGACGGGCGACCCGGAACAGGCGGACGCCGAGCGGGAACTGACCGACAAGGAGCGCCGCGCCGCCGAGAAGGCCGCGGAGAAGGAGGCGACTCAGCTCTCCGGCACCTTCGACGACTATCCGCACCTGCTCGCGATCAAGCCCAGGGAACGCTACGTCTTCCGCAGCGACTACTTCCGGGTCGACAACCGCTACGCGTGTGTCCTCGGCTTCTTCCACGACGACGGGGCACGTGACGACTTCGGAGCGTTCTGGGGCATCAACCGCATCCCCAACGGGCTGCCCGACGGGGTCACCGTGGTCATGTTTGAGCAGGTCCGCCGTATGGGCGAGAAGTGGATCGAGGAGAAGCTCAAGACGGTCGAGAAGCTCGACCGCATGGAGGAGGGCGAGCAGGCCCAGTCCGGCACCATGACCTCGCGGCGCAAGTCCGCGAAGATCAGCGACGACATGGAGATCGTCGCCGGTGAGATCCAGGACGGCTCCAGCTACCTGCACGTGCACAACCGACTGCTGGTCCGTGGACCCAGCCTGGAGGTCCTCGACGAGGCGGTCGAGCGGATCAGCAGGCTCTACATCGACCGCTTCGGCACCGTCAAGGTGGCCGCCTACCCGGGCGAACAGCGCCAGGAGCTCACCAACCTCTTCGGGAAGAACGAGCGCAAGCGGGGGAAGGGGTTCCACTTCACCAGCGTGGAGTTCGCCGGATCGCACTCCCTGGTCACCAACGGCCTCAACGACCCGGCGGGCGAGTACGTCGGGTCCATGATCGGTGACGTCAACAACTCCGCGGTGCTCTTCGACGTCAACGACTACGAGCACCACGTGGTCGTGGCCGACAACGGCGTCAACCCCGTGCTCAACCGGGCGCACATCCCCGACATGTGGGGGTCGAAGATCTCCCAGTCGGCCCTGCTGTCCAATGCCCGCACCGTGCACATCGTCCTGAACGGGGCGCGCCTCGACGACCTGGGCCCGCGGCTGGACAGGATCACCGCCCGGCTGGACATGAACTCGGGCGACATCAACATGTTCGAGATGTTCGGCAAGACCGAGGACGAGCTGGGGATCTTCCCGGCCCACCTGGAGAAGGTCGTCCTCATGGCCGAACAGGCCTACGAGACCACCGACTCGGACCGCTCCATCATCCGCGGTTCGCTCAAGGAGACCCTCACCCAGTTCTACGTGGACAAGGGCATGTGGGCGCGCAACGCCAAGCACAACCGGGACCGGTTGCGCGTGGTCGGCATCCCGCACACGCAGGTGCCGCGCCTCCAGGACATCGTCACCTACTTCGACACCCAGTACCGGGCGCTGTCCAACTCCAGCGCCCGCGACGACGAGATGCTGCACGCCTACAACATCCTGCGTCTGGTCTTCAAGGACCTGCTGGACAACAACGGCGACCTGTTCAACACCCACACCAACGACGAGATCGACGGGGTGGCCGACGCCCGCCGAGTGCTCTACGACTTCTCCCGGCTGCTCAAGCGCGGCAAGGGCGTGGCGATGGCCCAGTTGGTCAACGTCATCGGCTTTGCCGTGGACAACCTCGGCCTGGGAGACACGGTGATCCTGCACGGTGCCGAGAACATCGACGACCGGATCAAGGGCTACCTCAGCGAGCAGTTCACCCATCTGTTCCTTCGTGGCGGCCGGGTGGCCTACCTGTACAACGACGTGGACAGGATGCTCGCGGACGAGGCGTTCAACCGTTTCGACGCCGCCGACTGGACGATCCTCGGCACGATGCGCGACGCGACCGTCACCAACTACCAGCGCCAACTGCACCAGGACATCCCACCCGACCTGGAACGGTTGGTGACCACACGCGGGGAGAACCTGGCCTACCTGCGCCGGGGGCACACCAACGTCGTCTTCCATATGGACCTGCCGTTGGGAATCAACCCAGCCCGCGCCGAACGCCGAGCCCAGATCCTGGGCGCGGCACAGCGGGGGCACGACGACCGCGTCAGCCCCGAGGAGTCCTCGGCCATAGCGGCGGCCCAAGGCGACATGGCCGAGGAGAGGGCACAGCGTGTGGCGGTGGAGGGTGCCGAAGCACGGTTGGAAGCCGAACAACGTGAGCGTATGAGGCCGAGCCGGAAGAAGCGGAGCGGGAAACCGACCCAGCCACCGAGCAAGGGCAGGCAGGGCCAGAGCCCGTCGAATGAGGGCAACCGCGGAAAGCGGGGCCTCTAGATGGACGTGAGGGAACAGCAGCGACCGGAGGAGCAGGATGCGCTCGGGCGCGGTCAGCGAGGTCCGTCCTCTGGTCATGAGCGGACCAGCGCCTGGCGGCGTCTGGCTGTGTGGTTGCGCCTGGCCGTATTGGCGATGCTGCTCGCCTTCCCGTTGGCCATGCTGCCAAGTGACACGCTGCCCGCGCACGCTGACAGTGACAACGAAGAGGAAGTCCAACAGGACGAGGGAGACGAGGACGAGGAGGAGTCAGCAGACATCGGCGCCAGGGACGGTGGCGCCGGAGGTGGAGACAGCGGTGGTGAAGAAGACGAGCTGGACAGCCTGTCGTTCTACCGGCTCTCCTCGTCAATGACGGCTCTGTTCTCGACGGCCCAGGAGCCGGGCAACACCATCGAGCTCGGGGGTAACTGGGAAGGGCTGATCCAGAATCCGGCCAGTTCCGGATCGATGCTGGGGTACCCCGACGAGCAGTACAACATCCTGCGGGGATGGATCGACTCACGCAATGCTCAGTCCTCCAACGACGTCGGTTACGGTTCGTTGGTGGGAGCCCAAGGGTCGGGCTTTGATCACGCCTCAGGGGCCCGTAACTACGCGCTCTTCGGGGCAAGTCTCAACGGCTTGGGCCTCGACTCCACCAGCTCTGGTCTCGCCCTCGGATTCTCCAGTTGGATGATGGGCGGGATCGTCCTCATCCTGTTCATGGTCGCGGCAGCCATCGACTCCCTTTGGTCGATCATTCTCAGTACTCTGATTCTGCTCAACCCCTTCAGGCTGATCTACGACGGGGTTCAGGCCACCTCCGGTCCAAATTTCGCCGACAATATGACCGGCGGCCAAGGGGGGACCGACACTAATTGGCTAACCGATAACTTCGTTGCCCTGGTCGGTTACGGCTACGGTCTGCTGGTCGGGATTTCATGGGCTGTACTTCTGCCGGTCTTTCTTGGTGTCTTCGTCATGGGTCTCCTGCTGTTCAAGCGAATGGACCGTGGAGCTGCGACGAAGAAATTCCTTATTCGATTCGTCTTCATCTCTGTTGGGGTGCCGATTATCGGCGCTATGTACAGCGGAGTGCTCAACTCGATGCAGGAGGCGACGAACGAGGGAAATTCAGCCGCAACGGAAGTGGTGTTCTCCACGTTCCTCGATTTCGAGTCCTGGGCCATGCGGGAGCGCCTGCGTGTGCCCTCAGGTGCGGTAATCGAATGGGACGTGAAGGATCAAGCGCCATCCGGTGATTCTCAAATAGCTGTTCGCGACACCGCTTTGCTGATCAACGCCAACTCTCTGGGGTTCTCGGAGGGGAGTGTCCGGCTCTCAGGGGAGGAGGCAACCTGGGGTAGCGACATGTTGGCCGGAGACAGCTCGACTTACGAGGATTCGCACTACGCGGCGGTCAGTGACATGCTGAACCGTTACATGAATGTCCATCACGTCAACGCCGCCTCGTTCGAGTCCGAGTCCAAGTCGACCGTGGCCGCCGAGGACATGGAAAACGCGACCAGCTGGTTCGATGAGTATATGGCGCGTCCGTCAAGCCTCCAAGATCTTGAAGACGCCCAGTCGAACCCGTTGCTCTCCGTCGCTCCCGACTCTGGGCTGACTGCAAATCGGGAAATGGCATCGGGAGAAAATAGAAGCGACAAGATCCATTTTAGTAGCGAGCGGGGGACGCAAACGGCGTGTGGGCGCAAGATCGCTGACACGGGAGGTGTACCCGCAGCCTGCAACCTCGCTCCGCTGGCGATGTACAACTACCTCAACACGGATTTCGGGCCGTCCTCCTACACCTCCTACTCCTCTGGCAAGTCCACCAGTGAGGCGACCCGGTACATCCACAATTCGGTGAACCTCGTGGGTACCGGCATCATGAGCTTCATCTACTGGATCCATGCCGTGGTTCTCCTGGGCGCGTTCGTCGTCATCGGGCTCGGCTACTCCCTCGGGCTGTTGATGGCCAACATCCGACGCACTTTCCAGTTGATTGGATCGATCCCGTTCGCGGTGGTGGGCGTGGTCTCGGGCATAGCCAAGTTCATCATCTACACGGTTGCGATGATCATGGAGATCCTGGTCACGATCTTCCTCTACAAGCTGGTGTTGGCGCTTCTGCTCGCGATGCCGGAGATCATCTCGGCCCCGTTCTCCGGAGCCCTGACTGGCAACGAAGCGCCAGCTCCGCCGGAATTCGTGGAATTCCTGAAGGAATCGGGATTCCTGCACATGGTCGTCACCCTCGTGTCGATCGTCGCCGTCATCCTCTTCACGATCATGGCGATGCGTGTGCGCAAGACCCTGGTCAAGGCGGTGGAGGACGGCGTCACCAAGGCTGTCGAGAAGTTCGTCGACAGCAAGGCCCAGACGCCCCCCAACACCATGCGGCCGCACAGGCCCGGCAGCGGGAAGGCTTCGGCTGCGGGCGGCAACCGGTCGATGAACGGTGCCCGAGGGATGAAGAACCCCAAGGGCCTCAAGGGCGCGAACGCGGGCGGGACGAACACCGGTGCCGCCGCAGCAGGTCTCGGAGCCGGAGCGGGTGCGGCCGCAATGACGGCCGACAACAACACCAAGGTGAGTGGCGACGTCGACACCGATGGCAAGTTGGAGACCGACGACCCCGCGATGTCCGGTGGAGGCAGTTCCGGTGCGGGTCTGGAGCCCAGCGCCCAGGAGCGGAACGCCGCAGGGGAGGCCGAGCTCGGCCGCCGGGTCGAGAGGGACGGACTCTCCGACAGCCCGATGAAGGCCACGGGCGAATCTGTCCAACAGTCGGCCGCGGGCTATGTGGAGGCGGACAAACGGCGGCTGGGTCTCGGGGACAAGGCCGGAGCGGTCGAAGCGGCGGGCGGGACCGCGGAGAGGCGCGGTCCGACCATGTCCAGTAACTCCGAGCCTGGCAGGGCCGTGCAACAGGCCGGGAGGCAGCCCTCCCCCGATACTCCGCAGACCACCCCCAGGGTCGACCGGCGGGTCCAGAAGGGCCAGCAGACCTCGGGCACCGGACGCAACGTGTCCGACGTCGCCGGAGCGGTCGGTGGTGTCAGCGGTGGTGCGCCCAAGCCCGCGCAGCCGCAGCCGACCCCGAAGAAGCCGCCGAGTGCGGGTGGGGCCACCCCGCCGCGGAACCGGAGGCGCGGACCCAAGCGAAAGTGATTTTGGTAACCGGGAAAACCTTTGATCACTGAGCGGAAAGGCGGGGGGTGAAGCGGCTTGGTCTCACACATGTTGGCCGGAGTAGGTCAATGTGACGCTGTTCGGAGTTTCCCCTGCTCCAGAGCTAACAATGTGATGGACAAAGTTGCCGCTCGCGACAGCCGACAGTTAGAATCAGCCCTCAGAGAGCCCGCATTGGAATACGGAAGACCCAGGTACTGGCACCCTCATCCGTACCCCAGGCCTGTTGAGCTTTCTGCCCTCACACTCCCTCACAGTCGAACCAGGCCAGGACCAGAGGACAAGGACTACCGAAAATGAACCTGAGCAACCTCCCTTCCGCGTCATGGGACCTCCTCTCATTTCTGGAGAACGCCACCAACTACGTGCGACTGGCTGGCGGATCCGCCCTCGCCCTGATGGGTACCGTCGGCGTTATCTGGGGCGGTGTTCTGCTTATCAAGAAGCTCATGGCCACCCAGCAGGACCAGACCAGCTGGGGCAAGGTCGGCGGGCTGATCCTTGTCGGCGGAGCCCTCATGGTCGGTGGATTCAGCCTTCTCTCCACCATCGCCGCTGGTGGTAGGGCCACCATCGAGGACCTGGGCGGCGGCGCCATGATCCTCATGGGGCTCGTCTAGCCCACGGCGGGGCACCACCGCACCATCGTCCTGAATCATGGTTGTGCATCGGTAGGTACGAATGAGGGTCGGCGGCGCGAGAAGCCGTCGACCCTTCGCGCATTCCACAGGTCAGCCCATGTTCGAGCGACACGGCAGGAGCACGTCACGTGAGTTTGAAGGAAACCATAACGACGTACGCGAAGAAGATGAAACTGGGTCCCCATCACGCCATTGAGCGTTTCGGGGTCATGACCGCCTGTTTCACCGTCACATTCGCCATGCTCCTGACCGGGACCATCGCCTCGGCCGTCGCCAACAACCGGTCCCAACTGAGCGAGACCGCGCTGTACACGGCTTCGTTCACCACCTCCAGGACCGAACTCTCCGGAACCGTCGAGGGGATCTACACCAACGGTGACGGTGACCGCGGACTGGTGCTCATGAAGTTCAGTGACTCCAGCACCGGGTCGTTCTCCGCCGACGCGGCCAACTACCAGGCGTTCCTCACCGGGTCGAACGAGCGCCTCGACACCCAGGCGCTCGGTACGAACATCACCGGCTCCATCATCGTCTTCGGCTCCACCGGATACATCGGGGTGGTACTCGACTCCGACGCCCCGTTCGCCCAACAGATCATGAGCCTGACCCTGCGGGCCAACAGCGAACTCGTCTACACGGAGGACGCGGGCCGCAACCTCAGCGAGGACCTTCGCGACGACGGCAGCTTCGCCGAGTTCGACCAGTGGCGGGTGTTCGTCAACCCCGGAGCCTCCGGCACGGTGGAGGCCGCCTCCCTGGACAGCAACCGGGTCGACCCGGTCGCCATCTACTACGAACTGGTGGTGGCCCAGCAGGAGGAGGAGCTCCGTTCGCAGATGGACGAGCAGCTCCTGCAGATGCGCGCGGTGCTCAACCGCGTCGCCGAGTACGACGGTGAGATGAGCCGGATCAACGTGGACGGCGTGTTCATCGAACCTCCCGAGGTTCCGGTGCAGCTCGCCGGTGACGCAGTCACAGGCGACGAGGCCGAGGGCGAGGACGAGTCCACGTTGGAGCTGGAAACCGAATGGGTGCACCCGCGCGGCTTCGACTTCGACTGGCGTTCGGGTTCGGTCGAGGAGGGCTACCTGGACGCGATCATGCCCTCGGACGAGAGTTCCTACGTCACGTTCCTCAACGAGAAGGCCCGGGCCGAGGAGGGGAGCACCCTGTTCTCCGGCAACGAGATGGAATGGATCCTCACCGACGGCAACGACCTGCAGGAGTACGGGCACTCGAACCAGTCCATGAAGCCTCTGCGGGACATCATGAACAACACGACCCAGGCCTACCAGGAGTACCTGGGCCTGAAGAGCGCCTACCAGGTCGACTCCTACAGCGAACTGCTCGAACTGGAAGTGACGCTGCGCGGTGTCGACTCGGCCGGATCGGTCAACGCGGACGAAGAGGTCCTGCTCACCTACTGACCCCGACCGAGGGCGGGGCGGTTCAGGAAATCCAGACGGTGCGCTGAGGGAAGAGGAGAGGGCGTCATGGTCGGCGGCGAGGACGAGATTCCGCAACTCCCGGGCTCAGGATCGCGAGGCGACCGGACCCGTGGTCTGGGAGCGGCGAGTGACGCCGCCGGTATGGCGTCGGGGGGCAACGTCCCCGGTCTCGGGTCGGGCGGCGGCGGTGTCCCGGGCGTCGGTGGAGAGGACAGCGTCCCCGGTGCCAAACAGGCGGGCAAGCGCATCCTGGGCGCGATGGCCGACGACGGGGGTGACTCGGAGGAGGAGGGCGACCCGTCCAAGAAGGCGGCGGCCGGGGGTGCTGAGTTAGGTGCGGCGGGCACCTCCCCGGCCGCCAAGAGCGACTCCGAGGAGGACAAGGGCAAGGGCGGGGGAGCAGGCAAGGGCGCTGGGGTGGCAGCGGTCGCCCCGGCGGTCAACATGGCCTCCCAGCTCATGGTGCTCCTGAAGTTCCTCAAGTGGCTCAAGGGCATGGTCACCTCGATGGTCGCCTCGGCGATCAACCTGCTGCAGATGGTGGCGTTCTGGGCCACCGTCGCGGTCAAGTTCGCGGTCGGCGCCGCTCTGGTCCTCGGCGGGATCGTCGCGGCGGCCCTGGGCGGAGGCGTGATCGCGGGGGCGATCGTGGGGGTCGGCGCCGTACTCATGGCCTTCGCCGTGATCGCCATGGTCGCGGTGGGTGTCGCCGGGGAGGGCAACACGGCCGCCCAGCACGACGGCAGTGTGGACGACTGCCGCCCCCAGACCGAGGCGGTCGTGAGCGAGATCGACGACAACTACCAGTCCGGGGGCGACAGCGACTCCATGGACGAGATGGCCGAGCAGATCTACGCGGTCCTGTCGGGCATGGGTATGCGGGACGAGAACATCGCGGGGGTCCTCGGCAACTTCGAGCAGGAGTCCTACATCGACCCGACCACCGTCGAGACGATCTACAACGAGCGCTACCGGGTCGGGCCGCGGACGAAGGACGCGGAGGAGAAGGGCTTCAAGGTCGAGCTGATCGACGCCGGCTACGCCGCGGACTGGCCCGCCATCGACCTGGTGGGCATCGGCCTGGGGCAGTGGACCAACGGTCGCAACTCGATGCTCACCGACTACGCCGACAAGGTCGACGGCGAGTGGTACGAGCTCGAGACCCAGCTCAGTTTCATGGTCACCGACGACGACCCCACTCGCGTGCGGTTCGTCAAGGCGTTCATCGAGGACTCCGACAACTCGATCAGGCAGGCCACGGAGGACTGGATGGTGAAATGGGAGGGTCTGACGCTGGACAATTCCGTGAACCAGCCAAGGCTCGAAAGCCGCTACCAGAACTCCCGTGTGTGGTTCTCGAAGATGAAGTCCTGGGAGGCCGACGAGGAGCTCGCGGACTCCATTCTCGAGCAGGCCTCGATGTCGGTGGGCAACGCCAACCAGAACCGTCGCGACGCCGCGATCCAGGAGTGCCGTACCGCCAGCACGGGCGGTGGGAGCGTGGTCCAGGCCGGTGACACGGTGCCCTGCGACTCCCTGGGCCGGATGCACCCGGACGCCTGTGACATGCACAAGGTCCTCCAGGACGAGTTCGGTGGCTTCTTCCTGACCGCTGGCGGCCAACGCAACGAACCGAGCAGCAACCACCACAACGGTCAGGCCATCGACTACATGATGGCTCCGCTCAACAAGGTGCCCTCCGCCGAGATGCGCAGATCGGGGGACACCATCGTCAACTTCGTCATCGCGAATTCCGAGGAACTCAACATCAGCGGAATCCTGTGGAACGAACGCAAGTGGGCGGCCGGAAACGACCCCGTCGGAGAATGGAACGAGGAGAACACCCGGTACGCGGGTGGGCGAGGGAGCAACACCCAGAACCACGTCGACCACGTGCACATCAGTGTGGGGCCGGATCCGTTCAAGTAGCGCCGTGTGGGACCGACTGACAGGCACACGGGAACCAGGAGAGGAGCGCGACGGTGTCCGACGAAGAACACGGGGAACGTGCCGACCGAGCCGAGGACCCGTCGGGTGACGGAGCCTCCACGGAAGGGTCGGAGAAGAAGCCCTGGCACCGGATGAGCCGCGAGGAGGTGATGGAACGCCTCGACCGGTTCGAGGCCAAACAGCGGCCGAACCGCCGGAGGATGACCGGCGACGACGTGGAGGAGATGTTGCGTGAGCGTCGCGCCCGGCGCCAGGGGCGCAGGCGCGAACGCGGGGAGCGTCGCACCGCCTCCCAGCAGGCCGAGCGCGACCTCGGCGGGAGAGTGCGGTTGGGTCTGGGCGGGGCGCTGTTGGTCGGGGCGATGGGCTTCGGGGCCCTGGCCGCGTCCAGCACCGACACCACGGAGGCCCGGGCCCAGGCCAACGAGGAGTCCATCGCCATGCTCAAGGGGGACATCCGGGGTCTGGAGTCCGAGACCTGGGACGAGGACGACGCCGCGGCCTTCGAGGAACAGCTGGAGCAGTCCGTGTCGGAGGCCTGGGAGAAGGGCGGACAGGTCGCCGAGGCACAGAACACCTACCAGGAGATCTTCGCCGACCTCAACGACGAGGAGCTGTCCGGGGACGGGGACGCGGGAGAGATCTACGCCCCGGTGGGCGAACACCGCGAGGAGCTCATCGGCCTCTTCGCGGAGTCGGCGCGGATCATCGAGGACGAGGAGGACTACGCCCCGGGAGCGGACGTGTTCTACGGTCCCGGTGAGATCGACGTGCTCGCCCCCTGGTACACCCGCTACGCCGACGAGGGCCTCACCACCTACGCGGAACCCACGGCGAACTCCTGGGAGCTGGTGGCCGTCACACCTCGGGGCGGATCGTCCCGCACGGTGAACGTGGCCTGGCTCAACCGTGACGCCTCCAGCGGTGACCTGCTCGCCTGGGCCAGGGCCGCCTACAGCTCCGACGCGGGGACGTTCCACAGCCTCTACGTCGGTGAGACCACGATCGGTGAGCGCGCCGCGGGCGGGCCGGACCGGGAGGAGGACTGATGGGGTTCCTGCAACGCAATGCCTTTCCCCTGGTCGGGGCCGGGGTCCTGGTCGTCGCGAGCGTCTCCTTCGCGCTGACGCGTGGCGCCCAGGAGGACGTCCTGGCCGAGCAGGAGCAGCAGATCGTCGAGCTCGACGACCGCAGGGCCGAGCTGGTGGCTGAGCAGGAGGAGAGGGGCCGCCTGGCCGCTGACGACGTGGTGGGCACGAACGTCCACCGGTTGGCCGACGACGAGGCACTCATCGAGGAGGTGCTGGGCACCGCGCTGACGTGGGAGAGCCATGCCGAGTACGAGGCCGCGCGCACCACGATGACGAACGTCCACGGGGTTCCCGAGGACTCGGCGTTCATGACCGAGTTCCTGCCCAGCGCGCCGGTGAACGTCGAAAGCGGGGGAGAGGAACACGCCCTCATCGACCTGCTCGGACTCGACTCGCGGGTGAACAGTTTCCAAACCGACCTGATATCGATTCAGGGCACCGAGTACGCCTATCTGGTGGTGGTCGACGTGCGGACCACCTCCGACGACGGTGAGGCCAGTGCCCTCAGCACCGCGACGGTGCTGTTGACCACCGACGGCAACGGCGGCGTGGCGGAGCTCGAGGGGTACGCCACGACCTCCCGGGTGCGTTCCTCCGGTCCCGACTGATCCGGTTCGGGTGGGTCGGCGCCGGGGTCCACCGGTGCCGGTGGCGCGGAGTTCATCACTATTGTGTGGGTTGAGAGAGCCATTCTGTTTCCGAGAAGAAGTACCTCGTGGTCACTGAGGAGAGGAGGTCAACGTGGCCGATGGTGAAAAAGGGTCCGAAAGGCCCTCGACGTCGCCGTTTGTTTCGACGGCCCCCGCTTCCTCCGCCGAGTCGGACGAAAGCCCCTCACCCCGGCGCGCCAAGGTCGGATGCAGGACCCTGCTGCTGCGCTTCGTTTACTGGTCGGGCACCGCGCTGTTCCTCCTGGGCGGGCTGGTGCTGCTGGTCATCGCGGCCGCGATCAGCTCCCACCACGAGAGCCAACTCCAGGAACAGGCTCAGGACGGCTTCGACGCTCAGCGGAACATCGGCGTCGCCGAGCAGGGGCTGGAGGACCTGCCCGGCGAGGAGGAGGCCAACCGCTGGCTGAGCCAGGCCACCACAGTGGGCGAAACGGTGGCCGAGGCGCAGAACACCTACCTGGAGCACGCCGGGCCGCTGCGCCTGGACGAGCTGCCCGAGAGGACGCCCCGGTTGGGTGAACGGGACGAGTGCGTCTCCTATCTCGACGAGCGGCCCTCCGACCCGCGTGAGTACACCAACGAGGAGCTCACCGCCTGCGCCGAGGGTTTGCGCCAGGAGGGTGTCGGTGGCCTGAGCCGCCATCTGACCCCGCATTTCGCCGCGCACGTGCGCGACGACAGCGGCTTCAACGCGGTGAGCCAGTGGCATTCCGAGGTGGCGGTTCTGGACGCCCTGGAGGACGAGGCCGCCGTCGCCGAGTACACCTGGACCGCTCATGAGGCGAAGGTCTTCGAGCGGGACGGGATGATCCCCATGGTCTGGACCCTGACCCACGAGGAGACCGGCCAGATGGTCGCCTGGATGCACGGGACCTACGACCCGGTGGTCAAGAAGTTCGACCAGATGGTGCTGGGGTCTGTCGCCGTCAGCGACGACGAGGAGGACGCCGACGACGAGAGCGTCGGCACGGACTCCGGTGAGGACACCGGAGACGGTGGGGACGAGGACGGGGGTGACCAGGGATGAGCCTGGCCGAGATCGAGGCCTACGAGCGTGAGCGCGAGCTCCGCCGGAAGAGGATCCGGCTCGTCCTCTCCTGGACGCCCCTGGCCGTGGCCGTGCTCCTGTCGGCGGTCGGCGGGTTGGCCGTGTGGTCCGCCTCCTCCGGACACGACGAGGACCGGGCCGAGGTCGCGACACTGGTGGAGGGGCTCCAGGAGGAGGACGCGCAGGCCCAGGCCGAGTACCGCGCCGGCTGGGTCGAGGCGCTGGAGAGCTCCTCGTCCGTCCGCGTCGAACGCGTGGAGGCCGACAGCGAGTGGATGCGCGAGCTGTTGCTGGAGGTCGTGGAAGCGGAGGGCGACGCCTCGGTCGAGCCGAGGGTGCCCGTCGAGGAGGAGTCCCTGCTCCCGGCCCAGGCACTGGCCGAGGACGGGGTCCCCGGTCTGGGCCCGGACGCGAAGGCCAGCCTGGGGGAGTTCTCCCCGGTCGTGGTCGAGAGCAGGAAGGCCGACTACTCCTACTTCGCCTACGTGGAGGTCTTCGACGCCGACGACGTTCCGGAGGACGGACATGACGAGGAGGACCCGGTACCCCCTGTCGCGACGCTGTCTGTGGCCTGGACGACCGACTACGCGGGTATGGTGACCCACTTCGACGTCCAGTGGACCGACGAGGCCCCCCAGCGCTCCTGAGGCGCCCCGCACACCCGCCCCGCCCCGGGGCACTCCGAGACCTCGACCCCCGTCCCCGCCAGGAGAACCACTCATGAGCCCCGCTCCACCGCCGGCCAGGAAGAAGGCGAAGTCCGCCTCGGTCGTGACGCCCAAACGCGAGAAGAAGCAGCAGGACGAGGAACAGGACAGGAAGGCCCCCGCAGGAGCGACCACCGACTCCGAGCGGCCCGACGGGAACGGCTCGGCACGGCCGCCGCTGGGTGCGCGGATCCGCTCGCGCCTGGGGCGGTCGGGGACGAGGGCGCTGCTGGTGGTCGTGCGCTCCGGCCTCCGGTTCGGAGCGGTCGCGGCCATCTACGTGCTGGGGATGTTCGCCGCGGTGACCGTGGTCCCGAACGTCTTCCTGATGGTGTCGGGCGGGAGCGGTGTCGGTCCGGCGTCACCCCTGGAGATGCAGGTGACGTACTGGCTGGTGCCCGCCCTGTTCCTCATCGGTCTGATCTTCGTCCTGGTGCTGGTCGTGGCCCGGTGGCTCTGGCGTGCCCAGTACCGGCTGGCCGCGAAGGCCCGGCGCTCCCTGCTGGGAGAGGCGACCAGTCGGTGACCCCCGCACCCGAAGAAAGGCGAACGCGTGAAAATCGCACCCCTGAAGCTCACTGACCCGTGGCTCCACCGCCTGGCCCGAGACAGCGAGGCCGACACGGAGACCCTGAGCGCGGTTCCCTGTGAGATCTCCGTGCGCATGGAGACGGTGTCGGTCCTCCACCACGGCGTCGACCAGAACCACCGCCCGTACCTGCACCTGCGCGGGCAGCTCATCCAGGTCCAGCCCGACGTCGCCCTGCCCTACGGCATCACCGCGCTGCCGTTCCGCTCCGGGTCGGAGCCGAACTTCGACGCCTTCTACGAGTTCGGCACCGACCAGCTGCTCGAACTGGTCCGCAAGGGTTACTTCGGTTCCCGTTTCCAGGTACCGGAGTCCATGACCGGGATCATCTGGGAACTGCCCGCCGAAGCCGACTTCCTCCTGGTCGCGCCGGAGCGCATCGATCAGCCGCCGCTGGCCTTCGTGGGCGTACGCAACCAGAACAACACCGAGCTCAACGAGGGGAACAGCGGCTACACCCTCGCTGAGTACTTCCCCGACTACTCGACGGAGGAGCCCGAGTGGGCGGCGGCCGAGAACCAGCCCGCCGTGTCCGAGCGCTCGGAGCAGATCGAGGACCTGTTCGCCGACGAGGAGTTCGACGTGGTCCAACGCGGCCAGACGGGTCCCGGACGCCGTGACGAGGGCTCGGGTCCGAGCGCGGTGAACCAGGTCCCCGGAGGGGTGTTCGACCGTGTCCTGGAGGAGGTGCGGGCCCAGCGCCGCGCGGAGGAGGCCACCCTGCGACCCGGAGTGGACTACGTCGAGGACAGCCCCGAGGGGATGCTGCGGTCGAGGATCCATCCGGGTGTGGCGGCGGCGCTGTCGGGCCCGGAGCGAGGGGCCCCGACCGGCCGGCACGGTGCCGGACACGTCGCCGGGAGCAGTGGCGACCCCGACGGCTTTCTCGACCTGGACGACGACTAGGACCGGTGCCGGGGGGCGAGGACGGGAGAACCGTACGGACTAAGCGCGCGGGGCCGGTCGGCTATCGCGGAATCCGGAACTCGACTCGGCGGTTCCGGGTACGGCCCCGTGCTTTCTTCTCGCGTCTTTCGCGCATGGGTGCGGTCGCCTTCCCCTCCGTTTGGAAGGCGACCCCCGGCGGCATTTACGGTCGCCTCAAACAGGGAATCCCGTTGGTCCTTGTCGGGGTGCTGCGTGCTAGGATATTGCTGATTTATGAGCACAAATTGAGCGGCATCGAGACGAAGCCGTAACCTTCTCTCCCACAGAAGGTGGTGTTGGTTGTTCACCCGGTCCGACGGTTCCCTCGCTGAGGACCTCAACGAGCTCTACCCGAAGCTGGCCAAGTACAGTGATCCACTCAAGGCCGCCGAGCGTGAGATCGTCGGTCGAGAACGTGAGATCTCCCAGCTCATGGCCGCCATGTCCCGCCCCGAATTGTGCAACGCCCTTTTGCTCGCTCCCCCCGGGTCGGGAAAGACCGCCCTGGTCCAGGCGGCCATGACGGCGGACACCAAGCGGCTGTACCTGGAAGTGGATCTGGCCCGGATGATCGCCGGTCTGAGCACCCCCGACGAAATGGCCGCGCTGCTCAAGGGCCTGTTCGACGAGGCCGAGCTGTTCAGCAACGACGAACAGGTCGAGCTGGTGCTGTTCATCGACGAGTTCCACCAGGTGGTGCAGCTGAGCGCGGCCTCCGTCGAGGCGCTCAAGCCGGTGCTGGCGGCCTCGGGTGCGCGCGGTATCCGGGTCATCGCGGCCACGACGTTCGACGAGTTCCACAAGTTCGTGGCGCCGAACCAACCGCTCATGGAACGCCTCCAGCGCATCAACGTGAACCCGCCCGACCAGAGCACCACGGTCCGGATCCTCAAGGGGATGGCCCGGCGGTACGGCGTGGCCAACCAGTTCTACGACGACCACCTCTTCGAGCTGATCTACGAGTACACCAACCGGTACATCCCGGCTTCGACCCAGCCGCGCAAGTCGATCCTCGTGCTCGACTCGATGGTGGGCTGGCACCGGCACAGCGGGCGCCCGATGGACCGCGCCCTGCTGGCCGACGTCCTTATGGAGTCGACCAACGTCAACGTGGCCTTCAGCGTCGACGCGGTGAAGATCAAGCAACAGCTGGACAGTGCGGTCTTCTCCCAGGACTTCGCCACAAGCGTGGTCGCCAAGAGGCTGCAGCTGTGCGTGGCGGACCTGAACGACAAGACCAAGCCGATGTCCTCCTTCCTGCTCACCGGCTCCACCGGTACGGGAAAGACGGAGCTCACGAAGCAGCTGGCGAAGCTGTTGTTCGGTGACGACCAGCGCCACCTCATCCGGTTCGACATGTCCGAGTTCGCCCGCGAGGAGTCCCTGGACCTGTTCCGCTCGGAACTGACCAAACGCGTGTGGGACCTCGGGCACGCGGTCCTGCTCTTCGACGAGATCGAGAAGGCCGCCTCCGCGATCACCCGGGTTCTGCTGCAGGTGCTCGACGACGGCAGGCTGACCAACGACAACGGCCGCCAGGTGTCCTTCCTGAACACCTACATCGTGCTCACCACCAACGCTGGCTCCGAGATCTACGAGACCATCGCCCAGTACAACGAGGACGACACCGGATCGGGAAAGGAGCTGGTGGAGAAGATGAAGGAGATCCGCCGCTCCATCGCCACCACTCAGGGCGACAACAAGTTCCCGCCCGAACTGCTGGGCCGTATCGACGCGATCGTCCCCTTCCAGCCGCTCTCGCGCGAGACCCAGCGCAAGATCGTCAAGAACAGGCTCCGTGAGATGCGGCGCGAGATCATGGTCAAGCACGGGGTCCGGGTCGAGATCGCGGAACGGGTGCTCCAGTACCTGATCGACGACCACGCCGACACCGATTCCAACGCGGGCGGCGCGCGTGCGGCCATCGCGAAGATGACCGACGAGGTCACCATTTCCCTGGCCGCATTCATCAACGCCCACCCCTACGAACGGGTTCTGCGGGTGGACGTGCGCGGCATGATGCGCAGTGAGAACAAGGGACTGCGTAAGAGTGATTCCTATGTCGAGGTGACTGCGGCCCGATAGGAAACGGCCCGGGCTGCGGGGGTTTCCCGCGCCGGAAAGGCCACTGTTTTCACTTGGTTGAAAAAATCGATTCGTTGATTCAGTACAGGAACGGGAGAGGGTGTGCCGATGGGACTCATGGACAACATGCGGCAGCAGGGGGCGGACGACGGCACGTCCTCGGAGAACACGGAGGCGGCCTCCGCTCCGCCGAGCGGTGACGGCAGGAAGCGCCGCAAACGGAGGAAGCCCGAGGAGATGCTGGCCAGCGTGGTGCGGGAGAGCGCCGTCAACGCCGCCGTCGATCTGCTCAGGCAGAACGAACGCTTCTCCCTGCCGGGCAACAACTCCTGGGTGGCCCTCGCCCTGCCGGTGGCCGAGATCGGGGGGTTGAGCAAGAAGCAGCAGCGGGACGAGGCCAAGGGTTCGCTCATCGAGCTCATCAACCACGACCTCATCCAGGCCATCACCACTAGGGCCCTCCTCGACGAGGAGATCCTGGGCATCATCCCCACCCCCCAGACGCTGGAGCGTATGGAGGAGTACTCGCTGCTCACCAACGCCACCTACTTCTGGATGGTGCTGAGCCCGAGCCAGCACGGCACGGAGCTGACGGTCAACCCCGTCAAGGACAAGCCGGTCACCTACGCTGACGCGGTGGCCGTCGCCCACGGCAACCGCAGTATGTCCGAGTACCTGCCGCACGTGTGGGCCTGGACCCAGGCCATCGACGCACCCGCCGACACCGGGGTCGCCCCCATGGGTCCCGCGGGCGCCACCGGGCACGGCACGGGTCCCAACGCCGCACCGGCGTTCGGTACGGGGCCGAATACTGCGCCCGCGTTCGGCACGGGTCCCAACGCCGCTCCTGCGTACGGCACCGGCCCCAACTCCGCGGCGCCCGCGTTCGGCACGGGTCCCAACGCCGCACCGGCGTACGGCACCGGCCCCAACTCCGCGGCGCCCGCGTTCGGCACGGGTCCCAATGCGGCTCCGGCGTACGGCACCGGCCCGAACCCCGCGGCGCCCGCGTTCGGCACGGGTCCCAACGCCGCACCGGCGTACGGCACCGGCCCCAACTCCGCACCCCTCGCCTACAACCCCGCGCCGCCCCCGGCCGCCCCCCAATCTGGCGTGGGCGGCGGCTTCGGAGCACCCGCTCCCACCGGGGCCGGTCCCTTTCCCGGTGCTCTGCCTCCCGAGGCCAACGAGGGCTTCGGCCACCCCCAGCCCGCCGACGGACCCTCCGAGGGCGGTGAGGACTCGCTGATGTTCAGCGAGGAGGCCGACGACGTATTCGCTGAGGAGACCGACGAGGACCTGGGGATACTCGACCCCGAGGACTTCCGCGACGACGACGCGGGAGGGTTCGACGAGGGGTTCGAGTACGAGGAGGAGGTCGAGGAAGAGGAGGACGAGGAGACCGCGACCTGGGAGGAGTACGCCGAACAGCACCGGGACCGGGAGTTCACCGAGGACGAGGTGCGCGCGACGATCGCACGGCGTTTCCTGACCGGGGACCTGGACCTCGACGTCACCCTCGACGAGTTCGAGGCCACCTTCGACACCAAGGCCCCGGCGGTCCTCCTGGACCTGGACGACCCGGTCACGGACAAGCCCACCGACTGGCTCGGTGAACAGGTCCACCAGCTGGCCAAGCAGGCCAACGCCGAACTGGCCAAACTCCACCACAAGCACCGCGGTGAACTGCGCAGGCTCTTCGTCGAGACGATGAGCCTGCACGCCGAGTCGGTCATGCGCGAGGTGGACGAGGAGCGCGAGGGCTCCGTCTACCAGAGGCTCGCGGCCGCCACGGAGCGGGAGTACCGCGAGCTCAAGACCAGGGCCCCCGAGGAGGTCAGCAACCAGCGCTCCGAGATCACCCGGCGCTACGAGGAGGACGCCGACCAGCGGGCCGAGCTCGCTGCGGCCCAGGCCCGGCAGGTGTTCTGGGACCGGGCCCGGCCGGAGTTCGAGCGCAAGATCGCCGACGTCGCTCCCGAGATCGAGCACCGCAACGAGGAGCGCCACGTCCACCAGCGCCAGCTGGTGCTGGAGATGCGCCGCAAGGACGCGCACACGCGGATGCAGCTCGGCGCCACACGCGCCTTCCAGCTGCTCTCCGAGCGCGAGGCCGCCCAGCGCGAGGCCGAGACCGCACTGCTCACCCAGTGGAACGCCAGGCTGACGCGGTACATCGACGACAACCGCAAGCAGGACATCGCCCGTGCCGAGGCCCTGGCCGTGCAGCTGCGGCTGGACAACAGCATCGAGAAGATGCAGTCCTCCAACGCCCAGCGGACGGCGGAGCTCAAGTCCGAGCACGAGGCGCAGACGCGCAGGCTCACCAGCGAACTGAACGCGGTCAAGGCCGAGCTGGAGCGTACCCGCGAGCACGCCGAGGCGCGGATACGGGAGCGCGAGCTCGAGTGGCAGCACAAGGCCGAGACCAACAACCAGATGTACACCGGTCTGGCGGATCGGACCCGCGGCCTCACCGACACCATGCACCAGGAGTACGCCAACCAGTTGATGGCGGTGAACCGCGCCAACCAGGCCAGCATCGAGGAGCTGGACCGCGCCAACCAGGTCCAGCGGCGGGCCAACAAGATCCTCTTCGTGCTCATGGCCGTGGTCTCACTGGCGGCCATCGGCGTGGGAGTCATCCTCGGCTGGTGGATCGGGTTCAACACGTTCGGCAGCAGCGCGATGGCCCTCCCGGTGTGGTTCGACCAGTAGACGCCCGCTTCAACGCCCCACCCGGGCCCGCATGACCGCACGGACCAGGGCCCGCCCCGGGGCCACGTCGAGTGCACGCATCAAGGAAAGGTCGCACCATGGCCAGGAGGAGTTCCAGCCCCAAGGCGGACGCCTGGGACAATCTCTCCTCACGCAAGACCGAGGAGACGATCGCCAACCGCGACGTCTACGAGTCCCAGCAGCTCGAACGATCCAAGATCGAGCACAAGAAGACCCGTACGTCGGGCACCGTCCTCGCCGCCGCGGCGGGCCTGGTCATCGTCGGGCTGGTGTGGTCCCTGTGGTCGGTGGGCGAGTACGCGGTGGACACCGTGAGCAGCACGCTCAACGCTCCGACCGCACCCGAGTACGTCGAGCGCGAACAGGTGTCCACCACCCAGGTCTGCTTCCGGGTGCTGGACGAGGCCGGGGAGGCCCTCCCCGGCCAACCGTGCCACGAGACCCGCGCCGCGGCCGAGGAGGAGACACCCCAGTGGGTGCTCGACGACATGGAGGCGCAGCAGGCGGAGCTCGACGCCGACCGCGCCGGCGTGCCCAGCACCCCCCTGGGCTGGCTGGTCCGCCCGACCCTGCTCAAGCTGAGTGCCGCTCCCGGCGCGGGCCTGCTCGCGTTCGGCCTGGTCTACCTGCTGCTCATGCGCAAACGGGACTCCCAGAACCTGCTGCACGACACCAGCGACATCAACCAGTACACCGGTGACCAGCACATCGCCCTGCCGCAGGAGATCGTGCGCAAGTTCGACTGGTTCCCCGACGCCGGCGCGCACTCGGCGGTGCAGCCCAACTCGATGATCAGTCACGTCATGATGACCAACAAGGGACTCAAGCAGGTCCCGGTCGCCCAGCGCGCCCAGGAGGAGATCCTCGACTCCGACGGGGACATCGAGTACCTCAAGGGCGAGATCCTGCTCGACGACGACGCCCGGGCGATCACCAAGAAGAAGCCGCTCATCGACGAGAGGTTCGGTGAGGACCTCTTCGAGGCCTCGGGCCTGCCGAAGGACAAGTCGCTCCGCAAGCGGTTCGACACGACCGGGATCCCCTACAACCCCGACGGCAAGGACCGCGAGAAGCTCGGTCGGTACAAGACCGTCGCGGACATGATCAACGACGACTGGACCTTCCCCGAGTACGAGGTGCAGCGCCCCGCCGGTGCGTTCATCGTGGACACCGCCCCGGTCAACACCATGGTGCTGGCCATCACCCGGGCCGGTAAGGGCCAGACCTACATCGAGCCGATGGTCGACATGTGGTTGCGGGAAAAGCGCCCCAACAACATGGTCATCAACGACCCCAAGGGCGAGCTGCTGGTCAAGCACTACGTGCGGGCCACCATGCGCGGCTTCCAGGTGGTGCAGTTCAACCTCATCAACGCCATGAAGACGGACATCTACAATCCGCTCGGCATGGCTGCGGAGGCCGCCCGTGAGGGCGACTCCACCAAGTGCGCGATGTACATCGAGAACATCGCCGACGTCTTCTTCCCGCTCGACGGCGGCGAGGACCCGGTGTGGCCCAACGCCGCCAACAACGCCTTCAAGCGCGCCGCCTACGGCCTCATCGACTACTACCTGGAGGAGGAGCGCGAGCTCCGCGACTACGCCGCCCGGGTGAACATGGACCCCAAGGTCCTGGAGACCAAGCTCGACGAGCGGTGGGGCAAGGTCACGCTGTACAACTGCTACCAGCTGTTCGTGCAGCTCTCGGCCAAGAAGGTGAAGAACCCGGTCACCGCGGTCGAGGAGAAGGCGCAGAACGGCGAGTACGGCAGCCCGGACGACGGCACGTTCCGCGAGGAGGAGGCCGTCTCCGAGATGGAGGAGGCCCAGCGCCGCGAGTTCCTGTGGGAGGGCAAGGAGGAGCTGGACATGCTCACCCTGTTCTTCAACGCCACCAACGGACTCCCGCCCAACTCGATGCGCACCCTGGTCGGCAACGCCGACAACGCCCTGCGGGCCATGGGCGCGGCCGAGAAGATGCTCGCGTCCGTGTACGGAATCGCGATCACCGCGATGAGCTTCTTCACCGACCCCACCATCTCCACGCTCACTTCGGGCACCCCCAGCCAGAACACGGACCTGGGCGGGCTGAGCTTCCCCCGGCGGATGGGCGTGCGGTTCGCGACCAACTACCTCAAGCGCGACCACCTGATCGGTGCCCAGGCGAGGTGGGACGCCTTCGCGGACGCCGGGTTCACGGAGTCGCTGGGTCAGGACTTCGAGCACGACGACATCGTCTCCCGTGAGGGCTGGGCCCGCTTCTACTTCCAGGGCAAGTTCCCGAGGGACGTCGCGCACGTGCGGCTGCGGTTGCTGAACCCCCAGACCGGCATGCTGATCCGCACCTTCTACTTCCGGTTCACGAAGGACTACCAGACCTCGCTCAACGGCAGGTTCTTCGTCACCGACCCGGTGACCGGCAAGAAGATCGTCCGCAACGGCATCCTGCTGGAGCTGAAGAGGAACGACGACGGCTCGTTCGCGCCGGGGCGGACCACCTATCCGCAGATGCGGCTGACCAACATCACCGGGGACCTGCCCGAGAAGGAGATGGGCCAGGCCAACGCCATCACGAACACGATGGTGCGCTACTCGGAGCAGCCCAAGGCGGTCTTCCTGGTGACCCCGCCGCACCTGATGAAGTACGCCAAGCTGATCCTGATCCTGATCAAGCAGCTCGTCGACCTCAACTTCGACAAGTCGTACATGACCAAGGAGAACCAGAAGCCGCTGTACAAGACCCGGTTCATGCTCGACGAGCTGGGGAACCTCCAGTCCGAGGGGCACGGCATCTCCGGCTTCGAGACGATGCTGTCCATCGGTCTGGGCCAGGACCAGCAGTTCACGCTCATCCTCCAGACCCTCCAGCAGCTGCGCGAGGTCTACGGCGAGAGCGTGGACAAGATCGTCCAGGGCAACACCTCCAACATCGTCTTCCTCAAGAGCACCGACGACTCGATGCTCGAGACGCTGGAGAAGATGTCGGGCAAGCGCCACACCACCTACATGGACTCCAAGACGGTGACCCAGGACAAGGGGAAGCTGCTCAAGGGTTCGAACGTGGAGGGCAAGGTCTCCTACACCATGGCGACCAAGGAGGAACCGGTCATCTCCTACAACGACCTGGCCTTCATCTCCGAACGGAACTCGATCGTCTTCCGTGCGGGCGACTCGCCGGTGTGGAACCGCAACGAGATGATCCTGCCGATGAGCTGGCGGCTGTTCAGGGACACGATCGTGCACCCCGGCCACGACTACACGCTCCAGACCATCCCCACGCTGTCCAGCGCGCTGGACTTCGACGTGCGGATGAACCAGCCCGACTTCGAGTCGATGCTGGCCAAGCGCATGCAGCAGGCCGAGCTGGCCGTGGCGTGCCGTGAGAAGTACCAGAAGGCACACGGCCTGTCCCCGGTGGACGTCTCCAGGTTGGATCCGGACACCTACGCCAACGAGGTCATGGAGCTGGTGGACGCCGCCCGCGGCGAGGAGTATGCCGAGGAACAGGGCATGGGCGCGTCCGAGGAGGTCAACCCGGAGGACCTCCAGGACGACCTCGGCCTGGACGACCTCGACTGGGAGTTCGACGAGTCCCTGCAGCAGCTCGTCGACATCCAGCAGGCGCGGATGGACGACTTCCGGACGATGCGCTACGCGAACAGGACCGTCAGCCGGGACATGTTGGTCAACTTCTCCTCCGACCCGGAGCGCCCGCACGCGGGGGCGTTGGACGGCACGTTGGACAGTCAGATCATCGAGGCGTACAAGCTGGCGCGGTACTACATGGAGCAGGACGGCGACCACTTCTCGACGGGCCGGGACGGCTCGTTGCGCAGCGCTGACGGCTCGCGGGTCTTCATCTCCCACCAGGACGAGTCGGACGCGATGCGACGGCTCCAGCAGGCCAACGACAACGGTCAGGAGCGGGTGTACGCCGAGGACCCCCAGCAGTTGGCCGACCTGCACGGGTTCCAGGTGCACGGGGCGTTCTACGAGTTCCTCGCGGAGCGGGACAACTGGACGGACCTGGGCCGCGGTGAGTTCGACCGGGCGATGGCCAACGTGATGCGCGAACAGGAATAGGCTCCCGGGGCGGAGGAATCCGCGGAGGAGCGGATGAGGGGCGTGTGGCCGGTCGGCGCACGCCCCTCAGCTGTCGGTTCCGTGCCGTGAGCGGCGCTGGGACACCCTGGCGGGTGCCGGCCCTGGGACGCGGTTCCTACACATCCGGGCCGTCGTCGTCCTCAGGGGTGTCGGTGGACTCGGCCTCGTCGATGATCTTGGCCAGCTTGACGGTGCTCTTGGCCACCGTGGAGCCGCCCTTGGCGAGCGAGAGCAGGCGCTTCCTCGTGGCGGAGCGCCCGGTGCTGGGGGGCGTGGCGGTGGGGGCAGAGCCGCGCGGGGCCTGGGTCATCGCATCCTTCGCCGCACGGGTCGGGTCCGTACCCGCGGTGGCCGCCGGAGCCGGAGGGGTGGCGCGTGCCTTCAGGTCAGCGAAGGACGAGGCCCTCCGTAGCGCCGCTGTCTCCCGGTCCCGCTCGGCGTGCAGTCGGGGCGGGAGCGTGATGCCGTCCAGTCTGTCGGCCAGGGCCCTCGGGCTCGGGCTGCTCGCGCGGTAGTCGTCCAGCGTCACCTGAGCACGTACCGCGTCGTGGGCCAGGAACCGGTTCAGACTCTTCGGTAGGTGCGGTTGCTCGGGGAACTCGGTGACGAACTCGATGTTCTCGAGCCCGACGTTCGGGTTCCGGATGAGAGCGGGCAGCTCGGTCTTCGCGAGGGCGCTTCCCGGGTGTATCTGAGGGGCGAAGACGCGAACCCTTCCCTCGGCTGCCCGGGCCATGGAGGCGGAGAGCTCGGTCCGCGCCTTGTTCCTGCTCGCCGTGGTGACCGTGGTGGGGACTCCGTATTCCGACTTCAGATACTGGACGACATGGTCGTCGTGCAGCCTGTAGCCGTCCAGGCGCCTGCCTGCGGAGGTTTCCGAGAGGACCTGGTAGCCCCGAGTCCTGGCGCAGGCCTTGGCCTGGAAGTGGCTGCCGACGGGGGGACCTGACGCGTCGGGCGAGGATCTGAAGGCCCAGAACGCGAAGTCCTTTCCCCTGGCCCCGTCCACCGGGTTGTTGGCGGCGTAGTCGTTCAGGTACCCCGCGATGTCGGGATTCCCGTGTGTGACGTAGCCAGCCCTGCGGCAGTCACTGACCAGCCTCTCCGCGGCGCGTTCGAGTTCGCCCGAGGAGACGGAGTTGTAGGAGGACTCGATCCTCCGCGCGTCCGCCCACTCCTCGCGGGTCAGCCCTCGCCTTCCAGGGCTAACCATGCGTGTCACCCGACGCCGGAGGGTGGAAGGAGACGTTCAGCAGCGCGGCGGCAAGGTTGTCGGCCTCCCAGGTGAACCGGGGTACCACCAGGGTGAGCAGCACGACGGGACCGCCTCCACCGCGCGGCGGCGACCAGAAGGTGACCCGGAACGGGTTGTCGGAGGAGGATTCGGGCTTCCTCCAGGGGCCGGATACCGGAGAGTCAGGGAAATCGCCGTCCCCCGCACTTCCGGTCCAGGTCGGCTCTCCCCAGACGTGGGAGATGAGCTTGCCGAACCGTTTCCACTCCGTGATGCCCCGCTCCACCACTGCCCTCTTCTCGTGAGCCTCGGACGTCCTGACCTCCGCCGGTGAACAGTCGAATCTCACCGCGTTCACCGGACCCCAGTTTCCGTTGGAGGCCAGCGTGATCTGGCTTCCGTGCCTCGTGACCACCGTGAGTTCCCGCTCGACGGTCTGAGGCCGCCAGTCGTAACGGGAGCACCACGCGTCGAATCCGGGCAGGCCGGGCTCCGGGGGGCCTCGCCAGATGTCAGGCCAGTCCACGCGGGACAGGTCCTTGACGTCCTTCAGAAAGGATTCCAGTGGCAGGGGTTCCTCGGCCTGCATAATACTGATTCCTTTCTGTGGAAATCCACGGCCCCGTGGTCCTTGTCGATATTCAGGGGGATGTTCGCGGCGATGGGCATAGGATCTCTTCGGAGGAATATTATCGTGCCGACGGGCATCCTTCAGTTTTGGCCCTCAAACGAGGGTAGGTCCCATTGTCTTGAGGTGGTTGACCTCGTTGTTCGCGGGGTGGACCTGGCGCCTGGAGAATGCGTGAGGGGGCGTGCGGCCGCTGGCCGTACGCCCCCGGTTACGTGTTGCGGATCAGGCTTCGGAGACCTCAGGGAGGTCGAAGCCCGACTTCCTCAGGTACTCGGCTTCGGGGCTCTTCGGGTCGAACGGGCGGGCCGCGGTCATGATGACCCGGGTGTTCTCCGGGGTGGTGACCTCGACCTCGATCGTGCCCCACGGCATCTGCCGGGGCCCGCTGGTGGAACCGGGACGAAGCTTCTCGCACGCGGCCACGATCCCGTCGATCTGGTTCAGTACACAGGAGAAGGTGACACTCGACGCCTGGGTCTCGGTCGGGCGTTCTCCCGGTACGAGAAGGACGTCCTGGAACGCCCAGCGCCGCAGGTGCGTGACCTGGCCGGGCACAGTGAAGAGGTCGAAGAAGCCGAGCCCTTCGGTCCAGAACTCCGTGGAGGCCGCCAGGTCGCTGGTCGGCGCGGTCACGAACATGGGCATGCCGTAGATGCCCCGGAAGAGTTCCGGAGGCGCGGTGTCGGGCCCGGGCTGCGGGACGGGGCTGATGCTGAAAGCTGTGAAGTTCTCGCTCATGTGGACCATCGTCAAGTCTCACGCCGCGTGAGGGTCAAGCTGAGTCGGAGTCCAGTTCTCCAGGGGGCCCGGTGCTTCAGGGGGCCGGATCCCCGAACCTCGCGTGTGGGAGGTGGGCCGGGGTGGGGGTGGGAAGGGGTGCGAGGCCCTCCGTTTCGGTCCTTCTCCAATAGGGGCTGTGGGTTCTGCGGAAGGCCGGGGCGGTACCGGGTCTCAGTCCGCTTGGTTGTCGTATGTCCACTTTTGACGGCGAAAGGTTCTGTGACGCCCCTCATAGTCCACATCTGGTGAGCAAATTGTGGCCTTGAGGTTTTTGGGTGTTACGGCCCGCCTTGGAAGCCCGTTACCTGCGCAAACGAGGAGAACGCACCCCTTTGGTCACGTGTCTCCGGCCTGTTCCGGGGCACAGACCGAAAAACCGGTCGCGTTGCAGCCATCTCCCAACCCGGTGATGGCGCACCATAGAGGATGGGGTAAAGACATGCGGGGGCCTTGTGGTCGCGCGCGGTCGCCCGCCTGACGGTGCGGCGGTGCGTGCGCGGTCGGGAGGCCCTGGTGTCTGCCAACGATTTTCCCGCACGAACCACGACGCAGGAGCTCAGCAGATGAGGCATCAGCACGTCCACCGGCGGGGTTGGCGACGCATCCTGATGACGTTCCTGATGCTGTGCGGACTCATCCTCATCCCACTGAGCTCCGCACAGGCGAACCCCATGTGCGCGGGTAACCCGGCGCCGCTCCCGGAGTCCGCTGGCAGTGGTTCGGACGGCCTCCTGGTTCCGCCGCAGTCGCAGTCGGCGATCGAGGGCTCCCCTGACGGCATGCCTCCCGACGCGAGCATGTACGGCCAGTACGGGACCGCCGGTCAGCAGTGGCACATGATCACCGAGTCGTGTGTGGACAAGATGGGACTGGGCGCTCAGGCCACCATCGCCAATTCCGCCTGGGACCTGTCGAAGACCATCAACCAGTCCACCATCACCGTCTACCAGGCGGCCACGTCGGACGGACTCCTGTCCAGTTTCACCGAGACCGTTGAAAACGTCATTGTTGCCCTGCGTGAAGGGATCTGGCGTCCGCTCATCCCCACCATCGTGATCCTTGGAGCCATTTGGCTTGGATGGTATGGGCTCATTCGCAAGCGGATGACACTGACAATCGAGTCATCCGTGTGGATGGTCGCGGCAACCGCGCTCGGAATGTGGATCCTCGTCAATCCTTCCCAAGTAATGGGTCTGGGGAGCACGTTGGTCAACTCCGGGACGCAACTGGTGACGAGCGCGGTGGGACAGGTTCCCTATGGTGGAGGCTCGGGTTCCTGTCCCGCCGGTGCTGAGCCTCCGGAACGTGCCAGTTGGGAGTCCGAGGCTGATTTCCAGGTCCGCAGGAACGCGGACATGATGTGGTCGAGCCTGGTGTGTCAGCCGTGGACGGCGGGTCAATTCGGTAGCGGAGAGATCGCGGAGAACGCCGCGATGCACCACGCGGGTGATCTCATCGCCGCACAGGGGATCAGCAGGATCGAGCAGCAGCAGATCGCCGATGGTGACATCGAGGCCAATGCTCTGATCACTGCGAAACAGGAATCCTATGAAGAGATTGCGTCGAGCATTGAAACCTCCTACCCGAGTGTCTACCCGCTGTTCTCTGGCGATGACCAGGGCAGTCGTCTTGGGGTTGCGACTCTGGCACTCTTCGCTTCCCTTTTCGCGGGTGGTCTGATCCTTGCCGGTTCAGTGGCGCTCATTGTATTGAAGATCGGTTTCATGCTGCTCTTCATGCTTTCCCCGGTCTTCCTGCTTATCGGTATCCATCCAGGATATGGGCGGATGGTGCTGCTCAGGTGGGTGGAGCTCATGGTCGGTTTCCTGCTCAAACAGATCTTCGTGGTTCTGTTGATCGCCTTGTTGGTCATGAGCTACGGAATGGTCATGTCGACGCCGCTCGGGTGGGGCTTGCAGATGATCCTGCTCGCCCTGTTCACTCTGGCGCTCTTCATCTACCGGAAGACGTTCGCCTACCTCTTCGCCTCGGTGAACGCGAACACCTTCACTTCGCGCATCGTGACCGACGCCGCTCGCAGCCAGGCGCTGGACAAGAGCGCGATGGTGCTTCCTCCGGTCGCCTACCTCAAGACACAGAACTGGGGCCGTCGCCGGGGCGGCATGATCGCGGGTGCGGCGGCAGGTGTTCCCGCTGGGGGCGGCACGGCTCCGGGGGCCACCGAAGCCCCGGAGGAGGTCCCCGAGGGCGGCAGCGCCCGTGCCGAGGGCGCTCGTGTCCGTGGAGTCGGCGGCTACGGGCGGGTCCGGGGCAACGACAACGCTCCGCCGCTCAACGTCAGTCGGAGTGGTGGGGCTGGTGCTCCGCGCCCGACCACCGGTTCCCGCAACGGTGACCAGGCCCCGAGTCTCTCCGGGAGTGGTGGTGCGGGCGGAGCCGGCAGCGGCGGAGCGATCCCGCCCCGGCCCGCTGGCGGCTACACCGGCACGGGCGACAGCGGATGGGCCGCCGTCTTCGGCACCGGTGGCGGAGGCGGTGGTGCGAACCGCAACGGCGGAGGCGGCTCCGACTCCCGCTCCGGTGGGGGCGTGTTCGGGGGCGGAACGAGCCACTCCCGCGCGGCGAGCGCGGATCGCCCCGAGCCCAGCACCGGGCGAGGAATCTTCAACGGGCGTGAGGACACCCCGGCACAGGGCAACCTCGGCGGCCGGAGTTCGCGCTGGGGCGGCCCGAAGGAGAAGCGCGAGCGCCCCGCCCCACAGCGGCCAGCACGTCCGGCCCCCGCAGATCGCGGCAGGCGGGGCGACGGTGAGGGCGGCTGGCTGACCGGTTCCGGCAAGAGCAAGGACAACGCCCCCATCACCCCGTTCTGGGGGGAAGGCGGCGCGGCCAACACCCGGGATCGTAAGCGTGACGTCCCCTTCTGGCTGAACGACGACCAGTGACCCGGTCACAGAGCAGACGACAAGGCAACCGACCACCATGCCCAACCCTCTCCCCGAACGCACCCAGCGATTGGTCGTCATCGGCCTGATCGCCGCCCTGGCCGGATTCGGGATCTACTTCAGCCTCGGCGGGTTCGGGGACGACCCGGCGGAGGATCCCGGCGGTCCACCCCGTGATCCCGGTTCGGCCCAGGGGGAGCCCCCCTCCTCCAACCCGGGTTCCCTGGCCACCGTCCCGCCCAGCCCGATCCCGACCACCGCCGCCGAGGACCTGGACGTCCTCGGCTGGTTCCCCTTCTCCGAGGAGGAGTTTCAGGCGGCGGGAGCGACCGCACAGGCCTTCGCTGAGGCCTACGGGACCATCGACTACTCGCGGGACCCCGAGGCCTACTACGCCTCCATGGAGGCCCTGGCGACCGACGAGTACGCGGAGGTGCTCTCCGACGCGAACCGGGTCGGTGCCTTCTGGGCGGAGATGAGCGAGGCCGAGGCGGTCGCGGAGGGGCGCGCGGAGGTCCAGGAGATCCGGACCTTCGGCACGGACTCGATCACCTTCGTGGTCACCGCGCAGTCCATCACCGAGACGGGTGCCTCCGAGTTCGACGAGGACCTCGGAGACTTCGCCGTCACCCTCGTCCGCGACGGCGGAACCTGGGCGGTCTTCGACTTCCAACCTGCCGACGCAGGACAGTTCGGGGAGGAGTGAACGCTTGATCTCCGCTCTTCGTACCGCGGCCCCCAACGAACGAACGGGTTCCTGCCTGACCAGAGTCGCCGTCCTGGCGGCCGTCGGTGTGGCCGGTCTGGTCTTCCTGACCCTCATGGTCATCCCGGCGCTCACCACCAGCACCCAGGTGGGTTCCTGGCTGGCCTCCGGAGTGGTGTGCGCGCCCAACGCCGACGCAGACCAACCGGACAGCAGCGCCTACGCGATGGACACCATCCCGGAGAACTACCTGGAGCTGTACAAGGAGGCGGGGGAGGACCGGGGGATCCCGTGGAACATCCTGGCGGGGATCGGCCAGGTGGAGTCCCATCACGGGCGCTGGGAGGGCCCGGGGATCACCGAGGGCCACAACGACTGGGGCGCCTCCGGTCCCATGCAGTTCGGATCGCTGGACGGGTCCGCGGCCGGGAACAGCTGGGGCGGTGAGCCGATCCAGCCGGTCGACGAGCGACCGGAGCTGGGCTACGGAGTGGACGGCAACGACGACGGCATCGTCAACGTCTACGACCCGGCCGACGCCATCCCGGCGGCCGCCGACTACCTCCTGGCGCACGGCCTCGAGGACGACGTCCGGCAGGCGATCTTCGGCTACAACCGCGCCTGGTGGTACGTGGACGACGTGTTGGAGTGGGCGGAGCGGTACGCCGACGGCGACTTCAACACCTCCAACTCCATCCGGACCGCGGTGCTCTGCGAGTTGGACGAGGACGGAGTGCCGATCGGTCAGGCGCCGGACGACCTGACCCAGGCGGTCGTGGACTGGGCCCTCGACCAGCGTGGCAAGCCCTATATCTGGGGCGGGACCGGGCCGGACGGATACGACTGTTCCGGACTGACGATGAAGGCCTACGAAAGCATCGGGGTGACGGTTCCACGGGTTTCCCAGGACCAGTGGAAGTTCGGTCCGGAGGTTCCTCAGGGTGAGGAACAACCGGGTGACCTGGTCTTCTTCGATGTGACCCGCGCCGGAGAACCGCCGGGACCCGGTCATATGGCAATGGTGATCGGGGACGGCCTGATGGTCGAGGCCTGGTGCACCAACTGTGGGCCGATCGCGGTACGCGAGTACGATGACCCCAATCGTGCGGACATCGTGGGGTTCACCCGTCCGCTTGAGCACCCCGAAGTGAAGGCTCAGCTGGAGGCGCAGGCGTAACCGTGGCGGACACCGAGGAAAAGGACGCGAAGCGCGGCAAACCAGCGAAGAAGGGCCTGCACGGTTGGAAGGCGGCCCTCACGGTTTTCGGCTGCGGAACATTCGCCGCCTTCGGCGTTTTCGGTGTGATCGTCGGTGTTCTGGGTCTGGTCATCAACACGGCCGCCACCGGGGTCTCCGGGGGTGCGCGGGAGGAGAGTCCCGTTGAGATGATCGGTGAACCTCAGGCTTCCATCGATCCTGGGGATCTGGATCTGTGTTCAAGGAATCTGACTTCCGCCCCTCAGCTTAATCTGACTCGAACTGACGCGGAAGATGAATACTCGGACTCCGAAGTAGACGGAGAGCGTAGGGTCCGCGACAGTTGCGAGTGGGAAATGGTCAGTGAATACAATGCGACGCAGCGTTGGAACCTCGTCTACTCGTACGACGCCGTCATCGATTCGTCGGAGGGGGATCGAATTGCGGCGGCCTCGCAGGATTTCGAGGATGCGCTGGATGGGATCGGATCGGAATTTGTTCGTGTCGAGGAACAAGGTGTAGCTGGATTCGCTGACCGTTCCGAGTTCGTGTACGGAGAAGTTAGGCCCGGGGTGAGCGGTTACGTTCTTCTCGCGCAAACTCGCAGCGCGGTCTATGAGATTCGCTTGGAAGCAGAGGCGGACTCCACACAAGAGGGTGCCCTGGTTCCCCTGATACCGATGCAGAAGGAGGCCGAGAAGCTGGTCAGGATTTCCGCGATCGAATTCGAACTTTGGATTCCAGGGAAAGACGACTGAGGCTTCGCTCCTACGCCACGCCTGCCATGAAGTGGTGGCGGCACAGGGTCGTGTACGACTCGTTGCCGCCGATGTGGACCTGCTCGCCCTCGTAGATCATGACCCCGTCGACCACGCGGGCGTTGTGCGTGGCGCGGTTCCCGCACCAGCAGCGGGCGTAGACCGGCAGGATCTCTATCTTGTCCGCGAGCTCGACCAGTCTCTTCGACCCCGGGAACAGCGCGCCCTGGAAGTCGGTCAGGATCCCGTAGCAGTACACGTCGATGCCCATGCCGTCCACGACGCCCGCCAGCTGTCCCACCTGCTTGAACGACAGGAACTGGGCCTCGTCGCAGATGACGTAGGAGGCCTTGCGGTCAGCGACGTCGTCGTACAGGTCCAGGGCGTCTCCGACCTCGACCGCCGGTGAGGTCAGGCCCAGCCGCGAGGAGATGATCCCCGAGCCCGCGCGGTCCTGTTTCGTGTACAGGACGCCCTCGCCCCCGCGGGAGTGGTGCTCCTGGAGGGCCATGGTGCTCTTGCCCGAGTTCATCGAACCGGTGAAGTACTTCAGCTCCGCCATGTCTCTTCCTCGGTCGCGGGCGCTGCTTGGGGGAGGCCCGACTGCCGTCGAGGCCAGCAGCGAAGATATCAGCGGGGAGCGGGGCCCGGTCACACCCGTCGGCACCCTCCTGTTCCGGGGCCGCGCGGCGGGGCGAGGGTTCGCGGGCGGTTGCGGGGGTTGGGCGCACCGGGATGGTGTCGGTCCGAAACCGGGTGGGGACGGCGTGTGGGAAGTCGCACGCGCGGATGACCTCCTGCGGTTATGGGTTCGTGACGTACCGGGGGGTAGGGGAGCGTAGCGTCCTGGGGTGCGCGGTTCTCCCGTGGTGCCACCGGATGGTCGCCGTTGGCGCTCCCGGGCGTCCGAGGGTGGGTTGGGAGCGGTTCCGCGCAAAGGATGACGCGCTCGGAGTCGTCCGAAACGGCTTCGATATATTTGTGCGCGCCTTGTCCTCATTCAAGGTGCGGGCGTGAGGGGGAAAGTGACGTTGCGGCGGGATCAGGTCACCCAGATCGTGGAAAGCCGTTGGTTCTCCAACACCATGCTTGCCGTGATTCTGGCCAATGCCGTCATATTGGGCTGGGCGACCTATGGCGGTTCCGCCCTTCCGTATCTGGAAGCCGTCGAGCGGTTCGTGATCGGTCTGTTCGTCGTCGAGATGATCCTCAAGCTGTACGCCTGGCGCGGGGGTTTCTGGCGGGACGGCTGGAACTGGTTCGACTTCGGGGTGGTCGTGGTCTCGCTGATCCCGGCGAGCGGGCCCTTCGCGGTGCTGCGCATCCTCCGTGTCCTGCGGGTGCTGCGTGCGATCACCGCGGTCCCGCAGATGCGCCAGATCATCGGGGCCCTCTTCAAGGCGGTGCCCGGCATGGGCACCGTGATCGGCCTGCTGCTCATCGTGGTCTACACGTCCGCGATCCTCGCGCAGCAGATGTTCGGTGAGAGCGTCCCGGAGTTCTTCGGTGACCTCGGCACCTCCCTGTACACGATGTTCCTCCTCATGACCACGGAGAACTGGCCGGACGTCTCGGACGAGGTTCTGGCGCACCACCCGTACGGCTGGATCTTCTTCGTCGTCTACATCGTGCTCACCGCGTTCATCATCCTGAACCTGGTGATCGGTGTGATCGTCACGTCGATGGAGCAGGAGTACGGCAAGGGTCGCTGGGAGGAGGACCAGGAGCTCGAACTGATCCAGCACAACGCGGTCATGGAGCGGCTGGTGGAGCTGAGCGAACAGGTCCAACGGCTGGAGGGCAGGCTCCCGGCCGAGGGCGCCGCCGAGGCCTCCGTCGTGGGCGGTGAGGCCCGCGAGGCGGAGACCGGAGAGGGCGGGACGAGGGCCCGGGAGTGACGGGCCCCCGAACCCTCAGGCGCTGCGCAGGATGACCAGCCGCTGGGTCGCGCGGGTCATCGCGACGTAGCGGTCGACCGCGCCCTCCACTCCTTCTCCGAAGCGCTCCGGGTCGACGAGGACGACCAGGTCGAACTCGAGGCCCTTGACGAGGTCCGGGGTGAGGGAGCGGACGCGGGGCGTGGCCCGGAACTCCGGATGGCCGATCACACAGGCGGTCCCCTCCGCGTTCTCGGTGATCCAGGAGTCGATGACCTCCCGCAGGTCCGACAACGGTCCGTGCCGCACGGGGATCCCGCTGGCCCGGACGGAGGTCGGCACGTTGGCGTCCGGCAGCTCGGCGCGGATCACCGGCTCGGCCTCCGCCATGACCTCCTCCGGGGTGCGGTAGTTGACGCTGAGGGAGGCGAGGGTGACCCGGTCGAAGCCCACCCGCTCCAGCCGTTCCCGCCACGGCTCGGTGAACCCGTGCCGGGCCTGGGCACGGTCACCGACGACGGTGAAGCTGCGGGACGGGCAGCGGAGCAGCAACATCCGCCACTGGGCGTCGGTCAGCTCCTGGGCCTCGTCGACCACGATGTGCGCGAACGGTCCGGCGAGCAGGTTGGGGTCGGCGGCGGGAAGTCCGCCCCCGTCGACGAGGGTGTCCTGGAGGTCGCGGTGGTGCAGCATCGTCACCAGGCCCTCGCCGTCGTCGTCGGCCTCCAGCAGGTTGTCGATCACGGACGACCGGCGCTCGTGCTCGGCGGCGACGGAGGCCTCGCGGCGGCGTCGGCGTTCGGAGGCCTTCGGGTCGCCCAGCCGCTGGCGGGCGGCGTCGAGGAAGGGCAGGTCGGACACGGTCCAGGCCTCGGGGTCCTCGCGCTGGAGCCGTCGGATCTGGTCGGCCTCCAGCCACGGTGCGCACAGCCGCAGGTAGGCGGGGACGGTCCACAGGTCCCCGACGAGGTCGGTGGGTTCCAGCAGGGGCCAGGCCCGGTGCAGGGTGGTGAGCAGTTCCGCGTCCCGGAGCAGCGTCGCCCTGAGCGTCTGCGGGGTGACGTCCTCGTCGGTCCGGTCGGCCAGCTGGTCGGACAGGATCTCCACCAGCTCGTCGAGGATGGGCTCGCGGGCCTCGTTGTGCGCGGTGCCCGAGTCCACCGACCCGAACGCCTCGGCCCAGTCGGCGGCGCTCAGCCGGAGGTCGCACCAGGGGGTCGGGACCGTCGTCCCCGTCTTTGGCGGTCGCTCGTAGAACCGGACGGCCGGTTCGATCGCGTCCACCAGGTGCGCGGACTCCTTCAGGCGAGCGGCCTCGGGGTCGGCTTCGGCCCTCGTGGTGCCGCCCTCGGGGACCAGGTCGCGCACCGTGCAGGTCTGGACGCCCTCCTCGCCGAGGCTGGGCAGGACGTCCGCGACGTAGGCCAGGTACGGCTGGTGGGGGCCGACGAACAGCACCCCGCCCCGGCGGTGGCCCAGGCGCGAGTCCGAGTAGAGCAGGTGCGCGGTGCGGTGCAGGGCCACCACGGTCTTGCCGGTGCCCGGGCCGCCGTCCACGACGAGGGCGCCGCCGGATCCGGCGCGGACGATGGCGTCCTGGTCGGCCTGGATGGTGCTGAGTACGTCGCGCATCCGGTCCGAGCGGTTGGCGCCCAGGCTGGCGATGAAGGCTGACTGGTCGTCGAGCGCGGCGTGGCCCTCGAAGCCGTCCTCGGTGAAGACCTCGTCCCAGTAGTCGCTGACGCGGCCGAGGTTCCAGCGGTACCGGCGGCGGCTGGCCAGGCCCATGGGGTTGGCGTGGGTGGCCGCGAAGAAGGGTTCGGCCGCAGGGGAGCGCCAGTCGATCAGGAGGCGCCGACCCTCGCGGTCGGTGAGGCCGAGTCGGCCGACGTACACCGGTTCGAGGTCGTCGGCGCCGACCATGCGGCCCAGGCACAGGTCGGAGCCGAAGCGGCGCAGCGTGCGCAGGCGGGCCGACAGCCGGTGCACCTCCATGTCGCGGTCCAGGACCTCGCGCACCTTGCCCGTGGGTGCCCTGCGGCGCTCGTCCAGCCGGGCGGAGAGGTCGCTGATCGACTGTTCGAGGGTGTCCCGGACGGCGGCGAGGTGCCGTTCGTCGTCGGACACCAGGGCCGGGTCGGCCTTGGGAGAGTCCGAAAGCTCGAAGACGCTTCTGGCCTGCTGTTTCACAACGTCCCCCGTGTCGTTGGTTCTGCTCACGGTGGACCATTGTGCGGGGCGAGGGGGGTCTTGCGGCAAGCCCCGGGGTGAGCTATAAGTTAAGAGTGGCGGGGAGTGTCCTGAGACCCCCGCACCCCACCGACCTCCGCCGGGTGCACGGCGTGGCAGGTCGGATCCCTCCTTTCGAAGGTCTCCTCCGGCGTGCCGCGCGGCCCTGACGGGCGGCCCCAGCTCCGGACCGCCCACCCGGACCGAACCCGAAAACGGGCTCACCGAGCGCTCTCGGACAGAGACCGGTGTCGGCGTTCGATGGCCTGTCCGTTTGCGGGGGGAACATCCTCTGTCGCGTCGTGTGTCTGTTTGGTGCCGAGAATGTTCTGGGTCGGCCTCGATCTTGGGTTTTCTCTGTTCTCCGGGCCGAAAGCGTTGTAGGAACGACGGGAAAGCCCAGCGAACGCTGCGTGCCCCCAGCTGAGGAGAGAGCGGACATCGATGGACGTTGAGCCCGAACACGACGGTCGGACCCCCAGACAGCGGGACCGGGACCGCAAGTACCGGGAGCACGTCGCCAGAGTCCAGCGCCGGGACCGGCTCGACAGCTGTGTCACCGACGTGCGACTGATCTACCAGGCTCTGCGGCACCGGGCCGAGCGCGGTTCCCCGGAGTGGAGCGAGTTCGACCGGCTCTGGCGCTACCACGGAGAGGTCGAGAAGACCGTCTCCCAGTTCACCGCCGCCGAGCAGGACCAGATCCTGGACGAGTACCCGAGGCTCGCCGCCCACCTCCGCGCCGAGTACCGGCTCTGAGCCCGACGGGTGCCGTGTCGTCCCCGGAACCGGGGGCCGCGCGTCGGTAGTCTGCCGACCATGACCTTCGCGAACGTCGGCATCCTGGAGACCGCCCCGGGCAGGCGGGACGAGGTCGTGGCCGTCCTGACCCGGCACAACCCCGAACTCGGGGCGGCCGGATGCCTCTCGTACGAGGTGGGCGTCGACGACGCGGCACCCGACACCGTGTTCGTCACCGAACTCTGGGAGTCGCAGGACGCGCACCGGGCCTCCCTGGAACTGCCCGGGGTCCGGGCCTCCATCGTCGAGGCACGGCCCCTGCTCGCCGGGATGGACGGGCGGCGCTTCACCGTGGTCGGCTCTCCCCTGCGGTCCTGATCAGGGTCAGATCCAGGACTGGTTGAGCGCCTGGGGGCCGGTGGGTTCGTCGTTGGGGTCCACTTCGTGGTTGCCTCCGTTTCCGTTGGTCCCGTCCTCGCGCGCGCCGCTGTCGTCGGGGTCGCGGTCGCTCGGTCGGCGCTGCGCCCGGGCCCGGCGTTCGCGCCGCAGCCGTTCCAGCTGACGCAGGCTGGACAGGGTGTCGGGGTGTTCGTGGCCCTGCACGCGGCGGCGGTCCGCCACCAGCTCCTCCAGGGCGCCGACCGCTCCCTCCGTGTCGTGCGCGCGCGCCTGCCAGCAGGCCAGGTTGTGCCTGCTGGTCAGGGTGCCCGGGTGGTCCTCGCCCAGCACCTCCTCCTGGACCGCGACCAGCTCGCGGAGTTCTTCCACCGCGCCCTCGGGGTCTCCGGCGACACCGCGCCAGTGGGCGAGGTTGTGCAGGGTGCTGAGCGTGTTGGGGTGGTCGGGCCCGAGGTGCTCGCGCTGGTCCGCGAGGAGTGCTCGGGAGGCCTGGACCGCCGTGACCAGGTCGCCGGACTCGGCCTGGCACACCGCGAGGTTGCCCCGTGTGCTCAGGGTCTCCACCCGGTCGGCACCCACCACGCGGTCCAGGTCCTCGAGGAGCCGCCGGTAGCGGGTGATCGCCCCCGCGGTGTCGCCCGCCTGCGCGCGGAGGTAGGCCAGCCCGTGCCGGGTGCGCAGCGTGTCCAGGTGGTCGGGGCCCAGCACCCGGAGCTGGCGTTCGTGGAGGTCCTCGAAGGCGCGTTGCGCCTGCGACAGGTCCGCGGCGGCCCCCGTCCAGTACGCGAGGGGGTCCGTGATGACGGGCGCCCCGCCCTGGCCGCCGTGCCGGAAGAAGTGCCCCGTGTGCTCGGCGGGGTGGGCCCCGGGTTCGAGGGTGTGCGCGACCGCCTCGGTCAGCACCTCCCAGTACGTCACGGCCCACTCCACCTGCCGGGACGTGTCGAGGCCGCTCCCGGCGCGGAAGAGCACCGGGTGGATGCCCTCCTCCCACAGCCAGCTCCACACCCGGACCCGGCCCGTGGTGCGTTCGCGCAGCACGGCGGTGTTCGAGCGCAGGCGGCGGCCCAGGGCGGAGTCGCGCGCGGTGTCCGGCCACACGTCCACCAGCCCGTCGGCGATGGCCCGGACCGCCTCCCGGGTGGGCCGGGTGCGGGTGTGTTCGAGGGTGGCGCGCTGGGTGAGGAGGTGGGCGACGATCACCAGCGGGGTGTCCCGGACCACCAGGTTGAGGCGTTCCAGCGAGGCCAGCGCGAGACGGACCTCGTGGCGGGTCAGGGTGCGCGCGGGGAAGGTGCGCCGCCCCAGGTAGGTGCGGATGGGACGGGAGACGGCGACCTGTTCGGGCGTGGCGGCGGAGTCGAGGAGGGCGATCAGCCCCATGAGGGGACGGGCCACCCCCTCGGGTCGGTGGGCGTCGGCGCGTTCCAGGGCCAGTTCCCAGGTGACGGCGACCGGCGAGTCGGTGTCCCAGTGGGGGAAGGACGTGCGGCGCTCGGCGGCACGCCGGTGGAAGAGGGCCAGGTAGGCGGCGGGGGAGAGCTGGAGGTCGGCCATGTACGCGGTCGCCTGCGCGAGGGCCAGGGGCAGGTGGTCGAGGGCGGTGGCGAGCGGGCGCAGGTCGTCGCCGGTGTGCGCGATCCCGGCCTCCACGAGTGAGGCCCGGAGGTAGCCGTGCGCCTCGGCGTCGGAGAACCCGCGGACGATGTGCGGGAGGGGGCCGTGGGGGGAGGGATCGTGGCGGGTGGTGACGATCATCCGGCCGTGGGCGCGTTCCGCGGGCGGCCACAGGTCCTCGACCTCGGTCGGGTCGGTGAGGTCGTCCCACACCACCAGCCAGCGGCGTTCCTCGCCGTCCACGGGTTCGTGCAGCCAGGAGAGGAACTGTCCGGCGGCGAGCTCGGGGTCGTCGGGGACGCGCGCGAAGAGCTGCCGCGCGGCCTGGGCGTAGGCGAACACGACCCCGTCCCGCGTGGCGGCGTCCGCCCACAGCAGGACCTCGGGGCGCTGGGACGGCACGGGGTGGCGGCTGAGGGACCGGACGTGGTGGGCGGCGAGCTGGGTCTTGCCGACCCCGCTCGCCCCGGCCAGCACCTGGTGCGGGGCGGGGGACCCGAACCCGCCCAGGATCGCGTCCAGGGTGTCGGAGAGGGCACGCCGACGGAGGTGTTCCGCGGGTTCGGGTACCAACCCCACGCTGATCGGCCAGTTCACCGGGTTTCGGCCGGTGTGGAAGTCAGTTCCGGGGGCCGGAGTTCCCGTGGGGACGGGGAGTTCGGGGCGCGCGCCGAGGTGGTGGTCCTCGGCGTTCGCGCCGTTGCCGTGTTCGTGGCCAGAGCTCAACAGCCACACCCTTCCCGGGGTCCGAGGGAGTCGCGCGCCCAGCGTGCTTACGTGTCGTATGCCCCGATCGTGACTCGGGAACCCCGGGGGCAAAGGGGTTTCGGTCGATCCAGTTCCCATCACGGAGGGGAGTCAACCCCATCGTTTGCGCAATCCCAGGTCAGTGCTCCGTGGCCGTCGCCCGGCGGTGCCCGGGGCTTCGGAGAACTCTTCGTGAACGAGGGCGTCCGCCCGCCCCCTGAGGGCTCAGCCGCCCCGGAGGACGTCCTCGATCAGGGCGGCGCGTTCACCGGGCGCCTCGGCCCGCAGGGTGCGGGCCACCGTGAACAGCAGTTCCGGGGCGACGGCGCCGCTGGGGTGCACGCTCGCGATGGAACCGTCCTCCAGCCGGGTGCGGACCTCGCTCAGGCGCGGGGTGTGACCGCCGTCCTCCGTGCCGCGGTGCACGACCACCATCGAGTCCTGCACGGAGCACTCGACCCCGGGGAAGCCGCACCCGCCGCGGATGCCCGCGTCCCGTTGTTCCGGGGTCCAGCTCAGCACGTGCAGGGACCCGGGGGCGTTCTCGTCGGACCGGTCCGCGCCCACGCCCGGGCCGGCGGCGACCGCCCTCGTGGCCGGGGGACCGTCGGGGGCGACGCGGTGCGGGGCCGGTTCGGTGCCGTCGGCCCGGGGCGGGACCTTTCGCTCCGGCACCGTGCCGAGGGGGTCGGAGCCCTCCCCGGCGACGTAGGTCATCCGCAGGCCGCCGTGCACCTCGTGGACCCCGACCGGAGCCCACGTGGGATGGTCCAGGACCGCGATCGTGTGCCCGAACTCGCTGATCTGGCTGATCGAGCGCCGCTCGGTGGAGCGGTCGCGCGTGTGCTCGGCGGCCATCGGCAGCATCAGCAGGCCCGCCGCGGCCACCGCCATGCCCGGCAGGACCCCGTGCCGCTCGTGGCGCTGGCCGAACAGGACGCACGCGCCGAGCGCGGCCGTGGCCACGACGGCGCTCACCACGGCGGCGTTCACCGGGGCGTCGCCGGGCACGGGGGAGAAGGTGGGCGACTGCAGGGCCATCACCAGGGGAGTGGCCAGGGAGGTCCCGGCCACCAGACAGGCGCACGAGGCCGGGTGCCGCACCCCGGTGCCCCGGAGCACGAGCGCGGAGAGCAGGACCATCAGGACCGTGCCGCCGACCGCCACCGGGGTGACCAGCAGGGTCTCCAGTTCCGGACGGCCCAGGCCCAGGCCGAGGGCGAGCTCCCACACGGCGGCGGGGAACAGCGACATCAGCGGCGCGCCCACCAGGCACACGACGAGGATCGCGCCGACCGCGGCGACCCGGGGTCGGCCCGTGGTCGTTCGTGTGAGCACGCCGTCCATCAGACCCGAACCATCCTCCTGCGCGGGGACGCCACGTTACGCCTGTCTTCGCCCACACGCCAGGTGCGGGAACCGGGTTCGGTTCCCCAGACGGCCCCGCACGGCCTCAGTGCCCCAGTTTGCGCACGTACGGGCGCCTGGCCTGGTCGAACTGCTGCCACCTGGGGTCCAGCTGGGTGCGCAGCTGCACCTTGCCCTCGGGCCAGTCCTTGAGCATGTCCTCGAACTCGGGCAGCACGCCGGAGTCCGGGTCGAGGTAGTAGACGTACATCCGCTGCCCGGCCACGGTCTGCTGCATGAACAGCGCGCCGTTGTCACCGAGCAGGCCGGACAGACGGGCCTCCAGGTCGGCCAGCGACACGACGGAGGTCTCCTGGGGGAGCCGGTCGGCGTCGGCGTCCGCGTACGGGACGAGGACCTGCACGAACAGGGAGAGCGCGGGGAAGTCCCGGCGGGTCACGGGGTGGCGGACCTGGACCTCGATCGGGCCCTGCAACGGCAGCCTGCCGTGGAGCGTCACCCAGCCGTCGGTCCCGCCGAGGAGGTCACCCATCTGCTTGGCCACGGCCGGCATGGAGGTCGGCGGGAGCGGGTCCATCGGACGCTCGTCCAGCGACGTCACCTTCCCCACCCAGCGCACGAACTGGTCCTCACCCAGGGCCAGGAGGGTGACGTGCTCCGCGACGGCCTGGCGGGTCTCGCCGGACAGGAACATGTTGTCCGGGTGGTAGACGCCCACCTCGATCCGGCTCGTGCCCTGGTTGACGCGCATGGACACGGACACGTGGGACAGGTCCAGCTCGTGGTCGTCCCAGCGCACGGTGTTGCCGAGCTGGTCGTGGTCGGCGGGGCGGACCGGGAGGAACCGCCACTCGGCGTCCTCCGGGGCCGACCGGGACCAGCGCTCGGACTGCACGCGCGCCTCCTCGGAGGCGCCGGGGCGCAGGGTCAGCGCGTAGGAGGGGGCGTCGGTGAACCTGGAGGGGTCGTCCAGGGACGCGAGCTGTTCCAGGAGCTTGGCCGGGTCGACGTCGGCCGACAGGTCGAGGTCCTCCAGGCCGCCCTGCGGCTGGGGTGCGGGTCCCACCTCCCAGTCCAGGTCCGGGTGGATCGCCTTGACCAGCGCGGAGACCCGCTCGGACACCTCGGAGGGGGCCGGGGTGTCGGACTCGACGGACTCGGCCAGGGGCGAGCGCACGGTGGGCCAGGCGTCCCAGAAGGCCGTGACGGCGGCCGTGGACGCGGAGTCGGAGGTGTCGGCGGAGCGGCGACGACGGAACAGAGCCATGCCCATGATTTTCGCAGAACCAGACGACCACCCTCGCCCCGCCCCGGTGCGGGCGCGTCCCGGAGCACACCGCCGGGCGGGCCCGGGCGTGGCCCCCTCCTCCGCGGGGCGCATAGGCTGGGGGACGTTATGACTTTGCGTGTACTGGCCGCCATGTCCGGCGGGGTCGATTCCGCGGTAGCCGCGGCCCGTGTGGCCGAGGCGGGGTACGACGTCACCGGCGTTCACCTGGCCCTCTCCAAGAACCCACAGTCCTACCGCACCGGCGCCCGGGGCTGCTGCACCGTGGAGGACTCCCACGACGCCCGCCGGGCGGCGGACGTCATCGGCATCCCCTTCTACGTGTGGGACATGTCCGAGGAGTTCGACCGCGAGGTGGTCCAGGACTTCGTCGCGGAGTACGAGGCGGGCAACACCCCGAACCCGTGCCTGCGCTGCAACGAGAAGATCAAGTTCGAGGCGGTGCTGGACCGGGCCGTCGCGCTGGGCTTCGACGCGGTCGCCACCGGGCACCACGTCCGCAAGATCGACGGCCGCCTGGTGCGCAGTGTCGACGAGGGCAAGGACCAGTCGTACGTGCTGGGCGTGCTCAACGCCGAACAGCTCGACCACGCGATGTTCCCGCTCGGGGACTGCACCAAGGACGAGGTGCGGGCCGAGGCCGAGCGCCGGGGGCTCTCGGTGGCGGACAAGCCGGACAGCCACGACATCTGCTTCATCGCGGACGGTGACACCGCCGGGTTCCTGAACCGGCGCCTGGGCGAGAAGCCGGGGCCGATCCAGGACGAGGACGGCAACGTGGTGGGCACCCACAAGGGGGCGCACGCGTTCACGATCGGCCAGCGCAAGGGCCTGGGGCTGGGCGGAGCGCCGAACCCGCGCTACGTGCTGTCCATCGAGCCGGTGAACAACACGGTGACCGTGGGCCCGCGCGAGGCCCTGCGGGTGGACGAGATCGTCGGGACGCGGCCGGTGTGGAGCGGCGGCGGTCCGCTGTCCGAGCCCACCGAGTGCCACGTCCAGCTGCGGGCGCACGGCGAGGTGTACGCGGCCACGGTCGTGCAGCGTGAGGCCGAGGACGGGCCGGAGCTGCTGGTCCGGCTGGCGGAGCCCGCGAGCGGCGTCGCCGCCGGTCAGGCCGTGGTGGTCTACGACGGCGACACGGTGCTCGGGTCCGCGACCATCCGTTCGACCGCGCGTTCGGAGGAGGCGCGAGGGGCCGCGTCGGCGTGACGGTCGGTGCCCGAACAGGGGCGAAACCGTCACAGTAGGACACACAACACGCGCTTTCTCGCCCGCGACCCTTGCCGAAGTTAGGTAAGGCAATGCAAAGTTGTGGGGTCAAGGTGTAAGGGGTCCGGTCCATGCCGCAGTTCGCGTTTCTCGAGGGTCAGCCCTTCTGGGTCATCTACTGCACCCTGCTCGTGGTGATCCTGCTGCGCGCCCCCGCGACCTACTGGATCGGCCGGGGCCTGGGGGCCGGGGTCACCCGCAGCCGCATGGGCCGACGCCTCGGGCCGAAGCTGGACTCCGCCAAGCGTCGCATCGACCGCTACGGCGCGCCCGTGGTCACCCTCAGCTTCTTCACCGTGGGCATGCAGACGGCGATCAACCTCTCCGCCGGTGCCGTGCGGATGCGCTTCCCCCGCTACTTCGCCGCCGTGTTCGTCGGCGGTCTGGCCTGGGCGGGCCTGTGGGGCGTGGTGATCGCCGGGCTGGTCGGCACCTGGCTGGAGCTCTTCCTCAAGTCGCCGTGGACGGCGGTGGGCGTGGTCGTGGCCGCCGTCGGGGCGGTGACCGCCCTGGTGGTGCGCGCGCGCCTGGCCGCCCGCTCCCGTGGCGACCGGACACCGGACGCGGAGCCGGCCCGCGTCAGCGAGCCCGCCGAACCCGACGCGCACCGCTCCTGAGGGGCGTGCGTTCCCGGGCTCCCCGAACACTCCGGAGGGGACCGAGCCGCCTCCCGCGCGCCCTCGCCCTCTAGCGTGGGGGCATGCGTATCTCTGTTGACGCCGTCCTCTTCGACATCGACGGCACACTCGTGGACTCCACCGGCGCCGTCGAGCGGACCTGGCGGCTGTGGGGCGAGGCCCACGGCATCGACCCGGAGGAGATCCTGGCGGTCTCCCACGGCAGGCGCTCCGAGGACACCGTCGCGATGTTCCTCCCCGAGGCCCAGGTGGCCGAGGCCACCGCCGAACTGGAGGAGCTGGAACTGGCCGACCTCGACGGCGTGACCGCTCTGCCCGCCGCCCGCGAACTCCTCTCCGCGCTGCCCTCCCGGCGCTGGGCCGCCGTCACCTCGGGCTCACGCAGGCTCATGCGCACCCGCCTGGAGGCCGCCGACCTGCCCGTTCCCGAGGTTCTCGTCACCGCCGACGACGTCACCGAGGGCAAACCCCACCCCCAGGGCTACCTCAGGGCCGCCGCCGCGCTCGGCTTCGACCCCGCCCGCTGCCTGGTCGTCGAGGACGCCCCCGCCGGTGTGCGCGCGGGACTGGCCTGCGGCGCCGCCGTTCTGGCCGTGGCCACCTCCCACAGCCGCACCGACCTGGAGGGTCTCGGCGCCACCGAGCTCGTCGACAACCTCACCTTCTGCACCCTGGAGACGACCCGTGGCGGGCTGGTCCTGAGCACCCCCTGACGCCGCCGACGAGCCGCGCCGGGCCGGTTGCCCTAACCTTGGGCAACGTGAGTCAACAGCAGCCACAACCCTGGCCCGTCGCGTCCGCAACCGGAGTCGGTTCCTGGCCGGGGGAGGACCCCGACGAGGCCATGCGGACCATCGTCGGCGAGCTCCCCGACCTCCCGCACCTGCCCGAGCTCCCCGCACGGGGCGCCGGCGCCGACATGATCGGACGCGCCGCCGGTCTCCTCGTGGACCTCCCCGTCGAGGTCCAGCCCACCGGATGGCGGGTCGTCGACACCCCCGGCCGCGACCTCGCCCGCGCCGGAAGCTTCCTCTCCTACGACATGGACGCGCTCACCGAGCACCTCCACGCCTACGAGGGCCCGCTCAAGGTGCAGGTCGCCGGGCCCTGGACCCTGGCCGCCGCGATCGAGCTCCGCAACGGCCAGCGCGTGGTCTCCGACCCCGGGGCCCACCGCGACCTCGCGGAGTCCCACCTGGAGGGCGTCCTCACGCTCGTCGCGGACGTGCGGCGCCGCGTCCCCGGCGCCCGGGTGATCGTCCAGGTGGACGAGCCCACCCTGCCCGCCGTGCTCCTCGGCCGCCTCCCCACGGCCAGCGGCCTCAGCGTCCTGCCCGCCGTGGACCGGGTACGGGTCGAAGCGGTTCTGCGCACCCTGTTCGCCGCGATCGCGGAGAGCGGCGCCGTGCCCGCCGCGCACTGCTGCGCCGCCGGGGTGCCGGTCGACCTCCTGCGCCGCAGCGGCGCCCGCGCTCTGAGCCTCGACGCGCGCCTGCTCACCCGGGCGCACGACGAGATGGTCGGGAACGCCGTCGAGGCCGGGGTGGGCCTCCTCCTCGGAGTCGTCCCCCCGACCGACCCGCCCGCCCCCACACGGCCCTCCGGAACCGCCGCCGACGCCGCCACGGCCGCCCGAAGGTCCGCCGGAATGTCGGACCCGGCGACTATCGTCGACCCCGTAAGAGAGCTCTGGAACCGGTTGGGATTCAGCCCTGACCTGCTGTCCCAGGTGGTCGTCACCACGCCCGCCTGCGGGTTGGCGGGGGCCTCCCCCCGGCACGCCAGGGCCGCCCTGGAAGCTGCCCGGGGCGGGGCCCGGGTCCTGCGGGACGAGCCCCGCAAGTAGCGACGGCGGACGCGGGGTCCACCCCCGGCCCCCACCCCCCGGTCCCGTCCGACACCCCCGATCCGGCCCCGTGAGAGCGACAAGAAAGGCAGCCGTGAGCGCGCCCGACAACACCACCGTCCCCGACGAGGTACGCGCCCGCCACGCCGAGCTGTGCCGTGAGCTGGACGACCACAGCTACCGGTACTACCTGGGCAAACCGATCGTCTCCGACGCCGAGTACGACCGGCTCATGCTCGAACTGCGCGGCATCGAGGACCGGCACCCGATCCTCGTCAGCCAGGACTCGCCCACGCAGAAAGTCGGCGCGCCCATCAGCGTCGACTTCGCGGAGGTGGAGCACCTCGTCCGGATGGAGAGCCTGGGCAACGCCTTCGACTCCGAGGAGCTCTCCGCCTGGGCCGACCGTGCCTCCGCCGAGGTGCCGGTCGACGCCTACCTGTGCGAACTCAAGATCGACGGCCTGGCGGTCGACCTCGTCTACGAGCGCGGACGCCTGATCCGGGCCGCGACCCGGGGCGACGGCCGCGTCGGTGAGGACATCACGCTCAACGTGCGCACCATCGGGGTGGTCCCCGAACAGCTCGACGAGAGCGTCCGCCCCGCCCCCGAGCTGCTGGAGGTGCGCGGCGAGGTCTTCCTCCCGGTGGAGGACTTCGAGGAGCTCAACCGGCGCATCGCCGCAGACGGCAGCCACGCGCCGTTCGCCAACCCCCGCAACGCCGCCGCCGGTTCGCTGCGGCAGAAGGACCCGAGGGTCACCGCGACCCGGCCGCTGTCGATGATCGTGCACGGCGTCGGCGCGTACACGCCCGCCGCGGGGGAGGAGACCGCCTTCACCAGCCAGTCGCAGGCCTACGCGCTCCTCGGTGAGTGGGGGCTGCCGCTCAGCGACCGCTACCGGGTCGTGGGCACCATGGACGAGGTCCGCGAGTACGTCGCGTACTACCAGGAGCACCGGCACGACCCCGCCTACGAGATCGACGGCATCGTGGTCAAGGTGGACGACATCTCCCTCCAGCGGCGGCTGGGCTCCACCAGCCGCGCGCCCCGGTGGGCGATCGCGTACAAGTACCCGCCGGAGGAGGTCACCACCAAGCTGGTGGACATCAAGGTGGGTGTGGGCCGCACCGGCCGCGTCACCCCCTACGGCGTGATGGAGCCGGTCGTGGTGGCCGGGTCCGAGGTCGAGTTCGCCACCCTGCACAACGCCCAGGAGGTCACCCGCAAGGGCGTCCTCATCGGGGACACCGTCGTCCTGCGCAAGGCGGGCGACGTCATCCCGGAGATCGTCGGTCCGGTGCTCGACCGGCGCGACGGCACCGAACACGAGTTCGTCATGCCCGAGCGCTGCCCCGAGTGCGGCACCGAGCTCGGTCAGCAGAAGGAGGGCGACGTCGACCTGCGCTGCCCCAACGCCCGTTCCTGCCCGGGACAGCTGCGTGAGCGGGTCGCGTTCATCGCCGGTCGCAAGGCCCTCGACATCGAGGCGCTGGGCTACGTCGCGGCCACCGCGCTCACCCAGCCGCTGGAGCCGGTCGAGCCCGCTCTCAGGGACGAGGGCGACCTGTTCGACCTCACCGTCGAGCAGCTGCTGCCGATCCGCACGCACGTTCTGGACCCGGACACCACCGAGCCCAAGACCGACCCGAAGACCGGCGAGCCCAAGGTGGTCTCCTTCTTCGCCAACATGAAGGGCGAACCGAAGAAGACGGTCGAGAAGCTGTTCGAGCAGCTGGAGGAGGCCAAGAACAAGCCCCTCTGGCGCGTGCTGGTCTCGCTGTCCATCCGCCACGTCGGCCCCCGCGCCGCCGAGGACCTGGCCCGCCACTTCCGGTCCATGGACGCGATCCGCGCCGCCTCCGAGGAGGAGCTGGCGTCGGTGGACGGGGTCGGTCCGACCATCGCCCGGTCCATCCACGAGTGGTTCGCCGTGGACTGGCACGCCGAGATCGTCCGAAAGTGGGCGGCCGCGGGTGTCCGTATGGAGGACGAGGGGCAGGAGCCGGGCTCCCGGGTGCTGGAGGGCGTGACCGTCGTGGTCACGGGTTCCCTGGAGGGCTTCACCAGGGACGGCGCCAAGGAGGCCGTCGCGGAGTGCGGCGGCCGGGCCACCGCCTCCGTCTCGAAGAAGACCGGTTTCGTGGTGGTCGGGGACGCCCCCGGCTCCAAGTACGACAAGGCCGTGAAGCTCGGCGTCCCGGTACTCGACGAGGCCGGGTTCCGGGTGCTGCTGGAGGACGGCCCCGAGGCGGCGGAGAAACTGCGCATCAACCCCGTGGAGGAGGCGGCGGAGGAGTAGGCTCCGCCGCACGCCCACGATCGCGAGCGTCCCTCCGGGGCGCGGGCAGGGACCCGAGCCGGGTCCCTGCCCTTTCTGGCTCGCGAATCTCTTCACGGATAGTTCATGTGATGCGACAGTTGGTGACGAAACCCCGTAAGCTGTGCGACAACACCACCGGATACGGACAGAGCCCTATCCGGGATAACGGTCATCAGTCACGAGGTCACCGATGAAGGACCCCATCAGCACCCGGGACATCGGCCCCCGGGTCGGGACACCGCTGTGGCTCTACATGGCGGCCGCCACCGCCGCGGGCGCGGCACTGCTCGGCGTGTCCAGCGTCGAACTCGGTCTCGAACAGCTCACCAACCTGGCCAGGGAGCCGCTGGTCTGGGTGCTGCTGTGCATGGTGATCCTCGGTGAACTCAGACCCATCGCCATGCCCGGCCAGGCGCCGGGCAGCGGTGCGCCCACCTCGCTGCCCTTCACGTTCGCGCTGGTCATCTTCTACGGGCTCCCCGTCGCCGCCCTCCTCCAGTGCGTCGCCACCGTCGTCGCCGGGGTGGCCCGCCGCCACGCGCCGCACCGCACCGCCTTCAACGCCGCCCAGTACGTGCTCTCCCTCGGCGTGGCCGACGCCGTCCTGCGCCTGACGCTCCCCGAGATCGTCACCTCCCCGTGGGTCCCGGCCGGGGGAGAACTGGTCGGGGTCGCCCTCGCCGGAGCCGCCTCGTTCCTGGTCAACCGGGTCCTGGTGCTCTGTGCGGTGGCCATGCACGAACGCGTGCCGCTGCGCCAGGTGATGTTCAAGGGCCTGGGACAGCAGGTGTACGTGAACGCCGTCCTGCTCAGCCTGTCGCCGCTCATCGTCATCGCGATGACCCACTCGGTGCTCTACGTCCCGCTGTTCGCCTTCCCCCTCGGTGCCCTCTACACGAGCGCCCTGCTGCTGGTGAAACGCGACCACCAGGCCAACCACGACGAACTCACCGGGCTGGCCAACCGCAAACTCCTCACCGTCCGCGCCCGGCGGGAGATCGACCAGGCCCACCAGCGCGGCACCCGCGTCGGCCTGCTCCTGCTGGATCTGGACCGGTTCAAGGAGGTCAACGACACCCTCGGCCACCCCACCGGCGACCGCCTCCTCCAGACCCTGGCCCGGCGGCTCATCCACAGCGTGCGCCCGAGCGACCTCGTGGCCCGTCTGGGCGGCGACGAGTTCGCCATCCTGCTCCCGCAGGTGCGCGACGCCGCCACCGCCCGGGAGGTGGCGCTGCGCCTCAAGGGCGCGCTGGCCGAGCCGGTGCGGCTGGACGGCATGGACTTCGACCTCCAGGTCAGCACCGGTATCGCCCTGTACCCGGACGACGCCCCCGACTTCGAACTCCTCATGCAGCGCGCCGACGTCGCCATGTACGTGGCCAAGGCCGACCGCACCGGCGTGGAGTGCTACGACCCCGGCAAGGACCGCAACTCCACCGCCAGGCTGAGCATGTACAGCGAGCTGCGCCGAGGGCTGGCCGAGGGCGCCCTGGAGATGCACTACCAGCCCAAGGTGGACCTGGCCGACGACCGCCCCGTGGGCCTGGAGGCCCTGGCCCGCTGGCGGCACCCGGTGCGGGGCCTGCTCACCCCGGACGAGTTCATGCCGGTGGTCGAGCACTCCAACCTGTTCCGCGCCTTCACGGGGCAGGTCCTCGACATCACCCTGGCCCGGACCGCGCTGTGGCGGAGCCAGGGCCAGCACCTTCCCGTCGCGGTCAACCTGGGCGTGCGCGAACTCCTGGACCCGGACCTGCCGGAGACCGTCGCCTCGGCCCTGCGCGAGCACGGTGTCCCCCCGCACCAGCTGGTCCTGGAGATCAGCGAGCGCACCCTCATCGAGGACCCCGCCGCCGCCACGGCGGCCGTCGGACGCCTGCGCACCCTCGGCGTGGGCCTGGCGCTGGACGACTTCGGCACCGGCCACTTCACCCTCGCCCAGCTGGCCGGGCTGCCACTGGACGAGGTGAAGATCCACGAGTCCTTCACCGCCCGCCTGGTGGACGGCACGGCCAACGGCCACACGGTGGTGCGCGGGGCGATCGCCCTGGTCGGCGCCCTGGGTATGCGGGCCGTCGCCGAAGGCGTGCAGACCCGTGAGCTGGCCGAGGCCGCCCGCGACACCGGCTGCCACTCCGCGCAGGGGCACTACTTCGCCCGCCCGATGATCGCCCGCGACGTGGTCACCTGGGTGGCCGCCCACGACACCGGCACCCCCGTCTAGCGGAGGCTTCATCACTCCTGCCTGGCGGGATCCGAGTTTCGCCACCTGGTCAGGTCTGGCCGAAGGTGGCCATGGGAATGGCAGTGGCCGATTCCGCAGACCAGGCGAGTATTCGCATCCCTGGGCTGCCACCCTCCGTACCTTCGGGGAACGATCTCCGGTGGTGACTGCTAACGTGATTGCCTCATCCATTCCCACGTAGCGACGGAGGGTCCCTTCATGCCTGGACACGAACTTGGCGTCAACGTCCAGGACGCCTTTGGTGCTGGCGTCAACGCGGAAGTCTACGCCGCCTCCTTCGAAGGCCTGCACAGCGACTTCAAGGATCTTCTGGACTCAGCGAAGAACGCCTGTATGGATGAGCCCAGAGTTACTGGCTGGTCGAGCTATGGAGAGGAGCAAGCCGAATCCATTGCTGAGGTTGAGCACCATGGTGTCAGTTTGGCTGAGAATATTCAGAGTGGTGCATCGGAGGCGGCTAACACCGATGATCAGGCCGGTGAGACATTCGGAAATGTGGAGGTTCCTTCAGGGCTTCCTGGGACTTACCACTGACCCTCAGTTTGTGCCCCAGAACTCAGTTTAGAATCCAAATCTGACTCCGAGGTGGACCGTGTACTTCTCCCCCGAGCCCTGTGATGTGGACACCGGAAAGCTGGACCAAGCAGCCGACGATGCACTCAACATAGTTGGCCGCATCACAGGAAAAAGTGGTGATCTCAAATCTCTGTTCGATGACGGAGCTAAAGAATTTTCTGATCTGGTGGCCAGTGATATCCACGCGACTGCAAACGAGAATTCCGGTGCTTGGAACTCTGCTTTGGCCACCTGTTGGCACGTTTGGGGGGTGCTGACAAAGTGGAGTGGAGATGTGGAACGGTACAAGGCGAAAATCGCTGGCTTGCAAGAAGAGTGGGACGCGGCGGTCGCCAGCAATTTCGGATTTGATCTCGATGATGGTGGCGCAGTGGAGGCTCGTAGTGCTCTGGCGGGTGCCCTTAATGATCGTGCAGAGGGATTCTGGTCGACTTTGGAGGAGGAGGCCGACAATAATTCTTCAAATCTGCGGGGTGGGCCAACTGTGTCCAACCTTCGAGAGCTCATCGATGCCGGTGTTCTCGGATTCGCAGTCTACAATGCCACTCGACAGATTCTGTACTATCCATCAACGTTCGACACGGGTGAACGGGATGGCGAGACTCTCCTTCCGTACCTGAACGGGGAGAAAGAGCCCGATGAGGAATACTACCGCCTGATCGAGCAACTCGCGGCGATAAACGCACTTGCCGCAGATGCGAAGCGAAATGAGGATCCACTTCGGGACTTCCAGGTCGAATACCTGGAAGAATTTTATGCCGCCCTGGATGAGGGGTCCGAGAATGGTGTTCCTGGGATCCCTGGTCAGCTTAGTGGCGAAACTCTAAGTAGGCATGAACGTGATAAAGCGTTGTCTGCTCTGGGTGATGGGCTGCTCGTGCTATCGGATGAGAAAGTCGGCGGTGGCTATGAGGTTCTTCCTGAAAGTGTGCGTGCTGTTGCTGAAGGTGCTGACTTCAGTGGAGATAAGTCCGGCCGTGGTGCAGGAAATATCTTTAATTCCTGGATGGACCAGGCTGAGGGTCTGAATGATTTGCTCTCCCACTCAAGTGACGATCTGGAGGGTGGGGCACAGTTCTCCACCACCATGGCAGTTGCTGTAGGTGAAGGAATCGAACGACTCGAACTTCTGGGACGTACTGATGACATTGTGATGTCGGGCTTGTTGGCGACGGCTACACGCAACGAAGACGCCAACTTTGCGCTGCTTACTGGCTCCTATCCGGATGGCGTGGACGCTGAGCTTCCTTGGCCAGGTGAGGGGGAACACGCCGAGCAGAATCGGATCAACACATTGGAGAGTCTGTTCACTCATGACTGGGACGATGAGGGGGAAGCGGCTCGTGGAGTAACCGACTGGATATCAGACGGTCCAGCTGACGGAGAAGAAGACTCTGAAGGGCGGCTTCGGGAGGATGCGCTCATGGGACTTATGGAGCTTATGGATGATGAGGGATTTAAAGATTCCATGTTTAATACAGGGAGTCACGTCACCGACGATGATGGTGACACCTGGCATAATGTTTCAGCTGGTCAATTGAACCCAGAGGTCGCTGACGGGTTCGCTGATATCTTCATTGCTTTTCAAGAGGAATTTTCAAACACTGACGGATTGCCGAACAATCAGGCGCTTGGTCTGGGTGAGGGGCTCGAGTTCACTCCGGAATCCAGAGTTTCATTTGCGCAATTGGCTGTGGGTGATTCGGATGCTGCAGCAAAGATCTACACCGAGTCTCTGCTTAATACTGCGCGTGCAATGGAGGAATATGCAACCAATACCGAAATGAGGACTCAGGCTGGCTCAGTGGAAGCTGGCAGCCTCCAAGGGCTCGTTGAGGTTGCGCTCATGAACGAAAGCATCACGCGAGCGGGGAATGATGAGGAGTTTGTCGAATACAGGGACAAAATCAACTCCTCTGTCATCAATATTTTGGGCGGAAGCGCTGGAGACGGTAGTGCGCCTGGATTAGTGGTGGAGCTGGGAAAGGTGATGGCGCAGGAGGCGCTTGAGGTCTCGGAAAACGCCGCAGAGCCGCATGTGCCGTTGAATGGGGATTGGGTCCAGCCTGAGCGTCTTATGGGATACGCCGTCGGAGTTGCTGCGGAAAATGATTCAGAGCTTATGGAGGAACTTTTGGGTGAGGGGATTGCAAAAAAGGATGACTCAGGGTCCTTGTACGTTTCTCCTGATCACGCTGAGTGGGACAAGAGTGGATCCGATGTGGATCTTCTTGACTTTTATGGAAGGATCGAAGATGGCGAATGGCCGGATGGAGAAAGTTCAACCAAGAACGCCGTTGAAGCCTTCCTTAGGGGATTTGGGAGTGCCTCAGGGAAATGGGAGCATTACCTGGAAGGCTAGTCAGTTAGTGGTGGGGTCGAGGTGTGTCGATTGACGGGTGTACTGAATGTTGTCCAGGAGGAATGAGGAGCCTTGCCTTACTTGCGGCCCATTACTTTTTTGATTTTGGTCTCTATTGTTTCCGGATGCTCGTTTTCTGGTGTTTCCCACGTCGTTCATGAGCTAACAGGGGAGGCCGAAGGGGAAGCGGTGTCGGTCGATGAGTTGTCGTGGACCTGGGATCCGCCTGAGGAGGCCGGAGAGATCGTTGTTCGATCTTTTGACGAAGGTGTCATTGCCCTCGTTGAGGACGGAGTTTTCGCGCTCGCGGGGGAAACAGGGGATGTGCTGTGGTCCTACCGGGATCCGGGGCAGGAGTTTCTGAGTAACGTCACCACCGATGGTGAACACGTGGTGCTCCATGATGAGGAGAGCTCGCGGACGATGCTCCTGGACAGGGATAGCGGGCGGATAACGCATGAGTTCTCCCTGGACATGTCGGAATACGATCACACCTACCGGGTTCGTGATGACCATCTGTCCGACGCGTTGAAGACTGTGTCAGGGAATTCATGGGTGGTCCGTTGGCAGGACACGGTGGCCTCCCACGCGCTGGGGGACGGCGGCACCTCCTGGGTCACTTCAGATGTCGCCGAATGCTCGTTCCAGGGATCGGTCGACAGTATCTCCGTCAGTGAGAACGTAGTGGTCGCGGCCACCACTTGCTATGAACAGCCCCAAGGGCAGGAGTCGGTCGAGTGGAGTGAGGGTTGGGAATTCACTTCCGAGTTCGTAGGGCTTGACCCTGGCACGGGAGAGGAGCTCTGGCGGATCGAACACACTGTTGGCCGGATGCCTCGGGAATCCCTTCAGCGTGAGATGTACGTCTGCTCCGAGGGCCTGCTGTGCGTTGCGTATCTGGACTCCCATGATGAGGAACTGTCCCTGGTGGATCCCGAGTCCCGAAAGGTGACTGATCTGGGGGCGCGGAACCTGTTGTGGATTTCGGATGACGGTGGTCAGCGGGGATTGTGGGACACCGAGACCGGTACGTATCGGATCGAGGATCTTGCGGGGAACGTCGAGCGCGAGTCGGAGCGGGGCCTCGTGCCGATGGACGAGGACATCGTGCAGGACGGCCACAGGGTGGGCTTGGAGGGCGGTGTGCTCTATCTGGAGGAGTCGACGGAGGACGCCTCCGCTCCTGAGGGGTTCGCGCGTTTCGAGGGCTTCGAGGATTCCACGGTGCTTACCTGGGACTCTGAGGAGAGTCTGTCCGTCATCGACGCGATCAGCGTTCCCGGGGCGGTGGCCGTCGCGTACGTGGCCGACGGCCGGGCCGGTGTGATGGGCCTCAGGTGAGGGAGAGCGGCACCGGGACCGGCGGCGGGACAATAGGATTGTCCTGATCACCCGTCCGCCGAAGAAACGGTTCTCACCTGATGACCGCCATCACCCGTGATGAGGTCGCGCACCTCGCCCGGTTGTCGCGGCTGGCGCTCGACGAGAGCGAGCTCGACACGCTCGCCGCCCAGCTCGGTGACATCCTCACCGCCGTGGCCAAGGTGCAGGAGGTCGCCCAGGGCGACATCCCGCCGAGCTCGCACGCCCTGCCGCTGACCAACGTCTACCGCCCCGACGAGGCCCGGACCGGCCTCACCCCCGAGCAGGCCCTGGCCGGAGCCCCCGCGGTGGAGGACCAGCGCTTCCGGGTGCCGCGCATCCTTGGGGAGGAAGAGTAGATGAGCGACGTCATCGGGCTCAGCGCCGCCGACCTCGGCGCGGCCATCAAGGCCGGTGAGGTCTCCTCCGAGGAGGCCACCACCGCCTACCTCGACCGCATCGAGTCGGTCGACGGCGACATCAACGCCTTCCTGCACGTGCGCCGGGAGACCGCGCTCGCCCAGGCCCGCGACGTGGACGCCAGGCGTTCCGCCGGTGCCGACCTCGGCCCCCTCGCGGGCGTGCCGGTCGCGCACAAGGACGTGTTCACCACCAAGGACATGCCCACCACGGCCGCGTCGAAGATCCTGGAGGGCTGGCAGCCCCCCTACGACGCCACCGTCACCGAGCGCCTGCGCGGGGCCGGTCTGGTCATCCTCGGCAAGACCAACATGGACGAGTTCGCCATGGGGTCCTCCACCGAGAACTCGGCTTACCAGATCACCCGCAACCCGTGGGACACCGACCGCATCCCCGGCGGCTCCTCCGGTGGTTCCTCGGCGGCCGTCGCCGCCTTCGAGGCGCCGCTGGCCACCGGCACCGACACCGGCGGATCCATCCGCCAGCCCGCCGCCGTGTGCGGCCTGGTCGGCGGCAAGCCCACCTACGGCGGCTCCTCCCGGTACGGGATGATCGCCTTCGCCTCGTCCCTGGACACCCCGGGCCCGTTCGCGCGCAACGTGCTGGACGCCGCCCTGCTCCAGGAGGCCTTCTCCGGCCACGACCCCCGCGACTCCACCTCGATCGACGCCCCCGTGCCGCCGGTGGTCGACGCCGCCCGGATGGGCGACGTCGAGGGTCTGCGCGTCGGCGTGGTCAAGGAGCTGGACAACGACGGCTTCCAGCCCGGTGTGCGCCAGCGCTTCCGCGAGACCGTGGAGCTGCTGGAGTCCCTGGGCGCCAAGGTCGTCGAGGTGTCCTGCCCGAGCTTCGACGCCGCCCTGTCCGCCTACTACCTCATCGCGCCCAGCGAGGCCTCCTCGAACCTGGCCCGCTTCGACGCCATGCGGTACGGCCTGCGGGTGGGCGACGACGGCACGCGCAGCGCCGAGGAGGTCATGTCGCTGACCCGTGCGCAGGGCTTCGGCCCCGAGGTCAAGCGCCGGATCATGCTGGGCACCTACGCGCTGTCCAGCGGCTACTACGACGCCTACTACGGCAGCGCCCAGCAGGTGCGCACGCTGATCAAGCGCGACTTCGACGCCGCCTTCGAGAACGTGGACGTGCTGGTCTCCCCGACCACCCCGACCACGGCGTTCCCGATCGGTGAGCGCGCCGAGGACCCGATGGCCATGTACCTCGCCGACCTGTGCACGATCCCGTCCAACCTGGCCGGGAACGCGTCGCTGTCGGTGCCGTGCGGCCTGGCCCCGGAGGACGACCTCCCGGTCGGCTTCCAGATCATGGCCCCGCCGCTGGCCGACGACCGCACCTACCGGGTCGCGGCCGCCGTCGAGCGCGCCCTGACCGAGCGGGACGGCGCGCTGATCGCGCGCAGCCCCTACGCGGTCTCCTAGGTCGTACGACGCCCTCCGTTCCCCGGTGGGGAGCGGAGGGCGTTCGCGTGTCAGCCGATCAGCTTCGCGATGTCCTCGTGCAGGTCCTCGGGGACGTCGACGCCCCACCGCCCGGCGGCCTCCCGGGACAGTTCACGGCTCCACGCCCAGCTGTTCTCCAGCGCCCGGCGGACCTCCTCCGGTTCGGCGCTCCCGGTCGTCCCGGTGTGGCGCGCCACGTCCAGGTCGGGCAGGTCCGCCTCCAGGGCCCGACTGGGTGTGAGCCAGTGCGCGGTGGAGCCGCGCAGCAGCCGCACCAGCTTGAGCTGGTGCGGGGAGACCATCGTGGCCAGCGCCGCGTGGGCGCGGGCGGCCTCGCCGCGGGCCAGCACGTGGGCGGTCATGAGCGTCCAGTTGGCCAGCTCTCCCATGAGCTGTTCGGCGGTCGGCACCGGGTCGTGCGCCACGGCCCCGGCGAGCGGGCGCACGGCCTCGGTGAGACGGCCGGTGCGGTCCAGCAGTACGGCTGCGTTCGGGTCGGGCAGGTGGATCATGCCCTTCCAGGTGGCGATCTCCGCGATGGCGGACCCGGGCTCGAAGTGGAACTCGCCGCGCATGAGGTCGTCGAAGACCACGGCGAGGATCCCGAAGAGGTTGGTGTAGGCGAGCCGGACCGGGGCGACGCGGGAGACGAACTCCCGGCCGTCGAGGTCCTCCGCGAGGTACACGTAGGCGTCCAGGTCGGAGAGGGCGTCGGCCTCACCGGTGCTCCAGGACCCGTAGAGCAGGACCGCCTCCACGCGCGGGTCGGCCTGGGCGACCTCGCGCAGGCGCTCGACGCGCTGGGCCAGGGCGGTGGGTGGGGTGCGGTGGTCGTCGTGCACGGATACTCCGTCGTCTCGGGGTGTTCCGGGCAGTACGAAGGCACCGCCCGGGAGGGAAACCGTTCGGGCGGCGGGCCTCCTGACGAGGGTTCCGCCGTCCCTAGGAGGGACGGAGCTCGGTGACCGCGATCGCGCACATGGTGACCATTCTACGGCCGTTGCCCGGTGGACCCGCGGCGCCGGGCGAGGTACAGGGCGGCGCCGCCGCCCGCGAGCGCGACCAGCGCGGCGGCGACCAGGGAGACCACCGCGCCTCCCGTGACGGCCAGCCCTCCGGTTTCGGGCACGGCGGCCCGGTCCGCGACCGGGGAGGTACTGGGCCCGTCGGTGGGGTCGACCACCGGCGGGGTGCCGCCCGCCGCGTCCCAGGCCACCGTGGCGGACTCGGAGACGACGATCTCGCTGTCCTGGGCCGTGATGAGCGTCTGGGTGGGTTCGTCGGGGGCCTCACCCTTGAACAGGCGGCCGATCTCCACGGAGGCGGTGGTCTCCAGCACGAGGGTGGCCTCGCCCGCGTCGGCGTCGGCCGGGACGGAGAAGGCCACGGTGTCGCCGCCGCCGACCTCGTCGAGGCTCCGTCCGGTCCCGGCGTCGACCAGTTCCACGCCGTCGGGGGCCTCCAGGCGCACGGGGACGCTCTCGGCGCTGGTCTCGACGGTGAACGGGCCGATCTCCTCACCGGCCAGTCCCGATCCCCGGGACGGGCTGACGGTGAGCGCCGAACCCGGTTCGTTGGCCAGCTCCTCGGCGCCGTCGACCAGGTGGTCGTACAGGTGGGTGACGTTGCCCGCGTTGACGTTGCCGTCGAGCTCGGGGCTCCGCTCCACCCGTTCCAGGTCCAGTCCGTTGCTGAAGTGCCAGATGGCGGCCTGGGTCGCGGTGAGCGCCTCGGACTCGGTCAGCCGCGCCATCCCGGCCCGCTCCTCCAGCTCCCCGACCCCGACCACCGGGTAGGAGTTCCGCAGGATCCAGTTCACCCGGCCGGGTTCGGCGAAGTCGCCCTGCCCCGGGTAGCTCTCCCACTGGTCCTCGCGGTACCAGGCCTCCTCGACCAGCCCGGTGCGGAAGTCGATGCAGTACGTGGTGAGCGTCTGGTCGCCGTCGTCGAGGCGCACGTTGAAGGTGGCCGTCGTCGTGAAGGGCTCACCCCGCATGGTGACCGCGTGGCCGTGCTCCGCGACGCCCGTGTACTGGCCGCGTACCGACCCCTGGTAGGGAGCGGGTTCGGCGGCCGAGGGGGCCGCGAGCCCCACCATGAGCAGGGCCGCGGCCACGGCGGCGAGGGGTGTACGAGCGCGGAGGGACACGTGCGTCACTTCTCTTCCTGAGGTGTTCCGCCCGACGGCGGGAAACAGCGCGATTCAGGTGGTGAAGAGGCTTTGGGGGTGGTGCGTCCGTCGGACGAGGTTTTCACGGGACCCGCGCACCCCACAACGGAGTCCTTTGTTCTGGCCGATAGCAGCCAAATGCGGGATCACGTGTAAACCGATCGCCGTATTGTGCGTGGTCCGTCGGAAAGGGGACTTCTGTTTTGTCCGCGCATGACAAAGGGCCCGCCCCGCGAGTGGATCGCGGGGCGGGCCCTGAGCGGGCGGACTACCTACGCGTCAGCGTCGGTGTCGGCACCGCTGCTCCGCCGCTTGCGGCTCAGGTAGAGGGCGCCGCCGCCGGCACCCAGGGCGGCCACACCGGCGGCCACCAGGCCGAGCAGCGCGCCACCGGTGACGGGCAGGGTCGGCTTGTCGTCCTCCTTGCCCGGGGCGGGCTTGTCGTCCTCGGAGGGGGACTCGCTCGGGGTGGGCTTGGGCTCCGGCTCGTCGGTCGGCTCCGGGGTCGGCTCCGGGTCCGTCGAGGGCTCCTCGGACGGCTCCGGGGTCGGGGTGGGCTGGTCGGCCTCGGACCACTCGGCGGAGGCGGCGGCGTTGACGGTGACGTCGCTGTCCTCGGCGGTGATCAGGGTCTGGGTCGCCTTCTCGGGGTCCTCACCCTTGAACAGACGGCCCTGCTTGATGGTGGCGTTGGCCTCCAGGCTGAAGGACGCCTCGCCCGCGTCGGAGTCGGCGGGGACGGAGAAGCCGACCTTGTCGCCGTCGGACAGGGTGTCACCGACCGGCTGGCCGGACTCCAGGTCGACCAGCTGGACGCCCTCGGGGGCGGTCAGGTCGACGGGGACGCTGGCCGCGTTGGTCGAGATGACGAACTCGCCGACGGTCTCACCGGCCTTGCCGGCGGCGCTGCCCGGGGTCACGCTCAGGGTCGGCGCGGGCTCCTGGGGCAGCTCCTCGGCGTTGGCCACCAGGTAGTCGTAGATCGCCTTGACGTTGCCCTGGCCGCGGTCGAGGGTGGCGCCGTTGCTGTGGTGCCAGATGGCGGCCTGGGTGGCGGCCAGCGCCTCGGACTCGGTGACGCGGGCGGCGTTGGCGCCCTCGGCGGCCTCGGCCAGGTCCTTGGCGCTGACCGACGGGTAGCCCTGCTGGAGGATCCAGTGGACCTTGCCGGGCTCGGCGAAGGAGCCCTTGCCCGGGTAGTTGGCCCAGCTGTCCTCCTTGTACCAGGCGCTCGAACGGATACCCGTCTCGATGTCGATGCAGTAGGTGATCAGCTCGCTGCCGTCCTCGAGCCGGAGCCTGAAGAGGTTGGTACCGATCCTGCCGGTGCTCATGGTGACGGTGTCGCCGGACTGGTGGTTGCCCACGTACTGGGCGCGCACGGAGCCCTCGTAGGTCTCCAGGGGCTCCGCGGCGGCCGGAGCGGCCAGGCCGAAGGTCAGCAGCGCCGCGGCGGAGACCGCGAGACCCGCGCGACCGGTGCTCCGGAGGTTGGGGGAGTGCTTCACGTCGTGTCCTGTCATGAGGTTCCGCGCCGTACGGCCCCGGGGGCGTGCGGCGGCGGGAGGAGGAAGAGGTGCGCGTCCGGGAGGGGCCGGAGGCGGCTTCGGGCTTCGAGAGAGCCCCGAGGCACAGGGGAAGAAGTTTGTGCCTGTCCGATATTAGCGATCTGTCGGGGTACCTCCAAGCCGAATCAGGGCGATTTCTCGGTGCCACCGGCCTGAACTGCGGCTTCTCCAGGAAAGACGGAGGGCCCGCCCCCGTGATCTCTCACGTGGACGGGCCCTCGCGGGGTTCGCTCCCCTACCGGTCCGTCTCCGGTGTCCGGAATCTCGGCTCGGCCGGGGTCGCGGACCCAGGGAGTGCGTCCCTAGGCGTCGGTGTCCTCACCGTTGGCCGCCTTGCGCTTGCGGCTCAGGTAGAGGGCGGCGCCGCCGGCACCCAGGGCGGCCACACCGGCCGCGACCAGACCCGTGAGCGCGCCACCGGTCACCGGCAGGGTCGGCTTGTCGTCCTCCTTGGGCGGGGTCGGCTTCTCCTCGGCCGGCTCGCTCGGCTTCTCGGCGGGCTCGGAGGGCTCCTCACTGGGGGAGGGGGTCTCGCTGGGCTCCTCGGTCGGCGGGACCGGGGTCTCGGCCTTGGTCCAGGTCGCCGAGGCGGAGGCCGTGGCGGTGGTGGGCTCACCGTCGACGGTGATCAGCGTCTGGGTGGGCTTCTTCGGGTCCTTGCCCTGGAAGAGACGCCCGGTCTCCACGGTGGAGGTGGCCTCCAGGCTGAAGGACGCCTCGCCGTCCTCGGCGTCCTCGGGGACGGCGAAGCCGACCCGGTCGCCGTTCTCGACGGTGGTGACGGCCTCGCCGGACTCCAGGTCGACCAGCTCGACGCCCTCGGGGGCGGTCAGGTCCACGGGGATCTCGGTGGCGTTGGTCTCGATGACGAACTCACCGACGGTCTCACCGGCGGAGCCCTCGGCGGAGGACGGGGTGATGCTCAGCGCCGCGCCGGGCTCCCGCTCGGTCTCCTCGGCGTTCTCGACGAGGTGGGCGTAGACCTTCTCGACGGCCTCGCTGTTGCCCTCGCTGAGGTCCAGGTCGTTGCTGAAGTGCCAGATGGCGGCCTGGGTGGCCGCGAGGGCGTCACCGTTGCTCAGGCCCTCGACACCGGCGGCCTCACCGAGGGCGGCGGCGTCGGTCCGGGGGTAGGAGTTCTGGAGGATCCACAGGACCTTGCCGGGCTGGGCGAAGGAGCCCTCACCGGGGTAGTTGGCCCAGTCGTCCTCCTTGTACTCGGCGCCGCCGACGATCTGGGTGCGGAAGTCGATGCAGTACGTCGTGAGGACGCTGCCGTCGGTCAGCTCCAGGTTGAAGAGGCTGGGCCGGACCTCCTCGCCGTTCATGTGGACGTTCGGGCCGTTCTCGGCGTTGCCGGTGTACCTGCCTTCGAGGGAACCCTCGTAGGTCTCCACCTCGTCGGCGGCCGCGGGGGCGGCCAGACCGAGGGCGAGGAACGCCGCGGCGGTGGCGGCGAGACCAGCGCGTCCGGCGGTGCGGGGGAGGGAGAAGTTGCTCAAGTTGTGTCCCGGTGTCTGCTAGGGGTTACCGGATGGAATCCGCCCAGGTCGATGGGGAGCCGTGTGCGGAGGGCGCGGTCGCCACGGATGGGAGCCCTCGTCGATGAGGGAGGGCTGTCGGGTGCGCCCCCGGGGTGTCGCACGATGTCGGGGGCAGGGGCGCGGTGGCCGTTCAGGCCGGAAGCGGTCCTTCCGATCGGACTCGCTCACGCGGGAGGCGGGCCGCGTGCGCCATGGGAATGGCGACCGCCCGCCCGATACTAGCGATCGGATTCCCCACTTCCAACCCGACTCACTGAAAATGTGACGAATAACGGGCGGCGGAGAATTCCGGCGGGGCGAAGCCGCATTATGTCGCGATGTTATGGAACGCCAGTTCGGAGAAGGACGAGTTCCCTGGTTCTCAGTCGCGTCGTTTTCTGCCCAGAACCAGGATGAGCAGCCCGGACACGACCAGTGCTCCGGCGATCACCAGCAGACCGGACAGCCACGTGCCGGTGAGCGCCAGGCCGCTCCCGGTGTTCCGGTCCTCCGCCACCGCGGTCGGGGTCTCCTCGGGCTCGGGCTCCGGTGAGGGCACCTCCCGGACCTCCGGGGCCTCGGGCTCCACCGTCTCCGGCTCGGGCTCCTCGGTCCGCTCCTGCGGCTCCTCGCCCCGCCAGGTGAACGTCGCGCTGGTCGAGCTCGTCGCCGAACCCGGCTCGGCGGTGATCAGCGGCTGCGTCCGCACCCCCTCGCGGCCGGTGAACAGGCGGCCCTCCTCCAGAGGGACCTCGTCGCCGCGCATGTGGAGGGTGACCACCCCGGCCGGAACGGACGGGTCCACGTCGAGGAACAGCTCGTCCCCGTCGTGGGCCTGGGAGACCTCCTGTCCCGCCGCGTCGACCAGCCACGCCGCCGGGGCGCCGCGCAACGAGAGCCGCACCGGCCCCTCGCCGGCGCTGGAGACGGTCAGGGGGCCCAGCGGCTCCTCGGGGGAGACCGCCTCGACCTGGGCGGGGGAGACCTCCACGGAACGGGCGGTGGTCCCGCCCCCGGCGTCCACGCTGCCCTCCACCAGGTACGTGTAGAGGGCGGTGACGTCCGGATGGTTGGCCTCCGGGTCCGGCTCCACCCCGTCCAGCACGTTCCACAGCGCGGCCTGGGTCGCCGCGATGGCGTGCGCCTCCTCCAGGAACAGCACCCCCGAGGCGGCGCCCAGCAGCGGCAGGGCGACGTTCGGGTAGGAGTTGCTCACCACCCAGTTGGCCCGGTTCGCGGGGGCCGGGGTTCCGGTGGTTCCGGTCCACTCCGGGCGGTCCGCCCACGACGACTCCACGTAGGCGGTGCGCGGCCGCACCTCCTCGTCCACGACCAGCGCGTAGGCGCGCACCGAGTCCTCGTCGGCCACGCGCAGGCTGAACAGCGCCGTGTCCACCTCGTCGCCGTCAGTGAGCACGACGGGCAGACCCGCGACCGGGTCTCGGTCGAGACGGGAGAAGTCGTCGGCCGCTACGGGGGCGGTGGTCAGGGTGCCGATCAGCGCGGAGGCGGAAAGCAGCGCGGCGCACCGAAGCAGGATGCCGGACATGCGCGGGCGCTCCTGTTGGGACGGGCGGAAGGGGGCGAAGGCCCCTACCGGCGAAATCGTGTTCCTGGGCAATCAAGACTAACGGCCCGGCGCCCGTCACCGAGGAGATCGTCTCCACAGCGACCCAATCGTGTGCTTGCCGTGACATCCGTCAGCCGCACCCCACCCGGGGACGGGACCGCCGGACCTCTCAGCCTCGGTAGGCTGACCTGGAAGGTATGTCCTCTACTGAAACGGGTTTGCGGCGATGGCCCACGCGGTGACTCCCAGCTTTGAACAGGCGCTGAACACGTACGAACCCGTGCTCGGCCTGGAGACCCACATCGAGCTGGGTACCGCCTCGAAGATGTTCTGCCCCTGCCCCACCGCGTTCGGCGCCGAGCCCAACACGCAGGTGTGCCCGGTCTGCCTCGCCTTCCCCGGCTCCCTGCCGGTGGTCAACGAGAAGGCCGTCGAGGGCGCGATCCGGCTCGGTCTGGCGCTCGACTGCTCGATCGCCCCGTGGGGGCGGTTCGCGCGGAAGAACTACTTCTACCCGGACATGCCGAAGAACTACCAGATCTCGCAGTACGACGAGCCGATCTGCGTGGACGGGCACCTCGACGTCACGGTCGACACCCCCGAGGGGCCGCGCGTGTTCCGCGTGGAGATCGAGCGCGTCCACATGGAGGAGGACACCGGCAAGTCCTCGCACGTCGGTGGTTCCACCGGTCGTATCCACGGCGCCAGCCACTCCAACGTCGACTACAACCGCGCGGGGATCCCGCTGCTGGAGATCGTCACCAAGCCGATCACCGGCACCGGCGAGCTCGCCCCGCTGGTGGCCCGCGCCTACGCCGCCGAACTGCGCGACCTGGTCCGTTCGCTCGGCATCTCCGACGTGCGCATGGAGGAGGGCTCGATGCGCTGCGACGTGAACGTCTCGATCAACGAGCGCGGCGCCGACAAGTGGGGCACCCGCAGCGAGACCAAGAACGTGAACTCCCTGCGCTCCGTCGAGCGGGCCGTCCGCTCGGAGATCGAGCGCCAGGCCGGCGTCCTCGACGCGGGGGAGCGGGTCGTGCAGGAGACCCGCCACTTCCAGGAGCACCTCGGCCGCAGCACCTCCGGCCGCTCCAAGGAGGAGGCGCAGGACTACCGCTACTTCCCGGACCCCGACCTCGTCCCGGTCGCCCCGTCCGAGGCGTGGATCGAGGAGCTGCGGGCCACCCTGCCCGAGCTCCCCGCCGCCCAGCGGGCCCGGGTCACGGCCGAGTGGAACCTCTCCGACACCGAGCTGCGCGACCTGGTCAACGCCGACGCCATCGGCCTGGTCGAGGCGACCGTCATTGAGGGTGCGCCCTCGGCCGAGGCCCGCAAGCTGTGGCTGAACGAGCTGTCCCGCCGCGCCACCGAGCAGGAGGTCGAGCTCTCCTCCCTGCCGATCACCCCGGCGCAGGTCGCCCGGGTCATCGCGCTCGTCGCGGAGGGCACGCTCACCAACAAGCTGGCACGCCAGGTTGTCGAGGGCGTCCTCGCTGGTGAGGGCGAGCCCGACGCCGTCGTGGAGGCCCGCGGTCTGAAGGTCGTGAGCGACGACGGTGCCCTGGGCGCGGCCGTCGACGAGGCGATCGCCAACAACCCCGACGCCGCCGACAAGGTGCGCGGGGGCAAGGTGGCCGCGGCCGGTGCCCTGGTGGGCGCCGTCATGAAGGCCACCCGGGGCCAGGCCGACGCCGGTCGCGCGCGGGAGCTCATCCTGGAAAGGCTTTCCGCGTAGGAGGAGGCGGGTCGCACCGCCCCTCGGGGCAGGTGTGAGGTAGGGCTCCTCCGTTCGGCCCGGGTGCGCGGAACCGCCACCGGGTCCGGTTCGTTGCCCGGTGCGTGAGCGGCGCCGCGGGGACTCGGTCCCCGCGGCGCCGACGTCCCTTCGGGGGAGGGGAGCACCCGGCTGACGCTTACTCACGGTGATGGTTCTGTCGTCATCTCTCGTCCGCTCCTCAATCGCTGTGTGACCTTGGTTGCGTAGGGTGTCCACGCACGGGGGTGAGTCCGGCCCGCCGGTTCCACCCCGCCGCCGTTCGTCCCGGTCCCGCGAGTACTCCGGGCGGCAACCAGTGGTGCGGCACGGCGCCGCGTCCTGACGCGAGTGATCACGAGGTGGGTGCTCCATGTTCGAGGAGAGAGCGCGACGGCGGCCGGGGGCCGCCCGGGTCGCCGCGCACCCGCTGGGAGGCCGGTGATGGGAACGAGGGCACGCCGCCTGGGACTGTTCGGGTTGGGCGCGCTTTTCCTGCTCTACCTCGCCGGGACCGTCGTCCCGGTGGGGGACGCCACGCTGGCCGCCTCCCTGGGGCAGTGGCCCACCGCCGTGGTGGCCGGTGTCGCGGGCGGTTCGCTGCTCTACGCCCCGCGGCGCTGGGCCCGGACCGGCGCGGACCGGGAGGCCCACGTGGACGGGGCCGACGGCCCCGCCGCGCTGCGCTTCCTCGGACTGGCCGCACTGGCCTGGTGCGCGGGTGGTCTCACTCACGCCATCACGCGTTCCTTCAGCGGGGCGTCGGTCCTTTCGCTCACGCTGGGTGATCTCTTCGCGCTCGCGGCGCTGCCACTCTTCGTGATCGGGTTCACCCGGTTCGCTCCCTGGCCGGGCGGCCTGCGCACGGCCCTGCGGCACATCACCGACAGCTACGTGTGCGCCGCCGCCGTCTTCTCCGTGGTGTGGATCCTGCTGTTCTCCCCGCTCTACGAGGAGCTGGGCGAGGGGGCCGGGTTCCTCGGTTTCGCGCTGGTCTACCCGGTCGCCGACATCGTGGTGCTGTGCCTGCTCATACCGCTGGTGTTCATGTCGCCGCACAGCACCCGGCGCGCGGTGCTGGTGGCGATCGGCGCGCTGGTCGTCATCGCGGGTTCGGACATGGTCGGCGCGGTCACGCGCCTGACCGGTCCGCCGGTGGCGGGCGGCGTCGAGCAGCCCGTGCGCTTCCTCGGCTTCGCCCTGCTGGGCGCGCTGCCGTGGCTGGTGGAGCACCGGCCGGGCGCCGCCCCCCGGAGGATCACCGGTCGGGGGCTGTACCGGTTCGCGCCGGAGATCGCCGCCGTGGCCTCGGTGTTCGTGGCCACGGTGGTGCTCACCGTGGCGGCGCTGCGCCTGCCGGACGTCGCCCCCGTGCTGCCGCTGGCGGCGGGCACGGCGGTGCTGGTCCTGCTGCTGCGGGTCGTCGGGATGCTGGAGGAGAACTCCACGCTCGCCCGCATGGTCCGCAACCGTGAGGGGCACTTCAACGAACTGGCCCGCAACAGCGGCGACGTCATCCTGGTCCTGGACCGCGACGGCGGCGTCCACTACATGAGTCCGGGCACGGCGGAGGCCTTCGGCTACCGGCTGGACGACGTCCTGGCCGCCCCGGTGACCACGCTCATCCACCCCGAGGACCTGGCGCGGACCAAGGCCGTCACGGACCTGTTCACCGAGCGCGCCAGCCAGGGCGTGCACCTGCGCCTGCGGGTGCGCGCGGCGGACGGCACCTGGCGGCACACCTCCTCGACCATCTCCCTGTACGAGCAGCCGGGTGAGCCCGACCGCCTGCTGGTCACGACCAGCGACATCAGCGCCCAGGTCGCCCTCCAGGACGAGGTCCAGCACCTGACCTTCCACGACGGCGTCACGGGCCTGCCCAACCGCGCCTACCTGGAGGAGCGGGCCAGCGACGTGCTGGCGCACCGGGCGATGAGCGAGGACCCCTCGGGGGACGTCGCGGTCATCTTCCTGGACATCGACGGGTTCACGGCGGTCAACGACTCCGCCGGACACGTGCGCGGCGACCACATGCTGGGACAGGCCGCCCGCCGCCTCCGGGGCGAGCTGGGCACCGAGGCCACGCTGGCCCGCTGGGGCGGGGACGAGTTCGCGGTCCTGGTGGAGGACGTGCCGAAGGCGCAGCGGGTGGTCGACCTCGCCGAGCGGCTGGGCCGGGTGATCGCCTCGGAGCCCTTCCAGGTGGCGGACCGGGACATCCTGCTGACCGCCAGTATCGGAGTGGCCTTCGCGGACGCGGCCACCGACAGCGGTGAGCTGCTGCGCAACGCCGACGTCGCGATGACCCGGGCCAAGGAGCGCGGGGCCGGGAACGTGGAGGTCTACGCCGCCCACATGCACGACATGGTCGTGTCCCGGCTGGAGCTCCAGATCCGGCTGCGCCAGGCACTGGCCAACAGCGAGTTCTTTTTGGAGTACCAGCCGGTCGTGGACCTGGGCACCTCGCAGGTGAACGCGGTGGAGGCGCTGGTGCGCTGGGACCGCGACGGCGAGGCGGTGGGCCCGGCCGAGTTCCTGGGCGCCGCCGAGGAGTCGGGCCTGATCGTTCCCCTGGGTGAGTGGATACTGCGGGAGGCCTGCGAGAAGGTCGCCGTGTGGCGGGTCTCCGACTGGGACATCGGCCTGTCCGTGAACCTGTCCGTGAAGCAGGTGCTGTCCCCGAGGTTCGTGGAGACGGTCGAGGGCGTGCTCGCGGAGACCGGTCTGCCCGCCGAGGTGCTCACCCTGGAGGTGGACGAGGAGGTCCTCCTCGACGACGGGGGAGACGCCGTCGCCCGCCTGGGCGAACTCCGGGAGCTCGGCGTGCGCCTGGCCATCGACGACTACGGCATGGGGTACGCCTCGCTGGCCCACCTGCGCGAGCTGAGCGTGGACGCGATCAAGATCGACCCGTCCTTCATCGCGGACCTGGGCCGCGACGACACGGTCACCCTGCTCACGCACACGATCATCCAGCTCGGCCGCGATTTGGGCGTCCAGGTGGTCGCGGAGGGCATCGAGCGCCCCGAACAGCTGGAGCAGCTGCGGGTGATGGGCTGTGACCACGGCCAGGGGTTCCTGGTCGCCCGGCCCATGGCCGCGAGCGGCGTGGAGGCCCTGGTGGGCGGGGAGGCCGGGGCCACCCTGTAGTCCGTCCGGAACCGGGCGACATGCGGTGTTAAGTCCGGCTTACGAAGGAAGTGTCGAGCCCCTGTCGCGTGTTCTGCGTTACACGCGACGGGGGCTTCGTCGTTGTTCGCCCAGGTCAGCGCGGTGGTGCCGGTGTCGGGTCGGCCGCATTCTGACATTTCTGTATCAAATAGTGAGACAAACTTCAGTTCTGGTTGACGCGCGACCGTCCCGTCGGCCAATGTTGTCAACGTGCAGAACAACTCCCTGATTCTCGTACTTGGTCGGCGCGCAGCCCACTGAGCTACTTCTGCTGCGCGCCACCCTCGACCGCCACCCGGCGGTGGGGGTTTTTTTATTGCCGCACCAGGCCGAGAACCAGAACCACCACCGCCAGAGCCGCAGTACCGCTCTGGACCCTCGCTGAAGGATCTTGAGATGACCGAGCAGATGACCGGCGCCCAATCGCTGATCAGGTCGCTGGAGCACGTCGGCGTTGACACTGTCTTCGGGATTCCCGGCGGCGCCATCCTCCCCGCGTACGACCCCCTCTACGACTCGGTGAAGGTGCGCCACATCCTGATGCGCCACGAGCAGGGAGCCGGGCACGCGGCCGAGGGCTACGCCTACGCCACCGGCCGACCCGGAGTGTGCATGGCCACCAGCGGTCCGGGGGCCACCAACCTCGTCACGCCGCTGGCCGACGCCCACATGGACTCGGTCCCGATGGTCGCCATCACCGGTCAGGTCGCCTCCCCGATGATCGGCACCGACGCGTTCCAGGAAGCCGACATCTGCGGCATCACGATGCCGATCACCAAGCACAACTTCCTGGTGAAGGACGTCCGCGACATCCCCCGCACCATCGCGGAGGCCTTCCACATCGCCTCCAGCGGCCGCCCCGGCCCGGTGCTCGTCGACATCTCCAAGGACGCCCTCCAGAACAGCACCGACTTCGTCTGGCCCGAGCGCCTGGACCTGCCCGGCTACCGCCCGGTCACCAAGCCGCACGGCAAGCAGGTCCGCGAGGCCGCCCGCCTGATCGCGGACGCCAAGCGCCCGGTCCTCTACGTCGGCGGCGGGGTCCTGCGCGCCGGAGCCTCCGCCGAGCTGCGCGTCCTGGCGGAGCTCACCGGTGTCCCCGTCGTCACCACGCTGATGGCGCGGGGCGTCTTCCCCGACAGCCACCCGCTGAACGTCGGCATGCCCGGCATGCACGGTGACGTCGCCGCCGTCGGCGCCCTCCAGAAGGCCGACCTCATCGTCGCCCTCGGCGCCCGCTTCGACGACCGCGTCACCGGCCGGCTGGACAGCTTCGCCCCCGACGCGAAGATCGTCCACGCCGACATCGACCCGGCCGAGATCTCCAAGAACCGCCACGCCGACGTGCCCATCGTCGGTGACTGCCGCGAGGTCCTCGCGGACCTGGTCGTGGCGGTCCGCGCCGACCAGGAGAAGGGCCGCCAGGGCGACTACGAGGCCTGGTGGCACCGGCTCAAGCAGCTGCGCACCACCTACCCCAAGGGCTTCGACGCCCCCGACGACGGCACCCTGTCACCGCAGGCGGTCATCCAGCGCCTCGGCCAGGTCGTCGGCCCCGAGGCCACCTACGTGGCGGGCGTCGGCCAGCACCAGATGTGGGCCGCGCAGTTCGTCGACTACGAGCGCCCCGGCTCCTTCGTCAACTCCGGCGGCCTCGGCACCATGGGCTTCTCCGTCCCGGCCGCCCTGGGCGCGAAGGTCGGCGACCCCGACCGCGTCGTCTGGTCCGTGGACGGCGACGGCTGCTTCCAGATGACCAACCAGGAGCTGGCCACCTGCGCGATCGAGGGCATCCCGATCAAGGTCGCCGTGGTCAACAACGGCAACCTGGGCATGGTGCGCCAGTGGCAGACCCTGTTCTACGAGGGCCGCTACTCCAACACCAACCTCCAGACCTCGCCGCTGGACGAGAAGGTCCGCATCCCGGACTTCGTCCGCCTGGCGGAGGCCTACGGCTGCGTCGGCCTGCGGTGCGAGAGCCCCGAGGACATCGACGCGACCATCGAGAAGGCGATGGCGATCAACGACCGCCCCGTCGTCGTCGACTTCACCGTGAACCACGACGCCATGGTCTGGCCCATGGTCGGCCCCGGCGTCAGCAACGACAACATCCAGTACGCGCGCGACATGGCGCCCAACTGGGAACACCAGGACTAGGAGTAGGGCCGAACCACCATGAGCCGTCACACGCTTTCCGTTCTGGTCGAGGACACCCCGGGCATCCTGGCCCGGGCCTCCGCCCTCTTCTCCCGTCGTGGGTTCAACATCGACTCGCTCAGTGTCAGCACCACTGAGTACACCGGACTGTCCCGGATGACGATCGCGGTCAACTGCGACCTCCACCCTTTGGAGCAGGTGACCAAACAGCTCAACAAGCTGGTCAACGTCGTCAAGATCGTGGAGATGGACACCACCGCGTCGGTGCAGCGCGAGCTGCTCCTGGTCAAGGTCAAGGCCGACGCGTCGAGCCGCACCCATGTGCTTCAGACGGCCGAGCTGTTCCGCGCGCACGTCGTGGACGTCAGCCCGGACGTCGTCGTCATCGAGGCCACCGGCGACCCCGAGAAGCTCGATGCCCTGGTCAGGAACCTGGAACCCTTCGGGATCCGGGAACTGGTGAAGTCAGGGCTGGTCGCCCTGGGACGGGGTCCCCGTTCGATCACCGACCGCTCCCTGCGGGCGGTCGACCGCAGCGCCTGAGCCGTCACCGGCGAAACGGCACCCGGCGGAGCCCGAACTGAGAGGCTGTCCGGACACGGCCGGACGGCACCCCGCCCCCAAGAACGTGAGAAACAAGGAGCAACACCAAGTGGCAGCAGAGATGTACTACGACGACGCCGCCGACCTCGCGCTCATCCAGAGCAAGAAGGTCGCCGTGATCGGTTACGGCAGCCAGGGCCACGCCCACGCGCTGTCGCTCCGGGACTCGGGCGTGGACGTCCGGGTCGGCCTGGCCGAGGGCTCCAAGAGCCGTGCCAAGGCCGAGGAGGAGGGCCTGCGGGTCGTCACTCCCGCCGAGGCCACCCGCGAGGCCGACGTGATCATGATCCTGGTCCCGGACCACATCCACCGTGACCTGTACGCGCAGGAGATCGCGCCCAACCTGGAGGCGGGCAACGCCCTCTTCTTCGGGCACGGCTTCAGCATCCGCTACGGCCTGATCGAGGCCCCCGAGGGCGTCGACGTCGCCATGGTCGCCCCCAAGGGCCCGGGCCACCTGGTCCGCCGCCAGTACGAGGCCGGGCGCGGCGTGCCCTGCCTGGTCGCGGTCGAGAAGGACGCCAGCGGCGAGGCGTGGGACCTGGCGCTGTCGTGGGCCAAGGGCATCGGCGGCACCAAGGCGGGTGTCATCAAGACCACCTTCACCGAGGAGACCGAGACCGACCTCTTCGGTGAGCAGGCCGTCCTGTGCGGTGGCACCGAGGAGCTGGTCAAGGCCGGTTTCGCCACCCTGGTCGAGGCGGGCTACCAGCCGGAGATCGCCTACTTCGAGTGCCTGCACGAGCTCAAGCTCATCGTCGACCTCATGTACGAGGGCGGCATCTCCAAGATGAACTGGTCCGTCTCGGACAACGCCGAGTACGGCGGCTACACCCGCGGCCCGCGCCTCGTCACCGAGCAGACCCGCGAGGAGATGCGCAAGATCCTGGGCGAGATCCAGGACGGCTCCTACGCCAAGGAGCTCATGGACGAGTTCGACGCCGGTCAGCCGACGTTCTCCAAGCGCCGTGAGGCCGAGCAGAACGAGCAGATCGAGAAGGTCGGTGCCGAGCTGCGTCCGCTGATGAGCTGGCTCAAGGCGTAGTAGCAGCCGACGTTTGGCGAACTCCCCACCGGGGCGGGGCGGGTGCTCCGCCCCGGTGGCGTTCGCGGGGGAGGGTGACTCTTCTTTCGTCGGAGGTCCCCCCTCCGCCCGACGGGCTTCCCTACCCCGCTAGTAGACTTTTGACCGGCCGTCACACCCGACTCGGGCAGCGCCTCCACCTGCGCGATCGGGTCGCACCACCCGAAAAGGAACAGTTGTGACCAAACCCGTCGTACTCGTCGCGGAAAAGCTCTCGCCCGCCGGAATCGCGCTTCTCGAGGAAGACTTCGAAGTACGCCATGTGGACGGTGCCGACCGGTCCCAGCTGCTTCCCGCCCTGTCCGGCGTCGACGCCCTGATCGTGCGCAGCGCCACCCAGGTGGACGCCGAGGCGGTCGCCGCGGCCAACCGCCTCCAGGTCGTCGCCCGCGCCGGAGTGGGCCTGGACAACGTGGACGTGGACGCCGCCACCAAGGCCGGTGTCCTGGTGGTCAACGCCCCGACCTCCAACATCATCAGCGCCGCCGAGCAGGCCATCAACCTGCTGCTCGCCAGCGCCCGCAACACCGCCCCCGCCCACAACGCCCTCATCAACGGCGAGTGGAAGCGCTCCAAGTACACGGGTGTGGAGCTCTACGAGAAGGTCGTCGGCGTGGTCGGCCTCGGCCGGATCGGCGCCCTGGTCGCCCAGCGCCTGCTGGCCTTCGGTACCCGGGTCATCGCCTTCGACCCCTTCGTGCAGCCCGCCCGCGCCGCCCAGATCGGCGTGGAGATGGTGACCCTGGACGAGCTGCTGGAGCGCTCCGACTTCATCACCATCCACCTGCCCAAGAACAAGGACACGGTGGGCCTGATCGGTGACGAGGCGCTGAGCAAGGTCAAGCCCTCGGTGCGGGTCATCAACGCGGCGCGCGGCGGCATCCTCGACGAGGAGGCCCTCTACCGCGCGCTCAAGGACGGCCGGGTGGCCGGTGCGGGCATCGACGTGTTCGCCAAGGAGCCCACCACGGACAGCCCGCTGTTCGAGTTCGAGAACGTCGTGGTCGCCCCGCACCTGGGCGCGAGCACCGCCGAGGCGCAGGAGAAGGCGGGCACGCAGGTGGCCCGCTCGGTGAAGCTGGCCCTGTCGGGCGAGTTCGTTCCGGACGCGGTGAACGTGCAGGGCACCGGGGTCGCGGAGGAGATCAAGCCGGGTCTGCCGCTCACCGAGAAGCTCGGCCGGGTGTTCACCTCCCTGGCCGGGGCGCTCGCCGCGCGGATCGACGTCGAGGTGCGCGGTGAGATCGCCCAGCACGACGTGAAGGTCCTGGAGCTGGCCGCGCTCAAGGGCGTGTTCACCGACGTGGTCGAGGACACCGTGACCTTCGTGAACGCGCCGCTGCTCGCCAAGGAGCGCGGTGTCGAGGTCAACCTGGTGACCAGTGACGACAACAACGACTGGCGCAACCTGATCTCCGTGCGCGGTGTGCTGGCCGACGGCACCCGGGTGTCGGTCTCGGGCACGCTGACCGGTCCCCGCCAGTCCGAGAAGCTGGTGGAGATCAACAACTACACGATGGAGATCGGCCTCGACGAGCACATGGTGTTCCTCTCCTACGAGGACCGCCCGGGCATCGTCGGCAAGGTCGGCGCGCTGCTCGGCGACGCCGAGGTCAACATCGCGGGCATGCAGGTCATCCGGGACCAGGAGGGCGGCAAGGCGCTGATCGCCCTGACCGTGGACTCCGCGGTGCCGGACGACATCCTGACCTCGATCTCCGCCGAGATCGACGCCGAGATCGCCCGTCAGATCGACCTGGAGGACTGACGGCCCGAGCCGGTCAGAACGGGGCCGTCCCGCCCGGATATCGAAAATTCGACATCCGGGCAGGGCGGTCCCTTTTCGGTGTCCCATGAATTTCCCCTATATGTCCCTATGGCGATTCATTCCATCTTTTGTATTCCGCCTCAAAATGGGCGCAAGGGATTGGCAAACATCGTGGTATGCGTGCCAGCCTGGTTCTTCGTTGCGGTAGTGGCGGTGGAACTGTGGGCTCGGGTGGGTCGTGGGCGCTTCTTCCCTCCGGCTGGCCCTGGGGAAATCCGGTGTTCCGCGCGAATGGGGTTTGAATTGCGATTTCTGCGGCGGCGTCTCGTTCTCATGGCATTTCTTTCGGTGCTCGCGGTCTCCGGGACACTCGGATTCCTGTACCTCCTGGGGCTGATCGACCCGTGGTCTGCCGTGCAGATCACCGCCCTGGCGGTGCTCTGCGGGCTGGTCGCGCTGCTCGTCGTCCAGTCACGACGCACCGCCGCCCAGGTCAGGCAGCTCCGTAAGGGCCTCGACCGGCAGGTGCGGGAGGTGGCCGAGATCGCCGGTGAGAACCGGGCCGAGATGTTCGGCCGCGCCGACGACCTGACCGACCAGCTGGACACCGTGGCCGAGTCGGTGGCCGAACTGCGGACGGAGGTCCGCGGCCGGGTGCCCGACGTGCAGGTGATCAAGGGCGCGCCCGTCCACTCCCGGGCATCCCTGTGAGGGAGGGGCTCCTGGCGGAGGCCCTTCGGGGCCGCGGCTCGGGGCGCCTGCTCCTGTGCCACGTCGGCGCGGGGACCGATCCGGGCCCCGGCGCCCACGGGAGCGGTGTGGAGACCGTCGACCTGCGCGGCGCGGGTGGACGGGCGGTCGAGGGGCCGGTCGAACGCGTCGTGCTCCTCGCGGCGACCACGGCCGACCTGCGAGCGGCGGTCCCCCTGAGCGAGGGGCTGCCCTCGGCGGCCGAGTTCAGGGTGGTGGTCGAGGCCACGGCCCCGCACACCGGCCCGCCCTTCCCCGCGCCGCCCGGCCTGGGGCAGTGGCAGGGCCTGCTCGACTTCCACGTCGGCCGCCTGTCGGACCGGGGGTGGACGTGCTCGTTCGCCTTCACCGACCCGGTCGACACGCGTACGGTCCTGCGCGCGGTGGCCCAGGGGATGGTGGGGGGACGGCGCGGCCAGGCCCCGTCACCGCGCGAGGCCCCGGACACCGCCCCCGCCCCGGCGCCCACCTGGGAGGGGCTGGGCCGCCCCGGAGCGTTGTCCGCCCGCCCCGTGCTGCGCGAACTGTCGGTGGACGACGTGCCGGCGCTGGACGAGCGCGTGGTGAACCCGATGGGCTTCACCCGGGGGTCGAAGTCCCGTGTGGGCAGTCTGGTCTCCCGTGGGGGCCGCTGGGTCCTCATCGCGGGTGGCCGGGTGCTGTGGCGGGTGCCGGAGGACGGCTCCGTGTCGGACGTGGACGTGGTCGGCCTGCGCGACCTGCGCGCGGTGCGCGTGGAGTGGGGTCGGCACAGCGGTCCGCTGGAGGCGGTGCGCGCGGTGGCCGGACTGGCCGCCTCGGGGATCCCGCTGGTGAGCGGGCCGATCCCCGGATGGGCCCGGTGCCTGGGCGGGGAGCTGTCGGACCTCGTCTCCTCCGCCGAGGAGCGGCTGATGGCGGACCCGCAGGCGCGGGAGGAGCACAGTGTCCGGCTGCGGCGGGCCGCCCTGCGCACGCACGGGTCGTACGGGCGGGCGCGGCGTCTCGCGGAGGCGGGCGGATCGCCGGTTCCGGCGGAGCCCTCGGTGTCGGTGGTGCTGTGCACGCGGCGGCCGGAGATGGTGGGCTTCGGTCTGCGCCAGGTGGCCCGCCAACGCGGTGCCGAGGTCCAGGTCGTGCTGGCGCTGCACGGGTTCGGGGTGGAGGCCCCGGGCGTGGCGGCGGCGGTCGCCGAGTACCGGCGGAGCGGGCGTTCGCTCGTGGTGTGGGAGGCCGGGACCGACCTCGTCTTCGGTTCCGTGCTGAACGGGGCGATCGAGCGGGCCAGCGGCACCCTGGTGGCCAAGATGGACGACGACGACTGGTACGGACCCGACCACCTCTCCGACCTCCTGTCGGCCCGCCGGTACTCCGGCGCCGACCTCGTCGGGAGCATCGTCTCCTTCGCCTACCTGGAAGCCCTCGACCGCACGGTACGCCTGGCCGGGAAGACCGAGGCCCTGTGGCACCGGGCGGCCGGCGGCACCCTCATGACCGACCGCAGGACCCTGGAGGAGGCGGGCGGGTTCCCCCTCGTCTCCACCTCCGAGGACACGCACCTGCTCGCGGCGATCGAGCGGATGGGCGGCCGCGTCCACCGCGGGCACGGCTGCAACTACGTGCTGCGGCGCAAAGCGGGGGGTCACACCTGGGGTGTGGGCGCGGGCTACTTCCTGCGCCTGTGCGGGGAGCGACAGCTTCCGGGGTGGCGTCCGAGCGCCCTCCTGGAGCCGGACCCCAGGGACCTGCCGCCCACCGCCCTGGCCGGGACCTGGACGGACCTGGCCGAGTCGGAGGACGAGCGGGTCCGTGCCTCGGGGGCGGCACGGTGATCGAGGCGTTGCTGACCCGTGCGCTGCGTGCGCACGGGGCGCGGACGGTGCTGGTCGGCCACACGGGTCCGGGGAGCGCGGAGACCGCAGGAGTGCTGGCCGGGGGGCCCGGGGCCCGGGTCCTGGACCTGGGCCGAGGCGGTGGGGGCACGGGCCGGAGGGGGAAGGAGCCGGTCGACCTGGTCGCGATCGTCGCCGCCACCTCGGGCGACCTGCGCGCGGCCGTGCCGCGCGCGGAGCGGCTGCCCTCCGCCACCGGGTTCGTGGTCGCGGTCCGGGCCACCGCGCCGGGCCAGCTCCCGCCGGTGGTCGCGCCGCCGGGGCTGGGCGAGTGGGCCGACCTGCTGTACTCGCGGACGCGCCGACTGCCGGACCAGGGCTGGCTGTGGGAGTTCTCCTTCACCGACCCGGTCGAGGCCGCGGTGGTCCTGGCGGCCGTGGCGCGCGGACTGGTGGGCGGCCGCCGGAGCCCGGCCGTCCCGTCCGGCGCGCGGAACCGGCCGGTGGCGGGACCGACCTGGGTACGCCTGGGCGGCCGGGGCGCGGTGTCCCGTGCCGCGCGGGTCTCCCGTCTGTCGGTGGACGACGTTCCGGTGGTGGACGAGCGGGTGGTGAACCCGATGGGGTTCACCCGGACCTCGACCTCCCGTGTGGGCCGACTGGTCTCGCGCGGCGGTCGCTGGGTCCTGCTCGCGGGTGGCCGGGTGCTGTGGCGGGTGCCGGAGGACGGCTCCGTGTCGGACGTGGACGTCGCGGCCCTGCGTGACCTGCGCGCGGTCCGGTTGGAGTGGGGTCGGCACAGCGGTCCGCTGGCGGCGGTGCGCGCGGTGGCCGGACTGGCCGCCGCGGGGATCCCGCTTGTGGGCGCCCGCCCGCCGCTCTGGGCGCGGCCCCTGGGCGAGGAGCTCCACGACCTGCTCGCGTGGTCGTTGGAGGAGGAGCTCGCCGACGAACTGATCCGCGAGGAGCACAGCATCCGGTTGCGGCGCGCGGCCCTGCGCACGCACGGGTCGTACGGGCGGGCGCGGAGTCTCGCGGAGGCGGGCGGATCGCCGGTTCCGGCGGAGCCCTCGGTGTCGGTGGTGCTCTGCACGCGGCGGCCGGAGATGGTGGGTTTCGCGCTGCGCCAGGTGGCCCGTCAGCGGGGCGTCCGGGTGGAGGTCGTGCTGGCGCTGCACGGGTTCGGGGTGGAGGCCCCGGGAGTGGCGGCGGCGATCGCGGAGTACCGGCGGGGCGGGCGTCCGCTGGTGGTGTGGGAACCACCGGGCGACACCGTCTTCGGGTCGGTGGTCAACGGCGCGGTGGCACGGGCCAGCGGCACCCTGGTCGCGAAGATGGACGACGACGACTGGTACGGACCCGACCACCTCTCCGACCTCCTGCTGGCCCGCCGCTACTCCGGCGCCGAACTGGTCGGCGGCGCGACCGAGTACCACCACCTGGAGCACCTGGGCCTGACCGTGCGGCGCCTGGTCCCGTCCGAACGCTTCGCCCAGCACGTCACCGGCGCCGCGATCCTGACCGACCGCACGACCCTGGAGGAGGTGGGCGGCTTCCGGCCCTGGCGGGCCAGCGTGGACGCCGGACTCCTCGACGACGTGCGGGACGCGGGGGGTTCGACCTACCGGACCCACGGACTGGGATGCGTCGTCCGCCGCAGGAGGGTCGGCCACACCTGGAACGAGGACACCGGCTACTTCCTGCGCGAACCCCTGCGCCAGTGGCGCGGATGGCGACCCAGCGCACTGCTGGAGTCCAGCCCCGAGGACGCGCCGGGCCCGGTGCCCGAGACGACCACACCCGACTCTCCGACAGCTGGGAGCGACCGATGACGCTTGTCCAGGGCGGCCCGGCACAGGCCCCGTCGACACTCCGTCCGTTCATCCGCCGCAACGACTACTCGGTGCTGGAACCGCCGCCGCTGGGGGAGTGGGAACCCGCCCTGTCGGTGTGCGTGGTCGTCCCGGCGTACGGGGGGCAGGAACGGCTCGACCTGACGCTGGCGTCGATGGCCGCGCAGAGCTATCCGGCCGCCCTCACGGAGGTCGTGGTGGTGGACGACGGCAGCGAGCCCGCCCTGCGGCTGCCGCCGATCCGCCCCGAGACCACCCGGATCGTGCCCAACGAGCCCGGCGGGTGGGCGCGCGGGCACGCCCTGAACACCGGCGCCGCCTCCACCGACGCCGACGTGCTGCTGTTCTTCGACGCCGACATGATCGCCTTCCGCGAGCACGTCGAGGCGCAGATGCGCTGGCACCACCTGGCCGACTACCTCGCGGTCACCGGCCACCTGCGCTGCGTCGACCACGCGCCCGGGACCCTGTTCCCGGCGGCGGTGCTCGACGCCGTGCGCGGGGGAGAGCCGGAGGCCCTGGTGGCCGGTCCGGGTGAGGAGCTGAAGTGGCTCCAGCGCGCCTACAAGCGCACGAACGGCCTGCGCGAGGCCGGTCACCGGGGGTTCCGCTACTTCATCGGCGGGACCGGATCGGTGCGCCGCGCCTTCTTCGAGGAGTCGGGCGGGGCCGCGTCCGCGCTCGTCCTGGGGGAGGACACCCACCTCGGCTACCGGTTCGCCCAGAACGGGGCGGTCTTCGTGCCCGAGGGGGAGGCCGACAGCTGGCACCTGGGGCTCCCGCAGATGGAGAGCCGCAGGGAGGAAGGCGACCGCTTCCGCCGCCCCTTCGTCGGGACCCGGCTCCCGCTCGTCGACGAGCGTCGGGACCAGCGCGGACGCCAGTGGGAGGTGCCCCGGGTCGACGCGGTGGTCGACACCGGGGAGTCGGGTTTCGACGAGGTGGCGGAGACCGTGGACGCGCTGCTCGCCGGTGACCTGGCCGACGTCCGGATCACGGTGGTGGGCGAGTGGGACCGGGTGACCCCCGGTCGGCACCGGGTGCTGGACGACCCGGCGCTGGACGTGCGGCTCCTCCACGAGCACTACCGGTGCGAGCCGAGGGTGGTCCTGGCCCCGACCGCGCCCGAACCGGACCCGGACGTGCCCTTCGTGCTGCGGGCGGCACCCGGCCAGCCCCTGGTGCGGCGGGCCCTGGACGACATGATCAGGCTGGCGGACGAGACCCAGGCGGGTCTGGTGTGCGCCACCGGGCCCGACGACGACCTGGGCGGCCCCCGCCTCGAACGCGCGGCCGCCTTCGCCCGCGCACGGCGGCTGCGGGCGGCGGAGGAGGACCTCGACGACGTGGTGGACCGGGTGGCCGGTGTGCACTGGGTCGACGGCGCCTCGGTGCTGTCCACGCGGAAGGAACCGGCGGAGGCGCCCCCGGTGAAGGCGGTGGCGGGGCCGCCGGGCGACTGGCGGGAGCGGCTGGCGGAGGCCCAGGCCCTGGCGGAGTCGCAGCGGGTGCGCGCCGAGCGGCTGGAGGGCCGGTTCCACTGGTTGACCAGGAGCCGAACCGGTCGGCTCCTGTACCGGATCATCGGCTGAGGACATGGGACGGCACATGGCGAACGACGGCGCGCGGGGCGCGGAGGCCGATTCCGGAACGGTGCGGGGAGGGGGCCGCGACGGGCGGCCCAGAGTGGTCCGCAACGACTACTCGGTGCTGGAACCGCCGACCCTGGGGGCGTGGGAGCCCGAGCTGACGGTGTGCGTGGTCATCCCGGCGTACGGGGGGCAGGACCGGCTCGACCTGACCCTGGCCGCCCTCACCGCGCAGACCTATCCGGCGGCCCTGACCGAGGTCGTGGTGGTGGACGACGGCAGCGAGCCCGCGCTCCGGCTGCCGTCGATCCGCCCCGGGAACACCCGCCTGCTCGTCGCCCCCGAGCACGGGTGGGGCCCCGGCCACGCGCTCGACGCCGGGATGGCGGCCACCCGGGCGTCCGTCGTGATGCGGTTGGACGCGGACGTGGTGGTCGGCCGCGAGCACGTCGAGGCGCAGATGCGCTGGCACCACCTGGCCGACTACCTCGTCGTCATGGGCGCGGTCGAGTTCGGTGACGGTCCCGACGGCGGGCTCACCCCCGACGAGGTGTACGAACGCGTGCGCGCCGGGAGGTACGCGGACCTCACGGGCGGCGACACGGACACCATGGGGTGGATCACCGAGCTCCTGGAGCGCACCGACGGGCTGCGCACCGCTGGCCACCGGGCCTGGCAGGTGTTCACCGGGGCGACCGCCTCGCTGCCGCGGGCGCTGTACTCGGCCGCCGGAGGATCGGCGTCCGGACTGGTCATGGGCGAGGACAGCGAACTCGGCTACCGGCTCGCCCAGCGGGGCGCGGTGTTCGTCCCCGAGCCCGTGGCCACCGGCCTGCACCTCGGGCGGCCGACGACGGAGCTGCGGGGGCCGGAGGCGGCGCGCTTCCGGCGCCCGTTCATGGAGAACCGCGTGCCCCGGCTGAACTCCCGCCGCGTCGCCCCCGGGCGGACCTGGCAGGTGCCCTTCGTCGACGTGGTGGTCGACACGGCGGGCCGCGGGTTCGACGACGTGACCGCGACGGTGGACGCCCTGCTGGCCGGTGACGTGGCCGACGTGCGGATCACGCTCGTCGGGGAGTGGTCGAGGGTGACACCGGGGCGGCACGCCACCGTCGACGACCCGGCGCTGGAGGTGCGGCTCCTCCACGAGCACTACCGGTGCGAGCCGAGGGTGCGGCTGGCCGAGTCCGAGCCGGAGGCCGACCCCGACGTCCCCTTCCGCCTTCTGCTGTCACCCGGCCTCCGTCCGACGCGGCGGATGGTGCGCGCCCTGACCGGGGCGGCGGACCGGGAGGGTGCCGGGCTCGTCCGGGTGCGCGGCTCCGCGAGGCGCCCCCACTTCCTGAGGCTGGAGCGCACCGCGGCCTTCGCCCGCGCGCGGCACCTGGGGGTGGACGCGGTGGACCGGGACGCGGCCGTGGCCGCCCTGTGGGGCGTCCACCTGCTGGACCGCGCCGGGGTCCTGACCGAGGACGAGGAGGAGGGCGACGGCCCGCCGAAGGACTGGGACAGGAAGATGCGCCGGGCCGAGAAGGAGGCGACCCGCTGGCAGACGGAGGCCGAACGGTGGGAGCGCCGCGTCCGCGCCCTCACCCAGGGGCGCTGCGCCTGGCTCCTGTTCCTGGGGCTCCGTAGGTGAGACCGGGGCCTGAGCCTCGCTCGGAGGTCTTCGAGGTGCGGCCGTGACCTGCCGAAACGCCGAAGCGTCTCACAGTGTGGGAATCTCTGGTCATATAGTTGGACCTCCGATATTCTGACGTCCTAGGAGTCAGTGGTGTCGGCTCCACCGCCGCACACCACGGTCCAGCGCCCATCCGCCGCCCGGGCGCCACCCTTGTCCGGGCGCACCTGACGCGGTGCTCCGCGTACAGGTCGTGTCGGCGCCTCCGGCAGACGATCCCGCCGGGGCGAGCTCCTGTCCCATCTGTCGTGGACAACGTCGCCCACACCGCGCCCGCCCGGGCCGACCCGGCTCCGCCGCCGTCGGGCCCCGGGGCGCACCACCGTCGACCGCCGACGGCCGAGCCGTGCGCTCCCGCCGTCACGCAGAGCCTCCGGAGGATCACATGTACGACCTGATCGAGTACCCGTCCACGCCCGACTCCGACGACGAGATCCACCGCGCGCTCCAGGACGCGATCAACCGCCGCGACTGAGCGGAGCCGAGGTCGGACGGCTGTACCGGTCACCCGGGCCGGTACAGTTGTCTCACCTACTGTTCCCTTGATCTCGCCAGGTGAGACGACCGTGGTGGGGTCACGTCCGAGTTAGAGGCAGTCCAATGGCAGCTCGCACCGTGAAACTGGCCGTCATCCCCGGTGACGGGATCGGCTCCGAGGTGGTCGCCGAGGGTCTCAAGGTGCTGGAGGTCGCGGCCTCCCAGTACGACCTGGCCGTCGAGACCACCGAGTACGAGCTCGGCGCCAGGCTCTGGCACCGCACCGGCGAGACGCTGCCCGACTCGGTCGCCGCCGAACTGCGCGAGCACGAGGCGATCTTCCTGGGGGCCGTCGGTGACCCGTCCGTCCCCAGCGGCGTCCTGGAGCGGGGGCTGCTGCTGCGCCTGCGCTTCGACTTCGACCACTACGTCAACCTGCGCCCCGTGCGCCTCTACCCCGGGGTGGACAGCCCCCTGGCGGGCGTGGCCCCCGAGGACATCGACATGCTCGTCGTCCGTGAGGGCACCGAGGGCCCCTACGCGGGTGCCGGGGGCGTGCTCCGCAAGGGCACCCCGCACGAGATCGCCACCCAGGACAGCGTCAACACCCGCTTCGGTGTCGAGCGCCTGGTCCGCTACGCCTTCGAGAAGGCGGCGAACCGCCCCCGCCGCAAGCTGACCCTGGTGCACAAGGACAACGTCCTCACCTTCGCGGGCGAGCTGTGGCAGCGCACCGTGCGGGAGGTCGGCGCCGAGTACCCGCAGGTGACCGTGGACTACTGCCACGTGGACGCCGCCGCGATGTTCTTCGTCAACCAGCCCGGCCGCTTCGACGTGGTCGTCACCGACAACCTCTTCGGGGACATCATCACGGACATCGGCGCCGCCATCACCGGCGGCATCGGCCTGGCCGCGAGCGGCAACATCAACCCGGACCGCACCTTCCCCAGCATGTTCGAGCCGGTCCACGGCTCCGCGCCGGACATCGCCGGCCAGGGCAAGGCCGACCCGACCGCCACCGTGCTCTCCGCCGCCACCATGCTGGACCACCTGGGCCTGCCCGAGGCCGCGCGCCGGATCGAGGCCGCCGTCTCCGCCGACCTCAAGACCCGCGCCCAGGACGGTGTGGTCCGCACCACCTCCCGGATCGGCGACGACCTCGCCGCGCGAGTAGCCGAGCAGGGCTGACACCATCGGCGTCGGCCCTGCCACTCCTGAGGCGCGGCCGACGAACGAGCCAACCGTGATCGTCAGCGGGCGCGCCGGAGACCCTTCCGCGCGCCCGCTGTCCGTGTGACCCGACCTGGCACCGGGTGCGCTCTTCCGACACACTAGATCCCAGGTCGGCGGCGCTGCCGACCGGTTGCATCCGAGAGGACCACCGACGACATGAACAACAACACCACCACCACTGGGTTGACGTTCGACATCCAGCTCTCCGACCAGCGGAAGACCCCGCAGGAACGGGAGGCACTGCTGGAGAACCCCGGGTTCGGTCAGGTGTTCACCGACCACATGGTGAGCATCCGCTACACAGAGGGCAAGGGCTGGCACGACGCCAAGCTGGAGCCCTACGGTCCGCTGAGCCTGGACCCCGCCACGGCCGCCCTGCACTACGCGCAGGAGATCTTCGAGGGGCTCAAGGCCTACCGCCACCCGGACGGCTCGCTCGCCTCGTTCCGCCCCGAGGCCAACGCCGCCCGCTTCAACAGAAGCGCGGCGCGGATGGCGATGCCCGAGCTGCCCGAGGAGCTCTTCCTCAGGTCCATCGAGCTGCTGCTCGAGCACGACGGCGACTGGGTCCCGTCCAAGGAGTACTTCAGCCTCTACCTGCGCCCGTTCATGGTCGCCACGGACGTGGGCCTGGGCGTCAACAACCCGTCGCGCAGCTACGTCTACCTGCTCATCGCCTCCCCGGTGGGCTCCTACTTCTCCGGCGGCGTCAAGCCGGTGACGGTCTGGCTGTCCAAGGACTTCACCCGCGCCGCCCCCGGCGGTACGGGCGCCGCGAAGTTCGCGGGCAACTACGCCGCGAGCTTCCTGGCCCAGGCCCAGGCCGTGGAGAAGGGCTGCGACCAGGTCGTGTGGCTCGACGCCCGTGAGCACCGCTGGGTCGAGGAGATGGGCGGCATGAACCTGTGGTTCGTGTTCGGTGAGGGCGAGAACGCCCGCCTGCGCACCCCTCCGCTGACCGGCACGCTGCTGCCCGGCATCACCCGTGAGTCGCTGCTCAGCCTCGCCCCGGACCTGGGCATCCCCGCGGAGGAGGAGCCGCTGTCCATCGAGGAGTGGAAGGCGGCCGCCGAGTCCGGCGAGATGACCGAGGTCTTCGCCTGCGGCACCGCCGCCGTGGTCACCCCGGTGGGCCACGTCAAGAGCGACGACGGCGAGTTCACCATCGGTGACGGCCAGCCCGGCCCGGTGACCATGCGCCTGCGCGAGGAGCTCGTGGGCCTCCAGACCGGCCTGCGCGAGGACAGGCACGGCTGGATCACCCGCTTCTAGGAGCGGGGCCCGCCCAGTCCCGACAGGGGCCGCCACCGGACGCCGGGGCGGCCCCTGAGACGTTCCGAGGGTCCTTCGAGGTGTACGCCAGGTGCCCGGAGTGTCCGGAATGAGGATTGTACGTCTCACACAGTGAGACATCTCGGCCCCGAGCTGCGACTCCGCCGGGGTCGTGTGGCACACTGACCACATGCTGTCCCAGGTACTCATTATTTTGGGGCGCGCTGGCTGACGACTTCCCGCGTAGACGCAGGGAAGAAACCGGACCCTGCCAGCGCGCTGACCTCTCGTGTCCACGAGGGGTCTTTTTTGTTGGCCGGGGCCGCCACACACAGCATCGACCGGGAGTTCCACCCATGAGGAACGACAGTTTCCACGTCTTCGACACCACGCTGCGCGACGGAGCCCAGCGCGAGGGGATCAACCTGCGGGTCTCCGACAAGCTGGCCATCGCGAAGCTGCTCGACGACTTCGGGGTCGCGTTCATCGAGGGCGGCTGGCCGGGCTCCAACCCCAAGGACACCGAGTTCTTCCAGCGGGCTTCACGAGAGCTGACGCTGGAGCACGCGCGACTCACCGCGTTCGGCGCGACCCGCCGACCCGGTGTGAGGGCCGCCGACGACCCCCAGGTGGCCGCACTGCGCGACAGCGGCGCGTCGGTCGTCACCCTTGTCGCCAAGAGTGACGACCGGCACGTCGAACGGGCCCTGCGCACGACCCTCGACGAGAACCTCGCCATGGTCGCGGACACCGTGGCGTACCTGCGCGAGCACGGGCAGCGCGTGTTCGTGGACTGCGAGCACTTCTTCGACGGCTACCACCACGATCCGGAGTACGCCCTCTCCGTGGTCCGCGCCGCGTCCGAGGCCGGGGCCGACGTCGTCGTCCTGTGCGACACCAACGGCGGCATGCTCCCCGGCGACGTCACCCGCGTGGTCACGGAGGTGCTGGAGGCCACCGGCGCCCGTCTGGGCATCCACGCCCAGGACGACACCGGCTGCGCGGTGGCCAACACCCTGGCCGCCGTGGACGCGGGAGCCACGCACGTCCAGTGCACGGCCAACGGCTACGGCGAGCGGGTGGGCAACGCCAACCTCTTCTCGGTGGTCGGCGCGCTGGGCCTCAAGCGCGGCATGGAGGTCCTGCCCGAGGGCTGCCTGGCCGAGATGACCCGCGTGTCCACCGCCATCGCGGAGATCGTCAACCTGGCGCCGGACACCCACCAGCCCTACGTGGGGGTGTCGGCCTTCGCGCACAAGGCCGGGCTGCACGCCTCGGCCATCAAGGTCGACCCCGACCTGTACCAGCACACCGACCCCGAGCTGGTCGGCAACCGCATGCGCATGCTCGTCTCCGACATGGCCGGGCGCGCCTCCATCGAGCTCAAGGCGCGGGAGCTGGGCCTGGACCTGTCCGGCGACCGCGAGCTGTCCGGCCGGGTCGTGGAGCGGGTCAAGAGCCTCGAACTGTCCGGGTACAGCTTCGAGGCGGCCGACGCCTCCCTGGAGCTGCTGCTGCGCGAGGAGCTGGGTTCGCCGGTCCGCTACTTCGACACCGAGTCGTGGCGGGTTCTCACCGAGCGCCGCCCGGCCGTGGGGGCCAGCCCGCTGTCCAACGAGTACGAGAGCCTCAGCGAGGCCACCGTCAAGCTCCGGGTCAAGGGCGAGCGGGTCATCGCCACCGCCGAGGGCAACGGTCCGGTCAACGCCCTGGACCGGGCGCTGCGCAGTTCGATGGAGAACGTGTACACCGCGCTGGCCGGGCTGGAGCTGACGGACTACAAGGTCCGCATCCTGGAGGGGACCTCGGGCACCAACGCGATCACCCGCATCCTCGTCAGCTTCAGCGACGGCGCCGAGGAGTGGACGACCGTGGGCGTGGGCCCCAACGTCGTCGACGCCTCGTGGGTGGCGCTGGAGCAGGCCATCACCTACGGGCTGCTGCGGCAGGGTTACCCCCGGGGCTGATCCCGCGCCGGTGTACGGCGACCCCCGCCCGGGTGTCCTCCCGGTGACGTGATCGCCACGGGCGGAACCCCCACGTCACACGACCGCCTGACCTCGAAGGTGGAGGTCAGGCGGTCGAGCCTTACCTGGGGGTAAGACAGACCTGTCCTTGAGGCCATAGCCAGTGTGTCTCCGGTCACTCGATACTGCGGACTTTGACGATGTCCGAAATGTACGAGTGGTGATAGATGCCGGTCATAACCAACGTGCGCGCTTTCGTTGGCGCGCAGTTCGCCCTCCAGCGAACCGCAGGCCACCTGCCCCGTGAAGACTTCGGGTCGTGTCCTCACCCACCATCCGACGGGGCGGGGGGAACGGTGTGACCCACGGTTCGGTGACGGAACGCCGCGCCGCGTCGCCGCCCTCCCCCACGTCCTCGAACAAGCGCGCCCGCCCCGGCCGGGACGCGATCCTCGCCTGGGGCTTCCTCGGCCCCTCCGTGGCGGTCTTCGCGCTCTTCCTGGTCTATCCGCTGGGCCGGACCGTCTACCTGTCGATGCACGGCAACGACATCATCGGCCAGCCCAACCGCTTCGTCGGGCTGAGCCACTTCGCCGAGATGGCCTCGCCCGAGTTCGGGCGGATCCTCCTCACCACCCTGGTGTTCACCCTCGGCGTCGTCGTCCCCGGCGTCGTGGGCGCCCTCGCGGTCGTCCTCCTCCTGGAGGGGGTGCTGCGGGCCCAGCGGTTCCTCCGCGGCGCCTTCGCGCTGCCCTTCGCCTTCTCCGTGGCCAGCGCCTCGGTGATCTTCGCGGTCTTCTACAGCCCCGGGAACAGCGTCCTCAACGGCGTCCTCTACCGGATGGGCCTCGACCAGGTCCCGTGGCTGACCTCCCAGGAGATGGCCCTGTGGTCGGTGGCCCTCACCACGGTGTGGATGAACCTCGGATACGGCGTGCTCGTGCTCGCCGCCGGGGTCGGCTCCATCCCCAAGGAGGTCAACGAGGCCGCCCGCATCGACGGTGCCACCGGGCCGCGCCTGGCCTGGGACGTCACCATCCCGATGCTCGGCCCCCAGCTCTTCTTCCTGATCGTCATCTCCACGATCAACGCGCTCCAGAGCTTCGGCCAGATCCACATCCTCACGGCGGGCGGACCGGTCGGGTCCACGACCACCCTCGTCTACTCCATCTACCAGGACGCCTTCGCCTACGGAACCAGCGACTTCGGTCGGGCCAGCGCCCAGGCGCTCGTGCTCCTCGTCGTGGTCCTGGTGTGCACCGTCGTCCAGTTCGGTGTCATCGAGCGGAAGGTGCACTACTCATGAGCCGGACCTCCGCGACCGCCACCGCCGACCGGATCGCCCGGAACGAACCGGTCCGCGCCCGCCACCGGCACGGGGCCGGCCACGTCGTCGGCCGCGTCCTGCTGTACCTCATGCTGGCGGTGCTGCTCGTCCCGGTGCTGTTCCCCGTCTACTACGTGTTCGTGGGAACCCTCATGGAGCCGGGGGAGCTGTCCACGTTCCCGCCGCGCCTGCTCCCCACCGGTGTGAACCTCGAGAACATCCAGGGCGCGCTCGGCGCCGTCCCGCTCCTGCGCATGTACGCGAACTCGCTGGTCATGGCGGGGATCATCACGGTCTGCCAGCTGGTGACGTCGGCCCTGGCCGCGTACGCGTTCGTCTTCCTGCGGTTCCGGGGCAGCGCCGTCGTCTTCGCCCTGTTCCTGTCCACGCTGATGGTCCCCGCCGAGGCGACCTTCATCCCGAACTACCTCACCCTGACCGGGTGGGGACTGGGCAACACCTACGCCGGTCTGGTCCTGCCCTTCCTGGCCTACGCCTTCGGCACCTTCCTGCTGCGTCAGAGCTTCAGGCAGTTCCCCCGGGAGCTGTACGACGCGGCGCGCATCGACGGCATGGGACACCTCAGGTTCCTGTGGACCATCCTCATGCCGCTCAGCAAGCCGGCCCTGACCGCCGTCGGCATGTACGTGTTCATCACCAGCTGGAACATGTACTTCTGGCCGCTGATCATCACCCGCAGCACCGAGATGCAGACCCTCCAGATCGGCCTGAACAGCCTCAAGGCGGGCGAGGCGGCCAACCCGGGCCTCGTCCTGGCGGGCGCGGCACTGTCCGTCATCCCCACCCTCGCCCTCGTGATCTTCGGACAGCGCTTCATCGTCCGGGGCCTCACCGCGGGCGCGGTCAAGTAGGTCCCGAAACCCAGTGGAGACGAAGAACCCATGACACGTATCCCCCGACGTCGCGGCGTGCAGGCCGCGGCCCTGCTCACCAGCCTCGGCCTCGTCCTCAGCGCGTGTTCCGGCGGAGGAGGCGGCGGTGGCGGCAGCGACCTCACCGCCCCCGGGCCGGAGGTCCTGGACGACCTCGACGAGGCGGTCCAGGTCGAGTTCTGGCACAGCATGGACGCCACCAACGGCCAGGTGCTGGACGGGCTCATCGACGAGTTCAACGCCCAGAACGAGGGCCGGGTGCAGGTCACCGGCTCGTTCCAGGGCCAGTACGACGAGGCCCTGGCCAGCCACCGCGCGGCGATCCAGCAGGGCGACACCGCCGAGATGATCATGATCTTCGACCTCGGCACGCAGTTCATGATCGACTCCGCGCAGACCGTGCCCGCGCAGTCCTTCCTGGACGTGGACGACTACGACACCTCGTCGATCGAGGACGCGCTCCTCAACTACTTCACGGTCGGCGGGGAGCTGCGGTCGTTCCCCTTCAACAACTCGACCCCGCTGATGTACGTCAACCGGGACGCGTTCGAGGAGGCCGGACTCGACCCGGACGCGCCGCCCACCGACCTCGCCGGGATCCGCGAGGCCGCCGAGAAGCTCACCGTCAGGGACGACGACGGCACCGTGGTCCAGTACGGCTTCGGCGCCTCCGTGTACGGGTGGTTCATCGAGCAGTTCATGGCGCGTTCCGCCACCCCGTACTGCGACGCCTCCAACGGCCGTGACGGCCGCGCCTCCGAGGTGCTCTTCGACGACCCGAAGATCGTCGAGCTCGTCGAGTGGTGGGACCAGATGATCGAGGACGACCTGGCGGTCCAGATCGGTCGCAACACCGACGACGGCCAGGCCGCGTTCACCTCCGGCCGCGCCGCGATGACCCTGGAGTCCACCGGCTCCCTGGGCGGCTTCATCGAGCAGTCCGACTTCGAGGTCGGCGCCGGGTACTTCCCGCTGATCAGCGCGGACGACCCGGGCGGCTCGATCATCGGCGGCGCGTCCCTGTGGATCAACGGCGAGGGCCACACCCCCGAGGAGATCCGCGGCTCCTGGGAGTTCGTCCAGTTCCTGCTGACCCCGGAGGCGCAGTCGGTCTGGCACGCGGGAACCGGATACCTCGCGGTCAACACCGAGGGCTACGACGGGCCGGAGGCCTCCGAGCGCGCCGAGGAGTTCCCGCAGTTCTCCGTGGCCGCCTCCCAGCTGGCGGACTCGGAGATCAACGAGAACACGGCGGGCTGCATGATGGGCGTCATGTCCGAGGCCCGCGTCGCCGCCGAGGAGGGCTGGGAGACCGCCCTGACCAGTGACACCTCCGCCGAGCAGGCCATGGCCGACGCGGCGGCGGGCGTGTCCCGCACCATCGGGGAGTACAACGCCTCGGTCGAGGACTGACCCGGGCGGATGACCGGAGGGGCCGCGGTGGTGCCACCACCGCGGCCCCTCGCACGTTCCCTCAGGCGAGGACGATGGAGTCGCCGTCGACCCTGATCCCGACCTCCTCCAGCGGGCTCCGCGCCGGACCCTCGGTCGGGGAGCCGTCCTCGACCGAGAAGCGGCTGCCGTGGCAGGGGCACACGATCTGCCCGTCGACGACCTGGTCGACCGGGCAGCCCTCGTGGGTGCAGGCGGTGGAGAAGGCGCGGAAGACACCCTCCTCGGGCTGGGTGACGACCACCTCGTGCTCGCTGAGGACCGCACCCTCGCCCACGGGGATCTCGTCGGTGGTGGCGATCGGGGCGTCCGTGTCCTGCTCGGCGTCCGTCCCCTGCTCGGCGTAGCCGTCACCGCCTCCGTCCTCGCCGCCTTCGGAGCCGCCGCAGGCGGTCACCACCCCGGCCAGCGCGCCGCCCCCGGCGACACCGAACGCGGAGCGTCTGGTCACCTCGGGTCCGACGGCCTCGGATCGGGCTGCGCGGCAGTCACACATACGGCCTCACTCTCTCGCCCGACGCGGCGCGGGCGGACCCCCGCACGGGGCGCGGACCCCCGTCACGGGCGACGTACGGCCCCAGGGTCGGCGGGGCCAACCCCATCGAACACGGTGCGGCGTCCCCGTGTCCGGGAAACCCGGCAGCTCTTCGCGGGTCTAGGCCGTGTTTTTTGGATGCTTTCGCCGGTGGCGGCGGAGCCGCCATCGATGCGAGCGGCCGTCCAGGCAATCTCTCGCAAGACGATGAGTGAAGGTCAGCCCGGGTTTGGCTGTCCGAACTTCATCGGCGCAGTGAGAGGCAGCCTGGTGGTCGCGAGCGCGGAATGATCCAAAAAACACGGTCTAGGGGTACACCCAGCCGTTGGCCTCGCAACCCTGGAGGCCCAGGGTCTGCTGCTGCATGACCGGGGCGAGCTCCCCCTCGCCCGGGCAGTCCACGTGCCCGTGGCCCAGGGTGTGGCCCACCTCGTGGTTGATCAGGTAGATCCGGTAGGTCTCCAGGTCGTCGCCGAAGTCCTCGACGCCCGACACCCAGCGGTTCTGGTTGATGATGGCGCGGTTGCCGTTGGCGCAGGACACGTACCCGTTGGTGTTCAGCGGCGCGCACAGGCGGTCCACCGTGTCCGGCGCGGCCAGCAGCACCCGGATGTCCGCGTCGTCGCCGTCCACCCGCTGGAGCGAGCGGTCCCCGTCGTTGCCCCAGCTGCGGTCGTCCCCGAGGATCTCCTCGACGGCGTCCGCGAAGTCCCCGGTCCGGCCGGGCAGGCCCTTCTCCACCTCCACGGCGAAGGTGGTGAGCGGGCCGTCTCCCATGACGTCGCCCTCGCCCTTCACCACCTTGAGGTCGCCGTCCGCGGTGTCGACCTCCTCCACCACCGAGCGCAGCAGGAGGGGGAGGTCGTCCTCGTCGGTCGGTGACGCGCTGGGGGAGGGGTCCGCCGCGCCGGATCCGGAGTCCTCGGAGCCGGGGTGTCGGCGGGTGCTGTCCTCGGGCACCCCGTCGCCCACGGGGCCGGTGGCGGAGGTCTCCTCGGGGGAGTCGAGCTCGGATCCGGGCTCGGGCACGCTGACCATCAGCACGGCGGACGCGCCCGAGACCAGGCACAGCCCGAGGGCCAGTCCCATGGGATACCGGCGGCGTCGGCGGTGCTTGGCTCGGGGAGCGGAAGCGGGCACGAGGCTCAACCTCTCGACGGTGGACGGTGGTACCGCCGGGACTCCGGCGGCGTGAGGTGCGGCCTCCCGCGCCGTCCGGCGGTCGTGGGACCGCTCCGACCAGCGCGGTCGGTGGAGACGCCCCACACGGCTGGCCGAATGTCGCGGCGGCCAGCCCGGACGGAGTCACCACGCACACTGGTGGTATCGCCGACCTCCGGAACGACGGTTCCCGGGGGCCTCGGACCACGATCCCAGCATGCCAGAGTTCGCCCCCGGGAAGGGCCAGGTCGCGTTCCGGGAAGGGTGGGTGTGTCACGCCTTCGGGCGTTTGCCTTCATCATATCGTGAACGACTCGTCACTCTGGGTGTCTGGTTCTGGATCGGCTCGGGCCCCGCACACCCGGACGTACCGGGCGCGGTCGCGCCGGGCGCCGCTACGCTTCAAGCGGCAAGAACGAGCAAGAGGGCTGCTGGGAGGCATCAGGTGCGTATCGCACGGTTCGCGGCCGGTGACGAGGTCGGGTTCGGCCTGGTCGAGACGGACACGGACAGCGGAGAGGAGTTCGTGGCCCGGCTGACGGGGCATCCGCTGCTGGGGGACATCAAGCTGACGGGCGAGCGGGCCAGGCTCTCCGACGTGCGCCTGCTGTCGCCGGTGCTGCCCACCAAGGTGGTGTGCATCGGCAAGAACTACGCCGACCACGTGGCGGAGATGAAGGAGGTCACGGGGGAGTCCACCGACGAACCGGTGGTCTTCCTGAAGCCGTCCACCGCCGTCACCGGCCCGTACGACCCCGTCTTCTACCCCTCGGTCTCGGAGTGGGTCAGCTACGAGGGCGAACTGGCCATCGTTATCTCGCGGCCCTGTCGCGAGGTGCCCCGCGAGCGCGCCAAGGACGTCATCTTCGGGTACACGGTGGCCAACGACGTCACCGCCCGTGACCTCCAGAAGACCGACAAGCAGTGGACGCGGGCCAAGGGCTTCGACTCCTTCTGTCCGATCGGGCCGTGGATCACCACCGGCCTGAGCATCGAGGAGGCCCAGGACCTCGCGGTCACCACGACCGTGGACGGCGAGGTCCGCCAGGATGGACGTACGTCACAGTTCATCCACGACATTCCGGGCATCATCTCCTACGTCACCTCCTTCATGACGCTGCTCCCGGGCGACGTGGTCCTGACCGGCACTCCCGCCGGGGTGGGCCCCGTCGAGGTCGGCCAGGAGGTCGCCGTCACCGTGGAGCGCCTGGGCACCATCACCAACAGGGTGGTCACCCGGGACTGATCCCGCACTGCCGGGCGGGGGCGCACCACGGCGCCCCCGCCCGGCGGCGCCCACCGACGCACCGAGCGGAAGGTCCGAACCCCTTGGCACCACGACTGGCACGACGGCCCGGCCTCGGCCGCCCCGCGATCCTCGCCGGGGTCCTCGCCCTGGTCCTGGCGCTGGTGGGGTCCGGCCTGTGGCTGGTCACCCGGCCGGGCCTGGGCGCTCCCGACCCCGCTGACGAGGCCGACCGGGGAGCCTGGTTGGAGGACCGCGCACGGGTGCGCGTGATGCTCGCCGGAGACTCCATGACCCACGGAGCGGGCGGTGACCGGACCTGGCGCTTCCACCTGTGGAACCACCTCGACCTGCACGTGGGGAACCTGGACTTCGTCGGCCCGTACTCCGACCCCGCCACTCCGGAGCAGATCATCCCGCCGGAGCTCTTCGGCGGTGACGGTGACGGGGACGGGGGCCAGGACGGCCTCCTCGGCTCCCTGGAGGGCGGGGAGGCGGCGGAGGAGGGCCCCGAGGCCCCGGCCACCCCGGAGCCCACCGGGTCCCCCGACCCGGACGGCGTCACCTATCGAGACCCGGACTTCGACCAGGACCACAACGCCCGCTGGGGGCGCACCCTGGCCGACGCCCTCACCACCATCGAGGCCGACGTCGCCGCCCACCGGCCGGACGTGCTGTGCGTGATGATCGGCATCAACGACCTGCTGCACCCCATCACGGCCGAGGACATGGAGCAGCGGCTGACCTCCTACGTCCAGGCTGCCCGCGAGGCCAATCCGGAGATCCGCGTCCTGTTCGCCGAGGCGCTCCCCATCACCCTCGCGGACAAGGACCAGGGCTTCGCCCTGCGCGTGTACGTGTACAACGAACTCGTCCGCTCCGTGGCCGCCGACCTGTCCACGGAGGAGTCGCCGGTGGTCAGCTTCGACCTGGCGGCGGCCGAGGCCTGGGACCCCTACACGGACACCTACGACGGCACCCACCCCAACGACGACGGTGAGATGAAGATCGCCGCCGGGTTCGCCGACGCCCTCTCCCGCGAGTTCGGCCTGGGCCCAGTTCACGCCCGACCGCTGCCGATCCGGCCCTGACCGGGACCTCGGCGGCTCCCTCCCCGTCCCGTGGCCCTCTCCGGGACTTCCCACAGGTCATCCCGGGCCACCGATATCCTCGGAAGCGTGACTGAGACTCCGATTCGTACCCGCTTCGCCCCGTCCCCCACGGGCATGTTCCACGTCGGCGGTGCGCGCTCCGCCCTGTTCAACTGGGCCCTGGCCCAGCAGCAGCCCGAGGGCCGCATGGTCCTGCGCATCGAGGACACCGACGCCGCCCGCAACCGTCCCGAGTGGACCGACGGCATCATCCGCGCGATGTCCTGGATCGGCATCGACGAGAGCGACCCGCACTTCGAGGGCCCCTACTTCCAGTCGGCCTACGTCGAGAAACACCGCGAGACCGCGCAGGAGCTGTACCGCTCCGGCCGCGCCTACTACTGCGACTGCACCCGCGAGCAGGTGCAGGAGCGCCGCGACAACCCGAACCTGGGCTACGACGGCTTCTGCCGCGACCGCGGCCTGGAGCCGGGCCCCGGCCGGGCACTGCGCTTCCGCGTGCCCGAGGGCGGCCCCACGGTCGTGCGCGACCAGATCCGCGGCGACGTGGAGTTCGACCACGCCGCCATCGAGGACTTCGTGATCGCCCGTGCCGACGGCTCCCCGCTGTTCGTGCTGGCCAACGTGCTCGACGACGTCGAGATGCGGATCACGCACGTCATCCGCGGCGAGGAGCACCTGTCCAACACCCCCAAGCAGCAGCTGCTGTGGGAGGCCCTGGACCTGACCCCGCCGGTCTGGGCCCACCTGCCCGTCATCGTCAACGAGCAGCGCAAGAAGCTGTCCAAGCGCCGTGACAAGGTCGCCCTGGAGTCCTACCAGGAGGAGGGCTACCTGGCCGAGGCGATGGTCAACTACCTCATGCTGCTGGGCTGGGCGCCGGGTGACGACCGCGAGATCATGCCGTGGTCGGAGATGATGCCGCTCTTCCGCGTCCAGGACGTCAACAGCTCCAGCGCGTTCTTCGACGAGAAGAAGCTGCGCGCGTTCAACGGCGAGTACATCCGCGCGCTGGGCGTCGAGGAGTTCGTCGAGCGCTGCCAGCCCTGGCTCACCGGCGAGGGCACCCCCTGGGACGCCGCCGACTACGACCCCGCGGTCTTCGCCGCCGTCGCCCCGCTGGCCCAGAGCCGCGTGGCGGTGCTCAGCGAGATCGTCCCCAACGTGGACTTCCTGTTCCTGAAGGAGCCCGCCGAGGACGAGAAGAGCTGGAAGAAGGCGATGAAGCCGGGCGTCGGCAAGGAGATGGTGGAGGCCGCCCTGGCGCGCTACGCCGACCCTGGGCTGGAGTGGACGGCCGACGCGCTCAAGGACGCCACCGAGGAGACCGGGACGACGCTCGGCCTGAAGCTGGGCAAGGCCCAGGCCCCGGTGCGCGTGGCGGTCACGGGACGCACGGTGGGCCTGCCGCTGTTCGAGTCCCTGGAGCTGCTGGGCCGTGAGCGGGTCCAGGCGCGTCTGGAGACCGCCCTGGAGCGCCTGCGCGCAGAGGAGAAGGACACCGACGGGAGCTGACCCGCGGGGGTGGTCGGGGCCACAGACCGGCCACCCCGTTTCCGGTTCGCGAGCACTCCGAATGTCCGCTAGAGTTGAACACGTCGCCAAGGGGGACAGGGAAGCGAAAGCGACCAGGTCCTCCGAAAGCAATGGCCTATGGTGTAATCGGCAGCACGACTGATTCTGGTTCAGTTAGTCTAGGTTCGAGTCCTGGTAGGCCAGCGCAGATCATGGTTATCCGTGGTCGGCCCGGGTCCTGTGACCCAAGGTGCGCCCCCGTCGTCTAGTGGCCTAGGACGCCGCCCTCTCAAGGCGGTAACGGCGGTTCGAATCCGCTCGGGGGTACCAACGGCAGGAAGCTTCCACTCGGTGGAGGCCCTCCTGTTGACCGGTGCTTGTCACCGGTGTCCGGTTCGCGTGGGTATCGTAGTACTACGGTTCACCCGGACCAGCGGTCCGCGCGACCGTGTAGGCCCCCGTCGTCTAGTGGCCTAGGACGCCGCCCTCTCAAGGCGGTAACGGCGGTTCGAATCCGCTCGGGGGTACCAACGGAGAAGGCTCCATCCACTGGATGGAGCCTTCCGTCGTTTCCGGGGGACCCCGCGCCTACCCGGCGGGGGCCTCGATCTCCAGCGTGCGGATCACCGTTCCCGCCCTGAGGTCACGCGCGTGCACGGCCACCGCGCCGTCCGCCGCCACCTCGATCCGCAGCCCCTGCGCCGCCGAACCGTCGATCGCGCGCTCCCCGCCCCGGCCGTCCGGGCCGAACAGGGTCTGCACGAACCCCGTGTTGACCACGGCGAACCCGCGCGGGTCCCCGCCGGAGACCACCTTGCGCACCGCCCAGTCGTCGCGCTCCAGCGACCAGTGCGTGTGCCCGGACAGGAAGACCGCGTTGGCGTGCCCGCCGAGGATCTCCAGGAGATCGGTCTCGTCCACGAAGTCCTGGTCGTAGAAGCGGGCCGCGTCGTCGCCGGTGGTGCCGGACACGCTCTCGGGGAGCACGTGGTGGCTGAACACGAACACCGGGCGGCCGGTGCCCGCGTGGTGGGAGAGCCGCTGGTCCAACCAGGAGAGCTGTTCCGCGCCGAGCGTCACGAACGGGCCGCTGGAACCCGCGATGGGCGCTGTGGTGCCGACGGTCAGCAGCGGTACGCCCCCCACCAGCCGTTCCGAGTACACGCCGGGCATCCCCGTGTACTCCAGGAAGCGGTCCACCTGGGTGTCGAAGGGCGCGTCGTTGTACTGCTCGTGGTTGCCGATGGTGCTGACCACCTGCTCCGGGTGCGGGTGCGCGTCCAGGACCTCCCGGTAGGCCTCGTACTCGGACACGTGGCCGTTGGCGACCAGGTCGCCGTTGACCACGAGGGCGTCGGCGGTCCCGAGGGAGTCCAGGTGGTCCAGGACGTGCGCGAGGTCGGCCAGGTCCCCCTGGACGTCCGAGATCACGTCCAGGGTGGTGGCGGCGCCCTCACGGGCCAGCGCGGTGCCAGCGGGCAGGAACGTGAGGCCGGTGGCGGCCGCGGCGGCGCCGGTGAGCGTGGTGAGGAAGCCTCGTCGGTCGGTTCCGGGGTGCGGAGAGCCCGTCATGGGTGTGCCCTTCTACGGCGGGGAGGCGGACGATCCGCACCGTAGGCCCCGGTGGTGGCCCGGGGACGTGGGCCGGGTGTACACGGGGTGACCACTCGTTCCTGGATGTGACGGGCGGGCCCGTCGCCGCTCAGCCCGTGTGGGCGGCCAGGAGCTCCCGTTCCTCCCCGGGGCCCCCGGCGGCGAGCAGCATGGCCGTCAGCTGGTCGAGGAGCCAGTCCGCGAGCTCGTCACGGGACATCTGCCGTTCCCGCAGCCAGGACATCACCGCGGTCTCCACCGCCGACACCCAGCAGCGCAGCGCCAACAGCAACAGGGGCGAGGGGTCGGTGACACCGACCCGTTCCAGGATCAGCGCGCGCACGCCGTCGCGGACGCGGTCGATCTGGGCCTCGGTCTCCTCCGTGGAGACCACCGATCCGCCGTTGAGCAGGGCGGCGTAGGAGGGGGCGTAGGAGTCCGCGAAGTCAACGAAGGTGCGCAGGGCCGCCCGCAGCTGTTCCGCCGGGGGGAGGTCGTCCGGCGGGGCCAGCCGCGACATGAGCTCGGACATCGCCTGTTCCAGCGCGGCCCGCCGCAGCTCGGCCATGTTGGGGAAGTAGCGGTAGACCAGGGCCCGGGAGACGTCGGCCTCCTCGGCGATCTCCTCCGGGGTGACGTCGCCGGGCGGGCGCCGCGCGAACACGCGCAGCGCCGTCCGGATCAGGTCCTCCCGGCGTTCGTGCGGCGCCATGCGGCGTGGCCGCCGCCCGGCCCCGGGTCCGTGGACCGGGGCCGCCGAACCCGTCACCCGCGCCTGGTGACGGTCGGTCCTGTGGGACACCACCGCTGCCGCTACCTCCCGAGCCCTTCGCCCCCGCCCGTCGTCGGGGTCCTCCTCGAAACTACCGCCCCCGGAACCCCCTCACAGGTCGAGCACCAGCCGCTCGCCCTCGTCGGCGCGGGAGACGCACAGGGCGAACTCCGCGCCGCGAGGGGACCCGCCGGTGGGCCGGTCCCGGTTGTCGGGCGTCCCGGACAGCAGCCCCACCCTGCAGGTGCCGCAGAAGCCCTGACGGCAGGAGTAGGCGGTCTCCGGGCGGGTCCGGAGCACCGCGTCCAGCGCGGACTCGTCCTCCGCCACGGCCACCACCGGTCCGGACCGGCCCAGGCGCACCTCGAAGCGGCGGCCGTCCACGACGGGCGGCGGCGAGAAGCGTTCGGAGAAGAACGGGGTGCCCGGGGGCACCCGTCTCCGCGAGGCGTCGATCAGCGGGGCCGGTCCGCACACGTACACGGCCGTGCCCGGGGTGATCCCGGTCAGGAGCGCGTCGGCGTCCGGGCCTCCGTACTCGTCGTCGGGGCGCACCGTCACGTCCGCGTTCGCGGACGGCTCGGGGAGCTCGTCCAGGAAGGGCATGCTCTCCCGGCTCCGGCCGGTGTAGACGAACCGGAACGGGCGGCCGGCGGCGTGCGCGGCCCGGACCATCGGCAGGATCGGGGTGATTCCGATGCCGCCCGCCACGAAGAGGTACCGCTCGGCCCGGGCGAAGGGGAAGGCGTTGCGCGGCCCGCGCAGTGCGAGCGCGTCCCCCTCGGTGAGCGCGTGAGCCAGGCCCGAACCCGTGCCGCCCTCGATCCGGCGCACCGCGATCCGGTAGGCGGAGCGGTCCTCCGGGTCTCCGCACAGGGAGTACTGGCGCACCACCCCGTCACCGAGGACCGCGTCCACGTGGTGGCCGGGCTGCCAGCGGGGCAGCGTCGTCCCGGGCCGGGCGGGGACCAGGGTGAGGGCCGCGACGTCCGGGGCGGGGCGCTCCACCCTGGCGACCCGCACCGGCAGGTCTCCGGTGGGCGCGGGCGGGGGTCGGCCGGGGCGCCAGCGCGAGGTGACCGGTTCGATCCGAGCGGCCAGGCGCTCCAGGGCCAGCATGAACCGGTCCGGGCCCCCGCCCCGGCCGAACAGCGACACGGGGGAGTCCGGGTGCGCGTAGGACTCGGCGCTGTGCGCGATCCTCCGGTCGCCCCGGTCCGGGCCGTCGGCGTGCCGGAGGGATCCGTCCGTCACTGTGGCCCCTCCCCGCGTGCCGCCTCCCGCTCCGCGGCGTCGGCGGCCCGGGCGGCGGGGGAGACCGCCAGGTAGGCGACGGCCTGGCTGGTGGAGCCGTAGTGCGAGGGGTGGTACCTGCGGCGGAGGTACTCGGGGATGGCGCGGGCCAGACGGCTCAGGTGCGGGATCAGGCCGCGTCTTCCGTCCCGCACGGCCCAGGAGGCCCTCGGTCTGCGCCCCTCGATCCTGCCTCGGAGGTAGGGGTCGTTGGTGACCAGGAACCGGACCCCGCGCACCCACAGCGCGGCCAGGGCGAAGGCGGCCACCCCCATGGCGAGGGCGCGGCGCGGGTAGCCGCCGTCCAGGTGCGCGTACAGGTCGTAGGCGACCGCGCGGTGCTCCACCTCCTCCGCTCCGTGCCAGCGCAGCAGGTCCAGCATGGTGGGGTCGGTGCCGACCTCGTCCAGCTTCCGGGCGTCCAGCACCCACTGGCCCAGGACGGCCGTGTAGTGCTCGATCCCGGCGATCACCGCGAGCCGGGTCCGCAGCCACGCGAACTCGCGGTCGCCGGTCAGGTCGCGGTCTCCGAGCACCACCCGGAACATCCAGGCGATCTGTTCCACGTAGGGGCGCGGGTCCAGACCGTGCGCGTCCATGTGGTCGAGGACGCCCGCGTGGGCCTCGGCGTGCACGGCCTCCTGGCCGATGAAACCGAGCACCTGTTCGCGGAGCTCGTCGTCGGTGATGTGCGGGACGGCCTGTTTGAAGACCTCCACGAACCAGCGCTCCCCCTCCGGCAACAGCAGGTGGAGGACGTTGATGACGTGGGTGGCGAAGGGTTCGCCGGGGATCCAGTGCAGGTCCAGTTCGCTCCAGTCGAACCGGACGTCGCGGGCGTGCAGCACGAGCCGGTCGGGCTCGTCCACGCCGGTCGGGGCGGGTGTGGTGGGTGTGAGGGCGTCGTCACCGCTCATGGGCGGCCTCCGTGAGGGGTCGGTGTGGGCGGGGGTCGGCTCAGGACGGTGGGGCCACGCGGGCGTAGGCGCGGACGGCGGCCGGGGAGAGCCGGGACAGGGCCAGGCCGATGTGGGCCTCGGCGGTGACCGGGACGATCTCCGGGCCGGACTCGACGGCGTCCGCGATCCGCCGGGCCGCCCTCTCCGGGGTGTAGCCGCGCAGCCGGTACAGCCGGTTGAGCCGTTCCTTGGCCCGGGAGACCTCGCCCATGCCGGAGAGGCGGGCGTCGGAGATGATCCCGGTGTCGATCAGGCCCGGGCAGACCGCGGTGACGGACACTCCCCGGCCCGCGAGCTCACCGCGCAGGGAACGGCTCAGACCGAGGACCGCCGCCTTGGTGGCCGAGTAGGCGCCGTACAGGCGTGAGGGCAGGTAGGAGGCGGCCGAGGCCGTGTTGACGATCCGGCCGCCGCCCCCGGCCTTCACCATCATCGGCGCGAAGGCGCGGACGCCGTTGACCACGCCCCACAGGTTGACGTCCACGACCCGCTCGAGGTCCTCCCTGCTGGCCTCCAGGAAGGGTCCGGCCACACCGATCCCGGCGTTGTTCACGACCATGTCGGGTACCCCGTACTCGTCGCGCACCCACGCGGCGAGCCCGTCCATGGCGGTGGAGTCGGTGACGTCCACGCGCCGGGCGGCGGAGCCGGGTGTGACCAGGGAGCACAGCGCGGCGGTCCGTTCGGCGGCGGGCCCGTTGACGTCGACCGCGACGACGCGCGCGCCGCGCTCGGCCAGCTCGAAGGCGAGACAGCGCCCGATACCGCTGCCCGCCCCGGTGATCACGGCGACCTGGCCGGCGAACGCGCCGCCGTGGCGGCGGGCCTGCTGGGCGGTGAGGTTGCGGACCGGGCGCGGCGCCCCGGACCCGATCTCGGCCACGAACGCCCTGACGCGGCGGGCGACGGGGGCGGGCCGGGAACGGAGCGACCAGTGCCCGCCCTGGAAGCGGTGGAACCGGAAGTCGTCCGCCCAGCGTCCCGCGTTGGACTGGACCTGGTCGACCATGAACGCGTCGTGGGTGGGGGCCAGGGCCTGCACCGGCACGCTGGTGCGGCGTTCGGTGGGGCGGGTGAAGCGGCGGAGCATGTTGGCACGGTAGAGGGCCAGCCCGTTGAGGTAGTCGCGGGTGGCGCGGCGGGCGGGCACGCGGGGGCCGCCGCCGACGCGTTCCAGACCGGCCAGGGCCAGTCCGCCGATCCCGCTCAGCCAGGCGGCCTCGGGCAGCCCGGGGGTGCCGAAGAACCCGATGTAGCTGGAGCGCACGGCCTGGCGCAGCACGTTGCGGACGCCGTCGGGGGCCTCCCGGAGCCAGTGGCCCGCGTGGTCGAGGTCGGGGCCGGAGATCGAGGTGAAGGACGCGAAGCGGTGGGCGTGCCGGGGCTCGGTGACGGCGTGCCAGGTCTGGATGGAGCCCCAGTCGTGGGCGACCAGGTGCACGGGGTGGTCGGGGCTGACGGAGTCGACCACGGAGCGCAGGTCGTCCGCGAGCTGGTCCAGGAGGTAGCCGGAGCGGTCGTCGGGGGCGGTGGAGCGCCCGGCTCCCCGGACGTCGTAGGTGACGACGTGGTGGTCGGCGGCCAGGTCGGCCACGAGGGCGTCCCAGACGGCGGCGTTGTCCGGGTAGCCGTGGACCAGCACGAGGGTGGGGAGGGCGGGGTCCCCGGCGGAGTAGACAGCCAGGCGCTGGCCGTCGGTGGTGGTGACGCGGTGGTGCGGTCGGGTGCTCATACGGTCACGGTCTCCTCGCTGGTCGCGGCGGGGTCGGGGGACGTCCGGGCCCAGCGGCGGACGTGCGGCAGGTCGTCGTCGAGCCAGTGGGCGCCGTCCTCGGTGACGACGAGGATCTCCTCGAACTTCACCCCGATGTCGCGGAAGCCGATGTGGGGTTCGACCGCCCACATGCCGGGGGTGGCGGGGTGCGCGGAGATGTCGCCGTCCGCCCACAGGGGGGAGCGGTGGTGCAGGCGTTCGACGACGAGGTCACCGACCAGGGTCTGGAGGGAGCGGACGCCGAACCCCGCGACGATCGCCCGGGGCAGCCGGGACTCGACCCTGCCCACCTGGTGGGCGATGACGCGACCGGGATAGACCCGGTGCCGGTTGTCGTAGCCCTGTTCGCGGATGAGGGCGTCCACGGCCCGGTAGACGTCCTGGAGGGTGTCGCCCGCGCCGACCCGCTCGACGATCAGGTCCCGGTGCGCGCGCAGGTCGTCCATGAGGAGGTCGTGCAGGGGGTTCTCACCGAGGTAGCCGGAGTAGCCGATGTCCGCGACGAAGCCGTTCCGGACGGGGGCGCAGTCGAGGATGAAGGGCATGCCCTCCTCCAGTCGGCGTCCGGTCGGGAAGAACTGGAGCGGCACGCGGAAGTTCCGGAAGGCGGTGCGGTCCCCGAACCAGGCGAAGGGGGTGTGGAACCAGTCCTGGACGCCGCGCGCCTCCAGGTTCTGGCGGATGCGCCGGGCGGCCTCGCGTTCGGTCACACCGGGTTCGAGGGCGGCAGCCACGTCGCTGGCGGCCTGGTAGGCGAGCTGTTGCAGCTCACGGAAGGCGTCGAGCTCGGCCCGGGAGGCTGTGTTCCCGGTCACGTTCTTGTGAGACATTCCGTCATGTTAGACAGAGTGTCAATAAGAGTCCAGGGGCGGGGCCGGACTTTCGCGCGGTTCCGTCGCTGACCCGCGGCGGCCCCGCGCGGCCCCGGGCGGACGGGTCCGGGCACGACGGCGGCCGCGCCCGCCGGGGTTCGGCGGACGCGGCCACGGGCGCGTTCCTGTGTACGGGGGAGGGGATCGGGCGGGGTCCGGTCCGGGATGGTGCGGTGGTCGGGGCGCTGCCTAGTGCGAGCCCTCGTAGGTGTGCAGCGACTCGCTGATCTTCTCGGCAGCCGACACGACGGCCTGCGAGTGGATGCGGCCGGGGGAGCGGGTCAGGCGCTCTATGGGGCCGGAGACGGACACCGCCGCGATCACGCGCCCCCCGGGCCCGGACACCGGGGCGGAGACCGAGGCCACGCCCTGCTCGCGTTCCGCGACGCTCTGGGCCCAGCGGCGGCGCCGCACCTGGGCGAGGCTGGCGGCGGTGAAGCGGGCACCCACGAGCGAGCGGCGGATGCGGTCGGAGTCCTCCCAGGCGAGCAGGACCTGGGCGGCCGAACCGGCGTTCATGGGCAGCTCGCTGCCGACCGGGACGGTGTCGCGCAGGCCGCTGCTGCGTTCGGAGGCGGCCACGCACACGCGCAGGTCGCCCTGGCGGCGGTAGAGCTGGGCGCTCTCGCCGGTCAGGTCGCGCAGCTGGACCAGGACCGGCGCGGCCACGGCGAGCAGGCGGTCCTCGCCGGTGGCGATCGACAGCTCTCCCAGGCGCGGCCCGAGCACGAACCTGCCCTGGCTGTCCCTGGTGACCATGCGGTGCCGTTCCAGGGCGACGGCGAGACGGTGGGCGGTGGGGCGGGCCAGACCGGTGATCTGGACCAGCTGGGCCAGCGACGCGGGCCCCGACTCCAGGGCGTCGAGGACGGACATCGTCTTGTCCAGGACACCGACACCGCTGGATGAGCTAGAGTTGTCCATGGCTTGATATTGCCGTCTCGAAATATGGAATGCAAGTCGGCCGCACATCCGTGCGCGAGGCCAGCGGCCCTGGCGAAGCACCCCGTGACGAGGCGAGCACGAGACGCGACACACGAGAGGGGCGATCGCCCATGGCACGCACGATGGCCGAGAAGGTCTGGGAGGAGCACGTCGTCCGGCGTGCCGACGGCGAGCCGGACCTGCTCTACATCGACCTCCACCTCGTCCACGAGGTGACCAGCCCGCAGGCCTTCGAGGGCCTGCGCCTGGCGGGTCGCGGCGTGCGCCGCCCGGACCTGACCATCGCCACCGAGGACCACAACGTCCCGACGATGGACCTCCTGGCCCCCATCGCGGACCCGGTCTCCCGCAAGCAGGTCGAGACCCTGCGCAAGAACTGCTCCGACTTCGGAGTGCGCCTGCACCCCATGGGCGACATCGACCAGGGCGTCGTGCACGTGGTCGGCCCCCAGCTCGGCCTCACCCAGCCCGGCATGACCGTGGTCTGCGGCGACAGCCACACCAGCACCCACGGCGCGTTCGGGGCCCTGGCCTTCGGTATCGGCACCAGCCAGGTCGAGCACGTCCTGGCCACCCAGACCCTGCCGATGCAGCCGTTCAGGACCATGGCCGTCACCGTCAACGGCACGCTCCGGCCCGGGGTGTCCGCCAAGGACATCATCCTCGCCGTGATCGCGAAGATCGGCACCGGCGGCGGCCAGGGCTACGTCATCGAGTACCGGGGCGAGGCCATCGAGGCCCTGTCCATGGAGGCCCGTATGACGGTGTGCAACATGTCCATCGAGGCGGGCGCCCGCGCCGGGATGATCGCCCCGGACCAGACCACCTTCGACTACGTCCAGGGCCGCCCGCACGCGCCCCAGGGTGCGGACTTCGACGCCGCCGTCGAGCACTGGAAGAGCCTGCGCACCGACGAGGGCGCCGAGTTCGACGCCGAGGTGGTCCTGGACGCCGACGAGCTCAGCCCGTTCGTCACCTGGGGCACCAACCCGGGCCAGGGCGTTCCCCTGGACGCCGAGGTGCCCGACCCCGCGTCCTACGAGGACCCCTCCGCGCGCGCCTCCGCCGAGAAGGCCCTCAGGTACATGGACCTGAGCCCCGGGACGCCGATGCGCGAGGTGAGCGTGGACACGGTCTTCCTCGGCTCCTGCACCAACGGCCGGATCGAGGACCTGCGCGCCGCCGCGGAGATCGTGCGCGGCCGCAGGGTCGCGGACGGCGTCCGGATGCTCGTGGTGCCCGGTTCCATGCGGGTCAAGGAGCAGGCCAACGAGGAGGGCCTGGGACAGGTCTTCCTGGACGCGGGCGCCGAGTGGCGCGAGGCGGGCTGCTCGATGTGCCTCGGCATGAACCCGGACCAGCTCAAGCCGGGCGAGCGCAGCGCCTCCACCTCCAACCGCAACTTCGAGGGACGCCAGGGTCGGGGCGGTCGCACCCACCTCGTGTCGCCGCAGGTCGCCGCCGCCACCGCCGTGCGCGGCACCCTGTCCTCGCCCGCCGACCTGGACCCGCAGTAGTCCCCGACCCCGTCAGGAGAGTCCTCCCATGGAGAAGTTCGACGTCCACACCGGTCGGGCCGTCCCGCTGCGCTCCAGCAACGTCGACACCGACCAGATCATCCCCGCCGTCTACCTCAAGCGGGTCAGCCGCACGGGGTTCGAGGACGGCCTGTTCGCGGAGTGGCGCAAGTCCGACCCGGACTTCGTGCTCAACCGCCCCGAGTACGAGGGCGCGTCCGTCCTGGTGGCCGGGCCGGACTTCGGTACCGGCTCCTCCCGTGAGCACGCCGTGTGGGCGCTCCAGGACTACGGCTTCAGGACCGTGCTGTCCTCGCGCTTCGCGGACATCTTCCGGGGCAACTCGCTCAAGGGCGGCCTGCTGACCGTCCTGCTGCCGCAGGAGGTCATCGACCGGCTGTGGGCGGCCGTCGAGGCCGACCCCGCCACGGAGGTGACCGTGGACCTGGTGGCCCGCGAGGTGCGCGCTCCGGGAGCGGACGTGCGGGAGCCCTTCGAGCTCGACGACTACACCCGCTGGCGTCTGCTGGAGGGTCTGGACGACATCGCCCTGACGCTCCGTCACACGGACGAGATCGGTGCGTTCGAGACCACGAGGGAGCCCTGGAAGCCGGTCACGCTCTAGCTTCGGAACGCCTCTCCGACACGGGATCGGGGGTCGCTGTGACTCAGCGCACCCCCGGTCCCGAATAATTTTACCTTTACTTGACGTGAGCGCTCGCTTACGGTCTTTGTGTCCTTAAGCGCGGCGCGGCCGGAGCCCGGAATCCGGTTATACGTAGGCTTTTGAGGCCCACAGAAGGGGGCAAAAGGGGCTGGTTCACCACCCCCGTCCCTTGCTCCCCAACCGTCGCGGAGGGTGACCTCGCAGGTCGGAAGGGGCCCGACACGCCTTGCCCGTGGGCGTTTGTATTTGTGTAAGGGCCTCTGCTTCCCCTAATTTCGTGCGAGCAAGGGGGAACCGGAGGAACCTTATGAACAAGCGTGACCTGATCGACGCGATCTCCGACCGTCTCGGAGACAAGAAGACCGCGACCGAAGCGGTCAACGCTGTGCTTGAGACCATTCAGGCCACCGTGGCGTCGGGCGACAAGGTCGCCATCACGGGCTTCGGCGTTTTCGAGAAGTCCGAGCGTGCGGCTCGTACCGCCCGCAACCCCGCCACGGGTGCCACGATCAACGTCCCCGCGAGCTTCGTTCCGAAGTTCCGCGCTGGCGCTGACTTCAAGGCGCTCGTCAACGGCGACAAGAAGTAGCCTCACCGCCACCAGGCGGTCAGGACGCACCCGCCCGGGTTCCCGTCAGGGGCCCGGGCGGAGTGCTGTCCGGGGGCGGCCCGGGACGCCGCCACCAGGGAGGCGCCCCGTGCCCCGCGCCACCGGGACATGGGCCTCAGGACCGGGCCCGCCCGCGCGTCCGGTCCGGTGGGACGGTCGGGAGGCGCTCCAGCAGCGCACGCGTCCGGGGCCCCACGCCCATCTCCGAGACGGCCGCCAGGTCCTCCGGGGTGTCCACGTCCCGCCGGACCGACCCCACACCGGGGATCAGCAGCTCCCGTGCCCCACCGGCCAGGTGGCGGGCGCGTGAGGCCCCCTCGAAGGCCGGGGCCAGCCGTCCACCGGGCGCCACGGCGAGCAGGGTGGTTCCCACACGGGGCGTGTCGGCCAGGAACGACCGTCCGTGGGCCGAGGCGGCCGCCAGGACCCGCTCCAGCTCCTCCGGGCGCAGCGCGGGCAGGTCGGCCGAGAGGGCGCACACACCGAACCCCGGGAGCCTCCCCGCCGCGACCCGGGCCCCGTGCTCCAGGGCGGGGTTCAGTCCGCCGCCCGGTTCACCGCCGACCACCGCCGCGCCCAGCTCCGTCAGTTCGGCGCGCGCACGGGAGTCCCCGGTGACGGCGAACACCGCCGCCGTCGCCTCGCACGCCAGGGCGGCGGCCACCGTGTCGCAGGCGATCGCGAGCGCCAGCTCCTCCCGCAGGTCCCCGGCGGCCCGGGCCAGTCGTGTCTTGGCCAGACCGAGGTGCTTCACTGGGACGATCAGGGACCAGCGCACTCCGAGGTGCGAGGCCCCGTCACGCTCTCCAAAGCCGGTCACGGTTCCCCCGGGACGTCGATACGGCCACGACAGTGACGAGGGTAGGCCTTCGGGGTACGGCGCGGCGCGGGCGCCCTGGGCGTGTCCGTCCGGGCCGGTGACGGCGTCACCCGGAACTTCGGTACACGTCCTAGACTGAGTCGGTTGAGCTTCCGTGGTCCGGACCGGGCCGGGAGCGAGAAGTGAGGAGTCCCCCGTGGCCAAGCAACGAGAATCGCGATGGGTCAAGTGGGTCGTGTCCCGCATCGTCCGGTTCGTCCTGTGGTTCGTGACCAAGCCCGAGTGGAAGGGCACCGAGAACGTGCCCGCCCAGGGCGGGGTGATCATCGCCGCCAACCACCTGTCGGTGACCGACCCCCTGACCGTCGCGCACTTCCTCTACATCGGTGCCCGCCGCTGGCCGACCTTCACCATGAAGGACGGGGTCATGAAGATCCCCGTGGTCCGCTCGGTGGCCAGGAGCACCGGCCAGATCCCGATCAGGCGCGGCAGCTCCGACGCGGTCAAGGCGCTGGGCGAGGCCGAGAAGGCGCTGGTCCAGGACGGCTCGTCGGTGATCTTCTACCCGGAGGGCACCTGCACCCGCGACCCCGAGCTGTGGCCGATGACCGCCAAGAACGGCGTGGCCCGGCTGGCCCTGACCACCGGTGTCCCGGTCGTCCCGGTCGCGCACTGGGGCGAGCAGAACATCCTCCCCTACGGTGAGAAGAAGCCGCGGCTGCTGCCCCCGCGCAAGCGGATCCAGTTCAGCGCCGGTCCGCCGGTGGACCTGTCCGAGTTCCGGGACCAGCCGCTCACCGCGACCGTCCTCGACGGGGCCACCAGGGCGATCATGGCCGACATCACCGCCCTCCAGGCCGGTATCCGCGGTGAGCAGCCGCCCGCCGAGCCCTTCGACTACCGGAAGGCCCGCCAGCAGGAGGCCGAGACCCGGCGCGCGGAGCGCGGGGAGGCCGCGGACGACACGGGGGGCGCCGGGGACGCGGGCGCCGACACTGACAACGGGAAGAACAGCACGGGGGCATGACCGACCAGATGAGCGCTGAGAACGTGAAGGTCGCGGTTCTGGGCAGCGGGTCCTGGGGGACCACGTTCGCCAACATCGTCGCGGACGCGGCGGACCTGGCGCGCAAGAACGGTGAGGGCCCCGTGGCCGAGGTGGTCCTGTGGGGTCGCCGGGCCGAGGTGGTCGACGCGATCAACGAGTCCTCGGAGAACCCGGACTACTTCCCGGGGGTCACGCTCAACGGGGGACTGCGCGCCACCACCGACCCGGCCGAGGCGCTGACCGGCGCCCGGGTCGTGGTCCTGGCCGTCCCCTCGCAGACCCTGCGGGAGAACCTGGCCGCCTGGCGCGCGCACATCGCGGAGGACGCGGTGGTCGTCAGCCTCATGAAGGGCGTCGAGCTCGGCACCCTCATGCGGATGAGCCAGGTCGTCGGTGAGGTCCTGGGCCTGCCCCGGGAACGGATCGCCGTGGTGTCCGGCCCCAACCTGGCCCGGGAGATCATCGAGCACCAGCCCGCCACCGCCGTGGTGGCCTGCCCGCACGAGGAGACCGCCGTCCACCTCCAGGGGCTCTTCAAGTCCGCGTACTTCCGCCCCTACACCAGCACCGACCTGGTGGGCGTGGAGATCGGCGGCGCGATGAAGAACGTGATCGGCCTGGCGGTCGGCGTCGCGGAGGGCATGGGCTTCGGCGACAACACCAAGGCGTCGCTGATCACCCGGGGCCTGGCCGAGACCACCCGGCTCGCGGTCACCCTCGGCGCGGACGAGCACACCCTGTCCGGGCTGGCCGGGATGGGTGACCTCGTGGCGACATGCTCGTCCCCGCTGTCGCGGAACCGGACCTTCGGTGAGAAACTGGGCGCGGGCAAGACCCTCGAACAGGTCGTCGCGGAGACGAGGCAGACCGCCGAGGGGGTCAAGTCCTCCGAGTCGATCCTCGAGCTCGGGTGGACCCACGGGGTCGACATGCCCATCACCGAGTCCGTCGTCAAGATGATGCACCACGACATGAGTCCGGCCCAGGCGCTGCTGGCGTTCATGTCACGCAGCACCAAGCCCGAGCGCTACGGGGTCTGAGAGCGAGCACGATGACACACACACCCGGTTCCGGGAGCGCGGGGGAGCACACGCGGGCGGTCCGGGCCCCGGCGGCCCCGGTGCCCTCCGAACGCCCCATGCGGATGCCCGTCCACCGCGCCACCACCTACGCGTTCGACACCTCGCAGGGGTTCGCGGACGTGCTGGCCGGTACGCGCGACGGCTACTCCTACGCCCGTATCGACAGCCCCACCGTGGACGCCTTCGCGGACGCGGTCGCGGCGCTGGAGGGCGCGGGGCTCCCGGACCGGGTGCGCGGCCAGGCCTTCGCCTCCGGCATGGCGGCCATCAGCACCGTGCTGCTCGCCCTCACCGAGGCCGGCGCGCACGTGGTGGCCTCCCGTTCGATCTACGGCAACACGTACTCGCTGCTGGACCGGCTGATGCGCCGGTTCGGCGTGCGCACGGACTTCGTGGACATCACCGACCTCGACGCCGTGGCCGCGGCGGTCACCCCCGAGACCCGGGTGGTGTTCACCGAGACGCTGTCCAACCCGGCGATGACCGTCTCCGACCTGCCCGGGCTGGCGCGGATCGCGCGTGCGGCGGGCGCCGCCCTGGTGGTGGACTCCACGTTCGCCTCCCCGGCGGTCTGCCGCCCGCTGGAGTTCGGCGCGGACGTCGTCGTGCACTCGGCCACCAAGTACCTGGGCGGGCACAGCGACACCACCGGCGGCGTGGCGGTGGCCGCGCCCGCCCTGATCGACCGCGTCCGCTCGGCCCGGATCGACCTCGGACCGTGCCTGGCCCCGGACGAGGCCTACCTGCTGCACCGGGGGCTGGAGACCCTGCCGCTGCGGGTCGAGCGCCAGTGCGCGACCGCCGCGGCCTTCGCACTGGCCCTGGAGGGGCACCCTCAGGTGGAGCGGGTCGACCACCCGTCGCTGCCCTCGCACCCCGGGCACGCGCTCGCGGGCAGGCTCTTCGACGAGGGTCGCCACGGTGCAGTGGTCACCGTGCACCCGCGCGGTGGCCGGGCCGAGGGCATGGCCTTCGCGGACCGCCTGGAGGTGGCCACCATCGCGGCCTCGCTCGGCGGCACCCACACGCTGGCCGGGCACGTGGCGTCGACCTCGCACCGGAACATGAGCGAGGCCGAGCTGACCGCCGCCGGCGTCTCCCCGGGCGCGGTCCGGTTCTCCATCGGCCTGGAGGACCCCCGGGACCTCATCGGGGACGCCCTCGCGGCGCTCGACGGGGGCAAGTGACACACGGGTGCTTTTCACCCGTACCGGATTCATCAGCAGGCGAGATAGGGTCAGGCAGCATGTCGTCCGAGCAGCGCAAGATTCGGGTCGCCGTCGTCTTCGGCGGTCGTAGTTCCGAGCACGAGATCTCCTGCGTCACGGCGGGCAGCGTCCTGTCCGTCATCGACCAGGACCGATACGAGGTCGTCCCGGTGGGGATCACGCCCACCGGCAACTGGGTCCTGACCTCGGGCGACCCCGAGAGCCTGCGCATCGACGCGGCGACCAAGGCCCTGCCGACCGTCTCGGAGGAGGGCGTCGAGATCGCGCTGCCCTTCGACGTGGCGGGCCAGCTCATGACCGTCAGCCCCGACGAGGGCACGCGGCGGCTGGCCGAGGTCGACGTGGTCCTGCCGCTGCTGCACGGTCCGTTCGGTGAGGACGGCACCATCCAGGGCCTCTTCGAGATGATGGGCGTGCGTTACGCGGGCGCCGGGGTCTTCTCCAGCGCCGCCGCCATGGACAAGGTCTTCATGAAGGCCCTGCTGGTCGGAAACTCCATCCCCACCAGCGACTACGTGGCGATCACCGAGCGCACCTGGCGGACCGAGCGCAAGAAGGTCCTGGACGACGTCGCGGAGCTGGGCCGGACGGTGTTCGTCAAGCCCGCCCGCGCCGGGAGCAGCGTCGGCATCAGCAAGGTGAAGGACTCCTCGGACACCGACGCCGTGGTCGCGGCCGTCGAGGCCGCCCGCGAGCACGACCCCAAGGTGCTGGTCGAGGCGCAGGTCATCGGCCGCGAGATCGAGTGCGGCGTGCTGGAGTCCGAGGACGGCGGCACCCCCGACGTCTCGTTCCCCGCCGAGGTGCACGTGGCCGAGGGCTTCGACTTCTACGACTTCGAGGCCAAGTACCTGTCCACGAGCGGCCTGACCATCCCCGCCGAGATCCCGGAGGAGGCCGTCGCCCGCCTGCGCGCGATGGCAGCCGACGTCTTCGAGGCCATGGGCTGCGAGGGCCTGGCCCGGGTGGACTTCTTCTACACCGAGGACGGCCGGATCCTCGTGAACGAGCTCAACACGATGCCCGGCTTCACGCCGTCGTCGGCCTTCCCGCAGATGTGGGGCGCCACCGGCCTGGACTACGCGGCGCTCGTCGAGCGCATGATCACCACGGCGCTGCGCCGTGACCCCGGTCTGCGCTGACCGCACGGGAACGAGGGGAGGGGGCGGGCGACCTGGGGTCGTCCGCCCCCTCGCGTGTCCGGGGGTGATTCAGGGGTGCCACGGAGGGCTGAGGCGGCTACTGGGGCCCCTGCGGCGCCTGGGGTGGGGCCGGGTCGGGGTCCGTGGGAGTGCGCGGGTCCTGGGGCGTCTCGGGCAGCAGCTCGCGCGCCAGGATGGTGCCGCCGGCGGTCGCCGCCGGGAACACCGCCACGGCGACGAACGGGATCGCCAGCAGGAAGTACGTGGGGACCGCGAACCCCAGCGCACGCCAGCGCCGGGTCCCCATGAAGCGGCGCCGGTCGCGGACGCGCAGGTGGCCGCGGCGGTCGAAGGCGCTGGCCGTGAGTTCGATGCACAGCAGCCAGCCGCCCATCACGGCGGTCAGGACCGGTCCGATCATCCAGCCGAGAAGGGGGACGAGCCCCAGCAGGAACGCGCAGACGGTCACCACGAGGGATACCAGCACGATCCCCACGGACTGGCGGATCGAGCGGGCCAGCCCGGCGGCCAGGGACTCGTCCTGGCCCTCGGGCGCTCCGCCCAGCTCCTGCTCGACCAGCTCCGCGATCTTGTCGTAGACCGGCGCGCCCAGGGCCAGGGTGACGGTCGTGAACGCCACCACCATGACCAGGACCGCTCCGGCGAGCAGACCCACGGACAGGGCGCCGCGCACCAGCCCCTGCCAGGCGGTGTCCCACTCCCGGGCGAACGGCGTCGCCCACGCCACCAGGCCCTCCAGGTTCACCGCGAGCGCGATCAGCGCCGCCAGGAACAGCAGGGACGTGACGAGTGCGGGCAGCGCGCCCAACAGGAACAGGCGTGGTCGGCGCAGCACGATCGCCAGACCGCGCAGTAGAACACCGAAACCACCGAAGACCTCACGTACGGGATTCACGGGCGAACACTAGCGCCCGGGACGGACCGGTTCCACCCGTGGCCCGCCGCCGCCAGCCTCAACGGTCGCCTACGGTGCGGTACCAGCCCGCCCGTCGCCTGCCACCACCCTCAATGGACGTCTACGGCGCGGTACCGCCCGCCCGTCGCCCGCCACCACCCTCAATTGACGCCTACGGCGCGGTACCAGCCCGCCCGTCGCCCGCCGCCACCCTCAACGGACGCCTACGGCGCGGTACCAGCCCGGCTGCTCCATCAGCTCCGCGTGTGTCCCGGACTGGATCACTCGGCCGTCGCGGACCACGATGACGCGGTCCACCCGGTCCAGCCCGGTGAGGTCGTGGGTGATGAGCAGGGTCGAGAACCCCTCGGCGGCGTCGAGCAGGTCGGCCACCACCGCGTCCCGGGTGTCCGGGTCCAGGTGCGCGGTCGGCTCGTCCAACACCAGCACGCGCGGCGCGGCCAGTACCGCGCGGGCCAGCGCCAGCCGCTGCCGCATCCCGCCGCTCAGCCCCATGCCGTGCGAACCCACCTGGGTGTCCAGACCCTTGGGCATCGCCTCGACCTCACCGGCCAGACGCACCGCGCCCAGCGCCGCCCACAGCTCGTCGTCCCCGGCCCCCGGGCGCGCCAGCCGCAGGTTCTCCCGCAGCGTGGACGCGAACACGTGCGGGTCCTGCGGCACCCCGGACACCACCCGGCGGACCTCGTCGGCCGGGTAGTCGGTGATGTCCACCCCGCCGATCTCCACGCGGCCGCCGTCCGGGTCCCGGAAGCGCAGCAGCACCGAGGCGAGCGTGCTCTTGCCCGCGCCGCTCGGACCGACCACCGCCACCGTCTGCCCGGCGGGGATCTCCAGGTCCACCCCGTCCAGCGCCCACGGTTCCTCGGGGCCGTACCGCACGCGCAGGTCGCGGATCCGCACGGTGGCGTCGGCGTCCGGGTCGATCTCCAGGCCCTCCCTCGCGGGCGGCGCGACCCCGGGCGGCGTGTCCAGGACACCGAACAGCCGCTCGCCGCTGGCGCGGATCGAGCCCAGCCGCGCCGCGACGGCGGGCAGCGGGGCGACGATCTCGAAGGCGGCCAGCGTGGTCAGCACCAGCACCGCCAGCGCGGTCGGGCCGATCGCCCCGTCCTCCACGGCGAGCACGCCCAGGAACAGCGCGCCCCACACGGTCAGCCCGGTGATGAGGGCGGTGGCCCCGGCGCTCAGCCCCAGGGTGGCCGCGTCCCGCCGGGCCACCCGCGTGAGCTCCGCGTCCGCCTCGTTCACCCGGGCCACCTGACGCTCCATGGCCCCGTAGGCGACCAGGTCCGGAGCGCCCTGGAGGGTGTCCACCAGGGCTGTGGAGAGTCGGCCCCGCGCCCGGGCCTCCCGCCGCCCGGGGCCGCGCCCCAACGCGGCGGCGGCCAGCGGCACCGCGAGCCCGGCCAACAGCAGACCCGCGGCGAGCAGCAGGCCCCCGGGGACGTACACCACGGTCAGGAACAGCACCGTCGCCCCACCGGTGACCACCGACACCAGCGGCGGGGTCAGGCCGCGCACCAGCAGGTCGAGGGTGGCCTCGGTGTCGTTGACCAGGCGCGACACCAGGTCGCCGGAGCGGAAGCGGCCGAACGGTTCGGTCCGGGCCAGCCGCTCGTACACCCGGACCCGCACCTCGGCCAGGGTCCGGAACGCGGCGTCGTGGGTGACCAGCCGCTCCAGGTAGCGGGTCACGCCCTTGCTCACCCCCAGCGCCCGGGTGGCGACCACGGCCACGCTCAGCGCGGTGATGGACGGATGGTCGGCGGCGGTCGCCAGCATCCACGCGGCCACGCCCAGCAGGGCCACACCCGACCCGGTGGCGGCGGCGCCGAGCAGCACGCCCAGCGCGAACCGCGCGCTCCTGGGCCGGGCCAGGCCCATCATCCGGCGCAGCGGGTCCCGGCGCCGTTCCCGCTCGTCGACCAGCGGGGCCGTCTCGGAGCTCATCGGCGGGCCTCCTGAGTGAGCAGTGGGAGTGCGGTGGTCCGGAGGCGCACGCCGAGCTCGGACTCGGCCCATCCTGTGTCGTGGGCGACGATCACGGCGGTGCGCCCCTCCAGCAGGCGGGCCACGGCGGTGCGTACCGCCCGGGCGTTCTCGGGGTCCAGGTGCGCGGTGGGCTCGTCCAGCAGGACCAGCGGCGCGTCCCGGCACAGCGCCCGGGCCAGGGCGATCCGCTGCCGCTGCCCGGCGGACAGGCGCGCGCCCCGCTCACCCAGCAGGGTCCCGTACCCCTCGGGGAGCGCGGACACGAACGCGTCGGCCTCGGCCAGCCGGGCCGCCTCCCGCACCCGCTCCATGTCGGCGTCGGGCGCGCCCAGCCGGATGTTGTCGGCGACGGAGACGTCGAACAGGTAGGGGTGCTGGGGGACCCAGGCGACGCCGAGCCGCCAGTCGTCGGCGGGCACGTCGTCCATCGGGGTCCACTCGCCCCCCGGCGCCCGCACGCTGATCCGCCCCTCGGTGGGTTCCCCGAGCCGCAGCAGGAGGGACAGCAGGGTGGTCTTGCCCGAACCGCTGGGGCCGGTGAGCAGCAGGTGTTCGCCGGAGCGGACGGTGAGGTCCAGCCCGGCCAGGGCGGGCACGTCGCGGCCCGGGTAGAGCAGGCCCACCCCCTCGAAGCGGATGTCGCCCGCGGCGGCGGGGGCGGCGACACCGGTCGGAGCCGGGGCGGGCCGCTCCTCGCCGTCCCCGGCCGGAGCCCGCGTCCCGCGCCTGCGGTCCAGTTCGGTGAAGACCTGGTCGGCGGCGGCCACGCCCTCCATGCTCGCGTGGAAGCGGGCGCCCACCTCGCGCAGCGGCAGGTAGGCCTCGGGCGCGAGGATCAGGACCAGGAGGGCGGTCTGGTAGTCCATGTGCCCGCCCAGCAGGCGCAGCCCCACCTCGACGGCGACCAGCGCCACCGCCAGGGTCGCCAGGAGCTCCAGTGCGAAGGCCGACAGGAACGCGATCCGCAGCGTCCCCATGGTCGCGGCCCGGTGGTCCTCCCCGACCTTCCGGATGATCGCCGCCTGCGCCTTGGCGCGGCGGAACACCGCCAGGGTCGGCAGCCCCTCCACCACGTCGAGGAAGTGCCCGCCCAACCGGCTCAGCAGCCGCCACTGGCGTTCGGTGCGCTGCTGGGTGTGCATGCCGATCAAGGCCATGAAGATCGGGATGAGCGGCAGCGTCACCAGGATGACGATCCCGGAGATCCAGTCCGCCCAGAACACGACGGCCAGCACCGCGAACGGCACGATGCAGGCGAGGACGAGCTGGGGCAGGTAGCGGGAGAAGTACTCGTCGAGGGCGTCCAGGCCCCGGGTGGCCAGGGTGACGAGTTCCCCGGCCCGGGGCGACCCGTCCTCCCGGTCACCGCCCTCGGCCAGCCACACCTTGCCCGAATCGGTGACGTGGGCGACCAGCTGGCGCCGCAGCTGCGACTTGGTGCGGGCGGCGCTGTGCAGCGCGGAGGCCTCCGCGAGGTAGGACAGCAGGGCGCGGACGACGGCGACGGCGGCCACCGAGGCGATCATCCATCCCAGGGCGTCCAGTCCCTCCCCGGCCCAGGCCCCGGTGACGACCCGGGCGAGCAGCCAGGCCTGGGCGAGGATCAGGCCGGTGATCAGCACTCCGCTGACGACGGTGACGGCCAGGTGGGTCCGGACCGCGCCCGCGGTGCGCACCAGTCGTGGATCGAGCGGTTTCATCTGCGTGGAACCTCGTGGCGTCGGAGCCCGGCCGGGGCGGTGGGGCCGGTGGGGCGGATGTGTCGGGGACACGGGGCACGGTGCGGTCCGGTCCCAGTATCCAGGGAGGCCTCCGGCGGTGCCGTACCCTCCGCGTCCCGGGGCGACGCGGGAGGCGGAGGGTACGGGGACACGGGCCGCGGCCGGTTCAGGCGGCCTGGTCCGGGCCGCCCCCGCCGGTGGTGGCGGGGGCGGACATGCTGACCTGTTCGCCGGTGACCCGCTTGCGGAACACCCAGTAGCTCCAGGACTGGTAGCCGATCACCAGCGGCAGGAACACCAGGGCCACCCACGACATCACGGTGAGCGTGTAGTCGGCCGAGGAGGCGTTCTCGACGGTGAGGCTGAACGCCGCGTCGGTGGTGGACGGGAGCACGTCGGGGAACAGCGACCCGAACAGCGCGGTCACGGCGGCGAGGATGGTCACCGCCGTGGCCACGAACGACCACCCCTCGCGCCGGTACCAGGCCGCGACCACACCGGCCACCAGGGCCAGGGCGGCGACCAGCACGAGCGGCAGCGTCCACGGCTTGCCGTGGGCGAACTGGGTCCACAGCAGGAACCCGGCTCCCGCGGGGACCGCCACGCAGGCGGCGATCAGCGTGGCCCGGCGGGCGCGGACCCGGACCGGACCGTCGGTCTTGAGGGTCAGGAAGACGGCGCCGTGCAGGGTGAACAGCGACAGGGTGGTCACCCCGCCGAGCAGGGCGTACGGGTTGAGCAGGTCGAGCAGGGACGCGGTCACGATGTGGTCGGAGTCCATCGCCACGCCCCGGACGATGTTGGCGAAGGCCACGCCCCACAGGAACGCGGGGACGGAGCTGCCGAAGAAGATCGCCCGGTCCCACCAGTCCTGCCAGCGGGGGTCGTCGCGCTTGCCCCGGTACTCGAAGGCCACGCCGCGCAGGATGAGCGCGATGAGGATGAGGAACAGCGGCACGTAGAACCCGCTGAACAGGGACGCGTACCAGGCGGGGAAGGCGGCGAACATGGCTCCGCCCGCCGTGAGCAGCCACACCTCGTTGGCGTCCCAGACCGGGCCGATGGAGTTGATGGTGACCCTGCGGTCCACGGAGTTGCGCTTGCCCATGAAGGGCAGCAGGGTGCCGACCCCGAAGTCGAATCCCTCCAGGACGAAGTACCCGATCCACAGGACGGCGATGGCGACGAACCAGATGACGGCCAGTTCCATGGTCGTTGGCTCCTAGTAGCTGAAGTGGGGGATCTGGGACTCGTCCTCGTCGTTCTCCAGATCCGGGACGAGGTGTGAGGGGCCCTTCTTGACGTACTTCCACAGCAGGCCCGCCTCGATGACGAACAGCAGCCCGTACACGGCGGTGAAGATGCCCAGGCTCATGGCGACCGTCCCGAGGCTGACCCCGGGGGAGACGCTGTTCGCGGTGAGCAGTTCGCCGTGGACGGTCCAGGGCTGGCGGCCCATCTCGGTGAGCACCCACCCGAAGATGTTGGCGAGCAGCGCGGCGGGCAGCGCCGCGATCGCGGCGTAGTAGAACCACCTCGTCCTCGGCAGCCGCTCCCGTCCCCGTGTGAGCCACAGCCCGAGCGCGGCCACGGCCACCCCGAACATCCCGAAGCCCATCATGAGGCGGAAGGCCCAGTACACGACGAACACGTTGGGGATGTAGTCGCCCGGGCCGTAGAACTCCTCGTAGGCCTCCTGGAGGTTGTTCATCCCGTGCACCTCGCCGTCGAAGTGCCCGGTGGCCAGGAAGCTCAGGATGTTGGGGACGCCGACGTCGATCGGGTTGTACCGCGCCTCGGTGTCCCCGACCGCGAACGTGGAGAAGGGCGCGCCCTCCTCGGTCTCCCACAGGGCCTCGGCGGCGGCGAGCTTCATGGGTTCGTACTCGGCGGCGAGCTTGGCCTGGTGGTCGCCGGAGACGAACGTGAGCGCCCCGGCCAGGAGGGTGAAGACCAGGCCGACCTTCAGGGTGGAGCGGAAGAGCGCGAAGTCCCGCTTGGGCGGGGTGACGCCGACCTCGCCGGTGTCGCCGTGCCGGGTGTTGCGCCACAGCTTGAAGGCGCTGACCGCGACGACGAAGAGTCCGGCGGTGACGAAGGCGGCCGAGACGGTGTGCAGGTACGTGGACCAGGCCTGGTCGTTGCTGAGCACGGCCCAGATGTCGTTGAGCTCGGCGCGGCCGTTCTCCGGGTTGATCTCGTAGCCGACCGGGCGGCGCATCCAGGCGTTGGCGGCCAGGATGAAGTACGCCGACAGGTTGGTGCCGATCGCGACCATCCAGATACAGGCCAGGTGGAGTCCGCGCGGGAGCCGGTGCCAGCCGAAGATCCACAGTCCGATGAAGGTGGACTCCAGGAAGAAGGCGAGGAGGGCCTCCATCGCCAGGGGCGCCCCGAAGACGTCCCCGACGAAGCGCGAGTACTCGCTCCAGTTCATGCCGAACTGGAACTCCTGCACGATCCCGGTGACCACGCCCATGGCGAAGTTGATCAGGAACAGCTTGCCGAAGAACTGGGTGGCCTGGAGGTACTCGTGCCTTCCGGTGCGGTACCAGAAGGTCTGGAGCACGGCCACGATGAACGACAGCCCGATCGTCAGGGGGACGAAGAGGAAGTGGTAGATCGTGGTGACGCCGAACTGCCACCTCGCCAGGTCTAGTGCTTCCATGCCCGCCTCCCAGTTACCGACCGCCGGTAGTACTACGAACTGTAGTGCTACTGCTTGTCGTATGTGGGGGCACCCCCCTGAGAGACCGGACACGTCGGGATCGGCAGGCGGGCGGGCGCCCCCGGAACGCCCCTGGGTAACACGACGGCGCGCCCCCGCTTCGGGGGCGCGCCGTCGTACTGCCGTGTCTTTGCCCGCCCGGGCGTCCGGCCGGGTCGGGGGCTCGCTGAGCGGAGGCGGGGCTACCGGCGCAGCTCCAGCAGCCGCTCCATGTTGTCCACCTCGGACTGCTGGGCGTTGACCATGCCCTGGGCGAAGGTGGTGACCAGGTCCTCGTCACCGAGCTCCACCTCGGCCTCGGCCATGTCGATCCCGCCGAGGTGGTGGGCGATCATCAGCTCCAGGAAGAGGACCTCGGCCTCCTCGCCCTCGGCGTCGGTGAGCCGCACCATCTCCTCCTCGGTGGCCCAGCCCGGCATGGTCTCGGGCACCACGCCCTCACCGCCGCCGTGGTCGTGGGCGGCCATCCAGGTCATCGGGGGCTCGGAGGCGCGTGCGTTCAGCCCCCACGAGCTCAGCCACCCCTGCATCATCCCGATCTGCGCCTGCTGGGTCCGCGCCATGTCCGTGGCGATCGTGTGCAGCTCGACGTCGTCGGTCTTCTCCATGACGATCAGCGCCATGTCCACGGCCTGGGCGTGGTGCGTGCTCATGTCACGCAGGAAACCGGCGTCGGCGCTGGTGTCCAGCGGGTACGACGGACGGCCCAGAAGCAGCCCTCCGACCAGCGCGAGGGCGACCAACGTCACGGTCATCCAGAGCGGAACCGAGCGTCCCGGTGAGGGGGGAGCGCCGGTGTCCCCCTCGTCCTCCGAGTACGCGTCGGGCTCGGCCGTCCCGTCCTCGCGCGACTCCTCGTCGGCACGGTCGGCCTCGTCGGACGCCGCCCCGGTCACATGCCCCATCTGAACCACCCTGGTCAAATCGCACCACTCTGATGCCAAAGTAGAGGATAGGAAAGTCCCTTTCGACCACATCCAGCCCAGGAGAACCAGTGGCCAAGAAGACGAAGGCGGAGGAGCGTCGAGCTCGCGCCGCCGCCCTGCGGGAAGAGCAGCGCAAGAAGGAACGCCGCGCCAAGATCCTCAAGATCGCAGGGATCAGCGTAGCCTCCGCGGCGGTCCTGGGTCTCCTGGGAACCGCGGTCTTCATGGAGTTCCGCTCCCGCAACATCGCCGGTGTGCAGGAGTACGCCATCGACGAGTACAACCACGTGCCGGACGGGCAGCGCGTGGACTACGAACAGTCCCCGCCGGTCGGCGGCCAGCACTGGAACAGATGGCAGAACTGCGGCGTGTACACCGAGCCGCTGATGCCGGAGTTCGCCGTCCACGCCCTGGAGCACGGCGCGGTCTGGATCACCTACGAACCGGACATCGCGGAGGACCAGATCGAGGCGCTCCAGGGTTTCTACAACCCCGGCGACTACCTGGTCATCAGCCCCTACGAGGGTGACATGGACGCGCCGATCGTCGCCTCCAGCTGGGGCCGCCAGATCACCGCCGACAGCGCGGACGACGAGGACCTGGCCCGCTACATCCAGTACTACGAGCGCGGCCAGGACGTCCCCGAGCCCGGCGCCGCCTGCTCCGGCTCCATCTCGTTCACCGCCGCCGAGATCGAGGCGGAGATCGCCCAGGACGGCCCCGACGCCGAGTCCCTGGAGGGCGCGGACAGCGACGAGTCCGGTTCCGACGCCGACAACGAGGACACCGACGCCGAGGGCACCGACGAGCCCAGCGCGGCCCCCGAAGAGGGCACGGAGTAGGACCGACCCCGAACACACCCCCCAGGACACGAACGTGGGGCCGAAGGCGATCCTCCGCCTCCGGCCCCACACGTGTGTCAGGGGGTGAGCGCCGCTCCGGCGCGGTCACCGACCGCTGTCGGCGCGCTCCTCAAGATGCTCGGAGATCAGGTCGCTCAGCTCGCTGAGGGCCGGAGCCGGGGCGCCGTAGGAGGGCGGCACGCTCAACTCGACGTAGGCCTCGCGCTCGACCGCCGTGTACACGGTGGGGGCGTCCTCGGGTTGGGGAAGCCACGCCACGCCGTTGACCTCCTCCAGGATCGAGTCCATCTCCAGGGAGGAGGGCCGGGGCACGCCGCACCGCAGGCCGATGGGCGGGTCGCCCCAGGCCGCCATGACCTCCGACTCGGGTTGGACCGTCGCGCGGTCGGCGTCGAGCAGGGTGTCCGGGAGGTCCGCGACCAGCGCGGCACAGGCCTCGGCGGTCTGCCCGTCCGTCTCGGGGGGCTGCATCTGCACGGTTTGGCCGCCGCAACCGGCCGTCACCAGGACGACGGCGAGAGCCGCTCCGAAGTAGCGCTTGTGCACGGGCAACCTCGCTCCGTCGACTCGGTCGACCTCAGATGTTGACGATGGGACAGGTCAGGGTACGGGCGATGCCGTCCAGACGCTGGATGCGGGCGACCACGAGGGAACCCAGGGCGTCCATGTCCTCGGCCCGCGCCTGCACGATCACATCGTAGGGACCCGTGACGTCGTTCGCCTGGTCGACCCCCGCGATCCCGCGCACGCGCTCCGCGACCTCGGCGGACTGGCCCACCTCGGTCTGGATCAGGATGTATGCCTGCACCATGTTGACTTCTCCTTCGTGCCGGGCCGGAGGGGGTGGCGAGCGGACGCGGCCCCGGCCGGAGGGCACAGCCGATGACGAACGGATGAAACGTGGGGCCTGACCACGGGGTCTAGACCTCTGCGCCGGAGCGTCACCGTACCCTGATCTGTGTGTTGAGCACCATTGGGGGTCTTGGCGAGTTCGCTCTGATCGAGCGCGTGACGAGCCAATTCCCCAGGACGGACGACGTAATCCTCGGACCCGGCGACGACGCCGCGATCGTGGCCGCGCCCGACGGGCGTACGGTCGCGACCACGGACCTCCTCGTCGAGGGCCGCCACTTCCGACGGGACTGGTCCACCGCCCGCGACGTCGGGCACCGGGCCGTGGCGCAGAACTACGCCGACGTCGCGGCCATGGGCGCACGCCCCACCGGGCTGCTCATCGGCTTCGCCGCGCCCCCGGAACTCCCCCTGGCCTGGGCCGAGGAGTTCACCCTCGGGGTGCGGGACGAGTGCGCCAGGGCCGGGGGAGCGGTGGTGGGCGGGGACACGGTGGGATCGGACACCCTGACCATCGCCGTCACCGCCCTGGGCGACCTGGAGGGGCGCTCCCCGGTCCGCCGTGACGGCGCCAGACCCGGTGACGTGGTCGCCTACACCGGCCGTCTCGGCCTGTCCGCCGCCGGGCTGGCCCTCCTGGAACGGGGCGTCGACGGACCGGCCGAGTGCCTGTCCGAACACCGCAGGCCGAGCCCGCCCTACCTCGCGGGCCCCGAGGCGTCCCGGCTCGGGGCGACCGCCATGCTCGACGTCAGCGACGGGCTCGTCCAGGACCTGGGGCACGTCTGCCGGGCCAGCGGGGTGAGCGTCCGCCTGGAGTCGGAGGGGTTCCGGCCCGAACCCGCACTCCTCGAGGCCGTCCGTGTACTCGGGGCTCCGGCGGGGAAGGCTGAGGAAGCCGCCCGTCGCCTGATGGTGGCCGGCGGCGAGGACCACGCGCTCGCGGCGGTCTTCCCACCGGAGGTCGTGCTCCCGGAGCACTGGCACCGCGTGGGGACCGTGGGCGAGGCGCCGGAGGAGGACGGACGGGCCTCCGTCACGGTGGACGGGAACGTGGTCGAGCGTGGTGGGTGGGATCATTTCCGACGGGACTGAGCCCGTTTGGATTTGTCCCGTTTGGCGATGGCGCTAGGCTTTGCCATCGCGGTCAGCGTTGGTCTACGGACAGTGGTCCGGCCTCGCGGGGCCCGAACCCGCGACGATCCACCGAGGTGAGAACCCTGGTCGGCGCGGCCGTCGGCCCAGGGTGAGCAGGGCGAGCGGAACAACGTCGGAGGGCGGCACATGGGGCGGCATGGCTAGGCGGCACGGCCATCGTCGTGGAGCCCACCGCAGCGAACCGGAGAACGCCGGGGCGCTGCGGCGGATCGGTGGACTCCTGGAGAGCACGGTGCCCAAGCGGGTCGAACCGCCGAGGCTGCTCAACGTGCTGGTCGTCTCCGGGGTGATCCTGGGGCTGCTCCTGTTCGGCTACAGCACCACACAGATCTACCTCCAGTTCGGCGGCCCTCCCGGCGCGACGGAGGCCCCCGGCCCGCAGGACGGGGCCGACCCCACCCAGGACGCCTCCCCGCGCCCCGACCGGGGCGGCGCCTCGTCGGGATCGGGAGAGGGGAACACCGGGCCGCAGACCCAGGCCGGGTCGGAACCCACGGCCGTCTCGTACCAGGTGCTGGAGGCGACGTCGGTCGGCTTCACCAGCAGGGTGACCGTCACCAACATCTCGCGGACCCGGCTCGACGCGTGGGAGCTGGCCCTGGCCTTCGAGAGCGCCGACGTCACCGAGGTCCACGACGCCGACTGGGAACCGCTGGAGGACGGCATCCTGGCCCGCCAGTCCGGGACCGAGGGGCACCTGGATCCCGGTGAGTCGGCCACCCTGACCTTCGACGCGATCGGCGTCTCCCAGAGCCCCGTGCGGTGTTCCCTCAACGGTCACGTGTGTGATCTGTAGCTCCGCTGCGCTGGCTCTGATCGCCACTCGCGTCGCACGCTTCACCCCGGCACCGGTTCCGGACAGCACGAAGGCCCCCCGACCGGAGTCGGAGGGCCCTTCGAGAACTACGGGTGGGAGGAGACCCTAGCGGGTCACCTTGCCAGCCTTGATGCACGAGGTGCACGCGTTCACACGCTTGGGCGTGCCGCCCACGCGGGTGCGAACGGTCTGGATGTTGGGGTTCCAGCGGCGGCGGGTGCGACGGTGCGAGTGGGAAACACTGTTACCGAACCCTGGTCCCTTGCCGCAGACGTCGCAGACGGAAGCCACGGTAACTCCATTCAAGTGCTCGGGATCGCGCACGTCGCCGCACGCGAGAGGTCATCCGGCCAGAGGAGGCCGGGTGGGCAGGCTGGCGAGGACGCCAACCGGGAAAGAGTACACGAAGGACATGCCCGAAGGTGAAATCAGACCACTGGCGGGCGTCCGTACGCGCAACGGCGGGGAACGGCGCGACCGAGGCCTCACACACCCACCGGAGCATCGAGATCAGCCACGCGGGCATGGCGAAAACGCGATGAACTCTGACGAGTATACCCCGGTTGGGACGGCCAAGCGTCAAGCTTGGCTTGACCCCGGTCGTCACACCGGAGGTCTACGGTGACAGGGACGGGCGACCCCACGAGGCCAGGACGGGAACCACAGTGAGCACCTGGGACGAGCCGCTGCGCAAAGGACCGCTCGGCGGCAGGACGGCGAAGGCACTCGCCGACAAACTCGACCTCCACACCCTCGGTGACCTGCTGCGCTACTACCCGCGCAGGTACGACCGCCGGGGTGAACTCACGGACCTCGCGCTCCTGCGCGAGGGTGAGGACGTCACCGTGCAGGCCAAGGTCCTGGACGCCCGGCGGCGCACCATCCCCGCCCGCCAGGGCCGCCGCCGCATGGACATGATGGAGGCCACCGTCACCGACGGCACCGGCCGCCTGCACCTGACCTTCTTCAACCGGGGGTCACACCACCAGAACACCCTGGTCCCCGGGCGGCTGGCCATGTTCTCCGGCCGGGTCTCCACGTTCAAGGGCCGTCGACAGCTCGACCACCCCGAGTACGTGCTCCTGGACGACGAGGGCCTCGAAGGCGAGGCCGCCCGCGCCTACGCCAACGAGCTCATCCCCGTCTACCCGGCGGTCAAGGGGCTGGACTCCGCCACCATCGCCCGGTCGGTCGGGGTCGCCCTGGACTACGCCGTGGACCTCCCCGACCCCCTCCCGCCCGAACTGCGCGACCGCAAGGGGCTCCTCGACGTCCACCGGGCGCTCGTCCGGATCCACCGGCCCGCCGAGTGGGCCGAGGTCGGGGCCGCCAGGCGCCGCCTGAAGTGGGACGAGGCCTTCGTGCTCCAGCTGGCCCTGGCCCAGCGCCGCCAGCAGGCCGAGGAACTGCCCGCCAGGCCGCGGCCCGGCGCGGACGGCGGGATCCTCGACGCCTTCGACGCCCAGCTCCCGTTCACCCTCACCGAGGGCCAGAAGGAGGTCGGTGAGCGGCTGGCCGAACGGCTGGACGCCACCCACCCCATGCACTGTCTCCTCCAGGGCGACGTCGGTGCGGGCAAGACCCTGGTGGCCCTGCGCGCGATGCTGCGGGTGGTGGACTCCGGCGGCCAGGCGGTCATGCTCGCCCCCACGGAGGTCCTGGCCCAGCAGCACCACCGCTCCATCAGCGCGATGCTCGGGGCGCTTGGCCGCGCCGGGCAGATCGACGGAGCCGACACCGCCACCCGCGTCGCCCTGCTCACCGGATCCATGAACACCGCCGCCCGGCGCGAGGCACTGCTGGAGGCCGCCTCGGGTCAGGCGGGGATCGTCGTCGGCACCCACGCCCTGCTCCAGGAGCACGTCTCCTTCGCCGACCTCGGCCTGGTGGTCGTGGACGAGCAGCACCGTTTCGGAGTGGAGCAGCGCGACGCCCTGCGGGAGAAGGCCCGGGACGGCCGCCCGCACGTGCTGGTGATGACCGCCACACCCATTCCGAGGACCGTCGCGATGACGGTCTACGGCGACCTGGACGTGGTGGCCCTCACCCAGCTGCCCCAGGGGCGGGCTCCGATCTCCACCCACGTCGTCCCCGCCCATGAGAAGCCGCACTTCCTCACGCGCGCCTGGGAACGGGTCCGGGAGGAGGTGGGCCAGGGCCGCCAGGCCTTCGTGGTCTGCCCCCGGATCGGGGACGGTTCCGGCGGCGCGGAGGCTGGCGACGAGGTCGACACCCCGCCTGAGGACGCTCCCCCCGGTGCGCGGCCCCCGCTCGCGGTGCTGGACGTGCTGGCCCGCCTTCAGGAGGGGCCGCTGGCGGACGTGCGGGTGGAGGCCCTGCACGGGCGGATGGCCCCGGACGACAAGGAGGCGGTGATGCGCCGCCTGACCTCGGGCCAGACCGACGTGGTCGTGTCGACCACCGTCATCGAGGTGGGCGTGGACGTGCCCAACGCCACGGTCATGGCGATCATGGACGCCGACCGGTTCGGGATCTCGCAGCTGCACCAGCTGCGCGGCCGGGTCGGCCGCGGCCAGCTGCCCGGCCTGTGCCTGCTGGTCACCGAGGCGGAGGAGGGCAGCCCCGCGCGTGAACGGCTGGCCGCCGTCGCCTCGACCACGGACGGGTTCGAGCTGTCGCGCACCGACCTGGAGATGCGCAGGGAGGGCGACGTGCTCGGTGACGCCCAGTCCGGGGCGCGGTCGAGCCTGCGCATGCTCACGCTGGTCAAGGACGAGGAGCTGATCGGGGAGGCCCGTGAGGAGGCCACCCGCCTCGTGAGCGAGGACCCGGGGCTGACGGGCCACCCGCCGCTGGCCGACGCCCTGGCCGCACTGCTCCCCGAGGAACGCGCGGAGTACCTGGACAAGACCTGACCGCGGCTGCCCGCGCCCGTCGTCCACGGGAGGTCCCGGTGACGGACCAGGGTCTCTGACAGGGCGGTCCCCGGCTCGGTGCTCGTGGTGGCGGAGGCATCTCCCGGTCCGGCCCCTGCGGTGCTGTCCGTGCCGCGGCCCCTGTGAAGGGCCGGTGGCCCGTGGGGAGCGGGTGGCTGCGAGCACGAGGTGGCCGCTGGCGGGTCCGTTCTGGGCTCCGTGCTCATGTGACGGGGTCTCCCAGCCCGGCCCTGGGCGCGGGTGCGGTCCGGTGGAGAGCGAGCCGGTGTCCTTGGTCCACTGGAGCGCTCCCGGTTGTCCAGAAGGCTGTCGGATACCCGGCTGTGCACAGGGTGGGGCTCGGTCTCCACCGGCGGGCGGCGGTCCCGGCTCGGCGCTCGCGCGGCGGACTCCCGTTTGTCACTGGGGGTCGAATCCCCGGTTGTCCACAGGCGGGAAGGCCCCCACTGGCGTGCCGAGCCGCCCCGGTGTTGACTCGATATCGGGGGAGCCTCCTCCTCCGCCAGCCTCGGCGTGCCCCGGGGCGCACTACCGTGGGGGCCATGACCCGCATCATCGCCGGGGCGGCGGGCGGACGGCGCATCTCCGCCCCCGACGGCCGCACCACCCGACCCACCAGCGACAGGGCCCGCGAGGCGCTGTTCTCCTCCGTCCAGTCCGACCTCGGCTCCCTCGACGGGCTCCGGGTGATGGACCTCTACGCGGGGTCCGGGGCGATCGGCCTGGAAGCCCTGTCTCGCGGGGCCGCGCACGCCCTGTTGGTGGAGGCCGACCACAAGGCGGCCCGGGTGGTGAGGGAGAACATCGCCACACTGCGGCTCCCCGGGGCGGAGCTCGCCGCCGACCGGGTCGAGCGGGTACTGGCGCGCGGCAACCTCGCCGCCCCCTACGACCTCGTGGTGGCCGACCCCCCGTACGCGGTCACCGACGAGGAGGTCGCCTCGGTGCTGTCGACCCTGGTCGAGCACGGGTGGCTGGCCCCGTCCGCGATGCTCGTGGTGGAGCGGTCCAAGCGCGGTGCCGAACCGGCGTGGCCTCAGGGGATCGAGCTGGACCGCAGCCGCAAGTACGGCGAGGCGATCCTCTGGTACGCCCGCACCACCGAGTAGATATCGGGCATACGCCACGTTTTCCGGCGCCGCGCGGGGGAAGGTTCAGACGACCCGGTGGGCTCGGCCTCCGCCGTGCCCGCGCCGGGTGTGAAAGCGGACACGGGGGACCGCTAAGTGGGAGTTGCCCGAAATGGGACGGGAGTGAGCCCCTACGATCGCTGTACCCGTGAGTAGTACCTGAGAGGGGCGATCCACCGTGCGCCGAGTCGTCTGTCCGGGCTCCTTCGACCCGGTCACCTACGGACACATCGACATCATCGGGCGAGCCGCCAAGCAGTACGACGAGGTCATCGCCGCCGTACTCAACAACGTCAACAAGCGGGGGCTCTTCACCGTCCCCGAGAAGCTCGACATGCTCACCGAGGGCACCGCCGAGTTCGACAACGTCCGGGTCAGCGAGTTCGACGGACTCCTCGTCGACTTCTGCCGCGAGAACGGCATCGAGACCATCGTGCGCAGCCTGCGTTCGGTCAGTGACTTCGACTACGAACTCCAGATCGCGCAGATGAACTACCGGCTCTCCGGCGTGGAGACCGTCTTCATGACGGCCAACCCGCAGTACTCGTTCCTGTCGTCCAGCCTGGTCCGCGAGATCGCCCAGCACCGGGGCGACGTCTCCAGTCTGGTCACGCCCCACGTCCAGGCGCGCCTCAAGGAGAAGTACGCCGAACGCGCCCAGGGATGACCCCCGCCCGCGAGCGGCTTCGGGGGGCTGATTTGGGTGGTCGGGGACATGGTAGGTAGAATCTGGGTTCGACCATGGGCGTCGCCGGTCCTCGGCGTGCGCTCAGGCCGGTCAGCACCACCGCGACAGCCCGATCTGCACCATGTCGGCGGCCCGTGCCCGGCACCCGGAACACTCTCCTGAAAGCGCGATCACCCTGTCTCGTCTAGATGCCCGCGACCCGTACGTGGTCGACACCCGCCAGCTGGGCCGCCAGCCGGGGTCGATGCGTACCGTCAACCGAATCGTGACCGTCCCCGACGCGCTCGAGACGGCGATGGCCAGCGTGCCCAAGGGCCAGGAGATCGAGCTGGACCTGCGCCTGGAGGCGGTGATGGAGGGCGTCCTCGTCACCGGGACCGTCAATGGTCACCTCACGGCGGAGTGCTCCCGCTGCCTCGACCCCATCTCCGAGGAGCTGGAGGCGGGCTTCCAGGAGATGTACCGCTACGCCGCCGACGACGACGATGTGAGCGTCCGAAGCGACGAGGACGCGGACGGCGATGATGAGGACTACTATCTAGAGGGCGATCTGCTCGACCTCGAACCAGTGATCCGAGACGCCGTCGTGCTCGCGCTCCCACTCTCACCGCTGTGCGGCCCGGACTGCCCCGGCCTGTGCGCCGAGTGCGGTGTCAAGCTCGCCGACGCCGGGCCCGACCACGGTCACGGCGACGGTGTCGACCCGCGTTGGGAAGCGCTCCGCGACATCGCGGAGAAGCCCGACCAGCAGTGAGTCAGTGAACCGATCGCGTGTGGTACCCACAGGGAACCGCCGACGACCGGAGCACACCTCCCCGCCACAGCGCGCGGGGTGACCAGATAAGCGACCTCCCGCGACCGCGGGGGTGACCCAGGAGGATTGAAGTGGCCGTCCCGAAGCGGAAGATGTCGCGGAGCAACACCCGGACCCGCCGTTCCCAGTGGAAGGCGTCGCGCCCGGTGCTGGTCAACTGCCCGCGCTGCCGTGACCCGAAGCAGCCCCACATCGCGTGCCCGACCTGCGGCACCTACAACAACCGCCAGGTCACCAACCCGGCCTAACCCGGACGTGCCAGGCTTCGGGCAGCTGCCCGATCCCGTACTCCCGGACATCATCGGGGCGGAACCCTCTGAGGGCTCCGCCCCGAAGTGCTGTCCGGGAACGGCCGTCCTGGGGGCCACTGTCCCCAGGGCTTTGTAGAGTGAACCCGACGGACCGTGGGAACACCCATGTTCCGTGGTGTCCGACACCGGTGATCCCGGTCCCACAGGGGCTCCCGAGATCGTGGTGGCCGCCGGGGGAGTGACCGCTCCCGCGACGATCACCTCGTTTTCGAGCGTCCTGGACGGGTCGGGGGACACCTCCACCTCCGCGCGCCGCCGCCGGCGCGCCCAACAGGGAAGCGAACTCGCGTGGCAAGTCAACTCTCCGTCTCCGAGGCCAGGTCCTTCCACCGTGCGATCGGGGTGGAGGTGGACCCGAAGATCCTGCTCCGGGCCCTGACCCACCGCTCCTTCGCCTACGAGAAGGGCGGTCTGCCCACCAACGAGCGCCTGGAGTTCCTGGGGGACTCCGTGCTCGGCCTCGTGGTCACCGACACCCTCTTCCGCAAGCACCCGGACCTGCCGGAGGGCCAGCTCGCCAAGCTGCGCGCCGCCGTCGTCAACATGCGGGCCCTGGCCGACGTCGCGCGCGGTCTGGGCATCGGTGAGTACATCCGGCTGGGCCGGGGCGAGGAGGGCACCGGAGGGCGCGACAAGTCGTCGATCCTCGCGGACACCCTGGAGGCGATCATCGGCGCGGTCTACCTGGACCGCGGCCTGGACACCGCCTCGGAGTTCGTGCACCGCCTCTTCGACCCGCTGATCGCCACGGCCTCCGGGCTGGGCGCCGGGCTGGACTGGAAGACCTCGCTCCAGGAGCTCACCGCCGCCGAGATGCTGGGCGTGCCCGAGTACCACGTGGACGAGAGCGGCCCCGACCACCAGAAGACCTTCCGCGCCACCGTGCGGGTCGCGGGCGAGAGCTACGGCCTGGGCGAGGGGCGCAGCAAGAAGGAGGCCGAGCAGCAGGCCGCCGAGTCCGCGTGGAAGGCCATCCGGGCCCGCGCGGACCGCGCCGCCGAGGAGGCCAAGGGCGGCTCCAGCGGTAACGGGCGGGGCTGAGCGGTGCCCGAACTCCCCGAGGTCGAGGTGGTCCGGCGCGGCCTGTCCGAGCACGCTGTGGGGCGCCGGATCGGCGCCGTCGAGGTGCTGCACACGCGCTCGGTCCGCCGCCACGTGCCCGGCCCCGCCGACTTCGCGGCACGGCTCGGTGGGCAGACCCCCACGGCGGTGCGCCGTCGCGGCAAGTACATGTGGCTGGTGCTGGACAGCGGCGACATGCTCCTGGCCCACCTGGGCATGAGCGGGCAGATGCTGGTGCAGCCCCAGGGCAAGCCCGACGAGCGGCACCTGCGGGTGCGGATGCCGCTGGACGACGGCAACGAGCTGCGCTTCGTCGACCAGCGCACCTTCGGGCACCTGCTGCTGGACCGCGAGGGTGAGCGCGCCGAGGTGCCGTCGTCGGTGGACCACATCGCGCTGGACCCGCTTGACGCCGCGTTCGTCCCCGAGGCGTTCGTCAGGGCGCTGCGGGCCAAGCGGACCGAGGTGAAGCGGGCGCTGCTGGACCAGTCGTTGATCAGCGGTGTGGGCAACATCTACGCCGACGAGGCGCTGTGGCGGGCCCGGCTGCACTGGTCCCGTTCCACGCGGGGGCTGTCCAACGCCCAGGCGCTGGAGCTGCTCGGCCACGTCACCGACGTGATGACCGAGGCCCTGGAGGTCGGCGGCACCACGTTCGACGGGTTGTACGTGAACGTCAACGGCGAGAGCGGCTACTTCGAGCGGGGGCTCAACGCCTACGGGCGGCGGGACCGGCCGTGCGGCCGCTGCGGCACGCTGATCGTGCGGGAGGCGTTCATGAACCGCTCCTCGTTCAGCTGCCCGAGCTGTCAGCGCACACGTTGACAGAAGCCTCACCGGTGCCCACACGTGCAACGGTCACTCGCGTTCGCACGACTCGCCTCGACTCACTGCCGGGTGCGGACAGTGCCTGAACTCCCTGGAGGCGAGGTTGTGCGCCGGGACTCGCCCCGAAACGCGTACGGCGGCAGCGACCCCTGGCCCTGATCCTGTCGGCGATCGACGCCGCGTCTGCCGAGCGGCCCTCTGTCGGACAGCGCGAACGCTCGATGGGTCGGGCGACCGCACGCCTCCGCCCACGCCGAGCCCGGATCGGCAGGCCACGGCGGGGTGAAAGGGCTCGGACGTTCCGTTCGTCATCGTCGGCCTCTCCTCTCCACCGTGTGCGCGAGTGCCGCCTCCTTGCGTCTGACGCAGAGGGTGACCAGAAGCAGTCCTACCGGTATGGCCGAGATGCTCACCGTGAGCGCGACACCAGGGTGGAACCAAGCGGGGAGGTCGGTGAACATGTCGCCGCCGAAGACGATCCCGCCCGACAGGATCGGTGTCAGCGCGAGCCCGGCCCACATGACGACGAAGCCGCAGCTCGCGAGGACGCTCCAGATTCGGGCGCGGAGCGCGCCGGGGCCCTCGTGCCGGACCGGTGCCAGCGCTCGACGCGCCACCGGTGGCCACCGGGTGACGAGAATGTCGTCGCTGTGGTCCGGGTCGTAGGTGGTGTGCCGGAACTGGACCTCGTGTCCGATGAGGCCGCGACCGCTGCCGGGCGTCGGCAAGGGGCATGAGATCCGCCGGTGGAGGGTTCCATGGCCCGGGACATCGGCACTGATGATCAGTTCGTCGGCCCCTTGCACGTCTTGGCCGGGTGCGTCCTCGATCCGGTCGTCGATCGTCCCGAGGGCGAGATGTCCCACGGCGAGCTCACTCTCGCTCGGCGCTGGGCGCGGCTCCGGTGGTGGAGTGAACTCACTGACGATCGCTTTCCAGACGCGTCGGAGCAGGGCCGGGCGCCCGTTCACTGCTGAGCCCGGTCTCGCCGCGGCGCGTCCTCGTCGACGAACCCGACGAACAAGATGTCATGGAGGTCGTCGGGGTCACCGGTGTTGTGCCGGAAGCGCACTGTTCTTCCTTCCCGTTTCGCGAGTGCCCGCGGCTCGTCTCTCTGGTCGATCTCGCGCAGGAGGGTCGTGCCCTCCGGCAGTTCGGCGCTGACGAGGAGGCGGTGGGTCGTGAGGCCGTCGGCGTCCTGTGGGAGGGCGACGGTCTCGACGACCCGGCCCGGGAAGAGGCGTCCGTCCGCGAACTCGCCCTTCTCGCGGCGATGCTGCGCGATCAGGGCTCGAACCTCCGTTTCGAGTCTTCACGGAGGAAGGGCGATCCCGGCCCTGGTGTGACCGGACCGCTTTCGCCTCCGAGTCGGACGCCGTCGAGCTTGTAGCCGTCGCGCCAGACATCGTCGTGCGCCTCGGTGAGGAAGACGACGGAGTTCGCGAGTCTCGGGTCGCGGAAGGCGTAGACCTGCCAGGTCGTGCCCGGCGTGAACTCGCCCAGCCAGGAGTCGTCGATGAGGTCGGCCAGCTCCGCGTCGTGCTTCTCGCCGTCGACGCCCCGGTAGCGCACAGTGACGCCCTGCCTGCCCTCGGAGTCCTCAGTGTTGAGCGTCACCCGCGCCGACCGTGGCGTCCGGTCCAGTGCCGGGAGCGGCTGTCTCGTCTGTAGCCGCATTCCGAGGGCCGCGATCGCCGTGAAGACCGCTGCTCCGACGCCAGGGACGGCGAAGGACCACTCGGGAAGGGTGTCCGGGCCGAGCCAGAAGACGTAGGGGATGCCCGCGGCCAGTGAGACGGTCATGGCGCTCCACCCGAACGCGGTGAGCGCTTCCCCCACCCACACCGCTGCGGGCTCACCCGCGCGGAGGCTGCGCCACGGGTCGATGGCGAGCCAGACGGTCATGACCAGGCCGAGCCCGAGTCCGAGCCACACCATCGTCAACCGACCCCAGTCGCTCAGTGACAGCACCACCATGCCGCCGACGATGACGATGGAGCCGATCACGATGAGTGCGATGAGATGTTCGAGCCAGAACGGCACCTTGTCGTCCTCGCCGTAGACGACGGTGTGCTCGGAGGAGGTGATCCTGGCTCGCTTGCTCAACGCCTGTCCCTTCCGCGCCGCGAGCGCCGCTTCTTCCTGTCGGGCCAACCGGCGAAGCGCACGTCGTCGACCTCCTCGGGGTCGAGCGTGTTGTGGAGAAACCGCATGCGGTCCCCGACGTGACGCTCGAACCCTTCCCCCTCGACGTGCAATCGACGGCGCAGCGTTGCCCCGTTCGGGAGCTCGGCACTGATCCGGAGGTCGTACCAGGTCTTGTCCTCACCGCTGCCGGGATGTTCGATCGCCCGATCCAGTGTCCCCACGGTCACCCAGCCGTCGGCGAAGCAGGCTTCCTCGCGCCGCCGAGTGGCGATCAGGTCCGCGACGGTCCCGCACGCGGTCACGCCGATCGCGACGCCCCAGATCCACCAGTACGGGTCCGGGCGGTTGTTGTCAGTGGCACTGGACCAGACGGCCACCGCGATCGACGCGAACGATGCCAGGACGATGAGCGCGATGCCCACCAGGATCGTCGTCATGCCGAGGGTCTCGACCTTCGACCAGCGCCGGATGCGTGCGCGAGTCTCGGGCGTGCGCGCCGCGGCCATCCATCCCCGGGTCTGCTCGTCGGTCGTGAACAGGGACTGTAGCGAGACGGTGATCTCACGTGTGATCATGGCGTGCTCCCTCCCGCTTTCCGGCGGAGTCTGCGACGAGTCCTTTCGAGCTTCTTCGGCACGGGGACCGGTGTGACGATCACGTCGCCGTCACCATCCTGCGGCTCGGTGATGAGCATCCACGCGTGATCGGCGGTCGCGCCGGCGGTCGCGGAGACGGGGAGGTGGAGGAGGAAGTAGCCGCCCGCGGCCTCAGCACCGAACAACGTGCTTGAGGAGATCGGACCCGAGCCTGCGGGAGGCAAGCCCGCCCGCGCGATCCACTGCTCGAACGCGGCGTGGATCCGCGCGGCCCGCTGGTCGTCGATGCGGTGGTCGAGGGCGATGTAGGTGGCCCAGCTCGCTTCACCGTCATAGTCGAGGGACGCCCGGTGGATCGAGTGCGCGATCCCGCTCTCGAAGATCCGCTCGTTCTCGACACGCAGGTCCCGCTGAATGCTCAACCGCAGGACAAGCACGCAGACAGCGACGAGCAGCCACATGCCGACGCCGATCCACGCGAGCCACGGCACCCACCCGGGCCAGGAGTCGTGGCTCTCACCGTTGATCGTGATGTTCCAGCCCGCGCCCGTCGGATCCGCGATCGTCTGCTGGATCAGGAACCCGAGCCCGGCGAGGGCGAGCAGTACCCAGAACACCGGCGCGTAGACGAGTTCGACGCGGCGCGAATCCTCGCTGCCCGCCCATGCGGTCACTTCTTCGACCGACTCCGGCTGCGGGACGTCGTCAGGGCGGGCGATCCGCGGACACCGCGACGCCGGAACGCTCGCGCAGATCGCGGATGGATGACCGGAAGACGTGTCAACCCTCCTGCTCTGGTCCATGCCGCCTTCTTTCTCTTCCGGTCAGGGTCGCCACGAATGCAGTTGTCTGTCGTACCGATGCGCATGTGCGGTGAGCCGGGATGCGAACGTCCCTGCTCTCGTTTCCGCATTGTCCCATGTCTGGTGATACCCATCACATCTGGCATTTCGGGGAGACGTCCAGGCAGTACGGGAGCGGGTCATGCTTCTGGGGTGGGATCGACGTCGACGGGGGAGTGGAGGCTTTCCTCGTGCAGCCGGATGTGGAAGCCGTCGGAGTCGGGCAGCAGGATGACCAGGCCTTCGCTGCTCTCGTCGGCGAGGACCGGATCGCTGCCGCCGGTCGACTGCTCATTCGGCTGGCGATGCATGGACGTGTCCATCGTGTCGAGTCAGGATGCTTCGAGCGGGGGCTCAACTCCTACGGGCGGAGGGACCGGCCGTGCGGCCGCTGTGGCACGCTGATCGTGCGCGAGGCGTTCGTGAACCGCTCCTCGTTCAGCTGCCCGAGCTGTCAGCGGGACCCGCGGGTCCTGCGGGCCTGAGCCGGGCGGTCGTCGTGGGCCAGGGGACACGGAACGTAATATTTCGTCCCTTTTTTGGTGCCTTTGTGGTCTCGCGTGGCGTGTCGGTGAGCAAAGTGTCTCCGTGAGGTAAGGGAGAGTTCGGGGCCGTGGGGCAAGAGGGAGAGCCGGTCCGGCTGACCGCGTGGGTACGGGGCCGGGTGCAGGGCGTGGGTTTCCGCTGGTGGACGCGGGCCCGTGGGTTGGAACTCGGTCTCACCGGTGCCGCCACGAACCTCGACGACGGCCGGGTGGAGGTCGTCGCGGAGGGGTCACGGGAGTGCTGCGAGAGGCTGCTGGGACACCTGAGAAGTGGCGAAACCCCCGGAAGAGTGGACTCCGTGGTCGAACGCTGGGCTTCGCCCGGGGGTTCCTTCGACGGTTTCGTCGAGCGGTGAGTATGCTGGAACGGTAACGCGGTTCGAGCAACGACCGTGGGGCGGCGCGACCGGGCAGCAGACGGGCGCCGGGATCCACGGGGACCACCGCGCAAGCCGTTCGAGGCCGTGCGTACCGGCGACACCGCCGGGGGTGGATCACGTTCTGACCGTGCGGTGCCACGTGCCCGGGTGGTTTCGGCCTGGGGTGTGGTCGTTACGGACTGTTGTAATCCAATCTTGACCAGCGGCGCGCGGAGTGAGACTCTGGAAGGCACACCGCGCAACTTCCGCCCGTGGCGGCGGCCCTGAGTAACCGGGTCGACAGGTGCACACGGGGACACGTATGCGCGCATCCAACTGGTCACTCAGTGTGGAGGACCCACATCATGGCGAAGGCTCTGTTTGGCCACGTCGGCGGCTCCGACCCTCGTATGGTCTCGGAGATGCGACGGCTTCAGAAGCGGGTACGCGACCTCGAGGACGAGATCAGCCGTCTTCAGGCGAAGAACGACCAGCTCAGCATGGCCGTCACCGACGTCGCCTCCAGCGCGACCGACCGCGAGCCCGCGCTCGCCTGACACCGTGACGTCGTGAGGGCCGTCCGCGACGGCCCGGAGACGACACACGGAGGATGATCCACTGACGGGGACGCCGAAGCCACTTCCTGGCGTCCCTGGCCGGATCTCCACCGGACAGTCGAGGACTCGACGCCCGATCGGCCGGTACCGGATGCGTTCCGGCGCCGAACGGGAACCCGAAACCACGCTCACTTTCCCTTCCCTTGCGGTTTCCTTTACCGTTGTACCCGGCGGAATCTCCCGCAACCCTCCGTGTTCACGGGACATCCCCGCCTTCCGGCACCTCTCGGGCGTCGGCACCGTCGGAAACGTCACGGTGTCGCAGCTCATCGCCCCCGGGTGCCCCCAACGCCGCACTTCGCGCGCCGCTTCATGGCACCCTTGAGGTCGGCCCCGTGGCGACCGCCCGTGGCGACAACGGTGACCGTCGTGGGAGGCGCGGGTGTACCTCAAGAATCTGACGCTGCGCGGCTTCAAGTCGTTCGCGTCGGCCACCACCCTGCGCTTCGAGCCCGGCATCACCTGTGTGGTGGGACCCAACGGGTCCGGCAAGTCCAACGTCGTCGACGCCCTCTCCTGGGTGATGGGCGAGCAGGGCGCCAAGTCCCTGCGCGGCGGCAAGATGGAGGACGTGATCTTCGCGGGCACCTCCACCCGCCAGGCGCTGGGCCGCGCCGAGGTCAGCCTCACCATCGACAACAACGACGGCGCCCTGCCGATCGACTACACCGAGGTCACCATCAAGCGGACGATGTTCCGCAACGGCGGCTCGGAGTACGCGATCAACGGCGACACCTGCCGTCTGCTCGACATCCAGGACCTGCTCAGCGACTCCGGCATCGGCCGCGAGATGCACGTCATCGTCGGCCAGGGCCAGCTGGACACCGTCCTGCACGCCGGCCCCGAGGAACGCCGTGCCCTCATCGAGGAGGCCGCGGGCATCCTCAAGCACCGCAAGCGCAAAGAGAAGGCGATCCGCAAGCTCAACGCGATGCAGGGCAACCTGGACCGCGTCACCGACCTCACCGCCGAGCTCCGCCGCCAGCTCAAGCCTCTGGGCCGCCAGGCCGAACTCGCCCGCAGAGCCGCCGTCATCCAGGCCGACCTGCGCGACGCCCGGCTGCGCCTGCTCGCGGACGACATCGTCACCCTCACCGAGCAGCTGTCCAAGGAGGAGGCGGACGAGAAGGAGGTCCGCACCCGCCGCGGGGCCGCCGAGACCGCCCTCAACCAGGCCCAGGAGCGCGAGGCCGAGCTGGAGGAGCGCTCCACCGCCGCCGCCCCCGCCCTGGCACGGACCACCGAGACCTACCACGCGCTGTCCCGCCTCACCGAACGCCTCGACGCCGTCCGGGGGCTGGCGACCGAGCGCCACCAGAACCTGGTCGCCGTCCAGGGCGAGGTCGTCCAGCGCCGCGATCCCGAGGAACTGGAGATGGAGGCCGAGGAGGCCGCCGCCCAGGAGGAGGAGCTCCAGACCCGTCTGGAGGAGGCCCGCGAGGTCCTGGAGACCAGCGTCACCGAGCGCGCCGCCGCCGAGGACGCACTGCACCGCGAGGAGCGCCGTCTGGAGGCCGCCTCCCGCGCCTCCGCGGAGCGCCGCGAGGGCATCGTCCGGCTGGCCGCCCGGGTGGAGGGGCTGCGCGGGCGCCTGACCTCCAACGAGGCCGAGATCACGCGGCTGGAGGAGGCCGCCCAGCAGGCCGCCGAGCGGGCCGCGACCGCCCAGTCCGAGTACGAGATGGCCGCCGAGGAGGCCGCCGGACTGGACGAGGGGGACGCCGAACTCGACGAGACCCAGGAGCGGTTCGCCCGCCAGCTGTCCGCCGTGGACGCCGAGCTCAACCAGCTCCGTGACACCGAGCGCTCCGCCGAGGGCGAGCGCGCCGCGCTGGCCGCCCGCAAGGAGGCCCTCGAACTGGGCCTGGCCCACAAGGACGGCGCCGGAACCCTCCTGGAGGCCGGGCTGCCCGGCATGCTCGGCAGTCTTGCCGCCCTCGTCCAGGTCGATCCGGGCCACGAGACCGCCGTCGCCGCCGCCTTCGGGGTGGCCGCGGGTGCGGTCGCCGTCAGCGACGAGGCCAGTGCGGCCGCCGCCCTGGAACTCCTCAAGTCCGAGGACGCGGGCCGGGCCGGGATCGTCGTCGCCCGAGCCGTTCCCTCCGCCGACCGCGCCAGCTGGCCGTCCCTGCCCGGGGGCGTCCGCTACGCCGCCGACGCCGTCACCGCCCCCGAGCACCTGTCCGACGCGGTGACCGCGCTCCTGGACCGGGTGGCCCTGGCCGCCGACGCCCCGGGCGCCCGCGAGCTGGTGTCCGCCCTACCGCAGGTGCGCGCGGTCACCCCGGACGGCGACGTGTTCGCCGCCGCCATGGTCCACGGCGGGACCGCCGCCGCGCCCAGCCTCCTGGAGGTCCAGGCCGCGGTGGACGAGGCCGCCGAACGCCTGGAGGCCGCCACCGAGGCCGCCAAGCGCGTCGCCGTGGAGCTGGACGAGAAGAAGCGCGAGCGCGCCGAGATCGCGGAGGCCGCCGAGGAGGTCACCGCCCGGCGCCGCCAGGGTGACCGCAGGCGCAACGAGTCCGCCCAGCGGCTGGGCAAGCTGGGCGGCCAGGCCCGTTCCGCCGAGGCCGAGTCCGAGCGCTACGCGGCGGCCGCCGCCAAGGCCGCCGCTTCGCGGGGTGAGGACGCGCAGAAGCTGGAGCGTCTGGAGGAGGAGCTCGCGGAGGCCGAGGAGATCGCCGCCGCCGTCGAGGAGGAGGCGCCCGACGCCGACCACCGCGACGAACTCTCCGCGCTGGCCTCCCGCGCCCGCGCCACCGAGATGGAGCGGCGGCTGGCCGTGCGCACCGCTGAGGAGCGGGCCCGTTCGATCGCGGGCCGCGCCGACGCCCTGCTGGCCCAGGCCACCGAGGAGCGCCGGGCGGTGGAGCGCGAGGCCGAACGCCGCCGCAGCCGGGCCGCCCAGGCCACCGTCGCCCAGGCCGTGGTGGAGAGTGCTCGGCTGGCCCTGGAGCGCATCGCCGTGTCCCTGGCCACCGCCGAGACCGAACGCGTGGCCGCCGAGGCAGAGCGCGAGGCCCGCGACGGCGAGCTCAAGACCGTACGTGCCCGGGTCCGCGAGCTCTCCGTGGAGCTGGAGAAGCTGACCAGCTCCGCGCACAGCGGCGAGGTGGCCCGCGCCGAGCGCCGGATGCGTCTGGAGCAGCTGGAGACCAAGGCGCTGGAGGAGCTGGGGGTGGACGTGCCCACTCTCATCGCGGAGTACGGCCCCCGCGTGCCGGTGCCCCCGGCGGCCGACGCCGATGAGACGGCGGTGCCGCTGCCCTATGTCCGCGAGGTGCAGGCCAAGCGGCTCAAGGTGGCCGAGCGCCAGCTCAACCAGCTCGGGAAGATCAACCCGCTGGCGCTGGAGGAGTTCGCCGCCCTGGAGGAGCGGCACGCCTTCCTCAACGCTCAGCTGGAGGATCTCAAGAAGACCCGCCGGGACCTGATGGACATCGTCGCGGAGGTGGACGCCCGGGTGCAGGAGGTGTTCTCCTCGGCCTACCTGGACGTGGAGCGGGAGTTCGCGGCGATCTTCGGCCGTCTGTTCCCCGGCGGTGAGGGCCGTCTGGTGCTGACGACCCCCGAGGACATGCTCACCACGGGTATCGAGGTCGAGGCCCGGCCGCCCGGCAAGAAGGTCAAGCGGCTGTCCCTGTTGTCCGGTGGTGAGCGCTCCCTGACCGCCGTGGCCTTCCTCGCGGCGATCTTCAAGGCCCGTCCGTCGCCGTTCTACGTGATGGACGAGGTCGAGGCGGCCCTGGACGACACCAACCTCCAGCGCCTGCTGGTGATCTTCGAGGAGCTGCGGGAGTCGTCGCAGCTGATCGTGATCACCCACCAGAAGCGCACCATGGAGGCGGCGGACGCCCTGTACGGCGTCACCATGCAGGGTGATGGAATCTCCCAGGTCATCAGCCAGAAGCTCGACCGCCCCGCCTGACGGGGCTCGGGTGACGGAGGTCACTGCCTCCACGGTGTCCCGAAGCGGGCCTCGGACGGGCCGGAGCCCTAGCCTGGCGGTTGCAGTGCCAGCACCAACCCCAACCTTCAGGTCGAAACGGACGCCGTGTTCTTCATCCCCCTCGTGCTGTGGGCCCGACAGCGGATGCGCCACTTCCCAGGCGCGGTCCGCGCCAGTGTGGCGGTCGGGGGTACCGGTGTCTTCACCATGATGCTGCTTCTGGGTACGTCGTACCGGGTGCAGCCGCCGCCCGGCGAGGAGGGCCGGGTGCGTTGTTCCCCAGTTGTGTGGGTGGGGCCCGCCCTGTGGGACGACCGCCGCGACTGGGGTGAGGACATCGAGCAGATGATTCGGCAGGAGTGGGTGGACTCGTCCTGTTCGGAGCGGCAGAAGCGCCGCGCCGCCCTGTCGTTGGCGCTGGCCCTGCCTTCGAGCCTGTGCTTCGCCTACGCCCTCGTGAAACTCCCCAGGGCGAAGGACGGGGATTCCTAGCGGGCCTACGATGGGGAACGAGTGGCTGTACGCGTTCTACGGGCAGCGGAAAGAGCTGAGATGATCGTGGCGAGTATGGGTGAATTGTCTGTTTCTCAACAACTTGCAGATTTGGCGTCTTTCCGCTGACAAACGTGCAGGTCAGTGAGACTGCTCCCCGCGCACGCGGGGATGGACCCTGGCGCTCCTCGACATACACGTCCGAGAACCACTGCTCCCCGCGCACGCGGGGATGGACCGACTGGGGACGTGACCAGGTCGAGCTCGCAGCCGAAGCGGGAGCTGACGTCGTTCTTCTCATTGGGCCAGCTTCGATCGCCAGTGTCTCCTCCGCAGTCGCGGCCGCTCGTCGCCTCGGGGTCGCGCTCACGCTTGACGTTCCACTTGAACGCCTCACCCCTTCATGGCTGCGCGATATGGAACGTACTGGCGTAGACGGCTTCGTCGTCACCACCAACATTGACCTCGGAGTCGGCGGTAACCACCCCCTCGCTCCCGCCAGAATGATTCGGGCATGCAGTCAGCTGCCTGTCGCCATCTCAGGTGGCTTCAGCGCGGCTGACGACGCCTTCGCCAGCAGTCGCGACTGGGATATCGTCATCGTCGGCCGTAGCATCGCCGATGCCGTCGCTCCTTCCGACATGGCACACCAGCTGTCCACCATCGTCCGCAAGATCAACAGATAGGAACTCTGTGATCGTTACCCCCCTTCAACTTGAACATATTGGCGAGGTCCAGCGGCTCATGGAGCTCGGCGGGCCCTACCTCCATGCACGCACCCTCTCCGATTACTGGCTTTACGCAACGCTGTTCTCCTCTACGTGCCCTCTTGCTATCGCCGATGACGGCACCGTCATCGGAGCAGTCATGGCGTTCCGAAGCCAGGACGATCCCGCTGACGTTTACGTCCAGGACGTCATCGCGCATCCGCGACATCGCCGCCGGGGCATTACGCGGTCCCTCCTGCAGAGCGTGCGCTCCCAGGCGCAGGCATGGGGCTGTCGGCGTCTCTATCTAACATCGGAACCTGACAACGAAGCGGCGCACGCCGCCTGGGCGTCCCTCGGCTTCGTGAACGTTGCTGGTGATCACCAAATCAACGGAGTCTCTGTCGTCACCGATTTCAAAGGGCCGGGCCGTAGCCGCGCCGTGTACGAGTTGCCGTTGAGCTGAACTTCGCCAGGTAAGGGCTGATGGGCGAGGGCTGCGGGGGAACGAAGCGCAAACTATCGCGCCTGCACTCACCGATCCTTTTCGGTCGCAGATCGGCCTCATCAGGCTGTAGCGGCGGTAGCTGTGAGGTATCGCGAATTCCCCACGATGAGGAGGAAGGGGACCGTGCGGGCATGAGCGTGATCGAATACGAGGCCAAGGTCCTGGATATCGACTCCGCAAAGGTGGCCGGGCTCATTCTCGACAAGGGTGGTGCTGACCTGGGTGAGGTGCTTCAGCGGCGCTACGTGTACGACATCGAGCCGGGGGACACGTCGCGGTGGGTGCGTCTGCGCGATACCGGGAGCCGGGTCACGCTCACGGTGAAGGAGATCGACTCGGACGCCATCGGCGGTACTCGGGAGACCGAGACGGAGGTCGGTGATTTCGAGACCGCCAACGCGTTGTTGGGCAAGCTCGGTTACACACCCAAGGCCTACCAGGAGAACCGACGGCACAGCTTCACGCTGGATGGCGCCCAGTTGGAGATCGACTCCTGGCCGCGGATCCCCGCGTATCTGGAGATCGAAGCGGACAGCCGCGCCGAGGTGGTGCGGGTGGCCGCGCTGCTCGGCTTCGACGAGGCGGCCCTGACGGGGGAGAACACCACCAAGGTCTACGACCGTTACGGCATCGACTTGTCCGGCATCGCGGATCTGCGCTTCGATGCCTGAGAAGGGTTGATTGATGTCTTCGGCCTTCGTTCTAACGCTTGTCGGCCCGGGACACCTCTCCTGAGCGCAGTGCACGGCCTGCTGCAAATGGGCACTGTCGGGTCCCACCTCGGGTGGAAGCACACCTGCTGCTGTGTCGAGGAGCCCCAGACCCTGAGCGCCTCAGTGAGGTCCCCAGCGGCGGGGTGCCCGTCGAGATCATCGACGAGGTGGAACAGCCGAGGCGCGTGTGTTCGCACGAAGCGACCAAGCCGAGACTGATTCCAGGACACCGGCAGGTCGCAGCGGCCCCTTGGAACGGCCTCCGGGAGCACGGGCGCGCATTTCGACACCAAACGCCCTGAATCCGCGTATACGTTCGACTACGGAAAGATAGCCCGAACGTCGAACAACCCGCCGAGGAGCTTCCCCGGATGAGTGAGAACACCCGGTTCGAGCGCGGACGCCCCGTCGTCCTGCGCGGCGGAACGGTGCTGCCGATGGACGACGCCCGCACCGTCCTGCCCGACACCGACGTGCTCGTGGTCGACGACCGCGTCGCGCGGGTCGGCCGCGACCTGGCCGTGCCCGACGGCGCCGCGGTCGTCGACGCCACTGACGGCATCGTCATGCCGGGAATGGTCGACACCCACCGCCACATGTGGCAGACCGCGATGCGCGGTTACGGGGCCGACTGGACCCTGACCCAGTACTTCGTCTGGTACTACCTGGAGGGCGGCAAGCTCTTCCGCCCCGAGGACGTGCACGCGGGCAACGCACTGGCCGGGGCCGAGGCCCTTGATGCCGGGGTGACCACGGTCGTGGACTGGTCGCACGGACTGAGCACGGTCGACCATGCCGACGCGGCCGTGGACGCCCTGAAATCGGTTCCGGGCCGGTACGTTCTGGCCTACGGCAACATCCAGGCCCAGCCCGGCGAGTGGGCCACCGACCCGGCCTTCCGTGACTTCGTACGCCGCCGCTTCGACGGCGACCGCGACATGCTTGACGTCCAGATCGCCTTCGACGTCACCGGCGACCCGGACTTCCCAGAGAAGCGCGCGTTCGAGGTGGCCCGCGAACTGGGGTTGCCGGTGACCACGCACGCGGGCGTGTGGGGCGCCACCGGCGACGACTCCATCAAGCTCATGCACGAGCACGGGTTCATGACACCGGAGACGGTGTACGTGCACGCCGCCTCGCTGTCCACCGACTCCTACCACCGCATCGCCGCGACCGGCGGCAGCGTCTCGGTCTCCACTGAGAGCGAGCAGAGCGCCGGGCAGGGCTACCCGCCCACCTGGAGGCTGCGCGAACACGGCATCCCGGTGTCGCTGTCGATGGATTCCAGTGCCTGGTGGAGCGGCGATCTGTTCTCGGCCATGCGCACCACCCTGGGCGCCGACCGTTCCCGCGAGCACCTGGAGGCGCACGCACGCGGGGAGACGGTCACGCACGCGTCCCTGCGCGTGGACCAGGTCGTGGAGTGGGCGACTCGCGGTGGCGCCGACGCGCTGGGCCGCGCCGACCTGGGTCGGGTGCGCCCCGGGGCCAAGGCCGACCTGGTGCTGATCAAGAACGAGCACTCCCCGGTCTCGTTCCCGCTGCTCAACCCCTACGGTCACGTGGTCTTTCAGGCTCAGCGCGGTGACGTGCACACGGTCCTGGTCAATGGCAGGGTCGTCAAGCACGAGCACCGCCTGGTCGGTGTCGACCTGGGCACGATCCGCCGGAACGTGGAGTCGACCCTGGACCACCTGCGGGGCGCACTCGGCGGCGAGGAGTGGGTCAAGGGCATGAACCCCGACGTGCCCGAGCCCACCCTGCTCGACAACCCGTACTCCTACACCGACTACAAGAGCTCCTCCACCCACGGTGGCTGAGTTCGCTAGCCCGGTACGGGGGCCTACGAGCGCTTGAACCTACGCGGTGCGCAGAACACCATCCACCCGCACTGCCCTGAGTGGAACGAATCACCCCAAGGGCTACGCGGTGAGCGGGGCCTGACCACGGCTGGGGTTATGAGCCGGTCTGCCGTAGAGGATTCCCGCCACAGCAACTCAAGTCATAGAACGGTGATCGGCGCTCAGCTCTAGCCGGTTCTGCGGTGCAGGTGACACGTTGTCCCAGCCGACGCTTATGTGGACGCTGATTGCGGAACGGAGTAGCCGTGAGCGCCGGGTAGGCGGTAGAAAGAGCAAAGGAGATCGCCACGAGGATGGGTGAAATGTCTGTTTCTCAACAACTTGCAGATTTGGCGTCTTTCCGCTGACAAACGTGCAGGTCAATGAGACTGCTCCCCGCGCACGCGGGGATGGACCCCGCGTCTACGAGGCCACCTACCCCGGGGCGCTCTGCTCCCCGCGCACGCGGGGATGGGTGGGGCCCGACGTCTGCCGGGCCCCACTCACTTGGTGGTTCAGGTCGGGATGCCGATGTTGTGGGTGAGGGTCTGCCCCAGGATCTCCAGGGTGGTCAGGCCCAGGAGGAGCGCGGAGCTCAGAGCGGTGGCGGGCCACCCCCACCAGGGGCGGGGCGCGCGGTGGCGACCTCGGGGGAGGACTGCTTTCGGTTCAGTCCGGGTCGTGGCGGCCTCCCGTGCCTTCCGTTCGCGCTGTTGGCGGGCGACGTGCACCCAGTGCGGGAGGGGTCCGTGTTCGAGCATGTAGGCCACTCGCGGATTGCCCTGCATCTGGCGCAGGAGGCGTTCCTGACGGGCCTGGTGTGACTCTGGGCGGGTCGGGCGGGGGAAGCGGTGGCCTCGGGGTGAGGCCAGGACGGACCGGACTCCGGCGCTGACCTGATGACCGGTCATCGGGCACACCTGCCAGCGACCAGGGCAGGGAGGGTGAACTCGGCCCAGATGACGGTGCCCAGCCCTGCGCAGAACGGGAAGTCCAGCACCGGCCGGAACCCCCACCGCGTGGCGAGGTGGTCGAGTAGGAGCAGGCCGCGTCCGCGTTCGGCGCGCTCCTGCTGCTGCCTGGTGCGCCTGCGCGGGACCTTCGGAACGTTGTCCGTGGTGGTGTTGGTGCGGGTGCCGTCGTCGATGATCGAGATCCGCACCGTTCCTGGACGGGGCAGGTCGAGGGTGCGGACCACCCTGCCGTCGGGGTCTTCTCCGGAGCGGGAGTGTTCGCAGGCGTTGGCGAACATCTCGCTCACGCACAACACCATCTCCTCCTTCACCTCGGCGGTGGGGGAGAGCAGACGGTGGAGGTCGGCGTCCAGGTCTGCTCGGACCTGGCTGGTCTGGGAGAGCTGTCCGGGGTAGACGCGGCATTCCCACCGGGGGGCGTTGTCGGGTGGGCTGTTCGTGTGGTCGAGGGCAGGGGTGTGCGGCACAATGGTCATGTCGGCAATCTCTTCTCTGCAAGGGGTTGGGGTGTCGGCCTGCTCTGGGGGTGTTGGTGCACCCGCCAGAGCTTTTTCGTGGAACGGCTTCGGGCCCACTCAGGCAGCGGGCGGAGGTTCCGGATCGCTCCTGTGAACGCCGAGGTGGCGGTGGGCGAGCAGTCGGAGGAGTTCGGTGCGGTTGGGTGCGGTGATGCGCTCGTAGGGGTCGCCGTCACCGGTCCAGCCCAGGGGGCGGCGGGCCACGAAGGTCTCGTGGGGAACCTGGCCCTCCACGGTCATGTTCCAGTGCTTGTGCAGCAGGGTGCAGAGGACGTGTTCGGGGACCGGGAGCCCGGGATTGGAGTCCTTGTGTTTCGGGGCCGTTCGCGCCACGGGCCTGTTGCCGGGGACCCGCGTGGGTGCGGGGTGGTCGTGGATGGCCTGGTCGATCAACCGGACCGCCAGTTCCCCATCGCTCTCCTCCCGCGCGATCCGTAGGGCTTCCAGGATCACCGGGATGCGGTTGCGCAGGGTGTGGTTGTGCCACACGTCCATCTGCGCGGGAGTCAGATGCGTGGGGGCGGCCAACGCGTCCTCTGCGGTCGCGAGCAGGTCCCTGGTGTCGATGTCCAACATCACTGCTCTCCCTCGATCCGGGTCCACGGGTTGTCGGTGAGGTCGTAGGACAGGTGGAACCAGACCTGCCGGAACTTCGGGTTGCCGTTATCGCCCCACCGGTCCGCCAACGCGTTGACCAGGCCGAGACCCCGGCCGCTGCCCGGACCCGCGTCGGGGGCCAGGGTGGCGAGGTCGGTAGCGGTGAACGGGCCAGGTTCGACGGGGTGCCGGGCGCCCTGGTCCTGGCAGATCAGCGTCATCCCGGTCGCTCCCCGGTCGACGGTGAGTGAGTAGGTCTGGCCGTGCTCACTCGACAGCGAGTGCGCGATCGAGTTATTGGCCAGCTCCGAGCCGAGCAGTGTGAACAGGTACCGGAAGTCGATGGAGCGTTCGGCGGCGCTGGTATCCAGGAACGCCCGCACCAGCGGCATCAGGCTGGGGAGACCGGTGAAGGCGTACTTGCGCTTACGGAACGGCGTGCCCACGGTCCGGGAGAAGTAGTGGGCGTGGAACGGCTTGATGAAACTCGCTAGCGGGACTGTCGCCTCGCGGCTGGTCAGTTCGGGGGAGAACACGCTCACGTGGCCACCGCCAACCGTCGCAGCCCAGACAGGAGGGCACACAGGACCTGCATGGGGGCGGACTCGATCGGCCTTCGGGGCGCGGGGATCAGCGGACCACGGGAACGAGCAGTGGTGCAGCGGGGGTTGGTGGGTACTCGGGTGAACCACCCAGGTCGAGGCGGCAGGCGGTCAGTGCTCATTTTCGTCCAGTTCTCTGTTGAGGGTGTGTTGTGGGTTGGCGACGCGAGGTGTGAGGGGCGGGAGTTCCCGCCGGGAAATGCGGTTCGGCTCCCCTGTGTGGCGGGAGGTGAGGGTGGTGGGTCAGCTGAGGTCGAGGACAACCTCGACGGTGGTCTGCTGGATGCGGTCGCCGTCCCAGGTCCAAGAGGGGGTCCAGGACAGGGAGAGGCGGTTGAGGACCGCCAGTCCGGAGGCGCTTTCTCGGGGGTTGAGCTGCGGGTACTGCGGCCGGATGGTGTCTCGCGGTCCCTGATCAGTGACGTAGAGGTGGGGGAGTAGCGGTCGGGACTGGTCCAGGACCACGCGGACGGTTCCGCCGGGCAGGCCCGACCGGGAGTGCTGGTGGGAGTTGGTGACGAGGATGCGCGTGATGCGGGCCAGACGGGTGCCCTGAACGGGAAGCATGTTTCGACACCAGGCGGAAAGAGCTCGGTACTCGCGAGTGGGTCCGAGCAGGATGCCGTGGCGTGCGGGCTCGGAGAATCGGAGCGCGCGAGGATAGCGCCCGAAATGGGTGTTTGGTGTCCTGGAGTGGTTCTGGGTAGCCCGCATCTGTCTCACCTCGGGTGCTTCGGGGTGGGTCTTGAGCCCAGTCGGCTGCTCTAGACATTGGCCACCGAGATTCCTCTGTGGTCAGGAGATATCCCAGTGAAAGTTGGGGGGATTTGAGATGTCCGTTTAGGCGTAATGAATCCCATGTCGCCCTGAGTTAATCGTTGGGCAGGCTCCGTTGGGATCTCCCTGAAAAGAGACAGGAGTCCTGTGGTGCCTGAACGGAACTCTGCCATCGGGACGACGAGTGTTCCAGATTGATCGCTAAAAACGGTCAAGCTCGTATAGAGTGCGATACAAACAGATAGGCGGGCGATATTGGTGGTGGGGTATGGGATCAAGCGATTCGCCGCAGCAGCGTTTTGGCAGGCTGCTCAGCGGTCATCGCACCGGAGTGGGCATGACTCAGCAGGAGTTGGCGCGTGCGGTGCCGATCGCTCAGAGCACCATTAGCGATCTTGAGGCGGGGAAGAAAGGGACAAGGCGTGGCAAGATCGAGCAAATCGACACAGCGCTAGGGGCGGGCGGGGTGGTTCTGAACTCCTGGGACGCCCTGTTCTCTCCGACGGGGATGATCAGCTACTTCCGAGAAGTCGCTGAGGACGAGCAAGTGGCGTTCGAGATCCGTGAGTACGCGCTCGGTCTTGTGCCAGGCCTGGTGCAGGTCGAACAGTACGCGCGCGCGATCAGCGAACTCGCGTCCCGCTACGCTTCGCCAGGAGAGATCAACCAGATGGTGCAGGCACGGCTCTTCCGGCAGCAGATCCTTGACCGCGATCACCCGCCGGTCATGATCGTGCTGCTGGACGAGTCGGTCCTTCGTCGCCGCTTCTCCGATCCGTCAGTGATGCCAGCCCAGATCGACCACCTGCTGGAGCTCACACATCGCCCCCGCATCACCATCCAGATCATCCCAACCGATACCGAGGACCATGCTGGTCTAAGCGGTTCGTTTAGGCTGAGCACTGCTCCTGACGGCAGCCCTGTCGCCTACGTGGAGGGGCAGGAGTCGGGCATGTTCCTCAAGCAACCCGAGATCGTGGCAAGCTACGAACGAACGTTTGCTGACCTGCAAGGCTCTGCCTTGCCGGTGCCTGCGTCACGATCATGGATGGAAGAGATTCGAGGCAGCGAATGATGACCGATGGTTGGAAGAAGTCCAGCTATAGCAACGGCCAGGGCGGGAACTGCGTGGAGGCTCGCACCACCGAGCAGGGCGCTGCGGTGCGGGACACTCAGAATCGCCACTTGGGCCACCTGAACGCGTCCGCCCGCGAGTGGAAGGCGTTCGTGGAGGCCGTGCGCCTCTGAGACCAAGTGAATCGGACCCCGCCAGTGATGTTGGCGGGGTCCGATTCGTGTTATGCCTGTTCAGGCTACCTGTCGAGGAGAAACAACTCCAGGACCAAAGACCTGAGGAAGCTTTTGCCACAATGGCCCCATCCTCCGCTCTGGTTCGTGACGCTCGACTACCTGCGGAAAAGCTCTTTTCTGGAGAGACCCCGAGGGGATGAGATCGTGGATGTGGCGTTCGAGATGTCGACGCTGTTGGGTGAGATGCGGTCCGGAGGTCGCTTCCTGAGCGCACAGCTGGACCTAAGGAAGAAAGCGGAGGATCCCGATGACAGAGTGGCGCAAGTCTTCGTACAGCACTGCTGGTGAGAACTGCGTAGAGGTGTCGGAAGGCGCCAAAACCTGTGTGCGGGACACCCAGCATCGCCACCTCGGCCAGCTCGACGCGTCCGTTCGTGAGTGGGAGGCGTTCGTGGCGGCCGTGCGCCTCTAGGGCGCAGGACACCCGCGTCGGATCAACCGGGCTCCACCCTCAGTGATCAGTACACCTAGGGCTGGTCGAGGCTTCCGATGAACCGGGACGCCTCGTCCTCAGTCATCCCGGTCTCCTGAGCCACCATCCGGACGGCGTCCGCCACACGGTCCTGCGCTACGAGTTCACGCACCCGGTCGGCCAGGCTCCGGTCCGGAGCGGGCGCCCACCGCCCCGCTTCAATGGCCTCGGAGAGGTTCTTGGCCTCCAGCAGCCCCATGCCCGTGAGCTCCCGGATCCGCTTGATGGCCAGGATCTTGTTGTCGGTCCTCAGGAGATCCAGCACCTCCTCGTACCCCTCCCGGGTGAGCTCCGCGCGTACGGGCTCCGGCTCGGGATTGCGGAAGCGGTCGAAGAATCCGGCCATGGGTCGGTGGGTCCTTTCAGAGCGGGAGAAACGGGGCGATCCGTCCAGGTCCCGCAGTGTACGCCCGGCCGGTGACCCGCCCTTACCCCGCACCCGTACGCGGACGGGGCCGCCCCCCAAAGGGAGACGGCCCCGCGACGTTCACCAGGCTGGATCAGCCCCGGTCGATGGTGATGACCGGGGACGTCCAGGTCTCCCAGTGGTCCGGGTTCTCCGGGTCACCGAGCGCCTTCAGCGCCCGGGCCCGCAGACGGTAGTCCCCGTCACGGACGTCGGTCACCCGGTTCCGCGAGTCCACCACGGTGCCGTCCCAGACGTAGCTGAAGAAGGCGGTGCTGGTGGCGCTGCGGTTGACGTGGTCGACGCCGACAGCCAGGTTGCGGTCCGGGTGGACCGGGCGGCCGGTGCGCTCGTCGACGACGGTCATCTCCAGCCGGGTGACGTGGTGGTCGAAGTGCGCGATCACGTACGGCACGTCCGGCAGACCGTCCACCCAGTCCATCGAGAAGGTGGCGCCGTCCGGCTGGTTCCGGAAGGTACCGCCCCCACTGTCCGCGCACTCCAGGCCGGTGAAGACCTCGCACTGGGAGATGCGGGTCAGCCACGGCAGCTCGTGCACGTTCCCGTTGGCGTCGGTGATCGGGGTCATCGCCTCGATCTCCTGGTAGTCGCCGTTGTAGGCGGCGTACGGAACACGGACGGTGCCGGTCTCCGCCGCGCCACCCACCTCGGTGACCTCGACGTAGCCGCCGTAGAGCATCTGCGCGTACTCACGCGCGGGCGGCGTGACGGTCACCTCGACCTCGGCGGACTCGCCGGGAGCCAGGGTCACCTTGTCCTCGCTGAGATCGGCCCTGGCGTAGGAGTCGTTGAAGGACGGGGCGAAGGTGTCGCCGTGCGTGCCCAGCGCCGGGGTGTGCGCGATCTCGTACGTCGCCTCCTCGTCGCCGTGGTTGGTGACGGTCACGGTCTCGGTGACCGGCCCCTCGGTGGCGCCCAGGGGCAGCTTCGCGGGGGACAGGCCGGTGGTGGTCAGGACCGAACCCGGGACGTCGAGCATGCCCGCGCCCTGGCGGTGGACATTGTCCAGGATCCCCAGGTCCGGGTTGCCCCACCAGGCGGTGGGGTCGGCGGTGTTCTGGAGGACGTCGCGCACGTCGTGCGCGGCCAGGTCCGGACGGGCCTCCAGCAGCAGGGCGACGCCGCCCGCGACGTGCGGGGAGGACATCGAGGTGCCGCTGATGGTGGCGTAGCCGCCCTTGGCCATCGGGTACGTGGAGTTGATCAGGCCGCCGGGCGCGCCCAGGTCCGGCTTGATGTCCAGGTCGGCCGACATGCCGTAGGAGCTGAAGCTGCTGATCAGACCCCCGGTCGGGTTGGGGATCGTGGTCTCCTCGCCGGTCCAGGTGAGGGTGACGGGCTCGCCGCCCTCCAGGAGTTCGCGCAGGTGCGCCCCGGCCTCGTCGGAGACGCCCACCGCGAACGCGCCCTGGTCGACGATGCCGCCGCCCGCGAACATGCCGGGCAGGTTGTTGTGGACCACGACGCCGGTGGCACCCGCTGCCAGCGCGGCGTCGTACTTCTCACTGAAGGCGCACTCGCCCCGGACCATGAGCGCGGTCCGACCCTCGGGGTCGCCCTCCAGCTCGTCGCCCGCAGCGAGACAGCCACGGCCGACGTACACGAGCTCGTCGGTCTCACCGGAGGCGGGCGGCGGAGTCGCGTCGTCCATCTCCATGTAGGCGACGGTCTCGCCGCTCTGGGTGACCTCGGCGGCGTCCGCGCGGATGTGGGTGTTGTCGTAGGCGGCGACACCGATCACGTCGGCGCCCAGACCGGGGGCCCCGGCGGAGTAGAGGCCGGAGGCGCCCTCGTTGCCGATGGAGGCCACGACCACCATGCCCTCGTCGACCAGGTTGTCCGAGGCGACGGCGGTGGGGTACTGCGGCCAGGAGTGGGCCGACCCCACGCTCATGTTGAGCACGTCCATGTCGTCCGCGAGTGCCTGCTCCATGGCGGCGATCATGATGTCGGAGGTGGTGGAGCCCGTGCAGCCGAACACCTTGTAGGCGCCGAAGACGACGTCGGGCGCGACGCCGGTGACCTCGCCCTGGGCGCCGATGATGCCCGCGACGTGGGTGCCGTGGCCGTTGCAGTCCTGCGGGTCGTCGTCGGGGACGGGGTTGTTCTTCGCCGGGACGCTCGCGTTGAAGTCGTCGCCGACGAAGTCGTGTCCGGCGACCACGCGCTCGGACGGGAAGCCGCCCGGCCCACCGAGGTCGGGGTGGGTGTAGTCGACACCGGTGTCCATGACGGCCACGCGCAGGCCCTCACCGGTCAGTCCGAGCTCGCTCTGCGCGATGTCCGCCCCGGTCATGCCGAGCGCGGTGTCCATGTCGGGTGAGCTCTCGTCGTGGTCGGGGAGCTCGTGGCGGACGACCGGGTGGACGGCGGCGACGCCGGGGATCTCCCGGGCCGTGCTCACCTGGGCGTCGTCCATCTCCACGGACAGGCCGTTCCACAGTTCGTTGAAGGACAGCCGCTCGGTGTACTGGAGACCGAACTCGTCGGCCTCGGCGCGGAACTCGGCGTGCTCGTCCTCGACGCGCGCGGAGGCCGTTCCCTCGGAGGTGGGAGGGCTCTCCAGTTCGATGAACCACAGGTCCTGGACCTGGTGGGTCAGTTCGCCGTTCTCCGCGGTGGGCGCCGGGTGCAGTGGTGCGAGTTCCGAACCCTCGTCGGCGCCTGCCGGTGTGACCGCGGCGAGTCCCGCGATCAGTGTCAGCCCGGCGATCGAAGCCAGACGTGACAGGTTGCGTGCCACCTTGTCAACACATCCCTTCTCGTGCGCGCCTCAGGACACAGGGGGAACGGCACCCCGCCGGGTGCGGAGGAACGCGCACGGGGGGATACGCCGCATGTGGTCCGTGATCGGATATTCGACGCGCATGGCAACGAGATCATTGCCTCGTGCGATAGAGGTGTCAATGTGCTGTGAGGATCAATATGGCCACACAATGGATTCATGTGGTTCAAGTTCCTCTGGAGCCTCATCTCCTAATAAAGGGGACATAAAGCGCTTGTGGTACGAAAGGGCGCCATACATTCCGGCGGTGACACTCGGTGCCGAGTTCCGCTGCCCGTACGCTCCCATGAAAAGCACAGGTGAGAGCGGTGCGCGCGCCCAGGCGGAGGTCGCTGAGGTGCCACCGGGGCCCGGGAGTACCGCCGAGTAGAGTGGAGGGGTTGTGCCGCCCTCCGGCGGTGCGACGGGTGTCGAACGAGCGAAGTCCGGTCCCGCGGCCACCACGGCCCGCGCAATCCGGCGCTGCCCCGCAACTGTGATGCCCCGCGCGTGCGCGGGGACGAGCCAGGTCGCCTCCTCGGCACCGACGAACCCCGTCCTCGTGGGAAGGACCGGCCGTCCCCGACCGGGTCGTGCTCTTTCCCCTGCTCACCGAAGGAGCACCGCACCGTGCGGATCGCCCACCAACTCCCCGTCGCACTCCTGGGCGCCACCCTCGCCCTCACCGCCTGCGGCACCACCGAACCCGAGTCCGAGCCCGCGCAGGAGACCGAGACCGCCTCCGCCGAGTGCGGGGCCCCCGAGCCCGCGGCCGACCGCGCGACCGTCGGTGACGGGACCTTCCCCGTCACCGTGACCGACATGGTCGGAGAGGTCACCGTCGACGCCGCCCCCGAGCGCATCGTCTCCCTCTCGCCCAGCAACACCGAGATGCTCTTCGCCATCGGCGCCGGTGACCAGGTCGAGGCGGTCGACGACTACTCCAACTACCCCGACGAGGCCCCCACCACGGACCTCAGCGGCTTCACGCCCAACGTCGAGGCGATCAGCGAGTACGACCCCGACCTGGTGATCCTCGCTGACAGCGCCGTCGAGACCGCCGACCAGCTCGGCGCCGTCGACATCCCCACCCTGGTCCTGCCCGGCGCCGCCGACCTGGAGGACGTCTACGCCCAGATCCGCCTGCTCGGGGACGCCACCGGGAAGACGGAGGAGGCCGACACCGAGGCCGACCGGATCGAGGACGAGTTCAACGGGATCGTCGAGTCCGTCTGCGCCGAGATCGGTGACAGCGAGCTCACCTTCTACCAGGAGCTCGACGACACCCTCTTCTCCGCCACCTCCAGCACCTTCGCCGGACAGATCTACGACTCCTTCGGACTGGTGAACATCGCGGACCAGGCGGACGACGGCGAGAGCGGCGGCTACCCGCAGCTGTCCCCGGAGTTCGTGGTCGAGGAGAACCCCGACCTCATCTTCCTCTCCTACGGTGACGAGTCCGCCGTCGAAGCGGTGGAGGAACGCCCGGCCTACGACACCGTCTCCGCCGTCGAGACCGGCTCGGTCCACCTCCTCGACACCGACATCGCCTCCCGCTGGGGCCCGCGCGTGGTCGACTTCGCCCAGTCCGTGGGCGACGCGGTCATCGAGACCGCCCAGCAGTAGGTCCGGTACCGCCCGGGCCGCGCGCCCGGGCGGACGGGAACGAGAGCAAGGAGAGCTGGACGTGAAGGGCTTCGGGGTTCCCCTGGGCTGGGTGCTGGGCGGCGCGGTCGCCCTGTTCGCCGCCGGGGTCTTCGGCGTCGCGGCGGGCGCCGCCTCGATCTCCGCCGGTGACATCCTCCGCCACCTGCTCAGCCTCCTGCCGTTCGGGGCGGTCGAGACGCCGCTCACCGAACGGCAGGAGGCGCTCCTCATGGAACTGCGCCTGCCGCGCGTGGTGATGGGCGCCGTCGTCGGCGCCCTGCTGGCCACGGCGGGCGGCGCCTACCAGGGCGTCTTCCGCAACCCGCTGGCCGACCCCTTCCTGCTCGGCGCCGCGGCCGGGGCCGGACTGGGCGCCACCATGGTCATGGTCTTCGGCCACGAGGTACTGGCCGACCCGCGCGCCCTCGTCCCGGTGGCCGCCTTCGTCGGAGCGCTGGCCGGTGTGGCCGCCGCCTACCTCCTCGGCGCCACCGCCGGGGGAGGGGGCACCGCCGCGCTGGTCCTGGCCGGGGTGGCGGTCTCCTCGTTCCTGTCCGCCGCCCAGACCCTCGTCCAGCAGATGGGCGTGGACCAGCTCCAACGCATCTACGCGTGGCTGCTGGGCGGGCTCGGCCGGGGCGGCTGGGACGACGTCCGCCTCATCGCCCCGTACGCGATCGTCGCGCTCGTCGTCCTGCTGCTCTGCGGCTACCTGCTGGACATGCTCGCCCTGGGTGACGACAAGGCGGTCAGCCTCGGCCTCAACCCCGCCGCCGTGCGGATGGTCGTGATCGCCGCCGCCTCCCTGGCCACCGCCGCCGCCGTCTCCGTGAGCGGGCTGATCGGGTTCGTCGGCATCGTCGTCCCGCACATCGTGCGCCGCCTCGTGGGCTCCAACTACCGGGCGATCCTGCCCGTCACCGTGCTCATGGGCGGTGCCTTCCTCGTCCTGGTGGACGTCGTCGCGCGCACCATCGTCGCCCCGGCGGAACTCCCCATCGGGGTGGTCACCGCCTTCCTGGGCGCACCCTTCTTCGTCCTCATCCTGCGCACCACGCGACACCGCGGCACCTGAGAGCGCGGCGGCCACCACCGGCATCGTTCCCGGCACGCCACCGGGGCGTGACGCGAACGCGTCGGACACTCTGGGAGACTGGTGAACGCTATGGACATCACCTTGCTCGTAAGCATCATCGTCGTCGTCGCCCTCCTGGTAATCGGCGGGTTCTTCCTGGTCAGGGCCGGACGCTCGGTCAAGCCGGGTGAGGAGGAGACCAAGCCCGAGGTCACCGGGGCGCCCGAGGCCACCGCCCCCGAAGAGGACCGTGAGAAGGACGGGGGAGTCGCACAGACGCCCCCCGCCCACGCGCCCCCGGCCGAGGACGCCGCCGCCACGGCCCCGGCCGAACCCACCGCACCCGAGATCGAGACCCCGCCCCCGTCCGCCGGGCGCATGGTCCGCCTGCGGGCCCGCCTGGCCCGCTCACAGAGCTCCTTCGGCCAGGGGCTGCTCAGCCTGCTCTCCTCCAAGAACCTGGACGAGGACACCTGGGAGGAGATCGAGGACACCCTCATCACCGCCGACATCGGCGTCGCCTCGGCCACCCAGATCGTGGAGAACCTGCGCACCCGCGTCAAGGTGCTCGGCACCCGCGAGACCGACGAGGTCCGCGCCCTGCTCCGCGAGGAACTCCTCAAGCAGATCAACACCGACGCCGACCGCGCCGTGCGCACCGAACCCCACGGTGACCGCCCGGCGGTCATCATGATCGTGGGCGTCAACGGCACCGGCAAGACCACCACCACCGGCAAGCTCGCCCGCGTCCTGGTCGGTGACGGCCGCAGCGTCGTGCTCGGCGCCGCCGACACCTTCCGTGCCGCCGCCACCGAACAGCTCCAGACCTGGGGCAGCCGGGTCGGCGCGCCGGTCGTGCGCAAGGAGGAGGGCGCCGACCCCGCCAGCGTGGCCTTCGACGCCGTCGCCCGGGGCATCGACGACGGCGCGGACACCGTGATCATCGACACCGCCGGGCGCCTGCACACCAAGACCGGCCTGATGGACGAGCTGGGCAAGGTCAAGCGCGTGGTGGAGAAGAAGTCCCAGGTCGACGAGGTCCTGCTCGTCCTGGACGCCACCACCGGCCAGAACGGACTGCGCCAGGCGCGCGTGTTCGCGGAGGTCGTCAACGTCACCGGCATCGCCCTGACCAAGCTCGACGGCACCGCCAAGGGCGGCATCATCGTCCAGGTCCAGCGTGAGCTGGGCGTGCCCGTCAAGCTCGTCGGGCTCGGTGAGGGCCCCGACGACCTCGCCCCCTTCGACCCCGAGGTCTTCGTGGACGCCATCCTCGGCTGACCCGGGGGCACCACGAGCACCCGGAAGCACCACGACCACCAGACGGCCGGACACCCGTGACACGGGGTCCGGCCGTTGGTCGTTCGCCCCTTGAGCACGGTTCGTTCATGACGGCTTAACACCGCGCGCCGCCCTTTTACCCCCGCGCAACACGTCGGGTCCGACCGGGAAACACCCGGGTCGGACAGTGGTCGCCGTGGCCAGCGCATCGGGCCCGAAGACGCGCTCGCTGACCGCCGCATCTCACGACCATCCCCCGTCCGTGCAACGGAGGCGACGACATGATCGACACCGGCAACACCGCGTGGCTGCTGATGAGCGCCGCGCTGGTGATGCTCATGACCCCGGGCCTGGCCTTCTTCTACGGAGGCATGTCGCGGGCCAAGAGCGTCCTCAACATGATGCTGATGAGCTTCGGCAGCATCGCCATCATCAGCGTCCTGTGGGTCCTGGTAGGCCACTCGCTGACCTACGCACCCGGCCACGGAGTCCTGGACCTCTTCATCGGAGGGTTCGACTACGTCGGCCTGAGCAGCATCATGACCGAGGTCGAACCCGTGGACGGCACCGACGGCGGCTACCCGCTGCTGGTCGACGCCGGCTTCCAGCTCATGTTCGCGGTCATCACCGTGGCCCTGATCAGCGGCGCCATCGCCGACCGCGCCAAGTTCGGCGCCTGGCTGCTGTTCGCCCCGATCTGGGCGCTCCTGGTCTACTTCCCCGTGGCCCACTGGGTGTGGGGCGGCGGCTGGATCGCTCGCATGCACGAGTTCACCGGCCTCCCCGAGGTGATCGACTTCGCGGGCGGCACCGCCGTCCACATCAACGCCGGCGCCGCCGCCCTGGCCCTGGTCATCGTCCTCGGCCGCCGCAAGGGCTTCGGCTCCGAGTCGATGCGCCCGCACAACCTGCCGTTCGTCCTGCTGGGCGCCGCCCTGCTGTGGTTCGGCTGGTTCGGCTTCAACGGGGGCTCCGCCTACGCGGCCAACGAGCAGGCCGCCCTGGCCCTGGTCAACACCCAGGTCGCCACCGCCGCCGCGACCGCCGCCTGGATGCTGGTCGAGCGCCTGCGCTACGGGAAGGTCAGCGCCCTGGGCTTCGCCTCCGGTGCCATCGCCGGACTGGTCGCCATCACCCCCTCGGCCGCCAACGTCACCCCGGTCGGCGCCATCGTGGTCGGCGCCCTGTCCGGTGCCGTCTGCGCCTACGCCATCAGCTGGAAGTTCCGCTTCAAGTACGACGACGCCCTGGACGTCGTGGGCATCCACATGGTCGGCGGCATCGTCGGCTGCCTCGCCCTCGGGTTCATCGCCTCCTCCGCCGTGCCCGGCGGCGGCGACGCGGGTCTGCTCTTCGGCGGCGGCCTCGGCCTCCTCGCCGCGCAGGCCGTCTCGGTGATCGGCGTCATGGTCTACACCTTCATCGTCACCTGGGTCATCGCCAAGGTCATCGACCTGCTCATCGGTTTCCGCATCACCGAGGAGGTCGAGACCAACGGCCTGGACCACGAGCTCCACGCGGAGTCGGCCTACGCCTTCGACGAGCTCGACGAAATGGAGGGAGCGACGGCCTCCTCACCGACGCCTCCGGGTGAGGAGGCCGCCCCACCGCGGGTCGGGTCCTAGCACTCAACGTCGAGGCGACCGGTCCCGAACCACCGACACGGTGGGGCGGACACAGGGGCCGACGGGGGATTTCTCCCCGTCGGCCCCGTTCGCGTTCTGGCTGTTCGCCCCGCCCGCGCCCCACGGATTCCGCTGATTTGTGCGTGTTCATGGAGTGGTGTTGGCAGTGGTGCGTGCTCGTGTTCGATACCCTTTCTGGGCGGTGCGGCGGCCAGCCCGGTTCCGGGGGAACGGCGAAGAGCGCCGGATGGGCCGACCCACGGGGGGCCACCGGACGCAACCGGCAGGTTCGCGCCCGCATCCCATGTCGCGGCGAGGCGGGGCGGTGACGACGCCCGGGAAACACCTCCCGACGACTTCCTTCACGCGCATTCGAATCAGCACCCCACAGGTCGGGGTCAGGAGGCAAGATGGCGCCGGTTACTCACAACAGGGGTCGCGGACGCGGACGGTTCGCCCTCGCCGCGGTGGGCACGATCACCGCACTGGGACTGGCCGGATGCGGCTTCGGCGGCGGTGACGACGAGCCCGCCCCCACCGAGGACGCGGCCGAACCGGTCGACGCGGCGCCCCTGCTGGAGAACGCCCTGGCGGACCTGGCCGACTACCCGGCGCTCACGGCGAACGGGCAGGTCGCCCCCAGCGTGGGCGGGGACATCCAGGAGGCCACCGTGACCGTCGCCGACGGCGGCGCGACCAGCGGCACCGTCCGCGCCAACGGGGTCGAGGCGGAGATGATCGCCGCCGACAACAAGATCTTCCTGCGCGCCGGTGAGGAGTTCTGGCTCGACAAGAACGTCTTCGGGCCCGACAGCGACCAGTTCGACGGCGCCTGGGTGCGCTCCTCCACCGCGCAGGCGGGCATCAACCCGCAGAACACCCTGGCCCCGCCCGCGCTGGCGGCGATCCTGGAGGAGATCGGCCTGGAGGGCGACGAGGCCGTCGAGGAGACCCTCGACGACACCCGCGCCTACAAGGTCGACCTCAACGGCGAGCGCAACCAGCTGTGGATCGACGCGGAGACCAACCAGATCCTGCGCGTCGAGGTCGAGGAACTGGTGCCCGAGGGCGGGGAGAAGGGCCCCCAGGTGCGCCTGGACATCGCCCAGGCCGACCAGGCCGCCGCCGAGGAGCTGTACGACAACCTGACGACCGTCACCGAGGAGGAGCTGAACGGCTCCCGCGACGCCCGCATCGAGGTGAGCTGGGACGGGCAGCCCGCCATGGAGTGCGTCGACGGCCCGCACTGCACCTGGTCCGGCACCGTCCGCGACTCCGGGGCCTCGGGCAGCGGCACGGTCCTGGTCCGCATGGACGTCACCTTCAGCCAGGAGCAGATCGGTGACGAGGAGTGCACCGACAGCGGTGCCCTGGAAGCGGGCGGTTCGCTCGATCTGTCCTGTGACGCCAACTACAACATCGTCACCTCCGAGCCCAAGACCTACGAGGACATCCAGGGCGAGGCCCGACTGTCCACCCGTGGCCTGAGCGGTGAACAGCAGGAGGAGATGCTCGCGGCCCTGGCCGAGCAGCGCGAGGCCACCCTCGCGGGCGACACCGAGGAGTCCGAGGGCGCCGAGGAGAGCGACGGCGCCGAGGCGCAGGAGACCGAGGGCGAGTAGCCCCGGACCCCGCACACCCGAACCGGCACCCGTGTGCGGGCTCGGGTACCCGAGGAACGGGAACCGGGCGGGGGCGCGTCCCCCGCCCCTTCCGTGCCGGGAGGCCCCGGCCGGACCTGGGCTTCGTGCCCGGTGACGGCGGGGCGGTAGGCTAGGAAGTCAAACCCGACGACGAAGGACTGGCCAAACTCGTGTTCGAGACGCTTTCCGACCGGCTGACATCGGTCTTCTCCTCGCTGCGCGGCAAGGGGCGGCTGTCCGAGGAGGACATCAACGCGACCGCGCGCGAGATCCGTCTCGCGCTGCTCGAGGCGGACGTGGCGCTGCCCGTGGTCCGTGAGTTCATCTCGCGGATCAAGGAGCGCGCCCGCGGTGAGGAGGTCTCCAAGGCCCTCAACCCCGCCCAGCAGGTCATCAAGATCGTCAACGAGGAACTGGTCGAGATCCTCGGTGGCGAGACCCGGCAGATCCGCTTCGGCAAGACGCCGCCCACCGTGATCATGCTCGCGGGTCTCCAGGGCGCCGGTAAGACCACCCTCGCGGGCAAGCTCGCCAAGTGGCTCGCCGCCGACCGCAACACCCCGCTGCTGGTCGCCGCCGACCTCCAGCGCCCCAACGCCGTCACCCAGCTCCAGGTGGTCGGTGAGCGCGCGGGCACCCCCGTGTTCGCTCCCGAACCCGGCAACGGCGTGGGCGACCCCGTCGACGTGGCCCGCGACTCCATCGAGCACGCGAAGCGCAACAACCACAACGTCGTCATCATCGACACCGCCGGGCGCCTCGGTGTGGACACCGAGATGATGCGGCAGGCCGCGGACATCCGCGACGCGGTCAACCCCGACGAGATCCTCTTCGTCGTCGACGCCATGATCGGTCAGGACGCGGTCAACACCGCCCAGGCCTTCCTGGACGGCGTCGGCTACGACGCGGTCGCGCTCACCAAGCTCGACGGTGACGCCCGCGGCGGTGCGGCCCTGTCCATCCGGCACATCACCGGCCGCCCGATCATGTTCGCCTCCACCGGCGAGAAGCTCGAGGACTTCGACCTCTTCCACCCGGACCGGATGGCCTCGCGCATCCTGGACATGGGTGACGTCCTCACCCTCATCGAACAGGCCCAGCGCACGTTCGACGAGGCCGAGGTCGAGAAGATGGCCTCGACCATGGCCTCGGACGACGACTTCACGCTGGACGACTTCCTCCAGCAGATGGCGATGGTCCGCAAGCTCGGCCCGATCGGCAACCTGCTCGGCATGATGCCCGGCATGGGGCAGATGCGCGAGCAGATCGACGGCATCGACGACAAGGACCTGGACCGCATCCAGGCGATCATCCAGTCGATGACCCCCGGTGAGCGCGCGAACCCGAAGATGATCAACGGCTCCCGCCGACTGCGCATCGCCAACGGTTCCGGTACGCAGGTCAGTGACGTCAACGGCCTGGTCACCCGCTTCTTCGAGGCGCAGAAGATGATGCGCAAGATGAAGAGCGGCGGCGGTATGCCGGGGATGCCCGGGATGCCGGGCGTGGGCGGCAACAAGAAGAAGGCCAAGGCCCAGGCCAAGAAGGCGAAGAAGGGCAAGCAGCGCAGCGGCAACCCGATGAAGGCCCGCCAGCAGGAGGCCGAGCGTGAGGCCGAGCGCAAGCGGCGCCAGGAGGAGGGCGGCCAGGAGATGCCCCAGCTGCCCCCGGGCCTCGGCGGCGGTGGCGGCGGCCAGCCCACCCTCCCGCCCGGTTTCGGCGGACCGAACATGCCGGACCTGTCCAACTTCAAGCTGCCGAAGAAGTAGTCGCGACGGCACGCGACAGTGACACCCACCACGGCCCGCCCGGGGACTTCCCCGGCGGGCCGCGGTCGTTCCCGAACCGGGCCGCGCGCACCGTGGTGTCCTGTCCAAGGAACACGTCCGCGTCTGGCACAATGAGTAGTCGACTAACGGTGGCCGGGTCAGCCCTCTAACTAACCCGCCGCCCACGTCCTGCCTCGACGGGTTCCACAACCCCACGTGGGTCGCCCATCAGGCGCTAACACCGTTATACGGGAGAAGACCACTCCAGTGGCTGTCAAACTGAAGCTCAAGCGTATGGGCAAGATCCGTACGCCCCAGTACCGTGTCATCGTCGCCGACGCCCGCAACAAGCGTGACGGCAAGGCGATCGAGGAGATCGGCAAGTACCACCCCAAGGAGCACCCGAGCCTCATCGAGGTCGACTCCGAGCGGGCCCAGTACTGGCTGTCCGTCGGCGCCCAGCCGACCGACGCGGTGAAGGTCCTCCTGCGCAAGACCGGTGACTGGCAGAAGTTCAAGGGCCTTGCCGCCCCGGCGCCGCTCCAGGTCGCTGAGGCCAAGGACCCCGAGGCCAAGGAAGCCGCCTTCCAGGCCGCGCTGAAGGAGCTCGTCCTTCCCGGCCAGGAGAAGAAGACCAAGAAGGCCGAGAAGAAGACGGACAAGGCGGCCGACAAGCCCGCCGAGACCGCCGAGGCTGAGAAGAAGTCCGAGGGCGAGGCCTAATCGTGCTGGAAGAGGCGCTTGAGCACCTCGTGAAGGGGATCGTCTCGAACTCCGACGACGTCCAGGTGAGAGCCAAGCGGCTCCGCAAGGGCAAGGTCCTGGAGGTCCGGGTCCACCCGGACGACCTCGGCAAGGTCATCGGCCGCAACGGCCGGACCGCCAAGGCGCTCCGGACCGTCGTCGGCTCCCTCGCAGGCGGCCGGTACGTCCGCGTGGACCTGTTGGACCTGAACGAAGTGCGCTGAAGCGCCTCTGGGGGCGCCGACCGCTGACGGTCGGCGCCCCGCACTCGTGCCCGGGGACCGTGTGAACGGCCCCGGGCACGGCTTTCCCCGGGGCCGTTCCCGGTTCGGGGACACCGAGGGGACCCCGGACGCCGGGAGACCCCGTGTGACGTCCGGGAACCGAAGAACGACCCGAAGGAAACACTGCTCATGCGACTCGTGGTGGGCCGGATCGGCCGCGCGCACGGTATCCGCGGCGACGTCGCCGTCGACGTGCGCACCGACGACCCCGACGCCCGGTTCGCCGTCGGCGCCGTCCTCCAGACCGACCCGGCCGCGACCGGCCCGCTGAAGGTGGCCTCGACGCGCCGCCACAGCGGCCGGATGCTCGTCCGCTTCGAGGGCACGGCCGACCGCGACGCCGCCGAGACGCTGCGCGGCACCCTCCTCATGGTGGACTCCGAGGACATCGCCCCCCTGGACGACCCCGACGAGTTCCACGACCACGAACTGATCGGCCTGACCGCCGTCACCACCGAGGGCGCGACCGTGGGCGAGGTCGAGGACGTCCTCCACCACGCGCAGGACGTGCTGGTCATCACCGCCGAGACCGGCGGACACGAGATCCTGGTGCCGTTCGTCGCCGCCCTGGTCCCCGAGGTCGACGTCGCGGGCGGCCGGATCGTGATCGACCCGCCGCCCGGCCTGCTCGACCTCCAGAACACCGACTGAACGAGTACGCAGTGCGCATCGACATCATCAGCATCTTCCCCGACTACTTCGCTCCGCTGGATCTCTCGCTGATCGGTAAGGCGCGCGAGGCGGGCCTGCTCGACGTGCGCGTCCACGACCTGCGCGACTGGACCCACGACCGGCACAACACCGTCGACGACACCCCCTACGGCGGCGGCCCCGGCATGGTGATGAAGCCCGAGCCGTGGGGCGAGGCCCTGGACGCGGTCGTGGCGGAGCGGCCCGCGCGGCTGGTCCTGCCGACCCCGAGCGGACGCCCCTTCACCCAGGCCGACGCCGAGCGGCTCGCGGGTGAGGAGCACCTGGTGTTCGGGTGCGGGCGGTACGAGGGCATCGACTCCCGGGTGGCCGTGGACGCCGCCCTGCGGATGCCGGTCGAGGAGATCAGCATCGGTGACTACGTCCTCAACGGGGGCGAGTCGGCCACGCTGGTGATGGTGGAGGCCATCACCCGGCTGCTGCCCGGTGTGCTCGGCAACCGGGAGTCGCACGTCCAGGACTCCTTCGCCTCGGGTGGGATGGAACACCTGGTGGAGGGGCCGGTGTACACCAAGCCCGGCACGTGGCGCGGCCAGGAGGTGCCCCCGGTGCTGCTCTCCGGCAACCACGGGGCGGTGGACCGCTGGCGCCGTGACCAGGCGCTGCGCAAGACCGCCCGCAACCGGCCCGACCTGGTCGCGGCCACCCCCGCCGACAGCCTCGACAAGCGGGACCGCGAGGTCCTGACCGAGGCGGCCGACCCCGCCGGCGGAGCCGAGTGTGGTGAACGGCCGGTTCGGGACGGCCGGGATCATGTGGCAAACTAGGTGAGTTCCCCCCTGGTGACCCCCAGGCATCCGCATGCCGGCGGTACGACGTCGGCCTCTGTGTCGGTCACCGGGTGGTTCGACTGGTCAGACCCAACAGGGCCTCGCCCGCGCACCCCCTCCCCGGAACAGCCGGGGGGCAGGACGCGGCGCGCTATTGATGAGGATTCGCGAGATGCACACCGCCATTCAGGAGCTTGAGAAGGCTCAGCTTCGCACCGACGTTCCGGAGTTCCGCCCCGGCGACACCCTCAACGTCCACGTCCGCGTGACCGAGGGCACCCGCACCCGTGTCCAGGTCTTCAAGGGCGTCGTCATCCGCCGTCAGGGCTCGGGCAACCGCGAGACCTTCACCATCCGCAAGGTGAGCTACGGCGTGGGCGTGGAGCGTACGTTCCCGATCCACACCCCGGCCGTCGAGAAGTACGAGGTCGCCGCCCGCGGTCGCGTGCGTCGCGCCAAGCTGTACTACCTGCGCGACCTGCGCGGCAAGGCCGCCCGCATCCGCGAGCGCCGCGAGCCCATCAACAAGTAGGTCTGGGCTGATCCGGCCGGAACCACGCCGCCCCACCGGGCGGCAGGATAGGCTTTCGGCCGATGAGCAAAGACGAGAGGGACCTCGGCTCGGACGCGGTCCCGGACGAGGATTCCGCCCGGCCCGGCCCGGAGGAGCACAGCTCCGCCACTGGCTCCCAGACGCATGAGCGCCTGGGAGCCAGTGGTGTATCCGATGCCGCTGGCCAGGGAGCGGAGGAGAGAGCTGACGCCGACATGAGCCAGTCCCAGAGCAGTGCGAAGAAGGGGTCGTTCTGGAAGGAACTCCCCATCCTGGTCGTGATCGCCCTCGTGCTGGCGTTCGTGATCAGGACCTGGGTGATGCAGGCGTTCTACATCCCCTCGTCGTCGATGGAGAACACCCTCCTCGTGGGTGACCGGGTCCTGGTGAACAAGGTGGTGTACGAGATCCGCGACATCGAGCGCGGAGAGGTCATCGTGTTCAACGGCGACGGGTCGTGGGACGACCCGACCGTCGTGCAGCCCCCGGAGTCGACCAACCCGGTCAGCCGCGGTTTCACCTGGGTACAGCAGCAGCTGGGCGCCGCGCCCACGGGCAAGGAGTACATCAAGCGGGTCATCGGCCTGCCCGGTGACACCGTGGAGTGCTGTGACGAGCAGAACCGGGTCCTGGTCAACGGCGTTCCCCTGGAGGAGGACGCCTACCTGTACCCGGGCAGCGTGGAGAGCCACACCGAGTTCGGCCCCATCGAGGTGCCGGAGGGGTACCTGTGGCTGATGGGTGACCACCGGGCCATCTCCTACGACTCCCGCATGAACCAGAACAACCCCGGGGGAGGCGCCGTCCCGATCGACCACGTCGTGGGCCGGGCCTTCGTCATCATCTGGCCGTTCAGCCAGGCCGGGGGACTGGGCGTCCCGGCGACGTTCGACGAGCTGAACGGGTCCGACGGCTGAGTCGGTGACCGAACCGGGCCGATCGGGTTCCGGGTGTCGTCGCAGGTCACGGTGGTGTCCCCGGAGTGGGTGACCGATCCGTCGAAGGAATTCCGCTCGACGGGGCACAAAAGCCCGTTCCGTGACGCATGATGGAACTCGGATCGTATCGGCGTTCCCCGAACGCGTGGGGGCCGTCTCCGGCGGGAACGCGCCGGACGGCGGAGGTGCCCGCGTCAGGGGGACCGGCACATCATGACCGGAGAGTGCTGACGAAAGCGAGCGCGCACATGAGTTCTGAGGACCTGGAGAAGTACGAGGCCGAGATGGAGCTCCAGCTCTATCGCGAGTACCGCGACGTCGTCGGCCTGTTCGGCTACGTGGTGGAGACCGAGCGGCGTTTCTACCTCACCAACCACGTGGACCTCCAGCCCCGCTCGACGGAGAACGGGGAGATGTACTTCGAGGTCGTGATGGAGGACGCCTGGGTCTGGGACATGTACCGCCCGGCCCGGTTCGTGCGCAACGTGCGCGTGGTGACGTTCAAGGACGTGAACGTCGAGGAGATCACCAAGTCCGACCTGGAACTGCCCCCGGCGGACGGCGGCGGACCCGGAGAGTAGCCCCCGCGCGGCGTCCCCTCCCTCCTCCGTGGAGAGGGTTGTCCACAGGAGAAAACTGACCCCTGGCGCGCCCGGCCCCGATCACCGAACGTGGTTGTGGGAGGTGGTCGCCGGTGGATCGGTGGGCCGAGTACCGAAGGAAGCTGGGACGCCGCGGCGAGGAACTCGCCGCGGCGTACCTCGAACGCGCCGGGATGCGGGTGGTGGCCCGTAACTGGCGGGCCCCGCGCGGTGCCGGGGAGATCGACATCGTGGCCCGGGACGGGCCCTTCCTGGTGGTCGCGGAGGTCAAGACCCGTGGTTCGCTGCGGTTCGGCCACCCGGTGGAGGCCATCACCGCCGGGAAGCGGCGCAGGCTGCGTGAACTGGGCCGGTCCTGGGCCCGTCTGCACGGCTGCCCGCCGTGGCCGCTGCGGGTCGACGGGCTCTGCCTGCTGGTCACGGGCGGGCGCGTGTTCGTCTCCCACGAACGGGGGATGGGCTGATGTCGCTCGCCCTCACCCACTGCGTCACGCTGCTGGGCGTGCAGGGACACATCGTCGAGGTGGAGGTGCACCTGGGCGGAGGGGAGCCCGGGGTCACCCTGGTGGGGCTGCCGGACGCCGCCCTGCGGGAGGCCCGGGACCGGATCCGCGCGGCGGTGGCCAACAGCTCCGAGGCCTGGCCCAGCGGGCAGATCACCATCAGCCTGTCCCCGGCCAGCCTGCCCAAGTCCGGCAGCCTCTTCGACCTGGCGATCGCGGGCGCCGTGCTGGCCGCCGCCGGTGAGGTGCCGTCGGACCGGCTGGCGGGGACCGTGCTCCTGGGGGAACTCGGCCTCGACGGCCGGGCCCGCCCGGTGCGCGGGGTGCTCCCCGCGATGGTCTCCGCCGCGGACCAGGGGTTCACCCGGTTCGTGGTGGCGGCGGGCAACCTGGCCGAGGCCCGGCTGGTGCCCGACGTGGCGGTCACGGCCGTGACCGACCTCGCGGAGCTGTGCGGCTGGCTGCGCGGTGAGGAGGAGCCCGAGCCGCCCGACGAGCCACCCGCGTCGGCCGTCGCCCCGGACCAGGGGAGCCCCGACCTCGCGGACGTCCTGGGCCAGCCGGTGGCCCGCCGCGCGGTGGAGATCGCCGCCGCCGGTGGGCACAACCTGATGATGCTGGGCCCGCCGGGCACGGGCAAGAGCCTGCTCGCGGAGCGCCTGCCCACGGTGCTGCCCACGCTCTCCTCCACCGAGGCCCTGGAGGCCACCGCGATCCACTCGGTGGCGGGGCTGCTGCCGCCCGGCGCCCCGCTGGTCACCGTGCCGCCCTTCGCCGCCCCGCACCACACCTCCAGTCGCGCCTCGATCATCGGGGGCGGCCACGGCAACCCGCAGCCGGGCTGGGTCTCCAAGGCACACCACGGGATCCTGTTCGTGGACGAGGCCCCGCAGTTCGGGCGCGGGGTGCTGGACTCCCTGCGCGAACCCCTGGAACGCGGTGAGGTGGTGATCGCCCGCTCCACCTCCACGGTGGCCTTTCCCGCGCGCTTCCAACTGGTGATGGCGGCCAACCCGTGCCCCTGCGCGAAGCCGGGCAGCCTCTGCACCTGCCCGTCCGGCGAGCGACGGCGGTACCTCTCCCGGCTGTCCGGTCCGCTGCTGGACCGGATCGACCTCAAGGTGGAGCTCCAGCCCGTGGCACGGGCCGAGCTCCTGGCCGACCGGGCCTTCGCGGAGTCCTCCGCGACCGTGGCCGCCCGGGTGGCGCGGGCCCGGGAGCGGGCCAGGGAACGGCTGGCGGACACCCCGTGGAGCACCAACGCGGTCATCCCCGGTGCCCGCCTGCGCCGGGACTTCCCGGTGGAACCGGCGGCCCTGCGGGTCCTCGGGCGGGCGATGGACGCCGGGCAGATCAGCGCCCGGGGGGTGGACCGCGCCCTGCGGGTGGCCTGGACGCTGGCCGACCTCGCGGACCGGGACCGCCCCACCGAGGAGGAGACCTCCTACGCCTTCGCCCTGTGGTCCGGAAGGGCGTGGTGAGGGTGGGCGAGGACGACGAGGCACGCGCGCGCGTCGGTCTGACCGCGGTGGCGCCGCCCAGCCACCGCTGGCTGGGACCGCTGGTGAACGAGTGCGGGGCGGCGACCGTCTGGGCGGCCCTGCTGTCGGGGCGGCCGCCCCCGGGGAGCCCGCCCTCGGCCCAGGCGCTCCGGAGTTGGCGGGGCTGGTCGGAGCGGGCCCGGAGGGTGGACCCGGACCGGTTGCTGGACGCCTCGGCGGAGGCGGGGGTCCGGTTCGTCGCCCCGGGCGACCCGGAGTGGCCGGGGCGCCTCGACGAGCTGCCGGTCTGCTACGGGCTGTGGGTGCGCGGCATGGGCGACCTGCGCAATCTGTGCCTGCGGTCGGTGTCGGTGGTGGGCGCGCGCTCCGCCACCTCCTACGGGCTGCACGTGGCCGCCGAGCTCTCCTACGAGCTGGCCGACCGCTCCTTCGCCGTGGTGTCCGGGGGCGCCTACGGGGTGGACGGCGCCGCGCACCGGGCGGCCCTGACCACGGGGAGCACGGTGGTGGTCCTGGCCTGCGGTCTGGACACGGACTACCCGCGCGGTCACGCGGGGCTGTTCGCGGACGTGGCGCGCACCGGGGTGCTGGTCAGCGAGTGGCCGGTGGGTCGGACCCCGCGCACCCCGGACTTCCTGGTGCGCAACCGGCTGATCGCCGCGCTCACCCCCGGAACGGTGGTCGTGGAGGCGGGGGCCCGCAGCGGAGCCCTGAACACCGCCGCCCACGCCACCGATCTCCACCGGGTGCTCATGGCCGTCCCGGGGCCGGTGACCTCCGCGATGTCGGTGGGCTGCCACCGCCTGCTCCGCGAGGGCCGGGCGAGCTGCGTGACCCGCGCGGACGACGTGGTGGAGCTGGTCGTGCCGTTGGGCGAGGCCGTCCCTGAGCAGGCGGGCCCCCTGGTGCCCGAGGCCGAGCTGGACCGGGAGACCGCACGGGTGCTCGCGGCGGTCACCCGCCGTGGAGTGGGCACCGCCGTGGTGGCCACGAACAGCACGGGGAACCTGGAGCGGACGATCCGGGCGCTGGGCCTGCTGGCGGCGGCTGGGCTGGTGGAGCGCTGCGAGGCGGGCTGGCGCCTGCCCTGGCCCCGACGACCCAGACCGCGCTCGGCGGGCCCGTCGCGCCCGCGCGGGTAGTGGGCACCGTGCGGACCGGCACCCGGCTTCCGGAGCGCCCCCGCGCCCGCGCGGGTAGTGGGCGAGTGCGCCGAGACCGCCGACCCCACGGGGGTGTCTCCGGGGCGGGTTCCCCACCCTCCGCAGCGCGTACCCGGGGCCGAGGGCCCGCTGTCCTTCACAGGCCAGGGGCCTCGGAGGCGTCCGCTGTGGTGGCCGGGAGCGCACGCGCGGTCATGCGCGCGTGAGGCCGTGCGGCCTCCCGACAGAGGCGGTAAAACGCGATGTAGTCGAGATGTAACTGCGATTGGCCACAGTGGTGGGTGTCGATTATTCGACGCGTTGTCAAAACTTGGACGAAGAAAGGAGTGAGATCGTATGTCTATCGAGTCCGGTCACCTCTCGGCAAGCCTTGGGGACCTTCCGGTCGAGGAATTCAGTTCGAGTGGCGAGGGGGTCGTCGGCTTCGGCTCCAACCAGCCCGGTGGTATCGAGTCGCTCGGTTCCACGCTGGCGATGATGGAGATCGGCGCCTCCGGCGGCGGCGAGTGCTGCAGCTGCTGCAGCTGCTGCCCGTGCTGCTGCTGCAGCTGAGTCGGTGACCTGGCCGGTCGTCCTGCCGGGTCCACTGGCCGGGCGGCCGGTCATGTCGTTGGGGACTGAGGTCGTGCGGGTCGGTCGGGCGACGGTTCGCGATCGGCCCGCCGACCGCTCCCGGATCCGGTCACCTTTCCTCGGAGCGACCACGGTCGTGAATGTATTCAGGTGCAAACCCGCTGTAGGTGCGCTGTAAGCAACAGCGGGGATGATGGTGCGACGCCGGGGCAGAAGCGCCACGGCGTTCCTACTAAGAAAGGGAGGAGGTTCCCATGTCGATGAAGGCTGACCAGATTTCCGCTGGTCTCGGAGACCTTCCGGTCGAGGAATTCAGCACCAGCAGTGAGGGTGTTCTCGGCTTCGGTTCGGACCAGCCCGGTGGTATCGAGTCGCTCGGCTCCACGCTGGCCATGATGGAGATCGGCGCGTCTGGCAGCGGCGGCGGCTGCTGCAGCTGCTGTAGCTGCTGCCCCTGCTGCTGCTGCAGCTGATCCGGCGGGGCGGGCCCGGTGCGGAATCCCGTGCCGGGGCCGTCCCCTCGTAACGGTGAGAGAGAAGAGAGGGGCGCGGATGCGACCGAAACTCCGGCCAGATGTCTACTACGTCCCGACCGCGGACGGGGCCTTCATCATCGACAGCGCGCGGTCAGTGACGCTGCGCGGTGGATCGATCTATCAGTGGGTGGAACTGCTCGCGCCGAGCCTGGACGGTTCCGTTCCGCTCGAGGACCTGACCTCGGGGTTGTCGCCCGCCCACCAGAAGATGGCCACCGACCTGGTGGGGCTGCTCGAACGCAACGGATTCGTCCGCGACGTCAGTGAGGACCTGTCGCACTCGCTGACCGACGCGGAACTCAAGCGCTACCAGGCGGAGATCGCCTACGTCGACTTCCGGTGCGACTCCGGCCCGGCCCGGTTCCAGACCTGGCGCGGCTCCCGCATGGTGATCGTGGGGGAGGCCCCGCTGGCGGACTCCGCCGCGCGCGCCGCCTGGCACCTGGGCTGTGCCCGCGTGGAGGTCGTCGACCCCACGGGCGACACCGACGCCCGCGCCGCGCGCGCCGCCGACCTCGCGGCGATGAAGGAGGAGGACCCGGCCCTCGAACTCGTCGAGACCCCGGCCGCCGACCTCGCCGCGAGCGTGTCCGCCGCCGACTTCGTGGTCGTGCTGACCGAGGACCCGGCGCTGATCGACACCGTCGCGGACGCCTGCACGGCCCCGCTCCTGCCGGTCCTGGTGACCCGGGACACCGCCTGGGTGGGTCCGATCCCTGGCGGCGCGGCCGGTTGGGCCGACGCCAAGGCGCGCCTGACCGACACCGGCGCACTGCCCGTCGGCCCCTCGACCTGGTTGCGCGGCCCCGCCGTGGGCGTGCCCGCCAACACCGCGCTGTTCGCGGCCTTCCGTGCCGTGACCGGCGCCTACCCCGCGCCGGTCTCCGGTGAGGTGGAGCGCATCGACCTGGAGACCCTGGAGTCCCAGACCGGGCGCGTACTGCCGGTCGGCGGCGGGACGGCCCCCGTCAGCGACCCTCGGGTGGCGATCGACAGCGAGGCGTTCTCCCTCGCCGCCGCCGAACTGTTCGACCCGCTCACCGGTCCCCTCCTGGAGATCGAGGAGCACCCGGAGCAGCTGCCGCTGCGCGTCGCCGTGGCCCGTCTGGCCAAGGGCGGGGAGACCAGCGACGTCCTCGGCGTGGCCGACGCCTTCGTCGAGGCGCGCCACGGCGCCACGCTGGCGGCTCTCGGCCGCCTGGCCGCCGCGCACCCGGCGAGCGGCCCCGCCCGTGACCTCGTCAGCGGTGAGCCCGGCCCGGTGGTCGAACCGGTGGGGATCACCGACCCCCACGTTCCCGGTGTCGGAGCGGCGCTGGACCGTGAGTCCGCGCTCTCCCAGGCGGTGCTGGACTACGCCGCCGAGCGGGTCGTGCCCGTCCCGGAGAGGGCTCCGTTGATCGGTCGCGACGACCTCCCCGACCTCGTCGGGGAGCAGCTGCACCGTCTGGAACTGCTCGTGCGGTCGAGTGTCCGCCTCTTCCAGTTGGACGCCGAGCTGCCCACGGTCCTCGTCGCCTCCGACTCCGGACCGCTGGCCCGCGCCTCCGGCCGGGACCTGGCGTCCGCCGCCTCGTCGGCGGTCATCCGCGCCACGACCTCCGTGCAGTGCGGGGAGGACCCCGTCACCCTGCCCCCGCGACCGGACCGCGTACCCGAGCCCGAGGGTTCGGCCGCCCCGCTGACGGGTCACACGCTGACGTCCGAGGACGCGGTCAAGCTGGTGGCCGCGCGCGGGCACCGCCTCGGGATCGTGGAACTGGACGGCGAGCCCGTCCTGCGCACGGCCACGCCGCACCTGGTCAGGGTGGTGGAGCTGTGACCGAGTCGTTGACGACCGCGCCCACCGTGGTGGGCACCGGCGCCCTGGCCGAGGCCCTCAGGGCCGCGGTCCCCCCGGAGTACACGGTGCTGGTCGGCGAGGACGGTGTCCTCCCGGAGATCCCCGCCGGGAGCGGGCCGGTGCTTCCGGTGCTCGCGCGTCGGGACCGGCTCTACGTCGGGCCGGTGGTGCGCGAGGACCTTCCCGGCTGCCCCGAGTGCCTGGAGTCGCGGCTGCTGCTGGCCCGCGAGTTCCCGGAGCCGATGGCCGAGATCGACCGCCGCGACCCGGAGCGGCTGCGCCGGTGGGCGCCGCCCGCGCTCACCCACCTGCACGCCGAGTTCGCCGCCGAGGTCGCCGGCCGTCTGGTCGAGCTGGACCGGGACCAGGACACGTCCGAGCGGCGATCGGTCATGGTGGTCCGGCTGATCGGCCTCGGCGTGCGGCGCGCGGTGCTCCTGCCCGATCCGTTGTGCGCCGTGTGCGGTGCGCTGCCCGAGGACAACCCCGAGGACACCGAAACGCTCGTGCCGAGCACCTCGCTGTCCCACAAGCCGGGTTCGATGCGGACCAAGTCCCTGGTGGACGACGCGTCCTTCCTCCCGACCTACGTGGACCGGGACGTCGGCCTCGTACGCACCCTCTTCAAGTACGGCGGGGGCGTGTTCCCTAACATGACCGCGCCGCTGGGCCTGCGGAACTCGACCGACATCGAGCAGGGCATCGGCCGCACCCCCTCCTACCGGGAGTCGGGTACCGCCGCCGTCGCGGAGGCGGTCGAGCGCTGGGGCGGGATGAGCCCGTCCGGCCACCGGAGCGTGGTCACGGGCGCCTACAAGGACCTTCCCGAGGCGCTCGACCTGCGGCGGCTCGGCCTGCACGACGAGCACCGCTACGACGAGGAGGGCTTCCCGTGCCAGCGGTGGACGGAGGAGTCGGAGCTGGACTGGGTCTGGGGCCGGTCCCTCACCCATGACCGGCCGGTCCTCGTTCCGGAGACCTACGCCTACTACCGCACCCGGCTGGTCCGCCCGGACCGTCCCCGGTTCCTGTACGAGGTGTCCAACGGCTGCGCGGTCGGCGGATCCATGCCGGAGACGATCCTGCACGGGTTGATGGAGGTCATCGAGCGCGACGCGTTCCTGATGACCTGGTACTCGCGCCGCACTCCGGCCGAGATCGACCTCAGCACAGCCAAGGGGACCACGGTGCCGCTCCTGCTGGAGCGCATCGAGCGCCTGACCGGGTACACGGCGCACGCCTGGGACACCACCACCGAGCACGGGATCCCCAGCGTGTGGGTGGGCGTCGTCGACGAGCGGGAGCGGGACGGCTACGCCCGCTTCCTGTGCGCGGCCGCCTCCCACTTCGACATGGAGGACGCGGTGGCGGCCGGGCTCCTGGAGCTGGCGCCGATCATCGCCCAGCACCAGGACGAGCCCGCCGACGTGCAGGACCTCGCCAGGCGCATGGTCGACGACCCCGACCTGTGCACGTCGATGCTGCACCACAGCCAGCTCAACGGCAGGCCCGAGGCCCAGGACCGGCTGGCGTTCCTGTTCGACGGTCCCAAGCGGGAGATGGCCGAGCCCGACCCGCGCCTGCACGCCGACGGTCCGACCGACCTGGAGGCGCTGCTCAACGACACCGTCGAGCGGCTGCGGCAGCACGGTCTGGAGGTGCTGGTGGTCGACCAGACCACCCCCGAGCACAGGGCCGGCGGTCTGTTCTGCGTGAAGGTGATCGTGCCGGGGATGCTGCCGATGACCTTCGGCAACAGGTTCCGTCGTGTGCGCGGACTCGACCGGGTGTTCGCGGCGGCGGCGGAGCAGGGCTTCGACGACGTGAACCCCGACCCGCACCCGTTCCCATGACGGACACGCACACCGACACGACGGCGGTACCCGTGACCGACGACGATGACGCGACCCTGGTACGGGAGTACCTGTACGACGTGCACTACCGGTGGCAGGCGATCCACGCGGAGGGGCAGGGCGGACTCGACGACCCCGCCCGCCCCCCGCTGTTCACCCGCCCCGCCGTGCCACGGCGCAGGTTCGGACTTCCCTCCGGGCCGCGTCACCGCATCGGTCCGCTCGGGGCCGCGCTCCGGGACGAGCACACGCGTCCCGGAGCCGGCCCCGGCGGGTCCGGCCCCGATCACGGGTCGGACCTGGAGCGGCTGGGCGAGCTGCTGTTCTACGGTTACGGCTTCTCCCGCATGGACATCGGCCCGCAGGTGGAGTGGCCGTGGCACCGGACGGTGGCCTCGGCCCGCTGCTTCTACCCGGTCGAGTTGGCGGTGTGGTCGGACGCGGCGCCGGGAGGCGTCCACCGCTACGACCCGGCCCACCACGAGCTCTCCGAGCTGCGCGACGACGTCGGCCTGTCCGAACTGGCCGCCGCGTCGGCGGCGGAGCTCGACGGCGCGCGCACCGTCCTGATCGTCACCGCGCGGCTGGGCAAGACCGCCTTCCGGTACCGGAACTACGCCTACCGGCTGGTCACCCAGGAGGCCGGGCTGGTCCTCGGCAACCTCCAGGTGGTGGCCTCCGCCCTGGGCCTGGGCGGCCACGCGCGGCTCCGGTTCCTCGACGAGGCCGTCGCCCGCCTGCTCGCGCTGCCGGACGACGACTCCGAGTCGGTGCTGGCGCTCCTGCCCCTCTGGGACGGCGCGGACGTGCCGACGGAGCCCGGTCACCGCACGGCCGCACCGGTACCGCCGAGGCGGACCGTGGTCCCGGTGGCGGGCGGCAACGGCATCGAGCCCGCGCTCAGCTACCGGACCCTGGCCGTGGAGCGGGCCTCCCGGCTGAACGACCCGGTCGAGTTGGAGCCGGTGAAGGCCCCGGCCAGCACCCCGCTGGTCGGCGCCGAACCGGCGGCCCCGGGCTCGCGGTCCGACCTGCCGCTGGCGCCGCTGCGCCGGGAGAGCGGTACGGACACGGGGGCGGCGGTGGTCCGCCGCGACTCCGGGCCGGACGTGTTCCTGCCCACCGCGAAGCCGGTGCCGTTGGGGGTCGTGGCCGACCTCCTGCTCGACGCGGCCCGGCCGACCGCCGACGACCTCTGGCACGAGGCCGCGCCGCCCGAGGTGGGGGTGCACGTGATCGCGGGCGCGGTCACGGACCTGCCGCAGGGGCACTACCGCCTCGTGGACGGCGCGCTGCGGACCGTGAGCCACGGCGACCTGCGCCCCCCGTTCCAGGCCATGGACGTGTGGCGGACGGAGATCAACGCGCGGACCGCACCGCTGATGGTGGCCCTCACCGCGGACACGGAGCGGCTGCTCGAACACCACCCGAGGCGTGCCTTCCGCGCGACCCAGCTGCTCACCGGAGTGGTGGCGCAGCGGGTCTCCCTGGCAGCGGCCGCGCACGGGCTCTCCGCCAGGGTGACCAACAGCTACGACGCCGACGAGTGCGCCCGCCTGCTGGGGATCGACGGCGAACGGGAGATTCCGGTGTTTCTTCTGGTACTGGGCGAGCCCAACGCGCCCTGGCACCTGGGGACGAGGGTGCGGCCTTGATCGTTGCACGTGTAGCGGGCCTGCCCAGCGGCGGCGCGCGGGTCGGAGAGCTGACCGACACCGCCCGCCGCCTCGGTGACCTCGACGCGTTCCGGGACGACCTCGACCGCCGGGGCGGCGAACTGGCGGACCTGATCCACACGGCGGTGGGCGGGTGCGAGGACCGCGCCGTCCGCCGCGCGCTGCTGGCCTGCCGTCGGGCCGTCCACAACGGGCGGGCCCCCAAGGCGCTGTCGGAGGCGGCGCTGGCCCGCCTGTCGGCGCCCGCCCGGGAACTCCACGCCCGGCTGGTCGCCGACCACGAGACGCTGGACCGGGGCTGGGAGGAGGCCCACGAGGCGTTCCGCACCGAGACGTCGGCCGCCGAACAACGCCTGGCCGACCTCGTCCGGGACGAGGACTTCCGGCGCGCGCTCGCCATGGCCAGCGACGCCCTGTTCCCCGACGTCGAGGCCTGGCTCTCCGGGCCGCCGGGCGCCCCCGAGCACCTCAACACCCGCAGACGCGTGGTCAACTACGTCCTGCGGACCGCGCTGAAGACCAGCCCCTTCTCCACCCTGACCACCGCCGGACCGCTCCCCGCCGGGAACGGAGCCGCGCCGGAGGTCGGATCGACGGAGGTCGGATCGGCGGAGGCCGTCCAGGTCCCGGCGCCGGAGGGGCTCTCCCGCCACCTCGAACTCAACGCCGAGGTCGAGTTCCAGCTGGAGCGCCTGCTGGCGACCGCGCACGGGCCGCTGTTCCTGCGGACCAACCCCACCCTGACCGTCATGGGGGAGCGGGTCGTGGTCGTGCACGCGGACGGCCGCTGCGTGGGCGTACCCGCCCGCCCCTGGCTGCTCGCGCTCGCCCGGCGGGCCGAGGACGGCGCCTCCCCGGCCGACCTGGCCGGGTTCCTCACCTCCGAGTCCGGCGCGTCCGCCGCCGAGGCCGAGTCGATGCTCGGGCAGCTGGTGGCGGCCGGACTCCTCCAGAGCGACCTCGGTGTGCCCGACCAGGCACGTGACCGTCTGACCGAGGCGGCAGACCGGCTCGGACTCCCCGAGGAGTCCCACGTCAGGAGGGTCGGCGCGGCGGCGCGCGAGGTCGAGGCCGCCGACGCGCCCGGTGACCGGTGGCTGTCCCTGGGACGCCTGCGGTCGGCGGTCGGCGCGGCCCTGACCGAGGCCGGGGGAGACCCGTCCCTGATCCCGGGCAAGTACCTCTGCTACGAGGACGTCCTCCCCGGATGGTCCACCCCGCCCCGGACCCCCGACTGGTCGGCGCTCGACCGCGACCTGCACCGGGTCCGGCGCCTCGTGTCGGTGTTCGACGGCGCCCTGCCCGGCCGCCTGGCCATCGCGGAACTGCTCGGCCGCCGCTTCGGAACCGGTGCCCGCGTGGGGCTGCTGGAGGCCTGGCTGGCCTGGAACGAGGCCGCCGTGCCCGGGAACGCCGCTGAGGGCGCCCCCGACACCGTTGGCCTCCACGGGCTGCGCGACAACCCCTTCCACCTGGCGGACACCGGGGTACCCCGGATCGAGGAGCTGCGCCGGTTCCAGGCCGGGCTGCTCGGACTCCTCACCCCGCCGGACGGCGGCGGCCCCGCCTTCGACGCGGACACCGACGCCCTGGACCGGCTGCTGGACGCCGGGCCCGCCTGGCTGCCCGACGACCACCCCACCACCCTGTTCCTCCAGCCACTGGCGGACGGGTCCGTGGCCTTCAACGCGGCCGCCCCCGGGCACGAGACGGCGGGCTCACGGGTCCGCCGCTGGTCGGAGCCGCCGGTCCCGCACGACGACGGAGACGGACCCCTCCTCGTCGAGGTGGCGGGCCTGTTCCGCAGCTCCCTCAACCGGGTCGCGCCGTACGCAGGACACGAGCTGGTCTGGCCGGGGTGCGTCCCCTCACGGCCTCCCGAGCGTCGGGTCCGCCCGGCCGACCTCGAAATCCGCATGGACCCGGCCGGACTCCCGACCCTGTGGTGGCGTTCGGCCGACCGCCCGGTGCTGCTCGTCCACCGGGGCACCATGGGCCGCTACTGGTTCCCTCCCGTGCTGCGCTTCCTCCTCGACCTGACCACCCCCATGGCCGAGGCGTGGGCGCTGGTGGGGCGGGCCCGGTCGCTGTACGTCAACCCGAAGCCGTCCGAGATGTCGGTCCTGCCGCGCCTGCGGGTCGGCGGGATCCTCATGGAGCGCCGGAGCTGGATCGTGCCCCGCGCCGAACTGGACCTGTGCGAGGGGGACGACTTCGACCGGTTCACCCGCGTACGCCGCAGGGTCCGGGACCTGGGGCTGCCCGACGTCGTCTTCGCACGGGCCGCCGACGTCGTCGACTCCACCCAACGGGTCATGGAGAAGGCCAAGGACCGCAAACCGCGCCCGCTGGACCTGTGCTCCTGGTGGGGGATCGAGGAGCTGGCCCGGATGTCCAGGGGACGGGACCTGCTGCTGTTCCAGGAGGCCGAGCCGGACGTGTTCGGCACCGACCGGGTCGTGGAGTACGCCGTCGAACTACCGGGGGACCGCGCATGAGCTGGATCACGGCCCACTGCTACTACAACCAGGACCTCGCGGAGGTGGTCACCTCCGTCGTCGCGCCGACCGTGCGGACGCTGGGCGACCGCGCGCCGCGCTGGTTCTACGTCCGCTACTGGACCGGAGGCCCGCACGTCAGGTTCCGCCTGTGGGTGCCCGACCCCGCCGACCGCGAGACCGCGCACGAGGAGGTCCGGAGCCGGTTCGAGGACCTGGTGGCACGACGGCCCTCACGTTCCGCGGCCGACCCGGCCGACTACCAGCGGCTCGCCGGCCTCATCGGGAACCCGGGCGACGAGACCGGCGGCGACCTGCTGCCGGACAACACCCTCACCTGGGAGCCGTACCGGCCCGAGACCGGGATGTACGGCGGTCCCGAGGCGATGGGGCACGTCGAGGAGTTCTTCACCGCGTCCAGCCGCGACGCCCTCGCGTACGTGGGCACCCCCACCGACCCGGTGGCCCGCGCCGTGTGGTGCATGGCCAGCGGCCTGGCGACGGTCGGTGACGCGGGCTGGGTGCACCGGTTCGTGGACCACATGGTCGGCCGCTGGATCGGTGAGCGGATCGGCGCCCAGTGGCAGCGGGTCGTCGACCAGTCCTGGCAGCGGTCCGGGGAACGCGTCCGCCACCTCGTCCGGCACGCCCTGACCACGTCACCGAGCGGCGGCGAGGGCGAGTGGCTGCGCGCCTGCCAGCGGCTTCAGGAGGGGCTCACCGACGTGGAGGCGCGCGGCCTGCTGGAGCCGCCCGAGGGCACGGCGCCGGAGGACGTCGCCCACCTCGACCGGGGGATGGTGACCCTCTCCGCGCTGCACATGCACAACAACCGACTCGGGGTCCACATGGAACGGGAGGCACTGGTGATGGAACTGCTCAGGTTGGCCCTGGCCGAGACCGTGTCGGTGCGGCCGTGACGGCCGCCCGGCGACTCCGGGTCGCCTACCACGACCCCGACCCCGCGCCCCTGCTGCGGGCCGGGGTGCGCCCCCTGCTCGCGGAGCTGGCCGCCGAGGGCCTGTCCGCCCACTGGGCGCGGCACTGGCGGCGCGGCCCGCACCTGCGGATCGTCGTGGACGCCGACGACGCCACGTGGGAGCGGATCGTGCGCCCCGCCGCCGAACGCCACCTGGGCGCCGCCCTGACCGCCCACCCGTCCACCACGGTGATCGACCCCGAACCGCTCCGTGAGACCTACCGGCTGCTGGCAGAGCGCGAACGGGAGTACGGGCCGCTCGAACCTCAGCAGCCCGACAACACCGTCGAGGAGGAGCCGCACGACCCCCGGCTGCACGTGCTCGGCACGCCCGACGCGGTGGCGCTCTTCGAGGGCTTCCACGAACGCACCGCCGACGCCGCGCTCACCATGGCCGTGGGCGAGGGCCCCTCCCTGAGCACCCACGTCGTCGACCTCATGCTGCTCATGGCGCGGGAGGTGGGCGGCTACCTCGAACGCGGGTTCGTCTCCTACCGCTCCCACGCCGAGGCGCACATCATGGGCAGCCCCGACCCCGGGGCCGTCCGCACGCTCTTCGACGAACGCTCCGCGCGGCTGCGGGAACCCCTCGTGCGGCGGGTGCGGGCCCACGCCGAAGGGGCCGCCGAGCACCTGGACGACCTCACCGCCTCCGTGGGCCGCGAACTCGTGCGGGCCGCCGACGCGGCACGGCCGCTGCTCGCGGACGGCCGACTCGACCTCGACGGTCCCCTCGCCGGTGGCGGGGGCGGCGAGGGCGGTGGCGCGACCGAGGAACAGACCCGCCACAGCGCCTTCCACCGGACCCTGCGCGGCTCCGGGGACTTCGAGCGGACCCTGCGCGGGGCCCCCTGGTTCCTCCGCTACCGGGTGGCGCTGAACCTCCTGTACCTGCACCTGGCGCGGATCGGCGTCCGCCCGGTGGACCGATTCCTGTACTGCCACGTCGTCGCTGACGCGGTGGAGCAGGCCCGTGGGGTCGACGCCGTGGCGATGGTGGCCTCGGGCGCGACCGAACTCGTAGAAGGGCACTCATGAGCACGGCCGAGCGCACGACAGCGACCGACGCCGACCGGGACACCGTCCTGGCGTACCTGGCCGACCGCGAACTGCCGCAGGTGTCGGGGGCGTACCAGCTGTACCCGACGCGGGCGGGGCGGCCGGGCGTGGCCGAGCACGCCCTGCCCCGCCCCGGGAGCGGCCCCGACGGGCCGGTCGACCGCATCTCCCGCATGCTGGCCACCGGCAACGGGCTCGCACGGCACCGGTTCCTGACCGTCTCGGGAGCACGGGCCTTCCTGCCCACCGGCGCCCCCGGATGGGGGTTCGACGAGCAGCACGTGATGACCACGCTGCTCCGGCTCGTCGCCAGCGGCGGCGCGGCCTACCCGGTGGACCTGTGGCTGCTCTCGGGAGGGGAGTCCGGGCTGCCGGTCGGCGCCCACCGCTACAACCCGGTCCACCACGGATTGACCCAGGTCACCACCGAGGACCCCCGACCCCGCCTGGCCCGGGCCCTGGGCGGCGCGGTCTCCGACCTGACCATCGTGCTGACGACCCGACTGGAGCGCACCACCGGGCGGTACGGCAAGTTCGCCCACCGGCTGCACCTGCTGGACACCGGCCACACGCTGGCGCAGCTGCTGATCGCGGGACGGAGCCTCGACTGGGAGTGCACGCCCCGGCTGGCCTTCGTCGACGACGAGATCGAGCACATCCTGGACCTGGGCGACGAGACCGAGATCGCCTTCGCGGTCGTCACGGTCGGACCGACCCGCACGGTGACCCCCGCCAGCGACCCCGCCCCCGTCCGGGTCCCGCCGGTCCCGGACCGCTACCCGCAGGACGTCCTGTGCGCGGCCCGCCGGTCCGAGCCCGGTCCGGAGCTGGAGTTCGGGGAGATCACCATGCCGCGCGACCCGGAGCGGGCGATGCTGCGCCGCCGCAGCCCCGTCGGCGGCTTCGTGGCGCCTCCGCCCTCCGCCGAGGACCTGGCTCCCGTGGCGGAGGCGGTCGACTCCGTGCTGGCGCCCCTGGGCGGACACGGCAGGCTGGTCCCGCCCAAGGACCCGAGGGTGGCCACCCGGATCGGGGCCCCGGGGCACAGGCTCAACCTGTCGCTGGCCGGTGTGGTGGTCCCGGTGCTGGAGCTGTCGGAGCTGGTGCGCCGGCACGGTCCGGGCGCCTTCCGGGTGGGTGCCGTGGCGATCGGTGTCTCCCTCCAGGCGGCGGCCCTGGTCGCCGCCGACCGCGGTTTCGGCACCTTCCCGCTCTGCGCCTACGACGGCCCGGGGATCGAGGGCAACCTGGGACTGCCCGACGCCTCCACGATGTGCGTGGCGCCCATCGGCGTGGCCGCCCACGTCGGTGCCTCGCTGGAGGTGCCGCTGTAGGCGGCGCCGTGATACGGCCCGGTCCCGGTGGTGGGGGATGCCGTCGGGACCGGGCGCGCAGGGGGCCGGGCCGGTCGGGAAACCTCCCGACCGGCCCGGCCTTCACGTGTCTGTCTCACGTGTGAGCGTTCCGTGAGCGCTCCTCGGGGGCGGGACCGCCAACCCGTCGCGGGAGAGACGACCGCACGTGTGGGCTGCGCCGCACGCGGACCGCCGCCCGCGCGGCGGGGCTGCGCGGGCGGCGGTCCGACGTACTCCGGTCCTGCGAGGGCGGGGCCGGTCGGAGACGGTCCCGGAGTCCGAGGGGGGTCGGCCTAGACACCCTCGAAGAGGGAACGCACCTGCTCCCTGGTCCTCGGCCGCAGCGGCTCGGACCAGGCGCGCCAGGTCTGCTCGGTCAGCTCCTCGGCGGTGGCATCCAGGCCCAGCTCCTCGAACTCGGTGGGGAAGCCCCACCGGCGAAGGAGGTCGGCCAGCGCGTCCGCGACCTCGACCGGGGTCACCGACCCACCTGTCAGGCCCAGCGCCCGACCGCCCAGCTCCGCGAGCCGGTCCGCGTGACCGGCCAGCTTGTCGCCGTCCACCACCATCCGCGCCCACCGGGTCAACAGGACACCGAGGGCCGGTCCCTTGCGCAGCCCCTGGGCGGTGAGCGTGTTGGTCGGGTACCAGACCCAGAACGAGTGCAGGTGGCGGCCGATCTGGTGCAGCGTGAAGGTACTGACGCTGGCGGCCAGCGCGACGGTGCCGCGCGCCTCCAGGTCGTCGCCGTCCGCGAGCGCCCGTTCGGCGGCCGGGATCACCGCCCTGATCTGGCCGATCGCGACCTCGTCGGGCAGGGCCGTGGTGGGCGGGTCCGACACCATGGGGACCAGGAGCCGCGCGACCGTCTCCAGGGCGCCCTCGGCGGTTAGGGCGGGCGGCAGCGACGTGTGCAGCATCGGGTCGATCACCGCGACCCTGGGGAACAGGGACCAGTGGACCAGGAAACGGCGGTCGGCACCGTCGGCCAGGCTCGCCTTGGCGTTCACCTCGCTGCCCGTCGCGGCCGTGGTCGGCACCGCCACCACGGGCAGACCGCCCCGGGTGACGGGCTCGGGCATGACGAACCCGCCGCCGGGCTTCCAGCCGGTGAGCAGTCCGGGCAGCGCCACGGCCGCGGCCGCCGCCTTGGCCAGGTCCATCACCGTTCCGCCGCCGATCGCGCAGACGGAGCGGACACCCTCCGCGCGCAGACGGTCGGCCAGCTCCGCGGCCTCCTGCCGGGTGGGAGTGGAGGGGGCGCGGCGGACGGTCACCTCGGGGGCGAGCCGTTCCAGCAGGGAGGCGACACCGGGCACGGAGGTCGCGGCGAACTCGTCGACCACGACCGCCACGGGGCGGCCGGTCCGCTCGATCTCCAGCGGCACGTCACGCAGACGGCCCGCGCCGAAGTCGACCCTGGTGGGCACCCACCAGTGGGGGTTGATGGTGGAACCCGTGTCGGTCATCGTGACCTCACCGCCTTCAACGCGCCGGTCAGCCGGGCCGCGATCTCGTCCACTTCGGCGTCCGTGACGACCAGTGGGGGGAACAGGAGCAGGCAACGGCGGCTCAGGTGCACCAGGAGCCCGTTGCGCTGACACAGGTGGCTGATCATCGCCATGTCCATGGGGGAGAGCGGCGCGCGGCTCTCCCCGTCCCGGACCAGTTCGACGGCCAGGGCCAGGCCCTCACCGCGCACCTCACCGACGATGTCGAGTTCGAGGAGCGTGTCCAGGTGCTGCCGCAGCCGGGCCCCGGCCTTGGCGGAGCGCTCCACCAGGTTCTCGTCCTCCATGACGTCCAGGGTGGCGAGGGCGGCGGCGCAGGCGGCGGGGTTCCCGGACTGGGTCTCCCCGTGCGTGAGGTAGGTCCCCGAGGCCTCGTAGGCCTCGAACACCTCGGCGGGGAAGAGCGTGGCGGCCAGCGGGAGGTACCCGCTGTTGATGCCCTTGGACATGGTCACCACGTCGGGCCGGACACCGGTGTGCTCGGTCGCGAACATCCTGCCGGTGCGTCCGAACCCGGTGGCCACCTCGTCGACGATCAGGTGGGCTCCCATGCGCTCGGTGGCCGCGGCGACCTCCTCCAGGAAGCCCTCCGGCGGCATGAGCACGCCGCCCGAGCAGAGGACGGGTTCGACGATGACCGCGGCCACCTGGTCGCCCTCGGTGCGCTCCAGCTCGGCCAGGGCCGCACGGCAGGTCCGCTCGTCGGGGCCCAGCCCGCGCTCGGCGGCGAAGGGGTCTGGGTAGGGGAGCAGCCGGTTCCACCGGCGGTCCACCCCGTACTCGTCCTGGTCGAGGTCCTCCCCGGTCAGGGCCATGGCGCCGATCCCGGTCCCGTGCCAGGAGTGGGCGTCGAAGGAGACCACCAGACGGCGCTCGGGTTGCCCGATCAGGCTCCGGTACCGGCGCAGCACCTTCACGGCCGCCTCGTTTGCGGAGGAACCGGAGGAGGAGAAGTAGACGCGGTCGAAGCGTCCGGGCGCGATCTCCAGCAGCCGGGCGGCGAGGTCGCGGGCGACGTCGTGTCCGTAGCGGAACAGCGTCCCGTAGGAGAACCGGCGCAGCTGATCGGTGACGGCGTCGACGATCCTGGGATGGTTCCAGCCGCAGGTCACGTTCCACAGGCCGGACGTGGCGGACAGGTAGCTGTTCCCGGCCTCGTCCCGGACCCGGACGCCGTCGCCCTCCACGAGGGTCGTCCCGCCCCGCTCGAACATGGACATCGAGGTCATCGGCAGCCACAGGGGCGAGGCTCCCGAAGTTCCCGGTGGAGCGGGGGGTCGCCCGTCAGAGTTCATCTCGCTCTTTCTTGGCAGGCTTCAGTCGACGCTGTCCCCAGCATGCGGGAAGTCGCTTACACCTCGATTACTGTCCGGTTGCGCCGAACAGGTCTTTCGACCTACTTTCAACACGTGCTGAAGGTAACCGCCGGCAATGATTTGCCACCTAAAGTAGTGATAAAGCTGGCCCGTTCCGGACGCACGGAGATGGGTAGAGCACTTCCCGAACAGGAGGCGACGTGATTGAGTTCGGGATTCTGGGACCGCTGGTCATTTATCGGGACGGCGTTCCGGTTGTGCTCAGGGCCCCCATGTTGCGCCGTCTGTTGGCCGTACTGCTGAGCCAGGGAGGGCACCGGCTCTCGCTGGACGAACTGGCGGAGGCCCTCTGGGAGGGAACGCCACCGGACGGGGCCCGCAGCACCTTGCAGGTCTACGTCCACCGGCTGCGGAAGGTGCTGGACGACAGCGGCCGTCTGGTGCGGGACGGCCCGGGATATCGCATGGAGTTGTGTAGCGCGGAGGTCGACGCGAAGAGGTTCGAGTCGACGGTCGTCCTCGCACGGAGGGCGCGCGGCCGGAGCGAGCTCCAGCAGGCCTCCGAAATGTACTGCCACGCCATGGGGCTGTGGCGGGGAAGACCGTATTCGGATATTCCCAACAGCGGAGTGGTGGCGAACGAGATTCGGCGGCTGGAGGAACTCAGGCTGTTGACCAACCAGGAAAGGATCGAGATCGACCTCGACCGGGGGCACCACGCCCGTCTGGTGCCCGAACTCACCGAGCTCGCCGCTCTGCACCCGTACCGGGAGAGACTGCTCGCCCTGTTGATGCTCGCGCTCTACAGGTCGGGCCGCCAGGCCGAGGCGCTGGGAATCTATCGGGGAACCCGGCTCCGCCTCGCCCACGAGCTCGGTGTGGAGCCCACCATGCCGCTGCGGCGACTCCACGAGGCGATCCTGCGGGCCGACGGCCAGCTCCTGCGGATCACCGCTGACGACCTGGACACGCAGTGGGAACCGAGCGCCGCGTAGGAGGGTTCCTTCGGAGGGTCGTCCCGGATCACCTCCGTCAGCAGACCTGACCAGCCACACGGCCGCCACGGGGGCACGGGTCCGACTCCGCGACGGACCCCGTGTCCCCGGGCGCGGTCTGCCGCCCGAGTCACTTCGGGTACTTCCCCTTGGCGCTGTTCACGATGCCCTGAGGGGTGCCGGAGCTCCTGCCTGGGTAGGGTTCGACCATGGCCAGAACGTACAGTGACGCCCTGTTGGCCGACGGTCCGCTCCTCTTCGTCTCCGGTCAGGTCCCGGTGGCCCCCGACGGTGACGTCGCGGGCGACGCGGGCGGACAGACCCGGCAGATCTTCCGCAACATGGAGGCCGTCCTGGCCCGGCACGGGGCCGACCTGACCCACGTGGTGAAGCTGACCTACTACCTCCGGCACATCACCGACCTCGACGAGTTCCGCTCCGCCCTCCTGGACTCCCTGCCCGGAGACCACCGGCCCGCGGCCACCCTGGTCGAGGTGAGCGGCCTGGTGGACCCGCGCTTCCACGTGGAGATCGACGCCGTCGCCTGTCTGCCGAGGGAGCGCGCTTGAGCACCCCCGGCCTCCTGGAGCGCTTCGCCGCGCACCTGTCCGGCGAACTGGGCCGATCCCCGCACACCGTGCGCGGCTACCTGGCCGACCTCACCTCCCTTCTGGAGCACCTCGACGAGAGCGGCCACACCCCGGCCGACCTCGACGTCCCCCTCGTCCGGGGCTGGCTCTCCCGAGCCCGAGCCGCCGGGGCCAGCCGGGCCACCATCGCCCGCCGGGTGGCGGCGGTCCGCGCCCTCACCCGCTACCTGCACCGCGAGGGAATCCTGGCCACCGACCCCGGCCCCCGCCTGGCCACTCCCCGTCAACAGCGCTCCCTCCCCACCGTCCTGGACGAGGAACAAGCCGCCTCCGCCCTGGAGGGCCCCACACCCACCACTCCGGTGGAGCTGCGCCGCCACGCGGTGGTGGAGCTGCTCTACGCCACCGGCATTCGGGTGGCCGAACTCTGCGCCCTGGACCTGACCGACCTCGACCGCTCTCGGAACACCGTCCGGGTCCTGGGCAAGGGCGACAAGGAACGCACGGTCCCGGTGGGCGCCCCGGCCCTGGACGCCGTGGACGCCTGGACCACCCGGGGCCGCCCCGAGTTCGCGTCCCCGACCCCCACCGGAGCCCTCTTCCTGGGCGCCCGGGGCGGCCGCCTGGGCGTCCGCCAGGCACGCGAGGACGTCCACGCCCACCTGCGCGCCGCCGGGGTGGACTCCGCCCCGCACGGCCTGCGCCACACCGCCGCCACCCACCTCCTCAACGGCGGGGCCGACCTGCGCAGCGTCCAGGAGTTCCTCGGCCACTCCAGCCCGCGCAGCACGCAGATCTACACCCACGTCTCCGTGGAGCGCCTGCGGACCGCCTACCAACAGGCCCACCCCCGCGCCTGAGTACGCGCTGCACCGACGGGCCATGGTGGCGCGTCTCCGTCTGTGCCCCCGTTCTTGGGATGCCTGACCGGGGACCCGTCTGTGCCGGTACCCCCCGCCCTTCGGTCGCCCGCCCGAGGTCGCGCCTCCGCCTGTGCTCCCTGCCCTTGGGATGCCTGCCCGGGGCCGTCTGTGCCTGTGCTCCCTGCCCTTGGGATGCCTGACCGGGGACCCGTCTCCGCCCGCCGGGGCCTCCCGGACCCCGGGCCGTGTCAGGTGACGGACCGGTACGCGTCCCCGACGGTCGGTCCGCGACGGCTGGGGCCCGAAGGCCCCCGGCCGCCTGACCGGGAGCGCGGTCCGGCCGCCCGCTCCGCCCCACTCGACCCCTGCCGTCCGGTGCAGGGGCAGGAGGCGGACCTCGCCCCGCCCCAGGAGGCTGAGGGGGTCAAGGTAGTCGGAGGCGCGGAGGAGTCCCCAATGGAGGCAGGGGCGGTCCGGGCAGTGCACGGGCTCGGCGGACAGCGTGCCCAACGGCTCGTCGTCCACCAGGTCGCCCCGGGCGACGGAGGCGTCCACCGGCAGATAGGTGGTGCGCAGGTCCCCGTGGGAGACGCTCACCACTCCCACCCCCGCGATCCGACCGGCGTAGTGCACCAGGCCCGGGCCCGCCGGATGGATCGGCTGCCCCGGCTCGGCGGCCAGGTCCACGCCCCGGTGGCCGGACAGCCAGGGCTGCGCGGGCGGGTCGAAGCCACGCAGGACCTCGGCGGGGGGATCCACCGGCCAGCGCCAGGAGGGCGTGGTCCGGTGGGAGAGCACGGGCAGGAGCAGGAGGGAGAGCGAGAGCAGGAGGTGCCAGAGGCAGCGAGGGCTCATACTTCCAGCGTGCGCTCGGCGGCCCGGATCCGCCACCGCCGATCCGGATCTGTGGACAACTCCCCGGAGGTCCGGGAACCCCTCGTGGAAGGGCCCCGGTGCCCGAGTGATCTGCCTGGGCACGGAGCTGTTCCGGGGTGTGTCCCGCGGAGGATAGAATCATCTGTGGTCCGCTGGACCAACCAACAATACGCACGCCCACACGCCTCCTCCGGGAGGGGCCGCACCCACGGTCCACACCGCTTCGGCGGGGTGGCGGTACGGCCGGGGCGTCAGGATCAACCGACGGCGGAGCACCCCTCCGCCACCGCAAGGAGGACCAGGTCATGGCCACAGTCGTGACGATTCGCCAGCTCCTGGAGAGCGGCGTCCACTTCGGGCACCAGACCCGTCGCTGGAACCCCAAGATGAAGCGCTTCATCTTCACCGAGCGCAACGGCATCTACATCATCGACCTCCAGAAGTCGCTGGCGTACATCGACCGCGCCTACGAGTTCGTCAAGCAGACGGTCGCCCACGGTGGCACCATCCTGTTCGTCGGCACGAAGAAGCAGGCGCAGGAGGCCATCGACGAGCAGGCCCGCCGCGTCGGCATGCCCTTCGTCAACCAGCGCTGGCTGGGCGGCATGCTCACCAACTTCTCCACCGTGCACAAGCGGCTCCAGCGTCTCAAGGAGCTGGAGGAGATCGACTTCGACGACGTCGCCGGCTCCGCGCTCACCAAGAAGGAGCTGCTGAACCTTCGCCGTGAGAAGGACAAGCTCGAGCGCACCCTCGGTGGTATCCGCGATATGTCCCGCGTGCCCAGCGCCGTGTGGATCGTGGACACCAAGAAGGAGCACATCGCGATCAGCGAGGCTCGCAAGCTGAACATCCCGGTCGTCGCGATCCTCGACACCAACTGCGACCCGGACGAGGTCGACTACCCGATCCCGGGTAACGACGACGCCATCCGCAGCGTCAGCCTCCTCACCCGCGTCGTCGCCGACGCCGTCGCCGACGGTCTGCTGGTCCGCTCCGGTGCCTCCGGCGCGACCGAGGAGAAGGCCGCCGAGGAGCCCCTGGCCGAGTGGGAGCGCGAGCTCCTCGAGGGCAAGAGCGAGACGGCCGCCGCCGAGGCCGCCGCCGAGCAGGCCCCGGCCGAGACCCCGACCGTGGCCCCGGCCGACGAGGTCGCCGCCGAGGCTCCGGCCGAGGTCACCTCCGAGGACTCCCCGGTGGACGCCCCCGAGCAGGCCCCCGCTGAGGACAAGACCGCCGAGTAGTCAGCGGTCCCTTCCGGGGACACCGTCTCCCGTGCGCCGCCTCGCCCCTCGTGGGCGGGGCGGCCCGTGCGGTGCTCACCCGGTCACTTCCAGATCCGACTTCACTCCAAGGGAATCCGAGAACAGGCATGGCGAACTTCACCGCCGCGGACGTCAAGAAGCTGCGCGACGCGACCGGCGCCGGCATGATGGACTGCAAGAAGGCCCTGACCGAGGCTGACGGCGACTACGACAAGGCCGTCGAAGCCCTGCGTATCAAGGGCGCCAAGTCCGTCGACAAGCGCGCCGACCGCACCGCCGCCCAGGGCATGGTCGTCCTCAAGCAGGAGAGCGAGGGTAAGGCCACCCTCATCGAGCTCAACTGCGAGACCGACTTCGTCGCCAAGAACGCCGGTTTCATCGAGCTGGCCAACCAGGTCGCCGACTTCGTCGCCGCCCAGGACGGCGACGACATCGCCGCCATCGCCGCCGCCGAGATCGAGCCGGGCAAGAGCCTCCAGGCGTACATCGAGGGCAAGAGCGCGATCATCGGGGAGAAGCTCGAGTTCCGCCGCATCGCGAAGTTCGACGGCGCCTACGTCGCGAGCTACCTGCACAAGTCCGACCCGGACCTGCCCCCGAGCATGGGCGTCCTGGTCGAGCTGGACAAGAAGGACGAAGAGGTCGGCAAGGACCTCGCCCAGCAGATCGCCGCGCTGGCCCCGCAGTACGTCAGCAAGGACGAGGTTCCCGCCGACGTCGTCGCCAACGAGCGCCGCATCGCCGAGGAGACCACCCGCGAGGAGGGCAAGCCCGAGCAAGCGATCCCCAAGATCGTGGAGGGCCGCCTCAACGGTTACTTCAAGGACGTGACGCTGCTCGGCCAGCCGTTCGTCAAGGAGAACAAGAAGACGGTCCAGAAGGTCGTCGACGAGGCCGGAGTCACCGTCAAGCGCTTCGTTCGCTTCAAGGTCGGCCAGGCCTAGGGATTTGTTCGGTGGATCGTTCCGAGAAGGCGTCCACCGCACACACCCTGGGGTTTTGACATGATGGAGGTGCCGGGGAGACTTCTCTCCCCGGCACCTTCTGGTGGATATGGGCGGATTCGGGGCGGCGTTCGCCCCGGCCGCCCGCAGCAGGAGCACTCGGGGGACCCTGTGCCACTCGGGGAGAACAAGGGAGGCCACAGGCCGTGTCGGAGAACGAAGCGATGACCACCGAACCCGCCATGCACGATTCCGGCTGGAAACGTGTGATGCTCAAGCTCTCGGGGGAGGCCTTCGCGGGAGGCGGCGGTCTCGGCATCGAGCCCGAGGTCGTCCAGTACGTGGCGGAGTCCATCGCGGAGGCGGTCTCCGAGGGCATCCAGGTCGCCGTCGTCGTCGGCGGCGGCAACATGTTCCGCGGCGCGCAGCTCACCGAGGGCGGGATCGAGCGCGGCCGCGCCGACTACATGGGGATGCTCGGCACCGTCATCAACTGCCTCGCCCTCCAGGACTTCCTGGAGCGCCTGGGCGTGGACACCCGCGTACAGACCGCGATCCACATGAGCCAGGTCGCCGAGGCCTACATTCCGCGCCGCGCCATCCGCCACCTGGAGAAGGGCCGCGTGGTCATCTTCGGTGCCGGCCTCGGCGCGCCGTTCTTCTCCACCGACACCACCGCCGCCCAGCGCGCGCTGGAGATCGGCGCCCAGGCGGTCCTCAAGGGCACCCAGGTCGACGGCGTCTACGACTCCGACCCGCAGCGCAACCCGGACGCGGTCAAGTTCGACAAGCTCAACTACAACGAGGTCCTCACCCGCGGCCTCAAGGTCATGGACGCCACGGCCGTCAGCCTGTGCATGGACAACGGGCTGCCCATCGTCGTCTTCGACCTCATGAGCCAGGGCAACATCCTGCGCGCCGTCCGCGGTGAGAAGATCGGCACCATCGTCGGCCCCGTCTCCGCCTAGCGGACGGTCCGGCCGCGACCACAAGCCACGAACACCCAGCCGAGAACCCGGGAGCGTCCACAATGACCGAAGAAACCCTCCTTGAGGCCGAGGAGAAGATGGAGAAGGCCGTGGTCGTCGCGAAGGAGGACTTCGCCACGATCCGGACCGGCCGTCCCACCCCGGCCACCTTCAACAAGATCACCGTCGACTACTACGGTGCCCGCACGCCGATCAACCAGCTGGCGTCGTTCTCGGTGCCGGAGCCGCGGATGGTCGTCATCTCCCCGTTCGACGTGAACGCGCGGACCGAGATCATCAACGCGATCCGCAACAGCGACCTCGGCGTCAACCCCTCGGACGACGGCCAGGTCATCCGCGTGGTGTTCCCGGACCTGTCCGAGGAGCGCCGCAAGGAGTACGTGAAGGTCGCGCGCACCAAGGCCGAGGACAGCAAGGTCTCGATCCGCAACGTGCGCCGTCGCGCCAAGGACAGCTTCGAGAAGGCCGTCAAGGCCGGTGACCTCGGTGAGGACGAGGCGCACCGCGCCCAGGCCGAGCTGGACGAGCTCTCCCAGAAGTACGTCGCCGCCATCGACGAGCTGTTGAAGCACAAGGAATCTGATCTTCTCGAGGTTTAGCCGGTGAGCACACCTTCCAAGGGTTCCGGAGGCGATGACCACTCACCGGAGCACAGACCCGACGACATTCCCCCGTCCGGGGCGGGCGACCCCACCTCGGACACGGCCGCCGGGCAGCGCTTCGTGCTGCACAAGCCGGGGGGTGAACCGGTCAAGACCGGTCGCAACCTCCCGGTGGCCATCGCCAGCGGGTGCGCCCTGGGCGCGCTCGTGTTCTTCTCGGTCTTCCCGTGGCCGCAGCTGTTCACGATCATCACCTCGCTCGGGGTGCTGATCGGTCTGCGCGAGCTCAACCGCGCCTTCGGAGGCAAGGGCATGACCCTGGCCGTGGTCCCGTTGGCCGTGGGCGGGGTGGCCATGCAGGCCGGAGCCTACTTCGGCGGCGCGGACTGGCTGGCGGGCATCGCCGCCCTCACGGCGATCTCCTGCCTGGTCTGGCGGCTGAGGGGCGGGGCCGAGGGGTTCGTCGCCGACGCGTCGGCGAACCTGTTCGTCCTGGTGTACCTGCCGTTCATGCTGGCCACGTGGATGCTGCTCATCGCGCATCCCGAGGACGGCCAGTACCGGCTCGTGGTGTTCATCCTCGTGACGATCTCCAGCGACATCGGCGGGTACTTCGCCGGGATCCTGCTGGGGCGGCACAAGATGGCGCCCGTCATCAGCCCGAACAAGACCTGGGAGGGTTTCGGCGGCTCCGTGGTGGGCTGCGCGGTGGCGGGCGCGCTGTGCGTGACCCTGCTGCTGGGCGGCCCCTGGTGGGTCGGCGTGGTCCTGGGCCTGGCCGTGGTGCTGGCGGCCACGGTCGGTGACCTCATCGAGTCGCTCTTCAAGCGCGACCTCGGTGTCAAGGACATGGGCCGGTTCATGCCGGGCCACGGCGGTCTCATGGACCGCATCGACTCGCTGCTCATCGCGGGTCCGGTGGTCTGGATCGTGCTGAGCCTGCTTCTGCCGTAGCGACGGGTCGGGCCCCCGACCTCGTGGCACCCAGCGATGGACTGGGCGCGACGAGACCGGGGGCCTTCGTCGTGCCCGGGGACGACGAAGCGGTGTCGGGTGGATACGCTCGACGGGTGGATGAACCTCTGATCGAACGCATGCGCCAGTACGGTGAGACGATCTTCGCCGAGATGACGCGCCTGGCCGTGGAGACCGAGTCCGTGAACCTCGGGCAGGGTTTCCCCGACACCGACGGTCCGCGCTCCCTCCTGGAGAGCGCCTCCCGCAACATCCTGGCGGGGGTGAACCAGTACCCGCCAGGGCCGGGCCGGGCCGAGCTGCGCGAGGCGGTGAGCCGTTACCGCTCCCGCCACTACGGCCTGGAGTTCGACCCGGAATCCGAGGTGTACGTGACGGTCGGCGCCACGGCCGGGATCGCCGCCTCGATGCTGGCCCTGGTGGAGGCCGGGGACGAGGTGATCGTCTTCGAGCCGATGTACGACTCCTACGCCGCGACGATCTCCCTGGCCGGAGGGGGGCGCCGCCCGGTGACGCTGCGCTGCGACCCGGAGAGCGGACGCTTCACCTTCGACCCGGCCGAGCTCCGCGCGGCGGTGACCCCGCGCACCCGGCTGATCCTGGTCAACACCCCGCACAACCCCACCGGCACGGTGTTCACACCCGCCGAACTGGAGGTGATCGCCGGGGTGTGCCGCGAGCACGACCTGCTCGCGGTCACCGACGAGGTGTACGAGTTCCTCACCTTCGACGACCGCCAGCACGTGCCGCTGGCCACGCTGCCGGGTATGCGGGAGCGGACCCTGTCGATCTCCTCCGTGGGCAAGACGTTCGCCGTCACCGCGTGGAAGACCGGCTGGGTCACGGGCCCGGAACCCCTGGTCCGGGCCGTGCGCACGGTCAACCAGTTCCTCACCTTCTCCGCCAACGGCGCGCTCCAGCTGGCCATCGCGGACGCGTTGGACAACGAGGGGGAGTGGATCGAGCGGCAGCGGCTCGCGCTCCAGGGCAAGCGGGACCGGCTCGCGGCGGGCCTGACCCGGGCCGGGTTCGACGTGAGCGTCTGCGAGGGCACCTACTTCCTGATGACGGACATCCGCCCGCTCGGGTACGCGGACGGCGTGGACGTCGCCCGCTCCCTGCCCCGCCAGGCGGGCGTGGCGGCGGTTCCCGCGAAGGTGTTCTACGACCGCGAGGACGAGGGACGCCACCTGTTGCGCTTCGCCTTCTGCAAGAAGGACGAGGTGCTCGACGAGGCGGTCCGCCGCCTGACCTCCTGGCACGGCTGGGTGAACTGAGCCCGGTCACCCGAGCCTGCGGAACACGGGGCTGGGCGGAGGCAGGAGGTCGGCGCCCCCGCCCAGCTGCGCATTGAGGCGTTCAGCGGCGTCGGGGAGGAAGGGCCGAAGCACCCTGGCCACCTCGCGGCAGGTCTCCACGAGTTCTCGCAGAACACCGTCCAGGGCCGCGGGGTCGGCCCCGGATCGTTCCTCGCGGGCGAGGGCCCACGGTTCGTGGTCGGCCACGTACCGGTTGCCCCCGTCCGCGAGCGCGACGATGGCCCCGGTGGCCGCGCGCAGGTCGTGGGCGCGTACCGCCGCGTCCACCTGCCGCGCGGCCCCGGCACGGGCGTCGGCCAGGGAGGGTCCGCTGTCCACCTGGTGCGGGACCCGCCCGGAGCGGTACCTGGCGACCATGGTGACGGTCCGGTTCACGAGGTTGCCGATGGTGTTGGCCAGATCCTCGTCATGGCGGGTGACCAGGCGTGCCTCGGTGAAGTCCGTGTCGCCCGAGCGGCCGACGTCGCGCAGGAGCCACCAGCGCAGCGCGTCGGTGCCGAAGGCCTCGACCACGGCGACGGGGTCCACGGCGCTCCCGGTCGACTTGCTGATCTTCTCGCCGTCGACGGTCAGGTACTCGTGCACCAGGACCGTCGTGGGCAGCGACAGTCCGGCCGAGAGCAACAGGGCGGGCCAGTAGACGGCGTGGAACCGCAGGATGCCCTTGCCGATCACGTGCACGCGCTGGTCGGCGCCGGTCCACCAGTGGTCGTGCCCTTCGGGGTCGGTGCCGTAGCCGGGGCCGGTGACGTAGTTGGCCAGCGCGTCGTACCAGACGTAGACCACCTGGCTCGGATCGCCTGGGACGGGGATGCCCCAGCCGTGGGCGCGTTCCACGCTCCGGGAGACGCTGAAGTCCTCCAGTCCCGCGTCGATGAAGGACAGCACCTCCCGGCAGCGGAAGTCGGGCTCCACCAGCAGTTCACCCGAGGCCACCAGGTCCCTCAGCCGGTCCTGGTACCCGCTGAGCCTGAAGAACCAGTTCTCCTCCTCGACCCTCTCGGGTGTGATCCGGTGTTCGGGACAACGGCCTTCGGGCAGCTCTCCGGGTGAGTAGAACCGCTCACAGCCCGTGCAGTAGAGCCCGGTGTAGCTCCGGCGGTACAGGTCCCCGCGTTCCAGGCAGACGTTCCACAACCGCTCCACCCCAGGTCGGTGGCGGGGGTCGAAGGCGGTGCGGACGGAGTCGTCGAAGGACAGGCCGAGCGGCCCGGACAGGTCCAGAAAGCGGCGGGAGACCAGGTCGACGTACTCGGCCGTGTCCAGCCCGGCCTCCCGGGCGCTCAGTACGTTCTTCAGGGAGTTGTCGTCGGTTCCGGTCTGCGCCCGGACCTCGTCGCCGATCTCCCGGTGGTACCGGGCGAGGGCGTCGACCTGGACCAGCTCGAGGGCGTGGCCCACGTGCGGAGCGCCGTTGACATAGGGAATTGCGGTGGTCACGTAGTAGCGGCCCATGGTGGGAGCCTTTCCGGCCCCGTCGGGTGCCCGCTGTCGGGAAGGCCCGCTGGGGCCTATCCGCGAACAGGGTCTCAGAGCACGCGAGGAAGGCCGGACGACGTCATCATCCGGCCCGTCATGGTGGCGAAGCACACCCGCGTCATGTCGGGCATGCTACCGCCCCCGGCTCCGCGCTGACAGGCGATTTCCCAGGGGACCGACGGACCGGAGGGGGCGGTACCGGCTGGGGCTCAGGGGGTGGGGGATCTTCGGGCCTCGTCGCGGGCGTCGATGATCTCGATGAGGCGCGCCTCGGCGTCCGGGCCCGGACTGACCCGGGGGAGGCGCCACATCAGGGCGGCGCCGCCGATCCACCAGACCAGGACCATGACCCACTCGTGGGGCCAGCCCAGTGCGGCGGGCATGCCCGGCAGGTAGAGCAGGAAGAGGCCGAAGGCCAGCACGAAGGCGGCGACGCCGGTGGGGGTGCCCGCGCGGACCCGGAACGGGCGCTCCATCTCCGGTTCACGGCGGCGCAGCACCAGGAAGCACACCACCACCGTCAGGTAGGCCACGACGATGTTGAGCCCGCCCGCGTTGACCAGCCAGACGAGCATCGGGCGGCCGAAGAGCGGGGCCAGGACCGAGAGGGCGCCGATGAACAGCACCGCGTTGGCGGGGGTGCGGAAGCGCGGGTGCAGCTCACCGAACCAGGAGGGGAGCATCCGGGACCGGGCCATCGCGTAGATGAGGCGGCTGCCTCCGATGAGGAAGGCGTTCCAGCTGGTGAGCAGACCGGCCACGCCGCCCAGGACGAGGAGGTTGCCCATGGCGGCGCTGTTCCACATGGCGGCCATGGCGTCGGCCGAGGCGAGCTCGGAGCCCAGGAGGTCGGCGGAGGGCATCCCGGCTCCGGCGGTCAGCATCACCATCACGTACCAGGCGGTCGCGCAGAAGACCGAGACCACTAGGAGCGACCCGACCAGGCGGTGGGGCAGTTTGATCTCCGAGGCGGACTGCGGGATGACGTCGAAGCCCACGAACAGGAACGGGACGGCGACCAGCACCACGAACATCCCGGAGACCCCGCCGGTGAAAAGGGGTTCCATGTGCGCGGCGGAACCGCCCACGAAGGCGCCGGTGAGCATCGCCACGCCCGCCGCCAGCAGGAACAGGACGGTGACGCCCTGGAACACGCTGGCCGGTCTGATCCCCACGTAGTTGAGGGCCGTCATGGCCACCGCGCTCAGCACGCCGATGGCCACGAGGCTGGCGTGGACGTCGTACCCGGCGATCGTCCACAGGTGGCCGACCTCGATGTTCGGGAAGAGGTAGACGAGGGTCTGGGGAACGGCGACCGCCTCGAAGGCGACCACCGAGACGTACCCCAGCACCATGGCCCAGGAGGCGACGAAGGCGCCCTTCGGGCCGATGGCGCGCATGGCGTAGTGGTGCTCACCGCCCGCGTGCGGCATGGCGGAGACCAGCTCGGCGTAGGTGAGGCCGACGAGGGCCATCACCACGCCGCCGATCACGAAGGCCAGCGCGGCGCCGCCGCTGCCCGCAGCGTCGATGAAGTCGCCGGTCAGGACGATCCAGCCGAAGCCGATCATCGCGCCGAAGGCCAGGGCGAGGACGTCGGCCCTGCCCAGGACCCTGACGAAACCCGGACTCGTGTTGGACATGGAGGGGGCTCCCAACGGTCGTGCCTGTGTCGGGGGACACACGTGTGGGGGACAAGAGAACACGTGGCGGGCCCGAGGTGAAGTGCCGTGCTGGCCAGGGGCTCCGCCGGGGTTGTACAGAGTGGCCGGTGGTGGGTTGATGGGTTCTCTCAGGAGAACAGGAATCCGGGGCACGCGAAAGCCCCGGGGCGTCGCCTGTGGACGACTCCCCGGGGCCGGTGCGAACGGGTCAGCGCTGGGGCTCGAACCAGACCGCGCCCAGCGGTGGCAGGGTGATCTCGGCCGAGAACGGCTGCCCGTGCCACTCCTGGTGTTCGGCCTCGACGGACGCGGGCGCCTCGTGGCCGGAACCGCCGAAGCGCGGCTCGTCGGAGTTGAGCACCGACGTCCAGCGGCCCTCGGAGGGCAGGCCCACACGCCAGTTCGGGCGGGGCACTGGTGAGAAGTTCACCGCGCACGCCAGCACGGAGCCGTCCTCGCCGTGGCGCAGGTAGCTCAGGGTGTTGCCCTCGTGGTCACCGCCGTCCAGCCAGCGGAAGCCCGCCGGGTCGGTGTCCAGCGACCACAGCGCCGGACGCGGCCGGTAGGCGTCGTTGAGCGCCCTGACCAGCCGCTGCGCCCCCGCGTGGTGCTCGAACTGGAGCAGCCACCACGGCACGCCCTCCTCGTGCGACCACTCGTCCCCCTGGGCGATCTCGCCGCCCATGAACAGCAGCTGCTTGCCCGGGTGCGACCACATGAACGACAGCAGCGCCCGCAGCGTCGCGGCGCGCTGCCACTCGTCACCGGGCGGCTTGTTGAACAGCGCCTGCTTGCCGTGCACCACCTCGTCGTGCGACAGCGGCAGCACGTAGTTCTCGCTGTAGGCGTAGACCATCGAGAAGGTGATGTCGTTGTGGTGGTACTTGCGGTGGACCGGCTCCTTCTTCACGTACTCCAGGGAGTCGTGCATCCAGCCCATGTTCCACTTCAGCCCGAACCCGAGCCCGCCCTGGTCCACGGGCTGGGTCACGCCGGTGTAGGCCGTGGACTCCTCCGCGATCATCGCCACGTTCGGGTTGCGCCGGTAGACCGTGGTGTTGAGCTCCTTGAGGAAGTCGATCGCCTCCAGGTTCTCCCGGCCGCCGAACGCGTTCGGTTCCCACTGACCGGAGTCCCGCGAGTAGTCGAGGTAGATCATCGACGCCACCGCGTCGACCCGGAGGCCGTCGACGTGGAACTCCTCCAGCCAGTACAGGGCGTTGGCGACGAGGAAGTTGCGCACCTCGGTCCGCCCGTAGTTGAAGATCAGCGTTCCCCAGTCGGGGTGCTCGCCGCGCCGGGGGTCCGGGTGCTCGTACAGCGCCGTGCCGTCGAACCGGGCCAGCGCCCACTCGTCCTTGGGGAAGTGCGCGGGCACCCAGTCCAGGAACACCCCGATCCCGGCCCGGTGCAGGGAGTCCACCAGGTGCCGGAACTCGTCGGGGCTCCCGAAGCGCGGCGTCGGCGCGTAGTACGACGTGACCTGGTAGCCCCACGAACCGTCGAACGGGTGCCCCGCCACAGGCAGGAACTCCACGTGGGTGAAGCCGAGGTCGACGACGTACTCCACCAGCTGCTCGGCCAGCTCCCGGTAGTCCAGCCCCGGACGCCAGGAGCCCAGGTGCACCTCGTACACGCTCATCGGAGCGCGGTGCGGCTCCACGCCCTTGCGCTCGGCCATCCACTGCTCGTCGGTCCACACGTGCTCGGAGGTGGTGACCACCGACGCCGTCGCCGGAGGCACCTGGGTGCGGCGCGCCATGGGGTCGGCCTTGTCCCGCCAGTGCCCGTCGGCGCCCAGGACCTGGAACTTGTACAGGTCGCCGTCGCCCATGCCGGGCACGAACAGCTCCCACACGCCGTTGGCGCCCAGGCTGCGCATGGGGTGCGCGATCCCGCTCCAGTAGTTGACGTCCCCGATCACCCGCACGCCCCGGGCGTCGGGCGCCCAGACGGCGAAGCGCGTGCCGGGGATCTCGCCCATGGGGCTCTCGACCGTGGTCGTGTGCGCGCCGAGTGCCCGCCACAGCTCCTCGTGGCGGCCCTCACCGATCAGGTGCAGGTCGAGCTCGCCCAGGGTGGGGCCCGCCCGGTAGGCGTCGGCCTCCACCCGTTCGGGGCCGCCCTCCTCGTAGCGGACGGCGATCCGGTAGTCGGCGGTGCGGGCGGGGAGCCGGGCGGAGAAGACGCCCCGGTGGCGGTGGGTCAGCCCGACCCTGGTGCCGTCGGGCAGGACGGCGTCCACCTCGACCGCTCCGGGGCGTAGGACCCGCAGGTCACGGCCGTGCAGGCCGAGAACCGAGTGCGGGTCGTGGTGCCAGCCGTCCACGACCCGGTCGAGTTCGGCGGCCAGCTCGGCGGAGACCGCGGCGGGTGTGCGGGTCCGCTTGGCCGCGGGCTTCTTCGCGGTCTTCCCCGCGGAGCCCTTCCCTGCCGCACTCTTCGCGGCGGGCTTCTTCCCGGTGCTCCCGGTGGCCGACGCCTTCCGGGCCGCCGGAACCTTCTTCTCGGTGTTCCCGGTGGTGGACTTCCCGGGCGTCGCCTTCGTGCTCCGGGCCGCCGTCTCCTTCTTCGCGGCCGAGGGCTTCGCCTTCGTGTTCCGGGTGGCGGCCTTCTTCGGCGCCTCCGCCGGTTGCTCGTCGGCTGTCGCGGACTTCCTGGTCGTGCGCGGTGACAATTCGACTCCGTGATGACTCGTGGTGGTCGGATGGCGGGAGGCGGTGAAGCGATGGCTCGGGCCGGAACGGCGGACGGGGCGGCCGCCGTTCGCGAACGGCGGCCGCCCCGCTGGTCAGCCGGGCACCCGTGGCGACCCGGCGGCGGTGGCGATGGACTCCAGTGGCACCCGGAGCCAGTTGGGCCGGTTCCGGGCCTCGTACAGCACCTCGTAGACGGCCTTGTCGAACTCGAAGGCCCGCAGCACGGTGAGGTGCTTCTCCGGATCGGCGCCGCCCCCGTCGGCGTAGCCCCGGCAGAAGGCCTCCCTGTTGCGCCGCGCCCAGTCCCGCGCGGCCCACGCGAGGTCGGGGTCGTCGTCCTGTTCGACCAGCAGGAACCCGGCCGCGTAGTCGAAGGAGCGCAGCATCCCGGCCACGTCCCGCAGCGGGCTGGACAGCCGCTGGCGCTCGCGCACCGACACGGTCGGCTCGCCCTCGAAGTCGAGCAGCACCCACCCGGACGCGGGCCGGATGACCTGCCCCAGGTGGTAGTCGCCGTGCACGCGCTGGATCGGCAGCGGTTCGTCCAACCCGGCGAAGTCCGCGTAGGCCTCCATCACCCGGGGAGCGTGCTCCGCCAGCTCGGGGACCTCCGCGCTGGCCATGGCCAGGCGCTCCACCATGGCGTCGGCCAGTTCGCCCGCCGCGTTCGGTGACAGCACGTCGGTGGGCAGTGCTTTGGCGAGGGAGCTGTGCACCGCGGCGGTGGTGCGCCCCAGCCGGGCGGACTCCGCGCTGAAGTCCGCGTTCGCGCCGTCCAGCAGCGTGCGGACGTTGGCCGTGGCCATCACCCACCCGTCCGTGGCGTCCGGGACGAAGGTCTGGAGCAGGGCGAGCGTGGTCGGCGTCGAGTGGCCGGACAGGTCCGCCTCGATCCACCCGCACGGGCGCGCCACGTACGGCGAGCCGGACAGCGCCATGTTGAGTTCCAGGTCCGGGTTGCGGCCCGGCCAGAGTCTGCGGAAGGTCTTGAGGACGTAGTCCCGCCCGTACACCAGGGAGGTGTTGGACTGTTCCCCGGTGAGCAGCCGCCCCGGGCCGATCGCCTCCACGCTGGCGCCAGGCAGGGTACGGAACCGCACCCGGCCGCGCCGCTCCGCGTCCCCGCCGCGGGTGAACCGCTCCAACAGCAGCGCCGTGAGCTGCGGGTCGTGCGCGGCGTCGTACACCACCCGTGGGCGGCCGCCCGAGACCTGGCACACGCCGATGGCGGCGCGGGCCAGGTCGGGCGGCAGGGAGCGGGGCGGGCGCGAGCCGAGCAGCACCTGGTAGCGGGAGTTGAGGCCGCGCTGCCCCGCCTGCACGACGAGGACGTTCAGATCAGGTCCGCCGGGACCGGCCGAGACCAGGGTGTACCTGCTCTCGATCCGGACCCGCTGGATCGGTATCCCCTTACCGGAGAACCATCGTTGCCGGGGAAGCCAGACCGCCAGGAGTTCTTCTAGCTGCGACATCTCAGTAAGGCCCGTGTCCCTTCCCGCCACCGTCCCCGGGTCGCGCGCCGGACGCGGTGGTGGACGCGGTGCGGTGGCCGGTGTCGAAGGCGTTCCGGGCGCTGACCCCCGCCGAGGGCAGGCCGTAGGTGGGGGCCTCCTCACGGTCCCCGGCACCCGGCGCGGCGGCGCGCTCGGCAGGGAGCTGGAACCAGTAGAAGCCGTGGCCGGGGAGGGTGAGCAGGTACGGCAGCTCACCGATCTCCGGGAAGCTCACCCCGCCCACGCACTCGACGGGGCTGACCCCGGCGTACCGGGACAGGTCGAGCTCCACGGGCTGCGGGTGCCGGGACAGGTTGTTCACGCACAGCATCCGGTCGTCGCCGTGTTCCCGGATGAACGCCAGCACGCTGGGGTTCGTGGCGTTCAGTTCGGTGAACTCCCCGGTGCCGAACACGGGGTGGCGCTTGCGGATCTGGATCATCCGGCGCGTCCAGTTCAGCAGCGACCCCGGGTTCTCGCGCTGCGACTCCACGTTGACCGCCTGGTAGCCGTACACCGGGTCCATGATCATCGGGAGGTACAGGCGGGCGGGATCGCTCCGGGAGAACCCGGCGTTGCGGTCGGAGTTCCACTGCATGGGCGTGCGGACGGCGTCCCGGTCGCCCAGCCAGATGTTGTCGCCCATGCCGATCTCGTCGCCGTAGTACAGGACCGGCGACCCGGGCAGGGAGAGCAGCAGCGCGGTGAAGAGCTGGATCTGGTTGCGGTCGTTGTCCAACAGGGGCGCGAGCCGCCGCCGGATCCCCACGTTCGCGCGCATGCGGGGTTCCTTGGCGTACTCGGAGTACATGTAGTCGCGCTCCTCGTCGGTGACCATCTCCAGGGTCAGCTCGTCGTGGTTGCGCAGGAAGATCGCCCACTGGCAGTTGCGGGGGATCTCCGGGGTCTGGGCGAGGATCTCCGAGATCGGGAACCGCTGCTCCTGCCGCACCGCCATGAACATGCGCGGCATCAACGGGAAGTGGAAGTTCATGTGGCACTCGTCGCCGCCGGACTCGAAGTCACCGAAGTAGTCGACGACCTCCGACGGCCACTGGTTGGCCTCGCTCAGCAGCACCCGGTCCGGGTACAGGCGGTCCACCTCGGCGCGCACCCGCTTGAGGAACTCGTGGGTCTCCTTGAGGTTCTCGCAGTTGGTGCCCTCGCGCTCGTACAGGTACGGCACGGCGTCCAGGCGGAACCCGTCGATGCCCAGGTCCAGCCAGTAGCGCAGGACCTCCAGGATCGCCTCCTGCACCGCCGGGTTCTCGAAGTTGAGGTCCGGCTGGTGGGAGAAGAAGCGGTGCCAGTAGTACTGGCCACGGACCTCGTCGTAGGTCCAGTTGGACGTCTCGGTGTCGACGAAGATGATCCGGGCCTCGTCGTAGAGCTCGTCGCTGTCCGACCACACGTAGAAGTCGCCGTAGGGGCCGTCCGGGTCCTCCCGTGAGGCCCGGAACCACGGGTGCTGGTCGCTGGTGTGGTTCATGACCAGGTCGGTGATGACCCGGATGCCTCGGCGGTGGGCCTCGTCCAGGAGCTCCACGAAGTCGGCGGTGTTGCCGAACTCGGGGAGGATCTTGAAGTAGTCCGAGATGTCGTACCCGCCGTCTCGCAGCGGCGACTCGTACATCGGCAGCAGCCACATGCAGTCGATGCCCAGCCACTGGAGGTAGTCCAGCTTCCGCACGAGCCCGGTGAGGTCACCGGTGCCGTCTCCGTTGGAGTCGAAGAACCCGCGCGCGAGTACCTCGTAGAAGACGGCGTGCTTGAACCAGTGGGGATCACTGGTGCCGCCGGTGGACATGAGCGGGCCGGTGGCGGCCCCGGTGGCCGGGGCGAGCGGACCGTGTTCGGCGTGCTCGTGGGCGACGGGTCCGGGCTCGTCGTTGCTCATCTACTGCTCCCCACCAAGAATGTTCGACGTCGGATCAACAGGCTTTTCGCACGATGGAGGGGACGGCACCCGGTCCGGGTGTCCGCCCGCCTCGCCAGGGCCCGTCATCTGCCGTGGACGGTGAACACGTGCGCCGGTCCGGTCGCCGGGTCGAGCCGGACGTAGTTGTCCGCTCGCCAGGTGTACGTTCGGCCGGTCAGTTCGTCGGTCACCCTGAGGTCCTCCTCCCACGTGCGGCCGATCGACGGCAGGTCCAGGTGCACCGTGGCCTCGCGGGCGTGGTGCGGGTCGAGGTTGACGACGGCGATCACGACGTCGTCGGGCTCACCGGGGGCGCCGGTCCGGTGCTTGGAGAAACACACGAGTTCGGGCCGGTCCACCTGGTGGAAGCGCAGGTTGCGGAGCTCGCGCAGGGCGGGGTGGGCCCGGCGCAGCGCGTTCAGCCGGGTGACCAGCGGGGCGATGGTGTCCCCGGAGGCGTCGGCGGCGGCCCAGTCGCGCGGCCGGTACTGGAACTTCTCCGAGTCCAGGTACTCCTCGCTGCCGGGCGCGGCGGGGGTGTTCTCGCACAGTTCGAAGCCCGAGTAGATCCCCCAGGTGGGCGAGAGCAGCGCCGCGAGCACCGCGCGCGCCTCGAAGGCGGGGCGGCCGCCCTCCTGGAGGTACGCGTTGAGGATGTCCGGGGTGTTGGTGAAGAGGTTGGGGCGCAGGTAGTGCGCGGTCTCCTGACTGAGCTCGGTGAGGTAGTCGGTGAGCTCGTCCTTGCCGTTGCGCCAGGTGAAGTAGGTGTATGACTGGTGGAAGCCGACCTTGGCCAGGGTGCGCATCATCGCGGGGCGGGTGAAGGCCTCCGCGAGGAAGAGCACGTCCGGGTCGTGCCTGGCCACGTCGGCCAGCAGCCGCTCCCAGAAGGCGACCGGCTTGGTGTGCGGGTTGTCGACGCGGAAGATCCGCACACCGTGGTCGATCCAGTGCCGGACCACCCGCAGGCACTCCCTGTAGAGGCCCTCGAAGTCGTGGTCGAAGCAGAGCGGGTAGATGTCCTGGTACTTCTTCGGCGGGTTCTCGGCGTAGGCGATGGACCCGTCCGCCCGCCTGCTGAACCACTCCGGGTGCTCGGCCACCCAGGGGTGGTCGGGGGAGCACTGGAGGGCCAGGTCGAGGGCGATCTCCAGACCGTGGTCACGGGCCTCGGCCACGAAGGCGTCGAAGTCGGCCAGGGTGCCCAGGCCCGGGTGGACGGCGTCGTGGCCGCCGTCGGATGAGCCGATCGCCCACACCGAGCCGGGGTCGCCCGGTCCGGGCTGGAGCGTGTTGTTGCGGCCCTTGCGGTGGGAGTCCCCGACGGGGTGGATCGGCGGCAGGTAGACGACGTCGAAGCCCATGTCCGCGATGGCGGGCAGGCGCTTGGCGGCGGTGGCGAAGGTGCCGGAGACCTCCTGGCCGGGGGCGGTGTCGACCTGCGCCCCCTCCGAGCGGGGGAAGAACTCGTACCAGGAACCGAAGAGGGCGCGTTCGCGGTGGACGACGACCTTGGTGCGCTTGGAGCGGGTGACGAGTTCGCGCAGGGGGTTGCGCTCCATCTCCGCGAGGACCTCGTCGGTGACGGCGGCCCCGAAACGCTCCAGAGGGGCACGGGAGGTGTCGCGCAGCGTCCTGGCGGCGTTGTTCAGGGCGGGGGTGCGGGGGGTGCGCCGACCGGCCCGGGCGAGGAGGCGGGCGCCCTCCTCCAGGACCAGCGCGGTGTCGGTGTCCAGGGGGAGCTTCACGCGTGCGACGTGGAGCCAGGTGGCGAAGGGGTCGCTCCACGACTCGACCGAGAAGGACCAGTTCCCCTCACCGGGAAGGCTGATCTCGGCCTCGTACCGGTCGGTGCCGGGGGCCCGCTCACGCATGGGGACCAGCGCCTCGCGGCGGCCCCGGGGGGAGTGGACGACGACGCCCGCGGCGAGGGAGTCGTGGCCCTCGCGGATGACGGTGGCGGACACGGTGAAGCGCTCGCCGGGAACGGCTTTCACGGGCCCCAGGCCGTTGTCTGGAGAGATGTCGAGGATGGGCAGTCGTCCGATCACTGGCTACACCGTCATTGTCGTGGTTCGGGCGTTATGGGATGGCGCGCACAAGGATCCGCGCATAAATAACCGGGAGTTAATCAAAGGAAAGACGGAGTTAACGAAGGCTCGGTTCGGAATCTGTCCGGATTGCGGCTTCGGTGCCCTCCGCTGTCTATCGTCGGCCCTCTAGTGGGGTTTGGCAGAGTGTCGAGGCCGCAGAATTAATGTGATCCTCGCCACTCTAGGCGAGGGCGCAAAGACCTGGTATTTGCCGCGATTCACCTCGGTGAACCTCGCATTGCGGGCATACGACATCAAGCGATTCAGGCGCCTCTGTGGTTGTTTTCGTATTCCCCGTCATGAAAATTCCGAAAATTCAGGTCACATGTTGGCGGAGGGGCGGTGTTGGGTAGGGCTGTTCAAATGTGAGGAAGGGCAGCCGGGCTGCATTCCGGACATTCACGTGTGTCCGACGGGTCCCCTGGGAATCATTCGTCCCATATCCGGACCGCCCGCCTCCTGTCTCTCCGGCCTCCTGCGTCGAATCATCTTGACGTCGAGTAAAGGGATGGTTGGTTTCGGATGATCCATCCGGGCATGCGTGCCATGCACGATCTGCCAGCTTTGCCGTGGATTGAGGAAGGTTTTCGCTAACACGCCTGATTTGACGGACTTCCCTTTGCGTAGCGGCTGCGAGTCTGGGCGTCGCAGTGTTCGTGTCGCGCGGCGAGCGGACAGCACACGGCCGTAGGGGGGCGACGTGACGGAGTCGAACCAGGGAGGTCCGTTCCTGGAGGCGATCCGGGGGTTCCTGAAGCACGACCAGCCGCAGGACCGGCGAGAGGCCCTGCTCAGACTCTCCGGGCTCGGGGCCGTCGCCGGGCTCCTGTCAGCGGCCCTGGTCATGCCCTGGGTGGGCGGTGTCGGACTGGTCGCGCGGGACGCGGCTGCGGGGTTCATGTCCCTGCCCGGCGACCTGGACGTGCCCAGCCTGTCCTCCCGGGTCCTGCTCACCGCCGACGACGGCACCCCCTTCGCGGAGGTCGCCGAACGCGAACGCCGCGTGGTGGGCCTCGACGAGATCAGCCCGTGGGTGGGCACGGCCCTCATGGCGATCGAGGACGACCGTTTCTACGAGCACAAGGGCCTGGACCTGCGCGGTGTGATCCGCGCCGCCGCCCGCACCGCCCAGGGCGACACACAGGGCGGCTCCACCATCACCCAGCAGTACGTGAAGAACCTCCTCATCGAGACCGCCGAGACGGAGGAGGAGGTCGAGGGCGCCAGCGCGCAGAACCTGGGCCGCAAGCTGACCGAACTGCGCTACGCCATCGACGTCGAGGAGCGCCTCACCAAGGACGAGATCCTGGAGGGGTACCTGAACCTGTCCTACTTCGGCGCGGGGGCGCACGGCGTGGAGGTCGCCGCGCAGCGGTACTTCTCCGTCCCCGCCGCCGACCTCGACGCCGGGCAGGCCGCCATGCTGGCCGGTCTGGTGCGCGCCCCCTCCTTCTACGACCCGCTCAACAACCCCGACGAGGCGCTCGAACGCCGCAACCTCGTGTTGGACCGCATGGTGGCCACCGACGCCCTCAGTGCCGACGAGGCCGAGGCACACAAGGAGAAGGGCCTGGGGATCGACTCCAGCCCGCGCGGCGGCAGCTGCGCGGAGAGCGACTACCCGTTCTTCTGCGACTACACGATGCGCTGGCTGCGGAGTTCGGACCTGATCGGGGACACCGTCGAGAAGCGCGAGCAGCGCATCGCCCAGGGCGGGCTGATCGTGCGGACCACGCTCGACACCGCCGCGCAGGACGCGGCCCAGGACGCCGTCGACAAGCGGGTCCCGCACGAGGACTCCACGAAGTTCGCCGCCCAGGCCATGGTCGAGCCCGGTTCCGGGCGCGTGCGCGCGCTCGTGCAGAACCTGCGGTACGGGTTCGACGACGAACGGGTCGGGACGACCTCCCTCAACCTCGCCGTGGACCAGGAGGACGGCGGGTCCCTGGGGTACCAGGCCGGATCCACCTTCAAGACGTACACGCTGGCGGCGGCGCTGGAGAAGGGCCTGGGGTACGGGACCAGCTTCGCCTCGCCCAAGAACCTGTCCGTCAGCGGCATGGCCGACTGCGAGGGCACGAGGATGTCCTCGTGGAGCGTCCGCAACGCGGGGGAGAGCGACGACGGCAGCCACAACATGATCAGCGCGACCAAGGGGTCGGTGAACACCTACTTCGCGCAGCTCCAGAAGCGTGTGGGCCTGTGCGAGACCTCGGAGATGGCGGAGAAGGCCGGGGTGCACCGCGCTGACGGCGGCGATCTCGGGGTCTGGAGCTCCTTCACCCTCGGGGACCAGGAGGTGTCCCCGCTGACCGTGGCCGCCTCCTACGCGACCTTCGCCGCGAGGGGCGAGTACTGCGAGCCGCGCCCGGTGCGCATGGTGACCGAGGAGGGCACCGGCACGGAGTTCAAGACCACCTCGGAGTGTGAGCGCACGGTCCAGCAGAACGCCGCCGACGGGGTCAACCACCTGCTCCAGCAGACCTTCGACGGGGGCACCGCCAAGGGTCTGGACCTGGGGCGTCCGGCCGCGGGCAAGACCGGGACCACGGACGGGGCCGCCTACGCCTGGTTCGCCGGGTACACGCCGAACCTCGCCTCGGCGGTGGTCGTGGGCGACGTGCGCGGCGGTGAGGAGAACCCGCTCCAGGGCGTGACGATCGGCGGGCAGCACTTCGAGATCGTCTACGGCGGGACCCTCCCGGGCCCGATCTGGCAGGAGAGCATGCGCGGCGCCACCAAGCACCTGCCGTCGGACACCTTCGCGGGGTCGCCGGGCGCCTTCGGTGACCCGAAGACCGAGCCGCCCGAGCAGCGGGGCGGCGACGGCGACGACGAGGACGAGGAGGGCGGCGGGGGCTCCGAGGACGCGGAGGACCTCGCGGACGGTACGGGCGACGACGAGGGAACCTAGGGGCGTGTCCCGGGGATCGTTCCCCGGCGCCGCCGCCGGCGGCGAGGCATCCGAACAACACGCCCTGGACGCGCCCCCGGACGCGTCCCTGGGCGGCGCCTCGGCCCGGTGGCCACGGGATACCGGTGACCGCCGGGCCGGGTCGCGGGCCGCCGTCCCGATCCGTACCGTCATCCGGTTCTCACGATCCGTGGTCTGGACCTTGACAGGTCTAGACCACTCTTGCTTAGGTGACGTCACCCCCCGCGGCGCGCGGTCGGACGCAGCGCCGCACCCTAGGAGTGTGATCACGTGATCCGACGTCTCCTGAGTCAGCTCGCCGCGCTCGGCGCGATCGCGGCTGTGCTCGTTACCCTCCCGGTGGCCGCCGCGCAGGCGGCCACCGCCTGCGCCACCGCCTGGAGCTCCTCCTCCGTCTACACCGGCGGCGGCCAGGTCTCCTTCGAAGGCCGCAACTACACCGCCAAGTGGTGGACGCAGAACGAGCGTCCCGGAACCTCGGACGTCTGGGCCGACCAGGGCCCCTGCGGCGACGGCGGAGGCGGTGAGCAGCCGGGCCCGAACGACTTCGTCGTCAGCGAGGCCCAGTTCAACCAGATGTTCCCGAACCGGAACCCCTTCTACACCTACTCGGGCCTCACCACCGCCCTGAGCTCCTACCCGGGCTTCACCAACACCGGCAGCGTCGAGGTGCAGCGACGCGAGGCCGCGGCCTTCCTGGCCAACGTCAGCCACGAGACCGGCGGGCTGGTGTACATCAAGGAGATCAACGAGGACAACTACCCGCACTACTGCGACCTGAGCCAGCCCTTCGGCTGTCCGGCCGGCCAGTCCGCCTACTACGGCAAGGGCCCGATCCAGCTGAGCTGGAACTACAACTACAAGGCCGCCGGTGACGCCCTCGGCATCGACCTGCTGAACAACCCCTACCTGGTCGAGCAGGACGCCTCGATCGCCTGGCGGACCGGACTCTGGTTCTGGAACACCCAGTCCGGTGCCGGGACGATGTCGGGGCACACCGCCATCGTCGACGGTCACGGCTTCGGCGAGTCGATCCGCTCCATCAACGGCTCGATCGAGTGCAACGGCGGCAACCCCGGACAGGTGCAGAGCCGCATCAACACGTTCACCCAGTTCACCCAGATCCTCGGCACCACCACGGGGTCGAACCTGAGCTGCTGAACCCCGGGTGCCGTGAGGCACCCCTGACGGCACCCGAGCGGGGGTGCGACCGGCGACCACCGCCGGGCGCGCCCCCGCTTCTTCGTGTCCCGGAGGAGGGAAGGTCTTCACCGCGCGTCCTGTTTGCCCCATAATGGAGCCAATCCGACAGGGGAGCGCGTGAGCGCTGAGAGTGCGGCACCCGGCCGCAGACCCTTACACACCTGATCTGGGTCATGCCAGCGAAGGAAGTCGTAGGAAACCGCCGTCGTGCGTGCGTCAGCGCGCGCCCGACCGGCGCTCTTGGCCACATGGGCCCTCGTCACCCCGACGAAGGGACACCAACCATCATGAGTACCGAAAACCGCGGGACCGGCACCGGAGCCACCGCCGAACCCGGGGGCCCCGTCCGGGAGGTCCTCGCGAAGGCCCGGAGCTGGCGCACCGTCGACATCGTCGTCGCCGCCGTCATCGGCGTCGCGGTCGGCGTCGTCTTCTGGCTGTGGAACATCGTCTGGTCGGTCACCACACCGCTGTTCGTCGCGTTCCCGCCAGGGCAGGCCGTCGTCTACGGCATGTGGCTGATCTCCGGCGTGCTCGGCGGCCTCATCATCCGCAAGCCCGGCGCGGCCCTGCTCACCTCGATCGCCGCCGCCTCGGTCTCGGCCGTGCTGGGCACCCAGTGGGGGGTCATGGTCGTCGTCGACGGCACCCTCCAGGGGCTGCTGCCCGAACTGGTGTTCCTCGCCTTCGCCTACCGGCGCTGGAACATGGGCGTGGCCGTGCTCGCCGCCGCCGTCGCCGGGCTCTCCCCGGCCATCCGCGACAACATCGCCTACAACGTCACCTGGCCGATCGAGTACCAGCTCACCTACGGCGTGATCGTGGTGCTCAGCGCGGCCGTCATCGCGGGCGTCGGCGCGCGCCTGCTCACCACCGCGCTGGCCAGGTCCGGCGCGCTGGCCCCCTTCCCCTCGGCCAGGGGCTGACCGTGACACGACCCAACGCACGAGGGGCGCGCGTCGAACTCTCCGGCTGGGGATGGAAGCACTCCGGCCGTGACACGTACGCCCTGCGCGGGGTGGACCTCACCGTCGAACCGGGGGAGCGGGTCCTGCTGCTCGGAGCCTCGGGCGCGGGCAAGTCCACCCTGCTGCACTCCCTGGCCGGGCTCACCGGTGAGGACGGCGCGATCAGCGGGGAGCACGAGGGCTCGCTGCTGGTGGACGGAGCACCCGCCGACCGCGGCCGGGGCGGCGTCGGGCTGGTCAGCCAGGACCCCGAGACCCAGCTCGTGATGGCCCGGGCCGGGGACGACGTCGCCTTCGGACTGGAGAACCTGGGGGTGGACCCCGAGCACATCTGGCCCCGGGTCGAGCGCTCCCTGACGGAGGTCGGCTTCCCCTACGGCCTCCGGCACTCCACGGGCGCCCTCTCCGGCGGGGAGAAACAGCGCCTGGTCATCGCCGGCGCGCTGGCCATGCGGCCGCGCCTGCTGCTCCTGGACGAACCCACCGCCAACCTCGACCCCGCCGGGGCGGTGCTCGTCCGCGACCTGCTCTCCCGCCTGCTCCACGAGACCGAGGCCACCCTCGTACTGGTCGAACACCGGGTGGCCGACGTCGTGGACCTGGTGGACCGGGTCGTCGTGGTCGAACCCGGCGGGGGAGTGATCGCGGACGGCACCCCGGAGCGGGTGTTCGCGGAACACGGCCGTTCGCTGGCCGACCAGGGCGTGTGGATCCCCGGGAACGAACCCGCCCCCGAGCTCACACCCGGGCCCGGCGGCGCACCGCTGGTGGAGACCGCCGGCGTCACCGCCCGCACCCCCTTCCAGGTGGGTGTGCGCGCCGCACCTCGGAGGACGGTGCTCGACGACGTAGACGTCACCCTGTCCGCCGGGACCGCCACCGCCCTGACCGGACCCAACGGCGCGGGCAAGTCCACACTCCTGACCATGCTGGCCGGGCTCTCGCGCCCGCACCGGGGCCAGGTCCTGCCGCGCGGTCCCCTGGCCGAGGCCGACCGGCGCCCGCTCGTGCGTTGGCCCGCCCGCCGTCTGGCCCGGCACGTGGGAACGGTCTTCCAACACGCGGAGGACCAGTTCGTCACCGCCACGGTCCGCGACGAACTCCGCTTCGCGCCGCTGCGCGCGGGGATGGGAGAGGCCGAGACCGACTCCTGGGTGGGCGAGCTGATGGAGCGGCTGCGGCTGACCCGGCTGGCCGAGGTGCACCCGTACACGCTCTCCGGCGGGGAGAAACGGCGCCTGTCGGTGGCGACCGCGCTCAGCTCCGGTCCCTCGCACGCCCCGGACCTGCTGGTGCTGGACGAACCCACCTTCGGCCAGGACACCCGAACCTGGACGGAACTGGTGGAGCTGCTCGGCGCCCTGCGTGCCGAGGGGCGGGCCGTGGTCATGGCCACCCATGACGAACTCCTCCTGCGCCGTCTGACGGACGTGGAGGTGCGGGTGGCCGAGGGGCGCGCGGTGCCCGTCGAGGCGGCCCGGTCCGCGACGGCCCGAGAGGGGGACGCGTGAGTTCCCGGAACACGGACCGCGCGGTGCCGCCCCGCGCCCTGGGCGGGGACACCCTCACCCTGGACGTGCCCGAGGGCGGCGGTGCCCGCTACTGGCTGACCGGCCTGAACCCGGCCGCCAAGCTGCTGGCCGCGCTGATGATCGGTATCGGACTGATCCCGGCGGTCGACGCCGTCACCGGCGGCGTCGTGCTGCTCGCGGTGCTGGTCACCGTGCCGTTCAGCGGAGTGGACCGGCGCACCCTGCTGGTCCTGGGCGGGCCCTTCCTGCTCATGGGGCTCAGCAGCGGCGCGGTCAACTACCTGTACGGCGAGCAGGGGCTGGAGGGCGCCGTGGGCGCGGCGGTGCGCCTGCTGGCCATCGCCCTGCCCGGACTGCTCGCGGCGATCAGCAGCGACCCCACGGAGATGTCCGACGGCCTCGTGCAGCGGCTCCGGGTGCCCGAACGCCCCGCCATGGGCGTGCTCGCCGCGCTGCGGCTCATCCCGCTGCTCGCCGACCAGTGGCGGACCATCACCCTGGCCCGTCGGGCGCGGGGCCTGGAAGCCGGACGCAACCCCCTGCGGATCGTCTCGCTGTTCTTCGGGCGGCTGTTCGCGCTGCTGGTGCGGTCCATCCGGACCGGGACCCTGCTGGCCACCGCGATGGACGCGCGGGCCTTCGGCACCGGACCCCGCACCCACGCGCGGTACAGCCGCTGGCGGGCGGCCGACACCCTCCTGCTGGCGGGCACCGTCCTGCTGTTGGTGGCCGCCTACGCCCTGTCGGCCCGCCTGGGGACCCTGGTGCTGCTCTTCCGCTGACGCGGGTGGTTAGGTAAGCAGCGGACACTGACGTCGAAGCGAAGAAGGTGGAGAACGTGAGCGAGTTCGTGCGCGTCGAGGCCGACCCGGAGAACCCCGGTGTGGCCGTCATCCGGATCGACCGGCCCAAGGCGCTGAACGCGCTGAACGGCACGGTCACCCGGGAGATCGCGGAGGCGGCCGCCGCCGTGTCCGCGGACCCCTCCGTGCGCGCGGTGGTGCTCTACGGCGGTGAGCGGGCGTTCGTGGCCGGGGCCGACATCAAGGAGATGGCCGACCTCACCCACGCCGGCATGCTGGAGTACTCGCGGGCGCTCCAGAACGCCCTCACGGCGGTGGCCCGCATCCCCAAGCCCGTGGTCGCGGCGATCAGCGGCTACGCGCTGGGCGGCGGCTGCGAGTTGGCTCTGTGCGCCGACTTCCGGGTGGCGGGCACCAAGGCCCGGCTCGGCCAGCCCGAGATCCAGCTGGGCGTCATCCCGGGCGCGGGCGGCACCCAGCGGCTCCCGCGCCTGATCGGTCCCGCCCGCGCGAAGGACCTGGTGTTCAGCGGACGCCACGTGCGGTCCGACGAGGCCCGGGAGATCGGCCTCGTGGACGAGGTCGTGCCCGACGAGGAGGTCTACTCGGCCGCCGTCGCCCTGGTCGCGAAGTACGTGGACGGTCCCGCCGTGGCGCTGGCCGCCGCGAAGGAGGCGATCGACCGGGGGCTGGAGACCGACCTGGACACCGGCCTGGAGATCGAGCGCCTGCACTTCTCCGGCCTGTTCTCCACCGAGGACCAGAAGGCCGGGATGAAGAGCTTCGTCGAGCAGGGGCCCGGCAAGGCCACCTTCGTCGGACGCTGAGCCCGGCTGTGACCGGCCCCCCCAGTCCGCCTCGGCGCCTGGGGGGTGTCCGCGCAGTTCGGGGCGGGTAGTGTCAGTGCGTCCATCCCGGCGTCCCGCCTCGGGCACCTGCCCCGGCTCGCATCACCTCGTCGCCACTTCGACTCCTCGTCGCGTCGACCGGCGGCGCGGGACCCTGGGAAGACGTCCGGAACCGGCCAACCGGGACGGGGGACGGGGAACCGCCCGCGTGGTTTTTCCGTCATACTCGTCAATGGTCGTCCGAGGACGGACGGTTCGCCCGGAGTCCCCGGTGGCGCGTGTGGCGCCCACACCCCTCCGGCGGGACCGAACAGACCGCAGGCCCCTCGGAGGGGCCACACAAGCCAATGTTGACCCATCCCCCCGGCCGATAAGCTGGACGTGGTGGTATGTGGTCTTTTGAGGGGATGAGTTCTCGATGGCAATGTCGGCAGGTTTCCCCACGGGTGAAGAACTGCCGGAGCGCATCGGCCACTACGTCATCCGCCGCCGCATCGGCGCCGGCGGCATGGGTGTGGTGTACCAGGCCGAGGATCCCCGGACCGACCAGTTCGTCGCGGTGAAGGTCCTCAAGCCCGAGGTCGCCGGTGACCACATCGCACGCGCCCGGCTCGCCCGCGAGGTCGAGACGATGCGCCGTGTGCAGAGCCCCAACGTGGCCGAGGTCATCGACGCGGACACCCAGGCCGAGCTGCCCTGGGTGGTCACCGAGTACATCCCCGGGCCCACCCTGGACGCCACCGTCACCGACCACGGCCCCCTGCGCGGCCGCGCTCTGACCCGCTTCGTCACCGGCATGGCCCGGGCGATCAAGGACATCCACGCGGTGGACGTGATCCACCGCGACCTCAAGCCCGGCAACGTGATCATCTCCAACGGTGAGCCGATCGTCATCGACTTCGGCATCGCGCACGCCGTGGACGGCGCCAAGCTGACCCAGACCGGCACGTTCGTCGGCACGCCCAGCTACCTGTCCCCGGAGGTCATCGAGGGCACGGACCTGGGCCCCGCCACCGACGTGCACGCCTGGGGCGGCACCGTCGCCTTCGCCTCGACCGGACGCCCGCCCTACGGCGCCGGTTCGTTCGAGGTCATCTTCTTCCGCATCCTCAACGGTGAGATCGACATGGACGGGATGCACGAGGCGCTGCGCCCGCTCGTCAACCGCGCGGTCTCCCGCGACATGTCGGCCCGTCCCACCGCCGCCGAACTGGTGGCCGAGACCGGGCGCCTCAACCTCGACCTGCCCTGGACCGAGCCGACCGGCGGCATGCCGTCGGCCGGGCAGACCGGCGGCCACACCGTGCACGCCCCCGCTCCCACCCAGAACCCGGCCGCCTCGGGCGGCCACGGAGGCACGGGGATCGGCGGAGCGGCGGCGGCCGGTGCGGCTGGCGCGGCGCTCGGCGGTGCCGCCGGGTACCTCGCGGGCCGGGCCACCGACGGCTGGGGCCCCGCGCACACCAGCGGCGGCAACCCGACCAACACGGCCAGCGCGTGGGCGAGCCCCTCGGCACCGCAGACCAGTCACGCGCGCTCCGGCGGTTGGACCGCCGACGACGACGCCACGGACGACCTCGGCGGCGGTCGGCCCGCCACGGGTTCGGGCTGGAACACCGACGACGAGGCCACCAACGACCTCAACGGAGCCCGGTCCACCGGCTGGGGCACGGACGCGGAGGCCACGGACGACCTCAGCGGCGGGCGCGCCGCCGCGACGGGCTGGGGGGAGCCGGACGAGGCCACCGACGACCTGTCGTCCCACCTGCCCGGCACCGAGCGGATCACCCCGGGGTCCTCCGACGACCTCCACGACCCGCAGGGGACGGAGCGCATCCGGCCCGGCCGGAACGACATGCAGGGCACCCAGCGCTTCGAGCCGGGGGAACTGGGCCGCCAGGACGACGTGCACGGCACCCAGCGCTTCGAGCCGGGCGAGCTGGCGCGCAGGGACGACCCCGCCGGGACCATGATGATGGGCCAGGCGGAGGCCTCCCCCCAACGGGCCGAGTCGGACGGGGCCCCGCAGACCCAGTTCTTCAACTCCCCGCTGGACCCGAACGCCTTCCAGGACATCCTGACGCCGGTCGGCCAGCAGGGCCGGGCCAACAGCACGCAGGAGTTCGACGAGGAGGAGTTCCAGGAGCGCGGCGGCCTGCTCGGGCGCTTCCGGCGCGGTCGCGGCGACCGGGTCGGGGACTACTTCCGGGGCGACGGCCAGGGCGACGAGTACGACGAGGACGACGAGTACTACGACGAGTACTGGCGGATGCACCCGCTGGTGCTCATCCCGATCATGGTGGCGCTGGCCGGTGTGGCCCTGTGGTTCCCGTGGATCGGCATCATCCTGGGCATCGTGGTCATCGCGGGCCTGGGCGCGCTGGACGTGGTCAAGTCCGAGCACGCGCGGCGCCTCCAGACGCGCGGGCCGCGCAACTCCGACGGCATGGTGGTGGCGCTCAGCTTCCCGTGGGCGTTCGGACGCATGGCGTTGCGCACGGTCGGGTTCGGCCTGATCTACCTGTTGGGCGGCATCCTCGTCGGGATGGTCTACGCGAGGATCATGGACGTGCCGGGGGAGGGCGCCAACTACACGGGTGCCTTCGCGGTCTTCATCATGATCCTGCTGAGCTACATCATGCCCAGCGGGCGTGAGGCTCGTCACCAGGCGGTCTGGCTGGTGGAGCGGGCCCGGTTCGGCAACCTGTACGTCTACGTGGGCGTGGTGGTGGCCATCGTGCTCGTGACCATGTTCATCCTCTCCATCGGGCTGTCCTCGGCGCCGATCTGGACCACGGGGCCGCTCACCGGCCCCTCCGACTGGTTCAGCTAGACGAGGAACAGACCGAGGACGCTCCTTCTCCCCGCCGGGAGGGGGAGCGTCCGTCGTTCGGCGGCGGTGTGCCCGCCAACGGCGTGGAACCGGTCACTAAGGTGGGTGTGGGGGTTCCGCGCTTCGCCGGGGTCGGCACTGGTGACCGCCGTCCGGTGGGGGCCCGGCGACGGTTGTCGTCCGGGTTCTGGTTAGGGTTTCCTAAGTCGAACGTGGGGGCGCGGGTTGGCCTTCAAGCTACTAGCGAGTAACATCTCTGCTATGAGCACACGGGCGGGTCGGATGTAGACGTGTACACCGGACCCGCCGTCGGATGACCGAACGGCATTCGGCATTGTTGGCAGTATCGGGGCGCGCCAGCGTCCACCCGCCTGACGGCGGATATGGGAGTGCAGGGAGGTCGGCCACCGGCCATGAATATTGTCGTTTTGGTCAAGCAGGTCCCGGACACGGCGACCGAACGGAAGCTCAACGCCGATGACAAGACGCTGGACCGCGCAGCGTCCGACGGCGTCATCAACGAGCTCGACGAGTACGCCATCGAAGAGGCGCTCCTCCTCAAGGAGAAGCACGGTGGCGAGGTCACCATCCTGACGATGGGCCCGGACCAGGCCACGGACTCGATCCGCAAGGCCCTGTCCATGGGCGCCGACAAGGCCGTCTTCGTCAACGACGAGGCGCTGCACGGCTCCGACGCGATCCAGACCGCCTACGCGCTCGCGCAGGCCCTGGGCACCCTTGAGTTCGACCTCGTCGTCCTCGGCTCGGAGTCCACCGACGCCCGCACCGGTGTCATCGGTGCCGCGCTCGCCGAGTACCTCGGCCTGCCCCAGCTCACGCTGGCGGGCAAGGTCGACGTCGACGGCGGCGCCATCAAGATCCAGCGTCAGACCGACTACGGCTACGACGTCGTCGAGGCTCAGCTCCCGGCGGTCGTCTCCGTCGTGGAGAAGATCAACGAGCCCCGCTACCCGTCCTTCAAGCTGATCATGCAGGCGAAGAAGAAGCCGGTCGACAAGAAGTCCGCGGCCGACGCGGGCATCGACACCGGCAAGGTCGGTCTGGCCAACGCCACCACCGAGACCGTCGACTTCGCCGCCGCGCCGCCGCGCGCCGCGGGCACGATCGTCAAGGACGAGGGCGACGGCGGTACCAAGGCCGCCGACTTCCTCGCCGAGAAGAAGTTCGTGTAGGTCAGGCGAGAGACTCAGGAAGGTTCAAGGATTATGGCTGAGGTCCTCGTCCTCGTCGACCACGTCGACGGACAGGTCAAGAAGGTCACCACCGAGCTGCTGACCGCTGCGCGCCGCATCGGTGAGCCCGCCGCGGTGTGGGTCGGAGACGGTGTGGAGTCGGGCCGGGCCGCGCTGGCCGAGTTCGGCGCCGAGAAGGTCTACGTGGCTCCGGCCGAGGTGAACGACTACGTCGTCGCGCCCAGGGCCGAGCTGCTCGCCAAGCTCGCGCAGGAGAAGGGCGCCGCCGCCATCCTCGTCTCGGCCACCGCCGAGAACAAGGAGATCGCCGGTCGCACCGCCGTGAAGCTGGGCTCGGGTGTGCTCACCGACGTCGTCGACGTCAACGCCGAGGTCGTCACCGAGCACAGCGTCTTCGGTGGCGCCACCGTCACGCACGCCCGCGTCACCACCGGTGTCCCGGTCGTCGCGGTCCGCCCGAACTCCGTCGTGCCGGAGGCCGCCGCCGGCGCCGCCGCCGAGGAGGCCGTGGCGGTCGAGATCTCCGACGCCGCCAAGACCGCCAAGGTCGTCGAGCGCGTCGTCCAGGAGAAGGGCGCGCGCCCCGAGCTCACCGAGGCCGCCATCGTGGTCTCCGGTGGTCGCGGTGTGGGTTCGGACGACTTCAGCGTCGTCGAGAACCTGGCCGACTCCCTCGGTGCCGCCGTCGGTGCCTCGCGCGCCGTCGTCGACTCCGGCTGGTACCCGAACCAGTTCCAGGTCGGCCAGACCGGTAAGACGGTCAGCCCGAACCTGTACGTCGCCCTGGGCATCTCCGGCGCGATCCAGCACCGGGCGGGTATGCAGACCTCGAAGAACATCGTCGCGGTCAACAAGGACCCCGAGGCGCCGATCTTCGAGCTCGCGGACTTCGGTGTCGTGGGTGACCTGCACACGGTCGCCCCGCAGCTGACCGAGGAGATCAACAAGCGCAAGTAACCGCGCTTCGCGTGTCCAAGCCGACGCCCGGCCGGAGGAGACTCCGACCGGGCGTCGGCTTTTCCCTCAACCCCAGCGGCTGCCCTCGGGCCAGATGCAGGGGGAGGAGACGGTCATCGACAGATACCCCTCGACACTGACCTGGACGTAGAGTCCGAAGTCGTCTTCGGTGTCGGTGACGGAGACGAAGAGTTCATCGGGGCGTTCGTCTGCGGTGATCTCGTAGCCGTTGTCCTGCCAGTGTTGGACGAGGGTGTCGACGTTGGTGTCGTTGTCCTCCTCCGGGAGGGCATCCAGCCAGTAGGACCTCGAGAGGCGGATACGGTCCTCGGAGGACCCGCAGGTTGGTGCGCTGAGCTTGTTGGAGGGGTCGAGTTCGAGCTCGTCGGGGAGGGCGTCCGCGGCGGCGGTCGCGTGTTCTTCGAGTCGTTCCTCGGCCTCGTCGCGGGTGATGCTCGTGCTGGGGGTGCAACCGGCGGCGATCACGGCCAGGGCGGCGGCGAGCGCCACCCGCCACGGTCCTTCGATGGATACGCGCATAAGGGATTCCTAGTTCATGCTCGGTTGCTGTGCGACGATCCTGCCAATCCACCGAGCGGATAGAGAACTTTCGTCGAAGTACTCCGAGTGCGCGTCCCCGAAGGGGATCTTCCCCCACTTCGAACCTTTGGCTGAAGGGAAACCGTTGGCTCCGAAGCCGTCTTCCGTAGGGTCGGGGCCATGCGTGAAGCCGGTCACCCAAGTGATCCGGTCGTTCTTGGCGGTGGTGGTGTGCACGTTCTCCGAGGGCAGACCCAGATGGTCGGCATGGGTGGTTCCGCTTCCAGGGCTTCCGACGAGGACGATCTCGTCCGCGTTCAGTCCCTGCTCGCTCCAAGCCGTGTGACCGACCACGGTGGATCCGTAGCTGTGCCCGATGACCGTGTTGTGCGAAGGGGAAGTGTTCTGGTGAGTGGCGCGTAGACCGTCCTGGAAGGCACCGAGATCGTCGACCGCGTTCTCGGCATGCTCTCTTTCTGCGGCCGCCTTTGGGCCTTGGGGAGCGTCGTAGCCGATCCAGGTGATGACGGAGTGTTTCGAATCCTTGTTCGCGTTATGCGCTTGCACCGCTATCTCGCTCGCGTTCTCGAACTGCCCGTTGACGCTGCGCCAATCGGCGTTGGTACCGGGGACCAGCGTACCGACGTTGTCTGCAGTGTCGGGGTTTCCTTGGGCGACGATCGCGCGTCCCAACTCTTCGGTGTCGAGGGACAGGAGGAACCTGTGCTCGTGGTGTGCCTCCGGATCGCCATCCAGGTCCTTGCCTTCCACGTTGTTGCGCAGTCCTCGAAGGGTGGAGATGTCCTGTGTGAGTTCACTGATGGTCTCGCTGGTCTCCAACCGGGTGAAGGAATTGCCGGGGCCCGGGTTGCTCCTGTGCTCCTCCCGTGCTTCCTCAAGGTCCTCTTCGAGACGTTCGATCTCGTTGTCGAGGTGTTCGCGGTTGAGCTCGTCGCGCACGCTGGCGGGGATACCGTCGAGGTCGCGAAGGAGTTCGGGGTGGTCCTCCATGGCCTCCCGTTGTTCCTCCTCCGTCATGGAGGTCCACCACTGGTTGACGACTGCGGGGGGTTCGTCTCCGGTCAGCTCGTCGGGGACCATGCTCGGGACGGCGTCTCCGAGGTAGGTCAGTTGTGCTCCGGTGAGTAGGCCGGCTTCGATGAGTCGTTCCAGGGTGGCTTCACCGGGGCCGTCGCGCAGGTCCTTCTTGGTCTGGTCGGCTTGCTCCATCAGGGTCTCCCAGCGCCCCGAGTGCTCGGAGAGCAGTTCGATGCGCAGAGTCTCCAGTTCCTCGATCTTGTCTGCCTTGACGGGCGCGGAGGACAGGGAGCCATGCATGTTGGGTTTGGAACTGATATTCGACACGGCCGACTCCGCGTCGGCTTTGGCCTCATCCCATCGTCGCTGGATGCTGGCTCGTTCGGCGCGGTAGGTCCCGATGTCGCTCGCCCACAGGCGCAGGGTCCCCGCCCCGTAGGTCAGGGCCTTGGTGGCCTCTTCCCAAGCCATCAGTTCGGTGGAGGAAGCCGTGACGATGTTCCAGGCGATGAGGTCAGTGAACTCCCCCGACGCGGTGCGGAACTGGGTGTCGGTGGTCTCGGCATCGCCGAGCATGGTCTGGCGGAGTTGAACGAGATCATCGGCACCCGATTCGATGTCGCCGATCTCGGCTTCGATGTCGCTGGGTAGTCCGAGGTGCAGGTCGGCGAAATCGGTCATGGCTGTGTCTGTCTCCGGGGCTCAGGTAGGGGCCTGGCGCTAGTCAGGGGCTCGCGAGCTAGAAGTTGATCTGGATGTCGAGGGCTTCCAAACCCTCTTGGAACTCCTCGGCGTTCTCGTGGTCGGTGTCCGCGATCGCGAGGTCGGCGCCTTGTACGTTCTGGGCCAGATTGATGCCGTTCTGGGCGACCTGGCCCAAGTGGAGGACCGTCTCTTCCTCGTAGTCGCCGATGGCGGAGGACACGTGTTCGGACACGGCGGATCGTAGGTCCGAGGTGATGAGTTCCAGGTCCCTTCCGAGGAACACCATTGCCTCGGCGAGCGCCTCGGCCTGTTCGGCCTCGCTCATCGCCTCGATCGGGTTGACTCCGGCCTCTTCGGACACGATTCACTCCAATCGGGAAAGGGAAGGATGTCGCGATGCTACAGAAAGTGCTTGTTCGCGTGCACGTTCAGAAGCAAGGCCCTCGCGATCTGGCCGGAATCGGCCCCAACAGGCGAGCCAGGTGTGTCAGTTGTTCCATCGCAGCGGTCTCCCTCGGGCCAGATGCAGGGGGAGGAGACGTACAGCGACAGATCCTCTCGACACTGACCTGGACGGAGAGAGCGTCGGGGCGTTCGTCTGTGGTGATCTCGTGGCGGGGTCGGGAGCGTTCGCCAGCGGGTCGTTTCTCCGGGCCCGGAACGCGGGAACGCGCAGGTGGTTTGCGCTATGTGAAACGTTTGGTGTGGTTTTCAGGGGAAGTGTTCGGGTAGATCCCGCGAACGACGACCCTGAGGAGCGTTCATGCGAACGACGGTGCGCGCGGGACGACGCAAGGTGGAGGTCCGCCACTCCGACAAGTCGCTCTTCGGGCCCGGCGGGGCGACCAAGGCCGACCTGGCCGACTACTACGCGCGGATCGCACCGCTCATGCTGCCCTTGGTCAAGGGCCGCCCCGTGGCGTTGGAACGGTACGTCGAGGGGATCGAGTCCCCGGGCTTCCTCGTGCAGCACCCCGCCCACCCCAAGTGGGTCCGCACCCTCTGGACCGCCTCCGGGCGGATGATGGAGTGCCACGAGGCGGCCACCCTCGTGTGGTGCGCGGACCAGGACGCCATCACCCTGCACTCGTGGTCCTCACGCACCCCTCGGCTGGGGGTGCCCGACCGGATGGTCATCGACCTCGACCCCCTGGACGGTTCGGAGGACTCCTTCGACTCCTGCCGTGACGCCGCGTGGAACGTGCGCGAGGTGCTGTCCGACCTCGGCCTGGCCGCCTACGTGATGACCACGGGCTCCCGGGGGCTGCACGTCCACTCGCCGCTGCGGCCCGAGGTGGACGACATGGAGGTCCGGAGGCTGGCCAAGGCGGTCGCGGACCGGGTGGCTGCGCGTGCTCCGGACGAGTGGACCACCCGGGTGCGCAAGGCGGCCCGGCACGGCCGGATGTTCGTGGACTACCTGCGCAACGGGACCGGGCAGCTCGCGGTGGTGCCCTACGCGGTCCGGCCCAAGCCGGGAGCCCCGGTGGCGACCCCGGTGGCCTGGGAGGAACTGGACCGGCTCAGTACGTCGAGGGACTTCACCATCGAGATGGAGCGCGAGGAGTGCCCCTTCGCCGGGATGCGCAGGCACGCGCGGTCCCCGCGCCGGGCGCTCGCGCAGCTGGACCGGAGTGAGGGACGGGTGGTGCCCGGCCCCCGCGCCGGTCAGCGGGGATGACGCCGGTCAGTCGCCAGACGCACGGTGGGGCGGGCAGCCTGAGGTCGATGGGCCCTGGATGCTCTCGCTGAGCGAGAGCACGAAGCTGACTTCCGGTGTCTGGTCACCCTGGGTGAGTGTTATCGGGGTGGGGGTTCTGGGTGCTTTATGGGGTCTGACCTGCTTTCGGGGGTAATGGCCGTAGCTGGCCAGGCATTCAGGACGTTCGCCTCTGATTTCGGAGCGTGATCACGGGCAGGAGTGCGCGTGAGTCCCGAGTACCTTCCCCCATCGAAAGGCCCCGCCATGCGTCTTGCCGTTGACGATCCCGTCTTCCGCAAGTCCACGTACAGCACCACCGCGAAGGAGTGCGTCGAGGTCGCGGTCCTGCGCACCCGTGCTCTCGTCCGCGACACCCAGAACCCGTGGCTCGGGGGCCTGGCCTTCCCGCGCACGGAGTGGGCGGCCCTGCTGGGTACCGCGAGAAGACCGGTCACCGCCTGCGCAGGACGATCAGCAGGTTCCAGGTGACGACCTCGCGCAGCAACGGCACGTGCACGATCGGCCTCGTCCACGTGGGCAGGTAGCGCGGCCGCAGGTCCACGACGTCCACGTCGGTGCGGCCCCGGACCCAGCGGATCATCTCCTTGGCGTGCGCCGCGTACATGGTGCGCCCGAAGTCGTTCTTCGGCCGCCGTCCGTTCCTCCGCGTGAACCGCTCGGCCGCGTACGCGCCGCCAAGGTAGTGCCAGGGTGAGGTCTCGTGCCCTCCCCAGGGCGACAGCCAGAGCGTGTACGAGAGGAACACCAGGCCGCCGGGCCGGGTCACCCGCACCATCTCGTCGGCCATCCGCGTCCGGTCGGGCACGTGCTCCAGCACGTTGGAGGAGAAGCACACGTCCACGGTGCCCGTGCGCAGGGGCAGGTCGAGCGCGCTGCCCTGCACGGCGTTGGCGTCGGCCTCGCGCCCGTGCAGGGTCATCTCGTGCGCGTCCGAGTCCACGCACAGGCAGCGGGCCCCCTCGGCGCGCAGCGCGTCGGCGAAGTAGCCCGGTCCGCCGCCCACGTCGACGACCAGCCTGTCGTCGAGGGGCGTGTAGGAGCGGAGCTGGTCGACGGTGTCCCGGGCCAGCATCCCGTAGAAGAACGCCGGATCGCTCTGCTCCTTGCGGAACGCGGAGAACAGCCGGACGGAGCGGGCCAGGGTGGCGCGGAACGGCGCGGAGGTCATGCCCCGACCTCGATGTAGTGGCGCAGGTGGCGCCAGTGGTCCCCGCCCCAGTACTCGTCGGAGGCGGCGATCCGGTGGGGGAGGAGCTCGGAGATCCGCTCGGTGCGCAGGGTGTGCATCCTCATGGGAGCCGGGTAGCGCAGGATCACCCGCTGGGCCAGGGCCACCAGGGGCCAGGGCGCGTACCGGAACACCAGACCCTTGAAGGTCCGCCGCTCGGACTCGGGGACGCCGACCACCAGGGCCCCGCCGGGGCGCACCACTCGGGCGAACTCACGGAGATAGCCCTCCGCCAGGTCGGTGGGCAGGTGCTGGAGGACGAGGTCCGTGTACACCAGGTCGAAGGAGTCGTCCCCGAACTGGGAGAGGTCAGGCCGCTCGTTCAGCACGAACTCGATCCGGCCCCCGGAGCGGTCCAGGCGGCGTGCCTCGTCGAGCATGGGCGCGGAGATGTCCACGCCGACGACCTGGCGGAAGTGCGCGGCCAGTGCGTTGGAGAGCCGCCCGGCGCCACAGCCGAAGTCGAGGACGCGGTCGCGTTCGGGCGCGAGCCCGAGCTCGTCGAGACGACGGACCGCCGGGTCGATCTCCGCGCGGCCCGAGGCGAGGAACTCGTCGTCGTCCCACCCGCCGTCGCGCTTGTCCGGGTCGACGCAGACCGCCCACAGCGGCTCGGTGGAACCCAGTCGGGTCCAGTCACGGCGGACCTGTTCGAGCCCCACCGGCATCACCTCCACGGCACTGGTGACCACCCAGGAACTGGAGCTTGTTCCTGTTCTGGGTTCGCGGTCCATCAGGACCTGCGACAACGGTCAGGGAAGAAAGTGGAACGTGTTGTATTCTGGCACCCATTTTCCGGGATGGCCAACCTAGGGCGGGGAGAGTACCCATGTCGCCTGATTCCCCCACGGAGCGCGGCGCGGCCCCCAGCGTACGCAGGGCGGAGGAACCGCCCGACGAGGACCCCACGTACGGTGACGTGCTGGGCGAGAGCCTGGCCGGGTTGCGGGGGCTGCGGCGCGACCGGATCCTCCAGGTCGGGCTGCTGGTCGTCCTGGCGTCACTGGTCCTGAAGGCGTACGTCCTCAGCGAGTCGTACTTCGTGGAGGACGACTTCCTGTTCTTCGCCGCCGCGCACGCGCAGGACCTGTCTCCCGAGTACCTGCTGGAGCTGCACAAGGGCCACTTCATGCCGGGGGCCCTGTTCCTGGTGTACGTCCAGACCGCCTTCGGTCCGTTCCACTGGGCGTCGGCGGCGGGCACGATGCTGGTGCTCCAGGCGGTGGCGGTCCTGGCCTTCCTCCGTCTGCTGTGGGAGCTCTTCGGCCGCCGGTGGGCGCTGCTGGTCCCGCTGACGGTGTACGCGCTGGCGCCGTTGACCGTGCCCGTGCTGGGCTGGTGGTCGGCGGCGCTCAACGCGGTGCCCTTCCAGTTGGCGATCGTGTTGGCGCTCCTGTGGACCGTGCGCTACCTGCGCACCGGAAACGTCCTGTTCTCCTGGTGGGCCGTGGGCGCCGTGGTGTTCGGGATGCTGTTCTCGGTCAAGGCGCTCTTCCTGCCCTCGCTGGTGTTCGTGGTCGCGGTGGCCTTCCTGTACCCGGGGAACCTCCTGGAGTCCGTGCGCCACGCCTTCCGGCGCCACCGCGGGCACTGGTCGGCGATGGCGGGGATCAGCGCGGCCTACCTCGTCCTGTACCTGGCGCGGCAGCGGGCCTCCACGAGCGGCGAGGGCGCCTCGGTACCCGAGTCCGAGGTGGTGGCGCAGCTGGTGCGGCGGATGCTGGGCGAGGTCTTCCCGACCGGGGCCCTGGGCGGCCCCTTCGAGTGGGGACCGGTCACCCCGGCGGGCGGGCTGGTGGATCCGCTCGGCCCGGTCCTGGTCGGCGCGTGGGCCGTGTTCGCGGTGATCGTGCTGGTGAGCCTGTGGGTGCGGCGCACGTCCTGGCGGGCCTGGGCGATCCTGGCCGGGTACCTGGTGTTCGTGGACGCCGTGCCCACGGCCATCGCCCGGGGCGGTGTCTACGGTGAGGTGGGGTCGGACCCGCGCTACGTGGCCGACGCGGCCCTGGTGTTCGCCCTGGTGCTGGCCCTGGCCTTCCTCGCGACGAAGGAGGAGCGCGCCCGCGAGTGGGTGGAACGGAGGCGGCGGCGTCCGATCCAGCTGACCGGGCCCTCGCGGACCGTGTGGGTGGCGGCGGTCGCGGTCACCCTCGTCTACGCGGGCTCCGCCTCGTACTCCACGTACACCTACGCCGGGACGCTGAGCGGCGACCGGCAGCGCGAGTACCTGGCCAACGTCCGGGCCTCCCTGGAGGACGTGCCCCGGGGCGCGGGCCTGTACAGCCGGGCCGTCCCCGACGACATCGTCCTGGAGTGGAACGGCCCGCGCAGGCTCAGCTCCTACGTGCTCTCCCCGCTGGCCGACCGCGAGGTGGCCGCCCGGATGTACGCGCCCGAGGAGTCCGACAGCGCCCACGTCTTCGACGACGAGGGGAACCTGGTGGAGGCCGCGCCGACCGCGCGCGCCAACGCCTTCCGCCCTTCGGAGGACGAGGAGTGCATGGCGAGCTGGGACGGCCTGATGTCCTGGAGCGTGTGGGAGGTCGGCGGGATCGAGCAGGTGGCGACCATCGGCTACACCTCCCAGGAGGACGCCGACCTGGTGGTGGTCGTCGGTGAGGAGGAGGTGGAGACCGAGCTCCCCGCCGCTCCCGACGGCGGGTTCTGGTACGTGCCGGTGAGCGAACGGGACACCACGTTCACGCTGTTCACCGACGCCGGAAGGACCTGTGTCACCTGGGCCTCGCTCGGTCAGCTGTTCCCGGCCAGCCAGGTGGCGGAGGAGGACGCGGAGGCCGAGGAGGGCGCCGAGGACGGGGGCTGAGCGCTCTCCCTCAGCGCCTCGCGGTGAAGAACCGCCGTGACCAGCGTCGGCTGGGTTCCTCGACCAGGTGGTAGGTGAGCTTGCCCAACAGCACGCTGCCGATCAGCACCGGGACGATGTCCAGCCAGAACGACCCGGTGAAGATCTCCTGCCCGGTGAAGTCGCGCCACAGGTACAGGACGACGAACTGCCACAGGAACACCCCGTAGCTGATCGGCGCGAAGAACACCATGACGGGGTGGCGCATCAATCCGTCGAGCCAGGCCCCGTCGGTCCACGTGGCGAGCGCGCGCAGCCGTCGGCGCGGGCCCTCGGGCGCGGGCGGGGCCAGGGCCACCGGGGCGACGACGAAGAACGCGAAGCCGATGCTGGTGGTCGACTCGACGACCGACACCCACAGGTTGCCGGGTTCGAAGAACCGGCCCCCGGCGGCGGGGGTGGCCTCCAGGACGTAGAACGTGGCGGCGACCGCCCAGCAGAGCCCCGGCGAGGTGCCGACGGTCCGGCAGAACCGGCGGACCGGGCCGTCGGGGCCGCTCTCCCGCCAGGCCCACTCGGAGAGGGTGGCCAGCGCCATCCCGACCGCGAACATGCCCATACAGCGCGGCAGCCAGGAGTGCATGAGCTCGCGGGGCTCCGGGAAGTACTGCGGGACCAGCGCCAGGTACGACAGCACCGTGATCACGACCAGTCCGCCGATGAGCCTGCGGCCGCGCGCGTCCACGCTCGCCCCGCCCCTGGCCCACAGGCCGAGGAAGACCGCGAAGAGCGGGAGTGTGAGGTAGAAGGCCACCTCGACCGACAGGCTCCACATCTGGCCGAGGCCCTCGGGTCCCGGACCGGCCCAGTGCGGGCTGGTGTTGAAGGGGAAGGTGAGGGTGAGCACCTCGGCCCAGTGCCGGACCGAGGTCAGGTGGTCGCCCGCGTACAGCACGAGGGCGACCGCGGCCACCACCCAGTAGGCGGGGAAGACGCGCATGACACGTCGCCACAGGTAGGCGCGGGTGTTCGGCCCCCGTGTGCCGTCCAGCGCGGCCCGGGCCCAGGGGCGGTACAGCAGCACGCCGGAGAGAGCGAAGAACAGCGGCACCGCCATGGCCGAGGCGCTGAGGAGGGCCCCCACGGGTCCGGGGGCCAGGGCGTCACCGGTCTCCGTGGACACGTGGACCACCAGCACCATGAGGCAGGCCAGCCCGCGGACCCCGTCGAGGGCGTGGTGCCGACCGCTCACCTGCGGCAGCAGGAGCGCGGGGTCGGCGGTGGTGGTTCGGGCGCTGCCGGAGGTGGGGTCCTCGGGCGCGGAGGAAGTGGGCGCCATGGGGCCTTCCAGAACGGGAGGGAGCCGAAACGCGTTCTACTAGAACGTGTTATAAAAATTCAGACACGCCCAGGTGACGTCGTTCACTACTGGGCAGTACTCTACCCGGAACTGAACCTAGTTCCAGCTCTGACTCTCATCCGCCCAGGAGGGCACATGCGCCGTACCGTTGCGGTTGTTCTCATCGCGCTGGGGGTCTTCTGTCTCGCCTTGGCACCCATGATGCGCACGTGGATGTCCAGTTCCCTGATGAAGACTCCACTGGACTACTACAACCCCACCGTCAACGTCGGAGAGGTCACCTACTTCAACATCGAGGACGTCGAGCTCGTCGAGGACGCCGACGTGGAGGCGCACTCGACCATCCGGGCCGACGTGGCCTCCAGCACCGACGACGTGGTGGTGTGGGACCAGTTCACGTGGATCAAGGACGCCGAGACCGACTTCGGCATCAGCTCCACGAACCGCCGCGCCGGGCACGACCGCGTCACCGGTGAACTCGTCGACTGCTGCGACGCCATGATCAACGACGAGGCCGTCCAGCAGTCCGGGCAGGGGTGGAAGTTCCCCTTCTTCACCGAGCAGCGCGACCACGACTTCTTCGAGACCACCGTCCAGGAAGTCGTCCCCATGCAGTTCGAGGGCGTGGAGGAGGTCGACGGCGTCGAGGCCTACAAGTTCGTCCAGACCGTCGAGCCGACCGTCATCGACGAGCGCGAGATCCCGCGTTCGGTCGCCGGGCTGGAGGGCGACGGTGACGTGGTCGGAGACGAGACCTTCTCCATCGTCCGGACCTACTGGATCGAGCCGGTCAGCGGTTCCCCCATCGACATGAGCGAGGAGCACCACCGCGTCGTCGTCGTCGACGGCGAGGAGGTCCTCACCCTGCTCAGCGGTGAGCTCCGGTTCGACGACGCCACCCGCGCCGCCGCGATCGAGAACAGCGAGCAGGCCCGCACCGTCCTGCCGATGCTGCACACCACGCTGCCCATCGGCGCGCTGGTGCTCGGCGCCGGGTTCGTCGGCATCGCGGTCGTCCTGCTGGTCACCGGCCGCCGCACCGAGAACCACGGCTGACACCCCCACGGGAGCGCCCACCCCCCGGGCGCCGACCCCGCGCCGCCTGACCCCGGCGCCCACGGCCCCGCACCGTGACGGCCGCCCCGCGGCCGTACCGCAGGCACCACCGGCCGGACCGCCCACCCCCCTCACGGGCGGTCCGGCCGCCACACTCTTCGCGATCACCAGGAGGGGGCGCGCATGCACCGCACCGGCGCCCTCGTCCGGGCCTGCCGCCCCCGCCAGTGGCTGAAGAACCTGCTGGTGTTCGCCGCCCCCGCCACCGCCGGAGCGCTCGGTGACCCCCGCACCCTGCTGCTCTGCTCGGCCGCCTTCGCCCTCTTCTGCCTGGCCGCCAGCGGCACCTACCTGCTCAACGACGTCCGGGACGCGGCCCGCGACCGCGAGCACCCCCGCAAGCGGGACCGGCCGGTCGCCTCCGGGGACCTCCCGGCCCCGCTCGCCCTGGCCGTCGGGGTGCTGTTCGTGACCGCCGCGCCCCTGGCCTCGCTGGCCCTGGGGAACGCGGGGCTCACCCTGGTGCTCGTCGGGTACGTCCTGCTCACCCTGGCCTACACGCTCCGGCTCAAGGACGTCGTCGTCTGCGACCTGGTCGCGGTCGCCTCCTGCCACATGCTCCGGGCCATGGCGGGCGGGATCGTGGTCGGGGTGCCGCTGACCTCGTGGTTCGTCATTGTGGTGGCGCTCGCCGCGCTGCTGGTGGTGGTCGGCAAGCGCGAGGCGGAGCTGCGCGTCACCGCCGTCCCGGGGGACGGGTCCACCGCGCACCCCACGCGCACGGCGCTGCTCGGCTACACGCCCGGCTACCTGTCCCACATGCGCGTCATGGCCTCCGGTGCCATGATCGTCACCTACTGCCTCTGGGCGCTGGAACAGGGTGGCGGACCGCAGTCCGTGTTCCACGCCGCCAGTATCGTTCCGTTCATCATGTTCGTGCTCCGCTACAACCTTCTCGTGGACCGGGGCGCGGGCGAGGAACCCGAGGAGATCGCGTTGCGGGACCGCCCGCTCCAGCTCGCCCTCGTCGCCCTCGCCCTCCTGGTCGGACTGGGGATCTACCTGTGAGCCGCCCGACCCTCCTCACCGGCTGGGGCCGCACCGCCCCGACCGCCGCGCACGTGGTGCGCCCCCGCACCGCCGAACAGGCCGCCCGGATGCTCGCCGAGGCCGGGCCGCGCGGCGCCCTCGCCCGGGGGCTGGGCCGTTCCTACGGGGACGCCGCCCAGGCCGCGGGCGGAACCGTGCTGGACTGCTCCGAACTGACCGGGCCGCCACGCCTGGACACCGAGAGGCGGGAGCTCACCGCGCCCGCCGGGACCAGCCTGGGACGGATCATCGCGCACCTGCTGCGCCGCGGGTACTTCGTGCCCGTCACCCCCGGGACCAGGCACGTCACCCTCGGCGGAGCGATCGCCGCCGACGTGCACGGCAAGAACCACCACGCGGACTCCTCCCTGGGCGCCCATGTGCGCGCCCTGACCCTGCTCACCCCCACGGGGGAGGCGCACCGGCTCGGCCCCGACGGGCCGGACCCCGACCTGTTCTGGGCCACCGTCGGCGGGATGGGCCTGACCGGGGTGATCACCGAGGCGACCCTCGGCGTGCACCCGGTGGAGACCGCCTACGCCCGGGTGGACACCGACCGCACCCCGGACCTCGACTCCGCGCTGGACCTCATGGCGCGCTCCGACCACGCGTACCGGTACACGGTGTGCTGGGTCGACCTCCTGGCCCGGGGCGGTTCCCTCGGGCGCGGCGTGCTGACCCGCGCCCACCACGCCCTCCGCGCCGACCTGCCCGCGCCCCAGCGCCGCGACCCCCTGCGGCACCGGCTCGGGACCCCGCTGGCGGCACCGCCCTGGGCCCCGCCGAGGCTGCTCAACCGGTGGACGGTGGGCGCCTTCAACGCCGCCTACCACCGCGCCGCGCCTCTGCGGGAACGGGGCCGCGCCCAGCCGCTCGGCGGGTTCTTCCACCCCTTGGACGCGGTGGAGGGCTGGAACCGGATGTACGGGCCGCGCGGGTTCGTCCAGTACCAGTTCGTCGTGCCCTTCGGGGAGGAGGACACCCTGCGCGCCGTGGCGGAGGGGCTGTCCCGGGTGGGCGCTCCCTCGTTCCTGGCCGTCCTCAAACGGATGGGCGCGCCCACCCCCGGGCCGTTGTCGTTCCCGCGCCCCGGCTGGACCCTGGCCCTGGACCTGCCCGCCGAACTCCCCGGGCTGGCGCGCCTCCTGGACGGGTTCGACGAGCGCGTCCTGGCGGCCGGCGGACGCGTGTACCTGGCCAAGGACGGCCGGGCCCGGCCGGAGACCGTGCACGCCATGTACCCCGGCCTGCCCGACTGGCGGGCCACCCGCGCCCGCGTGGACCCGGACGGCGTGCTCGTTTCGGACCTCGCCCGACGCCTGCGACTCGTCTGACCCTCCGCCCGAAGTAGCCACCCGTCCCGGAAGGACCCGCCCATGCGTGACTCGCTGGGAAGCGTACGAACCGTCCTGCTGCTCGGCGGCCGCAGCGAGATCGGCCTGGCCGTCGTGGAACGGCTGGTCCGCGAGGGCGCCCGCGAGGTGGTGCTGGCGGCGCGCGGCGGGGTGGCCGAGCCGCCGGAGGTGTTCGGTTCGCTGGGCGCCACGGCGCACTCCCTGGCGTTCGACGCCGAGGCCCCGGGCACCCACGCCGCCACGGTGGCCGCCGCAGTGGAACTGGTGGGTGACCTGGACGTGGTGGTGGACGCCTTCGGGGTGCTGGGCGACCAGACGGCGTACGAGGCGGACCCGCTCGCCGCCGCCCGCGCGGGCGCAGTGAACTACACCGGGCACGTGTCCGTGGACCTGGCCGTCGCCGCGCGTCTGCGCGAGCAGGGCCACGGGACCCTGGTGGTGCTGTCGTCGGTGGCCGGGGTGCGGGTGCGCCGGGCCAACTTCGTGTACGGCTCCGCCAAGGCCGGGCTCGACGGGTTCGCCCAGGGGCTGGCCGACTCCCTGCACGGCTCGGGCGCCCGGGTCCTGGTGGTCCGGCCCGGCTACGTGGCCACCCGGATGTCGCGGCACGTGGATCCGGCGCCGTTCCCCGCCACCCCGGCACAGGTGGCCGAGTCGGTGTCCCGGGGTCTGCGCGGCAACGCCACCACGGTGTGGGCCCCGCGCGTGCTCCGGCCGCTGTTCACGGGTATGCGGCTGGTGCCCCGCCCGCTGTGGCGCCGCCTGGGCCGCTAGGTCGTGTTTTTTGGATCATTCCGCGCTCGCGACCACCAGGCTGCCTCTCACTGCGCCGATGAAGCTCGGACAGCCAAACCCGGGCTGACCTTCACTCATCGTCTTGCGAGAGATTGCCTGGACGGCCGCTCGCATCGATGGCGGCTCCGCCGCCACCAGCGAAAGCATCCAAAAAACACTCCCTAGATCGTTGATGGGAAATCGCTGAACCTGCTGCGGGCATGACGAAGGGCGTCAAGGATCAGAGTGTGACCAAAGACCTTGACGCCCTTCTGACAGCACTCTACGTCCATCTGGACGATGAGGTGCTCCCTTCAGCGAACCGACCCCGACGGGCGGGGCGGCCCCGCCTGCTCACTGACGCCGAACTGGTCTGTGTGGCCATCGCCCAGGTCCTGCTGCGCCATGATTCCGAGCGGCACTGGATGCGCGCCGCACCAGCACGCATCGGCCATCTCTTCCCGCGTCTGCCCAGCCAGTCCGAGTACAACCGCCACCTGCGTGCGACGGCCCCGGCCCTGCTCCAAGCAGCTCGGTGGCTCGCCCGAGTCGCACCTACCTGGCACGAGAAACTGCGGTTGATGGATGGCACCCCGGTGCGCTGCGGTGCCTCACGAGTGACGGTCAACCGCTCCGGCCTGGGCGAGATCGCTGGCTATGGGATGGACCAGTCCCACCACGCGTTCTACTGGGGCGCCAAGCTCATGCTGATCACCACTGCCGAGGGGTCGGTGTGCGCGTTCTCCCTGGCCCATCCCAAGGAGCTGGACGAGCGCAAGCAGGCGCTGCACCTGCTCCACGTGCAGGGCTGCGCCCCCGGGCCGGGGCCGGTGCCGATCGTGTGCGACAAAGGGTTCGCCGGGGCCGGGATCGAGAAGGCCGCCGCTGGTCTGGGTCACGTTCTGGTCCGCCCCTCGCGCAAGGACGAGCCCGACCACGCTTTCCCGGGGTGGTTGCGTCAGCGGATCGAGGCGGTGATCTGGACGTTGAAGAACCAACTCGGGTTGGAACGCCACCAAGCTCGTACGACCGAAGGGCTCTGGGCCAGGGTGTGCCAGCGCGTCTGCGCGCTGAACGCGGTGATCTGGCACAACTGGCTGATCGGCGCCCCGGTCAAGCGGTCGCTGATCGCTTACGACCACTGACCAGGGCACACACTTTTCACATCAACGATCTAGCGGGCGACGGCGCGCGGTCCGGGGCGGTCAGTCGGTCCCGGCGCGTCGGCCCAGGTAGGCAGCGACGATCCGGCGCAGCTCCGCGCCGTCCTCGGCCGTGTCGAACTCCTCGTCGTCACTGATCAGGTATCCGGCGTCGGTGAGCGCCACGATCCAGCGCGCCGCGCGTCGCGGGTCCACGGGAGTCCGGAAGACACCCGACTCCTGTCCCGCCGCGACGATCTCCGCGAGGCTGGCCCGGGTGCTCTCGTCCTTGGCCACGACCGTGGCGCCGAACTCCGGGTCGCGCTGGGCCAGCTGGATCATGGCCCCGGCCAGGCCGGGGGCGATCGGGTCGCCCAGGTCCGCCGTGAGGAGGTCGAGGACCTCGTCCAGCGCCCGGTCCGGGTCGGTCCGGTCGATCCGTCCCAGACCGGTGGTGACCGTGGCGAGGTCGTCCGTGACGATCGCCAGGAACATGGTGCGCTTGTCCGGGAAGTAGTGGAACAGGGTGCCCGAGCCCACGCCCGCCCGTTTGCAGACCGCCGCGGTGGTGGCGCCGTCGTACCCCCGCTCGGCGAACACCTCGGCCGCAGCGCCGAGGATCGCGGCCCGGCGCGCCGCGTGCTTCTCCGGATCGACCGTCCGCATGTGCGGCTGCTCCGTTCGTCGGGGGCGTTCTGGTCCTGGGCACAGTTAAGCGCCTTATTATTGTAGTGCTTACTCTATTAATGACGTACGCTGACGCCATGAACAGTTCACGGAGGCCGGTGGCGGCCCGGGGGCGGGCGCTCGGACCCGACCTGGCCCGGGGCGCGATGCTGCTGTGCATCGCGCTGGCCAACTCCCACTACTTCGTGCGCGGGGACGCCTACCTCGGCGGGTTCCCGATCGACGGCGGCTCCGTGGACCGCGCGGTCTCCTGGGCGATCGCCACCTTCGCGGACGGTCGCGCCTTCCCCATGTTCGGCCTGCTCTTCGGGTACGGCGTCGCCCTCCTGGTCAGCCGCAACACGAACGGGGACCGGCCCGCCGCACGCAGGCTGCTGTGGCGGCGCGCGGCCGTACTGGTCGCCGTCGGTGTGGTGGACGGCTTCCTGTTCTACGCCGGGGACATCCTCGCGATGTACGGCGTCCTGCTGCTGCTCGGCTCCTTCGCGGTGTTCTGGCGCGACCGCTGGCTGCTGGCCGCGGCCGCCCTGTTCCTCCTGGTCACGTCCCTGCCGGACGCGGGGGTGTTCGGCACCGAGGGGCCGGACCCGGTGCTCCTGCCCCAGGACCCGCTGACCATGCTCACCGACCGCGCGGCGGCGGTGGCGCTGGTGTCGCTGGTCGGGCCGATCGGCTTCGCGGCACCGTTCCTGGTCGGGCTGTGGGCCGGGCGGCGCCGGATGCTGGAGCGGGAGGGGCGGCACCGCTGGCTCCTCGTCACCACGGCGGTGGCGGGACCGGTGATCGCCGTGCTGGGCGCGCAGCCGCTGGCCCTGGCCGTCGCGGGCGTCGTTCCGGTTCCTCCCGTGCAGGACCAGGCGGTCCTGGGCGCCCTGCACGGGGCGAGCGGGGTCGCGGGCGGGTTCGGCTACGCGGCGCTCATCGCGCTGGTGGCGCTGCGGATCGAACGCCGACCGAACCCCGGGCCGGTGGTGACCGCCCTGGCCTCGACCGGTCAGCGCTCCATGACCTGCTACCTCGCGCAGTCGCCGGTGTGGGCGGTGGTCTTCACCCCGTTCCTCCTCGACCTGTCCGGCACCCTCACGGTGGCGTCGACCGCCCTCCTGGCCACCGTGGTCTGGCTGACCACCGTCGTCCTCGCCGACCGGATGCGCCGGGCCGGACGACGGGGGCCGTTCGAGACCCTCGTACGGCGGGTGACCTACGGCCCCGATCGCAGGGTGGAGCCGAAGACCGGCGCGGAACACGGCGCCTAGGAGTCGGAGCCGGACCGCCCGCCGGCGAGGTCGGGGCGGGTGCTGGGCAGGAACATCGCGGGCACCATCGCCGCGGCGGTCAGACCTGTCATCCACCCGAAGGTCGCCTGGAAGGCGGTCTCGGGCCGTACGGTGTCGGAGAGCAGGGACGCGAGCAGGAGCGCCAGCGCGGCGGTGCCGACGGCGGCGCCCAGCCGCTGGGTGACGTTCAGGGCGCTGCTGGCCCGGGGCACCCGGTCCGAGGGCAGGCCCCGGTAGGCGGTGGCCAGCATCGGCACCATCGCCGCACCCAGCCCCAGCCCCCGGACGAACATCGCGGCGGCCAGCAGGGCGGGGGAGGTCTCCGGTCCGGCGAGGACGAACGGGGCGGTGGCGGCCGCGCCCACGAACAGGCCGCCCACCACCAGGTAGCGCGGTCCCACGTTGTCCGTGACCGGCCCCATGAACAGGTTCACCAGGGCCACGCCGGCGGCCATCGGAGCCATGAGCAGACCGGCGGTCATCGCGGAGGTGCCCTGGACCTGCTGGAAGAAGAGCGGCAGCAGGAACATGCCCGCCCACACGCAGATCCCGAAGACGAACATGAGCAGCGCGCCCAGCCGGAACAGCAGGTTCCGGAACAGGCGGAGGTCGATCACGGGCGGCGGGCCGCCGGGCCGCTCACGCAGGGCGTGCACCACGAAGCCGACGATGAGCAGCAGCCCCGCACCGGCGAACAGCGGGGCCAGCGCCGAACTCCCCAGCACCGACAGCCCGTACAGCAGGGTCGCGATGCCGGGGGAGAGCAGGAGCAGCCCCACCACGTCGAGCCGTTCGGTGGCACGGGGGGTGCCCCTGGGCACCCCGCGCACGGCCAGGGCGATGGCGAGCAGGATGAACGGCACGGAGATCACGAAGATCCACCGCCATCCCAGCGTGTCCAGGACGATCCCGCCCAGCACCGGGCCGAGCGCGGGCGCCAGCTGGATGGGCACGCTGATCAGTCCGATCGCCCGGCCGAGGCGCTGGGGTCCGGCGGCCTGCACGAGGATCGTCATGACCAGCGGCAGGACCATGCCGCTACCCAGGCCGGTGAGCACGCGGAAGACGATCAGGCTCTCGATGGACCAGGCGGCGGAGCACAGCAGGGACCCCACGCCGAAGAACACCAGCGCGGTGATCCAGGTGGCCCGTTGGCCGTAGCGGTCGATCGCCCAGCCGGTCACCGGGATCACGGCGGCGGTGGAGAACAGGTAGGCGCTGGCCACCCACTGCGCGGTGGAGACCGGGGCGTCCAGGGCGCGGGAGAGGTGGTCCACGGCCACGTTGACGATGGTGGTGTCCAGGAGGGCGGCCATCGAACCGACCAACAGGACGGCGGCCAGCTTCACCAGCGGCCGGTCGAGCCGGTGGGGCGCCGGGGGAGGACCGACAGAGGGGCGCGCGGGGGGCGGGGAGGTCGGTGCGGGGTCGGCGGACACAGCGGAGGAGGAGTGGGGGTCGTGCTTCGCCATAACAGGTAAACTACACGGTGCAGTTTCGCGGGGGAACGGGGTTCTCCCCGGTCGGCGAGGGCACGAGGACAGAGGGCGAGAGATGACCGACACGTGCGGGGACGGGCGGGAGCGCCGGTCGGCGGTCAAACGCGAGGCCATCACGGAGGCCGCGCTGCGCGTGTTCCTCAGGGAGGGCTACGCGCGGGCCAGCGTCGACGCCATCGCCGCCGACGCGGGCGTGTCCAAGCGCACCATCTACAACCACTTCGAGGACAAGCAGCGGCTGTTCCTCACCATCGTCACCCAGAGCAGCGCCGTCCTGGCCGCCGACCACGCCGAGGCCACCGCCCGCCACCTCGGACCGGCCACCGACGCGCGGGCGGCGCTGGTGGGCTTCGAGGACGAGTGGCTGTCACCGTGGGGGCGCAGGGCCGACCACACGGCCCTGGTCCGGCTGCTGATCGGGGAGGCCACGCACTTCCCCGAGGCGGCGCGCGCCTGGTCCGACAGCGGCTCGGAACTGGTGGTGGGGGCCCTGGCCGCCCACCTGCGCGCCCTGGCCGACCGGGGCCTGCTGGAGATCGCGGAGGGCGGGGAGGAGACCGCCGCCGGGCACTATCTGGCCCTGGTGCGCGGCCCCGCCAACAGCCGTTCGTTCTTCGGGGCGCTGCCGCTGTCGGACGAGGAGCGGATCGCGACGGTCCGCTCCGGGGTGGACGCCTTCCTGCGCATCCACGGTCCCGTCCGGGGCCGGTAGGGGCGGGGGCGGAGGGGGCCGCACCCGCCCCCACCGGCGGGGATCAGCGCTCGGTCGCCTCGGACGCGGCACTCGCGGTCTCGGGTGCCCCGGCAGCGGCGTCCTCGACGGGGACGGAACCGGAGTCCTCGGACACACGAGGAGACGGGGCCAGGGACTGGCCGGGGGCGGGGACCCTCGCGCCGGTCGCGGCGACGTCCCGGGTCAGCATGTCGTGGGGGACCGGGCAGCCCTTCGGGAACGTGCCGATGCGGTCCGGCTCGTAGCCGTCGGGGTAGCTGCGGATGTTGGGGCTCATCCGGGCCCAGCGGGGCTCCTGGCGCGGCTTCATCCGCCGTACGACCCGCGCGCGCAGCCGCAGGGCGAGGTCGCCGCCCCTGCGCCAGAACGCCGAGGGCTCCGGGTAGTCGAAGGCCTTGATCAGCGGCGGGTCCAGCAGGGCCTTGGTGAAGGGGCGCACCAGCGGACGCTGCCAGGCCGGGTAGAAGTCCACCATCAGTCCGAGGGTGGCGTCCGAGACCGCGCGGCCTCCCTCGGTGAAGGCGAAGTGCTCCGCCTCGTAGGAGTCCATCAGCTCGCGGAACTCGGCGTAGGTCTCCGGGATGTCCTTGATCCCCATGTGCCTGCCGAGCTTGCGGTAGTAGTTCGTGCTGGCCGCGATCTCGTGGTCGCTCAGACGGCGCCAGCCGTACCCGTAGTCGTTCAGCCAGCGCACCGGCATGACGACGAACGTGCTCAGCACGTAGCGGTAGTCGTCGTTGCTGATGTCGTACGACCGGTGCATCTGGTTCATCCGGCGCAGCGCGTCACGCCCGCGACCCGGACCGAAACCGTGCTCCATGATGTCGTTGAGGATCAGCGCGGTGTCGTCGTAGCGGTGCTGGGTGCGCGCGGTGAACTCGTGGGTGTCCCCGAGCAGCCGACCGATGGACGGGACCGCGTAGGTCCGGTACAGGGCCAGCCCCAGGGCCTGCTCCAGGTCCCAGGGGAACTCCAGGGTGCCCAGGATCCGGACGATCCTCTCGCAGTCGGCCTCCGCGTCCAGGCCGCGGATCTCGTCTCGCCAATGGAAACGCTGCATGGAACTCCACCTTCGTCCTGGACCTCCCGGGACGTGTGCCCCGGATTCCTCCGAACGCCCGCCGTCGAGGGCACCGCGCTGCCCCGCACTTTACCTGGAACCTACACGTGTACAACGGAAGGGGGGGAGGCCCCGCGCCGTCCGACACACGCGAAGGGGCGGGTGGAGGGGAGTACCCAGCCCCCTCCACCCGCCCCGCGTCGGACCGGCCGCGCCAGCCGTGACCGGCACGGATCAGGCCGCGACCTGCTCCGACACCCGGTTCATGAGCGCCAGCAGCACCTGCTTCGCGGACTCGCGCTCACGGGCGTCGCACAGCGTCACCGGAATGTCCGGGTTCAGGCTCAGCGCCTCACGCACCTCGTCCGGCTCGTACTGGTGCGCCCCGTCGAAGCAGTTCACCGCGACCACGAACGGCACCCCGCGCTGCTCGAAGAAGTCCACCGCGGCGAAACAGGTCTCCAGGCGGCGCGTGTCCGCGATGACGACCGCGCCCAGGGCGCCCTCGGACAGCTCCTCCCACATGAACCAGAAGCGCTCCTGACCCGGCGTGCCGAACAGGTACAGCACCAGGGCGGGGCTGATGGTGATGCGGCCGAAGTCCAGCGCCACCGTGGTGGTGGTCTTGGACTCCACGCCGGAGAGGTCGTCGATGCCGTAACTGGCCTCGGTCATCACCTCCTCGGTGCTCAGGGGGGCGATCTCGCTGACCGCACCGACCAGGGTGGTCTTCCCGGCGCCGAAGCCCCCGGCGACCAGGATCTTGAGTGCCGAGGGGACGGGGGCCTCGGGGCCCGGGTCAGAGTCTCTGGATGCCATCGAGAACCGCCTGGAGTACGTCCCGGCTCACCGGGCTCTTAGCTGTGTAGGGGGCGCGGGCCAGGGCCAGCCCGCGGTTGAGCAGGTCACTGAGCAGGACCTTGACGACGGCCACCGGGATGTCCAGGTGGGCCGACACCTCGGCCACCGACAGGGGACGACGGCACAGCTCCAGGATGCGGAGCTGCTCCGGTTCGAGGGCCATCTCGTCGACCTCGGCCCTCTTGGCCGCGATCACCACGCTGATCATGTCCAGCTGGACGGCGTCGGCGTGGTCGCGTCCCTGCGCGATCACGTACGGCCGGACCAGCGGCCCCGCCTCCTCGCCCTCGGGAGCGTCCGCGTCGAACCCTCCGACGGCGTCGCGGTGCGGCAGGCCGAGCGGGGACTCACCAGGATCGAACTCGCTGTGTGCTTGCATACGAACCCCTATCGCGTGGCTTCCCCGGACGCCTCGGCCGCGCCCTCGTGACGGGGAGCGGAGTCGAGGTAGCGGCCCACCTGCTCGACCAGGACGTTCATCTCGTAGGCGATGAGACCGACGTCGGCGCTCTCCTCCGCCAGGACGGCCAGGCAGGCGCCGCGACCCGCGCCGGTGACGAAGAGGTAGGCGCTCTCCATCTCCACGACGGTCTGGAGGACCTCGCCGCCGCCGAAGTGGCGGCCGGTGCCCCGGGCCAGGCTCTGGAACGCGGAGGCGACCGCGGACAGGTGCTCGGCGTCCTCCTTGACCAGTTCCTTCGAGCGGCCGATCAGCAGGCCGTCAGCGGAGAGGACGATCGCGTGGCGCGAACCCACGGCGCGGTCGAGCAACTCGTCCAGGAGCCAGTCGATGTCCTTCTTGCCCGCGGCGCTTCCGCTGCCGCGCTCAGCGCTTTCGGTACTCGTCACGGTTACGCGTCCTTGTCGGTGTCGTTGGTGTTCTGCTTGCTCTCGCGCCGTCCACGGTCGGTTCCCTGCTGGAACGCGGACATGTTCCGACGCAGGCGCGCCAGCCGTTCGGTGCCTTCCAGGGGGGACTCGGCGGAGGCGGACCGGCCGAAGGTTCCGGACTCGGCGGGGTCGGTCGCCAGCTGCGGCGCCAGGTTCTCCTGCGGCCGCCGCTTGGGCAGCGCGGGACGGCCGCCGCCGGCCTCGACCGTCTCGGGCTCCTCGGCCGTCTCGGCGGGTTCGGGGGTCTCGGGGGGCTCGGGGGTCTTCGGAGCCGCGGGCTCCTTGGCGGGGGCGTCCTTGGCGGCGTCCGGCACCGCGCTGATACGGGACTGGCGGGTGGGCAGGACCGGACGGGACTCGTCCTTCGTGACCGGGGCGCTGAGCAGGTCGCTCTCCGAGGCCTCGGGGGTCTCGGACGACGTCTCCGGCTCCTTCGTGCTCGGGGACGTGGACACCGAGGTCAGCACGGGCTTGCCCGGCCGGGCGGACCGGCTCGCCTCCAGGGCGACCTCGGGCGTGCGGTCGACGATCTCGCGCACCTCCCAGATGTCGCCGGGCTCCTCCGTCGCGGGGAGCGGGGTGCGGTCGCCGGAGATCAGTTCCTGCGGGAGCAGCACGATCGCCTGGACGCCGCCGTACGGCGACGGGCGCAGGTGCACCTTGATCCCGTGACGGTGCGCCAGGTGCGAGACCACGAACAGGCCGAGGCGCATCTTCTCGTTGAGGCGCATGACGTCGAACTCGGGCGGGTCCGCCAGCAGGGCGTTGGTCGAGGTGAACTCGGCCTCCGCCATGCCCAGACCGCGGTCCTCGATCTCGATCGTCACGCCGTTGGGCACGTCGTCGCTGCTCAGGCGCACCTGGGTGTGCGGCGGCGAGAACATGGCGGCGTTGTCCACCAGCTCCGCGACCAGGTGGATGACGTCCGCGACGGCGGGGCCGTTGAGGTTCACCCGGGCGATGCGCTCACGCTTGACCCGCGTGTAGTCGCCGGACTCGGAGATCGCGCCGCGCAGGACGTCGATCAGCGGCATCGGGCGGTGCCAGGTACGGCCCGGGGCCTCACCGCCGAGGATCAGCAGGTTCTCGGCGTTGCGGCGGGAACGGGTGGCCAGGTGGTCCAGCTTGAACAGCTGGGCGAGCTGGTCCGGGTCCTCCTGCTCGCGCTCCATCTTGTCCAGCAGACGGAGCTGGCGGTGCACCAGCGTCTGGCTGCGGTGGGCGATGTTGAGGAAGACGCGGTTGACGCCGTGGCGCAGCTCCGTCTGCTGGACGGCCTCCTCGACGGCGGCGCGCTGGGCGGAGTTGAACGCCTTGGCGACGTCACCGATCTCGTCCTCCTCCGTCCGCAGCTCGGGCAGGGAGGTCGAGGCGTCCACCCGCTCGCCCCGGTGCAGGCGGTCCATGATCTCGGGCAGCTTGTTCTCGGCCAGGTCCTGGGACTCCTCGCGCAGGGTGAGCAGGCGCGAGGTGAGGTTCCGGGAGGACCGACGGGCCAGGGTGAAGGCGATGAGGAGGACGGCCGCGACGCCCAGGCTGCCGCTGACGGCGAGGATCACGGCGCCGTGCGCGTCGCCGCGGGTCACCTCGGCCGCGTACAGCGACTCCTGCGCGCCCAGGTCGGTGAGCTCGGTGATCACGTGCTCGTACGCCGCGTCCCACTCGGCCTGGGAGACCGGCATGGAGAGGTCGTCGACCGTCTCCGGGAGCAGGGTGACGGGGTCGGTGACCGTCGTGGTCTCGACCTGGCGGTCCGTGATCTGGTCCGAGAGTTCGGTGAGGGTGGCGTACTCGGGGCTCTCCCGGACGGCCTCGTACCGGTCGAGGAGGCCGTCGCCCTCCAAGTAGGGGGCGTTGGCGTCCAGGAGGGCCTCGAAGGCGCCCATCATCCTGGTGAACTCGCGCTGGTCCTCGACGGTGAGCTCGCCGGTGGCGAAGGCGCGGGCGATCTGGGCGTCGGCCCGCGCGCCCACGTCCACGGTGCGGAAGAGGTAGATGGCGGTGAAGCCGGGGCTGACCGCGTCCCCCTCGTTGCCCTCACGGCCCTGGCTGTCGAAGCTGTCGGCGCCGTGCAGGACGAGCTCGTTGTAGAAGTCCAGGACGTCGGCACGGGTGGCGTCGCCGTCGTCGACGGACGTACGGACGCCGTCGATCTCCTGGTACATGTCGTACAGCATCTCGATGTGCATGCCGCCGTCGCCGGGAGCGAGGTCCGCGAAGCCCATGAGGTCGTCCACGACGACGCCCAGGGACTCGTCGGTGGCCTGACGGCTCTGCTCCAGCCGCTGGGCCAGCTCGGCGTCGTCGGGGTCCTCGATGTAGGCGATCGTGGCCGAGCGCTCGGACATCGCGGAGACGAGGCCGACGGCGGCGGGGGTGACGAGGTCGTCGGTGGCCTTGGAACGGATCAGCTGGTAGGCAGCGTCGCCGCCGAGGACGAAGGTGAGGATCAACCACAGTGCGAACAGCGCGGTGGTGGGGATCATGACCATGGCGCGAATACGGGCGGCGATGGTCCGCCCACGTTTCTTCGGTACTGCCTGCACGGTTCTCCTGTCGATCCGCGTCAAAGTCTTCTCAGGCACTGTCGGAGCCGAGCGGTCGCCTGGCCGCGTCCAGCGGGCCGGCGCGCGCGGACCTCCCGCCGTGTGGTCCGCGCTCGTCCCTCCAGGGGTCGGGGCTCGCCGGAGAGTCACCACATGCGGGGGTTTTCGGCGTTGGGGATCGTATCTCGCCCGAGAAACGGCGGATTATCCGGGTGGTGCAGGCAGTCTGCCATGAAGTAGTGAATTGTTCACACAAGGCCAGGTATGACGCGTGCGAACCACCACGTGGGGAGCCGCGCGCTCGCCGTGGGACCAACGTCACAGGGGGTTTCGGCGGTGTCGGGAAGGCACGCCTCCGGGCCCGGAGAAGCGCGCCAGCGGAGTGATATCACGGTTCCCTCCCCACACACGTGCGGCCCGTACTAGCCTGGCGCACCGGGAACGAGCAAGGGGAACGCACACGCCATGGGGCAACCGTTCGGCGGAGGTCAGGCCGCCATCGAGGTGGCGGTCGCCGCCATACCGCTGTTGATGGTCACCGCATCCGCCCTCTACCTGCGCGGACAGCACCAGAGGTACGGGCGCCTGGTCGGTTGGCCCGGGCAGCTCACCCTCGCCGCCCTCGTCACCGGGCTCGGACTGGCCGCCTACGCGGTCTGGCCCCTGCCCGCCTCCGCAGACGGGCTGTGCGCCGTCGAACCCGCGCCCGTACCAGCCCTGACCGTGCGCGACGCGGCCCTGGCCCTGGGCGTCTTCCTGCCGGTCGGCCTGCTCGCCCGCTCCCGGTTCCGCCGGGGGCCGGTCACCACGGTCGCCGTCGGAACCGCGCTGGCCCTCGCCGTGGTGGTGGTCCGCGCCACCGGGGTCCTCGGCCTGTACCCCTGCGCCTACAACGCGGTCGGGTTCGGGACCGCCGGGGTCGGCGCCGCCGCGACCCTCCTGGGCTGGCTGCTCGCCCGCTGGGTGCCGACGGTGTGGCCGTTCGGACCGCACCGCTCCTGGCCCGCCGCCGTCCCGGACCGGGTCGCTCCCGACCTCGGTCGGCGGATGCTCGGCACCCTCGTCGACCTGGGCCTGTGGTGGTTCGGCGCGGCCACGGTCGTCGCCCTGGCCGCCGCCTACGGAACGGTCGGCCCCGGCGCGCGGGAGCAGCTCCTCACCGCGACCCTCCTGGTCCTGGCCGTGCTCTTCGGGCTGTTCTCACCCCTGCTCCGCAGCGACCGGTGCACCCCGGGCGCGGCCTCGGCCCGCCTGGCCCTCACGGAGTGGCACCGCCCCCGACCGGCCTCCCGGCTCCGGGTCCTGGCCCGCACCGCGCTGCTGTACGCGCCGGTCGCCGTGCTGGTCGCCCTCGGCCTGCCCTGGTTCTCCCTCGCCGTCCTCGCGCTGCACGCCAGCACCGCCGTGGTCCGCCCGGACGGCGCCGGCCTGGCCGACCTCGTCTGCCGCGTGCGGGTCCGCACCCGGTCCAGCCTCAACGGCGACCTGCCCCGACGCCTGGTCCGCTACGCCCCGCCCCGGGAGACGGAGTCCCCCGCCCCCGTGTGAGCGGCTACTGCTCCCACCAGTGCAGATAGCCCAGGAAGAGGCCGATGAGGACCAGCACGAGGCCCAGCCCGCCGAACATCCCGCGCACCCAGTGGCTCAACCACGGCCCGGAGACGATCCTGGCCCGCTCGGGGACCTCCGGGTCATAGGAGACGGTGACGATCTCCCCGGCACGGGAGGCCATCCACCCGGTGTTCTCGTGCTCGGCGTGGACCTCCTTGCCGTCCTCGGTCTGGAACTGCACGATCATCCGGGAGGCCACCGACGTCTCGTGGTAGCCGATCACCCTCCCCTTGGCGCGAACGCCGTTGCGGACGAGCATCAGCTCTATTCGGGTGTCGCGGGTGACCATCCACAACAGGACGGCACCGACGATCACGGGCAGCAGAGGGTACAGATCGGCCATGGCGGGGGAGTCCTCTCCGGAGTTCTTCTACGGGTGTCAGCGCGGGGAGGCGGGGGAGCCGATGAGTCCGTCGGCCAGATGCGCCAGGGTGGTGTGGATCTCCTCGACGGGACGCTCTGGCTGGAGCGTACGCCAGTCGAGGGCCACGGTCACCACCATGCCGAACAGTGCCGATCCCGCGAGGGCCGTGTCCAGGTCCGGCCGCGTCAACCCGCGTTCCACCATGGCGTCGAGCTGACCGGTGATGACCCCGATCGCCTCCGTGCGGATCTGCCGGATGGTCGCGTACCAGGCCCGGTTGGTGCGCCAGGCCTCCGCCATGAGCAGCCGGGCCATCGCCTCGTGGGTGCTGATGAAGACCACACCCGCACGCAGCACCGTGGCCAGGGTCTCCCGGGGTTCGACCTGCTCAGCGGGGTCGGGCACCGAGCTCCGCAGGGTCTCGGCCAGCCGGGTGATGCCCCACTCCATCAGGGCCGCGTACAGCTCGTTCTTGCCCCCGAAGTTGTAGTAGACGGTGCCCTTCGCGACACCGGCCCGTTCGGCGATCTCGTCGACCGTGGTCGCGCCGTATCCCTGCTCGGAGATCAGCGTGACCGCCGCCTCGAACAGCTTCTGCCGGGTGGCCTCACGGCGCCCGCTGCGGGGCCTGTCGGGGGTGCTCACGTTCATCGGTTCCCTATCCTTTTGCATCTCCGCTTCGCTTCGGCCCGTGTTCGGGCGCCCAAGAAGCCAGGGACTTCTTCATCCTCGTCCACGCCTGGCTCGTTCCTCGCTGGCGGCTTGACTCGTCTTGCAGAACCCTGGCGGCGCCCGAACCGGGCACCCCCTTGTGGTCAAGCTTCGCAGGTGGCCACTTGGTCTTCGATTGTGCGGGCAGTCGGGCGCTCGGCAGGGGCTCCCGGCCGCTCTTCGGTCGAGGGCCGGGTGCCCCCGGTGATCAGACCTTCAGCGCGGGATAGAGCGTGGACATCGTCCACACCCGCTTGCTGTTCACCGCTCTCCAGGTGAGCAGCAGGGGCACCACGAGCCATAGGGCCATCACACCGAACGCCTGCGCGACCAGCATCATGTCCCCGCCGCCGATCAGGTGCCGCATGGCGGTCACCGCCCAGTGCAGGGGCAGGTACGGGCCGATCGCCTGGAAGAACGTCGGGCTCGTCTCGATCGGGTAGGTGCCGCCCGCCGACGTCAGCTGGAGGACCAGCAGCGCCAGCGCCACCACCCGGCCCGCCGCGTTGAACTTCACGTTCAGGTACTGGACGGTCGTGGTGAAGGCGGCGGAGGTGAGCGCCAGGAAGGCGAGCATCAGCGCCCAGTTCTGCGACTGCAGGCCCAGCCCCAGGTGCAGGACGGTCATCATGACCGCCACCTGTGCCCAGCCGAGCAGCAGCGGCACGACGCGACCGGACAGCGCCACCCGCCAGGAGGGCGCTGAGGAGGCCAGGGCCCGGGTGGACAGGGCGGGCAGCACCATGAAGACCACCATGGCGCCCACCCAGAGGGACAGGGGCACGAAGAACGGCGCGAAACCGGTGCCGTAGTTGGGTGCCTCGTTGTCCACCTCGCTGTCCAGGCGGACCGGCTCGCTCATCATGTCGGCGGCGCTGACCCGGCCGTCGTCGGAGTAGGTGGGGATCTCGTCCACACCGTCGGACAGCCCCTCAGCGAGTTCGTCCGAGCCCGAGGCCAGGTCGCCCAGACCGTCGTGGAGGTCTCCGGCGCCGCCGCTGAGCTGGCCCAGCCCGCTGTTGAGCTCCCCGGCGCCCGAGGAGGCCTCGGAGAGGCCGTCGCGGAGCGTGCGGGACCCCTCGGCCAGGGTCTCCAGGCCCTCGGCGAGCTCGTCTGCCTTGGCCCGCGCGTCCTTGGCGTCCTCGACCATCGTGGGCAGGTCCTCGGAGAGGGCCGCCGCCTTCTCGCTGAGCGCGGCGGCCTCCGCGGCGGTCGCGTTGATGTCCTCGCGGTTGTCGTTGACGTATCCGGCCACCGACAGCGCGGTGTCCATGGCCCCCTGGAGGTCGGTCAGCAGCGCGTGCAGGTCGGGCTGTTCCTTCTCCAGCTCGGGATGGTCCTGGAGGTAGGTGGACAGGCGGCCGTCGACCTCGTTCAGGGCGGTGACGTCGATCTCCTGGGGCAGGTCCTCCAGGGCCTCGGACACCCCGGCGGACACCTTGGCGGCCTCACCGGCGCGCTTCTGGATGTCGGGGATGTCCTCCTCCAGCTGCGGCAGCCACTCGTCGGCCAGGTCGTCGAGCTTGTCGACCTGGTCGGAGACCTGCGAGGAGGCGCTCGTGGCACCGGAGGCGAGGGTCTTGGAACCCTCGTGGAGCTCTCCGATACCGCCGCTGAGGGTGCCCGCGCCCTCGTGGGCGCCGTCGACGCCCTCGGAGAGCTCACCGGAGCCGCTCTCGGCGTCCCCGGCACCGGTGGCGATCTGTCCGGCGCCCTCGGCCGCGTCCTCGGTCTGGCCGTGGATCTCGTTGAAGCCCAGGAAGATCTGGTCGAGGTAGTCGCTGATGGCCGAGGAGGCCGCGGCCGAGCGGATCTCGTTGAAGGCGCTGCCCGCGAGCTGGCGCACGACGTAGCTGTTGGAGTCGTTGTAGTTGGCGATCAACAGAGCGGGGACCGGGTCCTCGCGGTCCCGGGAGGGCGAGGTGAGGGCCTCGCTGAAGTACGCGGGGATGGTCAGGGTGACGTAGTACGTACCGTCGTCCAGCCCCCGGGCGGCGTCGGCGCCGTCCACCAGGTGCCAGTCGAGGTCGCCCCGGTCGAGGAGGGTGTCGGCGAGCTCCTCACCCGCGTTGACCTCCTCGTCGTCGACCTCGGCGCCCTCGTCCTCGTTCACCAGGGCTACCGGGAGGTTCTCCATCCGGTCGAAGGGGTCCCAGAACGACCACAGGTACATGCCGGAGTACAGCAGGGGGATGAGCATGAGCGCGGCGAGCGCGGCCGTCGGGAGCGGTGACCGCAGGAAGGACCGCATGGTGAGCAGTCCGAGCCGGGGGACGGACATGAACCGGTAGACGGGTGCGTCCCCGGCGTCCTTCTTCTTCCTGTCACGAAAGCCCACGGTGTCTGCCCCCCTTCCGGGCGGACCCGTCCTCGGACGGCGGATCCGTCTCGGTTCCCTCGTGGAGCAGTTGGTCGATCCCGATCACTTCCTCGGTCGGTTCCTCTCCGGTGTCCGTGTCGCCCTGCCTGATCCGGAGGGGGCCCTGGGTGTCGGGCCCGGCCACGGAGTCGAACTCCTGGGCGTCGGCGCAGGTGGCGATGACGGTCAGCCCCTCGTCGGTGAGGTTCGTCAGGGACCGCCACATGTCGGCCTGGTGTTCGCGGCTGAGCCCGCCGTCCACGTTGTCCACCACGAGCAGGCGCGGTTCGTAGACCAGTGCGAGGGCGACGCCGAGGCGCCGCCGCTCCAGCATGGAGAGCTCCTTGATCATGGTCCGGCGGTCCAGGTCGGCCAGGTCGGCCGCCTCCATCGCCTGGTCGGTCACGGACCGCGCGGCGGGGCGCATACGCAGCAGGCGGGCCTCGGAGAGGTGCTCGCTCACCCGCAGGCGGTCGTCGAGGGCGTTGACGTCGTCCATCAGCCCGAGCGAGCTGATCCGGCGTACCTTCCGTGCCTGCTTGGGCAGTGCGTACCCGTCGACGTGCAGGCTGCCCCCGGTCGGCTTCATCCGGCCGGACAGGGTGAGCAGCAGTGCGCTGCGCCCGCCCCCGGAATCGGCCTGGAAGACGGTGAGCGTTCCCGGCCGGGCGGTGAAGTCGACCCCCGTGTAGACGGGTCCCTCTCGGGTGGTGAGTGTGACGCCCTCGGCGTGCACACGAGCTCCGGTGGCCCGACGCATTCTTGCGGCCTCCCCAATTTTTGAACTGACCGGTCAGTACAAATTCACGGCTCCACGGTACTGCTCCGGGGCGGTGCTCCCGAGCGTTCGGGTCTGTGGCCTCCGGCACAACGCGACGCTCCACAAGGCGTATGAAATTGGGCGGTTCTTTTCTTGGGGGCGGAGTGGTGTACGTTGATACGTAATTACGTAGAAAAATCCCCAGGGAGTCCAGATGCGCGGCATCCTCACGAACCTCGGCGCACCCCTGCTGGTGGTGTACTTCGCCTACGCCGCCGCGGCCATCGCCTTCGGCCTGCCGATGGAACCGCTGCTGCCCCTGCTCGCCGTGGCGGGGGTGTTCCTGTTCGGGCCGCGCCTGTGGACCCGCAAGCCCTCCGAACAGGCCAGGGAGGAGGCGACCGTCACGGTGGCCCCACCGGTCGCGGGCGCGTGGGTGGGGCTCAACAGCCCGGCCGACAGGGTGCCCAGCCACGGCACCCACCAGTACGGGCAGACCTACGCGATCGACGTCTACGTGGACGAGGGCCGCCCCCCGGGCCGCAGCTACTGGTGGCCCCTCTCCCGCCGCCCCGACGACGGCTACCCCGCCTTCGACCGGCCGCTGCTGGCCGTGGCCGACGCCACCGTCGTGCGCGTGCGCGACGGCCAGCGCGACCACCGCAGCCGCGACACCTGGCCCGGGCTCCTGTACCTGCTCCTCGAAGGCACTGTCCGGAGCCTCGGCGGTGCCCGCCGGGTGGTCGGCAACCACGTCGTCCTGGACCTGGGCGACGGCGTGTACGCCGCCTACGCCCACCTGCGGAAGGGATCGGCCGAGGTCCGCGAGGGCGACCGGGTCACCGCCGGACAGCGGATCGGGCGGTGCGGCAACTCCGGCAACTCCAGCGAACCCCACCTGCACTTCCAACTGATGGACCACCCCGACTTCAACCGGGCCATGGGGATCCCCTTCCGCTGGGAGGGGGCCGGGGTGCCCGCCGCCGGGCAGACCTTCACCGGCCTAGACTGCGCCTGAGAGCCCGGACGGGGAGCGGACGAGGGAACCGAGGAACAACACGTGAGCGACGTCGCGCGGCGGGCGGCCCAGGCGCTGGACGACCCGGAGAACTGGCCGAGCGACCCCAAGGAGGCGGTGGCCCGGCAGCGCCTGCTGGCCGACCGGGTCCGCACGGAAACCCTCGACCCGGACGCCGTGCGCTACGTGGCCGGACTCGACGTGAGCTACGGCGTGGGCGACAAGGAGCTGGCGGCGGCCGCCGTGGTTCTGGACGCCCGCACCCTGGAGGTGGTGGACACCTCCCTGGTCGCCGACACCCCGTCCTTCCCCTACATCTCCGGACTGTTCGCCTTCCGGGAACTGCCCCCGGTACTCCGCGCCATCGAGGGCCTGTCCGTCACCCCGGACGTGTTCGTCTGCGACGGCTTCGGCGTGGCCCACCCCCGCCGCTTCGGGATCGCCAGCCATCTGGGCGTCCTCATCGACGCACCGGTGGTCGGGTCCGCCAAGTCCGTGCTCTACGGCCGCAACTCCCCGCCGGGGGAGGAGCGCGGATCGTGGACCCCCATGGTCGCCGGGCGCTCCGAGGTGGTCGAGGACACCGAGACCCTCGCGGCCGAGGGGGCCGAGGTCATCGGCCGGGTCCTGCGTACCCGCGCCCGCACCAAGCCCGTCTACGTCTCCGTGGGCCACCGTGTGGACCTCGCGGGCTCCGCCGAGCTCATCCTGCGGGTCTCGCCCAGGTACCGGGTCCCCGAACCCATCCGGCACGCGGACCGCCTCTGCGGCCGGTACCGCAAGGAACACGAGGCCGGCAGCCGGGAGGACGGCTCCGCCTAGCCGACGGGCACGGAGCCTGGTCCGGGCACACGGAGGGGGAGGGGCCCGAAGACCCCTCCCCCTCACCGTGTTCCGAACGGTCGCCGTCTACCAGCCGTTCTCCACGGGACGACCCTCGTTGTACCCGGCGGCGCTCTGCACGCCGACCACGGCACGCTCGTGGAACTCCGCCAGCGAGGTGGCGCCCGCGTACGTCATGGAGCTGCGCACACCGGCGATGATCTGGTCGATCAGGTCCTCGACCCCGGGACGCTCGGCGTCCAGGTACATCCGGCCGGTCGAGATGCCCTCCTCGAACAGCGCCTTGCGGGCCCGCTCGAACGGGGAGTCCTCGGACGTGCGCAGACGCACCGCGCGCGCCGAGGCCATCCCGAAGCTCTCCTTGTACTGGCGGCCCTGGGCGTCGCGCATGACGTCGCCGGGCGACTCGTAGGTCCCGGCGAACCAGGACCCCACCATCACGTTGGAGGCACCGGCCGCCAGGGCCAGGGCCACGTCGCGCGGGTGGCGCACACCGCCGTCCGCCCACACGTGCTTGCCCAGCTCACGGGCGGCGGCCGCGCACTCCAGCACGGCGGAGAACTGCGGACGGCCCACGGCGGTCATCATCCGGGTGGTGCACATCGCGCCCGGGCCCACGCCGACCTTGACGATGTCGGCCCCGGCCTCGATGAGGTCCCGGGTCCCCTGGGCGGTCACGATGTTGCCCGCGACGATCGGCACGTCCGGCGACAGCGCGCGGACCTTGCGGATCGCGGAGATCATCTTCTCCTGGTGGCCGTGCGCGGTGTCGATCACCAGGGTGTCCACCCCGGCCTCGAGCAGCTCCGCGGCCTTGCCGGACACGTCGCCGTTGATGCCCACGGCGGCGGCGACACGCAGCCGGTTCCGGTCGTCCACGGCGGGCCGGTACAGGGTCGAGCGCAGCGCGCCGGTGCGGCTGAGCACGCCCACCAGGGCGCCGTTCCCGTCGACCACCGGGGCCAGCCGGTGCCGGTTCTCGTGCAGTATCCCGAACGCCGCCTGAGGGTCGGTGCCCTCGGGGATGGTCAGCAGCTCGGCGGACATCACGTCGTGCAGCTGGGCGAACCGGTCCGCGCCCGCGCAGTCCGCCTCGGTGACCACGCCGACGGGGCGGCGCGCGTCGTCGACCACGATGACGGCGTTGTGCGCCCGCTTCGGCAGCAGGTTGAGCGCCTCACCGACGGTGCTGGTCGGGTTCAGGGTGATGGCGGTGTCGTAGACCAGGTCGCGTTGCTTGGTCCAGGCGATGACGTCGGAGACCACCTCGAACGGGATGTCCTGCGGGATGACGGCGATGCCGCCCCGGCGGGCGACCGTCTCGGCCATCCTGCGGCCCGCCACGGCGGTCATGTTCGCGACGACCAGCGGCACGGTGGTGCCGGTGCCGTCCGGGGACGACAGGTCGACGCTGAGCCGGGAGCCCACGGCGGAGCGGCCCGGAACCATGAACACGTCGCTGTAGGTCAGGTCCTGGCTGGGAACCTGGTCGTTGAGAAAACGCAATGCCTCTACCTCGGTCAAGACCGAAGGGGGTGGACCACTCCGCCCGGCTGCGCGCGGGCGGCACCCTGTTGATCCCCCTCTTACCTGTCAAGTATGCCGTCACCGATTAGGTTGGGGGTACCCCCGTCTGGCATGATGACTCGATTCCCGCCTCAACCCAGCCCTCGCCCCTGCCCACAAACGGTGCAGATTCCGCCGCACCGTAGGCGTTCGCGGGTTAACAGGGCCCTCCAGGAGAACCCCGCATGTCGCGTTTCACGCTCGCGCAAGTCAAGGACGAGACCTACAAGGCGAAGGACGCCTGGTGGACCGTCTTCCTGGTTGATCCGCTCGCGGGTCGGATGGTGGTGTGGACGGCGAACCGGACCAACGTCACACCGAACCAGCTCACGCTGGGCGCGGGCGTGCTGGGCCTGCTGTCCGCGATCTGCTTCGCGGCCCCCGTCTGGGCCGGTGACCTGGGTTGGGCCTGGCTGCTGGCGGGCGCCCTGCTGTTCCACCTGAGCTTCGTGCTGGACTGCATGGACGGCAAGATCGCCCGCCTCAAGGGCACCGGGTCGGTCTTCGGGAGCTGGGTCGACTTCGTCTTCGACCGCATCCGCTTCTTCGGCTGCGTGATGGCGCTGCTGGTCGGCCAGTGGCTGGTCACCGGCCAGGCCGCCTACCTGATCGTCGCTCCCGTGGTGGTCTTCTTCGACCTGCTGCGCTACCTCAACGGCTCGCAGGTCGCCAAGACCCGCAAGACCATGAAGCAGGCGCTCGCCGTGGCCTCCGGGGACACCGAGCGGCTGCGCGACGAGGCCACCAACCCGGACGTGTCCGACCCCGAGGACGACGAGGTGTCGGACGCCCCGGCCAACGCGGACGCCCCGGCGCCCCGCGGCCTCTACCCCCGGGTGCGCAACGCCCTCCTCAGGCACCGCGTGCGCCCGCACCTGTTCAGCGGCATCGAGTTCGAGATGTTCCTGTGCGTGGTGGCGCCCGCGACCGTCGTGTTCGCCTTCTTCACCCCGCTGAACAGCCTGATCATCCCCGTGGCGGTCTTCTCCTGCCTCGCGCTGGGCTTCTTCGAGGTGGTCCTGGTGGGTCGCCTGTGGAAGGAGTCCCGCCGCTTCGAGGCGCGCCGCCGGGAGCTGGCCGCCGCGACCCCGGCGAGCGTGGGCGGCAGCTGAGCCCGACCCGGCCCGGAGCCGGGTACCCGAACGAGGGAGGGGGCGTTCCGCACCATGCGGAACGCCCCCTCTTCTTCCCGTCTGTGGACGCGGTCGGCTACACGGAGCTCCGCTCCGCCTCGGCCGTCCGCCTCCTCGCCTCGGCCTCCTCGTGGGCCAGACCCCTGTCGTCCTGGCGCAGGAACCACGTGGGCTGCGGTTCGACCGCCCACCGCATGCACCCGCGCACCCACGGAGTGCACAGCAGGAGGGTGAGCCCCATGCCCAGCGACAGGGTGGTGGCCAGGGCCACCGGGCCGGACATCAGGTCGTACCAGGGGCTGGCCTTGAGCAGGATCAGGAAGACCGAGTGGCCCAGGTACACGTAGAGCGTGTAGGCGCCCAGCGACGTGTACCAGGTCCGCCTCTTCGGGGTGAGCGCCAGGACCGCGACGGTCATGACCAGGGCGATGCCCATGAAGGCCAGCCGGATGCCGATGCTCGGCATCAGCGGGTCGATGGCGCGGTCGGTCAGGCTCTCCTTCCAGAAGAGCCAGTCCCTGCTCATGCGGCCCGAGACCGGCACCGCCAGGACGGCGGTGAGGCCCAGCACCAGCACGGAGGCGATCCGCACCCAGAGCCGGTCCAGGTGGGCGAAGTGCTCGCGGCGCAGGCTCAGGCCCAGCACGAAGAAGGGCAGGAAGCTGAGCACCCGGCCGATCGAGAGGGTGCTGCCCAGGTCCGCCGTGGTGGCGAACAGGGAGATGACCACCGCGATCGCCACGGGCCAGCGCAGCCGCTGCCAGACCGGCACGGTGAGGCGCCACAGGAAGAGGGCGACCAGGAACCACAGGGTCCAGGTCGGCTTCAGCACGGACAGGGTGTCCGGGAGTCCGCCGCGCTCGACCGTGTAGATGGTCTGGTGGATGGTCCAGAAGACCAGGTAGGGGACGGCCAGCGTCAGGACCAGCTTCTCCACCCGCATCGACGAGGAGTCGAAGGAACGGGAGAGGTAGCCGCTGATCATGATGAACGCGGGCATGTGGAAGAAGTAGACCCAGTAGTAGAGGGCACTGGCGGGCCCGTAGTCCGAGAGCGGCTCGATCGCGTGGCCGACGACGACCAGGGCGATGAGGATGAACTTGGCGTTGTCGAGTCGGGCGTCACGGCCCGGCGGTCGCGCTGCCGCCGAGGCCCTTGCTGCGGAGACCGGGTCGGTCGCGCCGTTCCCGTTCTCCGTGGACTGGGGTGCCGGACTGGTCGTGGATGAGGCCACTAGGGACTCCGAGATCACTGATTTCTGGGGCTTGTGTGTCGGTCCCGCGACCCTCTGTGCGGGATGTGGTCGACCGTCGGTCAGGGGCCAGGGGCCGATGGTGTGGTGCCGCGTGGCGCGCGAGGGGGCACCGGCGAATCCGTTGCGCGAACGTAGTTCCGTTACCCTACTGAGACATACTGCGGTATGCCAGTAGTTCGCACAAATCAGGCAAAGGTCCCCAACGCCGTGCCGGGATCCGAGGAACGGGGACCCACGAGGGCACGCGCACCCGAGGACACGGGTGTGGGATGGCTTACCGTGTGCAGACCCTAACCCATGGGCACCACCAGGGGACGCCAAGGCGCACCGCGGCACCAACGTGTCGGTGTGAACGCGCGACGGACACGCCGATAGGCTGCCCCCAGGCGGCGGAACCCCCTGTCAACCTGTCATAGCCCGCCAGACGAGAACGAAGAAGGCGGTGGAAACCGTGCCGCACGCGGTGGACCCCAACCGTGCAGCCCAGCACGGAAGCGTGGTCATGCGACTCCTGGACGAGCTCTTCCCGCTCGTCGAGGGCGTCTACGTCGACCTGCACAAGAACCCGGAGCTCTCCCACTCCGAACAGCGCACCGCCAGCGTCGTCGCGGAATGGCTGAACCGAACCGGCTACGAGGTCCACCGGGGCGTCGGCGGCACCGGTGTGGTCGGCATCCTCCGCAACGGCCCCGGCCCCACGGTGATGCTCCGCGCGGACATGGACGCCCTCCCCCTGGAGGAGAAGACCGGTCTGCCCTACGCGAGCACGGCCAAGGCCCACGGCCCCGACGGCGTCGAGGTCCCCGTCATGCACGCCTGCGGCCACGACGCGCACACCGCCTGCCTGATCGGCGTCGCCGACCTGCTCTCCGAGACCCGCGAGGAGTGGGCCGGGACCATCATGATCGTGGCGCAGCCGGGCGAGGAGACCCTCGACGGCGCCCAGGGGATGATCGACGACGGACTCTACGACCGCTTCGGCCGCCCGGACGTCATCCTCGGCCAGCACCTGGGTCCGCAGCCCGCCGGGCTCATCTCCCACCGGGCCGGGATCATCCTCGGCGCGGCCAGCGCCTACCGGGTGCGGATCTTCGGAGAGGGCGGCCACGCCTCCCAGCCGCACACCACCGTGGACCCGGTCCTCATCGCCGCCAACATCGTCACCCGCCTCCAGGGCGTGGTCTCCCGCGAGATCAGCCCCAGCGAGATGGCGGTGCTCACCGTCGGCAGGATCCAGGCGGGCACCAAGGCCAACATCATCCCCGACGAGGCCTACCTGGAGATCAGCACCCGGGCGCTCAACGAGAACGTCTCGGACCAGCTGGAGCGGGCCATCGAGCGCGTCGTGCGCGCCGAGGCGGCCGCCTCCGGGGCCAGCCGCGAGCCCGAGGTCGAGCGCTTCCAGAGCAGCGGGGTCACCCACAACGACCCGGCCAGCACCGCCGACGTCGCCGCCGCCCACCACGCCTACTTCGGCGGCGACTACGTCATCCACCTGCCCGACCCCTCCCCGGCGACCGAGGACTTCTGCCGCTTCGGACTGCCCGAGGACCCGCAGCCCATCCCGTACGTGTTCTGGTTCGTCGGCGCCACACCGCACGACGTGTGGGACAACGCCCCCGGCGACACCCCCTACGAGAAGATGGGGAACGTCCCGAGCAACCACTCGCCGTTCTTCTCACCCGACCGCGAACCCACCCTGCGGGCCGGGCTCGCGGCGCTCACCATCGCCGCCCTGTCCTACGTGGGCAGCGACAACCCCAACCCCGCCGCCATGGCGTCGCCGCCCGGAGCCGCCCCGATGGGCACGGCCTTCCCGGGCCCGGCGCCCTCCGAGGCGGCGGACACGCGCGGCAACACCGACCCCGGCGCCCACCCGGGGGAGGCCCAGCCCCGCACCGAGGCACCCGCCCCGGTCCACGCCCTCTCCGACCCGCTGACCGGGCCGCGCCCGGCGGAGCCCAGCTTCTCGGACGAGGCCAACGACGCCTACGACAGCGCCTTCCTGGCCGCGTCCTCCGCCTGGCCGGAGGAGCCGGGCAAGGCCACCCACGACACCGACATGCAGTCGATGATGGGCCGCCAGGACCAGGAACGCCGCGACGAGTGGCGCAGTGAGAAGGCCGAGGAGTCGACCCTGTCCGCCGACATGGCCGCGATCATGGACGAGGACGAGGCCCCCGCTCCGCCGCCGTCGGCCCCGCCCGCCGGTCCCGCCTTCGGGGGGCCGCCGCCGATGGGCAGCGCCCACTCCGCGCCCCCGCCCCCCGGCCCGGACGACGACCTCCCCGACGCCCAGTACCGGCTCTGACCGCACGTGGGGGCCATCCTCTGGCGATGGGGTGACCCCCGCGTCCGCCGCTCCCTGCGCCACCACCGGGAGACACCCCTCCTGGTGGGCTGCGTCGCCGTCACCCTGCTCGCCGTCGGGGGCGCCGTCAGCCGTGCGCTCTCCGGCGACCCCAACGAGCCGCTGCTGCTCCTGAGCATCCCCCTGCTGGTCTTCTTCGTGCGCGGACAGCTCTACGCGCGGCAGCGGGTCAACGGTGTGCGCATCACCGAGGCGCAGTTCCCGGACGCGTTCCGGATGGTCCAGGACGCCGCCCGCGCCTTCGGGATGAGCCAGGTCCCCGAGGCGTACATCGTGCTGGGCAACGGCACCATCAACGCGTTCGCCTCCGGGCACGGGTTCCGCCGCTACGTGGCCGTCCACAGCGACCTGTTCGAGGTGGGCGGCCGCCTGGGCGACCCCGACGCGCTGCGCTTCGTGATCGGCCACGAGGTCGGCCACATCGCCGCCGGGCACACCTCGTTCTGGCGCCAGTTCGCCGTCTCCATCGCCCAGGTGATCCCGGGCGTGGGCAGCACCCTGGGCCGCGCCCAGGAGTACACCGCCGACAACCACGCCTACGAGTTCTGCCCCGAGGGTGTGCAGGGCATCCGCGTGCTGGCCGCGGGCAAGTACCTGTACCCGGCCGTGGACTTCGACGACATCGCCGCGCGCGCCCACACCGACACGGGCTTCTTCGTGATGCTGGTCAACCTCCTGTCCAGCCACCCCGTGAACACGTTCCGCTTCGCCGCCCTGGCCGACCGGTCCACCCCCGGAAGGGTGCTCTAGGAGGTAGGGCTTCTTTGGGCCTCCGCTTCGAGGTCGCTGGCCTGGGCCTACCGGTGTCCGGACCCGGCCGGGCGGTGGCCGAGCTGGGCGGGCAGGGGCTCGTGGCGCAGGTAGTCCCGGGTGAACACCCCGGTGCCGTGCGAGACCGAACGCAGCTCCACGGCGTAGCGCAGGATCTCCAGTTCGGGGACCTCAGCGCGGACCACCACCCGGCCGCCCGGCGCGGTCTCGGTGCCCACCACGCGTCCGCGCCGGGCTGCCAGGTCGCTGAGGACCGCGCCCAGGTGGGCGTCGTCGACCTCGACCGTCACCGTGTCAACCGGCTCCAGGACCGACAGCTCCGAGGAGGCGGCGGCATCCCTCAGAGCGAGCCTCCCGGCCTTCTGGAAGGCCATGTCGGAGGAGTCCACCGAGTGCGCCTTGCCGTCGTACAGGGTGACGCGCAGGTCCACCAGCGGGTGCCCGTCGGCCACGCCCTCGGCCATCTGGGCGCGGACGCCCTTCTCCACCGAGGACACGTACTGGCGCGGGACCACACCGCCCACGATCCGGTCCACGAACTCCAGGCCGGCACCGGACGCCAGCGGCTCGACCCGGATCCGGCACACCCCGAACTCCCCGTGCCCACCGCTCTGCTTGACGTTGCGGCCCGTGCCCTGGCAGGGGACGGTGAAGGTCTCCCGCAGCGGGACGAGGACGTCCTCCGTCTCCACGCGCACCCCGTACCGGTGCTCGAGGCGGTCCAGGGAGGAGTCCAGGTGGGCCTCGCCGAGGCTCCACAGGACCATCTGGTGGGTCTCCTCGTTCACCCGCACCCGAAGGGACGGGTCCTCGGCCAGGAGCCGGGCCACCGCCAGGGAGAGCTTGTCCTCGTCGCCGGCGGAGGCCGCGCGGATCGCCACCGGCATGGTGGGGTCCGGGAAACGCCAGGGCGACACCCGGAGCGGCAGCTCGGGCGCGGAGAGCGTGTCCCCGGTCCGGGCCTCGGGAAGCTTCGCCACCAGGCACAGGTCGCCCGCGATCACCTCACCCACCGGACGGGCCCTCGAACCGAGCGGGACGGAGAGGGCCCCCGTGCGCTCGTCGTCCCCGGACCGTTCCCCGTGCAGGTGCACGTCGGCGTCGGGCCGCAGGGTCCCGGAGAAGACCCGGACCAGGCTGACCCGGCCCACGTACGGGTCGGTGGACGTGCTCAGCACCTCCGCGACCAGAGGCCCGTCCGGGTCGCAGGACAGCCCCTCCACCGGTCGGCCGTCGGGGCGGGTCACCGACGGGAACGGGCGCCGGGTCGGGTCCGGGCAGGAGAGCGGGAGCTCGCGCAGGAGCTCGGGGACCCCCACGCCGTGGGTGGGGCTGAGCGCCAGGACGGGGTGGAACCCGCCCGCCGCCACCGCCTCCTTGAGGTCCTTGATGAGCAGGTCCGGGTCGAGCTCACCGCCCTCCATGTAGCGCTCCATGAGCGCCTCGTCCTCGCTCTCGGTGATGACCTCCTCGATCAGCGTCTCCCGCAACGGGCCCGCCTGTTCACGCAGCCAGTCGGGAGCGGAGTCCGGGCCGCCCTCGTCCGAGTAGTCGTGGTAGCGCTCCGAGACCAGTCCCCAGAGCCCCACCAGGGCGCGATGGTCCCCCGAACCCCGCATGGCGGGCACGTAGGCGGGGTGGACACCGGGGCCGAACGCCTCCTGGCAGCGCGCCACCACCGCGTCGAAGTCGGCGCGCGGATGGTCGATCTTGGTGACGGCCACGGCTCGCGGCATGCCGACGGCCGCGCACTCCTCCCACAGCATGCGGGTGCGTCCGTCCACGCCGTCCAGGGCCGAGATCACGAAGAGGGCGGCGTCGGCGCCCCGGAGCCCGGCGCGCATCGCCCCGACGAAGTCGGCGTAGCCGGGGGTGTCCAGCAGGTTGACCCTGACGTCGCCCACCATGATCGGGTTGAGGGTCAGGTGCACCGACCTCCTCTGGCGGACCTCGACCTCGTCGTGGTCGCTGACGGTCGTGCCCTCCTCCACGCTGCCGGGGCGCCTGATCTCCCCGGCGGTGAGGAGCAGCGCCTCGACCAGGGTCGTCTTGCCCGCGCCGGCGGGACCCACCAGCGCGACGTTGCGGATGTCCTGGGGCCCGTCGGCCCCGGGTACGGCTCGATCAACCATCCTCGTCCACCCAACCCTCGGGGTTCCGGGCGGTGGTCGTACGGGACCACCGCTGGTATGACCTGCGACACTCACCACCGTCGCTCTTCGCGGCTCCGACCACAAGGGGTACGCCGGTCCGTATCCGGGACGGGCGCTTCCGTGTCCCTATGACCCGGGTCGTTCTTCTAGGCTGTGCCCGTGCCATGGTCGGAGAGTCTCCCTCAATTCAGTCTCGCCGGGACCCTGCTGACGGTCCTGCTGCTGTTCTTCGCGGCGTTCGGCGAACCCCTGCTCGGACGGCGCGCGTTCGCGTGGCTGTCACGCCGTGAGAACGGCGACGAGCGCGCCCTCGGGCTGCTGTACGCCGTCACGATGGCGATCCACGTGCTGTGGGGCCTGCTGGTCCTCGCCGTGCTCCTGCTGTCGCCCGAGCTGAACCTGGTCGACCTGGGGCTGCGCCTCCCGGACGCCTTCGGCCCGATCGTGGGCGCCGCGATCGGCGGCACCGTCGCGCTGGCCGCCTTCTGGGTGCTGGTCAACGGTCTTCCCACCCGGGGCGCCAAGGGCGGTAAGGGCCGCAAGGGCCACCGGGGACGCCGGGGCGCGGCCAAGCCCATGACCCTGCCCGAACCCGGCCGTCGGCAGTACCTGCTGCTGCCGCGCACCGGCCGTGAGCGGGCGCTGGCGGCCGGGATGGCCGTCACCGGAGGTGTGTTCGGGGAGCTCCTCTACCGGGGTCTGTTCATCACGCTCGTCGCCAGCATGGGTGTCCCGCTGTGGATCGCCGCTGTGCTGTCCGTCCTGCTCTTCTCGCTGGCCCACGCCTACCAGGGCTGGTGGGGTCTGCTCAGCGCGGGCTTCTCGGGCACCCTGTTCACCGTGCTGTACCTGGGAACGGGCAGCCTGGCCGTGCCGGTGCTGGTGCACGTCGCGCTGAACCTGCGTTCGGTCGTCTTCCCCCCGGCCTCGGAGCGGGAGGCGGCGGAGGAGGCCCTGCGCCCGGACGAGGACTACTACGACGACGAGTACCCGGAGGACGAGTACGCGGACGACGGGTACCCGGACGACGAGTACGGTCGCACGGGTGAGTTCGAGGCGGTCGGGGAGGAGACGCCCGCGGGCCGGGCGCACGTCCAGGACACGCCTCCCCACGGTTCCGCGCCGGTCGACCCCCACCCGCAGGCCCCCCAAGGGCCGCCGCAGGGTCAGTTCCAGCAGGGTCGGCCCCCTGGCCAGTACCAGCAGGGCCCATCGCCGGACCAGTACCAGGCGGGACCGCTCCCCGGTCAGTACGCACCGGGACCACCGCCCGACCAGTTCCAGCAGGGTCCGCCGCCCGGCCAGTACCAGCAGGACCCACAGCCGGGGTATCCCGCGCCGAACCCGCAGCGGCCCGCCCCGCCCCAGGGCCTCCCTGACGGCCCGTACCCGGGTCCCCACCCCGGCCACCGGCCCGGGGGCGACACACCGGGGCCGCACTCCCCGTACCGGGACTGATCGTGCACGATGGAGTGGTGTCCGACGCCATTGACCACTCCATCGCCCAGCCCCGGGAGAACCGTTTCTGGCTGACCACCACGGACGGTGTGGGGATCGACGCCGTGCTGCTGCGCGGCTCCGTCCCCCGCACCACCGTGGTGGTCCTCGCCAACGGCTTCACCGGCACCTACCGGAGCCCGCACACGCGTGCCATCGCCCAGGGGCTGCTGTCCGTCGGCGACGTGATGACCTTCGACTTCCGGGGCCACCACGGGTCCGGCGGGCGCAGCACCGTGGGCAACGCCGAGATCCACGACCTCGAAGCGGTCGTCGGCCGCCTGCGCGAACTCGGGTACACCCACATCGCGACCCTGGGCTTCTCCATGGGCGCCGCGGTCGCCATCCGGCACGCCGCCATCTTCGGCGGGGTCTGCGCCGTGGTGTCCGTGAGCGGCCCCAGCCGCTGGTACTACCGGGGCACCCGCTCCATGCGCCTGCTCACCTTCGGCGTGGGCCGCAGCTTCGGACGCGCCTTCCTACGGCGCTTCCGCAAGGTCCGCGTCACCGACCAGCGCTGGAACCCCACCCCGGCCGAACCCCGGGAGGTCGCCGGAGAGGTCGCCCCGGCGCCGCTGCTCGTCGTGCACGGCGACTCCGACAGCTACTTCCCCGTCTCACACGCCACCGCCATCCACGACGCGGCGCGCCAGCCGAAGGACCTGTGGATCGTCCGCGAGATGGGGCACGCCGAGCGGGCGGTCCGCCCCGAGCTCGTGGTCCGCCTGCGGGACTGGCTGGGGGAGCGGCTGCCCCAGCCGGAGCAGCCGGGATAGGGGAGCCGGGCCGTGTCGACAGCCCGCCACGGCTCGGTTAGAAAGGACGGATGATCCCATCTGGCTCCCCGGCCGCAGGTAGCGGTGCCCCCGTGCCCGACGACGACCTTCCCGGACTCCGGGGGCGGGGCTTCGCCCTCCTGATCATGGCCACCGCCGTCGGCCTCTGCGGGTTCGCCGCCGTCCTGCCCCTCGTCCCCCTGTGGGCCAGTCGGGGCGGCGCGGGCGAGTTCGGCGCGGGCGGCACCACCGCCGTCTTCATGCTCACCACGGTCCTCACCCAGCTGGCCATGCCCTGGCTCCTGGACCACGCGGGCGGCTACCGGTGGACCTTTCCCGTGGGCTCCCTCATCATGGGCCTGCCCATGCCGCTGTTCGCCCTCACCACCGACCTCGGCCCCCTGGTGGCCATCTCGGCGGTGCGCGGGATCGGTTTCGGGATGGTGACCGTGGCCGGGACCGCGCTCGCCGCCCGGCTGGTGGCCGCGCACCAGGTCGGCCGGGCCACCGGCTACTACGGACTGGCGATCGGCCTGCCGCAGGTCGTGATCCTGCCCGGCGGGGTGGCGCTGGCGCTCAGCCTCGGGTTCGACACCGCCTTCTGGCTCACCGGGATCTGCGGCGTGGTGGCGGCGGTGCTCGCCTCCGGCATCTGGTTCGCGGACGGCGGCCGCAACCGGGCGGCGCTGCGCGGAGCCGGACACGACGAGGGTGACACGGCGGCCCCCTCGGGCTCCTCGCGCGGACTTCCGCTGATGGTCGCCCTCGCCGCGCCGCTGGTGATCATGCTGGTGGTGGCCTCGGGTGCCAGCGGGGTCGTGACCTTCCTGGCGATCCCGCTCGAACGGGCCGCCTGGCTGGTCGGTACGCTGCTGGCCGCCTACGCCCTCGGCGTCGTCGCCGGGAGGTGGACCGCCGGGATCCTGTACGACCGGCACCGGCGCACCCTCCTGCTGATGCCGGGAACCCTCGCGGCGGCCGCCGGAGCGGGACTGATCACCGCCGGACTGTGGGCCAACGGCGACGCGACGCCCGGCGCGGGCGTGGCCCTGCTGGTCCTCGGCGGGTCGGCGCTGTTCGGCCTGGGGTTCGGCGCGGTGCAGAACGAGACCGTCACGGTGATGCTGGGCCGCGCGGGACCGGCCGGGTACGGCAGGGCCAGCGCGGCCTGGAACATCGGCTTCGACGCGGGCACGGGGGTCGGGGCGGTCGGCCTCGGCCTGCTCATCCAGCTCACCGGATACGGCCCCGCCTTCGCGGTGGTCGCCGTGGCCCTGGTCGCGGTCCTGCCGCTCGCGCGGGCCCGGGCGCCGCGGCCACGGATCAGTACGAGCTGATGTGCACGTGGTCGTAGTGGTTCTGGGTCAGGTCGCCGCGGTCGTTCATCCAGGTCCACTGGCGCGACGTCGACTGCCAGATCTGCTGCTCCCAGATGATGTACTTGATGCCCAGGCGGTCGGCGTTGGCGATGCCGTAGTCGGAGATCTGCTGGCCGAGGGCCTTGTTCGCGGCTGAGGGAGCGGCGCCGTTGGCGCTCATCATGAAGTCGCAGGCGGTACCGGTGCCGTGGTCGTCACTGCTGGGACGCCAGCAGCCCACCGGGTAGGGCGCGCCGAACTGCATGATGATCTCGTCGCGGATGGCCGCCATCCGGGGCGTGGTCTGCTCCCAGCCGCCGCCGCGCGCGCTGTCGGGGATCGAGCCGTTGCCGGGGTTCTCCGGAGCCTCCGGGACCTGCTCCTCCTCGTACTCCTCGATGCGCTTGGTGACCTCCTCGCGCTGCTCCTCCAGGTCGTCGATCAGCTCCGAGGCCTCGGACATCTCGTCCTGGAGCTCGCTGGTGAGCACGGCCTGCTCGTCGCGGAGCGTGATGAGCTCGGCGATCTGCTCGGCCTGGCTCTGTCCCAGGTAGTCGACGGTCGCGGCGTCCGCGAACATGTCCTCGGGCTGGCTGGAGAACACGATCTGGAGGGTCGGGTCGAAGCCGTCGCCCTTGTACTGGGCGGCGGCGATGGCCGACACCCCGCCGCGGGACTGCTCCAGGCGCTCGTCGAGCTCCTCGAGCTCGGCCTCGGCGGTCTCCACCCGGTCCTTGATCTCGGTGTACTGGAGCAGCTCGCCGTCGTAGGTCTCCTCCAGCTCCTCGGCCCGCTGGTTCAGCTCGTCGATGTCGACGTCGTCGTCGGGGTCGGCGTGGGCCGCACCGGGCAGGCCGACGAGGACGAGTGCGGTCACGGCGGCGACGGACGCCGTGAACCGGCCGCGACGAGTGGCGTTACGAGGAGTGGATGTCATTTCTGCTCCGTGGATGATCCGAGAGCATCCGCTGCGCCGAGGGGACGGTTGGGCCGTCACGGGAGGGGAGGTGCTCAGCGGACCATACGAGGTCTCGGTGATACGTGCACAGTGAGTTGACTCGCGTTGCTGTGGGGGTTGAGCGGGGGTCTGTCCAGAAGATACCCGGACCGGGTGACCGCACCGAACGTCTGGGTCAGGCTCTGCCGCCGAACGCGCTGGGCAGGCTGACGGAGGTCGAGGGGGCGGGCGTCTCCGAGGGCAGGAACCAGTCCGAGCGGCGGATGTCACGCAGGGCCTGCTTACGGGTCCCGGCGTCCAGGCGGTCGATGTAGAGCATGCCGTCCAGGTGGTCGGTCTCGTGCTGGAGGCACTGCGCCATCAGGCCGGTGCCCTCGACGGTGACCGGCTCGTTGCGCAGGTCCACGCCCCGGACCACGGCCCGCAGGGCGCGGCGGCTCCTGTACCAGAGGCGCGGGATGGACAGGCAGCCCTCGTCGCAGTCCTGGAGCTCCTCGGAGAGCTCGACGATCTCGGGGTTGATCACATAACCGGTACGGCCCTCGACGTCGTAGCTGAACACGCGCGAGCCGACCCCGATCTGGGTGGCGGCCACCCCGGCGCGCCCGGGGGCGTCCACGGTGTCGAGGAGGTCGCGGACCAGCTTCTCCGTGCGCTGGTCGAAGGTGGTCACGGGTGCGGTCCGGGTCACGAGGACGGGGTCGCCGAAGCGGACGATGGGGCGCATGGTCATGCCCCCAGATTAGTTGCCCGGCCCGGTGGGCGGACCGGTGGCTCAGGTGGCCAGCCCCGGCCGCAGGGACTCGTCCAGGACCATCTCGATGTAGTCGAGGGCGGCGCGGCGGCGGGCCAGGGCGCTCTCGTACAGGGAGGGGGCCTGGACGCCGCGCCGGACACGCAGGCACTCGTTGACGATGCGCTGCCAACGGTCGGGGAAGGCGTGCAGGGCGTACAGGCCGGCCCCGGACTTGGAGGTGATCTCCCCGGTCTTCAGGGTGAAGTGCAGGCGGCTGACGCTGAGCACGCTCCAGGACGGGGCCAGCGAGCCGAGGACGGCCAGGCCGCGCGGGGTGACCAGGCGTCCGGCCTTCTCCCGCCAGCGGCGCCAGTGCTCGTCGAGGGAGCCGAGGGACCAGGTGCGCAGGCTCTCCGGCTCGTCCCACACGTCCAGCTCGGAGGGGTGCGGGCCGCGCACGGTGACGCCCCGGTCGGCCAGGACGTGCCAGGTGACCGGGTTGACGTCGACGGAGGCGCGGTCGCGGAACCGGCCGTTGATGACGGAGGGGACGGGGCCGCAGGCCGAGGGGTCGCGGTTGAGCTCGTCCCAGGTGACGTGGACGCCGTTGAACTGGGGGCGCGGGACCTCGCTCCGGGTGCGCGCGTGCACGCGGCGCAGGGCGTCCAGGTCCTCCCGCTCGGCGCGGCGGTTGGTCACGATGACGAAGTCGACGTCGCTGGTGTGCGGGCGGAAGTCGCCGAGGGCGACCGAACCGGTCAGGTAGAGGCCCTGGACCAGGCCGGGAGACTCCTGGTCGGCGTTGGCGAGGAAAGCCTGGGTCAGCGTCTGCACCCGAGGGTGGACGGCCATGCTCAACTCCAGTCTGGGACGGCTCGGTGGTCTTCGGTGGTGGTCCGTACGGTGGGGCGGGCGGCCCCGTCGCGCTGTGGGGAGGTCCTCCGGTGTGCCGGGGGGACAGCGGGACGCTGGTGGGACCGGAGGTCCCTGCCCATGTGGTTCCCAGTGTGCTGCGGGTGCGGGGGTATCGCAAGTGATCACGCCGGACTCGCACCCTGTCTCCCCACGTCAAGTGGTGTGCGGTTCTGCTGGGGAGGGGGAGTGTGCACCCTTGACAACGGGGCTTCCCGTGTGGCAAAGGGCGGGAGTTCCATTTGCGGTGTGCGGGGCGAACCCGCGCATTCCGTGGCACGTGCATCCGGCCCGTGCATTCGCCTCGGTCATCCATTTACGGCGGATTTCTCTGGAGAGGTCCGGGAAAGGTTGTGAGTGGCGCCCGGGAGTTGGTTGAGAAATCGGGACCCGGTTCCCTTTGGGCGTTCCTCGTCGGCCTATTCGCGTGTCCCACGAGGTCAGTGGGGAGAAAGGGAAAGGCTGCGAGTTCCGAGTCCGCGTTCTGGAGACGCACGCCACTCTCCGGGGAAGTGGACACGCGTCCTCCGGTGGTGGATTGTTATGATTCACCAAGACTTCCCCTGGTGATAACCATCACAGCCATTGTCCACTGTTTTCCTCCGCGTAACACCGGGGCGCATTCACGAAACCCCGCCTCCCTGCGCTCGGTGGACCATGGCTGACGCCTCAGCGATCCCAAGGAGCCGATCATGGTCCCCACGATGGTTCTCGTTGCCGACGACTCGCGAGACGCCCACCGACGCGAGGCCCTGTGCGGGCTGGCCGAAGCGGTGGCCGACCGCGGAGAGGCGCCCGTCTCGGCGGCCTTCGGCAGCCCGGACGAGGTCAGGGCGGCGATCCGCGCCGTCCGCGGCCCCAAGGTGGTGGTTCCGGCCTTCGTCGCGGGGGGCGACGTCGCCAGCGCCCACCTGCTCACCCAACTGGACCTCGGCCGCATGGGGGACTCCTGCCAGACCTCTCCCCTGGGAGCGGTCCCGTCGATCGTCGCGGACCTCGCCGGTCGGCTCGCGGACTCCGGCCGCAGACCGGACGACGGCGTGGTCCTGGCCGCCGACGGCACCACCGGTACCGAGGAGCGCCAGGTGGTCATGGACGTGGCCCGGATGCTGAGCCGACGCCTCTCCTCCCCGGTTCAGGTCGGCTACCTGCGCACCTGGGCGCCCTCCGTCCTCGACGCCGTCGCGCGGCTGCGCCGTGACGGCCAGGACCAGGTCGCCGTGGCCGCCTGGAGGCTGGTCGACGGACCCGACTTCGACCTGCTCCGGCGCCTCGACGCCACCGCGATCACCGCTCCGCTCTGGCCCTCCGAACTGGTCGTGGACACGCTCCTCGCCCAGCACCGGGCGGCCAAGGGGCGCCTCACCTGACGTGCCCGGGCGGTCCCCCTCCGTGGTGGCGCCGCCGCGAACAGCCACGATGCCGTTACCGTCGCCGCGAGGATGGGTATGTGCCCCACGGGCGGGAACTCCCCGCACCCGCGACGCGGCGACGGTGCGGCCACGGCCCCTACGCGAGGTACCCGAACGTCAACCCGGTGCGCGACCCCCTCCACGGCGGGCACCGGCGTGAGCGAACCGAAGGTGGATGTATGAACGACGGAACAGCGCAGTTCGTCGACGACCGGCAGCGCCGCCGCCTGGAACGGCGCTTCGGGGGCCACGTCACCGAGTGGCTCGCCGAGCTGCCCGCGATCGTCGAGAAGCTGGCCTCCGAGTGGGGGCTGACCGTCGAGGGCCCCGCCCCGCACGGGCGCACCTCCGTCGTCCTCTACGTGCGCCGCTCCGACGGCGGCGAGGGGGTCCTCAAGATCTCCCCGGACAGCGGCCTCTCCGTCTCCGAGGCCGACCTCCTGCGCATGTGGGCGCCCTCGCGGCGGGTCCCCGACGTGTGGGGGGTGGACGCCGACCGGGGCGCCTTCCTGATGGAACGGGTCGAGGGGGACACGGTGGCGGCCACCGGCGTGGTCCCCGCCATGGAGACCATCGGCGGCCTCGTCGCGGAACTGCACGCCGTGGAGGTCAGCCCGGCCGAACGCATGGAACTGCGCCCGCTCAGCGCCAGGGTGCAGTTCGTGTTCGAGATGTGGGGCCGTGAACGCGAGGAGGGCGCCGCCGCGGACATCGTCCCGGCCGCCGTGATGCACCGGGGCGCGGCCAACGCCCGCGACCTGGCCCACGGAGACGTCGACGTGGTCCCGCTCCACGGCGACCTGCACCCCGGCAACGTCATCGACGGCGGGGAGCGCGGACTGGTGGTCCTCGACCCGCGCGCCTGCCTGGGTGACGGCGCGGCGGACGCCGTCGACTGGGCCGTGTGGAAGGCCGCCGACGTCACCGAGGTGGAACGGCGCGTGGACGCGCTCGCCCGGGCGATGTCCGTGGACGCGAACCGGCTGATGGAGTGGGTGCGCGCCTTCGCCCCCTGCTTCGCGGTGGCCAAGGCCAACCGGGGACAGACCGACTCCGTGGAGTTCGACCTGATGATGGACCTGTGCGGGGCCGCCGCCCCCTGAGGGGGACGCCCCGGACGGGTGCACCCCGGACCCCGCGCCCCCGGGAAGGGCGCCCGCACCGTCCTCGGGCAGGGGGTCAGCCCTCCCGCTCGAAGCGGTAGCCGCGACCGGCCTCGGTGATGAGGTGGCGCGGGTGGGAGGGGTCGGGTTCGAGCTTGCGGCGCAGCTGGGCCAGGTAGACCCGCAGGTAGTTGGTCTCGTTCTGGTAGTTGGGCCCCCACACGTCGTGCAGGAGCTGGCGCTGGCTCACCAGCTGCCCGGCGTTGCGGGCCAGCAGCTCCAGGATGTGCCACTCCGTGGGGGTGAGCCGCACCTCCTCGCCGTCCCTGGTCACGCGCTTGGCGCCCAGGTCCACGTCGAAGGAGTCGGTGTGCACCACCGGGGCCTCCTCGGTCTGGACCGCGCGGCGCTCGGCGGCCCGCATCCGGGCCAACAGCTCGTCCATCCCGAACGGTTTGGTGACGTAGTCGTCCGCCCCCAGGTCCAGGCAGCGCACCTTCTCCCCGGCGGAGTGCCGGGCCGAGAGCACGATGATCGGCACCTGCGACCAGCCGCGCAGCCGTTGGATGACCTCGACGCCCTCCATGTCCGGAAGTCCGAGGTCCAGCAGCACCACGTGGGGGTGGCGCTCCGAGGCCAGGCGCAGCGCGCTCTCACCGTCCGGGGCGGTGTCCACGTCGTAACCGCGCGCCCTCAGGTTGATCCGCATCGCCCGGATGATCTGCACGTCGTCGTCGACGACCAGGACCCGCATGCCGCTCCTCACTCGTCCGCCTCGTCCACCGCACGCAGGGTGAACACCATGGTCAGTCCGCCGCCCGGGGTGTCCTCGGGGGCCAGGGTCCCGTGCATCGCCTCAACGAAACCACGCGCCACCGCCAGTCCGAGCCCCACCCCGGTGCCCTGGGGGGCGTCCCCCAGGCGTTGGAAGGCCTCGAACATCCGCTGTTTGGCCTCGTCCGAGACGCCCGGCCCCCGGTCCACCACCCGCAGCTGCACGCTGTCGCCGTGCGCGCTGGCGGCCACCAGCACCGGGAAGCGGGGATCGGGGTTGTACCGCACCGCGTTGGTGACCACGTTGGCCACCGCCCGGTCCAGCAGGCCCGCGTCCACGCGTACCCGGGGCAGGCCGTCCGGGACGTCCACCACGACCGCGTCGCCGGGAACGCCCAGCAGCGTCGCCGGGATCACCTCCTCCAGCGCCACCGGCCGCAGTTGCGGCCGCACGCTGTCGGTCTGCACCCGGCTCATGTCCAGCAGGTTCCCGATGAGCCGGTTCAGCCGGTCCGCCGACTCCTCGACGGTCTCCAGCAGCTCCGCGCGGTCCTCCTCGGAGAGCTGGATGTCCGTGGCCCGCAGGCTGGACACGCTCGCCTTGATGGACGTGAGGGGTGTGCGCAGGTCGTGCGAGACCGCCGCCAGCAGCGCGGTGCGTATGCGGTTGCCCGCCACCTGGCCGCGCGCCTCGGCCGCGTCCCAGGCCAGCCGCTGGTGTTCCAGCGCGATCCCCACGTGCGTGGCGAAGGCCTCCATCACGCCCCGGTCGGCGGCGGGCAGCACCCGGCCGCGCAGCGCGAGGGCCACGGTGTCGGAGACCGCCACCAGGGCGTCCGCCTCCTCGGGGGCCTCACAGGCCGGTGCCCCCACACTGTGCACCGGGTACCAGCGGCCGTCGTCCAGGCGCTCCAACAGCGTCGCCGAGCGCTGCCCGAAGGTCTCCCTGATCCGCCGCAGCAGCGCCTGGAGCGGTTCGTTCCCGGACAGCACGCTCGCGGCCAGGAGGGCGACGGCGTCCGCCTCCGCCCGCGCGCGCAGGGCCTGTGACGACCGCCGCGCGGCCATTTCGACCATGGTCGCCACCAACCCGCCCACGAGGATGAACGCCGTCATCGACAGGAAGTTGTCCAGCGACACCGAGGGCCGTCCGTGCAGCGGTGACAGCAGCACCGTGAGCAGGACCGCGCTCCACAGGGCCGAGGCCAGCGCCGGTCGCAGACCCCCGACGGCCGCCGTGGCCACGGTGATCAGCAACAGGAACAACGGGTCCGCCGCCGGTCCCACCTCGGAGAAGACCGGCAGCGCCAGCACCAGGGTGACCAGGGGAGGGGCCATCAGGGACAGCGACCACCCCCACAGCCGCCGGTGCTCGTTCAGGCCCCGGCCCGGCGCGGGCAGCGGCCAGCTCCCCCGACCGACCTCCTCGTGCGTGACGATGTGCACGTCGATGTCGCCGGACTCCCGGGCCACGATCGTGCCCACTCCGGGGCCGAACACGTACTGCCAGGGCCTCCTGCGGGAGGAGCCGAGGACGATCTGGGTGGCGTGGGCGCCGCGCGCGAACTCCAGCAGCGCCGAGGGCACGTCGCCCCCGACCACCTGGTGGTAGGTGCCGCCCAGCTCCGCGAGCAGGTGCCGCTGCCGCAGCAGCTCCCCGGTGGGGCGTTCGCCGATCCCGCTCGGCGGCACCACGTGCACCGCCAGCAGGTGGCTCGGTTGGGGGCGCCCGCCTCGTGAGCGGGCCGCGACCCGGGCGGCGCGGCGGATCAGGGTCTCGCCCTCCGGGCCTCCGGTGAGCGCCACCACGACCCGTTCCCGGGCCTCCCAGGTGTCGCGGATCTCGTGCTCGCCCAGGTAGTGGCTGAGCCCCTCCTCGACCCGGTCGGCGGTCCAGAGCAGGGCGAGTTCACGCAGGGCCGCCAGGTTCCCCTCGCGGTAGTAGTCGGCCAGCGCGGCGTCCACCCGCTCGGCGGGGTGCAGGTCGCCGTGGGCCATCCGGCGGCGCAGTTCCTGGGGGGTGGCGTCGACCAGCTCGATCTCGGCGGCGGCGCGCACCACCCGGTCCGGGACGGTGTACTCGGGCCGGACGCCGGTGATCTGGTGGACGACGTCGTACAGGGAGTCCAGGTGGTGGATGCCCACGGTGGCCAGGACGTCGATCCCCGCCGACAGGAGCTCCTCCACGTCCTGCCAGCGGGTGGGGTTGGGGGAGCCGGGGTCGTTGGGCCGGGCGAGGTCGTCCACCAGGACCAGTCGGGGTGCGCGGGTGATCACGGCGGCGGTGTCCACCGCCCCCGTGGGCAGGGGCGGGACGGTCTCCAGGCCCTCCAGCAGCGCGGAGGTCTGGGCGCGGCGGTGGGTGTGGACCGCGCCGACCACCACGTCGGTCCCGCGTTCGGCACGGCGTCGCGCCTCGGCCAGCGCGTGGTGCGTGCTCCCGACACCGGGGGCCGAGCCCAGGTGGATACGGAGTGTTCCTTTCACGTGTCCCATTGTGGGTGCGCGGAGCCGCGAACGCCTTCGTCCGGGTGTGATCATGGCGACGGTAGGTGACCGAAAGAGGACGCGCGCAGATTCTTCACGTCCTGTGTCCGGTAGAACTTGAAGGGCCCGATTTCGACAGATCAGACCACGAGGTACCCCCATGGGACAGCCCCCGCCCCCGAACGGCCCGCAGGGCCCCTACCCCGGCCAGCCGCCCCAGGGCCCGCCGCCCGGGTACGGGCAGCAGCCGCCCCAGGGTCCTCCCGGCCAGTTCCCCCCGCAGGGGATGCCTCCCCAGGGTCCGCCGCCCGGGTACGGCCACCAGCCGCCCCAGGGCCCGCCCCCGGGTTTCGGTCAGCAACCTCCGCAGGGACCTCCTGGCCAGTTCCCCCCGCAGGGGATGCCTCCCCAGGGTCCGCCGCCCGGCTACGGACCGCAGGGCGCCCCCAAGAAGAAGACCGGTCTGATCGTGGGCGCCGCCATCGGCGCCGTGGTGCTGGTCGCGGCCATCGGCGGCGTGGTGATCGCGCTCAACTCCAGCTCGGTGTACACGGCCATGCCGAACAACTGCGCCGACGCCTTCGACAACCGCGTGATGAGCCCCTTCTTCGAGGGGGACGTCCCCTCGGCGTCCGGCGGCTTCGATCCGGAGGACCGGTCCATCGGAGAGTCGTTCGGCACCCTCTCGTGCTCGATCGAGTCCGACGACGCCTACATCGAGGTCACCGCGGAACTCATCGACCCCGACGACCCGGAGACCCAGCGGGACCTGGACGAGCTGTTCAGCGGGGAAACGATCCGCGACGAGCTGCCTGACTCGCTCCCGCCCGCCGGCGAGATCACGGACACGGAGCACGGGTACGGCGTGACGTCCCAGGTCCTGTGGGATTTCGCCTCCATCGGCACCGAGAGCCTCGTGTTCGCCTCGATGGCCGAGGGCGGCGGCGACATGGTCAGCGCCTCGGCCTCCGGGGGCATGGGAACCTTCCTCACGGACAACATCGTCGGCGTCGTCGCTGTGAGCGGTGCCGGGAGCGATGGTGACGTGCAGGACCTGTTCAACACCGTGGAGTCCGTCAGCAGTGACGTCTCCCGCCAGCTCAAGCGCTCGGCGGAGAAGTAGGCGGTCGCGCCGCCCCCGCACCGGTGACGTGCGGGGGCGGCGCGGGCCGTGACGACCTCCCTCAACGGACATCGGAGCGCAAGGCACCACCATGGGACATCCCCCGCCCCCGAACGGCTCTCCCGACCCCTTCCCGGGGGTGCCCGGGCCGCCTCCCCCTCCCGGCCGACTCCCGGGCTCGGCGCCCCGCCGACGGTGGGGCCCGATCCTCGGCGGGACCGGAGCGGTCCTCCTGCTCCTGGTCTCCACGGGGGTCGTGGTGGCGTCCCTCTCCGGTGGCAACGGCCCCTACGCCTCCCTGCCCGGGTGCGGCACGCTGATGCCGCGCGAACTCCTCCAGGAGATCCCCGGTGTCGGCGCCCCGAGGGCCAGCGGTCAGTACACGGACTACAGGGAGGCGGGGGCGGGCGCCCTCCTCAGGGACGACGACTTCGCCTTCGTCGGCGCCCTGCCCTGCGAAGTGACCGACGGTGGCGAGGTCCTGATGGTCGTCGACATCTCGTTGAGCGAGCCCCGCCCCTCGGATCCGGAGGCCGCCCAGCGGCTCAACGAACACCTCGTCGAGGCGATGGGGGAGCGCCGCGAGCCCTGGGAGAACGGTGACGCGTTCGACTCCGCCCTGGGCCGGGACGTGCGTGAGTGGCGCGAGACCCGGGTCGGGGACGGAGGGACCGTCGCGTTCATGGAGACCTCCGACAACTCCCGCTCACGGGAGGCGGTGATCTTCGAGTTCGTCACCGACAACCTCTGGGTCCGGGCCCTCCACACCCCCGAGGGCACCCCGGAAACGGGGGAGACCCTCGACCGCATGGAGCGGTTCTCCGAGCAGCTGCACCGGCGGATCACCCGGGAGGCGGAACCGGCCGTCTGACCGCGCGGCCGGGCGCGGCCCCCCTCGGAGTCCGCGCCCCGCCCGACCGCTCAGGCCTCCGGGATGAGCTTGCCCGGGTTGAGCACACCCTCCGGGTCCAGCGCCGACTTCACCGCGCGCAGCACGTCGGCGCCCAGCGGGCCCAGCTCGGCCGCCATCCACGGGCGGTGGTCGGTGCCCACGGCGTGGTGGTGTGTGATGGTGCCGCCGTTGGCCACGATCGCGTCCGAGGCCGCCCGCTTGGCGCGGTCCCAGCGCGTGGCCGGGTCCTCGCCCGCGCCCGTGGCCACGGTGAAGTACAGCGAGGCACCGGTGGCGTAGGTGTGCGAGACGTGGCACTGCACCACGGCCCCGCTCTCGTCGTCGTCCAGGGCGCCGGTCAGGGCGCCCGCCACGGCCGTGTACAGGGGCAGCAGGTCGCTCCAGGACGCGGCGGTCTCCAGGGTCTCCGCCAGGATCCCCGCCGACAGCAGGGTGTCGCGCAGGTACGGGGCGTGGAAGCGGGTCTCGCGCCAGTGCGCCACCGGGTCCGGGCCGAGCGGGGTGCCGCCCGCCGCCTCCATGACCTCCCGGACCACGGCCGCGCGCGCCTCGACCTCGGCGTCGGTGCCCTCGAAGCCCAGCACGGCCTGGCAGCCGGGGACGGCCTCGCGCCCGCCGAGGGCCGCGTTCACGAAGGTCTCGGTCTCGTCGGACAGCCGCGCCATGGTGGGCCGGGTGTCCGACTGCGCGAGGGTGCGCAGCGCCTCCACCCCGGTGGCGTAGTCGGGGAAGGACCAGGCCTCGTCCAGGACCCGCTCCGGCCTCGGACGGACGCGGACGGCCACCTCGGTGATGACGCCCAGCGTGCCCTCCGAACCCACGAACAGACGGCGCAGATCGGGTCCGGCGGCGGAGGCCGGCGCGCCGCCCGCGTCCAGGGTGCCGCGCGGTGTGGCGACCCGCAGGCCCACCACCATGTCCTCGAACCGCCCGTACCCGGCGGAGGCCTGGCCGCTGGAGCGGGTGGCGGCGTACCCGCCGATGGTCGCGTACTCGTAGCTCTGCGGCACGTGCCCGAGGGTGAGGCCGTGCTCGGCCAGCATCGCCTCGGCGTGCGGGGTGCGCACGCCCGCGCCGAGGACGGCCGTCAGGGACGTGGCGTCCAGGGAGACCAGCCGGTTCAGGCGGCGCAGGTCGAGGGTGACGACCGCGCGGAAGCCGCCGTCCAGGGGGGAGACCCCGCCCACCACGCTGGTGCCGCCGCCGAAGGGCACCACGGCAACGCGTTCCGCCGAGCAGAGGGCCAGGATCCGCTCCACCTCGTCGTGGTCGGCCGGGTACAGCACGGCGTCGGGGGCGGGGGCCCGACCGGCCCGGCGGGCGAGGAGGTCGGGGGTGCTCTTGCCGCCGGCGTGGACCAGGCGGGTGGCGTCGTCCGCGAGCACGTGCCCGGCGCCGAGGACGTCGGTGAAGGCCGCCAACAGCGGGCCGTCCAGCCGCGAGGGGGACAGTTCCACATCCGACGCGGCCACCGGGGGCATGTCCGCGGTCCTGGTGCGCAGCACCTGGGAGACCAGTTCACGCAGTCCGGGGTCGAGCTCCTTCGCCTTCGCGGGGTCGCCCCAGGCGTACCAGCTCATGTCCGGAGCGGTGGCGGCGGTGTCGGTGAGGCTGACAACGCCGGATTCAGTGCGAGCATCGTGGGTCATGCTCTACAGTTTTACACATGGCGTCAAAACGTAACGTAGAGGACGACATCCTCGACGCGGCGCGCGCATGCGTCGAGGCCTTCGGCGTCCGCCGCACCACTCTGACCGACGTGGCACGGCGCGCGGGGGTCAGCCGCCCCACCGTCTACCGGCGGTGGCCCGACGTGACCGCCCTCGTCGCCGACCTGCTCACCCGCGAGCTCCGGCAGATCCTCGTCGCGGAGGAGGTGGGCCCCGGCGGCACGGAGAGCATCCGCGCGCAGCTGGTACGGCACGCCGCCAGGGTCGCCCGGGCGATGCTCGCCCACCCGCTGGTCACCCGCATCGTGGACACCGAACCCGAGCTCCTGGCCACCTACACCTTCCACCGGCTCGGCAGCAGCCACCGGGCCGCGCTGGAACTCCTCGAACCGGCCGTCGCGCAGGGCCAGGCCGACGGATCGGTGCGCGGGGGAGACCCCGCCGTCCTGGCGCACCTGATCATGGTCACGGTGCAGAACACCGTCACGTCCCACCGCCTCCTCACCGACGTCCTCGACCACGACGGCCTGGTCGACGAGCTGTCCACCCTGCTGGACGGCTACCTCCGGCCCTGATCCACCGCTCCCGGCCCCTGCTCCCCGGCCACCCTCTCTCGGAAAGGACGCCACGATGCGTCAGCAGAACCGGTCCGCATCCCTGAACGCCGCCCGGCGCGCCGCCGACCTCGCTGAACTGGAGGCACGTCCCGAGGTGGACGTCCTGGTGGTCGGCGGGGGAGTCACCGGCGCCGGGGTGGCCCTGGACGCCGCCGCACGCGGTCTGTCCACGGTGCTCGTCGAACGCGAGGACCTGGCGTTCGGCACCAGTCGCTGGAGCTCCAAACTGGTCCACGGGGGGCTGCGCTACCTCGCCAAGGGGCAGGTCGGCATCGCCTACGAGAGCGCCCGCGAGCGCGACGTCCTCATGCGCGTCACCGCCCCCCACCTGGTCCGGCCCATGCCGATGGTGGTCCCGGTCTTCCGCGGGTCCGGTCTGGCCCGCTCCCTCTTCGTCCGCACCGGTATGGGCCTGGGCGACCTCTTGCGCGTGCTGTCCGGCACCCCCTCCTCGGTGCTGCGCGCCCCCCGCCTCCTCAACGCCCGCCAGACCACGCGCCTGTTGCCCGGGGTGCGGACCGAGGGGCTGCTCGGCGGCATCCTCTCCTTCGACGGGCAGCTCGTCGACGACGCCCGCCTGGTGGTGGGCATCGCCCGCACCGCCGCACGCGAGGGCGCCCGGATCATCACCCGCTGCTCCGCCGAGAGCGTCAGCGCGGACGGGGTGGTCCTGCGCGACGAGACCACCGGCCGGATCATCCCGGTCCGGGCGCGCGCGGTGGTCAACGCGACCGGCGTGCACGCCGACGCGCTCGAACCCAGCGTCCGGCTGAGCCCGAGCCGGGGCACCCACCTGGTGCTGGACGGGGCCAGCCTCGGCAACCCCACGGCCGCGCTCACCGTCCCGCTGGAGGGCAGCGTGAGCCGGTTCGTGTTCGCGCTTCCCCAGCCCGACGGCCGGGTCTTCGCCGGGCTCACCGACGAACCCGTGGACGGCCCCGCCGCCCGCGTGCCCGAGGTCCCCGAGGAGGACGTGGACTTCCTGCTCACCCAGTTCAACCGCGCACTGGCGACCCGCCTGACCCGGGCGGACGTCATCGGCTCCTTCGCCGGGCTGCGCCCGCTGCTCCAGGGGGACGGCTCCAGCGCCAACCTCTCCCGCGAGCACTCCGTCTCGGTCGCGCCCAACGGCACGGTGACCGTGGTCGGCGGCAAGCTCACCACCTACCGCGCGATGGCGGAGGAGACCGTGGACGCGCTCGTGGCCGCGCACCGCCTGTCGGCGGGGCCCTGCCGCACCCGCACGATCCCGCTCGTGGGCGCCGCCTCCCACGAGGAGCTCGACGGGTTGGACGCCCCGCGCCACCTGGTGGCCCGGTACGGAACCGAGGCGCTCGACGTGGTCGCCGAGGCTGGCGGAGACCCGGCGGCGCTGACACCGGTGGTCCGGGGCATCACCCCCGCCGAGCTCCGCTTCGGCGTGCGGCACGAGGGCGCTCTGGACGTGGCGGACCTGCTGGAACGCCGGAGCAGGCTGGCCCTGGTCGACGCCGAGCGGGAGCGCGCCGAGGACGCGGCCAAGGAGGCCCTGGCCCTGGCCGAGTGACGGGAGGGGGCGGGAGGGGGGACGGATGCGGCTAATTCGGGAACTCACCACACCGGGCTCCCCTGTTCCGCGACGATGTGATCGCGTAAGGTCATACCGGTTCGAGCCCTCCCTCCCCCCTCGGACACTCCCGCAGCCGCCCCCGTTCCGGCGCGCCCGTCCACTGAGCCGCCCCGCCGAAGGAGTCAGTCATGCCCACGCTCGTTGCCGTGCCCACCCTCACCAGGAACGAGGACGGTGTTCTCGCGAGGGTCCCGGACGAGTACCGGCACTACTTCAACGGCCGTGTCCCGGTCCCGTTCACCAAGCGCCGCTGGGAGTTCGCGGGTGAGCCCGTCAGTGTGCCGATGGTCCGCGCCTTCCTGGACACCTGCGCGGCCGGACGGGACTCGGACTACCGGTACGTCCTCACCCTGCTCGGCGCCGAGCTCGCCACCAACGCGATCCGGCACAGCAGGTCGGGGGAGCCGGGCCAGAGCTTCGTGATCCGGGTGGACCGGGGGCCGAACGGGCTGACGGTCACCTGTAGGGACAACGGAACGCCCCTCAACGCGCTGAGAGACGAGGGGGGCCAGCTGTTCGCGTCGCCCCCCGAGGACCGGCTCACCGCCGAGGACGGGCGGGGGCTGGCGCTGATCGACAGCTTCGCCACCACCTGGGGGGACAACGGGCACCCCAGTATCCGCAAGGTGTGGTTCCACCTGGCCTACGACATGACCGGGAGCTCCTGGCCCGCCGCCTGACCTGGTGCGGAGGGGCCCTTGCCAGTCGGGGTGACGCGTGCCACCATCTCCTACCTGTAGGTAGCCATGTGGCGTGGGTCACGTGTCCACCCCGGCCGCTCCGCCGCCCCCCGCGGCCCTCCCCCCAAGGTGCCCCCATGGACTCCGCCCTCACGACGATCGGTCTGCCGGTCGCCCTCGGCGTCATCATGCTCGGACTGGGCCTGTCCCTGACCGTCCGGGACTTCACCCGGCTGCTCTCCATGCCCTGGACGATCGTCCTGGTGCTGGGCTGCCAGATCGTCCTGCTGCCACTCTTCTGTTTCGGCCTGGTCCTGCTGTTCGTCACCCGCTTCGACCTCTCGCCGCTGCTGGCGGTGGGCATGATGATGATGGCCGCGTCCCCCGGCGGCACCACCGCGAGCCTGTACAGCTACCTGTTCAAGGGGAACGTCGCGCTCAACATCTCGCTGACCGCGATCAACTCGCTCACCGCCATGGTGACCCTTCCGCTGATCACCGGCTTCTCCCTCGGCTACTTCACCGAGGGCGGCTCCATCGGACTCCAGACCGACAAGATGGTGCAGGTCTTCGCGGTCATCCTGGTCCCGGTCGCCCTGGGCATGCTCGTCCGCGCGAAGCTGTCCTCCTTCGCGGAGCGCATGGAGAAGCCGGTCAAGCTCGGCTCCGTCCTCGTGCTGGTCGCCGTCATCGTCGGCGCCATCGCCGCCGAGTGGGCCAACCTGCCGGAGTACATCGTCTCGGTCGGCCTGATGGTCCTGGTCTTCAACGTGGTCAGCCTCGTGATCGGCTACTGGGCGCCGCGCCTGGTCGGTACCGAGCGCCCCGAGGCCGTCGCCTCCTGTATGGAGATCGGCCTGCACAACACCACGCTGTCGCTGACCATCGCCGTGACCGTCCTGAACAGCACCGAGATCGCCATCCCCTCGGCGGTCTACGGCGTGCTGATGTTCTTCACCGCGGCGGCGGCGGGCGCCCTGCTCAACCGTCGCGGTGCCCGTGAGGACCGAGCGGCCCAGGCCGTCTGATCCGTCCCACCCGACCCGGGCGGAGCCGCGCCGTTCCGAGCGGCGCGGCTCCGGCCTCAGGCGCGGTGGCTCAGGTAGGCCAGGACCGCGCGCACCCTGCGGTGGCCGCTGTCCGTGGGGGCCAGGTCCAGTTTCTGGAAGATGTTGCCGATGTGCTTGTGGACCGCGTTGGTGGTGACGACCAGCCGCGTGGCGATCTCACCGTTGTCGTGCCCCTCGGCCATGAGCGCGAGCACCTCGCGCTCCCGGGCGGTCAGGGTCTCCAGCGGGTCCCGTCTGCGCGAGGTCAGCAGCTGCTGCACCACCGACGGGTCCATCACCGTGCCGCCCCCGGCGACCCGGTCCAGCGCCTCCACGAACTCGCTCACCCGGCCCACCCGGTCCTTGAGCAGGTAGCCGACCCCGCCCTGGCCGTCGGAGAGCAGCTCGCCCGCGTAGTCGCGCTCGACGTACTGGGAGAGCACCAGGACGGGTAGTCCCGGGTGGGCGCTCCGGGCGGCGATGGCGGCGTGGATGCCCTCGTCGCGGAAGCTCGGCGGCAGCCGCACGTCCACCAGGGCGAGGTCGGGGCGGTGCTCGTCCACGGCCGCCGCGAAGGCGGGCACGTCCACGGCGACGGCGGCCACCTCGTGCCCCCGGGTGGACAGCAGCAGTTTGAGGCCTTCGGACAACAGCACGTTGTCCTCCGCGATCACGATCCGCACGGCAACTCCACCCTGATCGTCGTCGGTCCCCCGGAGGGGCTGCTCACGGTCACGCTCCCGTCCAGGGCCGCGGCCCTGCGGCGCAGCCCCCGGACCCCGCTTCCGGCGGTCTCGTCCACGCCGCCCCGCCCGTCGTCGGACACCTCGACCCGCAACAGGGCGTCCTCCCGGGTCAGGCGGACGGAGATCGTCTCCGCCCCGCTGTGGCGGACCGCGTTGGTGACGGACTCGGTGACCGCGTAGTAGGCGGCGGTCTCCACCGCCACCGGCAGGGTGCCGGGGTCGGCCACGTCCAGCCGCACCGGCAGGGTGGTGCGTCCGGCGAGCGCGGTGAGCGCGCCGGGCAGGCCCCGGTCGGCGAGGATCGGGGGGTAGATGCCCCGGATGACGTCGCGCAGCTCGGTCATCGCCTCCTCGGTCCCGCTGTGCGCCTGTTCGAGGAGGGCGGCGACCGCCGGGTCGGAGGCGGCCTCCTTCGCCACGCCCAGCTGCATGGCGATCGCCACCAGGCGGGCCTGGGTGCCGTCGTGCAGGTCGCGTTCGATCCGCCTCAGCTCGGCGCCGTGCGCGTCCACCACCCCGGCGCGGGTGCGCTGGAGCTCGTCCACACGGTGCGCGAGCACCTCCTGCTCGGAGGGGGCCAGGGAGCGCACGCACATCCGGGAGTGCGCGTCGGCCATCGGCACCATCGCCCACCTGAGGAAGGCCAGGCCGAACGCGAGCTGGAGGACGGCGGTGACCACCGCGATCCCCCATCCGTCGACGGTGAACCCGAGCTGCGCGAGCCGGTCGTCGGCCGGGAACGCCCACCACAGGAGTGACAGCGCGGAGTTGAGCACCATGCCGGGGCCGAGCAGGGCCAGGCATCCGAGCAGGACGCTCACCAGGGAGAAGAGCGGCATCCACAGGAGTACCCGGTGGGTGGCGGGGGCGCCGACCAGTGCCCGGAGGCCGCTGTCGGCGGGGCCGGGCAGGTCGGGGACGTCGACCCCCAGCCACCGCGCGGCGCGCCGCCGGTGCGAGTCGGCCCACGCGGTCACCAGGCGGACCCACCAAGAGACCAGGAAGGTACCGACCCCGCTGAGGGGGAGGGCCAGCGCCACCACCAGGGTCAGGGGTGCCATGACGAGGGTGAGCAGGCCGGCTCCCAGCGCCGCCAGCAGGAGGCCGCACGCCCGTATCGGCCGATCCCACACCTTCCGCATTCCGTGCTCCTCAGCCGAGTGTCCGTGACGGCGTCGGTCCGCCGTCACGGACCAGTCTGGGGCACCGACGGACCGGGGACACTACAGCTGGCTACCGGAAGGGGGGAGGGTCAGTCGTCGTCCCCGTCGTCCCCGTTGTCGCCGGTGAGGGCGTCCACGGCCACGGCGACCGCGATCACCAGGGCGGGGTCCCCGGCGAGGTCGCGCCGGTGCGTGTTGACGTCCACCGCGTAGGTGTCGCGCATCCGGAACCACTTGCGGGAGACGACCGCGACGGTGCCCTCCTTGTCGCTGATCGAGTACTCCTTGTCGAAGAAGCTCCCGACCACCTCCCAGTCGTGACCGTCCGCGACCTCCACGTTCAGCTTGTCCCGGACGGGGTTGAACAGCCGCTTGCGGACGGTGGCGACGGTGGTGCCGTCGTGCTCCACGCGCATCTGGTCGCGGACCTTGAAGAGCTTCTTGCGGATCACCATGAGGACCTCGCCCTTCGGGTCCTTGAGCTCGAAGGTGGTGCGCAGTCTCAGGGCCTTGCCGTCCACCCAGAACACCTTGGCGCCCTGTTCGTCGGTCACCCAGAAGTCGTCGCCGATGTCGAACACGCGTTCACGTACCAGAAACTTCATGCCCCGACGGTAGGGCATACGCCGGTCTCGGCCACACCTCACCGCTGTGGGCGGGCCGGGTGGCCGTGATCGGGCGTGCCCCCCGCCTCAGCGCCGCGTCCCCTGGCGCTGGGACAGCCAGATCGCCAGGACCACCAGCACGCAGCCGCCCAACTGGACGGGTGTGACCCGCTCGCCCAGGAAGACCGCGCTCATGGCCACCGCGAGCACCGGCGGAAGCACCAGGATCGCCGCCCCCGTGCTCGCGGTCAGCCTGGGCAGCGCCGACCCCACCAGCAGCCAGGTCAGCACCTGCCCGGTCAGCGCCAGCATCGCCAGCCACAGCCACGCCATGGCGTCCAGCGAGGCCAGGTCGATCCCGCTCCACAGCGCGCCCAGCACACCAGCGGCCAGCGCGGCGGAGGCGGTGGAGACGCACACCGGGGTCACCGTGTGCCCCTGGCCGCCGCCGAGCCGGGACAGGAAGAGGTAGCCCGCGTAGGTCACCCCGGCGGCACAGCCGTAGAGCAGGCCGAGCCAGGGGTCGCCCCCGGGGGCGGCGCCCGTGCCCGGACCGACCACCCCGGCGGTCAGGGCCACCCCGGCCAGCATCACGGGGACCGCGAGCAGGAACCGCAGCGGGGCCCGGTCGCCCAGGAACACCCACGCCAACAGCGGGAAGACCACCACCTGGATGTTGAGCAGCACGGTCGCCATCCCCGCGCCCACGTGCTGGATGCTCGCCACCCAGAACACGTAGTCCACACCCAGCAGCAGTCCCGCCACCAGGTCCAGCCCCACCAGGCGGAGCGCCCGGGGGCCCACCCGGCGGACCTCCACCAGGGCCATCGGGACCAGGACGAACAGCGCCAGCGCGCACCGCAGGAAGGCCGCCGTCCCGGTGTTGGCGCCGGACAGCTTCACGAACACCCCCGTGGCGGAGGTGGTGGCCGACCCCACGACGGCCAGGACCACGGGGTTGGCCCGGTCCAGCACCGACCCCTGATCCGTCCGCCTCGTGTCCGTTCCCGCCACTGGTCCCGCGCCCCCTCCGTCACCGCCGACCCGCCGCGCGCGGGCCACAGGTCCAGGGTGACGCCTCCTACCCAGAAACAAAAGCGATGATTTGTCGCAGGTAATCGGTAGTGTTGCTTACGTGTTCAGCTTGGAACGACTCAGGGCGCTGGCCGCCGTGCGCACCCACGGCTCCATCGCGCGCGCCGCACGGGTCCTCCACGTGACGCCGTCGGGCATGTCCCAACAGCTCGCCAAACTGGAGCGGGAGGCCGGGCAGACCCTGCTCGAACCCGAGGGTCGCACCGTGCGGCTCACCCACGCGGGCCGGGTCCTGGCCGCGCACGCCGACCGGGTGCTGGCCCAGGTCAGCGAGGCGCAGACCGACCTCGCCGCCCTCGACCGGCAGATCCTCGGCCCCCTGCGCCTGGGCGGTGTGGGCAGCGCCGTGCGCAACCTGCTCCCCGGCGCGCTGTCCGCACTGCTCACCGCACACCCCCGGCTGGTCCCCACGGTCCGCGACGGCGAGGTGGTCTCCCTGATCCCCCCGCTCCTGCGCGGCGAACTGGACCTGGTCCTGGCCGAGAGCTGGTCCAGCCGCCCGGTCGCGCTGCCCGCCGGGGTCCGTACCGTGGAGCTCCTGGAGGAACGCGTGTGCCTGGCGCTGCCGGGGGGCCACCCCCTCGCGGACCCGGCCCCCGTCGACCTCGCGTCGCTGGCCGCACCCGGCGGCCTGCCCTGGGCCAGCTGCCCGGCGGGCACCGAGCCCTACGAGGCGATCCTCCAGGCCCTGCGCTCCCGAGGCGTCGAACCCGACATCAGGTACACACTCGCCGAGATCCCCTCCCAGCTGGAACTGGTGGCCTCCGGGCTCGCCATGGCACTCGTCCCCGACCTGGGCCGGCGCACCGCACCCGAGGGTGTGCTGTTCCTGCCCACCGACCCGCCCCTGCGTAGGACGATCAAGGCGGTATGGCGGGCCGACGCCGAGACCCCGGCGATCCGCGCCTGCGTCACCGCGCTCACCGAACACACGGTCCCACCCCGCACCGAACCGAGAACACGAGGAAACACGTGAACACTTCCTGGCACACCCGGCCCATGGCCGCCTTCGACGTCGAGACCACCGGCCTGGACGTCGAGGGCGACCGGATCGTCACCGCGGCCCTGTGGCGCATCGACCCCGCCAACCGGACCAAGGACGTCACCACCTGGCTGGCCGACCCCGGGATCGAGATCCCGCTGGAGGCCACCGAGATCCACGGCATCACCACAGAAAGGGCCCGCACCGAGGGGCGCCCCGCCGCCGAGGTGGTCACCGAGATCGCCGCCGCCCTGGAGGCGGTCATCGCGGAGGGTCTGCCCGTCGTGGTCTACAACGCCCCCTACGACTTCACCCTCCTCGACCGCGAGCTCGCGCTCCACCGCCCCGGCCAGCCCCTGGCCGCCCAGCCCCTGGTGGTGGACCCCCTGGTCCTGGACAAGCAGGTGGACACCTTCCGCCGCGGCTCGCGCAAACTGGTCGACGTCTGTGCCCACTACGAGGTCCCCCTCGCCCAGGAGGAGGCGCACGGGGCGGCCGCCGACGCCCTGGCCGCGGCCCGCCTCGCCTGGAAGATCGCGGCCAACCACCCGGAGATCGCGGCGCTGACCGCCGAGGAACTGCACGCCGCCCAGATCACGTGGAAGTCGGAGCAGTCGGCCAGCTTCCAGGAGTACCTGCGCCGCCGGAACCCCGAAGCGGTGGTGGACGGCTCCTGGCCGCTGATCCCCGCCTGAGCGCGCCGTCCCGACCCCGCGAACACGAAAAGACCGGCGGGACAGTGTCTCCGCCGGTCTTTCCTCGCTGTGCCCCCTGGAGGATTCGAACCTCCGCACCCGGCTCCGGAGGCCGGTGCTCTATCCCCTGAGCTAAGGGGGCGCTGCTGCGAGAACAACTGTAGCAGGGGTTCCGGGAGGGTTGACCACCCGAGCGCCGGACCCGCCTCCGGCCCCCCTCAGATACTGGATTCCAGTGGTGCGGCCACGCTCGGCGGCGGTAGTGTCACGGGCGTGAACGCCCTTCCCGCACGGGTTCTCGTCGTCGAGGACGACGAGGTCATCCGCGAACTCATCCGCCTCAACCTCGAACTGGAGGGGTTCGAGGTGTTCACCGCCATGGACGGTCAGGACTGCCTGGACCGGGTCGGCCACGTCGACCCCGACGTCATCACCATGGACGTGATGATGCCCCGCCTCGACGGGTGGTCCACGGTCGAGCGCCTGCGGTCCGACGGTTTCGCGCGCCGCATCGTCATGGTGACCGCCCGCGCGCAGGCGGACGACCGCCGACGCGGAGAGCGGATCGGTGTGGACGACTACCTGACCAAGCCCTTCGACCCCGACGAGCTGGTCGACCTGATCCGGGCGCTCCTCGGGGAGGGTGACGGCGGGATCGGGGGAGCGGCGTGACGCCCCGGAAACTGGAGACCCTCGTCCGCAGGGCCGCCCTGGGCGCCTTCGGGCTCGGCGACGCCGACGTCCCCCACGTGTGGCCGCGCGCCGACCACGCCGCCGAGGGCACCGACGCCGCGATCGCCCTGGCCCCCCGCCTGGTCGGCCGGGTCAGGGACGAGCTCCCCCGCGGCCGTGAGGACTCCCACCGGCTCATGGTGTCCGAACGCATCGTCGCCAGGATCGAGGACATGGCCGACGAGGGCGATCCCGACGCCGGATTCGCGCGCGTCCACGCCGACCGGCGCGGCTTCGCGAACTTCACCTTCACCTGCGAACAGCGCCAGAGCCTCCTCGACGCGGCGGCGGACGGCCCCCGCTACCTCACCGGCCGGGCCTGGACCGGGACGGGGGAGTGGCCCCGCTCCGACCTGCACGAGGCCGGACCCCTCGCCCAGGCCCGCCGCTACGCCCGCGCCGACGCCCGTGCCCGTATCGCCATGGCCGTGGAGGGGAACCCCCCGCCCGGCCCCGAGGGCGAGGTCTCCTGGCGCGACCGCTACCTCGACACCGACCAGTCCGCGCTCTTCACCCCTTCGGGCCGCGCGCTCGGCCGGATCGGTGAGGCCAGCGCCCGCGTGGCCTTCTGCCGGTCGGTCCCCGAACGCCCCAGGGAGAACGAGACCACCGGCCGCGACCTGCCGGTGCTGCCCTCGGCGGAGAACGCCGGATCCTGGGTCCGGCTCACCGACGCCAACCCCGCCTTCCGGCTCCGCTACGCCCACGCCCACGCGCTGACCAGCACGCGCTGGGCGGAGGAACAGCGGGCCGCCACCGGACGGGGTTCCACACGGACGCGCTGCCACCACGCGCACGGCGCGAAGGTGCGCGGACTCCTCTTCGACGGCCCCAGCGTCCTGGACACCGCGGCCCGCCGAGAGGAACCCCATATCCTGGTGAGATACCTGGAGGCACTGACCAGTGCCTACGATGAGTGGCGGACCGGTTCCACCGCCGGGGCCGAACCGGCCTCGGAGCCGGAACCGACCTGGGCCGCGCTCGACCCCGCGCTGCCCGCCGCCGTCGCCGGTGTGGTCGGCACCGGACTCTTCCTGCTCGGAGTGTCAGCGCCCACAAGGCTGTAGACACCCGAGGCCGTGAACCCCCGGTGGGGCCAGCCCAACCCCTGTGTTCCGATCGGCTTGGTGGACAATGGGCGGAGCGACCGCCCCGACCCCCCGCGCCGCACCGAACACAGCACAGCCAAGACGCACCAGCAGTCCCAGCCGAAAGACCGTCATGAGCCGCTACGCCCACCCCGCCGGATCCCGCCACGCGGAGGTCCTGCCGGAGGAGAACCCGCCGCTGCCGCCCGAGGACCTCAACGCCCTCAACCCGCGGATCTGGCCCGCCACGGCGCACCGCTCCGACGGTGAACTCACCGTCGGCGGCGTCGGTGTGCGCGCGCTCGCGGCCGAGTACGGCACCCCGCTCTTCGTCATGGACGAGGAGGACTTCCGCGGCCGTGCCCGCGCCTACTCCACGGCCTTCGCGGACGCCGACGTCTACTACGCGGGCAAGGCCCTGCTGAACAAGGCCGTCGCCCGCTGGGTGGTCGAGGAGGGGCTCAAGCTCGACGTGTGCTCCGGGGGCGAGCTGGCCGTGGCCCTGGCCGCCGGGGTCCCCACCGACCGCGTCGCCATGCACGGCAACAACAAGTCGGTCTCCGAGCTGCGCCGCGCCGTGGAGGCCGGGGTCGGCCGGATCATCCTGGACTCCCTCGACGAGATCGACCGCCTGGAGGCGGTGGCCGCCGAGTCCGGCGCGCACCCCCGGGTGCTCATCCGGGTCACCACCGGCGTGGAGGCGCACACCCACGAGTTCGTCGCCACCGCGCACGACGACCAGAAGTTCGGCTTCGCGCTGAGCACCGGCGCCGCCGCCGAGGCGGTCCGCCGCGTCCTGGCCGCCGACCACCTGGAGCTGGTGGGCCTGCACTCGCACATCGGCTCGCAGATCTTCGACACCTCTGGCTTCGAGGTCGCCGCCCGCCGCGTCACCCGGTTCCTCACCCGGATCCACGAGGAACTGGACATCACCCTGGCGGAGCTCGACCTCGGCGGCGGCCTCGGTATCGCCTACACCGCCGGGGACGACCCGCTCGATCCCAGGACCATCGCCGCCAGCCTCACCGAGATCGTGCGCCGCGAGTGCCAGGACGCGGGTCTGCCCATGCCGCGCATCGCCGTGGAGCCGGGGCGCGCCGTGGCCGGTCCCGCCGGGATCACCGTCTACGAGGTCGGCACCGTCAAGGACGTCGAGGGCATCCGCACCTACGTGAGCGTCGACGGCGGCATGAGCGACAACATCCGCACCGCCCTCTACGGCTCGGAGTACACCAGCCAGCTGGTGTCCAGGGAGAGCGACGCCGAGCCGATGCTCTCCCGCCTGGTCGGCAAGCACTGCGAGAGCGGTGACATCATCGTGCACGACCTCCACCTGCCCGCCGACCTACGGCCGGGCGACCTGGTGGCGGTCGCCGCCACGGGTGCCTACTGCTACTCCATGGCGAGCAACTACAACCACCTGCCCCGCCCCGCCATGGTGGCGGTCCGGGACGCGAACGCACGGGTGATCGTGCGCAGGGAGAACGAGGAGGACCTCCTCCGCCTCGACGTAGGCTGAACAGTCCGCCCTCCGGGCGCCGCACCGGCGCCCGGCTCGGACACGAGAGAAGTGGGAGTCACGCCCAAATGGCGATGAAGGTGGCGCTGCTCGGATGCGGCGTTGTGGGTTCGGAAGTCGTCCGCCTGGTCAACGAGCAGTCCGAGGAACTGGCCGCGCGGATCGGCACGCCGATCGAGATCGGCGGCATCGCGGTCCGTCGGCTGGACCGCGACCGCGGCGTCGACCCGGCGCTGCTGACCACCGACGCCACGGCGCTGGTCACGCGCCCGGACATCGACGTCGTGGTGGAGGTCATCGGCGGGATCGAACCGGCCCGTTCGCTGATGCTCGCCGCGATCAAGTCGGGCAAGTCCGTGGTGACGGCCAACAAGGCCCTGCTCGCCGAGGACGGTCAGACGCTCCACGCGGCTGCCCGCGAGGCCGGGGTCGACCTCTACTACGAGGCGTCCGTGGCCGGGGCGATCCCGCTGCTGCGCCCGCTGCGCGACTCCCTGGCCGGGGACCGGGTGAACCGGGTCCTGGGGATCGTCAACGGGACCACGAACTACGTGCTGGACCGCATGGACTCCCTGGGCTCGGGGTTCACCGAGTCCCTGGAGGAGGCGCAGACCCTCGGTTACGCCGAGGCCGACCCGACCGCCGACGTCGAGGGCTTCGACGCAGCGGCCAAGGCCGCGATCCTGGCCCGGCTGGCCTTCCACACCCAGCGGGTGACCGCCGCCGACGTCCACCGCGAGGGCATCACCGGGGTGTCGGCCGCCGACATCGCCAGCGCCCGCGCGATGGGCTGCGTCGTCAAGCTCCTGGCGATCTGCCAGCGCTCCGAGGACGGGACGTCCGTGGGCGTGCGCGTCCACCCGGTGATGCTGCCGGTCGAACACCCCCTGGCCAGCGTCAAGGAGGCCTACAACGCGGTGTTCGTCGAGGCGGAGTCCGCCGGGCGCCTCATGTTCTACGGGGCCGGTGCCGGGGGGACTCCCACCGCCAGCGCCGTCCTGGGCGACCTGGTGGCGGTGGTCCGCAACCGTTTGGCCGACACGTCCGTCTCCGAGGGCGCGCACGACACGGGCCTCCCGGTGCACGACATGGGCCACACCATCACCAGCTACCACGTCGCGCTCGACGTGGCCGACCGCCCGGGTGTGCTCTCCAAGGTCGCGGAGATCTTCGCGGACCACGGGGTGTCCATCAAGAACGTGCGCCAGGAGGGGACCGGGGACGACGCCCAGCTCGTGCTGGTCAGCCACCCGGCGCCCGACTCCGCCCTGAGCAGCACCGTCGAACAGCTCAGCGCGCACCCGATGGTGCGCGACGTCGCCAGCGTGATGCGCGTGGAGACCTTCCAGGACTAGGCCGTGTTTTTTTGGATCATTCCGCGCTCGCGACCACCAGGCTGCCTCTCGCTGCGCCGATGAAGCTCGGACAGCCAAACCCGGGCTGACCTTCACTCATCGTCTTGCGAGAGATTGCCTGGACGGCCGCTCGCATCGATGGCGGCTCCGCCGCCACCGGCGAAAGCATCCAAAAAACACGGCCTAGGGCGCCGGCCCGGGTCGCACCCGGGCCGGAATGTCCACATCGTGAGAACAGCATTCCCGAGATGCAAGACGGCTCGGGCTTGGTCATAGACTCGTGGCTGGTGGGACGGATCGCTCCGCGACGCCCGCCACATCCCCACGCGCGCCGGTCCGGCCGCGCGTCAACAGAATCCACCCGAAAGGGACACCGTCGTGAGCATGACACGGGCGTGGCGAGGCATCGTCGAGGAGTACCGCGACCGCCTTCCCGTCAACGAGAACACCCCCGTCGTCACCCTCCAGGAGGGCGGCACTCCGCTGCTGCCCGCCACGCGCGTATCCGAGCTCACCGGATGCGAGGTCCTCCTCAAGGTCGAGGGCCTCAACCCCACCGGTTCCTTCAAGGACCGGGGCATGACCATGGCCATCACCAAGGCCGCCGAGGACGGCGCCAAGGCCGTCATCTGCGCCTCCACCGGCAACACCAGCGCCAGCGCCGCCGCCTACGCCATCCGCGCGGGCATGACCTGCGCCGTGCTGGTGCCCCAGGGCAAGATCGCCATGGGCAAGCTCGCCCAGGCCCTCGTGCACGGCGCCCGCCTCCTCCAGGTGGACGGCAACTTCGACGACTGCCTGGAGCTGGCCCGCAAGCTCAGCGTCGACTACCCGGTCGCCCTGGTGAACTCGGTCAACCCCTACCGCCTCCAGGGGCAGAAGACCGCCGCCTTCGAGATCGTGGACGCCCTCGGGGACGCCCCGGACATCCACTGCATCCCGGTCGGCAACGCCGGCAACATCACCGCCTACTGGATGGGCTACACCGAGTACGCCAAGGACGGCGTCTCCACCAAGGCCCCGCGCATGTTCGGCTTCCAGGCCAGCGGTTCGGCGCCCATCGTCGACGGCGCCCCGGTGACCAGCCCGAGCACCATCGCCACCGCGATCCGGATCGGCAACCCCGCCTCCTGGAAGCTCGCCGAGCAGGCCCGCGACGAGTCCGAGGGCCTCATCCACAAGGTCACCGACCGGCAGATCATGGCCGCGTACAAGCTCCTCGCCGCCGAGGAGGGCGTGTTCGTCGAACTCGCCTCCGCCGCCAGCGTGGCCGGGCTCCTCCAGTCCGCCGAGGCCGGACTGGTCCCGAGGGGCAGCCGCATCGTGTGCACGGTGACCGGAAACGGCCTCAAAGACCCGGACTGGGCCCTGGCCGGAGCCTCCTCGGCCACCACCGTGCCCGTGGACGCGCTGGCCGCTGCCAAGGCCCTCAACCTCGCCTAGCCCCGCCCCGGTGCCCGACCGCCCACCCCGGGAACCGACGGGGCGTCTCAGCCACGGCTGGAGGGCCAGACGGGGGGCGCCTCCGCTCCAAGGGGGTGCCCGCCTGCCGTCTCTGGGGCTGTCTGGGTCAGCTGACAGGCGAATCCTGTCTGCTCACCTTCGTTCCGGGTGGGGTGGTGGCCGGGTCTCCTCGGCCACAGCCGTGAGCCCTGCCCGTCCACCCGAGCCCCAGCAGGTGTGCTGGCCGGGCCAGCACAGCCAGAGGTGTGAGTCGGCCCGTCCGCCTCGGCCACAGGTGTGATTCCCGCCCGAACACCCCTGCCGCAGGGGGGTGCCCCGTTCGAGCGCCGGAGAGGGTTCTGCAGGAGGAGTCGAGCCGCTAGCGAGGAACGAGCGTCAGGCGTGGACGACGACGAAGAATCCCTCTGCAAAGGCGCCGAACCCGGGCCGAAGCGAAGCGGAGGCCCAAAGTGGTACAGCCGAACCCCGGGCCGAAGCGAAGCGGAGGCCCAAAGAAAGCAGGAAAAGGAATGACCCCACCACGCGTGTCCGTCCGGGCCCCGGCCACCAGCGCCAACCTCGGTCCGGGCTTCGACGCCCTCGGTCTGGCCGTCCGGCTGTACAACGAGTTCCACGTCGAGCTCCGCACGGACGGCGAGCTGCACATCCGTGTCGAGGGGGAGGGTGCGGGCGAGGTGCCGCTCGACGGACGCCACCTCGTGGTCCGGGCCATGCGGGAGGCCTTCGACCGGGCCGGGGAGAAGCTTCCCGGGCTGGACCTGCACTGCGTGAACGGGATTCCGCACGCGCGCGGGCTGGGGTCCTCCTCGTCGGCGATCGTGGGCGGGGTCGCGGCGGCCTCGGCGCTGCTGGGCCGGTCCGGTCCCGGGGGCGGGCCGGACCGGGAGTGGATCTACCAGGTCGCCGCGGACATCGAGGGCCACCCGGACAACGTGGCGCCGTGTGTCCACGGCGGCTACACGGTCGCCTACCGCGACGGCGGATCCTGGGGCGCCGCCCGGCTGACTCCGGACCCGCGGGTGCTGCCGGTGCTGTGCGTGCCCGGGTGGCGGCTGTCCACCGAACGCGCGCGCGGGCTCCTGCCGGAGTCCGTCTCCCACGCGGACGCCGCCTTCAACGCGGGGCGCGCCGCGCTGATGACCGCGGCCGTTTGTGGCCAGACCGAATCCCTGTACGCGGCCACCGAGGATCGGCTACATGAGGCGTACCGGGCCCCGGAGATGCCGCGTACCCTGGATCTCATCCGTGACCTGCGTGAACACGAGAAACTTCCGGCGGTGGTCTCCGGTGCGGGCCCCACGGTGCTCGTTCTGTGCTCCGTTTCGGAGGGACACGCGCGGGCGGATTCACCGGAAATCACCCGACAGGTTGATTCGATTCGCCTGCGGGCGGGTAATGATTGGGACATACGCCCCCTGCACATCGAGCCGGTGGGGGTGCGGACCCCATCTCCCCATCCGTAGCATCTGTGTCGAGGAATAGCCGTGGCCTCTGGTGATGTTAGGCTTGGTGAAGCACCAGATGCCCCGTTGCGGGGCGTGTGCTCATCCGCCACAACGGCTTCCGCGTCTCATACTCCGGCGGTCCGATCTCTCGACCTGTTGGAAGCGGTGGCCCAAGTGTCGATCCAGCGGATCTCCCGCTGTGCCCACGTCTCCCGAGTACTCTCCTCCGTCATGGTCGAGTGTGTCCTCAGGGTAGACAGGCAGTACCTCCGAGCCACTCGCCCCGACGTCTGGCTGTACCCAGAGCCCGCCGCGATTGGGTAGGGGACCGTCTTCGCCGGTTTCCGACATCCACGTGGGGCACGCCCTACCCGGCCCCTGCCGGTTCGCACCACCGGGCCGGCCGCTCAAGCAATCCGCTGACGGCCGAAGCCCGCTCCTTGGGAAGGACCCTTAGTGAGCGACACCACCGAACTCCGAACGGACGCGGCGGTCGACAGCAAGAAGAGCGCCGACGCCTCCTCGGAGGCCGGCGAAGCCACGACCGCAAGGTCACGCACGGCCTCGCGCGGTACCGGGCTCTCCGCCCAGAAGCTCCCCGAGCTCCAGAAGCTCGCGTCGAGCATGGGTATCACCGGCACGGGGCGCATGCGCAAGAGTGACGTCATCGCCGCGATCGAGGCCAAGCAGGGCGGCCCGGTCGGCGGACCGTCGACGGCCAAATCCGCAAAGAAAGCCGACACCGCCCCCAAGGCCGGTAAGGTCGAATCAACTGACGGCCCGGCCGAAGCCCAGTCTCCCGCCAAGTCGGGCACGGACGAGGCACCGCGCAAGAGCGCCGGTGAGCGGTCGTCCGACCAGGCCGTGACCGAGACCCAGGGTGGGAAGGGCGAAAAGCCCTCCCGTAACCGCCGCTCGTCCCGCAGGCGCGGCGACGAGTCCGGTGACCAGACCCGCTCGGTGGACGGCACCGACTCCTCTACCTCCGCGAGCAGCGTGACCAAGACATCCAGCACCCCCCAGAAGAACGGCCCCGACTCCGAGGACCGTGACACCAGGTCCGGGCAGGGTCGCGAGCGCCAGCGCAACCGTCGCAACCGCAACCGCGGCGGTGACGACCAGAACGCGAACAACAACTCCGAACGCCAGCAGGGCGGCGGCGGTGGCGGCGGCCAGAACCAGGGCGGCCGCGGCAACAGCGGGAACAACAACGACGACGACGACTTCGGTGGCGGTCGCCGCCGCGGGCGCCGTCGGGACCGCCGGGACCGCCGCGGCGGACGCGGAGGCGGCCAGGAGCCGGAGCCGGTCATCGGTGAGGACGACGTCCTGCTGCCGGTCGCGGGCATCCTGGACATCCTGGACAACTACGCCTTCGTCCGCACCACCGGCTACCTGCCCGGGCAGAGCGACGTGTACGTCTCCCTGGCCCAGGTGCGCAAGCACGGACTGCGCAAGGGCGACCACATCATCGGTGCGGTCCGCCAGCCCAAGGACGGCGAGCGCCGCGAGAAGTTCAACGCCCTCGTGCGTCTGGACTCGGTCAACGGCATGTCGCCGGACCAGGCCCGCGGCCGTCAGGAGTTCTCCAAGCTGGTTCCGCTCTACCCCCAGGAGCGTCTGCGCCTGGAGACCGAGCCGAACATCCTGACCACGCGCATCATCGACCTCGTCGCGCCCATCGGTAAGGGCCAGCGCGGTCTGATCGTCTCGCCGCCCAAGGCCGGCAAGACCATGGTGATGCAGTCGATCGCCAACGCGATCACCGAGAACAACCCCGAGTGCTACCTGATGGTGATCCTCGTGGACGAGCGTCCCGAGGAAGTCACCGACATGCAGCGCACGGTCAAGGGCGAGGTCATCCACTCGACCTTCGACCGCCCGGCCGAGGACCACACGGTCGTCGCGGACCTGGCGATCGAGCGGGCCAAGCGGCTCGTGGAGATGGGCATGGACGTGGTCGTCCTGCTCGACTCCATCACCCGTCTGGGCCGCGCCTACAACCTGGCCGCCCCCGCCAGCGGACGCATCATGTCCGGTGGTGTGGACTCCACCGCCCTCTACCCGCCGAAGCGCTTCTTCGGCGCGGCCCGCAACATCGAGGGCGGCGGCTCGCTGACCATCCTGGCGACCGCGCTGGTCGAGACCGGCTCGCGCGCCGACGAGGTGATCTTCGAGGAGTTCAAGGGCACCGGCAACATGGAGCTCAAGCTCAACCGGTCCCTGGCGGACAAGCGGATCTTCCCGGCCGTGGACGTGGACGCCTCCAGCACCCGTAAGGAGGAGATCCTGATGTCGCCGGAGGAACTGAACGTCGTCTGGAAGCTCCGCCGGGTGCTGCACGCCCTGGACACGCAGCAGGCGATCGAGCTGCTCCTGGACAAGATGAAGGAGTCCAAGAGCAACGCCGAGTTCCTCATGCAGATCCAGAAGACCACGGTGGGCCCCGAGCGCTCGTAGCCGCTTCGGAGTCCGTCTCACGAGGGCCCCCTTCCCGGGTTCGGGGAGGGGGCCCTTCGTGTGTCCGGGGTGCCTCCGCAGGGGTGGTTTCCGGAGCGCGGAAGCCGATGATCACCGATGTGTCTCGGATCACAGTGGGGGGCTGGTGGGTGTCGGTCCGCGAACGTAGGGTCACGCGGGCCAGAGTGCACACCCCCTACCAGGGAGCCGCCTGGATGGACAACCTCGCCCTGCTCAGCCTTCTCGCGCTCACCCCGATCCTGGTCGTCGGAGTCCTGCTCGTCGGGTTCCGCCTCCCCGCCATGTACGCGATGCCCACCGGATACGTCGTCGTGGTCACGATCGCCGTCCTCTTCTGGCGGACCGAATGGGCGACCGTCGCCGCCTCCACCCTCCAGGGCCTGATCCTCGCCGCGGGCCTGCTCTACATCATCTTCGGCGCACTGCTCCTGCTCTCGACCCTCACCAGGAGCGGGGCGGTCGCCACCATCCGCCGGACCTTCACCGACATCACCCCCGACCGCCGGATCCAGGCGATCATCATCGGCTGGCTGTTCGGCAGCTTCATCGAGGGCGCCTCCGGGTTCGGCACCCCCGCCGCCGTGGTCGCCCCCCTCATGCTCGCCCTGGGCTTCCCCGCCATGGCCGCGGTCATGGTCGGCATGGTCATCCAGAGCACCTCGGTCAGCTTCGGCGCGGTCGGCACCCCGATCCTCGTCGGCGTCGGCGGCGGACTGGAGGGCGGCGGAGGGGTGGAGGCGCGTGCGTCCGAACTCGGCATGAGCTTCCCCGAGTACGTCACCGAGATCGGCTTCCAGACCGTCCTGCTGCACTCGATCACCGGGACCCTCGTCCCCGTACTGATCTGTTGCATGCTCTGCGGTTTCTACGGCGGGAGGCGGCGCTTCTCCGACGGTCTGGAAGTGTGGCGGTTCGCGCTCTTCAGCGGTTTGGCCCTGACCGTCCCCTCCCTCCTGTACAACTACTTCCTCGGCGTCGAGTTCACCAGCCTCCTCGGCGGACTCACCGGCCTGGTCATCGTCGTGCTCGCCGCCCGTCGGGGCTTCCTCATGCCGAAGCGGGTCTGGGACTTCCCGCCCCGGGAGGACTGGCTGGCCCGCTGGACCGGGCGGATCGAGTCCGGCGGCGCGGACCGGACGGCCGACACCGGCCGACGCGTCGGCTTCCTCAACGCGTGGGCCCCCTACCTCCTGGTCGCCGCCCTGCTCGTGGCCACCCGCACCGTCGAGCCGGTCAAGGACTGGCTGTCCGGCGTCACCGTGGGCGCCACCGACATCCTCGGCACCTCGATCGGGGACTCCGTGGCCCCCCTCTACTCGCCCGGCGCCACCTTCGTCCTCGTCTGCCTCGTCACCTACGGTCTGCACCGGATGCGGCCGCGGGAGATCCTCGACTCCTGGCGGACGGCCGCCTCCCAGCTGGCCGGTGCCGCCGTGGCCCTGCTCTTCGCCGTGCCCCTCGTACGGGTCTTCATCAACACGGGGACCGGGTTCGGCGCGACCGACCTGGAGAGCATGCCGCTCACCCTGGCCACCGGGGCCGCCGAACTCGGCGGCCAGCAGTGGCCACTGCTGGCTCCCTGGATCGGTGCCCTGGGTGCCTTCGTGGCCGGGTCCAACACCGTCTCCAACCTGATGTTCTCCCTGTTCCAGCACTCCACCGCCGAACGCATCGGGGTCCCGCCCGAGAACGTCGTCGCCGCCCAGGCCGCCGGTGGTGCGGCGGGCAACATGATCACCGTGCACAACGTGGTGGCCGCCTCCGCCGTGGTCGGCCTCGCCGGGAGGGAGGGCGACATCCTCCGCCAGACGGTGTTCCCGCTGACCTACTACCTGTTGACGGCGGGTTCCCTGGCCTACCTGTTCATCCACGGGCCCGGTGCCAACGCGGGACTCCTCATGCTCTGCCTCACCCTCGCGGCCACCGGCGGCACCCTGGCGTGGCTGTGGCGCCGCGACCGCCGTGAGTCCGCGGCGGTCGGGACACCGGGCGCGAAGACACCGGAAAGGGGGCGGGAATAGGTACTGGTCCCGGCACGGTTGATGGTCTGGCAAACTGGTATCAGGGAACGGCCGTCCTCCCGAGGGGAGTGCACGCCGCCCTCTTACCTGGATCGCCGCGACACCGGTTCGCGCATGGTCAACGAACGCCGCCCCACCCCCGACGGTGGTGCGGTCGTCATGCGTCCGGCGGTCGCGCACTAGCAAGGAGACACACATGCAGGCCGACATCCACCCCGAGTACGTCCCGACCGAGGTGACCTGCACCTGCGGGGCCCAGTTCGTGACGCGCAGCACGGTTTCCGAGGGCAAGATCCGCGCCGACGTGTGCTCCGCGTGCCACCCCTTCTACACCGGCAAGCAGAAGATCCTCGACACCGGTGGCCGGGTCGCCCGCTTCGAGAAGCGCTTCGGCAAGCGCAAGTAGCGCTGCCCGTCGTCCGGTGGCGCCGCCCCTCCCAGGAGCGGGCGGCACCACCGGGCATCCAGGCGGTTCCCCGTACGGGGGAGACGGACAGGGCGAGCGACAAGACGGGAACGTGGGAAAGTGAAGCTGGACGACCTCCTTGGGGAGTACTACGAGCTGGAACAGCAGCTCGCCGACCCCGAGGTGCACGCCAACCAGGCCAAGGCGCGCACGCTGGGCAAGCGCTACTCACAGCTCACCCCGATCATCGAGGCCTACCGTCAGCTCAAGGAGGTCGAGAACGACATCGACGCCGCCCGTGAGCTGGCCGCCGAGGACTCCTCCTTCGCGGAGGAGGCCGACCGCCTGACCGAGGATGCCGAGCGGCTCACCGAGCGCCTGCGCGTCCTCCTCGTCCCGCGCGACCCGGCCGACGACAAGAACCTCATCATGGAGGTCAAGGCCGGCGAGGGCGGGGAGGAGTCCGCCCTGTTCGCGGGCGACCTCGTCCGCATGTACCTGCGCTACGCCGAGCGGCAGGGGTGGAAGACCGAGGTCATCGACGCCACCCACTCCGACCTGGGCGGGTACAAGGACATCACGATCGCCTTCAAGAACCGGGGCACCCCCGAGCCCGGCACCGGCGTGTGGCCCATGCTCAAGTTCGAGGGCGGCGTCCACCGGGTCCAGCGCGTCCCGGTCACCGAGTCCCAGGGGCGCATCCACACCTCCGCCGCGGGCGTCCTCGTGGTCCCCGAGGCCGAGGAGATCGAGATCGTCATCAACGACAACGATCTGCGCATCGACGTCTACCGCTCCTCCGGGCCCGGCGGTCAGAGCGTCAACACCACCGACTCCGCCGTGCGGATCACCCACCTGCCCACCGGCATCGTGGCCTCCTGCCAGAACGAGAAGAGCCAGCTCCAGAACAAGGAGCAGGCCATGCGCATCCTGCGTGCCCGCATCTTCGCCGAGGCCCAGGCCAGCGCTGACGCCGAGGCGTCCGCCGAGCGCAAGAGCCAGGTCCGCACCGTGGACCGCTCCGAGCGCGTGCGCACCTACAATTTCCCGGAGAACCGTATCTCCGACCATCGCGTCGGCTACAAGGCCTACAACCTCGACCAGGTCCTCGACGGGGAGCTGGACGGGGTCGTCAAGGCCCTGGTGGACGCGGACACCAAGGAGAGGCTCGAAGCCGCCCAATCATGAACTTCCTGCTCGACGAGGTCGCCCGCGCCACACTGAGGCTCGCGGAGGCGGGCGTGGCCTCACCCCGTACGGACGCCGAGGAACTCGCGGCGTTCGTGCACGGTGTCCGTCGAGGGGAACTCCACGCCGTCTCCGACGCCGACTTCGACGCGCGCTACTGGGAGTGCGTCTCCCGCCGCGAGGCGCGCGAACCCCTCCAGCACATCACCGGCCGCGCCTACTTCCGGTACCTGGAACTCCAGGTGGGCCCGGGGGTCTTCGTGCCCCGGCCGGAGACCGAGATCATGGTGGACTGGGCGATCGAGACCCTGCGCTCCATGGACGTCGCGGACCCCCTCGTCGTGGACCTGGGCTCCGGCTCCGGCGCCATCGCGATCTCCATCGCCCAGGAGGTCCCCCGCTCCCGCGTGCACACCGTGGAGATCGACCCCGGCGCCCTGTCCTGGACCCGCCGCAACATCGAGACCACCGGGCACGCCGACCGCGTCACCTCCCACGAGGGCGACATGCGCACCGCCCTGCCCCAGCTCAACGGCCGCGTCGACCTCCTCATCAGCAACCCGCCCTACGTCCCCACCAGCGAGGCCGGGGTGATCCCGCCCGAGGTGCGCGACTACGACCCGGCGCCCGCCCTGTGGTCCGGCGCGGACGGGCTGGACATGATCCGCGAGCTGGAGGCGGTCGGCCGCAGACTCCTCCGCCCCGGCGGCGCCATGGCCGTCGAACACCACGACGGCCAGGGCATCGACATCCCCCGGCTTTTCCCCGAGGACCGCGGCTGGCGCGACGTCCTCAACCGCAAGGACATGGCCCGGCGCGACCGCTTCGTGGTCATGCGCCGCGCCGACGACGACGGTTAGCCGCCCCGTGTCCGCAGAGCCACACCCCCCATCCCCACCGCAGGACCGGCAAGCAGGTCCGGTCGACCGAGATTGAGGTGACGCAGGTGAGCCGCATCTACGACTGCGCGGACGAGACCGCCCGCAAGGACGGCATCGCCGACGCCGCGTCCGCGGTACGCCGAGGCGAACTCGTGGTGCTGCCCACGGACACCGTGTACGGCATCGGCACCGACGCCTTCAGCCCGAAGGCGGTGGCCGGACTCCTGGAGGCCAAGGGCCGCGGGCGGGACATGCCGCCGCCGGTCCTCGTGGGCTCCATGCGCGCCGCCTCCGCGCTCATCGAGGACCTGGGCAACCACGGACGTGACCTAATGGAGGAGTTCTGGCCCGGCCCGCTCACCCTCGTGTGCACCGCCACCCCCAGCCTCTCCTGGGACCTGGGCGACACCAAGGGCACCGTGGCCGTGCGCATGCCGATGGACCCGGTGGCGCTGGAACTGCTCAAGGAGACCGGCCCCATGGCGGTGAGCAGCGCCAACAAGTCCGGTCAGGCCGCCGCGACCACGGCGGAGGAGGCGATCGAACAGCTCGGTGACGACGTCGCCGTGTACCTGGACGGCGGCGAGGCCGAGAGTCCGGTGGCCTCCACGATCGTCGACCTCACGTACGCGGTACCCCGCGTACTGCGCTCCGGAGCGATCTCCATCGAGCAGCTGCGCTCGGTGTGCGGCACCGTGATCGGGGAGCTGCGCAAGGGCCGCACCAAGCCGAAGAAGGCGCAGGAGGAGGGCGAGGCCCCCGCCGAGGCGGCGGCCGAGTCGCCCGAGTCAGCGGAGGCACCCGAGCCCGGGGCCGCCGAGCCAGAGACCCAAGGGTCCAAGGACACCGACCGCTCCGAGAGCTAGAGGGATCAGGCAGTGCGGGAGTACGCGCTCACCTTCGTCATCGCGGCCGCGGTGACCTACCTGCTGGTCCCGCTGGTACGCCGACTGGCCATCGCCTTCGGCGCCGCGCCCCCCGTGCGCGACCGCGACGTGCACACCGAACCGATCCCACGGCTGGGCGGGCTGGCCATCTACGGCGGGTTCGCGGCGGCGCTGCTGATCTCCGCGCAGCTGCCGCACCTCCAGAACGTCTTCGTCGCCAAGACCTGGATCGGTCTGCTGCTGGCGGGCGGGCTCATCACGGTCATCGGCGTCATCGACGACCGGTGGGGGATGGACGCCCTGAGCAAGCTGGCCGGTCAGGTCGCCGCGGCGGGCATCCTCGTGTGGCAGGGCGTCCAGCTGCTGTGGCTGCCGCTGCCCGGAACCCAGCTGTCGCTGGGGCCCTGGCTCGGGGCGATGATCTCCATCCTGCTCATCGTGGTGACCATCAACGCGGTCAACTTCGCGGACGGGCTGGACGGCCTCGCGGCGGGCATCGTCGGCATCTCGTCGCTGGCGTTCTTCGCGTACTACTACGTGGTCGCCGTGGAGCAGGGCTTCGTCCGCCAGTCCTATCCGGCGATGATCGCGATCATCCTGGCCGGAACGTGTGTGGGCTTCCTCTTCCACAACTTCCACCCGGCCCGCGTGTTCATGGGCGACACCGGCTCGATGCTGCTCGGCCTGCTGCTGACCTCCATCACCATCACGGTCACCGGCCAGTTCGACGCCAACACCGCCAGGGAGGAGTTCAACTCCTCCGGTCTGGTCGTCTTCCTCCCGATCGCGCTGCCGCTGCTGGTGATCGCGCTGCCCCTGGCCGACCTGGTCCTGGCGGTCCTGCGCAGGACGCTGGCGGGCAAGTCCCCGTTCGCGCCCGACCGGGGCCACCTCCACCACCGGCTGCTCGACATGGGGCACACCCACACCCGCGCGGTGCTGCTCATGTACCTGTGGGCGGGGATCGTCGCCTTCGCCGCCGTGTCGCTGTCCATCTTCGACTCGGCCCTCATCGTCCTCACGGTCACCGTGTTGGTGGCCACGTGTGCGGTCGGTCTCATCGCGCTGCCGCGTCTGCGCCGCCGCGGACTCCTTCCGTGGGACCGGGGGAGCCGGGCCCCGGAGAGCGCAGATCACCATCGGTCAACCGATGGATAAACGCGGCGTCACGTTCGGGACGGAGGTCCCGCAGTGCGTTCGGAATGTGCGCTGGTGTGAAGCTCGCGGCAAGTGTGGCCAAGGTGACACAAGGGCCGGAGTGGCCGTGGAACGGCGCTTTCGCGAGGCGTTAAGACCGCGTTAAGGGCACCCTGGATATGGCACCAAAAACCTTGTGATAGCTTTCACGAGCAGGTACTCACTGAACCCCACGGAGCTTCGTCATGCAGGAACACGACGCCCGGATTCTCCGCGGCGCCGCGCTTCCGAGCGCCGCGTGCGGGGTCCTGGCCATCGCGGTCTCGGCCCTTCTCGCCGGAGCGGCCGGAGCTCTCAGTTCGGCCCTGGCGGTGGGCATCATCCTCGCCTGTTTCGGACTGGGGCAGTGGGCGGTCATGATGGTCACCCGGAGGAACAGGGACCTGTTCCTCGCCGCGAACCTGCTCGGTTTCGTCGTCAAGATGGCGCTGCTGGGCATTCTGTTGGTGACCCTGGGCCGGAGCCCCCTCGTCACGGACCTCAGTAGCAACGCCTTCGTCTACAGCGCGTTGGCGGTCGTACTGGCCTGGCTGGGTGGGCAGACCTGGGCCACTTCCCGGGCGAAGATCCTTCACGTGGACCCGAGCGAGAGCTCGGAGAACACGTGATGGGGTGCCCCGCCGCGACCCGTGGGAACGGGCGTAATACCCTGTTCCACGGCGGGCGGACGGCCACGGTCCAGTCAAGCCCCACATGCTATATTCCGGAGCGAGATGAGCAGCGAACCAGCCAGGAAGAAGGACTCCAGCGCGCCCCCGGCGCCACGCGAGGCCGACGGCTGGGCACTCTTCTCCACTCTGCTCGCGGGTGTGCTCGTGTGGAGCGCGATCGGCTGGGGCGCGGACCGGCTCCTGGGATTCCAGGCCCTCTTCCTGCCCATCGGGGCCGTTCTGGGCATGGTCGGCGCGATCTATCTGATCGTCGCCAGGACACGCCACCTCTGAGCTCCCCGCAGTTCCGCGTCGCCCACATCGCGACGACGCTAGCAGTCACAACCATCAACGAGGCTTTCTTGCGTCACGACGAAAGGATTCGCCGTGAGTGCTGACGTGCGCATTCTCGCGGCCGAACCGGGTTGCCATCTCTTCGGCGACAACGGTTGCGGGTTCACGGCCCCCACTATCGGGATGTTCTTCCCCGAACCGTGGTTCGCCAATATCCCCGGCAGCGCGGGCATCGACCTGTACCTGGTTCTGTTGCTCGTCGCGGTCGGTGCCGTCCTGCTTCTGTGGTCGTGGTTCAGCAGGAAGCTGAGCCTCGTCCCCGGCCGCAGGCAGAGTGTCGGCGAGCTGCTCATCCTGTTCATCCGGGACAACATCACCCGGCCGACCATGGGTGAGAAGGGTGACAAGTTCATCCCGTTCATGACGGGCATCTTCACCCTCATCCTGGCCATGAACTTCACCGGGCTCATCCCCGGCATGCTCCCGGTCAACAGCAACCTCGCCTTCACGGTGATGTTCGCCCTCACCATCTACGTGATGACGATCGTGATCGGCATCAAGCACCAGGGCGGCTGGGGCTACTTCCGGAACCAGATCTTCCCCCCGGGCATGCCCAAGTGGATCTATGTCCTGGTCACCCCGATCGAGATCCTCTCGGTCTTCCTCATCCGCCCGGTGACGCACGCCCTGCGTCTGTTCGCGACCATGTTCGCGGGCAGCCTGCTGCTGGCCGTGTTCGCCTACGGCGGCTGGTACATGCTCAACCTGACGGCGGAGCCGATGCTCGCCGCGGTCTCCGTGTTCTACTCCGGTGCCGCGCTGCTCGGGTACATCGCCTTCTTCGTCTTCGAGATCGCGATCATGCTGATTCAGGCCTTCGTGTTCACGCTGCTCGCGAGCCTGTACCTCAACCAGTCGCTCGAAGCGGCTCACTAAAGACCCCCTCCACGTTCCCCCGATCCCGTGATCGGACCAGGACACGGAGTGCTGAAGACCCGTCCACACCGGCGAACTGACCAATCGCAGAACGCGACGCCGGACGTCGAGTAAAGGGAAACACCATGGACATCGCTGCGATCACCGGCAACATCAACACCATCGGCTACGGCATCAGCGTCATCGGCGCCGGTATCGGTGTCGGTATCGTGTTCGGTCTCGGTATGCAGGCCATCGCCCGCCAGCCCGAGGCCCGCGGCCCGCTCCAGACCAACATCTACCTCGGCTTCGCCCTCATCGAGGCCCTCGCCATCCTTGGCTTCGTTCTCGCCTTCGCGGCTCCCGGCGCCTAGTCGGATTCGCCAACCGTTTTCTGATGGCAACTGACGCGAAGGAGGGCTGACCATGCTGTTGGAGTTGGCAGCCGAACCGAACATTCTGCGGATCGACTGGGTGAAGTTCACCTTCGGTGCGATCGCGCTCGCCGTGGTCTACTTCTTTGTGGTCCGCAAGTCGGTCCCCAAGGTGATGAAGGTCCTCGACGAGCGTCACGACGCCATCGAGGGCGGCATCGAGCGGGCCAAGAAGGCCGAGGCCGAGGCCGAGGAGATCCGCCAGCAGTACCGCGAGAAGCTCGAAGAGTCGCACCGCGAGTACGCGCAGGAGCTCGAGAAGGCCAAGGAGCAGCGCGCGGCGATCATCGCCGAGGCTCGCGAGGAGGCCCAGGTCGAGGCCCAGCGCATCATCGAGTCCGCCAAGGCGCAGATCGAGGCGGACCGGCAGCAGGCCTTCGTCCAGCTCCGCGGCGAGATCGGCGCCCTGTCCACCGAGCTCGCGAGCCGCATCGTCGGTGAGACGCTCAGTGACGGCGCCGCTCACACCCGTGTGGTGGACCGGTTCCTGGAGGAGCTGGACCAGGACGAGAGCGCGAAGCAAGCCGGGGTGCGCTGATGCGTGGTATCAGCCGTAGCTCCCTGGCTGAGGCGATCCGGCGCCTGGACGAGAACGTCCTGGCGTCGGCCAGCGCCGAGCAGGCGGTCTCGCTGGGTGGCGAGCTCTTCGAGGTCGTCGCCCTGATCAGCGGCGAGCACTCGCTCCGCCGCTGGCTGGCGGACCCGGCCAACGACCCCGAGAAGAAGACCGCGCTGATCGGTCAGATCCTTGAGGGCAAGGTCTCGCCGTCCACGGTCCTCGTGGTCAGCGACGTGGTCTCGCAGCCCTGGTCCACCGGGCGCGACATGCTGGACGCCCTGGAGCGGACGGCGCTCTACGCGACCGTCGCCTCCGTCGAGGGCACCCGGCTGGACGAGCTGGAGGACGAGCTGTTCCGCTTCCAGCGGATCGTCGTCGCCCAGCCCGAGCTGCGTTCGGCCCTCACCCGTGAGGGCGTGGCCGACGCCCACCTGCGCGCGCTGGTCGAGAACCTGCTCTCGGGCAAGGTGAGCACCGCGACGCTGGCCCTGGTCGGCCAGGCGGTCACCCACCCCCGGGGACGTACGCTGGAGCAGGCGCTCGACAACTTCGGACAACTGGTGGCCGAGCGCGCGAAGCGCTTCATCGCCGTCGTCCGTACCGCCCACGCGCTGAACGAGACCCAGCAGACGCGCCTGCGCACCCTGCTGAGCCGCAAGTACGGCCGCGAGATCCACCTGAACATCGAGGTCGCCCCGGAAATCCTGGGTGGACTCTCCATCCAGGTGGGCGACGAGGTCATCGACGGCACGATCGCCGGGCGCATCGCTGAGGTCCAGCGCCGCCTGGCCGGCTGACGCGAAGACAAGCAAGCACGCACGGCGCCGGCCCGGCGCCATTTGAGAGCAAGGACAACGTAGAGATGGCGGAGCTGACGATCCGGCCGGATGAGATCCGGGACGCGCTACAGCGCTTCGTCCAGTCGTACGAGCCTGACGCCACCCGCGCTGAAGAGGTCGGTACCGTCACCTACTCCGGTGACGGCATCGCCCGCGTCGGTGGCCTTCCCTCGGCGATGGCGAACGAGCTGCTGCAGTTCGAGGACGGCACCCTGGGCATGGCCCAGAACCTTGAGATCGGTGAGATCGGTGTCGTGGTGCTGGGTGACTTCACCGGCATCGAGGAGGGGCAGAAGGTGCGTCGCACCGGCAAGCTCCTCTCGGTCCCGGTGGGCGACAACTTCCTCGGCCGTGTGGTGGACCCCCTGGGTAACCCCATCGACGGCAAGGGCGAGATCGAGACGACCGAGACCCGCGAGCTTGAGCTCCAGGCCGCGACGGTCATGGAGCGCCAGCCCGTGGGCGAGCCGCTCCAGACCGGCATCAAGTCGATCGACACGATGACCCCGGTCGGCCGTGGCCAGCGCCAGCTGGTCATCGGTGACCGGCAGACCGGCAAGACCGCGATCGGTATCGACGCGATCATCAACCAGAAGGCGAACTGGGAGACCGGCGACCCCACGAAGCAGGTGCGCTGCATCTACGTCGCGGTGGGTCAGAAGGGCTCGACCATCGCCAGCGTGCGCGGTGCCCTCGAAGAGGCCGGCGCCATGGAGTACACCACCATCGTGGCCTCCCCGGCGTCCGACCCGGCCGGCTTCAAGTACCTCTCCCCGTACACCGGTTCGGCCCTGGGCCAGCACTGGATGTACGAGGGCAAGCACGTCCTCGTCGTCTTCGACGACCTGACCAAGCAGGCCGAGGCCTACCGCGCGGTCTCCCTCCTGCTGCGCCGCCCGCCGGGGCGCGAGGCCTACCCGGGTGACGTCTTCTACCTCCACTCCCGTCTCCTGGAGCGCTGCGCCAAGCTCTCCGACGAGCTGGGCGCGGGCTCGATGACGGCCCTGCCGATCATCGAGACCAAGGCGGGCGACGTCTCGGCGTACATCCCCACCAACGTCATCTCGATCACCGACGGTCAGGTGTTCCTGGACTCGGACCTGTTCAACCAGGGCCAGCGTCCGGCGATCGACGTCGGTGTCTCCGTCTCCCGAGTCGGTGGCGCCGCCCAGACCAAGGCCACCAAGAAGGTCTCCGGCACGCTGCGTCTGGGCCTGGCCCAGTACCGCGAGCTCGAGGCGTTCTCCGCCTTCGGTTCGGACCTGGACGCCGTCTCCAAGCAGCAGCTCGCGCGCGGTGCCCGGATGATGGAGCTCCTCAAGCAGGGGCAGTACTCGCCCTTCTCCATGGAGAAGACGGTCGTCTCGGTCTGGATGGGTAACACCGGCCTGATCGACGAGGTCCCGGTCGAGGACGTCCGCCGCTTCGAGGAGGACCTCCTGTCCTTCCTGGACCGCGAGCACAAGGACGTCCTGGACACCATCCGGGACACCGGCAAGTTCGAGGACGACAGCCAGAAGACCCTCCAGGCCGCCATCGAGAAGTTCAAGCAGAGCTTCCAGACCTCCGCCGGTACCCTCCTGGGCACCGAGGCCGAGGCCGAGGCTCTCGCTGAGGAGAAGGTCGGCCAGGAGACCATCAAGGTCGCCAAGGGCGGGAAGTAACCCATGGGTGCACAGCTTCGCGTCTATCGCCGGAGGATTCGCTCGACGAAGTCGATGGCGAAGATCACCCGCGCGATGGAGCTCATCGCCGCCACGCGCATCACCAAGGCGCAGCGCGCGGCCGAGGCTGCCGGACCCTACGCACGGGAGATCACGCGGGCGGTGTCGGCTCTGGCCAGCCGGGTGACGGATCACCCGCTGCTGACCGAGGCCGAGAACCCCACCCGTGCTGCCGTCCTGGTCGTCACCAGCGACAAGGGTCTGGCCGGCGCCTTCTCGAGCAACGTCATCAAGGAGGCCGAGTCCCTCACCCAGCTCCTCAAGGAGCAGGGCAAGGAGGTCCTCACCTACATGGTGGGCCGCAAGGGCGCCGCCTTCTACAAGTTCCGCGGCCGTGAGGTCGAGGAGTCCTGGGAAGGCTTCACCGAGCGGGTGACCTACGCGCACGCCCAGGAGATCGGCTCCACTCTCATGGAGAGGTTCTCCCAGGACACCGCCGAGGGTGGTGTCGACGAGATCCACGTGGTCTCCACGGAGTTCGTGTCGATGCTGACCCAGCGGGCGGGGGCGGTCCGCGCCCTTCCGCTGGAGGTGGAGGAGGTCGAGGCCGAGGAGCTCGAGGAGAGCGTCGGCGGCGAGGCGTTGCCGCTGTACGAGTTCGAGCCCTCCGCGGAGGAGGTCCTGGACCAGCTGCTTCCGCAGTACGTGGTCAACCGGATCTACGCGTCCCTCCTGGAGTCGGCCGCCTCCCAGCAGGCGTCCCGTCGGGCGGCCATGAAGGCCGCGACCGACAACGCGGAAGAACTCGTCAAGAACCTGACCAGTCTGGCCAACCAGGCTCGTCAGGCCGAGATCACCAATGAGATCAGTGAGATTGTCGGCGGTGCCGATGCGCTCTCTGGGTCCAGCGCGGGAAGTGAGTAACAGAAGTGACTGCGACAGTTGAAGGTACGGCCGGCGCTGGCACCGCCACCGGCCGCATCGCCCGGGTCACCGGCCCGGTCGTCGACGTGGAGTTCCCCGTCGGCTCCCTGCCCGGCATCTACAACGCCCTGCACACCGACGTGAGCATCGGTGGCACGGAGAAGGTCGTGACCCTGGAGGTCGCCCAGCACCTGGGTGACAACCTGGTCCGCGCCATCTCCCTCGCCCCGCAGGACGGCATGGTCCGTGGCGCCGAGGTCCGCGACACCGGCGCGCCCATCAGCGTGCCCGTCGGCGACGTCGTCAAGGGCCACGTGTTCAACACCCTGGGCGAGTCCATGGACGTGCCCACGGCCGAGCTCGGCGTGACCGAGCGCTGGCCGATCCACCGCAAGGCCCCGGCCTTCGACCAGCTCGAGTCCAAGACCGAGATGATGGTCACGGGCATCAAGGTGATCGACCTCCTCACCCCGTACGTGCGCGGTGGGAAGATCGGCCTCTTCGGTGGCGCGGGTGTGGGCAAGACGGTGCTCATCCAGGAGATGATCACCCGTATCGCCCGCAACTTCGGTGGTGTGTCCGTGTTCGCCGGTGTCGGTGAGCGCACCCGTGAGGGTACGGACCTCTTCCTGGAGATGGACGAGATGGGCGTCCTCCCGGACACCGCGCTCGTCTTCGGCCAGATGGACGAGCCCCCGGGCACCCGTCTGCGCGTGGCGCTCTCGGCTCTGACGATGGCGGAGTACTTCCGCGACGTCCAGGGTCAGGACGTGCTGCTCTTCATCGACAACATCTTCCGTTTCACCCAGGCGGGTATGGAGGTCTCCACGCTGCTGGGCCGTATGCCCTCGGCCGTGGGTTACCAGCCCAACCTGGCCGACGAGATGGGTCAGCTCCAGGAGCGGATCACCTCGACGCGTGGTCACTCGATCACCTCGATGCAGGCGATCTACGTCCCCGCGGACGACTACACCGACCCGGCGCCGGCGACCACGTTCGCCCACCTGGACGCGACGACCGAGCTCTCCCGCCCGATCTCGCAGAAGGGTATCTACCCGGCGGTCGACCCGCTGGCCTCCACCTCGCGCATCCTGGACCCGCAGTACGTGGGCGAGGAGCACTACCAGGTGGCCCAGCGCGTCAAGGAGATCCTCCAGCGCAACAACGACCTCCAGGACCAGATCGCCATCCTCGGTATGGACGAGCTGTCCGAAGAGGACAAGATCATCGTCAACCGGGCTCGTCGCCTGGAGCGTTTCCTCTCGCAGAACATGTTCGTGGCCGAGAAGTTCACCGGCACCCCGGGTGTGTTCGTTCCGCTTGAGGAGACCATCGCGTCCTTCAAGGGTCTGTGTGACGGCGAGTACGACCACCTTCCCGAGCAGGCCTTCCTCGATGTCGGCAACATCGACATGGTCGTGGAGAAGGCCAAGAAGCTGCAGGAAGGCTAGTACTGCGCGTCAGTGTCCCCCCGCTCTGGGAGCGGAGGGCGACGGGCGGGGCTAGACCCGAGGCGGGGCCGAGTATCCATTTCGTACTCGGCCCCGCCGAACCCACCCGCTAGCCGAGGAGTTTGTGGCAGTGTCGAAGAAGCTTTTCGTCGAGATCGTCTCTCCGGACCGCGAGGTCTGGGCGGGCGAGGGCGACATGGTCATCGCGAAGACCGTCGAGGGCGAGATCGGCGTCCAGCCCGGGCACGTCCCGGTGCTGTCGCTTCTGGCCGAGGACGCGGTCGTTCGCGTTCTGGGCGCGCGTGAGACCGGTGAGATCCGGGCCGCCGCCCACGGTGGGTTCGTCTCGGTTTCGGGTGAGGGCCGTATCTCCATCCTCGCCGAGACCGCGGAGCTCGCCGAGGACATCGATGTGAACCGTGCGCGTCAGGCGCTGAAGGACGCGGGCGAGTCGGGTGACAACCTGGCCGCCGCCCGTGCCCGCAGCCGCCTGCGCGCTGCTGGCGAGGAAGTCGCCTAGCGAAGCCGGGAGGCGACGAGACGTGGGAGTGGCACCGCTTCAGGGAACACCGTGGTTGGAGTCCTTGTGGTGGGTGGTCCTCGCCATCGTCCTGCTCGTCGTGCTGGTGCTCGGCACCGGCTGGATGCGACGGTTCGTGCTGCTGCGCAGCGGCGGGGCCGTCGAGTGTTACCTGCGCGCGCGTGGGGAGAAGGGGCGTCGGGGATCCTGGCGGATCGGCTTCGGCCGGTACGGATCGGGTGACCTCGGCTGGTTCCCCGTCCTCTCCCTCAGACCGCGGCCGACAGTGCGACTGTCGCGCCGCGGTCTCGTCGTTGTGGGGCGTCGTTCCCCCGGGGCGGGGGACGCGCCCCTGCCCGCCGACGTCACCGTCCTGGAGATCGGTTGGGCCGGGTCGGACGGCAGCGACCCCAGTGCGGCGGCCTTCGAGGTCGCGATGGGCGAGAGCGCGCTCACCGGGTTCCTGTCGTGGATCGAGTCGATGCCCCCGGGTACCCAGTGGCAGGCCTGACCGCCGCGCGGCGGAGCCCCTGAGGTTCACAGGGACGGGGCCCGTGTGTTTGCATGGGCCCATGAGTACCATCGTCGCTTTCTCCGTGTCCCCGCTCGGTACGGGCGAGTCCGTCGCCCCGGCCGTGGCCCGTGCGGTCAGGGTCGTACGCGAGAGCGGGCTGCCCAACGAGACCTCCGCCATGTTCACCACCGTCGAGGGTGAGTGGGACGAGGTGATGGACGTCGTCAAGCGCGCCGTGGAGGCCGCCGGTGAGGGTGCCGCGCGGGTGAGCCTGACCCTGAAGGCCGACGTCCGCGAGGGCGTGACCGACGGACTGCACAGCAAGGTGGAGGCCGTCGAGCGCGAACTCGGCGGCTCCTCCTGATCCTCGTCTCCGGGCCGGGCGGCGGGAGTGCCGGGCGCCTCCGGGGCGCCTAGCGTTCGCCGCCCGGCTTCCACAGGATCTCGTCGCCGTCTCCGGCGACGTGGCGTCCCAGGATGAACAGCAGGTCCGACAGGCGGTTCAGGTACTGCGCCGTGAGCGGGTTGACGCCGTCCCCGTGCTCCTCGATGGCCGCCCACACCGAGCGTTCGGCGCGGCGGACCACGATACGGGCGGTGTGCACCAGGGCGACGGTGGGCGAGCCCCCGGGCAGGATGAAGCTGCGCAGGGTCGGCAGGTCCGCGTTGTAGGTGTCGCAGGCCTCCTCCAGCCGGGTGACGTACTCGGGCAGGACGCGCAGCGGGGGGTACTCCGGGTCGGGCACGATCGGCGTGGACAGGTCCGCGCCCAGGTCGAAGAGCTCGTTCTGGATCCGCAGCAGGAGGACGCGCACGTCTTCGGGGAGGTCTCCCAGGGCGAGCGCGACGCCGATGGCGGCGTTGGCCTCCTCGGTGTCGGCGTAGCCCACCAGGCGGGTGTCGTTCTTGGAGGTGCGGCTCATGTCGCCGAGCGCCGTCGTGCCGGAGTCACCGGTACGCGTGTAGATCTTCGACAGTACGACCGGTTTGTCCGTGTCCCTTGTGCTCATGGCCCCAGCCTAGGGGAGGGCGTGGTCGGGGGCCGGGTCGGGGCTCTGAGCACGGGTGGGTCACGGAGGATAACTGTTCAGTATCAGGGGGTGGTGGTGATGTGGCTCACTGATACCTTGAGGTACGAGGGAGCTACACACCGTAGTTTCCGGCGGTGTTCACGCGCGGACACCCGGGCGAGACTGAGGGGGGTCGCCCGGACGACCGTACGAGGGGGAGACATCGCGAAGGGCGGGCGGCGTGGAACCGGGGGGTTCACGCCACCCGCCCTCCAGCATTCCGGGGTCAGCGGATGTTCACGCGCCTAACGGACCCAGGCGTCGCCCTTGCGGGGCAGGTCCACCGTCACGGAGGACATCGACAGCACGCCGTTGACCGGGAGGGTGCTGTCGGCGAAGAACTCCACGCCGTGCGCGCCCGCCGCCGACAGCTCGGCCACCGAGTCCCAGTTGACGTTCTCCATGGTGTCGTCGGCCGTGTGGTAGTACGGGTCGAACGGCTGGCCGGCGGTACCGCCGTACCACTCGGCCTGCTCCTCCGACTTCACGACGTCGGCGCCGCTGAACAGGCCGCCGGAGGGCACACCCGCCTGCATGAAGGCGAGGTAGTCGCTGCGGCCGCTGAGCACGCCCGGCTCGCTGACCTGGCCCTGCTCCTCGAAGTAGTCCTCGAAGACCTTGGCGATCGCACCGGAGCCGGACGGGGCGCCGCCGGACTCCGGCAGGTCCATGCGGCCGTCGAGCACGAACCGGCCGTAGTTGTGCGAGCCGATCATGTCGAAGTTCAGGTAGAGCGCGAGGTCGTCGAGCTGCCGCTCGTCCAGACCGGCCACGTACTCGCTGGAACCGACCAGGCCGGACTCCTCGGTGCCCCAGAAGGCGAAGCGGACCTGGTTGTTCGGGTCGGCCTGCTCGGCCATCCGGATGGCGGTCTCCAGCAGGAAGGCCGTGCCGCTGCCGTTGTCGTTGATGGCCGGACCCTCCTCGACGCCGTCGAGGTGGGCGCCCACGACCACCACGTTGTCGTCCCTGCCTCCGGGGGTCTCCGCGAGCACGCTGTAGGAGCTCTCCTGGCGCACCTCGGAGTCCACGGTCACCTGGAGCTCCAGGTCCGGGATCGACAGCAGGTCGGCGCCGACCAGACCGGAGACGCCGACGGCCGGGATGGCGGACAGCTCGCCCACGGTGCCGAGGAAGACCTCGTCCTCGTTGTTGACCACGACGGCCGCAGAGGCGCCCGCATCGGCGGAGTTGGTCACCTTGTCCTCGAACGCGCAGCTGCCGCGCACGGTGATGGCGATGGCGCCCTCGGGGAAGTCCGCGAAGTCGTCCGGGGAGCAGCCGCTCGCGGCGCTGTCCGGGGCGACCGCGACGGCGGGGGCGGTGACGTCACCGGAGCCCGAGTAGCTCATGGTGACGTAGTCCTGGTCGAGCTCGTACGCGTGCTGCTTCGGCGCGGACTGCGCCAGCACGGCGGGGGAGTTCTCGCGCCAGGCCTCGAAGTCGTACTCGTGGCGGTAGGGCTCGTATCCGGCCCGCTTGAGCTGGTCCTCGACGTACAGCGCGGCCACGTCGTACCCGGGGGTGCCGCTGGCCCGGTTGCCCCCGTTGTAGCGGGCGATGGTGGCCAGGTTGGCCATGTGGCCCTCGATCGCCTCGGCCGTCACGAGGTCGGGGAGGTCGGCCTGCTCGGCGTGGGCCGGTGAGCCCGCCAGGGTGCCCGCGGTCATCATGAGGGCGGCCAGACCGGCGGTCGCGGCGGTGCGCCGTCTGGAGGAGGGGAGCGCGGCCGCTCTGTCGCGCGGGCTCCCAGGGGTGGTCGGTTGCACGGACTTCCTCCGGTTCGCGGGGGTCCATCGTGCCGTGGTGTGGGGGATGGACGCCTGGGGTGGGCGAGGTACCGGAGAAGCCTCGCAGGAGGTTCCGGTCGCGGCAAGACATGGCACGGGACATTGCCACAATCAGCCACAGACCTTACGAGAAGGTGCGCGCTGTGATTTGATGGACGGCCCGAAAGCCCGGATCGTCGCGTCAGTCGTCGCCCTCGCCGTTCTCCTGGTGCCTGCGCGCGCGGTACGAGACCCCGACCCCGCCCATCAGCGCGATACCCCGGATGTGCACGATCGGGGCGCCCGGCTCCACCACGCTCGGGGTGTCGCCCTCGATCCCGAAGCCGCCCATGACCGGCAGGCCGTGCACGCGCACCTGGATGTCGTCGGGGACGATGATGCCGACCCCGCCCATGACGGCGCCGATCCAGACGGTGGTCTCGCGCTCGGTGAACCGGGCCTCGCGCAGGTCGAGTTCGACTCCTCCCATGGTCGCCACGGCGAAGAACCGGCGAGGGACGACCCAGTTGCCGGAGCGGTCGGCGCCGCCCATGAGGGCGATCGCGCTGTGGCTGGTGGGCGGCTGGTCGACGATCCGACTCGCGCCGTACACCGGGCGCGGGGACCGGAAGTCGGACGGGGCCGGGAGTCGTGCGGACACCGGGTCGGAGCCCGGCAGGTCCTCGGTGAGGGGGACCAGCTCACCGACGGTCTTGGCGCGGTACACCGCGTCCAGCCGGTCGCTGTGCTCGTCGGGGTCCAGGCGCCCCTCGGCGAGGGCCTCCCGGAGCAGGTGCGCGACGGCGTCGCGGTCGGCGTCCGAGGCGCGCATCCGGCCGTTGCCGTCGTCGTGGGGGGTGAGTTGGCTCATCTGTTCCACCATATGCCGATTCTGCCGTCCGCGGAGGTCCACGGGATCGGGGAGAACCCCCGAACCGACCCTGAGAACCGGGCCCCGGGGCTACTTCTCGGGGAGCAGGCCCCGGCGCATCGCCTGGGACACCGCCGAGGTCCGGTCGCCCACCCCCAGCTTCTCGTAGACCCGCATGAGGTGCGTCTTGACCGTCGTGGCGCTGATGTGCAGGGCGCGACCGATCGCCGCGTTGGTGAGCCCGTCCGCGGCCAGCCGCAGCACCTCGACCTCGCGGGGGGAGAGGGCGGGCCCCTCCGGCTCGGTACGCTGTCGCACCCCGGTGAGCAGCTTGCCCGCCAGTCTCCCGCTGAGCACCGTCTCGCCCCGGGCCGCCGAGCGGACCGCGTCGGCCAGCTCCGCCCTCGGAGTGTCCTTGAGCAGGTAGCCGGTGGCGCCCGCCTCGACCGCGCGCAGGATGTCGGTGTCGGTGTCGTAGGTGGTCAGCACCAGGACGTGGACGCCCGGGTGCTCCGCGCGGATGCGTTCGGTGGCCTCGGCGCCGTCCCCGCCGGGCATGCGCAGGTCCATCAGGACCACGTCCGGGACCAGGGACGCCACCCGGGCCACCGCCTCGGGTCCCGAACCGGCGTCACCGACGATGTCCAGGTCGGGTTCGGCGCTGAGCATGCCTCGGATGCCCTCGCGGACCACGGGGTGGTCGTCCACCAGAAGGACACGGATCATGGGACGGCTTCCTCTCCGGGGCGGATCATTCGTCCGCGTCGTCATGGGGGATGGCCAGGCGGATGGTGGTGCCCCGTCCGGGGACGCTCTCCAGGTCGAGCAGGCCGCCCACCGACTCGGCCCGGTGGCGCATGTTGGCCAGGCCGTTGCCGTGGGCGGGCAGGGAGGTGTCGAAGCCGAGTCCGTCGTCCGCCACGGTCAGCCGCACGCCCACGTCGGTGTAGGCGAGGGTGACCGCGGTGGTGCGGGCTCCGGCGTGCTTGCGGACGTTGGCCAGAGCCTCCTGCGCGGTGCGCAGCAGACAGATCTGGAGGTCGTTGGGGAGCTCCTCGGGCTCACCGGTCACCTCCGCGTTCACGGAGATGCCCAGTTCGCGGCCGAGCCGTTCGCAGATGCGCCGGACCGAGGCGTCCAGGCCCTCGTCCTCCAGCCGGAGCGACTGGCGGGCGGCCACCATGGCACGGGTCTCGGCCAGGTTCTCCGAGGCGGTCTCCCGCATCAGCGCCAGGTGGCGGCGGGCGGTCACGGGGTCGCTGTCCAGTTCCGACTCCACCGCCTGGGCCAGGGTGACGATGCTGGTGAACCCCTGGGCGAGGGTGTCGTGCATCTCCCGGGCCAGGTGTTCCCGCTCGGCCAGCGCCCCGGCCTCCTCGGACAGCCGGGACACCTCCTCGCGGCTGCGCCGCAGGGCCTCGATGAGCTCGTACCGCTCGGCGCTCTGCACCACGATCCGCTCGATCCAGGTCCCGAACCACAGGGCGTAGCCCAGGAGCGCCCCGTTGATGAGCAGGCTGACGCCGACCGAGGACCAGGCCTCCCAGCCGAGCAGCCCGCCCAGCACGGTGGGCAGGATCAGGATCACGCCCACCGTCGCCACGGCCAGCACGCTGCCCACCGTCATGAAGCAGACCGGGGCGATCGCGATCAGCGCGAACACCAGGGTCGGGTTGATGATCACGGCGGGGACGCTGGGCAGGAGGAAGAGGCCCATCAGGCCCAGTGCCCTCCGCGTGCTGGGGAAGTCCTTCGCCGGGCTGATCAGCGGACGGGCGAAGACCAGGTAGACGAGCACGACCGCGATCATCAGCGCCGCCGTCAGCCAGCGCCACTCCGGCGGGCCGGTGACCAGGGCCAGCACGGTCACCGCGGCCATCGCGGCGGTGAAGGCCACGTGCCACCAGGTGCCCATGTTCCACGCGTGCCGCTCGTCCCGGTCCGGCGACGGGGCGGAACCGGTCGGGTCCGACCCGGTGGGATCGGACCCCGGCGGCGCCGTCGTCTCCGGCCCCGGGGCCCGGTCCGTCGTCATGTCATCCGTCCTTGCGGGTCTTCCAGCGGAACGTCAGGAGTGTCAGGACCAAGCCCACCACACACCAGCCCCCCAGGACCAGGGCGACCATGGGCAGGTCCCAGGCCCCCGACGCCTCCATGACGGCCATCTCGTCGGGGAAGAACGCGGCGCGCATGCCCTGCGCCATCCACAGCAGGGGGAAGAGCGAGGCGCCGGTCAGGATCCAGTCCGGCATGAGATGGACCGGGACGAAGATCCCGGAGGTGAACTGGAGCAGGAGGAAGGGGATCACGACCACGGCGGAGGCCGTCTGCGCGGTGCGGGCCAGGGAGCTCATGGCGATGCCCAGCAGGGAGCAGCCGACGGTTCCGAGCACGAACACCCAGGCGACGGTGGACCACGCGGCCAGCGTGGACGGCATGGTCCCGCCGAAGAACAGGGCCGCGACCGCCAGGAGGAGGGCCACCTGACCCACGGCGAGGAAGAGCACGAGCAGCGTCTTGCCGACGAAGTAGGCGCTGGGCGGCATGGGCGTCCCGCGCAGACGGCGCAGCGCCCCCTGGTCGCGTTCGACCGCGATCGCGATGCCGAGCGTCTGGAAGCTCACCGACATCAGACCCATCGCGATGAGCCCGGGCAGGTAGTAGTCGACCGCCGCCATCTCCATGTCGAACATGCCGTCGAAGACCGACGCGAACATGACCAGGATCAGCGCGGGCAGCGAGAAGGTGAAGATCAGGCTCTCCCACTCGCGGGAGAAGGTGCGGATCTCCAGCCAGCCGCGGGAGAGGCCCACGCGCACGGCGCCCGGCGGGCGGCCGTGGGCCTCGGGGGCGGGGGAGGCGGGGGCCGCCGTCACGGTGTCGGTGCTCATGCCGCGACCTCCTCGTGGTCCTGGTCGTCCTGGATCATGTCGAGGTAGATGTCCTCCAGGGTGGGGCGGTGCACGCTCAGTTCGGGGATCTCCCCGGGGATGCGCGCGCTCAGCTCGGCCACCAGCCGGGTGGGGGTGTCGGTGCGCGTCTCGTGCCTGCGCCCGTCCTCCGTCCAGGAGACGGTGGCCTGCGCGGAGGCGCGGCCCCCCAGCTGCCCGGGGGCGTCCACCGCGCGGATGCGGCCGTTGGCGATCACGCACACCCGGTCGGCCAGGAACTCGGCCTCCTCCAGGTAGTGCGTGGTGAGCACGATGGTGGTGCCCCGCTGGGCCAGGCCCTGGATGAGCTCCCAGAACTCCCGGCGCGCCCGGGGGTCGAAGCCGGTGGTGGGCTCGTCGAGGAAGAGCAGTTCGGGGCGGCCGACGATACCCAGGGCGACGTCGAGGCGGCGCCGCTGACCGCCGGAGAGCGCGTCGGGCAGGGCTCCGGCCTTCTCGGAGAGGCCGACCATCTCCAGGACCTCGTCGCTGCCGAGAGCCCGGGGGTAGTAGCCCGCGAAGTGCCGGACGACCTCGCGCACCGGCATCTTGGGGACCATGGTCTCCTTCTGCCACACGATCCCGATCCGGGAGCGCCAGACCCGGCTCGCCCGGCCCGGGTCCTCGCCCAGCACGCTGACGTCGCCGCCGCTGCGGGTGCGGAAACCCTCCAGGATCTCCACGGCCGTGGACTTGCCCGCGCCGTTGGGCCCGAGGAAGGAGAAGACCTCTCCCCGGGGGACGCTCAGGTCGATCCCCGCGACCGCGTGGTTGTCGCCGTAGCGCTTGGTGAGGCCCTCGACCTCGATGACTGTTCCGCTCATATGCCCAGCGTTCCGTGAACGGGGCGTGAGGGGTGTCCGCTGGGGGGACCGACCGCTGTCCTCCGAACGGAGGACAGGCGGGGGCGTGCCAGCACGCGGGCCCGCCCCCGGGTGGTCAGAACAGGCGCAGGGTGTCGGGCTCGATGCCGCGCAGTTCGTCGTAGTCGAGGACCACGCAGGCGATGCCCCGGTCCTCCGCGAGGACCTTCGCCTGGGGCTTGATCTCCTGGGCGGCGAACACACCGGTCACCGGGGCCAGGGAGGGGTCCCGGTTGAGCAGTTCGAGGTAGCGGGTGAGCTGCTCCACGCCGTCGATGTCCCCGCGCCGCTTGAGCTCCACCGCGACGGTGTTGCTCTGGCCGTCGCGGCAGAGGATGTCCACGGGGCCGATGGCCGTGGGGTACTCGCGGCGGATGAGGGTGTACCCCTCGCCCAGCGTGGTGATGTGCTCGGCCAACAGCTCCTGGAGGTGGGCCTCCACGCCGTCCTTCTGGAGGCCGGGGTCCTTGCCGAGCTCGTGCGAGGAGTCGTGCATGACCTCCTCGATGGTCAGCACGAGCTTCTCACCGGACTTGCTGTGCGTGACCGTCCACACGTCGGGACCGTCCTCGACCGTCTCCTCGCGGAGCTTGCACGGCGGGTTCATCCAGTTCAGGGGTTTGAACGCCCGGTCGTCGGCGTGGATGGACACGCTCCCGTCGGCCTTGATCAGGATCAGGCGGGGAGCCATGGGCAGGTGGGCGGTGAGTCGGCCGACGTAGTCGACGCTGCACCGCGCGATGACGAGACGCACGGGACGTCACGTTACCGCCTCCGCCGCGCCCGCGAACCCGCTTCCGGGGGAGGGACGCGCGGGGGCGCGCCGGGGGACGGCGCCGACACTCCCTAGGCTGGCGGGATGCTCGTGCGCAATCGTTGGGTCGTCCTGTCGGTCAGCATGGTCGCGCAGGTGGCCAGCGTCTCGGTGATGTTCGGGGTGCCGGTCGTGCTGCCGCAGCTGCGCGAGGCCTTCGGGGTGTCCACGGCGCAGGCGGGGATGCTGGCGGGTCTGCCCTCGTTCGGGCTGCTGGTCACCCTCCTGGCCTGGGGCGTGGTCATCGACCGAGCGGGGGAGCGGGCGACCATGGCGCTGAGCCTGCTCCTCACCGCGGGCGCGCTCGGGCTGCTGTGGACCGTGACGGACCTGTGGGGCGCGGCCGCGGTCCTGCTGCTGGCCGGTGCTGTCGGCGGCCCGGTCAACGCCGCCAGCGGGCGACTGGTCATGACCTGGTTCGCGCGCCGGGAACGGGGGCTGGCCATGGGGATCCGCCAGTCAGCCCTGCCCCTGGGCGTGGGCCTGGCCGCCCTGGTGCTGCCCCGGGCGGCGGACGCGTGGGGGTTCGTCGGGGCGATGACCCTACCGGCGGGGCTCGCCCTGGTGGCCGTCCCGCTGGTGCTGGCGATGGCCTCGGCGCCGCCGGTGGCCGTCCCGGAGACCGACTCCCCGGAGACCGACTCCCCGGCGGTCCCACCCGCACCGGCCCGAGCGGAGTCCCCCTACCGCCAGTGGGCGATCTGGCGGGTGCACGGCGTGAGCATGCTCCTCGGGGTCCCGCAGGTCACGCTGATGGTCTACACGGTCATCTACCTGGTCCAGGAACAGGGGTGGAGCCCGCCCGCCGCCGGAGCGGTGGTCGCCGCCGCGCAGATCCCCGGGGCGGTGGGGCGGCTGCTCCTCGGCGCCTGGTCGGACCGGACCGGCGACCGCATGCGACCGGTCCGCTGGCTGGCCGCGGTCTCCGGGGTGAGCCTGGTCCTGCTCACCTTCCTGCCGAACGTCTGGGGCGGGGCGGCCGTCCCCCTGGTCCTGGTCTGCCTGGTCCTGACCATGTGGCACAACGGCCTCACCTTCCTCTCGGTCGCGGAGATCGCCGGAACCGCCTGGGCCGGACGGGCGCTGGCCGTGCAGAACTGGCTCCAGTCGGTCAGCACCACCCTCACCCCCGTACTGATGGCCGCCGTGATCACGCTCGCGGGGCTGCCCGCCGTGTTCGCGGTGAGCGCCGTGTTCTCCGCGCTGGCCCTCGCCGTGGTGCCGGTTCGGCGCGGGCGTATTACCGAGCAGTAGTAAAGATCTGGTCCCCGTGCGCGGTCGGGACCCCCGGGAGGTCTAGGGTGGGGCCCATGGTGCAGGAATTTGACAAGGTCGGCGTCGTAGGACTGGGCACGATGGGTGCGGGCATCGCTGAGGTGTTCGCCAGGGCCGGGTTCAACGTCGTCGGGGTCGAGATCGACCAGGCCGCCCTCGACCGCGGCCGTGGCCACGTGGACAAGTCCCTCTCGCGCGCGGTGAGCAAGGGCAAGATCACCGAGGAGGAGCGCTCGGAGATCGACGCCCGCCTCACGTTCAGCACGTCCCGCGAGGACCTCGCGGACGCCGACTTCGTCGTCGAAGCCGTTCCCGAGCGCATGGACATCAAGCGCGACGTGTTCGGGGACCTCGACCGGATCTGCCCGCCCGGCACGATCCTGGCGACCAACACCTCCTCGCTGTCGGTCACCGAGATCGCGGCGCTGACCGACCGCCCCGAGAAGGTCGTCGGCCTGCACTTCTTCAACCCGGCCCCGGTCATGAAGCTGGCCGAGGTCATCACCACCGTCTCCACCAGCGCCGAGACCGTCGACATCGTCACCGAGGTCGCCAAGCGCGTCGGCAAGACCCCGATCGCGGTGGGCGACCGCGGCGGCTTCGTCGCCAACGCCCTGCTGGTGCCCTACATCAACGACGCCGCCCGTCTCTACGAGCGCCGGATCGCCACCCGCGAGGAGATCGACGAGTCCGCGAAGAAGGCCGCCGGCCTTCCGATGGGCCCGCTCGCCCTCGCCGACCTCGTCGGCCTGGACGTGTGCCTCGCCGTCATGGACGTCCTCTGGGACGAGTTCCGTGACCCCCGCTACGCCGCCACGCCGCTCATCCGCCGCATGGTCGCCGCGGGCCGCCTGGGCCGCAAGACCGGCCAGGGCTTCTACGGTTCCGGTGACGAGGCACCCGAGCCCCGCCCCACCGGCCGCCTCGCCGAGATGGTCCGCGAGGAGGAGACCCTCGACCTGGGCGAGATGCTCCTCGTGCCGCAGATCGACGACGCCATGCGGATGGTCGGTGACGGCTACGCCTCCGCCAAGGACGTCGACACCGCCATGCGGTTCGGCTGCGGCTACCCGAAGGGTCCCACCGAACTCCTGGAGGAGCGCGGCGCGGAGTCCGTCATCACCACGCTCGTGGCGATGTCGGAGTACAGCCTCACCACCATCGCCGTGCCCGCCCCGCTGCTCATGGACCAGCTCCCCGACGCCGAGGAGGGCGCCGCGCACGGAGGCGGCTGCGCCTGCCACTAGTGTCCTCAGGGACTTCGGCCGCCGTCACACCACGAGATGTGACGGCGGCCACTGTTCGTCCTCTCCTACCCTTGGAGGGTGAGCCCGCGCCGTAACAGCCCCCGCCGCAAGACCGCCCGGGGCAAGAGCACCCCCGGAGGCCCCCCGGACGAGGACGCCCTCATGCTGCGCGTCACCGGAGGACAGCGCCGGGAGACCGGACCCGACGGCGAGTGGGTCACCCGCCGGATCAGCGGCGGCGCCGCGACCAAGGTCTACCGCTGCCCCGGCTGCGCCCAGGAGATCCCCGCCGGAATGCCCCACGTCGTCGCCTGGCGCCCCTACGGCGACGGCGGCGACCGGCGGCACTGGCACACCTCCTGCTGGGACCGGCGCACCCACCGCTCGCCCAGGGCCCCCAGACACTGACCTGACGAAGAGGACCCATGGAGATCCGCGCCACCACGGTGCTGCCCGCCGTCCGACGGCCCATCACCCTGCACACCGCCGACGGACTGGAGCTGGTCGGAGAACTGGCCCTGCCCGAGGGGCGCAGGCCCGTCGCCACCCTCGTCTGTCTGCACCCGCTGCCCACCGCCGAGGGCATGATGGACAGCCACGTCCTGCGCAAGGCGTCCTTCCGCCTGCCCGCGCTGGCCAACGTCGCCGTGCTGCGCTTCAACACGCGCGGCACCACCTCGCGCCACGGCACCAGCCAGGGCGAGTTCGGAGAGGGCGAGACCGAGCAGCACGACGTCATGGCCGCCATCGAGTTCACCGAGTTCGAGGACCTGCCCGAACCCTGGCTGCTGGGCTGGTCGTTCGGCACCGAACTGGCCCTCAAATGGGGCTGCGACCCGCAGGTCCGGGGCGCGCTGCTGCTCTCCCCGCCGCTCCACCGCGCCGACGAGTCCGACATGCGGGTGTGGGCCGACTCCGGCAAGCCGGTGGTGGCCCTGGTCCCCGAACACGACGACTACCTGAGGCCCGACGAGGCCCGTGAGCGCTTCGCGCCCCTCACCCAGGCCGAGATCATCGGCGTCGACGGCGCCAAGCACCTGTGGGTGGGCGAACCCTACGTGCGCCGCGTCCTCGACGAGGTCGTGAAGCGGGTCAACCCGGAGGCGTACCCGCTGCCCACCGAGTGGGACGGGCCGTGGGAGAAGGATTCCGCATAACTTTGGGCCTCCGCTTCGCTTCGGCCCGGGGTTCGGCTGTACCCCTTTGGGCCTCCGCTTCGCTTCGGCCCGGGTTCGGCGCCTTTGCAGAGGGATTCTTCATCCTCGTCCACGCCTGACGCTCGTTCCTCGCTAGCGGCTCGACTCGTCTTGCAGAACCCTCTCCGGCGCTCGAACGGGCAACCCCCTGCGGCGGGGGTGTACGGGCGGGAATCACGCCTGTGGCTGAGGTGAGTGAGCGGCTTTCCTGTGGCTGAGCCCCCGGGCCTGGGTGTTCGGGTGAGAGTCACGTCTGTGGCTGAGAGGGACGGCAGAGCACGCTTCTGGACGGTGGTCGGACACGCGTGTTGGGTACTGAGGCGTGATGCGGACGTGCGAAGGGCCCGGCCCGGGGTGAACCCCCGGGGCCGGGCCCTTCGTCGTGTCAGGACGACTCAGCCGAGGCCGGTCGTTACTCCTGCCACCAGTCCTCGTCGTCGGAGCCCTTGCCGGAGTGGGCGGGCTGCTTCGGCTCCTCCGCCACGGGGGCGGGGGCGGGCGGAGCGGCCGGGGCCTCCTGCTGGATCGCGGCGGGGGCGGGAGCGGCCGGAGCGGCGGGGGCGCCGCCGCCACCGAGCAGCTGACGCAGCTGCTGGAGGTGCGACTGGATGCTGTCCCGCTGGCGGTTGAGCTCGTCGACCTCCTTCTTGGCGGCCGTCATGATCCGGTTGGCCTCGGACTTGGCGTCGCTGAGCTGGTGGTCGGCCTTGGACTTGGCCTCGGTCTCGATCTGACCGGCGTTCTTCTTGGCGTTGCTGACCAGCTGCTTGGCGTGGTTCTCGGCGTCGCGGCGGGTCTGCTCGGCCTGCTGGCTGGCCTTGGTGGCCCGCTGCTCGGCGCTGGAGGCGCGCTCCTCGGCCTCGTTGACCATCTTCTGCGTGGCGGCCTGGGCGGCGGCCAGACGCTCCGCGTCCTGACGCTCGGCCTCGGCGCGGCGGTCGGCCAGCTGGAGCTCGAACTGGTCCTCGGTCTCGGTGCGGCGCGCCTCGGACTCGGCGTAGGCCCGCTCGGCGTTCTTGCGCAGCTCCTCGGCCTGGCTCTTGGCCGACTGGATCGTCTCGTCGCGCTCACGCTTGGCGGCGGCACGGGCCTGGGCGCACTCGCGCTCGGTGGTGGTGCGCAGCTTCGCGATCTCACCCTCGAAGGTGGCGCGCTTCTCCGCGATCTCGTGGTCGACGGCCGAACGCTTCTTCTGCACCTCGCGCTCGGTGGTCGAGGCCAGCTCGTCGGCCTCGCGGCGGGCGGTGGTGCTGATCTCCTCGGCCTCGGTCTCGGCGGCCTGGCGCTGCTCGTCGGCCTCGCGCTGGGCCAGCGTGCGGACCTCGGTGGCCTCCGATTCGGCGGCGGCGCGCATCTCTGCGGCCTCGATCTGGGCGGCCGAGCGGATGTCGTTGGCGTCGATCTGGGCGCTCTGCACCAGCTCGTTGGCCTGCTCCTCAGCGAGGCGGAGCAGTTCCTCGATGCGCGAGCCCAGGCCGGAGTAGGAGGGGCGCTCGCGCTCCTGGAGCTGGCGGTTCTTCGCGTTCAGCTCGGACTTGGCCTTCTCGAGCTGCTTGTTGGACTGCTTGACCTCGTTGCGCAGCCCGTCCAGGTAGTCCTGCACCTGGGTGCGGTCAAAGCCACGCAACACCACGTCGAACTCTGGCGGGGTGTTGTCCTCGTCGAAGATGTTGTTGAGCTGGGTGTCAATGTTGTTTGACGACATGTGGCGGAATCCTGAACGGGTGCGAGACGGCTACTTGCAAACTGCCGGGGGACGACAGGAGGGCTGCTGTGCCCCCGGGGGACGGGTTGTCGCCGGGGTGGCCGGGACGCGGGCGGACCGGTGGACGGGTTCCCGAAATGACCCTGACCGCCTCCGACGGACGCCTGGGTGCTGGTGGACACCCGGATGCGACCGCCCCGGCTCACTGACCGGACTGCAAGACATGGACCAACGCCGGAGGGACATACAAATCCGGCAGCTAGCCGACTTTATCAAGCGTGACACCCCTGGGAAGGGGGTTTCGGGTAACTTCCGGCGGGGTGGGTGGTCAACCGCACCACGGGAGCTCAAGCTGTGATGAGTCCGGAACGTCCCCGTGACGTGAACCGGTCGGTCGGTTCCCTCAGCATGGCGCTAGTGGGCGCTCTGCACCAACTCGGTGAGGACGCCACCGCAGTCCTTCGGGTGCAGGAACACGATCCGCGAACCGGCCGTGCCCGAACGCGGCTCGGCGTCCAGCACGCGCACCCCGCTCTCCCCGATCCCCGCCGCGCTCGCCGCGACGTCGGCGGTGCCGAACGCGATGTGGTGCACGCCCTCGCCGTTGCGGGCCAGGAACTTCGCCACGGGGGAGTCCTCGCGCGTCGGCTCCAGGAGTTGCAGATACGTGGCGCCACCGTCGTTCGTGCCGTTGATTCGGAGCATGGCCTCACGGACCCCCTGCTCCTCGTTGACCTCCTCGTGCTCCACCTCGAAGCCGTAGGTGGTCCGGTAGAACTCGACGGACGCGTCGAGGTCGCGGCAGGCGATCCCCACGTGGTCCAACCGGGTCAGACCGCCGAATGGGCCGGTGGGGCTGGGTGTGTCACTCACTGGCGAACCTCCCGAACGTCGCTGGGACCTGTGTGGGTATCGTTGCAGACCAACTGCGACACTCATCACTTGGAGGCCAGTCAGATGCCCGGTTCCGTCATCGTCGGTGGGGCCCGCACCCCGACCGGCCGTCTCCTCGGCTCCCTCGCCGGGTTCTCCGCCGCCGACCTGGGGGGCTTCGCGATCAAGGCCGCCCTGGAGCGCGCCGGGATCAGTGGTGACCAGGTCGGGTACGTGGTCATGGGACAGGTGCTCCAGGCGGGCGCCGGTCAGATCCCCTCCCGTCAGGCCGCCGTCAAGGCGGGCATCCCCATGGACGTCCCGTCGGTGACCATCAACAAGGTCTGCCTCTCCGGTCTGGACGCCATCGCCCTGGCCGACCAGCTCATCCGCGCGGGCGAGTTCGACGTCGTGGTCGCGGGCGGCATGGAGTCCATGACCAACGCCCCCCACCTGCTGCCCAAGTCCCGCAAGGGCTACAAGTACGGCTCCGTCGAGGTCCTGGACGCGACCGCGCACGACGGCCTCACCGACGCCTTCGAGGGCGACTCGATGGGCGCCTCCACCGAGCGCCACAACGGCAAGCTCGGTATCGAGCGCCCCGAGCAGGACGCCTTCGCGGCCCGGTCCCACCAGCGCGCGGCCGCCGCCGCCGAGCAGGGCCGGTTCGACGCGGAGATCGTCCCCGTGGAGATCCCGCAGCGCAAGGGCGACCCGGTCGTGTTCGCGCACGACGAGGGCGTCCGCCCCGACACCACCGCCGAGAGCCTGGGCAGGCTGCGTCCCGCCTTCGACAGCGACGGCACCATCACCGCCGGGTCCTCCTCGCAGATCTCCGACGGCGCCGCCGCCGTGGTCGTGATGAGCCGGGAGAAGGCCGAGGAGCTCGGCGCCCCGATCCTCGCCGAGATCGGCGCGCACGGGAACGTCGCCGGTCCGGACAACTCCCTGCACTCCCAGCCCTCCAACGCCATCAGGCACGCGCTCACCAAGGCGGGCAAGGAGGTCGCGGACCTGGACCTCATCGAGATCAACGAGGCCTTCGCGGCGGTCGGCATCCAGTCCACCAAGGACCTCGGCGTCTCGGAGGACATCGTCAACGTCAACGGCGGCGCCATCGCGCTCGGTCACCCGATCGGCGCCTCCGGAGCACGCATCGCCCTCCACCTGGTCCACGAGCTGCGCCGTCGCGGCGGCGGGCTCGGCGCGGCCGCCCTGTGCGGCGGCGGTGGCCAGGGCGACGCCCTGCTGTTCACGGTGCCCGGGGAGTAGCGCCGCCCCGGTCCGTGCGCGGGCCGGGCGGGAGTGAGATCGTACGGGGCGGGGGCGTCGGGCCTCCGCCCCGACACATGTCCGCAGGTCGAAGTCGAGGAGTCGCATGAACGCCCCCCAGTTGGTCGAACGGGTTCGCGGGGGTGACCGCCGGGCGCTGGCCCGCGCGATCACCCTGGTCGAGAACGGTGCCGCCGAACTGCGCGAGATCATGGCGGGGCTGGCGCCCCACACCGGCCGGGCCCGCGTGGTCGGGTTCACGGGCTCCCCCGGGGTGGGGAAGTCCACCACCACCAACGCCGTGGTGCGCGCGCTGCGTGCCCGGGACCTGTCGGTCGCGGTCCTGGCGGTGGACCCCTCCTCGCCGTTCACCGGCGGCGCGCTGCTCGGTGACCGGGTACGGATGCAGGAGCACGCCACCGATCCGGGGGTGTACATCAGGTCGGTGGCCAACCGCGGACACCTGGGCGGGCTGTCCTGGGCGACCCCGCACGCCCTGCGGGTGCTGGACGCGGCCGGGTTCGACGTGATCCTCGTGGAGACGGTCGGCGTGGGCCAGGCCGAGGTGGAGATCGCCGGTCTGGCCGACACCACCGTGGTGCTGAGCGCGCCCGGGATGGGCGACGGGGTCCAGGCCGCCAAGGCCGGGGTCCTGGAGGTGGCCGACGTGTTCGCGGTGAACAAGGCGGACCGCGACGGCGCCAAGGTGACCCTGCGGGAGCTGCGCCAGATGATCGCCATGAAGGACCGCTCGGACGACGAGTGGAAGCCGCCGATCGTCATGACGGTGGCGGCGAAGGACGAGGGGATCGACGAGCTCTGGGAGCGGGTCGAGGAACACCACGCGCACCTGGAGGGCTCGGGGGAACTCGTGGCGCGGCGCCGTCGGCGCGCCCGTGACGAGGTGGAGGCCATCGTGCTGGACCTGCTGCGCGCCCGGATGGGCGGTGTGGGCTCGGAGCACGGGCTGGACGAGCTGGCCCGGGAGGTCGCGACCGGTGAGCGCGACCCCTACGCCGCCGCAGACCTGCTCCTGAAGGAGCTCGGCGCCGTCACGGCGGAGTGGACCCCGGTGGGGGACTCCGGGCCCCGGAGATGAGGCGGCCGGGGCGGACCGTCGCACGTCGGTCCGCCCCGGCCTGGCGGCGGTGCTCCCCGGATCAGAGCACCGACGCCGCTGGTTCCCGCCACCGGCCTGGGCCGGAGGCGGGGGTCCTCGGTCCTACCCGCCGAGCGACGAGTCGATGGCGGCCATCAGGCTGCCGTCGGCGTCGTCGCCGTCGATGGACCAGATCATGACGCCGCCGAGGCCGTTCTCCGTCACCCAGTCGGTCTTCTGGGTCATGGCGGTCTCGTCGTCGAACGTCCAGAAGGTCTCGCCGTCGTAGAGCCAGGCCGTGCCGAGGTCGTCGTCACGGAACAGCTCGTACCCGGGGAGGTCCTTGAGGTTGCGGTACTCCTCGCTGCCGTCGGCGTAGGTGCCGGGGGCGGGGCCGGTCGCGGGCTGGAAGAGCCCGTCGCCCTCCGGGCCCGGTTCCACGCCGGTCCAGCCCTGCCCGTAGAAGGGCACGCCCAGGACCAGCTTGTCGGGGTCCACGCCGCGGTCGAGGTAGGCCTGGATGGTGGTCTGCGTGGAGATGACGTCGCCCGGGTCGCGCGGGTCCGGCGCCAGGTTCGACTGGTGGTTGGTGACCGACTCCCAGGTGCCGTGGTAGTCGTAGCCCTGGACGGTCACGAAGTCCATGTTGGGCATGATCTCGTCCAGCTCGAAGCCGGTGTCGATGCGCCACGGCCCGGCGGGCATGAACGAGCTGATCTCGTAGTGGCGGTCGGTCTCCGCGCCGAGCTCGTCCAGCTGGTCGCGGAACTCCTGGACCAGGGCGGTGAAGTTCTCCCGGTCCTCGGGGCGGACCACGTTGTGCGGGTTGCCGTCGGAGGCGGGCCACTCCCAGTCGAGGTCGATGCCGTCGAAGACGCCGTAGCCGACGCCCTCGCCGCCGGCCCCGTCGATGACCGGCAGGTTCCCCTTCAGGTACAGGTCGACGCAGGAGCTGACCAGCCGCTCACGGGACTCGGGGGTGAGCGCGGCGTCGGAGAAGTGCTCCGACCAGTTCCAGCCGCCCAACGAGATGTTGACGATCAGGTTGGGGTACTGCTCCTTCAGCTTGCGGATCTGGTTGAAGTTGCCGCGCAGGGGCTGGCCGGGGCCGTCGGCGGCGCCGTCGACGCTCTCCGAGGCGGGGACGGCGCGGCCGTAGTCGGCGCGGGCGTCGCCCTGCTCGGGCTCGTTGGTCATGAAGCACTCGCCGTCGGGGCCCACGTTGCCGAACGCGTAGTTGATGTGCGTGAGCTTCTCGGCGCTGCCCGAGTCGACGAGGTCGCGGACGGTGTAGTCGCGCTCCTCGACGCCCCACTGGGTGAAGTAGGCGATGCTGCGGCTGCCGTGCTGGGGCCCCTGGTCGGGCTCTCCCGCGCACGGTGCGCCGTTGACGGTGCAGTCGAGGAGGTGGCTGTTGCCGCCGGTGTGGACGCCGTTGAACCCGAACTGGTAGCTGCCGCCGGCGGGGATCGCGGCGCCCCAGCGCGGCGGGGTCACGGTGTAGCCGTCCTGGGAGGTGCCGGCGAGGGAGGCGTTCCACAACTGGTGGACGCTGCTGCCCTCGGGGAGGTCGAACTCCAGCGTCCAGTCGGTCAGCTCCGCCCCGGAGGTGTTGTGGACGGTGATCTCGCCGCTGTAGCCGGTGTTCCACCGGGCCGACTCGACGTAGGTCACCCGGAGGTCGGAGGGCTCGGCGTTCTCGGCGGCCACGGGCGGGACGAAGAGGGCGAGCGGCGCCACCAGCGCGGCGGCGGCCGCCACCGAGAGGTGGTTTCTGAGTCGTCGTGAGCTCACGTCGCGAGTTCTCCTGGGGGGAGGGTGTCAGGGATCTGGGGGCTGCCCGCGTCCCTGACGTGGGGGGATAAATTTTTAGGAAACTTAACTAATAATTACAGTCCCCGTCAACGCCCCGCCGGGAAGTTTTCGCCGACCCGCACCGGATTCCCTGGTCGGCGAGCGGTCGGTTCGACGAATCTGCCGAGTTGGCGGGCCGGACCAGTGGGTCGCGTCGAGAACTGTCCCTTTGTGGCCACGGAAGAGTCTTGACACGTCGTGCGCTGAAAGGGTAGAAGCCCCGGCTGGGACAGTCGGGGCTCCTGTTTCTGATGTGTCGGGAGTGGGGGGCTACTGGGCCAGCGCGGCGTCCACGGCTGCCATCAGGGTGCCGTTCGCGTCGTCACCGTCGATCGACCAGATCATCACCCCGCCCAGCCCCTGGGCCTGCGCCCAGTCGGTCTTCTGGGTCAGCGCGATCTCGTCGTCGTAGGTCCAGAAGGTGGTGCCGTCGTAGAGCCAGGCCGTACCCAGGGCGTCATCCCTGTGCAGGGTGAAGCCCGGCAGGTCCTTGATCACCTTCCAGTCGTCGATGCCCTGCTCATAGGTACCCCGGGCCGGGCCCGTCGCGCTCTGGAAGAGACCGTCCCCGTTCGGCCCGGGAGCGACACCGGTCCAGCCGCGGCTGTAGAAGGGCAGTCCGAGGACCATGTCCGCGGGGTCGACGCCCCGGCTGACGTACTCCTGGACGGCGATCTCGCTGGAGAACCGCCGCGGGCTCGGGTCGTCGGCGTCGAACACCGTGTTGGACTGGTGGGCGGTGGTGTTCTCCCAGGCGCCGTGGAAGTCGTACCCCTGCACCGTGACGAAGTCGAAGTTGGGCATGAGCCGGTCCATCTGGAAACCCGCCTCGACCTTCTCCGGGTCGGCGGGCAGGAAGGCGGTCAGCTCGTAGGGTCGACCGGTCTCGGCGCCCAGGGCGTCCAGCTGGGTGCGGAACTCCTGGACGAGGGCGGTGAAGTTCTCCCGGTCCTCGGGGCGCACCACGTTGTGCTCGTGGCCCGCGCTGCCGGGCCACTCCCAGTCGAGGTCGATGCCGTCGAAGACCCCGGCCGCCGCGCCCGGACCGCCCGCGCCGTCGAACAGGGGCAGGTTGCCGCGCAGGAACTGGTCGACGCACGAGCTGACCATCCGCTGGCGCGACTCGGGGGTCCGGGCCGCGTCCGAGAAGTGCTCGGACCAGGTCCAGCCGCCGAGCGAGATGTGGACCTTCAGGTCGGGGTGCCTCTCCTTGAGCTTGCGCAGCTGGTTGAAGTTCCCGCGCAGGTCCTGGTTCCAGGTGTCCGCGACGCCGTCCACGCTCTCGTCCGCGCGGAAGGAGCGGCCGTAGTCGGCCCAGGCGTCGCCCTGGCCGAGCTGGTTGGCCATGAAGCACTCGCCGTTGGCGTTGACGTTGCCGAACGAGTAGTTGATGTGGGTGAGGTTCGCGGCCGTGCCGGAGGTCTCCAGGTTGCGGACCAGGTAGCCGCGGTCGTAGATGCCCCACTGGGTGAAGTAGGCGACGCGGCGCTCACCGGTCGGTGAGGTGCCTCCCCCCTCCAGTGTGGTGGCGGTGACCGCCGGGCTCTCCGCGCCGCGGTTGTTGGAGGTGTCGAACGCCCGGACCGTGAAGCCGTACCGGGTCAGGGGCGCCAGGCCGCCGACCGTGGCCGTCAGGGCGTCCGCGCCGACCGAGCGCACGACCTGGCCGTCGGAGACGATCTCGTAACCCGCGACGGCGACGTTGTCCGTGGCCGCGTCCCAGGACAGGGCGACGGTGTTCGAGGTGACCTCTCCGACGGTCAGCCCGCCGGGTGCGGAGGGCGCCTCCGTGTCGGGCTCGGCGGGTCCGCCGGAGCAGGAGGCGCCGTTCACCGTGCAGTTGACGGGTGCGGTCTCCGCGCCGCCGTGAGTGCCGTTGAAGCCGATCTGGTACGAACCGTTCGCGGGGACGGTGGCGCCCCAGGACGGCGGGGTGAGGGTGTGCGTGTTGCCGTTCGCGGTGTGGACGGCGTTCCACAGGCTGGTGATCCGGACCCCGGTGGGGGTGTCGAAGCTGACCGTCCAGTCGGTGAGGTCGCTGGCGGTCTCGTTCCGGATCGTGATCTGTCCGCCGTAGCCGCTGTCCCAGCGGGACGTCTCGACGTAGGTGACGGACACCTCGCCCGGCGCGGCGGCCGCCGGGGCGGGGGACAGGAGGGGGACGACCAGCAGTGCCGCGGCCAACGCGGCGAGCCGGGTTCTCAGATGGCGTGCTCTCACGGGGCTCTCCTCATGGGGGAGGGGTGGGGGGACCGCAGGGGAGTGGGGGGCTCCCGGCAGCGGAAGGAGTCCTTGCGGAGTCGGGGTGCGTGGGATCTGAGATGGGAATTCCAAGGACGGTGGCGAGCGAGCCATAGCGCCTCTGAAGTGGGAAAACCAATTTTTAGGAAAGTTAACTAATAGTTTCCCGCGCGTCAATGAGAGTACGCCGACTTTCTTCGCCTTTCGTGGAGTGGGGGCGGGCCCGGACCGCCCCGGACCGGCTTTTCCGAGTTGGGGTACCGGACCAGTGCCGCGTGGCCCTCCTGTCCCCTTCCGGCCAGGGGAACCCCTTGCCCTTCCCCGTCGATCGTGCAGCGGTGCGGGATCGGGGTGAGAGGTGCCGGGTCGCGGCGGGGCGGTGGTCCGGCCCCCCGTGCGCCTCTTCACGGGGGTCGGAGGGCCGGGGAGCACGGTTAGAGTGACGGCGTGGGAAACCCTTTGAACCTTCCGTTCGACCCGATCGAACGCGCTCACGACAACTGGAGTGAGAGATGGGGTGCCTCGCCCGCCATGGCGGCGGTCACCTCCCTCATGCGCGCGCAGCAGATCCTCATCGGTGAGCTGGACGGCACTCTCAAGCCGTTCGGCCTGACCTTCGCCCGGTACGAGGCGCTGGTCCTGCTCACCTTCAGCTCCTCCGGCTCACTGCCGCTGGGCAAGATCGGTGAGCGCCTGATGGTGCATCCCACCAGCGTCACGAACACCATCGACCGGCTGGAGGGGCAGGGCCTGGTGCTCCGCCTCCCCAACCCGAGCGACGGCCGCGGCGTCCTGGCGGAGATCACGGAGGCCGGGCGCGAGGTCACGGAGGAGGCCACCCAGGCGCTCCTCGGAATGGACTTCGGGCTCGGCTGCTACTCCGGTGAGGAGCTGTGGGGCATGCACGAGGCGCTCACCCGGCTCAGGGTGGACTTCGGTGACTTCCCCGCCCCCGTGGCCGAGGCCGCCGAGCAGCGCTGACCGGGCCGGTCACCGGCGCTCGCGCGCCGGAGGCGCCGTGTCTGTACATATATAGTTGGACGTCCTACTATCTTCGTATGGCGAACACCACAGGAGAGCCCACGGGCGGCGGGTCCGACGAGATCGAGGCCGGACGCGACCGCTGGCAGCGCCGCTACGACGCCGCACGCAAGCGCGACGCCGACTTCACCTCGCTGTCCGGCCGCCCCCTCGCACCCGTCTACGGGCCCCGGCCCGGCGCCGAGGTCCCCGGGTTCGAGCGCGTCGGCTGGCCCGGCGAGTACCCCTACACCCGCGGCCTCTACCCCACCGGCTACCGGGGGCGTGCCTGGACCATCCGCCAGTTCGCCGGGTTCGGCAACGCCAGGCAGACCAACGAGCGCTACAAGATGATCCTCGCCCAGGGCGGCGGCGGGCTCTCGGTCGCCTTCGACATGCCGACCCTCATGGGCCACGACTCCGACTCGCCCCACGCCCTCGGAGAGGTCGGGCACTGCGGCGTGGCCATCGACTCGGTCTCCGACATGGACCTGCTCTTCGACGGCATCCCGCTCGGTGAGACCACCACGTCCATGACCATCAGCGGACCGGCCATCCCGGCCTTCTGCATGTACCTGGTCGCGGCCGAACGCCAGGGCGTCGACGTCGGCGGCCTCAACGGGACCCTCCAGACCGACATCTTCAAGGAGTACATCGCCCAGAAGGAGTGGCTGTACCCGCCCGAGCCCCACCTGCGCCTCATCGGTGACCTGATGGAGTACTGCGCGGAGCACATCCCGGCCTTCAAGCCGCTCTCGGTCTCCGGGTACCACATCCGCGAGGCGGGGGCCACGGCCGCGCAGGAGCTGGCCTACACCCTGGCCGACGGGTTCGGCTACGTGGAACTCGGCCTGTCCCGGGGGCTGGACATCGACCGCTTCGCGCCCGGTCTCTCCTTCTTCTTCGACGCCCACATCGACTTCTTCGAGGAGATCGCCAAGTTCCGCGCCGCCCGCCGCATCTGGGCCCGCTGGATCCGCGACACCTACGGCGCGAAGACCGAGAAGGCCCAGTGGCTGCGGTTCCACACCCAGACCGCCGGGGTCTCCCTCACCGCGCAGCAGCCCTACAACAACGTCGTGCGCACCGCCGTCGAGGCGCTGTCCGCCGTGCTCGGCGGCACCAACTCGCTGCACACCAACGCGCTCGACGAGACCCTGGCCCTCCCCACCGAGCAGTCCGCCGAGATCGCCCTGCGCACCCAGCAGGTCCTCATGGAGGAGACCGGCGTGGTCAACGTCGCCGACCCGCTCGGCGGCTCCTGGTACGTGGAGGCCCTCACCGACGAGATCGAGGCCGAGGCCGAGCGGATCTTCGAACAGATCCTCCGCATGGGCGGGGGAGAGGACGCCGAACACGCCATCGGGCCGATGACCTCCGGCATCCTCGCCGGAATCGGGAACGGCTACTTCAGCTCCGAGATCGCGGAGTCCGCCTTCCAGTACCAGCAGGCGCTGGAGAAGGGCGACAAGCGCATCGTCGGCGTGAACTGCCACACCAACACCGTCTCCGGCGAACTCGACATCCTCAAGATCAGCCACGAGGTCGAGCACGAGCAGAAGCGCGCCCTCACCGACCGCCGCGCCCACCGCGACAGGGACGCCGTGGACCGCGCCCTGGCCCGCCTCCTGGAGGGTGTCCGGGCCGACGACGGCAACCTGATCCCGCTCATCATGGACGCCGCCCGAGCCGAGGCCACCCTCGGCGAGATCTGCGCCACGATGGGCGAGGAGTTCGGTACCTACACGGAGGACCCTCGGTTCTGAATTGGGCCTCCGCTTCGCTTCGGCCCGGGCGCCTGAACACGAGCACCCCCTTGCGGCGAAGGCCTGGGGGTGTGGTGGGAGATCCCGGGGCGGTCCTCGAACCGCTCCGGGATGCGGCAGGATAGGGAACATGCAGCCTTCGGACTTTTCACCGAACAGTGCGGTTGACCTCGGGGCGCGCAAGGCGGCCTTGGAGCGTGAGGCCAAGCAGCGTGCCGAGGTGTCGGCCGGTCGAACCAACCCCTATTCCGTCAACGCCGACGAGTCCAACTTCCAGCAGGTGCTGGAGCGGTCGATGGCCGCCCCGGTCGTGATGGCGGTTCTGGCGAGCTGGTCCGAGCAGTCCAAGCAGGTCGAGGCGGTCCTCGACAAGCTCTCCCAGGGCTCCGGCGGGAACTGGCTCCTGGCCAAGATCGACAGTGACGCGAGCCCGCAGCTGGTGCAGGCCCTGCGCGTGTCCGGGACCCCCACGATCATCATCGCGGTCCAGGGGCAGGTGATGCCCCTGATGCAGGGTCCGGCCAACGAGGAGCAGCTGCGCGACGCCCTCACCCAGGTGTTCGGCGCGCTCGCCCAGCAGGGCATGCTGCCCCCCGGCCACCCCGGGACGGTGGACGGCGACCCCTCCGAGATCCCGGAGGAGTCCGAGCCCGCCCCCCAGGAGGACCCTGTGGCAGCGCAGGCCCAGGCCGCTCTGGAGAGCGGGGACTTCGAGGCCGCGGCGGCGGTCTTCGAGAAGGCCCTGGAGGACGACCCGAAGAACGTCGACCTCAGGGCCAACCTCGCCCGGGTCCGGCTGGTCGGCCGTCTCCAGGACGTGGACGGTCCCGCCGTGCGCCGGACGGCGGACGAGGACCCCGCGAACGTGGACGCGCAGATCACCGTCGCGGACATCGACGTGTACGGCGGCGAGTACGAGGCGGCCTTCGACCGGCTCGTCGAGACGGTCCGGCGGACCTCGGACGACGACCGCGACCGGGTGCGCGGGCACCTGATCTCCCTGTTCGACCTGCTTCCCGCGGGTGACCCCCGGGTGAACGCGGCCCGCCGCAAGCTCACCTCGGCCCTGTTCTAGGTCGGTTGCGACCGGCCCCGGGACCCCCGGGGCCGGTTTCTTTATGCGGATTTCCTCCCCGTGTGTCACCAGGAGCGGCAAATCGGTGCGTATTTACCGATTTGAAGATGGGGGGATAGCGCCCCCGCCGCGGGGTAGAAGCTGGGGAGAAGTTCCGTTCGGCGAACCGGGCAGGTGTTCCATGGTGAACAACGACGCTACGGCGCCCGTGGTCACGATCTCCGCGACCTTCGGCGCGGGCGGCAGTGTGGTCGGCCCCGCGGTCGCCGCCCGCCTCCACGTCCCCTTCCTCGACCGCGCGGTCCCGAGTGCGGTGGCGGCCGAGATCGGCTGCTCCCTGGACGAGGTGCTCCAACGCGACGACCGGACCCCCGGCGGGTTCGAGCGGCTGCTCGCCAGCGCCGCGCGCCTGCCCACGGTCACCCTCGGCAGCGTGGACACCGGCTTCATCGGCACCACCAACGAGGAGGGGCGCCTCCTCTACGACCACGAGTTCGTCGAGCAGACCGAACGGGTCATCCGCGACGTCGCCCGCACCGGCGGCGTGGTCCTGGGGAGGGCCGCCGCCGTGGTGCTGGCCGACCACCCCGGTGCGCTCCACGTGCGCCTGGACGGGGAGCGGACGGCCCGCCTGCGCAGGGCACGCGGCCTGTGGGAGAGGGGCGACCCGGGGGAGTTCGGCGGGCGCACCTGGGACCCGAATCCGCCCACGCTCCGGCTCCTGGACGACAACGACCGCGCCCGCGCGGCCTACGTGCGCCGCTTCTACCGCACCGATCCGGCCGACCCCGGCCTCTACCACCTGGTGGTCGACTCCACGGCGCTGTCCACCGACGCCTGCGCGGACGTGGTGGTGCGCGCCGCCGCCGACCGCGCGCGGGGCTGAGATCCCCGAAGATGCTCGGAATTAATGCGATTTTTTCCGAAGGCGTTAATTGTCACCTTGTGCTGACGTTACCCGCTTGACTCGGGTAAGGTGAGGCGACTCGGTTGTGGGATCCCAAGTACCGCCCCCGCCCGGCAACCGAGGCCCGCGCAGGACGCCCGATGACCGGGTGTTCCACGGCGGGACGCGCAACCGTCACGGACCCGGGTCCGATCGGCGCGCAGGCGCCGACGAGGCTCCACCGGGTCCGGCCACGGAGTGCAGGCCGTACGCCCGACCCCCGGTGGAGGAGTCCCGACGTCGGTCCGTACGTCCACGGGAGGGGCCGCCGGTGTGCCCCGCGGACGCATGACATCAGCAAAAGCCAAGGAGCAATACGTGGCCACCCTTCCCAGCGTTTCGTACTCCATCACCGTCCGCCTCGAACTGGACGCCGGAGGCAGCGCGGTCGGCAGCCTCACCAACGCGGTGGAGCAGGTCGGCGGCATGATCACCGCCCTGGACGTGGCGGCCGCTGGGCACGAGCGCATCCGTATCGACGTCACCTGCGCCGCCCGCGACACCGACCACGCCCAGGCCATCGTCGACGCCCTCGGCGGGGTCGAGGGGGTCGTGGTCCACAAGGTCAGCGACCGCACCTTCCTCATGCACCTCGGCGGCAAGATCGAGATGAAGTCCAAGGTCCCGCTGCGCAACCGCGACGAGCTCTCCATGGCCTACACCCCCGGTGTCGCCCGCGTCTCCCAGGCCATCGCCGCCAACAAGGACGACGCCCGCCGCCTGACCATCAAGCGCAACAGCGTCGCCGTGGTCACCGACGGCTCGGCCGTCCTGGGCCTGGGCAACATCGGCCCCGAGGCCGCCATGCCCGTCATGGAGGGCAAGGCCGCCCTGTTCAAACGCTTCGCGGACATCGACGCGTGGCCCATCGCCCTGGACACCCAGGACGTCGACGAGATCGTCCGCACCGTCCAGCTGCTGGCCCCCGGCTTCGGCGGGATCAACCTGGAGGACATCTCCGCCCCCCGCTGCTTCGAGGTCGAGGCCCGCCTGCGCGAGCTCCTCGACATCCCCGTCTTCCACGACGACCAGCACGGCACCGCGATCGTCGTGCTCGCCGCCCTGCGCAACGCCCTGCGCGTGGTCAACAAGAAGCTCTCCGAGGTCCGCATCGCCATGTCCGGCGCGGGCGCGGCCGGTACCGCCATCCTCAAGCTGCTCATGCACGCCGGTGCGCGCGACATCATCGTCAGCGACGTCCACGGCGCCGTGCACGCCGGCCGCGACAACCTGGACAGCAACCTGCGCTGGATCGCGGAGAACACCAACCCCCAGGGCTACAGCGGCGACCTCAAGGGTTCCGTGGCCGGGGCCGACGTCTTCATCGGCGTCTCCGCCCCGAACCTGCTCGGCGGTGACGACATCGCGGAGATGAACGAGGACTCGATCATCTTCGCGCTGGCCAACCCCGACCCCGAGGTCGACCCCGAGGTCGCCCACCTGCACGCGGGCGTGGTGGCCACCGGCCGCAGCGACTACCCGAACCAGATCAACAACGTCCTGGTCTTCCCCGGCTTCTTCCGCGGCCTGCTGGACGCCCAGAGCCACCACGTCACCTCCGACATGATGGTCGCCGCCGCCGAGGCCCTGGCCGACGTGGTCACCGAGGACGAACTGGGCCCGAACTACATCATCCCGAGCGTGTTCCACGCGGACCTGTCCACCCACGTGGCCACCGCCGTGCGCGAGGTGGCCCAGCGCGGCCAGTCCGAGTAGCGATTCGGGGAGTCGGCCCAGCGAGGGGCGACCACCGGGCCGGTTTTCCGGGTAGGTGTGGAGCATGGACCAGTCGACACTGACCGGGCGCCTGCTGGTGGCCGCCCCCCTCCTCCAGGAGGACTCCTTCCGCCGATCGGTGGTCTTCGTCGTGGACGACGCCGACGACGGCACCCTCGGGGTCATCCTCAACCGTCCGCTGGAGCTGCCGGTGGACGAGGTGGTGACGGACTGGGGCGCCTACGCGAGCGCGCCCCGGGTGATGTTCTCGGGCGGGCCGGTCGGCACCGACTCCGGGATCGCCCTCGGCACCGTGCCCCCGGATGAGGCTCCGCCCGGCTGGGCCCCCTTGGAGGGGGTCGGTCCCGGCCCGGAACTGGCCGGGGTGGGGCTGGTGGACCTCGAGGCACCCACCGAGTTCCTGGGCGCGGCACTGGTTTCCCTGCGGGTGTTCGCCGGGTACGCCGGATGGGGTGCCGGGCAGCTGGCGGGGGAGATCGGGGAGGGCGCCTGGTACGTGGTGGACACCCTCGCCGACGACCTCTTCGGAGGTTCCCCGGAGACACTGTGGTCGCGGGTGCTGCGCCGCCAGGGCGGCGAGATGGCCCTGTTGTCCACCTATCCTGACGATCCCACCATGAACTGAGCGGTTCGCCGAGGGCTTCGAAGTGGGGCGCGTCACCCTATACCGTGGTAGACGGACGTTGAAAGGTGTGAGGACGATGTCGATGGATGTCCTGAACAAGGTTCTTCCGGACAGCGAGACCAGGCCGGACATCTCGCACGACGACGGGGACCGGGAACGGTTCGCCCACTACGTGCAGAAGGACAAGATCACCCAGAGCGCGGTGACCGGCGACCCGGTGATCGCGCTGTGCGGCAAGGTCTGGGTGCCCAACCGGGACCCGAAGAAGTTCCCCGTGTGCCCCGACTGCAAGAAGGCGTACGAGGACATGATGAAGTGACGGCCCCTCGTGGCCGGAACGCGGAAGGGCCCTGACCCACCCCGAGGGGTGAGCCGGGGCCCTTCCTGCCGTCCGGGGGCGGGCCCCGGGGATCAGGCCACGGCGCCCGCGCGTCGGCGGGTGGCGACCAGGGCGGTGCCGCCCGCGGCCACCGCGACCCCCGCCGCGACCAGGAGGCCGGTCAGGGCCGCACCGGTGTTGGGCAGGCCGGGCTTGCCGCCGCCCTCACCGGGACCGGGCGTGGGGTCCGGGGTCGGAGCGGTCCCGCCGTCGCCGCCGCCGGTGCCGCCACCGGGAACCCGCACGTCCTCGTCCACGCTCACGGTGAGGCTGATCGGGTCGAGCCGCTCGCCCGCGCCGTAGAAGTCCGCGAAGGCGGGGACGCCGTCGGCGGTCAGGGTGGCCGGGATCGGGTCCCAGGACAGCACGCCCTCGTCCAGACCGTGTCCGACGCCGGACAGGTCCAGGTCCGCGAAGGCCACGTCGTCGTAGGTGACGAGCTCCTCGTCGGTGAGGGACTTGCTGACCACGTCGGCGTAGAGGGTGCCCGTGTCGCCGTCGATCTCGACCCGGGGGTCGGAGACGGTCATGTACAGCAGGGGGTCGGCGTCGCCGTAGACGTGTCCCTCGAAGAGCACGGTCCCGGCGAAGTCGATCTCCGCGACCCCCTCCTCCAGGTTCACGCTGCCCGTGCCGTCGGTGAAGGAGAAGGTGTCGTCCTCGTTGCGGGTGGCGCCGTCCTCGGTGCGGATCGCGCCCTTGGCGATGTTGCCCTCGATGTAGGTGCGGAAGGACTCCTTCACACCCCAGTCGGCGCGGCCGTTGTACACGGTCAGGTCGCCCTCCGGGGTCTGGCCGCCGCCCTCGCCGTCGCCGTCGTCTCCGTCCCCGTTCCCGGCGGCCGTGAAGGTGACGGGGGTCCACACGTCCTGGTCGCGGTTGTCCAGGTCGTGGCGGTCGTTGAACACCGCCACGTAGCACTGGCTCTCCAGGCAGTCGTAGGCCGTGCCGCCCTTCTCGAAGGCGCCGACGACGTCGAGGTCGGTGCTGAACGCGCCGTCCGCGTCGGGCGCGGATCCCTCACGCAGCCACACACCGCTGCCGTACCAGTGCTGCGGGTGCGAGGCGTCCGACCGGGCGATGCCGGTGAGCGCCACGTACACGCCCGACCCGGGCCGGAACCCGGTGCCGTCGACCCGGACGGTCTGGCCCTCGGGGTCCAGCCCGGTGGTCTGGTCGACCCGCACCTCGGGGGAGGGGGCGGGCACCTCGGGGTCGGTGGGGTCGGTCGGGTCGGTGCCCCCGGCCGCCTCGGTGGTGAAGGACAGCGGGTCCATGGTCTCGCCCGCCGAGTAGAAGCTGGCGAACGGTTCCACGGCGTCGGCGTGCAGGGTCCCGGCCTCGGAGGTGAAGGTGATCACGTCACCGTCGACACCGATCTCGGCGCCGGTCAGCTCCGCGACCGCCACCTCGCCGTACTCGACGAGGTCGCCCGGGGGGAGCGCCGGGTTGGCGCCCGCGAACTCGCGGCTGGTCACGTCGGCGTAGACGGTGGCCGCGCCCTGTCCGTCGAACTCCACGCGCGGGTCGTTCACGCGGATCTCCAGGACGGGGCCCTGGCCGTAGTCGTGGCCGCTGAAGACCACCCCGCCGGAGAAGCTCACCGCACCGGAGGAGTCCTCTTTGGAGACCGTGCCCTCGGCGGTGGGGAAGTCGAGGGTGCCGTCGGTGTTGCGGCTGGCGCCGTCGACCGCCTCGTAGCCGCCGTGGGCGATGGGGCCGGACACGTAGTTGCGGAAGGACTGCTTGACGCCCCAGGTGGCGGAGCCCTGGGTGACGGTGACGGGGGCCTCCTCGGCCAGGGCCGGTGCGCCTCCCAGGGTGAGGGAGGCGCCGAGGGCGGCGGCTCCCGCGAGGGAGAGGAGGGCGCGCGGGGAGCGGCGGCGTGGGCCCGCTCCGGCGGCTCTCGTGACGGTGCTGCTCATGGGGACGGGTTCCTATCGACTCGGGGGGTGGACGGGTGCCGGTTCCGGTCGCGCACCGGGTTCCGGGCAGGGGAGTGGGGCAGCGGTCCCGGGGCTGAGCGGGCGCTGGTGGGGCCGCTGAGGGAGAACGTGGTCGGTGGTGCCTAGGCGGTGGTCGGGGCCGGGGTGGCGGCACGGCGGCGCGCGGCGAACAGCGCCACGGCACCGGTGAGCACGGCGACGGCGGCGGCCAGGACCAGGCCGGTCAGGGAGGACCCGGTGGTGGCGAGCGGACCGTTGCCGCTCCCTCCGGAACCGCTGGGGCCCGCGCCACCCGCACCGGACGTCGTGGTGCCGCCGGTGTTCCCGGATCCGGTCGCGCCGTCGCCGGAGGCGCCGCCGTTCCCGCCGGACGCGCCCGGGTCGCCGGTCTGTCCGCTGAACGTCACGGGGACGAACACGTCCTGGCCACGGTCGCTGGAGCGGGTGTGGTCGTTGCGGGTGACGACGGCGCAGTCGGTGGCGGCGGAGAGGCAGTCGGTGTGCTCGTCCGATCCCTTGACGGTGAGCTCGACCGTGAACCCGCCGTCGGTGCCGCCGCCGGTGTAGGGGGTGGCCAGGCCCTCGCCGTAGGGCGGCGGGTTGCTGGAGACCCAGACGGAGGCGCCGCCCTCTCCCTCCATGTCCACGCCGCCGATGCACGGGCTGGGCGCCTGGGTGGAGCTGGCGTTCGCGGTGTCGCACAGGGCGACGTAGACGCCCTTGGAGGTGTCGTAGCCCGTTCCGGTCACGGTCACCTTCTCGCCGGAGGGGTCGAGCCCGCTGGTCCGGGAGACGGTCAGGGCCGGGGTGCCCGGGGTCCGGGGAAGGGTCCGCGGCGCGGACTGGGCCTGGGGAGCAGCGGGCGCCTGGGCGGAGGCGGGGGCCTGGGGCCGGGAACGCGGTGCCGACGGTGCGGCGGGGGCGGCGAAGCTCACCGGGACCACGCCGACGACGGGCGCGCTCCGGGGGCGCGCCGGGGCGGTCACCGGTGCGCTCCGGCCGGGGCCGGGGGCCGAGACGACCTCGGTCCCCTCCACGTCCCGTGCTTCCGGCGCGGTGTCGCCCTCGGGGTCCGGAGAGCCGGGAGCAGTGGGTTCGGGGGTCCCCGGGGTGGTCTCCTCGGGGACGGGAGCCCCGGCGATCTCGGTCAGCACGATCTCGAAGGGGTCCTCGGCCGTGTCGAGCCCGGCCTCGGCAGCGAAGCCGACGCCGGTGACGAGGTCCTCCGTGAACAGGCCGCGCTCGTCCACCTCGACCCGGACGGTGTTCCCGGTGTCCAGGACGGCGGACTCGTCGGAGTCCTCGGCCGACGCGGCCGCGTCGGGCAGCGCCCGGGTGGTGATCTCGATCAGGCTTCCGGGGTCGTGCCCGATCCCGGACACCGTGACGGTGTCGCCCCGGGGGTCGAGCCCCTCGGTGCGGTCGACGACGGTGGTCCGGGGATGGGCGGGGTCTTCGGTCGGGGCGGCGAGCACCGCGTCGGGCAGGGAGGCGGACAGGACCGTCGCGGCCGCCACTGCGGCCAGGGAGGGGAGGAACCCACGGAGGGAAACCGCTGCTTGCATCGGGGGCCTTCGCGTTCGTGCGGGCCGGACGGTGTCCGTCACCCGCGAGACCTGGGGAATGGGGTTTAGGTTATGCTTACCTTGGCAAAGTGAGCCTTACCTAACTTGATCCCGCGCTGGAACAGTGGAACACCACACCTCCACGGTTGTCAAGAAGATGACGACCTGTCATGAAAAAGGCCGCATCGCACCCCCGCTCCCCGGCGACACCCGGCACACGGATCCATCGAAAGCGACCGCCATGCCCCACGCCCTCCCCCGATCCCCCCTGCGCGGACACCCAGGAACAGGACCGGCCGCCGTCCTGCTCGCCGTGGCCTGCGCCCTCGCCCTGACCGCCTGCACCGGATCGCCCGCCCCCGAGGACGCGGCGGCGGGCGAGGGCATCCCCGAGCTCGCGGAGAACCGGCTCCAGGTCCTGGCGGACGCCCCGGACCCCGAACTCCCCGTCACCGTCGACTCGGTGGTCCTCGACCCCTACCGCACCAGCGCCGACCCCCTGGAGTACGAGGAGGTCGAGGTCACCGACGCCAGTCGCGTCCTCCCGCTCACCGGCGGCCTCGCCGAGATCGTCTTCACCCTCGGCCTCGGAGACCGGGTGGTCGGCCGCGACGTCGCCGCCACCTTCGACGAGGCCGCGGACCTGCCCGTGGTCAGCGAGGGCCACGACGTCTCCGCCGAGTCCGTCCTCACGCTCCAGCCCACCGTGGTCCTGGCCGACACCCAGACCGGGCCGCCCGAGGTGATCGAGCAGATCCAGCGCAGCGGGGTCCCCGTGGTCATCGTCGAGGAGGCCTGGTCCTTCGACGAGATGTACCCGCGCTTCGAGCGCGTCGCGGAGGCGCTCGGCGTCCCCGACGCCGGGACCAGCCTGGTCGACCGCACCAGGGAACAGATGGCCGAGGTGCGCGAGACCTCCGTGGAGACCGCCGGCGACCCCCTCGTCGCCTTCCTCTACCTGCGCGGCACCGCCGGGGTCTACCTCCTCGGCGGTCCCGGGTCGGGCGCCGACGCCATGCTCTCCGAGATCGGCGCCCGCGACGCGGGGGTCGAGATGGGCCTGACCACACCGTTCACCCCCATCACCACCGAGGCGCTGATCGAGGCCCAGCCGGACGTCCTCCTCGTCATGACCAAGGGCCTGGAGTCGGTGGGCGGTGTGGAGGGACTCGTCGAGATCCCCGGAGTCGCCCAGACCCCGGCCGGTCGGAACCGGGCCGTCATCGACTTCGAGGACGGCGTGCTGCTCAACTTCGGGCCGCGCACCCCCCAGGTCATCGTGGCCCTGGCCGAGCAACTGGCCGCGCTCCCCGACGACGGGGGCACCGCGTGACCGCCCTGCGCCACCGCGGCGCCACCGCGCCCGGACCCCCGACGGAGGGCGGCGGCCGCGTGCGACGTCGGCTGCGCGCCGGGCTCCTCCTCGGCGGGCTGTCCGCCACCCTCGTGACCGTCGCCGTCGTGGCCGCCGGGGTCGGTGCCTACCCCATCCCGGCGGGACAGGTGGCGGCGTCCCTCCTCCAGGAGGTCGGTCTCGACGTCGGCGCCGAACCCGACCAGATCGCCCGCACCGTCCTGTGGGACGTGCGGCTGCCCCGCGTCGTCCTCGCCGTCATGGTCGGCGCGGCCCTGGGCAGCGCGGGCGCCATCATGCAGGGCGTCTTCGGCAACCCCCTCGCGGAACCCGGCGTGATCGGTGTCTCCGCCGGTGCGGCGGTCGGCGCGATCGCCGTCATCTTCACCGGGATCACCGTGCTCGGACACTGGACCGTCATCGCCTCGTCCTTCGTTTTCGGGCTGGCCACGACCCTGTTCGTGTACGTCTTCGCGCGCTCACGGGGCCGTACCGAGGTGGTCACCCTCCTGCTCACCGGGATCGCGGTCAACGCCATCGCCGGTGCCGCGATCGGTCTGATGACCAACTTCTCCCAGGACGCCGAGATCCAGACCATCACGTTCTGGCAGCTGGGCAGCGTCTCCACCGCCACCTGGTCCAAGGTCGCGGCGATCACGCCCTGCCTGCTCCTGGGGCTGGCGGTCGTCCCCGTGTACGCCCGCCGCCTGGACCTGCTCGCCCTCGGGGAGGGGCCCGCCCGCCACCTGGGCGTGGACGTGGAACGCATGCGCCTGGTCCTCATCGGCGCCATGGCCCTGCTCACGTCGGCGGCGGTCGCCTTCGCCGGGATCGTCGCCTTCGTGGGGCTCGTGGTCCCGCACATCATCCGTATGGTGACCGGACCCGGCCACCGGGTGCTGCTGCCCGCCTCCGCGCTCGGCGGCGGACTGCTGCTGCTCGCCGCCGACCTGCTGGCCCGCACGGTCGCCGCCCCCGCCGAGATCCCGCTCGGCGTGGTCACCGCCGCCCTGGGCGGGCCGTTCTTCTTCTTCCTCCTGTACCGCACCCGCGCCAAACAGGGAGGCTGGTCGTGAGCACCGACACCACGGACACCCCCGGTACCACCAGCACTGACGGCCCCACGGGGCACACCCCACGGCGCTCGGCCCTCGCCCGCGGGTGGGCCGCGGCCGTCGCGCCCCTGACCCGCGCACCGGCCCCGCCCGCGCCCGCCGAACCCGGATCCGTGGTCGTGCGCGCCGAGGGCCTCACCGTCCGCCGGGGCGGCCGCGCCCTGCTCGACGGGGTCGACCTCACCGTCCGCGCCGGTGAACTCCTCGCCCTGGTCGGACCGAACGGCGCGGGCAAGTCCACGCTGCTGTCCGCGCTGTCGGGAGACGTCACCGGCGGCCCGACCAGGGGCGAGCGCGACTCCGGAACGGTGCGCCTGCTCGGCCGCCCGCTGCCGGAGTGGAGCCCGCCCGAACTCGCGCTCCGCCGGGCGGTCCTGCCCCAGGAGGCGGCGGTCAGCTTTCCCTTCTCCGTCACCGAACTCGTCGCCATGGGTCGTGCGCCCTGGGCCGGGCTGAGCTCCCCGGACCGGGACGACGCCCTGGTCCGGGACGCCATGGCGGAGGTCGGCGTCACCCATCTGGCCGACCGCCGCTTCCCCACGCTCTCGGGGGGAGAACGGGCCCGCGTGATGTTCGCCCGCGTCCTGGCCCAGGACACCCACCTGCTCCTCCTCGACGAACCCACCGCGGCGCTGGACATCCGCCACCAGGAACTCGTACTCTCCATCGCGCGCGGCCTCGCGTCCCGCGGTGGGGCGGTTATCGTGGTCCTGCACGATTTGGGGCTTGCGGCCGCGTACGCCCATCGTGTGGCGGTACTCTCCGGAGGACAGGTCGCCGCGCGGGGAACCCCCGCCGACGTGTTCAGCTCGTCGCTCCTCAGCGCTGTGTACCGACACGAGGTCGAAGTTCTGCCGCATCCGCGTACGGGGGTCCCGCTCGTCGTCCCCCTCCGGTCGCCCGGGTGCACACGAAAGCGTCCACAGGAGTAGGTCGTATTGGTGTCCACAACTGAACGGCAGTCCCATGATGAGCCCCACCCCTCGGGCGAGGGGCGTGAGCGGCCCCCACGGGGCCGTCGGCGCCGCCCGCGCAAACGGGCCACCCCGGGCGACGTCGTCCGGGGCATCGTCCGCTTCTTCGGCGAGGTCCTCCTGACCCTGGGTCTGCTGATGCTCTTCTACGCCTCCTACGAGGTGTACGGCTCCCAGTGGGAGACCGACCGGGAGCAGCAGGGGCTGGCCGACGGTCTGGACGAGGCCTGGGCCGCCGCCGACGAGCGCGGCCCGGACTCCGAACCCCTCCCCGGCAGCGCCGACAGCCGCCTGTACGTCCCGAGCCTGGACCTGGACTGGGTGGTGGTCAACGGCACCACCCCCGACGACATCCGGTACAGCCCCGGCCGTTACACGGAGTTCGACAGCGCGCCCGGCGAGCTCGGCAACTACGGCGTCGCCGCGCACCGCACGCCCGGTCTCTTCTGGGACCTGGACCTGCTCGACGACGGCGACGTCATGGTGCTGGAGGACGGCGAGAACTTCCACACCTACGAGGTCTTCCGTGAGGAGACCGTGCTGCCCGAGGACTTCTGGGTGGTCAACCCGGACCCCTTCGAGGAGGCCTCCGAGGAGGACCCCGAGCGGGCACTGCTCACCCTCACCACGTGCGCGCCCAAGCTCAACAACACGCACCGGCTCATCGTCTGGGCCGAACTCACCGAGACCACACCCAAGTCCGAGGGCATGCCCGACAGCATCGCCCACATGGCTCCGGACGCCTAGGGGAAGGGACGCACGAATGTACGGTCTGATCTGGCGCATCCTGCCCGGCCCCTGGGCCTCGAAGTTCATCATGTCGGTGGGCCTCCTGGCGGGCGCGGCCGCCCTGCTGTGGTTCTTCGCCTTCCCGGCGCTCTCCCCGCACATGCCGTTCAACGACGGCGCCGTCGACATGACCGGGGTCGGGGGCGAGGCCCCCGTCGGGGAGGCCGACCCGGCGACCGGTGAGGCGGACCCCGGGGAGACGGAGGTCTCCGGCGAGGGCACGGGGAACTAGGGAGTGTTTTTTGGATGCTTTCGCCGGTGGCGGCGGAGCCGCCATCGATGCGAGCGGCCGTCCAGGCAATCTCTCGCAAGCCGTGGAGCGAAGGTCAGCCCGGGTTTGGCTGTCCGAGCTTCATCGGCGCAGCGAGAGGCAGCCTGGTGGTCGCGAGCGCGGAATGATCCAAAAAACACGACCTAGGGGAGGAGCGTTCCCGAGGGGGATCTCCACACGGATTCGGAACGACGGCGCGGCGCGGTGCGGCAGGCACCGTGCCGCCTTGTCGTGGGGTGCGCGGGAGGCGCGGGGCCCGGCTCCGCGGCCCGATCGCCGGACACGCCCGGGGTGGCCGCTGTGCCCGGCGCCACCGCCGGGGCTCCCGATACGGTCTCCGGCGGCCGCTAACCTCAAGCAGGTGAGTAACGGGGGACGGAACGAATGACGGTGACGCAGACCACGACGGAGAACCGCCTGAGCGGTCTCCGGGCCTGGCAGCGGGAGGCCTTCGAGGAGTACTTCCGCAGGCAGCCACGCGACTTCCTCGCCGTGGCCACGCCCGGGGCGGGCAAGACCACCTTCGCCCTCACACTGGCGAGCGAGCTCCTCCAGCGGCACGCGGTTCGAGCGATCACCATCGTCTGCCCCACCGAGCACCTGAAGAAGCAGTGGGCGGAGGCGGCGGCCCGGTTCGGGATCGCCATCGACCCCGACTTCAAGAACGGGCAGGGCGCCCTCGGCCGCCAGTACGTTGGCGTGGCCGTCACCTACGCGCAGATCGCCGCCCACCCGATGCTGCACCGCAACCGCACCGAGGCGCGCAAGACCCTGGTCATCTTCGACGAGGTCCACCACGCGGGTGACGCCCTCTCCTGGGGCGACGCCGTCCGGGAGGCCTTCGACCCGGCCACGCGGCGGCTCTCGCTCACCGGAACCCCGTTCCGCTCCGACATCAACCCCATCCCGTTCGTGGACTACGTGCAGGACGGGGCGGGTGTGCGCCGCTGCTCGTGGGACTACAGCTACGGGTACGCGCCCGCCCTGGAGGACGGGGTCGTGCGCCCGGTCATCTTCATGGCCTACTCCGGGGAGATGCGGTGGCGGACGCGGGCGGGTGACGAACTCGCCGCCCGCCTCGGCGAACCCCTCACCAAGGACGCGCTGTCCCAGGCGTGGCGGGCCGCGCTCGACCCCAAGGGCGACTGGATCAAGAAGGTCCTCCAGGCGGCCGACCGCAGGCTGACCGAGGTGCGCAAGACCCACGCGGACGCGGGCGGCCTGGTCATCGCGAGCGACCACGAGAACGCCCGCGCCTACTCGCGCATCCTGCGGCAGATCACCGGCAAGGGCGCCACCGTGGTGCTGTCCGACGACCCCACCGCCTCGAAGAAGATCACCCGCTTCTCGAAGAGCGACGACCGCTGGATGGTCGCGGTCCGGATGGTCTCGGAGGGCGTGGACGTGCCCCGCCTGATGGTGGGCGTGTACGCGACCTCCACCAGCACCGCGCTGTTCTTCGCGCAGGCCATCGGCCGTTTCGTGCGGGTGCGCCAGCGGGGCGAGGTGGCGTCGGTGTTCCTGCCGTCGGTGCCGACCCTGCTGGAGTACGCGGGGGAGATGGAGCGCGAGCGCGACCACGTCCTGGACAAGCAGCCCGCGGACGACGAGTACCCCGAAGAGGACCTCCTCAAGGAGGCCAACAAGAAGAAGGACACTCCGGACGCGGGGGAGGAGCTCCCCTTCGAGACCATGGAGTCCGCCGCCGAGTTCGACCGCGCGCTGTACGACGGGCTGGAGTACGGGGGCGGGGCCGCCGGCTCCAGCGAGGAGGAGGACTTCCTCGGGCTGCCCGGACTGCTCGACCCGGACCAGGTCTCCCAGCTGCTGCGCAAGCGCAAGGCGGACATCCACGCGAGCCAGCTCAAGGCCAAGGGGAAGTCCGAGCCGGAGGAGGAGTCGGGGCCCACGCACGAGGTCCTGGCCGAGCTGCGCAAGGACCTGAGTAACCTGGTCGGCGCCTGGCACCACCGCACCGGCAAGCCGCACGGGGTGATCCACAACGAGCTGCGTCGCGCCTGCGGGGGGCCGCCGGTCGCGCAGGCCACGCCGCCGCAGATCCGTGAGCGCATCGCCAAGCTCAGAGCCTGGGCCGTGGGCCAGAAGTAGGTCCGCGGCGGGGAGCGGGGCGTACGGGCGGCGGCCCCGCCCACGGGCCGGGGACGGCAAACACTTCGCAAGGTCGGGCAAGTTCACCAAACGCAGAGCAATCGGACCACTACAGTCCGTGAGGTGATTGGACGAAGCCCGCGCGGAGGCTCAGCCGCGACCTGGACCGGCCTGACCCTGTGCGCACTCGCACTGACCGGTCTGGTGGCGAGCTCGCTGCCAGAACCCGCCCACCCCGAACCACAGCGGGCCGGGGTGACGCTCGCCGCGGACCAGCACTGTCCCCCCGAGGGGGACCGGGTCGACGACGCCGTCGACACCGCCGCCCGGGCGGCCTCCACTAGGGTCGCCGGCCCCGGGGCCGGGACCGCCGAGGTGGAGATCACCCCGGAGAAGGCGGCCGAGTACGAGGAACGGCTCCGCGACGCCCTGGTCGCCGAGCGCGGACGCGAGCTCGCCGCGCCGTACACGGTGCCGGTGGCCGTGCACGTGATCTCCGCCGAGGACGGCCGGGGCGAGGTGACCGACGAACGGATCCAGGAGCAGGTCGACGTCCTCAACAAGGCCTACCAGGGCGGCTACGCGCTCGGCTCCGAAGGCACCGACACCGGTTTCCGCTTCGAGCTCTCGGACGTCACCCGCAACGTGAACGACGCCTGGTTCCGCGACTTCAACCGCTACCGCGACACCATCCGGGCCGACCTGCGCCAGGGCGGTGCCGAGACGCTGAACATCTACACCACCCAGCTCGACTCCGGTCTGCTCGGCTACTCCACCTTCCCCCAGGACTACGCCGCCGACCCGGAACAGGACGGCGTCGTCATCGCGCACGACACCTTCCCGGGCGGGACGCGCGACCGCTTCAACGAGGGCCACACCGGCACCCACGAGGTCGGCCACTGGCTGGGCCTGTTCCACACGTTCCAGAACGGCTGCGAGAGCCCGGGGGACTACGTGGACGACACCCCGTACGAGCGCGAGGCGGCGGCGGGCTGCCCTGAGGGTCGGGACAGCTGCCCCGATCTCCCGGGACTCGACCCCGTCACCAACTTCATGAACTACAGCGACGACGCCTGCATGACCCACTTCACCCCGGGGCAGTCCCAACGCATGGCCGAGCACTGGGAGGCCTTCCGAAGCGGATCGGCCCGGCTCTGACCGGTCCGCTCCCAGGAGGACGGCGCCCCGCCCGGCGGGGCGCCGTCCGCGTGTCCGGGGCCGGGCGGCGTCGATAGGCTGGGAACATGGCAGCGAACACCTATCTGACCGGGATCAAGCCCACCGGCGACTTCCACCTGGGCAACTACATCGGCGCGATCAAGCCCGCCCTGGCGGCGGCGGAGGTCTACGACACCTTCTACTTCATCGCGGACTACCACGCGCTCAACATCATCAAGGACGCGGACGAACTCCGTCAGAGCATCCGGTCGGGCGCTGCCACCTGGCTGGCCTGCGGACTCGACCCCGAGCGCACGGTCTTCTACCGTCAGTCCAGCATCCCCGAGATCTTCGAGCTCACCACGATCCTGAGCACCCTCACCCCCAAGGGGCTCATGAACCGCGCACACGCCTACAAGGCCGCGCGCGACCGCAACACCGAGGCGGGCGTCACCGAGCTCGACGCCGGGGTCAACATGGGGCTGTACAACTACCCCGTGCTCATGGCGGCCGACATCCTCATCATGGAGGGCGAGCGGGTCCCCGTGGGGCGCGACCAGTCCCAGCACATCGAGTACACCGCCGACATCGCCGGGTACTTCAACCACCGGTACGGCGACCGATACAGCTTCCCCCTCCCCAAGGGCGTCATCGACGACAGCGAAGCGAGCATCCTGCCCGGGACCGACGGCCGCAAGATGAGCAAGTCCTACGACAACCACATCCCGCTCTTCCTGCCGGAGAAGAAGCTCCGCAAGGCCATCAACCGCATCCCCACGGACTCCACCCCCGTCGAGGACCCCAAGGACCCGGACACCTCGATCCCGTTCCAGCTGCTCACCCACTTCGCCGACGCCGAGAAGGTGGCCGACGTGCGCGAGCGCCTGGAGGCGGGCGGCATGGGCTGGGGCGACCTCAAGAAGGAGCTCTTCGAGGCGGTCAACACCGAGCTCGGCCCCAAGCGCGAGCGCTACGAGGAGCTCATGGACTCGAAGACCGAGCTCGACGAGATCCTCGACTCCGGCCTCGAACGCGCCCGTTCGCGCGCCCGTCGCGTGCTGGGCGACGTTCGCGCCGCCATCGGCATCGACTAGCGGTACCCGTACACAGACGGGGGCGGTGGTGATCGCTTCACCACCGCCCCCGCCGTCGTTCCGGGCCCCGGACGGGGCCGCCGCCGGGCTCAACCCACCAACGGCTCGCCCTCCAGCTCCACACCGGCACCGCGCAGCCGCTCCAGCGCCGAGTCCACCGTGGGCCTGGCCACCCCCGCCGTCAGACCGAGCAGGACCCGGGTCCGGATCCCCTCGCCGTTGGCGTCCAGAGCGGTCGCCCGCACGCAGTGGTCGGTGGCGACGCCCACCACGTCCACCTCGTCCACCCCGCGCTCGCGCAGCCACGCCGACAGAGTCGTCTCGCCATCCCCGGCCGTGCCCTCGAAACCGCTGTAGGCCGCCTCGTACTGCCCCTTGCTGAAGACCTCCTCGGCCAGCGAGGCGTCGAAGTCGGCGTGGAACTCCGCGCCGGGCGTTCCCGCCACACAGTGCACGGGCCAGCTGTTCACGAAGTCGGGGTCGTCCGAGAAGTGCGCCCCCGGGTCGATGTGGTGGTCACGGGTGGCCACCACGTGGTCGTAGCCGCCGGTCCGCGCGAGCTCGGTGACGGCGGCCGCGGTACGGGCGGCCCCCTTCACGCCCAGGCTGCCGCCCTCGCAGAAGTCGTTCTGAAGGTCCACCACGATGAGTGCCCTGGTCATGTCGGCACCTCACTTCCTTGTCGTCGAGAAGCCGATCGGGATCGGCGGGGTGGCTCGGATCAGTGGAAGACGGTCGCCAGCGCGACGTCGCCGCGGGACATCCTCAGCGCCTGCTCGGGAAGCTCGGCCAACGCCGCGCTGTGGCGTGCCCGAGCCTCGTGCACGCTCTCGTGTCCCACCACTTCGCCGCCGGTGACCAGCGGGCGCAACAGCGGCCGGGTCCCGACCTGGTCGGTCGGCTCGTGCGGGTACACCTCCTCCGCCACGGCGATCCCCTTGTCGTCCAGCCGCCGGACCGCCCACTTGCGGCCGCCCCGGCTCGGCTTGCCGACCGAGCGCTTGGCGACCGGCTCCAGCGGAGCGTCCGGCTCCAGGCCGCGCGCCCGCGCCACCAGCTTGTACACCAGAGACACGGTCGGGGCCCCCGAACCCGTCACCAGGGACGTACCCACTCCGTACCCGTCGACCGGGGCCACCGCCAGCGCCTGGATCGAGTGCTCGTCCAGGTCACCGGTGACCACGATGCGGGTCCCGGTCGCGCCGAGGTCGTCCAGCTGCCGACGCACCCGGGAGGCGGTCGTCCCCAGGTCCCCGGAGTCGATCCGGATGGCGCCGAGCTCGGGTCCGGCCAGCTCCACCGCGTGCCGCACCGCGCGTTCGACGTCGTAGGTGTCCACGAGGAGCGTGGTCCCCGTGCCCATGGACTCCAGCTGGGCCTTGAAGGCGTGCTGTTCGCTGTCGTGCAGCAGGGTGAACGCGTGCGCCGCCGTGCCGCCGGTCGGTACCCCGAAGCTGCGCCCCGCCTCCAGGTTGGAGGAGGTCGAGAACCCGGACACGTAGGCGGCGCGGGCCGCCGCGACGGCCGAGCGCTCGTGGGTGCGCCGGGAGCCCATCTCGATCAGGGGCCGCTCTCCGGCGGCCACGCGCATCCGGGTGGCGGCGGAGGCGATCGCGCTGTCGTGGTTGTACACCGACAGTGCGAGGGTCTCCAGGATCACGGCTTCGGCGAAGGTGCCCTCCACGACCAGGATCGGCGACCCCGGGAAGTAGGCCTCGCCCTCGCCGTAACCCCACACGTCCCCGGAGAAGCGGTACTCCGACAGCCACTTCAGGGTGGTCTCGTCCACGACTCCGTGGTCGGACAGGAAGTCCAGTTCCTCGGAGCCGAAGCGGAAGCGCTCCAACAGGTCCAGGAACCGGCCGGTCCCCGCCACGACGCCGTAGCGTCGGCCCTCCGGCAGGCGTCGGCCGAACATCTCGAACACCGACCGGCGTGCGGCGGCCCCGCTGTGCAGGGCTCCCTGGAGCATCGTCAGTTCGTAGTGGTCGGTGAGCAGCGCGCTGCTGCTGTCCTCGCTCATAGGGGCGAGCCTACGTGTTCCGGTCTGGGCGGGTACGCGCGCCCCACCTGCGCCGGGGTGCTCTCCGGAGTGACCTCCCCCGCATTAATACCCACTTGGTTGGTAGAGAAGCGGATGTGGGTACCCTGGAGCCATGCTGAGGATCGACCGCTCCATCCACGACCAGATCGTCGCCCACGCGCGACGCGACCACCCCGACGAGGCGTGCGGTGTCGTCGCGGGGCCCGAGGGCTCCGACCGCCCGGAGCGGATCATCGAGATGCTGAACGCGGCACGCTCCCCGACGTTCTACGAGTTCGACTCGACCGAGTACAAGAAGGTCTACGACGAGCTGTGGGACCGCGACGAGGAGTTCGTCGTGATCTACCACTCCCACACCGCGACCGAGGCCTACCCCTCGCGCACCGACATCACGTACGCGCAGTGGCCCCAGGCCCACTACGTCCTCGTGTCCACCCGCGAGCCCGACACCGCCGAGTTCCGTTCCTTCCGGATCATCGACGGCGAGGTCACCGAGGAGCCCGTCGAGATCGTCGACGCCGACGGCTCCGGCGCGGACCAGTAGGTACGCGCCCATCGGACGACCCGGCACGACGGCCCACGGAATGCCACCGGCGGGCCGCCTGTTGGACCTGAACGCACAACAACGACCGTTTACGGAGTCACCTTCATGGCCATCGAGGTCCGCATCCCCACCATCCTGCGCAACCTGACCAACGACGCGAAGGTCGTCCAGGGGTCCGGCGAGACCCTCAGTGACCTGGTCACCGACCTGGACCAGCAGTACCCCGGCATCGCGGAGCGCCTGGTGGACGGCGGCAAGCTGCGCCGGTTCATCAACGTCTACCTGAACGACGAGGACGTCCGCTTCGTCGGCGGTCTTGAGGCCAAGCTCTCCGACGGCGACAACGTGACCGTCCTGCCCGCCGTCGCGGGCGGCTCTCGCTGAGGAAGCCATGCGCTACGACTCCCTGCTCGACTCCCTCGGAGGCACGCCGCTGGTCGGCCTGCCTCGGCTCTCGCCCTCGCCGGAGGTCCGGCTGTGGGCGAAGCTGGAGGACCGCAACCCCACCGGCTCGATCAAGGACCGCGCCGCGTTCTTCATGATCGAGCAGGCCGAGAAGGACGGGCTGCTCTCCCCGGGGTGCACCATCCTGGAGCCGACGTCGGGGAACACCGGCATCTCGCTGGCCATGGTCGCGAAGCTGCGCGGCTACCGCATGGTCTGCGTCATGCCGGAGAACACCTCCGACGAACGCAGGAAGCTGCTGGCCATGTGGGGCGCCGAGGTCCACTACTCCGACGCCGCGGGCGGTTCCAACGAGGCCGTCCGGGTCGCCAAGAAGATGGCCGCGGAGAACCCCGACTGGGTGATGCTCTACCAGTACGGCAACCAGGCCAACGCGCGGGCCCACTACGAGACCACCGGGCCCGAGCTGCTGACCGACCTGCCGGAGATCACCCACTTCGTGGCGGGGCTCGGCACCACCGGAACCCTCATGGGTGTCGGCCGGTACCTGCGCGAACGCAAGCCGGACGTGCGGATCGTGGCCGCCGAGCCGAGGTACGGGGAGCTGGTCTACGGGCTGCGCAACCTCGACGAGGGGTTCGTTCCGGAGCTCTACGACGAGTCCGTGCTCACCACGCGCTTCTCCGTCCCCTCGGAGGCGGCGCTCCGGCGGACCCGCGACCTCCTGCACAAGGAGGGCATCTTCGCGGGCATCTCCACGGGCGGAGCGCTGCACGCGGCCCTGGGCATGGCCCGCAAGGCGGAACGGGCGGGCGAGAGCGCCGACATCGCGTTCGTCATCGCGGACGCCGGGTGGAAGTACCTCTCCACCGGCGCCTACGAGGGCACCGTCGAAGAGGCGGAGGAGCGCCTGGACGGCCAGCTCTGGGCCTGACCCGGGCCTGACCCGGGCCCCGCGACGGCGCGGGCCGGGCCGCGTCCGGGGTGGACGGGTCCGGGTGCCCGTCGCAGGGTGCCACGGTGTCACGGAGGCCGGTTTCCCACGGGGAACCGGCCTCCGGTACGTTCCCCCACAGGTCAGTTCCTGTCCTGAACTCGGCCCCGGTGAACCGGTCAAATCTGGTCAATCGGTGTGAAAAATTCACACGTGATGCACGTCGCCTGAGATGCGGGCCACATTTTGTACCACCCAGGCGGTCATTGGGGTACACCCGTAACAACGGGACATCCGCAGAACCAGCCGCCCACCGCTCTCCCCGCACACGTCACCAAGGGGCCACGGAAGCAGTGCGGCCGATCGAAAAGGCGACGACGACGTGCGACTCACGATTATCGGGTCCTCCGGGAGCTTCCCCGGGCCGGACAGTCCGGCCTCCTGTTACCTGGTGGAGGCGGACGGCTTCCGGCTCCTGCTCGACCTGGGCAACGGCGCGCTCGGCGCCCTCCAGCGCCACGCCGACCTCTACTCCGTCGACGCCGTCTACCTCAGCCACCTGCACACCGACCACTGCGCGGACATGTGCGCCTACTGGGTCGCCCGGATGTACTCGCCCGGGGGCGCCAAGCCCCCGATCCCCGTGTACGGCCCCGAGGGCGTCGCGGACCGCCTCGCGGAGATCTACGGACTGGACCCCGACCCCGGCATGACCGAGGTCTTCGACTTCCACGAGCTCACCCCGGGTGAGTTCCGGATCGGTCCCCTGACCGCCCGCGTCGCCCGCGTCAACCACCCCGTCGACGCCTTCGGCATCCGCCTGGAGCACGGCGGCGTCAGCCTCGTCTACTCCGGCGACACCGGCTCCTGCGACTCCCTGGTCGACCTGGCCCGCGACACCGACCTGTTCCTGTGCGAGGCCGCCTTCCACGACCACGTGGAACACCCGAAGGACATGCACCTCACCGGCAGCGAGGCCGGCGACCACGCCACCAGGGCCGGGGCGCGCAAACTGCTGCTGACCCACCTGGTGCCGTGGAACGACGACGACGTCACGCTGGCCGAGGCGCGCGGCACCTACGAGGGGCCCATCGAACTGGCCCGGGGCGGAGAGGTCCGCGAGATCGGCGCCTGACCCCGACCGTTCGGTGAGGCGGTACCCGGACCCGACCGAAACACGGAGGGTCACGGACACACCGGGTCACCGATGAGGTGGGACCGTGTCCGTGTGAGTAGGGGTGGGTGGGGCCCGTGTGGCGCGGGTCCCACCTGACCGGTAGGACCCGGCTCCAGCACAGTGGAACACCGTGCCGATATACGCTCGTGTCCATGGCTCGACCTGACGGACGCGTTCCGACCCAACTCCGCCCTGTGAACATCCACCGCAACTGGCTCCGCCACGCGGAGGGATCCGCCCTCATCGAGTTCGGGGACACCCGCGTGCTCTGCGCGGCCACCGTCGAGGACGGTGTGCCCCGCTGGCGCCGGGGTACCGGCGAGGGCTGGGTCACCGCCGAGTACGCGATGCTCCCGCGCTCCACGGACACCCGAGGCGCCCGTGAGTCGGTGCGCGGCAAGATCGGCGGCCGCACCCACGAGATCTCCCGCCTGATCGGCCGCTCCCTCCGTGCCGTCGTCGACTTCAAGGCGATGGGCGAACACACCATCACCCTCGACTGCGACGTGCTCCAGGCCGACGGCGGCACCCGCACCGCCGCGGTGACCGGCGCCTACGTGGCCCTGGCCGACGCGATGAAGCACCTGCGCAAGCGGCGCAAGCTCAAGAACAACCCGTTGACCGGCTCGGTGGCGGCCGTCAGCGTCGGTGTGGTGCAGGGGCAGCCCCGGCTGGACCTGAACTACCTGGAGGACTCGGTCGCGGACACCGACATGAACGTCGTGCTCACCGGTGACGGGAAGTTCGTGGAGGTGCAGGGCACCGCCGAGGGCCAGGGAGCCGCCTTCGACCGTGAACTGCTGAACAAGCTGCTCGACCTCGCCTCCGGCGGGTGCGAGGAGCTGACCGCCATCCAGAAGAAGGCCCTGTCGGAGTGACTGTCGTGAGCGGGCCGGTCCGGTACCGGCACCGCTCCCCAGGGGGAGGTCCCCTGGGAGGAGTAACGGTGAGAGCGGAGGAGGCACGGTGAAGCTCGTCCTTGCGACGCGCAACGCGAAGAAGGTGCCCGAGATGCGCGCCATCCTGGCCGAGGCCGGGGTGACGGCGGAGGTGCTGGCCCTGGACGCGTTCCCGGACGCGCCCGAGGTCCCCGAGACCGAACCCTCCTTCATCGGCAACGCCCTGCTCAAGGCGCGGGCGATCGCGGCGCACACGGGTCTCCCGGCCGTCGCGGACGACTCGGGTCTGAGCGTGGACGAACTCCGGGGGATGCCCGGGGTGCTGTCCGCGCGCTGGGCCGGGCGCTTCGGTGAGGGCGACCAGGACCGGGCCAACCTGGACCTGGTGCTGGACCAGCTCGCGGACACCCCCGCCGACCGCAGGGGAGCGGAGTTCGTCTGCGCGGCGGTCCTGGTGATGCCGGACGGAACCGAGGCCGTCGCCGAGGGCGTGCTGCGCGGGCGCCTGGTCGGCGAACGCCGTGGGAAGAACGGGTTCGGCTACGACCCGGTCTTCGTCCCCGAAGGGGAGACCCGAACGGCGGCGGAACTGTCGCCCGGGGAGAAGAACGCGATCAGCCATCGAGGCATCGCCTTCCGGCAGCTCGCCCGTGAACTGGCGGAGATGGTCTGAGCCGTCGGCCGGGCCGTCGGACCAGCGACGGTGGGGGCGGGTGCGGGACCCGACCGGGTCCCGCACCCGCCCCCACACGGTTTCCGAGGCCATGGTTCGGAAAAGGATCGCTGACCGGTGTTTGACCGGACCCCGTGCGGGGGAGGACCACCTATGTCTGACAAGCAAGCCACGAGAAGCGCCGGTCTCCGTCTGTGGGACCGAGCCGAACGGGGCGTCGCTCCGCGGACCGGTGAAGGACCCGAGATCACGGGGGCTTCCGGGTCGACGCGGAACGTCCGGGCAGATCGGGGTTCCTCCCACGGTCCGGACGGATTTGACGTCTTCGGACCAGTTACCTAGACTCAGCGAGTCGCTGCGGGACGGCGAGCGGAACCTTCGCGGTTTCGACTCGGAACCGGGCCGCGATCACAGACATCCTCCCGAAGCAGAGTGGTTCGAGCAGTCGCTCGGAGCATGTAGGCTCGGGGAGTTGCTTCAAAAGCCCGGCGGAAACGCAGAGCGGACGAGGCACCGGGAATTCTTTCTCCGGATCAGGTTTGAAAGCGAAAACGCCGATTTGGCGGGGCGCGGAACACCTGATAAAGTAAAGACACAACACAGCGAAGAAGCCGCTAAAGCGGTGGAAACGCAGAGGCCTTCTCCGGAAGAGCAGACGGAGCCTTGAGGTTCTGGCGCTTGTACGGGAAGAGCGATTGTTTCTTGAGAACTCAACAGCGCGTGTTTGATTTTCTTTAAGCCATGTTTGTTTTGGCCCCGACGCACTTCGGTGCGTAGGGTTCCTTTGATTAACCAACGCGAGTTGGTTGGTCAGGATTTCTTCTAGGTTTACTCGCCCCAGGCTGACCTCTGGTCGCCGGGACGGGTTGTTTGACCTTTATGGAGAGTTTGATCCTGGCTCAGGACGAACGCTGGCGGCGTGCTTAACACATGCAAGTCGAGCGGTAAGGCCCTTCGGGGTACACGAGCGGCGAACGGGTGAGTAACACGTGAGCAACCTGCCCCTGACTCCGGGATAAGCGGTGGAAACGCCGTCTAATACCGGATACGACCCGCCACCTCATGGTGGAGGGTGGAAAGTTTTATCGGTCAGGGATGGGCTCGCGGCCTATCAGCTTGTTGGTGGGGTAACGGCCTACCAAGGCGATTACGGGTAGCCGGCCTGAGAGGGCGACCGGCCACACTGGGACTGAGACACGGCCCAGACTCCTGCGGGAGGCAGCAGTGGGGAATATTGCACAATGGGCGAAAGCCTGATGCAGCGACGCCGCGTGGGGGATGACGGCCTTCGGGTTGTAAACCTCTTTTACCACCAACGCAGGCTCCACGTTCTCGTGGGGTTGACGGTAGGTGGGGAATAAGGACCGGCTAACTACGTGCCAGCAGCCGCGGTAATACGTAGGGTCCGAGCGTTGTCCGGAATTATTGGGCGTAAAGAGCTCGTAGGCGGCATGTCGCGTCTGCTGTGAAAGACCGGGGCTTAACTCCGGTTCTGCAGTGGATACGGGCATGCTAGAGGTAGGTAGGGGAGACTGGAATTCCTGGTGTAGCGGTGAAATGCGCAGATATCAGGAGGAACACCGGTGGCGAAGGCGGGTCTCTGGGCCTTACCTGACGCTGAGGAGCGAAAGCATGGGGAGCGAACAGGATTAGATACCCTGGTAGTCCATGCCGTAAACGTTGGGCGCTAGGTGTGGGGACTTTCCACGGTTTCCGCGCCGTAGCTAACGCATTAAGCGCCCCGCCTGGGGAGTACGGCCGCAAGGCTAAAACTCAAAGGAATTGACGGGGGCCCGCACAAGCGGCGGAGCATGTTGCTTAATTCGACGCAACGCGAAGAACCTTACCAAGGTTTGACATCACCCGTGGACCTGTAGAGATACAGGGTCATTTAGTTGGTGGGTGACAGGTGGTGCATGGCTGTCGTCAGCTCGTGTCGTGAGATGTTGGGTTAAGTCCCGCAACGAGCGCAACCCTTGTTCCATGTTGCCAGCACGTAATGGTGGGGACTCATGGGAGACTGCCGGGGTCAACTCGGAGGAAGGTGGGGACGACGTCAAGTCATCATGCCCCTTATGTCTTGGGCTGCAAACATGCTACAATGGCCGGTACAATGGGCGTGCGATACCGTAAGGTGGAGCGAATCCCTTAAAGCCGGTCTCAGTTCGGATTGGGGTCTGCAACTCGACCCCATGAAGGTGGAGTCGCTAGTAATCGCGGATCAGCAACGCCGCGGTGAATACGTTCCCGGGCCTTGTACACACCGCCCGTCACGTCATGAAAGTCGGCAACACCCGAAACTTGTGGCCTAACCCTTCGGGGAGGGAATGAGTGAAGGTGGGGCTGGCGATTGGGACGAAGTCGTAACAAGGTAGCCGTACCGGAAGGTGCGGCTGGATCACCTCCTTTCTAAGGAGTCTTTTGAAGACCAACACCTTTCTATCGTTGGTCGGACTCGAAAGTGGACCTCACACCCTTCGGGGTGATGGGGAGTGGCTCATAGAAAATTGAACTTCACCTCCGGCGACTAGAAGCGTCGGGGGGCGCGCTGTTGGGTATCTGAGGAAGCAATCGCGGCCATCGGCTCTCTTTTTGGGGGGTGGGTGGCCGAGTTGGTTCCCGCTACCACCTCTGAGAACTCCCAGCTGGTCTGGTGTGAGGTATCGGAGTTTGTGGTTGGTGTTTTGATTTGTGAATAGTGTGCGCGAGCATCTTATTATCTGTAGTGGCCAAGTGATAGTGGCACACGGTGGATGCCTTGGCATCAGGCGCCGATGAAGGACGTGGGAGGCCACGATAGGCCGCGGGGAGCTGTCAACCGAGCTTTGATCCGCGGGTGTCCGAATGGGGAAACCTAGCCCGAGTTGTGTCGGGTTGCCGCTACCTGAATGTATAGGGTAGTTGGTGGTGACGCGGGGAAGTGAAACATCTCAGTACCCGTAGGAAGAGTAAACAACAGTGATTCTCCTAGTAGTGGTGAGCGAACGGGGAAGAGGCTAAACCGTGCGCGTGTGATAGACGACAGTCGTTGCGTGTGCGGGGTTGTGGGATGCATCTTTTCAGGTCTGTCGGCCTGGAGCGCTGATGATTTTTCTAGCTGAATCCGTTGGGAAGCGGTACCGGAGTGGGTGAGAGTCCCGTAGGTGAAGGAAGAGTCTAGGTGTTGATGTTCTCCCGAGTAGCGCGGAGCCCGAGAAATTCCGTGTGAATCTGGCAGGACCACCTGCTAAGCCAAAATACGTCCTGATGACCGATAGTGCACTAGTACCGTGAGGGAAAGGTGAAAAGTGCCCCGGTGAGGGGTCGTGAAATAGTACCTGAAACCGTGTGCTGTCAAGCCGTCAGAGCAGTCCTTCGGGGTTGTGATGGCGTGCCTTTTGAAGAATGAGCCTGCGAGTCATGGTGTGTGGCGAGGTTAACCCGGGTGGGGTAGCCGTAGGGAAACCGAGTCTGAATAGGGCGTTTGAGTCGCATGCTGTGGACCCGAAGCGGAGTGATCTACCCATGTCCAGGGTGAAGCGGGGGTAAGACCTCGTGGAGGCCCGAACCCACCAGAGTTGAAAATCTGGGGGATGAGGTGTGGGTAGGGGTGAAAGGCCAATCAAACTCCGTGATAGCTGGTTCTCCCCGAAATGCATTTAGGTGCAGCGTCGCGTGTTTCTTGCTGGAGGTAGAGCTACTGTTTGGCTGATGGGCCCTACAAGGTTACTGACGTCAGACAAACTCCGAATGCCGGTTAAGTGAAGCGTGGCAGTGAGACTGCGGGGGATAAGCTTCGTAGTCGAGAGGGAAACAGCCCAGATCATCAGCTAAGGCCCCTAAGCGTGTGCTAAGTGGGAAAGGTTGTGGAGTTGCCCAGACAACCAGGAGGTTGGCTTAGAAGCAGCCATCCTTTAAAGAGTGCGTAATAGCTCACTGGTCAAGTGGTTCTGCGCCGATAATGTAGCGGGGCTTAAGTACACCGCCGAAGCTGTGAAGTCCAAGTTTATTCTTGGGTTGGTAGGGGAGCGTCGTGCATCCAGTGAAGCTGCCGAGTGATCGAGTGGTGGAGGGTGTGCGAGTGAGAATGCAGGCATGAGTAGCGAAAGCAACGTGAGAAACGTTGCCGCCGATTGACTAAGGGTTCCTGGGGCAGGTTAATCCGCCCAGGGTGAGTCTGGACCTAAGGCGAGGCCGACAGGCGTAGTCGATGGATAACGGGTTGATATTCCCGTACCCGTGCACGAGCGTCCAGTATCGAATCAGGTGATGCTAACCACGCTGGTTCTTGGTGGTCCCTTCGGGGAGTGCCTCTGAACTGGTCTGGGACCCGAGCTTGTAGTAGGTAAGTGATGGGGTGACGCAGGAGGGTAGCTCTACCCGGCGGTGGTTGTCCGGGGGTAAGCGTGTAGGCCGAGGGGTAGGTAAATCCGCCTCTCATGAAGGTTGAGACGTGATGCCGAGCCGTTTTTGGCGAAGTGAGTGATCCCATGCTGTCGAGAAAAGCCTCTAGCGAGTTCGTGTGTGGCCAGTACCCTAAACCGACGCAGGTGGTCAGGTAGAGAATACCGAGGCGTTCGGGTGAACCATGGTTAAGGAACTCGGCAAATTGTCCCCGTAACTTTGGGAGAAGGGGAGCCCTGTCCGGTGAAGAAGCATGCCTTCGGAGCTGGGTGGGGTCGCAGATAGCGGGGGGAAGCGACTGTTTATTAAAAACACAGGTCCGTGCGAAGTCGTAAGACGCTGTATACGGACTGACGCCTGCCCGGTGCTGGAACGTTAAGAGGACTGGTTAGTGGGTTTCGGCCCGCGAAGCTAGGAATCTAAGCGCCAGTAAACGGCGGTGGTAACTATAACCATCCTAAGGTAGCGAAATTCCTTGTCGGGTAAGTTCCGACCTGCACGAATGGCGTAACGACTTCCCCACTGTCTCAACCATGGGCCCGGTGAAATTGCACTACGAGTAAAGATGCTCGTTTCGCGCAGCAGGACGGAAAGACCCCGGGACCTTCACTATAGCTTGACATTGGTGTTTGGGATGGTTTGTGTAGGATAGGTGGGAGCCTGTGAGACTGTCACGCTAGTGGCGGTGGAGGCGTTGGTGAAATACCACTCTGACTGTTTCGGGCATCTAACTTTGGACCGTGATCCGGTTCGGGGACAGTGTCTGGTGGGTAGTTTAACTGGGGCGGTTGCCTCCCAAAGAGTAACGGAGGCGCCCAAAGGTTCCCTCAGCCTGGTTGGTAATCAGGTGTTGAGTGTAAGTGCACAAGGGAGCTTGACTGTGAGACGGACGTGTCGAGCAGGAGCGAAAGCTGGGACTAGTGATCCGGCACCGGCGTGTGGAAGCGGTGTCGCTCAACGGCTAAAAGGTACCCCGGGGATAACAGGCTGATCTTCCCCAAGAGTCCATATCGACGGGATGGTTTGGCACCTCGATGTCGGCTCGTCGCATCCTGGGGCTGGAGTTGGTCCCAAGGGTTGGGCTGTTCGCCCATTAAAGCGGCACGCGAGCTGGGTTTAGAACGTCGTGAGACAGTTCGGTCCCTATCCGCTGTGCGCGTTGGAGACTTGAGAAGGGCTGTCCCTAGTACGAGAGGACCGGGACGGACGAACCTCTGGTGTGCCAGTTGTCCTGCCAAGGGCATGGCTGGTTGGCTACGTTCGGGAGAGATAACCGCTGAAAGCATCTAAGCGGGAAGCTTGCTTCGAGATGAGGTCTCCTGCCTCCTTGAGAGGGTAAGACTCCCTGTAGACGACAGGGTTGATAGGCCGGGTGTGGAAGCCTTGTGAGGGGTGGAGCTGACCGGTACTAATAGGTCGAGGGCTTGTCCGCTGCAGATAATTGGATGTTCGCGCACACTTTGTTCACGAAGCTTGCTCGTGGCTGTCATTCCCTTTCGGGGTTGAGTGGTGGTTGTGGGTGTTGGTTTCCGTGGTGGTTTTGGCAGGAGGGTCACACCCGGTCTCATTCCGAACCCGGTCGTTAAGTCTCCTTGCGCTGATGGTACTGCCCTGTGATGGGGTGGGAGAGTAGGTCGCCGCCACGGTTTTTCTTAGAAGGGGAGGGGAAGGGTTCACGCCTTGGGGTGTGGGTTCTTCTCCTTCTCTTTTTTGTTGCCCTGGTTTGTGCGTTTGTGAAAATGGTGCTGGGCAGGCCTGTGTGGGTGGGGGGTGGCCATGGCGGGTTTGTGGGCCTGCGGACAACCTCCGACAAGGCGATCGTCCGGGGTGCTGGCGGTGCCGTTTTCCCGCGATGGGAGAATTTCCCCATGACGAAGACAATCCCCGAGGACCTGCTGGCGGCCGCTGAGGCGGCGACCGGTTTCATGCCCACTGACGAGGGGACGGCCCTCTTCGAGGCCGCCCTGGAGTACGCGGATCGCGGCCCCGTCGTGGAGATCGGCACCTACTGCGGCAAGTCCACCGTGTTCCTCGGTGCCGCCGCCCGTGTGGGCGGGGCGAAGGTCATCACCGTGGACCACCACCGGGGTTCTGAGGAGCACCAGGAGGGCTGGGAGTACCACGACAGCTCCCTGATCGACCCCGTCACCGGGAGGTTCGACACCCTTCCGCACTTCCGGCACACGATCACGAAGGCGGGCCTGGACGACGAGGTCATCGCGGTCACCGGTGCCTCCGTCGATGTCGCCGCGGTCTGGGGCACGGAGCTGGGCATGCTCTTCATCGACGGCGGGCACAGCGAGACCGCCGCCCAGAACGACTACGAGGGCTGGTCGCCGCACGTGGCCATGGGCGGGGCGCTGGTGATCCACGACGTCTTCCCGAACCCCGAGGACGGGGGTCGGCCGCCCTACAACATCTACTGTCGGGCGCTGGACTCCGGGCAGTTCCGGGAGGTGCGCGTCGTGGGCTCCATGCGGGTCCTGGAACGCGTCCGACACGTCTCCTGAGGCCTGGCGAGGAGGCGTCATTTGTGACGGGGGTCCCTGGAGTCGAATGCGCACGCTCCGTGATTGTTCCTGAGTATGGCAATATTGGTTCAGGAAAGTGAGTGAGCCAACATCCGGACATAGACACGTCTTCGAAGGGTAAGCCTTCGGTAAGAAGTGACCGTGCGGTTACGGATTCGACCTTGACACGGTTACGTGCGGGTATCGTGGCTTCGAGGGTGGAGCGATGATGGTGATTTTCCCCGAAATACCGCTTCAGCCCTGAATCGAACTGAACCGATCAGGGGCACTCGCGCGTCAAACACCAGGACGGCACGGTGCCGGACGTGATTTGCCTTGGGGGCGGGGAGCTGAGCAAGAGCACACACGGCGATGGCGGGACGGACGGACAGCGTCCCGATTCGAACACGCCGGAGACGAACGACACCTCTGCTGAGGAGCTGTCCAGTCCAGCGACCCCCCAGGGTGATGATCTACCCACCAGTGGTGAGGATCAATCCGAAGGGGAGACTTCGGAGTCGGGTACGGAGCCCAACGGCCAACCCGAGCCGGAGTTCATCGCGGGACCCATCGCATTCAAGACGAGCGGCACGTTCCTTCGTGACCGCGTGGCAATGACACTCGCTGAACAGGGCTTCGAGTCCGAGGGGTCGGACTCCGCCGGTGGAGCTGACGACTCCGCCGACGGGTCGGAGCAGGCGGAGACCCAGGTTCCCGAAGAGGTCACCGACGACTCCGCCGCCGAGGCGCCTGTCGCCGGTACGGCCGGGGAGAGTGACGGGGACTCCGCGCGGGCGGCCACCGAGGACGCCGAGCCGGAGGAGAGCCGGACTGAGCAGATCCCGGTTCTGGGGACTGAGGAGACCGACCAGTCCGAGGACACCGTCGAACCGGCGGTGGCTGCCGCGGCCGCCGCTGGCCCCGGGACCCCGTCCGAGCCTGAGGGGGACTCCGCGCTCGAGGCTGACACGGGAAGGGGCTCCGACGAGGAGGCCCGGACCGAGGCCATGCCCGCACCCGCCGCAGGGGCGGTGGCCTTCGCCGCCGCTCCGCCGGAGGGGAACGCCACCGGAGGCGACGGTGCCGAGGGCCCGACCGAGGCCACTCCCGCCGAAAGCGGATCCGGCGAGGGCACCGACCCCGGTGCCTCGGCGGAGGACGCCGCGATGTGGCCGACGCCCCGACGGCTGTCCGACTACGTGTCGGACCAGCCCGGGTCGGAGGGCTCCTCCGGGAGCTCCGACGGTGCGGAGGGTGTCGCGGCGGCCGGTGCCGGCGGTGCCGGGACCCCGGGCGGGCCCGAAGGTCCGACCGACAGCGCCGGGGGCCCGGGTGACGGGTCCGGCAAGAACAAGAAGAAGAAGGCGAAGAAGCCCCTCTGGCTGCGGATCCTCCTGTGGTTCCTCGCCATCACCGGCCTGGGCTTCATCCTGGCCTGCGCCGTCTTCACGTTCTTCTACGTGACCGTCGAGGTCCCGGACGCCGCCAAGGCCGACGCGGTCGAGCAGGGCTCCACCTTCTACTTCGCGGACGGCGAGACGGAGTTCGCCTACCGGGGCACGGACCGCGAGGTCATCGACTACGAGGACATGACGGCCGGCGGCGACCACGTGGTCGAGGCGGTCATCTCCGCCGAGGACCGCGGATTCTGGACCGAGCCCGGTGTCTCGCTGAGCGGCACCATGCGTGCGGCGTGGTCCACCATCACCGGCGAGCAGGTGCAGGGCGGCTCGACCGTCACCCAGCAGATGGTGCGCAACTACTACGAGGGCGTCTCCCTGGAGCAGACCGTGTCCCGCAAGGTCCAGGAGATCATCATCTCCATCAAGGTGGACCAGAGCGAGGACAAGGAGTGGGTGATGGAGCAGTACCTCAATACCATCTACTTCGGTCGCATGTCCTACGGTGTCCAGGCGGCCTCGCAGGCGTACTACCACAAGGACGTCGACGAGCTCACCGCCGAGGAGGCGGCCTTCCTGGCCGCCGCGATCCAGCAGCCGACCCGGTTCGGCCAGGCGGACGTGGAGACCACGCCCGACATGGAGAACCGCTGGCAGTACGTAGTCAACGGCATGGTCACCACCGGGGCGATCACCCAGGCCGAGGCGGACGCCATGGAGTTCCCGGCGCCCGAGCCGGAGAAGACCACGGAGGACCTCAGCGGCTACCGGGGGTACATGCTCCAGGAGGCCATGAGCGAGCTGTCGGACCTCGGCTACACCGAGGACCACATCAACCGCCAGGGCTTCAAGATCGTCACCACGTTCGACAAGGACATGATGGACGCCGCCTACGAGTCGGTGGAGGAGATGGTCGACCCGGAGAGCCTCCCCGAGGGCGTCAACATCGGCCTGACCACCATCGACCCGAAGACCGGTGAGGTGCTGGCCTTCTACGGCGGGCACGACTACCACCTCAACCAGTACGACAGCTCGTTCCTGGGCGCCGCGCAGGCGGGTTCGGCGTTCAAGCCCTACGTGCTGGCCACGGCGTTGGAGCAGGGGTACGGCCTCAACTCCACGGTGGACGGGCGCGGTCCGCAGACCATCCACGGTTCCCGTGTGCAGAACGCGGGCAACGCTCCCGGTGGGGTCATGACGCTCACCCAGGCCACCACGGTGTCCAACAACCTCGGTTTCGTGGAGCTGGCCCAGGAGGTCGGGTTCGAGGAGGTCAGGCAGACCGCCTACGACATGGGCCTGCCTGAGGGGAGCATCGACGACAACCAGCTGGTCCCGGTCATGCCGCTGGGCGCCACGAGCGTCCGCTCGGTCGACCAGGCGAGCGGCTACGCGACCTTCGCCAACGGTGGTGTGCACATGGAGGCGCACGTCATCAAGGAGATCGTCAACCAGGAGGGTGACAACGAGCGGCCGGAGATCGAGGGCGAGCGAGCCCTGGAGGCCTCGACCGCGTCCGACGTCACCTACGCCCTGGAGCAGGCGGTCAGCTCCGGTACCGGTACCGCGGCGCAGCTGTGGGACCACCCGGTGGCGGGCAAGACCGGTACCACCAACGGCAGCGTGGCGGCCTGGTTCGTCGGGTACACCCCGCAGCTGTCCACGGCGATCGGCGTCTACAGCGGGAACAACGAGAGCTTCTACATCCCGGGGCACAACATCTCCGGTGGCGGTCTGCCCGCCCAGATGTGGAAGTCGTACATGAACCGCGCCATGGAGGGCTACGAGCGCGCCTCGTTCCCCGGGCCCGAGTTCGGCGGCACCACGGAGAACTGGGCGCCCGACCCGGCGACCCAGGAGCCGCAGCAGCCGGAGGCACCGGAGGGCGGCGAGCCCGAGGTCCCGGAGGGGCCGGAGACACCCGAGGTGCCGACCGATCCCGAGCCGGAGGTCCCGGACGTTCCGACCTTCCCGGAGAACCCGGAGGGGCCGGGCGAACCGGAGGAGCCGGGGATACCCGAGATACCGCCGGGCCGGGGCGAGGAGACCGGATAGTACGCGAAGGAGGGCCCCACGGGGCCCTCCTCGTGTGTTCAGGCCCCGGTGTGCAGGAAGACCCGCGACCCCGGTGTGGTGCGGGTGAGCGCGTCCACCGCCAGGATGATCGCGGCCGAGGTCCAGGTGCTGCGCTCCACCGGCCAGCGGACCTGCTCCGCGAACTGGTAGCCGGTCCAGTAGACGCCGTCGTCGGCGTCGCGCAGGTGCTGGACGTCCCGCAGGACGCGCACGCCCGTGTCGGTCTCGCCCATGGCGGCCAGCGCCATGACCAGCTCGGAGGACTCCGCCGCCGTCACCCAGGGCTGGTCGCTCACGCAGCGCACACCCAGACCGGGCATGACGAAGGTGTCCCAGCGCTCCGCGATCCGCTCCTTGGCGGCCTCGTCCCGCAGCACGCCGCCGAGGATCGGGTAGAACCAGTCCATCGAGAAGCGGGAACGGTCCGAGAACAGGCCCTCGTCGTGGGTGATCAGCTCGGCCAGCCGGTCCGCCGCCTTGGACCAGTCCGGCCGTTCGCGGCCCAGCCGCGCGCCCAGGGCGGCGCCGCAGCGCAGGGCGTGGTGCACGCTCGCGCACACGGTGAGCAGCGCGTGGTCGCCCGGGGAACCGTCCTCGGAGCGGGCCCACAGGATCTCCCCGTGCTCGCCGCGCAGGCCCAGCACGAACTCCAGTCCGCTCTCCACCACGGGCCACATCCGCTCCGCGAAGGACGCGTCGCCGGTGGTCAGCAGGTGGTGGAGGAGACCCACGGCCGGGTAGGCGGCGTGGTTGGCCTCGCGCAGGGCGGTCACGGGTCGGCCCTGGCGGTACTTGGCGTACCAGCCGCCGTCGGGGTGACGGCTTCCGTCCAACCACAGGTAGGCGCGGCGGGCCGCCTCGGCGTGCTCGGGGACGAGCACACCGGTGACGGTCAGCGCCATGGCGCACTCCACGTGGTCCCACACGTCGGCGTGGCCGCCCGGGAACCACGGGATCACCCCGTCGCCCTCCTGGGTGCGGGCGAGGTAGTCGGCGGACCGGTACAGCTGTTCGGCGCTGAGGACCCCGGGCAGGCGCAGGGCGCCGGGGTCGGACGGTACGGGGGCCATCAGGCGGCCGCGTCGGCGTGCGGCTTGCGCACGTACACGATGACGCTCTTGCCGATGACCGGGTTGAGGAGCCGCTCGGCCACGCGGGTGACCCTGGGGGCCTGGAGCATGTCCCAGACCAGGAGGTCGTGGTAGGCCTTGGCCGCCGGGTGGTCGTTGTTGTCGGTACCCACGGCGCACTTGATCCACCAGTACGGAGCGTGCAGGGCGTGCGCGTGGTGGTGCGGGCCGATCACGAATCCGGTGGCCTTGAGCTTGGCCTCCAGTTCGGCGCGGGTGTAGATGCGGATGTGGCCGCCCTCGTTGGTGTGGTACTCCTCCGAGAGGGCCCAGCAGATGCGCTCGGGCAGGAAACTGGGCACGGTGACGGCCGCGATGCCGCCGGGCCTGAGGACCCGGTAGAGCTCCTTCATGGCGGCGGTGTCGTGCGGCAGGTGCTCGAAGATCTCGGCGGCCACGACGCGGTCGAAGCTGTCGTCGTCGAAGGGCATGTCGAGGGCGTCGCCCTTGACCGTCTCGGCCTTGGCGGAGGAGGGGGCCTCGCCTTCGTGGGCCATGGCCGCGAACATGGTCTCGACGTCGGCGAGGTCGCTCACGTTCTGGTCGAAGGCGACCACGTCGGCGCCGCGGCGGTAGATCTCGAAGGCGTGGCGGCCGCCGCCGCAGCCGAGGTCGAGGACGCGGTGGCCCGGGCCGACGGGGAACAGGTTGAAGTCGACGGTGATCAGTGGAGGCTCCCTAGGGACGGTGCTGCGGGTCGTGCGTGGAGTCAGGCGCCGTTCGCGCGGGCGGCCCGCGCGGGTGCGGGCCGGGTGTCGTCGTCTCCGGTACCGGCGCTGGTCCCCTTGACGGCGTCGATGGTGGTGGCGTAGCGCTGGGCGGTCAGTTCGGCCACGGCCTTCCAGGTGAAACGCTCCTGGACCCGGCGCCAGGCGGCGGCGCCCATGCGCTCGCGTTCGGCGGCGTCGTCGAACAGGGAGGCGAGTTCGGCGGCCAGGAGCTCGGGGTCGCCCGGGGGGATGAGGCGTCCGGCGTCACCGTCGGTGCCGACCACCTCGGGCAGGGCGCCCGCGTGGCTGGCCACGAGGGGGGTGCCGCAGGCCATGGCCTCCACCGCGGGCAGGGAGAAGCCCTCGTAGAAGGAGGGGACGACCGCGACCTCTGCGCTGGAGACGAGTTCTCCCAGCTGCTCGTCGTCGATACCGCTGACGAACTCCACCCGGTCACGCAGGCCGAGTTCGTCGACGAGCTGGTCGGTGGGACCGCCGGGCTTCGGCTTGCTGACGATCCTCAGGGTGGCGTCGCGCTCCGTGGCGAGTTTGGCGGCGGCGCGCAGCAGCACACTGACCCCCTTGAGGGGGCTGTCGGCGCTGGCGGTGCAGACGATCCGGCCGGGGACGCGCTCGACGTCGGGGCGCGGGTGGAAGTACCGGGTGTCCACGCCGAGCGGGGTGACCTCCATGGTGGCGGGGTCGACGCCGAACTCGCGGGCGATGTCGTCGGCGGAGGACTGGGAGGGGACCAGGATCGGGTCGAGGCGGCGGGCCACCCGGGCCTGCATCCTCACGAAGCCGTACCAGCGGCGCTTGGAGAGCTTCTGGAGGCCCCGGGCCTCCTCGATCTCGATCCGGCGGTCCACGCTGATGGGGTGGTGGATGGTAGTGACCAGCGGAAGCCCGGCGGACTTGATGCCGAGCAGGCCCCAGCCGAGGGTCTGGTTGTCGTGGACGACGTCGAACTCACCGAGGCGGCGGCGGAGCTCGCGGTTGGCGCGCAGGGAGTAGGTGAGGGGTTCGGGGAACCCGGCGGTCCACATGGTGGCGACCTCCAGGACGTCGATCCAGTCGCGCCACTCGCGCACGGGGGGCGCGACGAACGGGTTGACGTCGTTGTAGAGGTCGAGGGAGGGGAGCTTCTCCAGGGTGACGCCCTCGTCGAGGACGGGGTAGGGCTGCCCGGAGAAGACGGTGACCTCGTGACCGAGCGCGGCCAGTTCGCGTGACAGGTGGCGGACGTAGACTCCCTGCCCGCCCACGTGCTGTTTGCTGCGGTACGACAGGAGGGCGACGCGCAGGGGGCGGTCGCCGGAGGGCCGTGGGGTCGGTTCCGTGCTGGTGCCCGACTGGGTCAAGAGTCCACCTCTTCGTTGGATCGCGTGCCCGGTCGCCGCCGTTGGTGTCCCGGCCCTGGCCGGAGCCACTGGTGGGCGGCTGCTGGGATGCTGCGCGCCCCCATATGTTACTCGCGAGTTCACTCGGGGTCGGCGCCGGGCATCAGGTACAGGGGATCATATTCGGGGCGTGGTCCCCGGGGTGACGCTGGCCCAGCGGGGGAGGTGTGCGGGTCCCTCGCGGGCGACGCGGCCGCGCTCCTCCAGCAGTCGCAGGTGCGCGGCGGTCTCGGAGGCGGCCATGTGCCGGGCCAGGGGGCGCATGTCCGCCCAGGCGCGCCGCCACTCCAGTCGTGACGTGAGCTCCCAGAGGGTGGTGGGGCCCTGGCCGACCAGACGCACCATGAGGTCCAGCCGCTCCTCGTGGTGGTCGACGATCTCCTCGGCGCGCTCGGTCAGCCCGGAGAAGCGCGTCTCGTGTGAGGGAAGACATAGGAGCCGGTCCGCGCCGGGCAGGCGGCCGATCCGGGCCTGGGAGGCGAGGAAGTCACCGAGGGGGTCGCCCTCGGCCGAGTCCAGGGGGAACTGGCCCACGTGCGGGGTGATGCGCGGCAGGACGTGGTCGCCGGTGAAGAGGAGGTCGCGTCCGGCCAGGTGCAGGCACAGGTGCCCGGGGGTGTGGCCGGGCGTCCACACGGCGCGCAGGTCCAGGCCGGGGAGGTCGACACGCTCGCCGTCGTCGAGGGAGGCGTCGGGGAGCGCGGGCGGCCGGAAGACGGTGGGGGAGTCGCGGAAGGCCTCGACGTCCTGCTGGGGGAAGCCCGCGCGGACCATCTGCTCGATCACGGAGGCGGCGCGTTCGTCGTCGGTGCGCCCCTCCTGGCGGCGCAGGACCTCGGCGTCGGCGGGGTGCATGGCGATCCAGGCGCCGGAGGCCTCTCGTAGGCGGCCGGTGAGCCCGGAGTGGTCGGCGTGGAAGTGGGTCACGACGGCGCCCCGGACCTCATCCACCCGGTGGCCCGCCTGTCGGAGGCCGCAGACCAGGGCGTCCCAGGAGTCGTCGTGGTTCCAGCCGGTGTCGACGAGGACGGGGCCGCCGGGCGTGTCGAGGGCGTAGACGTAGGTGAACCCGATGGGGTTGTGGGGGACCGGCACGGGGATGCTCCACAACCCCTCACCCAGATCCTCCACTGGGGGAACCTCACGCATCCTGGCCCGACCTCTCCACTGGAAACCGAATCTGGTTCGATTCTAGGGAAGCGTCCTTCGGGGCGTGCGGGCGGTGGGTGCCTCCGAGGGCCGGTCGCGGCCCGGACGATTTCGGCCCGACAAAATAGAACATATTCTACAAAGGTCGGGGCGCCTTCCTGAAAGTTGCCGTCAAGCCCTCGTATTGCCTCTGCCACGTCGGGCAATGAGGCGAGGATCATGGGTTCCAGGCGCTGTGATCAAGGGAATTCGTTGGATAACGTGTTCTCGTGAGCCGGGTCGTCGGGCGGGGAGTCCACCCGGTGCGGTCGACCTCGGCGCCGTGGACACGACGGCGACGCGCGGACCGAAGACGAATGGGAGAGACCCTGTGGCGGTGCAGGCACCGATCGGAACGATGACACGGACTCAGACCCAACGTCGTCGGCGCATCGTCCAGACCGCGGCCGCACTGGCCGTGCGCGGGGGCGTGGAGGCGATGCAGATGCGTTCGGTCGCCGAACGCGCGGGGGTCGCCCTCGGCACGCTCTACCGCTACTTCCCCTCCAAGATGGACCTGGTCGTGGCCGTGGTCACCGAGGAGCTCGACCTCCTGGAGGGCGGCATCGTCCGCCGACCGCCCACCGCCGACAGCCCCTCCGGCCGCGCGGTGGACGTCCTGCTCCGCGCCACGCGCGGCCTCATGCGCGAGCCCGAACTGGCCGACGCCCTGGTGCGGTCCCTGATCATGGCCGAGGTCAAGATCGAGCTCGACGTGCGCATCAGCGACCTGGTGTGGCGGGTGGCCACCGGCAACCTGGAGGGCGCGGTCACCACCGACGGGCCCCGGGACGACGAGGCGGAGACCGGCACCGACGTGGACCGCGACAGCACCGGATACGTCCTGGTCGGCGCGCTCACCAGCGTCTGGATCTTCGAGCTGGTGGAGATCCTCAAGGGACGCCGCGACATCGACGAGGTCGAGGGGCGGCTCCAGACCGCCGCGAGCCGCCTGCTCTCCTCCTTCTAGCGGATCCGGCGCCCGGCCGCCCAGGGCTGAGCGGGCTACTCGTCCGGTTGGTCGGCCTCGCTCTGACCGCTCCCGAACAACAGCCCCAGCAGGCCGCCGAGCAGACCGGAGGAACCGTTCCCCGGAGCCGCGCCCCCGTCTCCGGGGGGATCCTCCTCGTCGGCGCCCTGGCCGGGGTCGGGGTCCTGCGCCGGGGGACCCGGCGCGCTCGGCGCCTCCCCCGGGTCGTCGGGTGTGCCGCCGCCGCGTTCGGGCGGCCCCTCGCGCTCCTCGTCCTCCGGCCCGTTCGGGCCGCCGCTGGGATCGTCGTCCGGCGCGTCCGCCCCGGGGCTCTCGGCGCCCGCGTCCCCGGTGACCGTGACCGGGGTCGGCTCGGTCCCCGGCTTGCCGTCGGAGGCGGTGGAGACCGCCTCCGCCTCGGACAGGCCCGGACGCTGGCCCGGCAGTACCGGGCCCGAGTCGATCATGGTGGTGGGGTCGCCCACCGAACTGGCCCACCACCACAGCCCCACCGCCACCGCGACAGTGGCCAGCCCGGAGATCGCGGGCAGCGGCCAGCGCCGACGCCCGGTGTCGGTGACCTCGTCGAGCGGGTCGTGGTCGGGGGAGGGCAGCGGGGAGCGCGCGTCGTCGCGCACGGGGTGGTCGGCGGTGGTCAGGAGGTCGCCGGGCAGGGCACGGGGGAGCGGGACCTCGACGGGCCCGCTCTCTTCGGGGTCCTCGACCACCGGTGCGCCCGGCGGGCGTGAGCGGTGGACCGGGTAGCCGTCGGCCGTGAGCGGCTGCATGGCGGCGGAGATCCGGGAGCGCTCCTCGGCGGCGTCGGGCGCGGTGCAGGTGTGCACGACCCGGTCGCGTAGACCGGGCGGGGCGCCGGGCGGACGCAGCAGGGCCAGCGCGGAGGAGACCTGGTGCACCTGGGTGCGCCAGGTGCCGCTCGGGGTGTCCTCGTCGGGTTCGGGCGCGGGCGCGGGGAGCTCCTCCAGCCCCTCCGCCGCGCGGCGGATCGCGGAGCGGGACAGTTCGCCGCAGATCCTCGGCTCCAGTCCCAGGACCCGGGAGACGGCCGAGGTGGACAGCGCGTGGCGCAGGTTCAGTTCGACCAGTTCGCGGTGGCTGGCGGGCAGGCGCGAGAACATCCGCGCGACCGGGGCCTCGTCGGGCACGGTGGCCAGGCGCGTGTAGGGGCAGGTCGGCGCGAATCCGCGCCGCTGGCAGGCGGCGCGGACGAGGGCGAAGAGCCAGGGGCCCCGGTCGGCGGGGTCGCTGAGTCTGGACTCCAGTCCGATCCCGGCGACGAGGGCCTCGTGGACGGCGTCGGTGACCGGGTCCTCGTCGGGGCGGTCGGCGCCGTCGGTGTACTGGTCGGGATCGCCCAACAGGGACCACGCGTACCGGTAGAGCGGCTGCGCGAACGCGTCGTGCAGCGCCTCGACGGTCTCCGCCTCCGGTACGCCTGTTTCGTTACCTCTGGTCACGATTCTCCCCCCGCTCCTGAGGTGACGCTAGCGAGGGGAGGCGTCTGGTGTGGGCGAATGGATCAGCTGTGGCTGGAAGGTGAGACTTCTGTTACCGTCCAGGCGCGTGCGGCGCCACGCGCACGCGCGCCTCCTCGCCCGACGCGACGGCTACTCGCCGCCCCGTGAGGGCTGTCCGATGGCGACCATCCGCTCCACGGAGCGGCGGGCCCGCTCGGCGGTCCCGGGGTCCACCAGGATCTCGGTGGTGCCGTGCCGGAGCGAGTTCAGCAGCTTGTCGGCGTCGATCATCTTCATGTAGTGGCACTCGGCGCGCGAGTTGACCGCCTCGAACTCCGTGGTGGAGTTGGCGTTGCGCAGCTGGTGGAGCATGCCGGTCTCGGTGGCGATCAGCACCTTCTTGGCGGTGGTGTTCTCCGCGGCGCTGAGCATCCCGCCGGTGGAGAGGACCTTGACCCGCTCCTCGGGGACGGCTCCGCTGCCCACGAGGTAGAGGGCGGAGGTGGCGCAGCCGCACTCGGGGTGGACGTACACCTCGGCGTCGGGCTCGGAGGCGACCCGCTCACGCAGGGTGTGGCCGTCGATCCCGGCGTGCACGTGGCACTCGCCCATCCAGATGTGGATGTTCTCGCGGCCGGTGACCCGCTTGACGTGGGCGCCCAGGAACTGGTCCGGGAGGAAGAGGATCTCCCTGTCCTCCGGGATGGACCGGATGACGTCGGCGGCGTTGGACGAGGTGCAGCAGATGTCGGTCTCGGCCTTGACCGCCGCCGTGGTGTTGACGTAGGCGACCACGACCGCGCCGGGGTGCTGGGCCTTCCAGGCGCGCACGTCCTCGGCGGTGATGGTGTCCGCCAGCGAGCACCCCGCGTTGGGGTCGGGCAGCAGAATGGTCTTCTCCGGCGCGAGGATCTTGGCGGTCTCGGCCATGAAGTGCACGCCGCAGAAGACGATGGTGCCGGCGTCCACGCTCGCGGCGAGCCGGGACAGTGCCAGGGAGTCGCCGGTGTGGTGGGCGACGTCCTGGATTTCCGGGCGCTGGTAGTTGTGCGCGAGGATGACAGCGTCGCGCTCCTCTGCCAGGCGGCGGACCTCGGTGGCCCACTCCTGCCTGGTCATGGTGTCCGCCGTCGCGGTGACCGATGCCATGTCCTACTACTTCCTTGGGGCTGTGGGCACGCCGTGCGGGCGCCGTGCCAGGGGAGATGCGTGCGAAGACCTAGTTTTTGTCTGTCAGGCACAAACCTGGTGAAGCTTAACATGGCGTGGAACGGAAGGGACAGGGTGGATATCCCGGAAGCAAACGGACAGGCCATGGTGGCCGCCGCGGGCCCGACCGCGACGGCCGACCCCGAACGGAGGGGAGGGGCGGCTGTGCTCTCGGCGCACGAGGCCCTCGCGGTCGTCCTCCAGATCCGCGCGGGCGAACTGTGCGTCCTGTTGTGGCGGCGGGCCCTGCCGCCCTGCGAGGGCGAGTGGGCGCTGCCCGGCGGACGGCTCGGCGCCGACGAGAGTCTGGGCGCCTCGATCCGCCGACAGCTCGCCCAGAAGGTCGACGTCCGCGACGTCAGTCACATGGAACAGCTGGAGACCCGCAGCGACCCCCACCGTGATCCCCAGCGCCGCACCCTGGCCACCGCCTACCTGGGCCTGGTCCCGGCGCACATCGACCCGGTGGTTCCGGCCGACACCGGCTGGCACCCCGCCGCGGACCTGCCGCCGATGGCCTTCGACCACGCCTCCATCGTCCGCTCCGGCCGCCGACGGCTGCGCTCCAAGCTGAGCTACACCAACCTGGGGTTCGCCCTGGCTCCCCCGGAGTTCACGATGTCGGAGCTGTCGGCCCACTACCGGGCCGCCCTCGGGCACGACGTGGCCGCCACCAACCTGCGCCGGGTCCTGCTGCGGCGCGGGCAGATCGAGGAGACCGGCCGCTCCGTGCCCTCCGGCCGCTCCGGCGGCCGACCCGCCGCCCTCTTCCGCTTCCGCGCTCGGGAACTGGAGGTCACCGACGCCTTCGCCGTGCTGCGCCCGCCCGGCGCCTGAGCCCTCCTCGGCGCGGGCCCGGCCGCCACGGCCCGGGTCCGCGCCGGTGCACGCCTTGTACACTCCCTAACCGTGGCAATTCGTACTGTGGTGTTCGACGTCGGCGAGACGCTCATCGACGAGACGCGGATCTTCGCGCGCTGGGCGGACCGGTTCGCCATCCCGCACATGGCGTTCTTCGGCACCATCGGCGCGGTGATCGCCTCCGGTGGCACGCTCACCGACGGTTTCCGGCTGCTCGTGCCCGGGTTCGACCTGGAGACCGAGAGTGCCCGCTGGCGCGCCGAGGACCCCGAGGGCGTCCGCGAGCACTTCGACGAGCGCGACCTCTACCCCGACGTCCGCCCCGCCTTCAAGGCCATGAACGCGGCCGGGCTGTCCCTGGTCATCGCGGGCAACCAGCCGCCCGAGGCCGGACCCACCCTGGACGCCATGGGCCTGGGCGTCGACGGCATCGGCATCTCCGACGTGTGGGGCACGCAGAAGCCGCAGCCGGAGTTCTTCGACCGCGTCCTGGAGCTGGCCGACCGCGGCCGCCCCGGCGTCACCGCCGAGGAGATCCTCTACGTGGGTGACCGCGTCGACAACGACGTCCTGCCCGCCCGCCGCGCAGGTATGGGCACCGCCCTGCTGCGCCGGGGCATCTACGGGTACCGGCACGCCGCCACCCCCGACGCCCGGAGGGCCGACGTGATCGTGGACGACCTGCACCAGCTCACCGAATGGATCGCTGCCCGGGGCTGAGCCCGGCCAGCGCGGAACGTGCCCCGATTCATACTCCTGTTCGATTCGGGCGGCGTGTCGTCGTGTCCGCCACCTCCCGGCCTCGGGTACCCTTCCCGGCACGCCCAGGGACCGACCGGGGTCGCGGTCCGGTCACGGTGCCCGCTTCCACCCGTTTGATCCCCGAGCCCAGGGGAAGGCCGTGTACCCGCGCGGCCCCCCGCGGTAACCCAACAGGCCCCCGAACGGAGACGACCCCGCGATGATCACATTCGAGGGCGCCGCCAAGACCTATCCGGACGGCACCGTCGCCGTCGCCAGTCTGGACCTGACCGTGGAGTCCGGCGGGACCACGGTCTTCGTCGGCCCCTCCGGCAGCGGCAAGACCACCTCCCTGCGGATGATCAACCGCATGGTCGAACCCACCGCCGGAACCATCCGCGTCGACGGCGCCGACATCCGCGAGCAGGACCCGGCCCAGCTGCGCCGTTCCATCGGATACGTCATCCAGCAGGCGGGGCTCTTCCCGCACCGCACCGTCCTGGACAACATCGCCACGGTGCCGCTGCTCCTGGGGTGGCGGCGCGCCAAGGCCCGCGCGCGAGCGGCCGAACTCATGGAGCTGGTCGGCCTCGAACCCGCCCAGGCCAAGCGCTACCCCCACCAGCTCTCCGGCGGACAGCAGCAGAGGGTCGGCGTCGCCCGCGCCCTCGCCGCCGACCCGCCGATCCTGCTCATGGACGAGCCCTTCAGCGCCGTCGACCCGGTCGTGCGCACCAGCCTCCAGGACGAGCTGATCCGCCTCCAGCAGGAGCTGCACAAGACCATCGTCTTCGTCACCCACGACATCGACGAGGCGGTGCGCCTCGGTGACCGGATCGCGGTCTTCCGCCCCGGTGGCGAACTCGCCCAGTACGACACCCCGAAACGGCTCCTGGCCGAACCCGTGGACGCGTTCGTGGAGTCGTTCATCGGCTACGACCGGGGTGTGCGCCGCCTCTCCTTCTTCCCCGCCAGCGCGCTCTCCCCGCGTGAGGACGTGGTCTTCGACGACGAGGACCGGGTCGAACGCGCCAAGGACGTCGTCACCGAGGACGGCGAACCGTGGGCGCTCGTGGTGGACGCCGACCGGATGCCCCGGGGGTGGGTCAGCGCCGCACAGCTCGACCGGGCCCCCACCGGCGTGCCGCTCGGCTCACTGGGCCTGGCCCCCTACGGGCACACCTTCGACGTGGGCACCGACTCCCTGCGTGCCGCCCTGGACGCCGCCGTGCTCTCCCCGGCGGGACGGGCGGTCGGCGTGGACGACGAGGGCCGCGTCGTCGGGGTGGTCTCCCAGGACGACCTGGGCGCCGCGATCTGGTCGGTGTCCGAGTGATCGCCGCCGACGGCGGGAACTGGGCCGTGGGCGTCTGGGAGTGGGCCGTCCGGGTCACCGACTGGGGCGTGACCAACTGGAGCTACCCGGGCGAACCCGACCGGGGGATCCTGCCCCGGCTCCTGGAGCACATGCGCCTGGCCTACCTGTCCATCCTCATCGGGCTGGCCGTCGCCGTGCCCCTGGGGCTGGCGTGCGCGCGCTGGCGCGGGGTCTACCCGCCGGTGCTCACCGGCGTGAACGTGCTCTACGCGGTGCCCTCGATCGCCCTGTTCTTCCTCATGCTGCCCTACACGGGGTTCAGTGACTGGACCGCGATCATCCCGCTGTCCCTCTACACCCTGGTGATCCTGCTGCCCAACGTCGTGGACGGGCTCCGCCAGGTCCCCGACCACGTACGCCAGGCGGCGGTCGCGATCGGCTACGGCCCGTTCCGGCGCCTGGTGACCGTGGAGATGCCGGTGGCGGTACCGGTGATCATCGCCGGGCTGCGCGTGGCCTCGGTGGCCACCATCAGCATGGTCAGCGTCGCCTCCCTGGTGGGTCTGGGCGGGCTGGGCCAGCTCATCCTCAGTGACGGGTTCCGCCGTCAGTTCGACGCGCCCATCGTGGTCGGCATCGTGCTGGTGGTCCTGCTGGCGTTCGTCACCGACGCCCTGCTGGTGATCGCCCAGTACCTGCTCACCCCCTGGACGCGCGGCACTGGGCGGAAGGGCACCGGGTTCCGGGCCCGCCCGCGCCGAGGGGCCGCCGCGCCCACCCTGGCGACCGCGGGCACCGCGCCCGCGCACCCGAGCCCAGCCACGGCGGGGGAGTGACCATGGACATCCTGAACGAACTCGTGGCGTGGTTCGCGGACCCCGCGCAGTGGAACGGCTCGGCGGGCATCCCGGCCCGGCTGGGCGAACACGTCTCCTACTCGCTGCTGGGCCTGCTCATCTCGGCCGCCATCGCGGTGCCGATCGGCCTGTTCACCGGGCACACCGGCGTGGGCGGCTTCCTCACCGCGAGTCTGGCCAACTTCGCCCGGGCCCTGCCCACCATCGGCGTCCTCTTCCTGATCGTGCTGGCCGCCGGGATCGGGCTGGTGCCCGTCATCGCGGCCCTGGTGGCACTGGCCGTCCCGCCGATCCTCGTCAACACCCACGAGGGGGTCCGCGGCGTCGAGCCCCGGCTCAGGGACGCCGCCCTGGGCATGGGCATGCGCGGCCGCGAGGTCCTGTTCAAGCTCGAACTCCCGGTGGCCACGCCGCTCATCCTGATCGGAATGCGCACGGCCGCCGTCCAGGTGGTGGCGACCGCCACCATCGCCGCCTACGTGGGAGTGGGCGGTCTGGGCCGCTACATCGTCGACGGGCAGGCCCGCCAGGACCTCACGATGATGCTGGGCGGCTCCGTACTCGTGGTGGCGCTCGCCGTGGTCACCACGCTCCTGTTCGCCGGGCTGCGACGGGTCCTCGTCGCACCCGGACTGCGTGCCGAGTCCGCGGTGGCGCGCTGACCGGGCGGTCTTCGGGCACCGCCCGTCAAGTAGGACTCCCCAGAGAGAAGGTTCGGACATGCACAAGAAGCTCGCCCTCATCGGGCTTCCCCTGGTGTTGCTCCTCAGCGCGTGCGGTGGCAGCGACCCCTACGAGGAGGACGGTGGCGGGGACGCCGCGTCGGGAGCGGTGGTCATCGGCTCGGCCGACTTCCCCGAGAGCACCCTGCTCGCGGAGCTGTACGGCAGAGCCATGGCGGCCGAGGGCGTCGAGGTCGACTACCAGCTCAACATCGGCAGCCGCGAGGTGTACTACTCGCAGATCGAGTCGGGCAACCTCTCCGTCTTCCCCGAGTACAACGGGGCGACCCTGGCCTACCTCGACGACGAGGCGCCCAGCGCCGACGCCGAGGAGACCAACGCCCTGGTCGAGGAGGCCCTGCCGGAGGGGCTGGAGATCCTGGACTCCTCCAGCGCGGAGAACAAGGACTCGATCACCGTCACCAGAGAGGTGGCCGAGGAACACGACCTGGCCAGCCTCACCGACCTGGCCGACGTGGCCGACCAGCTCGTGCTGGGCGGACCGCCCGAGTTCGAGACCCGCCACCAGGGCGTGGTGGGCCTGGAGTCGGTCTACGGGATCGAGTTCTCCGAGTTCCGCTCGCTGGAGGTCGCCCTGCTGACCAAGGCGCTGAAGGACGGCGACATCCAGGCGGCCAACCTGTTCACGACCGACCCGCAGATCGCGGTGGAGGACCTCGTGGTCCTGGAGGACCCGGAGAACCTCTTCGGCTCGCAGAACATCACCCCGCTCATCAACGGCGAGCAGGTCGACGACACCGCGCGTGCGGCCCTCAACGCCGTCTCCGAGGCGCTGACCACGGAGGAGCTCACCCAGCTCAACGAGCGCGTCGTGATCGGCAACGAGAACGCCGCCGACGTCGCCCAGGAGTGGCTGGAGGAGAAGGGCCTGGTCTGACCCGCCCGTCGACGAGGGGCCCCGGAACCGCGTACCGGTTCCGGGGCCCCTCACACGTCCGGCGGGATCAGCCCAGGGAGTGGTACCGGCCGTCCCAGCGGACCATCGCCGGGCCGCGCCGCTCCGCGCCCACCTCGGGCAGGCCCACCACGTCCGCGAAGAACACCGTGTGGTCACCGACCTCCACCCGCTGGCGCACCGAGCACTCCAGCGCGGCCAGGGCGTCGTCCAGCACGATCGCCCCGGTGTGCCCGCCCCGGTGGTGGGACAGGCCCGACACCAGGTGCCGGGCGCTGGGGCGGCCCTCGGCGGCGAACCGTCCCGCCACCGCGCGCTGGTCGGCGGCGAGCACGCTCACCGCGAACGCGCCGACCTCCTCCACGACCTCGGCCACGTAGCCCTCCCCGGCCACGCTCAACATCACCACCGGCGGGTCCGTGGAGATCGACACCAGGGCACTCACCGTCGCCCCGATGTCGTCGCGGCCGTCCGCGACGGTCACCACGGTCACACCGGTCGGCAGCAGCGCCATCGCCTCCAGGTAGGCGCCGCCCGGAACGCTCAACGGATCTCCCACGAGCCGGGCATGCTCAGCGGACCGGAGGCGGGCAGCCCCAGCCGTGCCGCCACGTGCTCCAGCGGCCCCCAGGCGCTCAGGACCGTCTGCGGCTCGGCGGAGGCCACGTCCTCGCTGGACTCGTGCTGGCGGAGCCGGTCCAGCGGGTGCGAGCGCGGGAAGACGCGCACGGGGAGCGCCCCGGCCCCGGCCTTGGCGCGGGCCAGCCGCACCGCCGTCTCGACCCCGCCCAGCTCGTCGACCAGACCGTTCTCCAGGGCGTCCGCCCCGGTCCAGATCCGGCCCTTGGCCACCGCGTGGATCTCGTCCCAGGTACGGCTCCGGGCGGCGGCCGCCTTCGCCACGAAGTCCTCGTAGATGGTGTCCAGCAGCGTGTTGATTCGCTCCCACTCGGAGTCGCTGAACCCCGTCAGGGTGTCGAACATGCCCGCGTGCGGACCCTCGCTCACGGAGTCGGAGGTGATGCCGAACCGCTCACGGAGCGCGCCCAGGACCGGCTTGCCGATCAGTACGCCGATGGACCCGGTGATGGTGGCGGGCTGCGCCACGATCGCGTCGGACCCCAGCGCGACGTAGTAGCCGCCCGAGCCCGCGACGTCGCCCATGGTCGTGATGACCGGCTTGCCGGCCTCACGGGTCAGCTGGCTCTCCCGGCGGATCAGGTCCGAGGCGATGGCCGACCCCCCGGGGCTGTCCACCCGGAACACCACGGCCCGGACCCGGGGGTCCTGTCGGGCGGCGCGGAAGGCGGCGCAGACGGTGTCCGAGCCCATCACGCTGCCGCCCAGCGGGGAGCGGCGGCTCTTTCCCAGGTTGATGCCGCCGTTGGCGGAGATCAGGGCGATGTGGTCGCCGCCGTCCGCGATCCGGGGCCGGGGCGGCGGGACGTGTTTGCGGTGGTAGCGGGTGACGAACTGGAGGGCGGGCTCGGGGGAGTCCTCCCCCTTCCGCGCGCGCACCTCGGCGTTCAGCTCGGCGTACACCTCGTCGCGGTAGGCGAGCTGGTCGACGAGCCCGGCGTCCAGCGCCTCCTGGCCCAGGATCGGCGCGGTCGCGACCAGCTCCCGGACCCTCTCCTCGCTGAGCCCGCGGCTCTTGGCGACCGCCCCGACGATCTGGTCGCTCATGGACGCGACGAGCCGCCCGGCGGCCTCGCGGTGGGCGTCGGTGTACCCCGTCTGGGTGTACGGGTTGATCGCGTTCTTGTACTCGTGCCGGGCCCCGGCCTCGAACTTCACGTCGAGCCGGTCCAGGGCGCCCTTGAGGAAGGTGGTGCGCGACATGAGGCCGCTCAGCCCCACCAGGCCGGTGGGGGACAGGACCACCCGGGAGAAGGCGGTGGCCAGGTAGTAGGGCAGGTTGCCGTCCCCGGCCTCCCCGAAGGTGTCCGCCCAGGCCACGGCGGGCTTGCCGGTGGCACGGAAGTCGGTGACGGTGTCGCGCAGCTCCTGGATCTTCGCGATCCCCAGGGAGCGGGCGTCCACCCGTACGATCAGACCGCCCACGTCCGGGTCGCGGGCGCCTCTGCGAATGCCCTCCAGCACCTCCAGGTAGTGCTGCTTGCGCCTGTTCATGATCTGGCTGAGGGGGTCGCCCGGCGCCTCGTCGGCGACACCCTCCGTGAGGTCCAGCTCCAGGACCAACGGCCCCTTGGGCCGGGGGCCGAACCGGTTGAGGGACAAGGGCTCAGTGATCTTCGCGAGGTCCACCATGGACCCAGAGTAGTGGGGGAGGTGGCCCGGCGCGGAGGGTGTGTCGGGGGCGCTATGGTCGACTGTGCTCCGATCTGTCAGACACGAGGTCGGGGACCGTACGAGAAGGGCGGAACGGACAATGGCGGGCACGACGGACCTGGTTCGGCACCGGCTGGGGGGCGGTCGCGTGGCGGCGGTCGCCGCTGCGGCCCTGCTCGCGCTCACCGCCTGCGGTTCCGACGAGGCCTCGGGCGGAATCGAACTGGAGCGCGGCGAGAGCGGCATGATGCCCGCCGTCGAACCGCCCGGCCCGGAGGGCTTCGACAACGCCGACGTGATGGGCGTGCGGATCGACACCCCCGAGGACTGGGACGTCCAGAACGACGGCTCCCAGCTGTGCATGACCCCGCCCGGACAGAGCTCCTGCGCCTACGGTTCGATCCAGCTCGTCCCCAAGCAGGCCGACCAGCACCCGCAGAGCTGGCCCAAGAAGGACGACGCCTTCCACGACGACGACGGCTGGGCGGACAACACCGACAGCTGCCGCAGCCTCAACACCGCCGCCTCGGGCAACATCGGGGTCGAGGGCGCGAACCTCACCACCGGGCCCGGCAACGTCTTCGAGCACGCGGACGGCCTCAAGTCCCACCACTCGCTGTGGACCGTCACCTGCGACAACGACGACACCTTCGAGGTCCGTATGTGGTTCCTGCCCGAGAGCGACGTGCTCCTCTACGTGTGGTCCGTGGACGCCCAGTACAGCGCCGTCTACGACGAGATCGCCGCGTCGATGGACACCACCGAGTACCGGAACGGATAGAAGCGGGTAGGGCTGTACTTCTTTGGGCCTCCGCTTCGCTTCGGCCCGGGGTCCGGCGCCTTTGCAGAGGGATTCTTCATCGTCGTCTACGCCTGGCTCGTTCCTCGCTGGCGGCTTGACTCCTCTTGCAGAACCCTCTCCGGCGCTCTCACCTTTTTGGGCCTCCGCTTCGCTTCGGCCCGGGGTTCGGCGCCTTTGCAGAGGAACCTTCGGCACCTTCGGTGTGATGGCTCGTTCCTCGCAATCCCACCTGCGGCACCTCCAGAACCCTCTCCGGCGCCGAACGGGCACCCCCTCGTGGCGGCGGTGTGCGGGCGGGACTCACGGCTGTGGCCGGGGTCCTGGGCGGGGCTCAGGGCCCGGTTCCGTGCTCTGCGGTGCGGCCGGGACGGGGGGCAGGTTCGCGTCCGTGGATTGCCCGAATCGTGTGTCCCGGAAGGGGTCCGAGGACATAGGGTCGTGTTCGGTGAAGCAGTCAACGGAACTTGATGGGGTGCATGCGCTGGTGACCACCATGGGAACGGCGGGACGGGTCGAGCAGTACACGCTGGACAACGGACTGCGTCTGGTGACGGCTCCGGCCTCCACCGGCCAGGTCGCCTCGGTCAACCTCTGGTACGGGGTCGGATCTCGGCACGAGGTGACCGGCCGCACCGGGTTCGCGCACCTGTTCGAACACCTGATGTTCCAGGGCAGCGGGAACGTCACCAAGGGCGAGCACTTCGACGTGGTCGAGCGGCTGGGCGGTGACATCAACGCCTCCACCTCGACGGACCGCACCAACTACTTCGAGACGGTGCCCACGCACGCCCTGGACACCGTCCTCTGGCTGGAGTCGGACCGGCTGGCGACCCTGCGCGACGGCATGACCCAGGAGGTCCTGGACAACCAGCGCGACGTCGTCAAGAACGAGCGCCGCCAGCGCTACGACAACCAGCCCTACGGCACGGCCCTGGAGCGCATCCTGCGCCTGGCCTACCCCGAGGGCCACCCATACCACCACTCCACGATCGGCTCCATGGCCGACCTGGACGCCGCCGACCTGGACTACGTCAAGTCGTTCCACAAGGCGCACTACGGCCCCGACAACTGCGTGCTGACCATCGTCAGCGACCTGGCGTCCGAGGACGTCCTGGCCAGGGTCGAGAAGTACTTCGGCGGCATCCCCGCCCGCGAGGAGATCCCCGAGACCCCTGACCCCGCGCTGCGCGCCCCCCTGGGCGGCCCCGTGCGGGACGCCGTCACGGAGACCGTCCCGGCCGCCGGCGTCTTCATCGGCTTCCGCGTCCCCTCCTACGGCGAGCGCGGCCACGACGCCGCCCAGCTGGCCGCCGCCGTCCTCGGCCAGGGACAGGGCAGCCGCCTGTACCGTTCGCTGGTCGTGGACCGGCCCATCGCCGCCGACGACGGCGGCGGTTCCGCCGACATCCTGCCCTTCCGCTACACCGACAGCCTCCTGCTGGTGAACATGCTGGCCCGTGAGGGCGTGGAGGGCGACGTCCTGGAGCAGGCCATCCGCGAGGAGGTCGCCAGGCTCGGCAACGGGATCACCGACGAGGAGCTCGACCGCGCCCGCGCCGTCCTGGAACGCGAGCACCTGCACTCCATCGCCAGCCCCTCCGGTCTGGCCGACACCATCGGCAGCTGCACCCAGCTGCTCGGCGACCCCGAGCTCGCCTTCACCTGGCCCGAGCGCTGGGCGGACATCACCGCCGAGGAGGTCCGCGCCGCCGCTGCGAACCTGCTCGTGGACGACAACATGCTGATCGTCCGGTTCGACCCCGAGCCGGAGACCGCCGCCGAGACGCTCCAGGCGGAAGCCGAGGCCGACGCCGCGGCCCACGCCCAGCAGGCGTAACCGCCCCGTTCCCGCCCAGCCGCAGAAAGAGCCGCAGAGCATGCAGCAGAACCGCCCGGACCTCGGCGCGCCCGCGTCCTTCACGTTTCCCAAGCCCCAGCGCATCACCGTCGGCGGCGGCACCATCGTCGCCCTCGACGTCCCCGGCCAGCAGCTGGCCTCGCTCCGCCTCGTGCACCCCTTCGGCGGTGCCGTCGAACCGCTCGACGCCATGGGCGTCAGCGCCCTGACCAGCGAGGCCCTGGAGGACGGCCCTGGTGGCAACAGCTCCCTGGCCCCGGCCCTGGAGCGCCACGGCGCCGAGTGGATCGCGCGCGTCAACTGGGACGGCTTCATCACCGGCCTGGACGCGCCCACCAACCGCCTCGGTGAGGCCGTCCACCTGTTCGCGGACGCCGTGCGCCGTCCGGCCCTGAACCCCGACGACGTCGTGCGCCGCCGCGAGCAGCTGCTGGAGCGCTTCTGGCTGGACGCCTCCTCCGCCTCCACGCTGGCCATGCGCAGCCTCGGCGGTCAGCTGTTCACCGGCCGCTACGCCACGCCGCTCGCGGGCGGACCGGTCAAGCTGGCCGACATCACCCCCGAGACCGTCGCGCGCTTCCACGCCGACTCGATCGCCTCGGTCGCCGGGACCCTCGTGGTCGTCGGGGACCTCGCCAACGTGGACCTGGAGGAGCTGGGCCGGATCGTGTTCGGCGACGCCGCGCCCGCGCCCGAGCGCCAGACCACCGAGCCCGCCCCGCCGCCCGGCGACCTGCCGCGCGTGCTCATCGTGGACCGGCCCGGCTCCGTGCAGTCGGCCCTGGTCATCGCGCACCGGGCCCCCTCGCGTTCGCAGGTGGACCTGCCGCGCGCCGAGGGCATCGGTGAGATCCTGGGCGGGATGTTCACCTCCCGCCTCAACATGGAACTGCGTGAGCGGCTGGGCTACACCTACGGCGCCGGGAGCCGCTTCGACCTGCGCCGCGACAGCGGTGTGTTCTTCATGAGCACGCAGGTCGAGGCCGGGACCACCGCGCACTCGGTCACCTCCTCCCTGGAGCAGGTGAACAAGCTGCGGGACCAGGGCGTCACCGAGGACGAGCTGTCCACGGTCCGCGAGTCCAACACCGTGGGCCTGCCGGTCACCTACTCCACGGCCCGCGCCATGGCCGGGGCACTGGTCGACATGGTCGTGCACGACCTTCCCGACGACAACGTGGACCGCATCCGCGCCGGGTACGAGAAGCTCACCGCCGAGGACCTGAACTCCGCGGCCGTCGAGTACCTTCGTCCCGAGGAGGCCGTCGTGGTGGTGGTCGGTGACGCCGACAGCCTGCGCGAACCGCTGGCCAAGACCGGCGTCGGGCCGGTCGAGGTACGGACGCCCGAGTCCCTCTGGAGTTGATCCCCCGAAGGCGGTGCCCGCGCGCACGCACGTGCACGTGAGGACCGCCCGGGTCAAGGATTGGTAAGGGAGAGCCTCGTCACGGTATGCGTGGCTCTCCCTCGGACATAACGAAACCGAACCTATGTGTCAGCCATCAGACAACCAGCGGCGTGGCCCCGGCGTCATCCTGGTATAACGAGTGATCCGTGCACCTAAGTGGTGACAGCGACCGCAATGCTCCGCAGGAGGCCACCATGGCCGGTGAATGGACCCGTGGATAACCGTGTCCTCCCTAGAAAACCCGCACACCCAGCGGCCCCAGACGTCGCCCGACGCCGCGCGTCCCGAGGCGGCCGTGGCTGAGCCGGAGGGCGGTGGTCGGCTGCTCAAGGGTCGCTACCAGCTGACCTCCGAGATCGCCCGCGGCGGTGTCGGTACCGTCTGGCGCGCCACCGACCTGGTCATCAAGCGGGAGGTGGCGGTCAAGGAGCTCCGCCTGCCCTCGGACCTGAGCCGGAACGAACGCGAGTCACTGGTCCAGCGCACCACGCGGGAGGCCCGGGTCGCCGGGCGCCTCGTCCACCCCAGCCTCGTCACCGTCCTCGACGTCGTGGACGAGGACGAGCGGCCGTGGATCGTCATGGAGCTGCTGGAGGCCTCCACCCTGGAGGAGATCATCCAGGTGGGCGGCCCGCTGCCGTACCAGCGGGTGGCCGAGATCGGGCTCCAGCTGATCGACGCGCTCAAGGTGGCGCACAACGAGGGCATCGTCCACCGCGACGTCAAGCCCGACAACGTGATGATCAGCGAGGCCGGACGGGTGGTGCTGACCGACTTCGGCCTGGCCGCCTGGAACGGCGAGTCCGCTCTGAGCGCGTCCGGACGCATCATCGGTTCACCCGCCTACATCCCGCCGGAGCGCGCCAAGGCCGGTCCGGTCGGCCCGGAGTCCGACATCTGGTCCCTGGGCGCCACCCTGTACGCGGCGGTCGAGGGCTACCCGCCCTACGACCGCAAGGGCTACATCAAGATCCTGCGCCAGGAGCCGTTGGACGAGCCCAAAGAGGCCACCAACGCCGGTCCGCTCGCTCCGGTGCTCGCCGGGATGCTGCGGGTCGAGCCGGGTGAGCGGCTGCGCGCGGAGAACGCCGCCAAGATGCTGCGGATCGCGGCCCTGGCTCCCTGGGCCCCCGAGCGCACCGACCCGGAGCGGTCCTCCGCGGCCGGGTCCGAGGAGGGGGCCGACGGCGACGAGGAGCCGGAGGAGCGCGAGTCGGCGCGGGAGCACTTCCGCGCGGGCGCGCACGTGCTGGCCGAGTCCATCAGCGAGCGGCTGCGCAACAGCCCCGAGGCGGTCAACTCGATCATGCTCTCCATCCGGGAGTCCACGGAGACGCTGGGGCTGACCAAGTCGGGCAAGCACTCGGAGCGCAGCCACCTGACCGTGGCGGCGGGCGTGGGCCTGGGCGTGGTCGCCCTGCTGGCCCTGGTCGTGTGGGCGCTCTTCGGTCTGTGACCACCGGACACACGAAGAGGCGCGCGAACGGGTTCGCGCGCCTCTCGTCGTTCCTGGTTCCGCCGGGCTCCTCCGAAGGGCTCCCGGGGCGAGTGGGGCCGGCGGGATTCGAACCCGCACTGTACAGCACCTAAAGCTGCCGTCTCCTGCCAGTTGGACTACGGCCCCGACGGGGTCACTCTACCGGGATCGGGGACTCGACCGGCCGTCCGGGGCCCGTGGCCGCCGGACGGCCGGTCGGCGGGCTCAGACGCCCAGTTCCTTCTTGACGCGGTCCACGTGGCCGGTGGCCTTCACGTTGTAGAAGGCCCTGCTCACCTTGCCGTCGGTGCCCACGATGACGGTGGAGCGGATGACGCCCTGGACGACGCGGCCGTAGTTCTTCTTCTCACCGAAGGCGCCGTAGGCGCGGAGGGTGTCCTTCTCCGGGTCACCGAGCAGGGTGAAGGTCAGGCTCTCCTGCTCCCGGAACCGGGCCAGCTTCTCGGACGTGTCCGGGGAGACGCCCAGGACGGTGAACCCGGCACTGGCGAACTCCGCGATGTTGTCGCGGAAGTCGCAGGCCTGCGTGGTGCACCCGGGCGTCATGGCGGCCGGGTAGAAGTACAGGACGACGCTCTTGCCGGTGTCGGCCAGGACCTTGCTCAGGGTGACGGGCTGGCCGTCGGCGTCGCTGAGGGTGAAGTCGGGAGCCTGGTCGCCGGGCTCAAGGCGGATGGGGTCGCTCACGTTGTGTCTTCCTGTCTGCTGCTGGCGGACCGCGTGCGACGGTCCGCGTCGTTCACGCCTCACAGTACGAGATCCGCCTGAGCGGAGGGAGGGCCGGTTCGTCGGCGCTGGTCGTCGGGGCGGATGATCTTCGGTTGCGATTCCGGTTCGGTTCATCCGCTTTGGGATCGACCAACGGTTCGATCACCTATTGTTGACCCTGTGCTATAGGTTGGTCGTCCTCTGGGACATGGCGCAGCGTGCGCGGGTCTCCCGTGACCCGATGGTGTGTCCGACGGCCACGGACCGGGACACATCCGCTTCGCTTTGGGAGTAGTTCGTCACGATGCCTGGATACACACTCGACGAGGTCAGGGCTCGTACCCTCAAGGAACGCGACTCCTGGTTGACGGTGTACCTGGTCGACCCGATCGCGGTCCGGCTCGTGCGACTGTTCGCGAACCGGACGGCCGTCACCCCCAACCAGCTGACCGTCGTCGCCCTCTTCCTCGGCCTGGGCGCGGCCGTGTGCTTCGCGTTCGGCTACTGGCAGCTCCTGCTCCTGGGAGCGCTGCTCTACTACCTCTGCTTCCTCGTGGACTGCACGGACGGCAAGCTGGCCCGCCTCACCGGTTCGGAGTCGCTCTTCGGGGCGTGGATGGACTACGTCTCGGACCGGTTCAGGGTCCTGGTGTGCGTGGTCGCCCTCATGGGCGGCCAGTACCGGGAGACCGGGCACGTGGCGTTCGTCTGGCTGGCGCTGGCCGTGGTCTTCCTGGACATGCTGCGGTACCTGAACGCTCTCCAGGTGTACAAGGTCCGCCGTGAGATGCGCTCGCACCTGGCGGCCGCCCTGGAGCGGGCCCGCGCCACCCTGTCCATGCTGGAGCCGGAGCGCGACGCCACCGGCGACGCGACGGGCGGCGGCGGCCGCACCATGAGCGACGGCGGCGAGCAGGCGGTGCTGCGGCACGGCATCGGCGTCCTGGAACAGATCCTGCGCAGCCAGAACGAGCGGGAGGCCCGCAACCAGCGCACCGCTGGCAAGCAGCCGGACCTGACGCTGCCCAAGGTGGACCTGCACCAGGAGTTCCGTACACGTTTCCCCTGGTACCAGCGGTTCTGGGCGGCCCTCAACGCCCGACGGATCCGGACCCACCTGGTGGGCGGGATCGAGTTCCAGATGGCGGTCTTCGTGGTGTCGCCGGTCGCGGCGGTGGTCTTCGGGCCGCCGGTGATCGGCTGGATCACCGCGTTCGTGGGCGTTTCGCTGCTCGCCTTCGAGATCGCCATCATCTATAAACTGTGGTTGTCCACGCGGGACTTCTTCCGCGTGGTCGACGGAATCGATGGCGCGCTGAGATTCTCCAGTCCGTTCGACGGCGCGGAGGAACAGGGTCGGGACACCGGCTCGGACTCGGGCTCTCAGACAACCGTGCGCTAGTGAAGAGAGGCACCCCATGACGGGACACGAGACCGAACCGCGCCAGACCCCCGCCGAACTCCAGGCCGAGATCACCCGAGAGCAGCGCCGGTTGGCGGAGACGCTGGACGAGCTCAGCGTGCAGGCCCGACCGGCCAACATCGCCCGGCGGCAGATCGACCGGGCCAAGGACCGGGGCACCCGCATCTTCGACGAGGCCCGCGCACTCGTGTTCGGCGGCGGCGCCGTACGCGTGGAGAGCCGCCTGGTGCACCCGGAGGAGGGCAGCATCGTGGTCAAGGGCGACGACAAGGTGGTGACCACCTACCAGTCGCGCGGCCAGCTGCCCCCGGAGGCGCTCCTCCTGATGGCCGGGGTGGGTACGGTCGTCGCGGTGGGCGTCGTCGCCTGGGCGGTCCGCCGCAAGCGGAAGTAGCCGCACCCGGGCCGTTTCCGGCCCACCGAAGGCAGTGAGGGGCCCGCGCGAGAGTTCGCGCGGGCCCCTCGTCGTGTCGGGCGCCGCCGTGGGGGCAGTGGGTCAGAGGAAGGTCCGGCCCTCGCCCCGGTAGGTGGGGACGGAGCCCTCGTAGGTCCCGGTGTCGGAGTCGACGAGGTGCAGGGTGTCGAAGCGTTCGCAGAGTTCCCCGGCCTTGGCGTGGCGCATCCACACGCGGTCACCGACGCGGAGCCCGCGGGCGGCCTCACCGATCAGTGGGGTCTGGACCTCTCCGGCACCCTCGGTGGAGCTGTAGGACAGACCGGCGGGCAGGTGGGGGACCGGGGGGCGGTGGGCGTCGGCGGGCCCCGAGGCCGGGTAGCCGCCGCCGAGGACGGTGGCCACGTTCGGGGCGGGGCGGCGGACGACGGGCAGGGCGAACAGGGCGGCGGGGCGGCCCCGGAACGAGCGGTACTGGTCGAACAGGTGCGGTTGGTAGAGACCCGAACCGGCGGCCAGCTCGGTGACGGCGCGTTCGCGCCCGGTGGTGTGGAGGCTGCCGGTGCCGCCGCCGTTGACGAAGCGCGGTTCGCTGACACCGCGGACGGCGCGGGTGATCGCGGCTCTTCGTCTGGCCAGTTCGACGGCGGAGCGGCGCTGGACGGCGCGCAGGACCCGGCCGTACAGGGGGCGGCCGGGGGGCGCGTCGCCCACTCCGGCGATCTGCCCCTCATAGGCCATGATCCCGTCCAGTTCCAGCTCGGGGCGGCGCACGACGGCGCGGGCGAGCGCGGCCGCCTGCGCGGGGGTGCGGACGGGGGAGCGGTAGGCGCCCACGCGCAGGCCGGAGCCGAGCGGCTGCCAGCTGGTGTCGATGTCCAGGCAGACCCGGATCGGGGGCGCGTCGGGGGCTCGGTCGGCCCGGGCGACCGCGGCACTGATGAGGTCGAGGTGGGCGGTGTCGTCGACCATCAGGGTGATCACGCGGGCGGCGCCGGGTGAGGCGGCGAGTTCGGCCAGGGCGTCGGTGTCCGCCGTGGGGTAGGCGACGAGGATGTCGTCGCTGAGCGGTTCGGTGTCTCCGGTGGCCAGCCAGAGCGCCTCGGGGAGGGTGTAGGCCATGACGCCCTCGTACCCGGGAAGGTCGAGGACGGCGCGGAGGAGGGCCCTGGAGCGCACGGACTTGCTGGCCACCCGGATGGGCCGTCCGTGGGCGCGGCGGGTCAGGTCCGCGGCGTTGGCGCGGAAGGCGGCCAGGTCGACCATGGCGAAGGGGGCCTGGATGTCGCGCGTCGCGGCCTCGTACTTCTCACGCAGTCTCGTCATGTTCCCGAGGATGCCAGAACATGAATGAGCTTCATATTGTCCGGAGGGTCCGATTTCGTGCTTTTCGGGTCAGGCGCGGGTGACGCGGGATACCCGGGCGGCGGCCCCGTGGGTGCCGCACGCTGGATATCCTGGGGCGTCACGGCTGATCAGCCGGTCGACCCCGGGAGTTGTTTCCATTCATGAACGAGCGCGAGTACGTCCTGACCCTCTCCTGCCCCGACAGCCGGGGCATCGTCGCGGCGGTGGCCAACCTGTTGGCCGACCACGGTTGCAACATCACCGAGAGTCAGCAGTACGGTGACCACTTCAGCGGTCGCTTCTTCCTCCGGACGCAGTTCGTGGCCGAGGCGGGGCACGCGGGCGCGGTCAGCGAGGACGTCCTGCGCGGAGCCTTCGCCGCCCTGGCCGGGGGGTTCGGCGGCGGCGACGGCGGCTCGTTCGTGGAGTGGGACCTCCAGGCGCGGGACGTGCGCCCCCGCATGATCGTGATGGTGTCCCGGTTCGGGCACTGCCTCAACGACCTCCTCTACCGCCAGCGCAGCGGTCTGCTGGACATCGACATCGCGGCGGTGGTCTCCAACCACCCCGACCTGGAGTTCCTGGCCGACTCCTACGGCGTGGACTTCCACCACCTGCCGGTCACCCCCGAGAGCAAGGGCGAGCAGGAGGGGCGGGTCCTGGAGCTGGTCGACTCCTACGACGTGGACCTGGTGGTGCTGGCCCGCTACATGCAGGTGCTCTCCGAGCAGCTGTGCACCAAGATGTCCGGGCGCATCATCAACATCCACCACTCCTTCCTCCCCAGCTTCAAGGGCGCCCGTCCCTACCACCAGGCGCACGCGCGCGGAGTGAAGCTGATCGGTGCCACCGCCCACTACGTCACGGCCGACCTGGACGAGGGCCCGATCATCGAGCAGGAGGTCTCGCGGGTCGACCACACCCACAGCCCGGAGCAGCTCACCGCGATCGGCCGGGACCTGGAGTCCGTGGCCCTGGCGCGCGCCGTGAACTGGCACGCCCAGCGGCGGGTCCTGCTCAACGGGGACCGGACGGTCATCTTCGGCTAGGGTCGCCGCCCGGCCCGGCGACGCGGCGGGCACAACACGATTTCGGACGCAGGGGTGCCTACGGGCACCCCTGACGTTTTTCCAGCCCAGCCGGGGTTCCGGATGTGTTTTTGGGGCAAGGATGGAATCACCGTGACCCTTCTGACCTGCAAATCATGACTGCTGGTGTCTTGTTGGCTACATAGAGTGCGTATAAGGTGTGATGAGGCCGAAACCGTTCCGGTCGTCCCGACCCGGGGGCGACACGGGTTTCGGACTGACAACCCTGAGCCGTATCGGCTCTGATCAGGGGGTACTCATGGGCAAGCACTTCGACGACGCGGCCGGTAAGGGCAAGGAAGCCCTCGGCAAGGTCACCGGGGACAAGGGCACCGAGGCCGAGGGCAAGGTCGACCAGGCCAAGGCGGGGGCCAAGGACGCCGCCGACAAGGCCAAGGACAAGGCCGAGGACCTCAAGGACAAGGCCGAGGACAAGATCAAGGGCGTCTTCAAGAAGAAGTAGCGGCGTCCAGGACGGTTTTCGCACTGCGTAGGGGGACCAGTGTCGGACATCAAGACCGAATCGGCGGTACCGAGCGCCCGTGAGTCCAAGGGCGGCGACTCCGCGAGCAGGAACGAGCACGGACACACGCAGATCGCTGACGGCGTCGTGGCCAAGATCGCCGGTATGGCGGCCCGCGAGATCGGCGGCGTCCACGCCATGGGCGGCGGCGCGGCGCGCGTGGTCGGGGCGGTACGCGACGCCGTGAGCGGCGGCAGCTCCTCCGGGTCGGTGGCGCAGGGCGTCTCCGTCGAGGTGGGGGAACGACAGGCCGCCGTCGACATCGACCTGGTCGTCGAGTACGGGGCCGCCATCCAGGACCTCGCCTCCGCCGTGCGGCGCAACGTCACCCACGCGGTCGAGCGGATGACGGGCCTGGAGGTCACCGAGATCAACATCCGGGTGGACGACATCCACCTGCCCGAGGACGACGAGTCCGCCGACGACGGCGGCTCCGAGCCCAGGGTCCAGTAGCCGTGAGCGGCGACGACCGGGGCGCGGTCGCACGGGCCCTCGCGGAGGGCGCACTGCGCTTCTCCGACGTGGTGGAACTGTCCTCCGGATCCTTCGGAACCCTGAGCACCGCGGTGCCCGGGGGCCGTGTCCGGGGGGTGGCAGTGCGGGAGGACCACGTCGAGGTCGGTGTGGTGCTCCGCTACGGGCGTCCGCTGCCGGAGATCGCCGCCGAGATCCGCCGGGGCCTGGCCCCGCTGTCCGGCGGCCGCGCCGTCCACGTGTCCGTGGAGGACGTGGTCGCCGGGCTCGGAGACGGCACACGCACCGCCAGCTAGACCTACAAGCAGGGATTAGAGGGGGTAGCCATGTGGCCCATCGTTGGTCTGTCCTACGGGACGGTGCTCGGGCTCGCTGCGGCGTTCGGCGGGTTCCCCGCCTTCGCGCTGGTACTGGTCCTCGGCCTCGTCGGGTTCGTCGCGGGCCGGGCGATGGAGGGTGAGATCGACCTCGCCGAGATGTTCACACGGCGGTCGGCGTAGACAGGGGTGAGGTCGTGGTCGGGGTTCGCAGTGACACCGTCCCTCGTCAGCGGGGACCCGCCCCCGAGGGGGAGGCCGGGAGGCACGCCCGGGACCGGGACCCCGGAGGCCGCACGGACATCCCCGGGGCCGCCATCGAGAAGGTGGCGGCCAGGGCCGTCGGGGAGGTCGCCGGGGCGCGGGCCGCGCGGTCCCGGGCGGCCCGCGCCAGGGTGAGCGGGGAGATCGTCCTCCTGCGGCTGCGGGTCGGGGTGCGCTACCCGAGGCCCGCGCGCCAGGTTGCCGAGGAGGTGCGCGGCCACGTCAAGGACCGGGTCGAGCGGATCACCGGCAAGCAGGTCCACCACATCGACATCGAGATCGCGGAGCTGGTGCGCTGACATGACCACTGTGGAAGAAGCGCTCGGCCGTCCGAGCCAGGGGATCGACCGCCGCGCCAAGCGGGTCGCCGTCCACACGTTCCGACCGCGCAGGTCATGGCCCGCGGTCCTCACCGGGTTGCTGATCCTGGTGGTGGCCGTGGTCGCCGCCGCCGAGGTCATCGCCGCGCTCGCGGGCAACCCGCTGCGGCTGATCCCGGTCGCTCCGGCGACGGACTACGCCGCGGCCACGACCTGGTCGGAGCCGTCCGTGCAGATCGCCTCGGCGGTCCTGGCGCTGATCGGGCTGGCCCTGATCGTGGTGGCGCTGGCGCCGGGGCGGAGCCGGTGGACCGCGCTGCGCACCGACGACCCGGCGCTGGTCGTCGGCCTGACCCGGCCCGCCCTGCGGCGGGCGGTGGCGGCCGCGGCGCAGGACGTGAGCGGGGTCGACCACGTGCACGTGGCCGTGCGCGGCAACCGGCTCAGGGTCCACGTGCGCACCGGGATGCGTGACTCGCACGGGCTGCCCGCCGAGGTCACCTCGGCCGTGGAACACCGGCTGGAGGAGCTGGCCCCGCTGCGCAGCATGCGGATCGCCACGCACGTTCGATACGCGGAGGGTTGACCATGGCGAGGGACAGGTCTCGAAGGTCGGCCCGGGGCAACCGCCTGGGCCTGGTGATCGTGGGTGTCGTCCTGTTGGCGGCGGGCCTCGCGGCCCTGGCCGCCGGACGGGGCCTCCTCGGCGGCGACCTCGCCGCCACCCCGCTGCTCGGGGACCGGACCAACGAGGTGCTCGCCCAGCAGTGGGTGCCCTACGTGGCGGTGGCCGTCGCGTTCGTGGCCGGATTCCTGGCCCTGCGGTGGCTGATGGTGCAGGGCATGAACGACACGGTGGGCCGCCTGTACCTGGCGCGCGACGAGGCGGGCAACGTGGAGATGTCGGAGAGCGCAGCCCGGGGCGCCCTGGAGCAGGAGGTCGCGGACTATCCGGGTGTGCGACGGGCCCGGGCCCGCCTCACGGAGTCGGGCGACCGCCCCCACCTTCGGCTGGCGCTGACCCTGGAGGACGACGCCGACGTGGCCGGGATCTGGCGGCGCGTCCGCTCGGAGGCCATCACCAACCTGCGCGGCGCCCTCGAACTCGACCAGGTGCCCGCCGTCATCCGGATGTCCATGACCGCCCCCGCCAGGAACCCCCGGCGCAGCCTGGCCTGAGGGACCCCGTGGAACGAGGGAGGGGGCGGCGCGAGAGGCGCCGCCCCCTCCGTGCCACTCACGACTGGTCGGTTTGAGGACCGTCGGGACTCACTGCCAGCGGATGATCGACTCCCCGTACACGGGGGACGGGAAGGCCTCCTCGGGCTCAGCGGAGCCGTCGAGGGGGACGCGGTACCAGCTCTCGTCACCGGTCTCCGGCTTCGAGACGAAGAGGACCTCGGTGCCGTCCGGCGAGACGAAGGGGTAGGTGTTGACCCGGGGGCTCTCCGGAATGAGCGTGTGTGCGGTCGGAAGCGGATCCCATTGGGTGACGGGCTCCTGTTCCCGGTCGCCCGCGTACTCTTCCAGCGTCTCTTCGGTGAACTCCACGACAGACAGGGAGTTGTCCGCGATCAGCAGGGTGTTGTCGTCGACGAACACGGGCAGGCCGTTCGTCTGCAGGTTCACCTCGCGTTCGGTCAGCTCGTGCGCCTGGCCGGTGCCGATCAGCGCCGGGGCGTCCTCGGTGACCGTCTCGAGGCCGAAGAAGCCCAGCTGGAGGCCGCTGCTGTTGCTGTCCGCGTAGATCAGGGTCGTACCGTCCGGAGACTCGAGGAGCTTGCCCTGGCCGACAAGGTCGCTCAGAACCGGGGTTCCGGTCTCGGGCAGAACCTGGAGTTGGCCGCACGTGTCCTCGCAGCTGCCGACGTCACTGACGTCCCCGCTGTACAGGTCCATGGCCTTGACCGCTCCGGTGCGGCGGTTGTCGCCTTCGTACTCCACGTAGAGGATGCGTTCGTTCAGAGCGTCGTAGGTGGGGTGCTCGTAGTTCACGGGGGTCCCGAAGTCGGAGATCTCCTGCTCGGGGGACAACGTGGTGACGCCGTTCTCCGGTGAGAGCACCCCGAAGTTGCTCACGGTGTTGCCGTTGATCTCCTCCTCATAGGACACCAGGAGCAGCTGCTCGTCCGGTGAAAGGTGGATGAGGTTCTTCGAACAGATACTGAGGCCGGTTGGATTCGGGGAGGCCGCTCGGCCGTGGTCGAGTGCCTCCGGGGGATCCGCGGGCTCCGGGCTGTTCTCGAAGGTCACGCTGGTGATCTCGGAACCGTCGTCGGGGGAGTGCAGGGTGAAGACGTTGGTGGTGTTGTCGCAGGCAACGGCGAGCAGACCCGCGTCGGTGATGGAGGGCTGGTTCGCGGCGTCCTCGGCCCCTTCTTCGGTGGAGGCGCCCGCCTGGTTCTCGTCGGAGGATCCACCCTCTCCGTCGGAGCCGCCGCAGGCGGAGAGCAACAGGGCCAACGCGGCCGCGGGGGCGAGCGCGCGGATAACGGGGGAAATGGTTCTGGAGGTCACGGGCGAAATCTATCCCACTCGCGGAGGGTGGGAATTCGGGGAGTTCTGGGAATGACAGTGAGAATGGCCATGCGTTTCCCGCGAGAATCGGCTCGAAACAGGAGTATTCGGAGGCGGCACAGGCCGGAACGACCCACCTGGGGACCGGTGGCCGGTTGTGGCCAGGTGGGTGCCCTCAGGAGTTATCGCCAACCGATGACCGTCGAGACGTTCCCGGGCATCCCGGGCAGCTCCTCCGGTGCGCCGGATCCGTCCGTGGGCACCCTGTACCAGCTGGCCGGACCGCTCTGGGGCTGGTTGCGGAAGAGGATCTCGGCTCCGTCGGGGGAAAGTACGACGTGGGAGTTCTCCCCGTCGCCGTCGGGGGCCAGGGTCCGGTTGACCGGCAGGGGCTCCCACAGATTCCGCGGGGTGGTGGCGTTCTCCTCCTCGTAGCCGGCGAGGGTGCTGTCGGAGAATTCCAGGACGCTCAGCACCTCGTCGTCGAAGAGCAGGGTGTTGGAGTCGAGGGCCTGAACGGTGCCGCTGGCGTCCACGTCCACCTCGGTCGTGCGGTCCCGGTTGAGGAAGTTGAGGGTCAGGTCGACCACGTCGGAGTCGGCCTGGTCCCCGATGTCGAAGAAGGACAGACCCAGGTCGTTGCTCTGGACCACCGTCGAGCCGTCGAGGACCACTGCCATCGGAGTGCTCTGGCCGTCGTCGATGGCGACTCGGTCGAGCCCCGGCATGATCGTGAGGTTCTCGCAGACCTGCTGACCGTCACAGGTACCGAGGTCGGTGAACTCCCCGCTCTCCAGGTCGAGGGCCCGGACGGTGTCCTCGCCCTCGCCGGTCTCCGTCACGAAGACGATCCTGTCCCCTTCCGGATCGGCCACGGGGTGGACGTGGTCGGCCGGGGCGTCGGCCCCGGACTCCTCGTGGTCGGGGCTGAGCGCCGTGAACGTGCCGTCCTCGGCCATGACCCCGAACCCCGTGACGGCGACGCCGTCGACCCTCTCCTCGAAGGTGCCCAGGACGAGGCCGCGTTCGGGGAACAGCGACGGAGCGCCCGTGTCGCACGAGGTCTCCAGGGAGACGCGCCGCGCGTCCACCGCACGGCCGTGGGTGAGGTCGTCCGACTCGGCGTGGACGGCCTCGGCGGTGTCGAACCGGACGCTGGTGATCTCCTGGGCGTCCTCGGCGGAGTGGAGGGTGAACTCCAGCCAGCCGGACTCGGGCTGGCACGCCGCGGTGAGGATGCCGGGGTCGGCCAGGGAGTTCGACCCCGTGGACCTCTCCCTGGAGGGGCCGCCCTCCTCGGTGTCCGGTGCCTCCGTTTCCTCGGAGGCACCCTCCTCGGTCTCCGTGGAGGCGGGTTCCTCCGCCCTGAGAAGGCCGCAGCCGGAGAGCAACAGGGCCAGCGCGGCCGCGGGGGCGAGCGCTCGGACGGCAGGGGGAATGGTTCTGGAGGTCACGGCCGAAATCTATACCACCCTCGCGCCGGGGGAATTGCCGGAGTGCCGAAAATGGCGGTGGGGCCGTCACGTGTTTCTCGCGGGAGCGACCTGGAAGAGGTGGAACGGGTGGTTATCCGGGCTCGAATCGCCGGGTCGTGCTGCGGTGGCCGGAAGTGGCCAGAAAGGGGGCGAGTCTGGTGGCGAGCAGAGCTCAAGCCACCAGACCCGGGGTGACGGCCGACGAGGGCGAGCGGGTGGGAGCTCGAGCCCGGTCGTCGACCGTGCCTTCCGTACAACCAGGGAACGAACCAGGACATTCCCGGCACACGGTCAGCACTCGATCCTTGAGACAGCAGGTCATGACCTGGCCCGTGCGGGGGCGACCCGCTGTGAGAACAGGAGCGGGGCCAGCGCGTCGCGTAGTTCGCTCGTGGTTCGACTGATCTCGTAGTGCAGCCGTGCCTTGTCGTCGAGAGCCCTGAGGGAGTCCCCGATCGACTGTTGGACGCCGTGCGGCGGCAGAGGCGTCGGAAGGGATCGTAGCGTGGTCGCGGTGATCGATCTGACCGTGCTGCCCGAGGTATGCCGACCGATCCAGTCTCGAACGGTGGGAAGCGTCAGATACTGCAGGAGGAAGTCGGGGTCCACCCGGTCGTTCGGTCTCACCCTCAGGAGCTGGGTACTGAAGATAGAGCCCTCGTGGTCGGAGTCGACGAGTGCGAACGCTCCGAGAGTTCCGGTCCGGGTACCCACGATGTCACCGGCCCGAAGCCGGTAGCGGTGGAGCCGCCCGGCCAGTGCGTGGGGCAGCCGTACCAGCCCGGTCGCCGACACTCGTCGTGTGTCGATGTTCCCCGGGCGCACGAGGGGGATCCCCCGTTCGGAGAACTCCCGTGAGGGAAGGCTCGCTCCCGAGGGGCCCGCCTGTACTTCGGACACCTCCTCCAGACGGTGCGCGGTCCAGTCGTCGGGCAGGGGCCCGATCAGGGAGTCCATGGTCCTACCTCTCTCAGGAACTGGTCGGCCCTTTCATCGACTTCGGGGAGCCGGGTCTCCAGGGAGACCAGCTTTCGAAGGAGCGCGTCGATGGTGTCGTCCTGCTGAGTCGGGTTCGCCTGCGCCACTCGGCCGGGGACGTAGATCGAGGGGCGAAGAAGATAGTTTCTGTCGCGGACCTCCTGAACAGTGGCGGCACGGCCGATGCCTGACCCCTCCCCGTCAGGGTCGGTCCCCCTTCCTGCCCGCCAACTCTCCAGCGTGTGCCGGATGAGTCCGGTGTCCTGCTCACGCAGGACCCGGGAGGTACGCGAAGCCATGGTGCCGAGCCCACTGGCGTCGATGAAGAGGATTTCCTCGCATGCCCCCAGGGGGGCTCTCATCAACCAGAGGGTCACCGGGATGGTGGTGTCGGTGAAGAGGTGGTCCGGAAGGGCGATGAGGCACTCCACCACCCCGTCCTCGACCATGTTCTTCCGGATGGCCGCTTCCTTGGCGTTCGTGGACAGCGATGCGCCGTTGGCCATCAGCACACTCGCTCGTCCGTTCGGGGAGAGACGGTCCACCACCAACTGGAGCCAGCGGAAGTTCGCGTTCCCCTTCGGGGGCT